>CAWBYC010000008.1:0-693925 GCA_963792925.1 uncultured Bacteroidales bacterium | reverse complement strand
TTAAATCGTCCGAGTTATAAGGCGTTTCAATTTATTTGTCTAGGTGTAATTGAAGGCTCAATCAAGTCCCACAGGTTGCCGAAAATGTCCTCAAATACTGCAACAGTCCCGTAGTCCTCAGATTTTGGTTCTCTGACTATCCTAATCCCATTGTCAATTAGATTTTGGTAGTCTCGATTGAAATTATCAGTCTGAAGAAATAAGAAAACTCTTCCACCTGATTGATTCCCGATTGATCGTTTTTGTTCGTCATTTGAAGCTTTGGCAAGTAATAGACAACAATTTTCTGGTCCTTGCGGCTTAACAAGCACCCAGCGTTTTATCTCTGATAATTTCGTGTCCTCGATAAGTATGAAATTGAGCTTTTTGGTGAAGAATTCAATTGCTTTATCGTAATCATCTACAAGAAGAGTAATGTGGGCAATTCGGAGATTCATTTTTTAAGGTTTTAGGTACCGGGGTCGGAGCAAATGCCTTATAACGGCCCGGCGATTTAATTAGTTGGCGTCTGCGTCGCGGTGACACGTTTTTTGCCAGTCCCGGTAGAGGGCTGAGAGTTTCGGGTCACGATGAAATTGTCGAGATGGCACCAAGTCCAGTAGATGGCAGTGAAGTTTCGTGTCATGATGAAATAGTCCAGGTGAGAGCAAAAAACATGGCACCAGTGCGGTGGCCGGCAGCCCGACGTAGACTTTGTCCCGGGAGACGAAACTGTCGCGGTGCAGTGAAGCTGATAAACGGGGCAAATTTTCGAGCATAGACTTTAAGGGGTTCACTAAAAGCAGTCCGGGCTGCCGAAGACAATTAATTAAATCGTCCGTGTTATTTAGCAGTATTAATTAATTTCAGATCCATTTATCAAGTGCTTTAGCCGGTAATCTTCGTGTCAGTCCGGGTAGATGATATGTATTAAGTTTTATGTCAGTGCACTGTATATGATTAATAATGTCAGGTCAGTACTGTACTCAAATCTACGATAATATTGATTCTGGAATCTTATTTGACGAAGTCAAGATTTTTTGATGCCTAGGTTTTAGATAAATGGCAGAAAGTTTAAGCGTCATTGCGAAATTGTCTAGGTAACATTCTTAGGCTCGGGACTATTGCCAATAACGGCCCGGCGATTTAATTAGTTGCCGTCTGTGTCGCGGTGGCGTGGTTTTTGCACGTCCAGTTAACGGCTGTGAAGTTTCGCGTCACGATGAAATTGTCCCGGGTGCAAAAACCATGACACCACGTGCGGTGGCCGCCAACCCACATAGACCCTGTCCCGGGAGATAAAACAGTCGAGGTATACTGCATTTTATAAACGAATTAAATTTTTCTCTAGTAGACTTTTAAGGTTGACTACAAAGCTGTCCGGGTTGGCGAAGGCAATTAGTTAAATCGTCCGTGTTATTAGCAGTGTTAATTAAATTCAGGTTCATTTACTTGCTTTTGCTGGAAACTTCTTCTGTCCCGGGATGATAAGTTTTGTGTCACGATGAAATTGTCTAGAGAGTACAAGTCCAGATAGATGACAGTGAGTTTCGTGTCACGATTAATTTGTCTAGCTACCTGGTTTTATAAATGGCAGAAAGTTTAAGCGTCATTGCGAAATTGTCTAGGTAACATTCTTATGCTAAGGACATTGCTAATAACGGCCCGGCGATTTAATTAGTTGGCGTCCGCGTCGCGGTGGCGTGGTTTTTGCAAGTCCAGTTAGACGGCAGTGAAGTTTCGTGTCACGATGAAATTGTCCCGGGTAGCAAAAACCATGACACCACGTGCGGTGGCCGGCAGCCCGACGTAGACTTTGTCCCGGGAGACGAAACTGTCGCGGTGCAGTGAAGCTGATAAACGGCATAAATTTTCTCGCATAGACTTTAAGGGGTTCCTACAAAGCAGTCCGGGCTGCCGAAGACAATTAATTAAATCGTCCGAGTTAGGTAGTGCGTGCTAATTAAAATTCAGTTTGTTAATTTGACAGTACTGTCATTGTTTCGTAATAGGTTTTTCCAATTAATCGTCTAGTTGCCGAATCTGATTTTGACCATGACTAATTGTCTCGATCATGAAATTACATAGCTTCATTTAAGCAATTATTTTATAGCTTTCTTATCGCATGTTACCTAACGGCCCGGCGATTTAATTAGTTGGCGTCCGCGTCGCGGTGACACATTTTTTGCCAGTCCCGGTAGATGGCAGAGAGTTTCGGGTCACGGTGAAATTGTCGAGACGGCACCAGTCCCGATAGATGGCAGTGAAGTTTCGTGTCACGATGAAATAGTCTAGGTGACGAGCAAAAAACATGGCGCCAGCGCGGTGGCCGGCAGCCCGACGTAGACTTTGTCCCGGGAGACGAAACTGTCGCGGTGCAGTGAAGCTAATAAACGGCAGAAATTTTTCGCTCATAGACTTTAAGGGCTTACTACTAAAGCAGTCCGGGCTGCCGAAGCCAATTAATTAAATCGTCCGAGTTATAGTGGTTATTCAATTGTTCAGTTAGTTTTAAGTATTATTTGTCTTATGGTCTTTGTCAAACTAATTGTCAATGTCAATCTCAAAGTAGCCAATTGATTTTGTAAGTCATGATTTACATTTGTCATAGTATCCTGATTATCATAAATAAATATCTTTGCTTAAATAGTCTTTAAGATATAGCTCATATCGATAATCATTTCTATTGTACTAAATACTTGGCTAATGAATGTCTTCAAAGATTTATTCAATCTATGCTAGTAGTTTTCTGATCTGAATCATTAGTAGTATCGGATTGAATATGCACATCTTTTTACAATATCAGATTTGTCAATTCATGATCAATCTGATTCTTGATTGTAAACATCTTGAGTAGATTTCAATACTGACAGTTAATTGCATAGATTGTATCACAAGTTATGCATATCGTAGTCAAATATCCTGTATTCATGATATAATTGTACTATTGTTATAATAGATAATTAATCTATTGAGTTATGTAGTTGTCAATTTTAGATTGATGGCTAGTGCAGCTCATATGCATGCTAACGGCCCGGCGATTTAATTAGTTGGCGTCCGCGTCGCGGTGACACATTTTTTGCCAGTCCCGGTAAACGGTAGAAAGTTTCGTGTCACGATGAAATTGTCGAGACGGCACCAGTCCCGGTAGATGGCTGAGAAGTTTCGTGTCACGATGAAACAGTCTAGATGACGAGCAAAAAATGTGGCGCCAGAGCGGTGGCCGGCAGCCCGACGTAGACTTTGTCCCGGGAGACGAAACTGTCGCGGTGCAGTGAAGCTGATAAACGGCAGAAATTTTCGAGCATAGACTTTAAGGGGTTCCTACAAAGCAGTCCGGGCTGCCGAAGACAATTAATTAAATCGTCCGTGTTACAAGTAGTAGCAATTAAAAGTCAGGGTTAACTACTAAGTCCCGTAGGATTAATAACTGAAGTCCGAGTTTATTGAGCTGGTCTCGCTCCGATATTTCAGAAAGAAGGATTCGTCATGCTTTGAGTCTTTTTGCCCTTCGTTCATTTCTCTGCAAATCGGCACGATCATTTTTAAAATCGTCAAGATGTATCTGTGCAGACAGCTTCATGAACTGAATTTCTTTGCTTCTCTCAATCATGATCATTCGATGTGACCTGGCCAATCCGGGGAAATTAGATGGTAATTCGATTTTGTCGGATTTCAAGGCTATGCTATTTGATATGTTGTCTATCGTTCATGAGATCTGAGGTTTGTTCTTTAGGGGCGTGCTCGACTATTACTTGTAACGGCCCGGCGATTTAATTAGTTGCCGTCTGCGTCGCGGTGACGTGTTTTTTGCCAGTCCCGGTAGATGGCAGAGAGCTAAGGGTCACGGTGAAATTGTTGAAACGGTACCAAGTCCAGATAGATGGCAGTGAAGTTTCGTGTCACGATGAAATGTCTCGGTGCGAGCAAAAAACATGGCACCAGCGCGGTGGCCGGCAGCCCGACGTAGACTTTGTCCCGGGAGACGAAACAGTCGTGGTGCACTGAATTTTATAAACGGTTTAAATTTTCTCTCATAGACTTTAAGGGTTGCTATGAAGCTGTCCGGGCTGCCGAAGGCAATTAATTAAATCGTCCGAGTTAGGCATGGTAATTAAAATCAGTTTCTTAATAATGTCCATAAGTTTAAATCTTTTCTTTTGGAATTACCAATCTTGATCCAGTTGTCAGAATCGATGAATCTAACTTTCATCCTTAATCTGAGTAATTCGACTCCTATTTAGAAAGTATTATGTCACGCCAACTTTTTGAATCGTCTTCTGTACAGAAACTTTTTTTAATTGCACATCTTATACCAATTTGATATAGATAATGCGTCCCTATTATATTGTTCGCCAGATTCATTTTCTCTGTCAATTTTGGATAAATCTGCATCCAGAGCTCTTAAAATTTTTAACCAATCACAAGATGATCAGTGCAATACTATCTACTTTAAGTTATCTAGATCGACGACTAAAATCTACACTGAATTCCAATCCCTATGATAAAATGTCAGCTGATTCTTACCTTATCTTTCAGTCGAGCGTAAAAGTGGTTACTTCAGAGTCATTATCTAAGAACGATTTGAAAACAGTAGAAGTTTAGAATACTTCTTTCTATCATTATCATTCGCGTACCTTGACCAAGGTTGTTAGACTGTTAGCCGATTAATTTACTCTATCTGCAGTTTCTTTAATAATATAAATTTCTGATACGATGGCTCTTTAATGAACCTAATCCAATGATTCATATTGAACCTCGTTTGTTAAAATAAACGTATTGATCTCATTAACAGTTTGAATGAAATTGCAAAAAGATAGTATCATTGCTAAATTGTTTAGTCTTTCATATGGCTTGTCGCTTATATTATTGCCTAACGGCCCGGCGATTTAATTAGTTGGCGTCCGCGTCGCGGTGGCGTGGTTTTTGCAAAGTCCAGTAGACGGCAGTGAAGTTACGCGTCATGAAGAAATTGTCCCGGGTGCAAAAACCATGACACCACGTGCGATGGCCGGCAGCCCGACGTAGACTTTGTCCCGGGAGACGAAACTGTCGCGGTGCAGTGAAGCTGATAAACGGGGCAAATTTTCGAGCATAGACTTTAAGGGGTTCCTACAAAGCAGTCCGGGCTGCCGAAGACAATTAATTAAATCGTCCGAGTTATAGTGCGTTCTTATTAATCAAGTTGAACTAACGAGTATTTCTCGGTAATTGACTTTTCAAGAGTGCTCTTGACTTACAGGCAACTGTTTGAATAATTTACATTAGGACTTCCATGCGAGTTTACGATTACTGTATTAGGGGGATATGGAATTGTCCAGACACAAACCTTGCTAAGTGTGGTCATTTCTGATATATTTAATGCAGTAATTAGTCTATTTTTTGAGATATCAAGATTAACTAATTTATTGTCATTGCAAAGGAGAGATATGAGATTTACATTTGTGGCAAGATTCAAAGATTCAATTTGATTATGATAACATGAGAACCATTTTAATGGGGTACTTTTAGATACGTCTATGGTAATAAGGTTATTATAACAACAATTAATTGAAACTAGATTTGCATTCTGTGATATATTTAGATAAGTAAGATTGTTATAATCACATCCAAAACTGAAAAGGTCAGGATTGTTAGATAAATCCAATGAAGTAAGGAGGTTTCCAGAGCATGATAATCTCTTAAGTTTTAAATTTTTTGATAGATCCAATGAGGTTAGTTTATTATATTGACAATGAATTACCTCAAGTAGAACGTTATTTGAAAGATCGATGCTGATGAGGAAGTTTAATCCACACTCAATATCGGTTATTTTTGTGTTTTTCGAAATGTCTAGACTATTAAGAGAATTGTATTCACAATATAAGGATGTTAAATCTATATTATTTGACAGATCAAGGGATCCTAATGGATTATAACCACAAGCCAGATATTTAAGTTTCGTATTTTTCGATAGTTCTAATGAAGTTATTCCATTATTCCAACAGTTTAAATAAACTAACTTTAAGAGATTTGAGACATCCAATCCTGTTAATTTATTATCTTGACAATTTAATGTGTCCAGATTAATAAAAGCCTCAATGCCAGTTAGATCTGTTATTGTATCATTATCAAGTATAAGTGAAACCACTGAAGCAGCCTCCTCGGCACTTATTTTACCATCGCCGTTCTTGTCTATTCCTTGTTTTAATAGCGATTTCAAGAAATTATTATCATTGACTTGAATAGACTCATGTTTTTCACAAGACAAAGTCAGGATAACAATCATCGATAGAATCGAGAGTTTTTGAAAGCTTTTCATGATTGACTAGTTTTATTAAAAGGTAAGAAATTTCCCCCGTTAGCGTTCTTCTTTGGTGCAGCCCTGAATGCACTATAACGGCCCGGCGATTTAATTAGTTGGCGTCCGCGTCGCGGTGACATATTTTTTGCCAGTCCCGGTAGACGGTAGAGAGTTTCGTGTCACGGTGAAATTGTCGAGACGGTACCAGTCCCGGTAGATGGCAGTGAAGTTTCGTGTCACGATGAAATTGTCTCGGTGCGAGCAAAAAATATGGCGCCAGCGCGGTGGCCGGCAGCCCGACGTAGACTTTGTCCCGGGAGATGAAACTGTCGCGGTGCAGTGAAGCTGATAAACGGCACAAATTTTTCGAGCATAGACTTTAAGGGTTCCTACAAAGCAGTCCGGGCTGCCGAAGCCAATTAATTAAATCGTCCGAGTTAGGTGTTGAGTAATTTTTTTGTCATGGCAGAAACTTGTCATGTCTTGTCCACACGCTTTCGCCACGTCAGTCCCATAAACTAACTATGTATTAAGCTCTATGTCAGTGTCTATATATGATTTAATAACGTCAGGTCAGTATTGCTATTCAAATCATCGATTAATTATGGATTTGAATCTTTTTGAGGTAAGTCAAGATTATTTTGAGGATCTAAAGTCCGATAAATGGACGGAATTTAAGTGTCACGATGAAATTGTCTTGGTAAGACCTGATAGGGCGACGTACATTGACACCTAACGGCCCGGCGATTTAATTAGTTGGCGTCCGTGTCGCGGTGGCATGTTTTTGCAACGTCCAGTTAGACGGCTGTGAAGTTTCGCGTCACGATGAAATTGTCCCGGGAGCAAAAACCATGGCACCAGTGCGGTGGCCGGCAACCCGACATAGACTTTGTCCCGGGAGATAAAACAGTCGAGGTAGCAGTAATCTATAAACGGAGTAAATTTTTTCGAGTAGACTTTTAAGGTTCACTACAAAGCTGTCCGGGCTGCCGAAGCAATTAATTAAATCGTCCGTGTTAGAGGGCAGTGCTAATTAAATTCAGTTCTTTAATTTACACGTACTTCCTCATTGTTTCGAAATGTAAGTTTCTGTTCCGATTCAATTGTCTAGATTGTCGACCCCGATTTTGACCCTGAATTTCATTGTCACGATTAAATTCTCATCGCCTCTAATTGGCAGAAATTTAATTATTGCAACTTTCTCTTTTCGCATGCCACATTGCTTAACGGCCCGGCGATTTAATTAGTTGGCGTCCGCGTCGCGGTGGCGTGGTTTTTGCAAAGTCCAGTAGACGGCAGTGAAGTTTCGCGTCATGATGAAATTGTCCCGGGTGCAAAAACCATGACACCACGTGCGGTGGCCGGCAGCCCGACGTAGACTTTGTCCCGGGAGACGAAACTGTCGCGGTGCAGTGAAGCTGATAAACGGCGCAAATTTTCGAGCATAGACTTTAAGGGGTTCCTACAAAGCAGTCCGGGCTGCCGAAGACAATTAATTAAATCGTCCGTGTTATTGGCAGTGTTAATTAATTTTCATTGGTCCATTTAGTAATTAGTCCTATTTAGCTGAATAACTTGTCAAGCTGACAGTCCTAGTTCAGATGGTTGGTCGCTACATCCAGATGATTGTTAAAGTATTTGTAGTCACGATGTAAATTATCTTGAGAGATACAAGTCTCATGATCGATTCCAGATTGATCGATTTGTCGTCATTTGAATTTTAGTCGAGTAATCGCAATCTAATTTATCTAGTACTTCAGCTTCAAATGATAGCTTTTATGTTGAAATTGTATCCAGATAAGTATGTAATTGCAGCATTTAGTCAAAAAAATTGCTTGATAGTATTGTCTAGGATAATGTTGATCAATTCAGAGTTATGTTCTTAAGTTATTATTTGTCGGTGAGCGGACATATGCACTAATAACGGCCCGGCGATTTAATTAGTTGCCGTCTGTGTCGCGGTGGCGTGGTTTTTGCACGTCCAGTTAACGGCTGTGAAGTTACGCGTCACGATGAAATTGTCCCGGGAGCAAAAACCATGACACCACGTGCGGTGGCCGCCAACCCACATAGACCCTGTCCCGGGAGATAAAACAGTCGAGGTATACTGTATTTTATAAACGAATTAAATTTTTCTCTAGTAGACTTTTAAGGTTGACTACAAAGCTGTCCGGGTTGGCGAAGGCAATTAGTTAAATCGTCCGTGTTAGAGGGCAGTGTCAATTAAAATTCAGTTTCATTAATTTACACGTACCCTTCATTGTTTCGAAATGTGTTTCTCTGTCACGATTCAATCCGTCCAGTTGTCGACCCCGATTTTGACCCTAACTCATTGTCCCGATCATGAAATTCCATCGCCTCATATATGCAGAAATTTAAGTTACGCACCCTCTGTCTCTTTCGCATTGCCATTTAACTCACTTATTACATTTGAAATTATGCGTGTAAAATACAAAATTTGGGAGATAGTGTTATGTTTATGGGTTTTGTGCATTTCATAATACCATTAATATTCATGCGACTCCGAATTATCTTTATAAATCCAGATCATCAATCGGACTCCTTACAGCAACAAGATTCCTCCGGCTGACATGAGTGTAAATCTCAGTAGTTCGGGTGCTCTTGTGTCCCAGCAATTCCTGTATGTACCTTATGTCAACTCCGTTTTCATGTAAATGAGTGGCATAACTGTGCCTTAGAGAATGAACACCTACATCTTTCTTTATACCCGCCCGCCTCAGAGCTTCCTTAAATACCCTGTATACACTCTCCGATGAATACCGGCCCCCTCCCTGCCCTTCAAATAGATATACCTCAGGCTCATAAGCAACCTTGTACTCATCAACCTTCTCCCATACCTTTTCCGAAACAGGTATAAATCTGTCAATCTTCCCCTTCGCCTGCCTTATATTCAATATGCTCCGCGACCGGTCAAGATCTGTAAGCCTTATATTAATTAATTCACTCCGGCGCAAACCACACGAATATATCATCCATAAAATAAGCCTGTGCTTTATGTTCCTGCTGGCATTCAAAATGCTCCTTACCTCTTCCTTGGAAAACACTTTGGGCAGCGACCGGCCTCTTCGTGGCCTTACAAGCGACGAAGAATCAATTTCTCGAGATCCGTTTACCTGGTAAAACATTTTAATCGCCGAAATTAACTGATTATGATACGAGGCTGAGTATCCATGATGAATTATATAGTCATGAAAAAAATTGGAAATGTCTTCTTCACTAATACTAAAAGGATCTTTCCCTTTAAAATATTTAAAAAATAATTCCAGCAGCGACATGTAAGCCTCAATTGACCTGCCACTATACCTCTTTTCTTCCATAAACCTCGAGGTATTCTCAATTCCCTTTAATATTTCTTCTGAAAGTTCTCTGTTGCGAATATCTGTGCCTGCACCATCCCTTGCTGCCTTAACCTCAGGCGTTATTGCATACTTCTTTACAATCACTGCAACCCCCTGCGAAGCAAAATAATCAGATAATGAATCAACTTTTATCCTCGTCCAGCTTAAAACCCACTCAAGACGGGAGGGATTAAACCTTACACGTCCATAACTTTTTAACTCCCTTATCCATTCTTTGTCATATCTCCCAGTAAACCTGATAATAAGCTTTCCTTCCCCTTCATTCATTGTAAATTCAACGGGACTGTAAATATTCATTCCTGTGGTTGATTCAGGAATCCTGTCTCCAAATGATGAAGCTATATGTTGAATTTTATCAGGCTTATTTATTTTAGGCAATGCAACTTCATCAGTCAGTATATCAGGGTGATGGATAGGTTTAGTTCCTTTTACGGGAGCAGTCAATGGATTAAAGTCATAAGAACTTTTCTGATTCACCGGCATTTTTTTAATTTCAGAATGCCTGACTTCATCCGGTTCAGATTTTAATGATAAATCTTTTCTAATCCCTGCGGAGTCAATTTCAACATCTTCCTTTAACAGTTGGAATATAAGATCAAGATTCTGCTGATTATCGTCAACATACCAACCCTTGTGTGTATTACTGTAATAACAGCCTTTGATCTGCCTGACAATACCGGTCAGCATTGCATCATACTTAAATGAGATCAATATCCTCCATTTATCACGATGCAATATCCTGGTTAAGAATATCTTTTTTTTCATACAGCGAGTAATAAAATAGCACCTTGAAAGAGAAATAAAGTTATAACGAAATTTTCAGATTCAGATAATTTTTGAAATAAAATTCATATGTCATCAGTGTTTATTTACACTGACAATAAGAACTCCAACAGCAAAAACCAGAAGAGCGACATCAGCCATTGATTTTGTAATGTCCATCCCTTGATATCCCCACCTTAACTATATTGATTTTTCTGAGATAATCGGCTAAATCGGAATCTTAAAAATTTGTTGTGCACTGAATCAGGCTTAACAGGTATAAATCGTCAGGGCTTCTTAAAGCAATGCCCCGTCAGTCACATGAGCAATTTCATATTAACATTCTAATATATAGTACGTTACAATGCCGAATGACTGATTTTCACGATCAATTAGATAATAAATTTAATCAAAATAAGCATACCATCTCAGGCACCTGCCAGAATTTAATATGAAAACGAGATGAGTTGAGGGATCTTCCAATCATTATAACAAATATTCTATCAACTCATACTTATCTTTTTGCACATAATTAATCAAATATTGTGGGGGAAAAAATGTGATAAAAGATTAGTTTACTTGTAGGAATGGGGTGACCTCGGAAACACAACCCCGCTAATCTTCCCGCATAAAGCAAGGAATTCCTCCTGCACCGCGGGATCACCAGCAGCTGGCAGAAAATATTTTTCCCGCATATGATAAAAATAACGACCGCTTACCTTTGCTTCCTTATCACTGCTCACAGCAAGCCATGCCTGTGTCTCCGCACCTTTCTCGAGGTCGTCTGGTGCACCCCGGCCTCCCATCCTGGTGGGTACCCACCCCGGATTTACTGCATTGGAATATACGTCGGGGAAGATTCTGGCAACTGCCATGGCCAATATTACATCATGAAACTTGGAATCGGAATAACTAAACCTTCCTGTATCGTCTGCTAAATCCCGCAGACCAGGATCACCCTGCAAATGCATGCCAGAGCTCAGGTAAATCAGCCGTTCAGGCTTCCTGATCAAACATGTCAGAATGTACGGGGCCAGACTGTTTACAGCAAAGATCAGCTTGTTTGGTACCTGGTAAACTCCTGCATTATGGATTATCGCATCGAAGCCGCCCATTGCATTTACATCCGCAGCCAGCTTCTTTGTCTCTTCGATACTCGACAGATCCCCTGTTAAAACATTCTCTGCTTCCGGTACTTTTGCTAACGCATGCCTTGCTCTCTCAATGTTGCGTCCATGCAGGACAACCTTATGACCCTGATCTGCAAGCAGCTTAGCCGCCATGCTTCCAAGTCCATCAGATGAGCCGGTGATGAATATTCTTGCCATCCCGTGTTAACAATTCCAGAAAAAGAATGTTCCCGGAAACTTCCTGGTAGCAAGGCTTCCTGAAATTGTATTATATTTATTTAAAAATGAAATCATGAAATTGAAGTCCACTTTTATCTTCTTACTGACAATCCTCTACTTTAACCTTTGTGCACAGGATGATCCTTATACATCCACATTGCTCACTCTTTGCAATACTCTTATCAATACACAGATAAACGACCCATCTGATCCAGACTTCGGCGCCATGGTTTGTCCTTCATCAAACCCCGATAACCACCCTATCCACTCACGGGCAGCAGAAGCTGTATATCCTTTTACAATAGCATGGAAACTTACAGGGGATACCAGATACCGCGATGCGGCAATCAGACTTGGTAACTGGCTCATAAAAATTCAGGAATCATCAGGAAAAAAAGCTGGCGGCTGGAGCGAAATATGGCCCGATCCTGAACAAAAAGGATGGTTTGGAACAACAACCGATCAACTTATATCAATGGCAGGCGCATATCCTGTTTTGAAACCATATCTGAACGCTGCCGAAATTGAAAACTGGAATAACTCGATGGAACGGGCTGCTGATTTCATCGTGATGAATTTCCCCATGGGCTCAAATGTAAACTACAATCCAACTGGTGCAGCGACTTTGATTATGACTTATAACTCTGTAAAAAATCCAAAAAAAAGCTGGCTGGTAAAAGCCGATTCATTGATGAATATAAATACCTTAAAACTGATTGACAGTCATAATTTATTATGGGGTGAAGGAATGGGCGTTGATGAAGGATATAATATTGCTCAAAGTATAGGTTATATTGCTCTTTATGGTATTCTCACCAATGACCCGGGGATCAGACAAATTGCTGCCGATTTGCTTAAAACACATTACCTGTTTGTTTATCCAAACGGATCAGTTGATAATTCCTGGGGCACGAGATCTTTCAAATGGAGCTATGAAAGTGGCACAAAAACTGCACCTGGTGCATATTTCAGTTTTGCTTTACTCGCTGATATGGACCCTTCATTCAATGCAGCCGGATTAAAATGCCTCGAATATTTAAATCAAAATTGCATCCGCGACGGCTGGATTATTTATGGCCCTCATTCCGAAAATCATGAAACAAGCTCACCTCCTTGCAATTACTCCACGTTTGCGAGAGCACAAAGCGTAGCCCTTGCAATTGAATACGGTTCAAAAACACAAGTTACTCAACCCTTTCCCGCTCAGGAAAAGAATTGGTACCGGTTCTTTCCCGAAATTAATGTGGCAATTATCAGAACCGGTAAAATAATGGCAACTGTTTCAGGTTATGGTGAGATAGGCAGTTATCCTCGCGAATCTGTCTGCCGTGGAGGAAGCATTACAAATCTCTGGTATGAAGGATTTGGTAGAAATGGGTTTATGCAATCTTCCTCGGCTTCATCTTATAAAAGAATTGAACCCCTGCATATGCCTAATGAGAAGGACCTGCTCCCATTGACACCGAGAATAGAATTTAATTCCGGAAGTTCTTACTATTCAAATATTTTTGAAGACAAGGCAGATATGAATGTCATTATGGAATCTGATAACATTAGAGTTACAACTTCGGGTGTTTTGAGTAACATCAAAGGGGAAAAATCAGGAGTAAAATACAGTCTGATAAACAGGTTTTATGATTCATACCTTACAAAAGAAATAACTGTCGAAGGAAATAGTCAGGAATTCAGAATTATAGAACCAATAGTAAAAGATAAAGGTTCGTCATTTTACCTGAAGAATGACAGCACGGTGATCATAAAAAACGCATCTTCAGCGACTGAATGGACATTAAGAATCCTGAACAGCAGCATCCCTTATAAAATTACCCTCGGGACTGATCTGGCAAAATACTGGTGCCCGTTCCCCGGCGTTGAAGCTTATCCGATAATTATCAGCTTTAAAACAAATTCGGACGCAGCACAAACTTTAAAACTGTACTTAGGAAAAAATTAGTCGCAGGATATATTTCTGTTATATATTATCAGTTATATATCAGGACTTTATTGTTATTCCCTGTCAGCTTTATGGTGTTTCCGGAAATTGTTTCAGGAGCTATTTCCTTTTCATTCACAATCACTCTTTTCGAATCTTTAACATCAACCAGAATTGTCCAGTCAGCCAGTGTTTGTCTGACAGAATACTCTTTATGATCGTCTTTCTGACTTATGGCAAGGCTCAATGAATTATTGCCGATACGGACATTATCAATAGAGGCCTCTTTCCAGGACAAAGGCATTGACGGTGAAATGAATACCGATTTTTTATAAGCTTGCGGCCTGATGCCGAAAAAATGTCCGATAACCGGCACGTCCACCCCATAACAGTTCCATGCCTGTACCACCATTCCAAAGTCAGGAGAAACTTCGTACATCGATCCGGGTAAAGCGTAGCTGAATGAGAGCAACAGCTTGTTAATATAACGCAGTGCATCCTCCGGCTTGCCATAATTTGCAGCCGCTACTGCCTGCACCCCGGTTGGTATCGTCATTACTGCACCGGTGTACGAAAATGTTTTTTTCCTCGAATTCAGGACCACACTGTCAGGTTCCTCAGTCCGGTCAATACCGGTTACATACACACCAAAAGGATTTTCATATTTTTTGGCTGTTTCAAGTGCAACCTGCCCTTTTTTGAGATCTGCAATTCCTGTCTCAAGCGGTGTATTAACCACCCAGTTGCGGTATATTACAAAGGGTATCTGCTTAATAGCCGGATATTTACCAAGTTGTTTTTCAGTCGCCTTTAATTCTGCTACAGCCCATGGTTTTCTGAGTGTATCAGCTCTTATCATAGCGCCTCTCAGAATTGGTGTCGCTTCCGACACTGTTCCCCTGAAATCGCCAAACGACCCGACGGCTTCATTCCACCATTCTTTATTAATCTTTACTTTCAACTCATCGGCTGACTCCTGATAATCAATTGCCGATTGATTGTCTCCCAAAGCTTTGGCTAATTCCGCTGCTGATGAAAATGCCTGTTGAGTATAAACTGCAACATCAATCATCTCTTTGTCAAGGCCTGGTATCTCCATCATCCCGTTTCCATTGGGATAACCGTTACCATCGGTATCGTTATCCTGCAACCACTTAATTCCCTTTTTAATTTCAGGAAATATTTCTGTTATCAGTTCTCTATCACCTGTCCAGTCAAAATAATTTCTCACAAGGGTAATAAATTGTGCAGTTTCGTTAAGTAAGCCCGGATTATAAACTGATCCGTTAGTGGAGACTTCATGAATGATTCGTCCATTCCCGTTTGTTTGTTTCGAGATCTTTTCGAGCAAATTAATCGTGTTTTTTGCCAGCTCATGATCACCAGTTGCCAGAACTCCCTGTAAAGAGTAAGAAGCATCTCCTCCAAACCACCATGGATAGTCAGGCAAGCCTGCAGAAAGACCGGTCCCTATTTCCGGAACGTTGCGAACAAGCCAATCCGTATTGTACTTTAACCACTCATACATCTGCTCTATATTTTTATCAGGAATGGTGAGGTGTGAACGTTTGTTAATTTCTTTGTAGCGCTCAATTTTCTGTGTCAGTTTAGATTCTCCCTCCGTCTTTAATATTTGATAATCAGACCAGAGTTTTGATTCTGACTGATATGAGCCTGCAATGAAAAAAGGAATTACTTTTTGCTGGTTTGGCTTTATTTTCAATGAAAATGATAATGTTGCGTTTCTTCCCATTCCTTTTCGTGCCGCAGTAACGCAATAATTATCTTCTGCTGAAAATTTATCTGCCTTCAATGATGATCCGAATGCAACATACCAGGGATTGTCTTTATCCTTTGCCATTACTGCAGAAAGCTTTTCAACAAAAGCAACACTGTCGGGCGCGTCGATCATGTTCGTTCTCTCTCCGAGCCATGTTGGGCGCAGATCAGTCATGCCTGTGAAAGAAAAGACAATCTCTTTGTCTTCTTTTCCCCGATTGATAATTCTGAATTCTATAATGGCTCCTTCAACTGCATCCGGAACAAATTGAAGACGTTCGATAGCCAGACTTTCTTTTTCCCATGTAAAATGGTGACTGTTCGCCATTGGAAAGTTGATGAACTTATCTGCCTTGTTAAGACAATAAGAATCACCGCTGCTAGTTACGGTGATATTTGCACTGAACCCGTCCATAAGCTTGATCGGATGATCCCATATACCACCCATCTCCCCGTTAATATGCCAGCCAAGGTCAGGAAATGATCCATCCTGAAAACCTATAATATACACCCTGTCTCCGGCTGTGACAAATGGAGAAGCCAGGTATTGGGTCTTCCCCTCTATGTGTGCAAGACCGGCAGTCTGTTGATAAAAGTAATCGCCAGCTTGTTTTTCGTTACCCGAACAATAATTCAGTAGAAGGAGAAGCGAAAGGAAAATCAATAATCTGAAAACTTTCGGAGTGTAGTATTTTTGAGTTCCCATTATCTTTATCATCTACATTATTCCCCGATATATCCTAGAGAAGCCCACAATTCGCGTTCTGACTTATTACGATCGTATATAACCTCACAATCTGTATCTATTCTGTATGTTGCTCTTTTTTCAAGATCATAGGCTGGCCAATCCGGCTGGTTCTCAATACCTGGGTTACCTGTACGTGCGAAACTGGTCCATAGACCTGCAAAATTAGACGAGGCCTTAAAGCGTTCAGGCCTGTTGCCAGCCAGATACTGACCCGGCATTTCGGGACGCACATTATTAAACTTGAAGCCAATATCCATAGCATGGGCTGTTCCCATCGGAAAATCAGTATTCGGAACCTTAAGCCCCGATTTGAATCCAAAATTATATAAATAGACCGGCGCCCTGTTTTGTTTTGCTTTCTTTTCGGCAATCTCAATTGAACCCAGACCCATAATATTCAGTGACATTATCTCAACGTAGATTGCAGATGGAGATGCGTTCGGCCTCGAGGTCCGGTATGTCTCTATAATTTTATCCGTACTCTTACCGAAATCCTGTTCCATCTTTTTATGCAATGCGTCGAAATCCTGCAGCTGGCAGCCACTAACATCACCTGAGGCATTGGCAAAGAATGTATATTCATCCTCATTCCATCCTATCATAAGCGGTTTATTCTTAGATATCTCGGGTGCACCGGGAATGAAGGGATCAGCAAGTAGCGATAACCCGTCGACCACAGGCGAAAATTCTCCGATTCCTGATGCTCCGATTCCCCTGTTGCGGCGAGATCCGGCCTGTTGTAAACCGGCAGCTGCGGCCGCTTTCATCAGTTGAGGTTGTATTGCAAAAAGCTTGTCCGCAGGCACCTCCAGAATTTTCCTCCAGTCTTTTGGTGAAATATTGAGTTCCTTAAAAAGTAGATTTGTTGTCTCAATGGCTGTTTCAACAGGAGTCATCATTATCCCGGGACCGCTTTCAATTGAAGCTTTATTAAAATAATCTGCAGCAGCCGGCATCCCGTAGAGGCATGAAGTTTTCGCTCCCCCACCCGATTCCCCGCACATCATAACATTGTCAGGATTACCACCAAACTCCGCAATGTTCTGCTTTACCCATTTTAGCCCTCCAATAATGTCCAATAATCCGTTATTGCCCGAGGTTTTGTATTTCTCACCTGCCACATCGCCAAGATAGAGATATCCAAAAATGTTCAACCTGTGATTTGTCTGAACAACCACAACATCAAAATATCTTGCCAGATTGGCGCCATCCTGACCGGCGCTTCCTCCTGAGCCTGTACTGAAACCACCTCCGTGATTGTAAAACATCACCGGACGCTTTCTGTTATCATTGGCAGGAGTCCAGATATTCAGGAACAGACAATCCTCTCCCGGCAGAGGCTCTTCAATTCCATAGACAGTTTTAGGACTTTGCATTGCGGGAGTACCGAGCTTAATAGCATCCCTCACTCCTTTCCATGGTTTCAGCGGTGCAGGAACGGAAAATCTATGATCCCCTGATACGCTTCCGGCGTAAGGAATTCCCTTAAAAATATTTACCCCTCTTTCCCTGGTACCCTTTACCTTTCCAAAAGCTGTCTCTCCTATCACAAAATCACCATCATTTTTTGCCTGTGGAAAATCAAAACCTGAAAATAACATCACCGACCCCAGGCCCAGAGCCGTCTGTTTTAAAAATTGTTTCCTTGAAATGCTTTTCATGATCAATTGCGTTTTTCACTGTACAACAATAACTTCTGCTTCTCTAATGTAACTTGGAAATTTAAGCATAAAGTTAATCAAAAGCATAACACAGATGCAGCCATATTTCGCAGTTAAAATCTGTGTAAATCTGCTTGATCAGCGTTATCTTCATGCTATTCTTCCTGGCTCTGGCCACACTATTTTCACGACAATACTAACTTATTCGTGCTTTCATCTGTTATACTCTCCACGACACAGGAGCAAGTATTTACTTAAGAAATATATCTATGAAAAAATTATACTTTTTTTTAATGATTATAGCAATTGCCCTGATATCTGCAGCTACACTGACAAATTTCAAAGGCGACGCTAAGCTTCATAGCCATGGAGCTGATTCCGGATCCTTCTCTAAACATATGACCGAAGATTCACCACAGATCATGTTTATTTTGAATAAAGATCCACGAATGACAAAATGGTCACCTTCCCTATGGTGGAGTTACAATCATGCCAGCGTCCAAAAAGGGTGCTAGCTGGAAGTGCTCTCTATGATATAAATATACCGGTAATTAATTTCCTTTGCTGATTAACAGAACCGGCCCAGGCAAACCTGAAGCTTTTAATGGAGAATCAGGCCAAAATTTCTTTGTAGTATAAGTGAACTTCTCAGCACTGCCCGGTTGCTGATCTCCGATAAAGATACAGTGCCATGTTCTAATTCTTTTAAATCTTAATTTTTGTTTGTTAAAACAGTGTTCGAACAATATTACGTATTTTTTACGTAATAAAGGAATTATTATTAATTTTGAAAATGGTAAATGTCTTTAACCGGAGAAATGACTCAGAATTGGAAAAAATTATTATTAAAAAGTCTAAGTAATAAAATTATGAAAAAAGTATCAATTATTCTTTCATTGATCATTCTTACTTTCATGATAAGCACTGATTCACAGGCCCAGAATAATAAAAAGGAAAAACTCAGTTTCCCAAAAGATTTTCTTTGGGGAGCCGCGTCAGCAGCTTACCAGGTTGAAGGCGGAACCAAAGCTGATGGAAGAGGTCCGAATATCTGGGACAAATATCTCAATCCCCCATATAGTCTTGCCAAAATGGCTACAGGTCAGGATGTAAACGGCGATATCGCCATCAACCAATACGACAGAACTCAATTCCTGAAAGATGTCAAGCTGATGAAAGAATTAGGAATCAATTCCTACCGTATTTCCATTTCATGGTCGAGAATTTTGCCTGAAGGTACCGGGAAGGTAAATGAGCCAGGTATTGATTATTATAATTTTGTCATCAATACACTCCTTAAAAATGGTATTAATCCACTGGTTACATTATATCATTTTGACATGCCTCTCGCGCTCGCAGATAAAGGTGGTTGGATGAACAGAGAGTGTGTGAATTGGTTTACAGAGTATGCCAACATCTGTTTTGACCGATTCGGAGACCGCGTAAAAATCTTTCTGACATTCAATGAACCATCAATTGAAATGTTTTTCCTGCAAACGCTCTTTGATGCAATTAATAACAGGCAGATGCCTTCAATTCCGGCTTCTGAAAAATATATATCTGAACATTTCGCTCATATCCATCACTTGATGCTTGCCCATGCTCAGGCAGTAAACCTGTATCATACGAAAAAGCTTGGAGGGAAGATCGGAATCACCTATAATTTCATGCTTTGCGATCTTGATTCGACTGCCACAGAATCAGGAAAAACTTCTTTGGAGTTAGTGAGAAAAGTATGGAATAATCTGTTTATGGATCCGGTTTTCAAAGGCTCTTATCCTGCAGAACTTGTTGAACGTCTAAAAGTATCACAATACGGTGATATACAAGCCGGTGATATGGATCTCATAAAATCAGCCAAAACTGACTTTCTTGGCATAAATTATTATGGTGTAAATATGTATCACGAGAAGCCTGGAGCCGGTTTTTTTGGTCTCGTGAATGGAAAAAATCCCGATAAGCCTGAGATGTTCAATGGTTTCGTAAATCCTGCTGCATTTGTTGATGGACTGGTAAGTTTAAAAAATCAATATAACAACCCTGAGATATATATTACAGAAAACGGTGCCGGCTACGGCGAGACGGATGAGAAACTGGAAAATGGAAAAGTAAATGATGCATTGCGAACCGCTTATCTGCAAAAACATATAAAAGCAGTTAATGAAGCAATTCAGAAAGGTGTAAAAATAAAAGGTTATTACGTATGGAGTATGTTTGATAATCTTGAATGGATTATGGGTTACTCAAGACGATTTGGTATCACATATATAGATTTCAAAACTCAGCAGCGTTATCCAAAACAAAGCTACTTCTGGTATCAATCATTTCTGAAAGAGCAGAAAAAATAAAATATCAGAATTGTAATCCTGTACGCTACTCAAAATTCTATCAAATTTAAGTTCAGTGTTGCCTGAAGGAATGTTCCATTCAGCATTGAGTGTTTTTATGGATAAAACTCATGTTTTTTGAGAATTCTAACTCCTAAATTTGAGTTGATCCATTAAAGTTAAACATTATGAGCAGTCAGGATAAGATCAGACAACTAATAGATTTACGCGGGCAAGCTAAGCAGGGTGGAGGTGAAAAGCGCATTGAGTCACAGCATAACAAGGGTAAATTTACCGCCCGGGAGCGTATCGAAATATTATTTGATGAAGGTAGTTTTGAAGAATATGACATGTTCATTACTCACCGGAGTACTGATTTTGGTCTTGACAAAGAAAAGTATCTGGGTGATGGAGTTGTAACCGGACATGGGACAATTGACGGACGCGTTGTTTATGTTTTTGCCCAGGACTTTACAGTTATGGGAGGTTCTCTTTCAGAAACGCATGCTCATAAGATTTGCAAGATAATGGATCAGGCTATGAAGGTGGGAGCTCCATTAATAGGAATAAACGATAGTGGCGGAGCAAGGATCCAGGAAGGGGTAAGAAGTCTTGCTGCTTATGCGGAAATATTTCAGAGAAATATCATGGCTTCGGGAGTAATACCCCAGATCTCTGCTGTATTCGGACCATGCGCAGGGGGTGCCGTATATTCTCCTGCCCTCACCGATGTAATTATTATGACTGAGAAGACCAGTTATATGTTTGTTACAGGTCCGAAAGTTACCAAAACAGTAACTGGTGAAGATATCACTGATGAAGATCTCGGAGGAGCAACAGTGCATTCAACCAAATCGGGGGTCGCTCATTTTCGGGTAGAAGACGAAAATGAAGGATTGCTCCTCATAAGAAAGCTTCTGGAGTATCTGCCCCAGAACAATCTCGAGGATCCCGTTGTAACTGAGAATACTGATCCTATTGAAAGGTCTGACGATATTCTTAATAATATCATCCCTGAGAGTCCTAATCAACCCTATGATGTCAAAGACGTAATATACTCCATTATCGATAACAGGGAATTCCTTGAAATGCACCGGCATTATGCCAAGAATATAGTCGTAGGTTTTGCTAAATTTAACGGCATGCCGACTGGAATAGTTGCCAATCAGCCAAATTTCCTGGCGGGTGTTCTTGATATAGATGCTTCTAAAAAGGCTGCAAGGTTTGTCAGGTTCTGCGATTGTTTCAACGTTCCCCTGGTAACCCTTGTTGATGTTCCCGGATTTCTTCCGGGAAGTCAGCAGGAATACGGTGGTATTATTACCAATGGTGCAAAACTCATGTTCGCGTATGGTGAAGCAACTGTCCCGAAAGTTACAATCACATTGCGTAAATCGTACGGCGGCGCTCATGACGTGATGAGCTGCAAACAATTAAGAGGTGATATAAATTTTGCCTGGCCATCAGCTGAAATTGCTGTTATGGGACCAAAAGGAGCTATTGAAATTCTGGAAGGGAAAAAGATTGCTTCAATAATGGACGGCAGGGAAAGAGTAAAATATATTGCCAGCAAAGAAGAAGAATACAGGGAAATGTTTGCAAATCCTTATGAAGCAGCAAAATATGGGTTGATTGATGATATTATCGAACCAAGGAATACAAGATTCCGGATAGTGAGAGCGTTACAGACTCTGGCAACCAAGAAAGATGTCAATCCTCCGAAGAAACATTGTAATATTCCTCTGTAAAAAACCTTTAAAATTACTAATATGCTTTTTGCATCTTCCAGTATCTACTCCTTTGCTTCCACGCTTGTAATTGTCGGGATAACTGTAGTTTTTGCGGCGCTGACACTTCTTGTTATAATATTAAACAACATACCCAGGATTGGAAGTTTCTTTAGATGGTTATTGAGAGCCGGACTAAAGAAAACTGTGATTGTCAGGATCAAAGATGATCGGATCCCTGCGCAGGTGAGTGCGGCTATTTCAGCAGCGATTTATCTGTATCTCGATGATATCCATGATAAAGAAATCAGAGTAATGACAATCAGAAAAGTTTCAAAGTCATATTCACCATGGAGTTCAAAAATATATGGCCTGAATATTTTAAAGAAATGACAACTTCAGTTTATGAAAAAATTCAAATTTACTATCGGAGGAAATGTATTTGATGTTGAACTTGTAGCTGCAGAAGATAATATTCTGAGGCTTGAGGTTAACGGCACTGAATATGAAGTTGAACTTCATAAGGAAGTGGTTGTGCCAAAAACGCCTATTCTGGTAAGGGCAGAAGTACCTCCGCCTACAAAAAAAGAAACCAGAATTACCAGGACGATCACAAAAACTACCAACACTGCAGTGAAATCTCCTTTACCCGGTACTATTATTTCAGTTTTTATAAACGATGGTGACCCGGTGAAATTAGGTCAGAAACTTCTCACACTGGAAGCAATGAAAATGGAAAACAATGTGCTTGCTGAAAAAGATGGTATTGTGCGTTCTGTAAAAGTAAAACCGGGAGATTCTGTTTTGCAGAATGATGTTTTAATGGAAATTGAATAAAGGGATTATGAAGAAATTTCTTACTGTTATTTCAATAATAGGCTTTCTGGCAATATTGAACTCTGTTCTTGTTAAAGGTGACGCATTTCAGACTTCAAAGGTAAATGATACGGTAAGTGTGGCACAGGAAAAGGAGACCCCGTCTTCTCATTTTGAATCGATAGAAACGGGAAAAGCCATCACCAGATTCTTTTCATATACCGGATTTGCAAATATTACTGTTGGCAATATCATAATGATAGCTGTAGGATTGCTTTTCATTTTTCTCGCAATCAGATATGAATATGAGCCATTGCTTTTAGTTCCGATAGGCATCGGAATACTGATAGGGAATATCCCTTTCCTGCATGGTGCAAATTTACAGATAGGAATTTATGAGAAGGGTAGTGTACTTAACTACCTTTACTATGGAGTTATGCGGGGAATTTATCCGCCATTGATTTTTCTGGGAATAGGAGCAATGACTGATTTCTCAACACTAATTTCCAATCCCAAACTGATGTTGCTGGGAGCCGCAGCACAAGTTGGAATTTTCCTTACGCTATTTGGCGCATTGTTTTTGGGGTTTTCACTCAAGGAAGCAGGATCTATTGGTATTATTGGCGGCGCTGACGGTCCGACAGCAATATTTACTACAGCAAAACTGGCTTCTCATCTGATCGGACCTATTGCAATAGCTGCATATTCATACATGGCACTTGTCCCGGTGATTCAACCCCCGATTATGCGATTGTTTACAACCAGGGAAGAAAGACTCATAAGGATGAAACCTCCCCGGTCAGTTTCGAGAACCGAAAAAATCACATTTCCGATTATTGGTCTTTTACTTACTTGTTTTATTACTCCAAGCGCTCTGCCTTTGCTTGGCATGCTGTTTTTCGGGAATTTGCTTAAGGAATCAGGCGTGACCAAACGTCTGGCTAATACTGCAAGCAATTCATTAATAGACATTGTAACAATGATCCTGGGACTGACAGTCGGTGCTTCTACACAAGCCGATGTTTTTCTTACTCCACAATCAGTTTTGATTTTCGGGCTTGGAGCCGCTTCATTTATGGTGGCGACTGCCGGAGGAGTTTTATTTGCAAAACTGATGAATTTATTTCTTTCCAAAGAAAACAGGATAAACCCTCTGATCGGAGCGGCAGGTGTTTCCGCGGTTCCAGATAGCGCCAGGGTTGCACAGATAATGGGTCTGAAAGAAGATCCGTCAAATCACCTGCTGATGCATGCAATGGCCCCGAATGTCGCGGGAGTGATTGGTTCAGCTATAGCTGCCGGTGTGTTACTTAGTTTTTTGATGTAAAAGGAAAGATCCAACGTCATCCGCTCGTCTTTGCTTATAAAGTTATTAATTTTGAATTCCTGAATTTGTCAGGTAGCTGCTTTTTTATAAATTTTAATCCTCTGCATCATGAAGATCCTGTTTATTTTAAGTATGTGTTGCCTTTCCGGTTTGTCGAATGCGGCAATTGACGGAGGACAGGCAGAAAGCCAAAGCATAGTTACTCACATTAAGAAAACTTATAAGACGATTGACACTTCTGAACTGAAGATCGATATATTTTATACCAACCAGACATTTGCGAAAAAGAACAATACAGCAATTGTATTCTTCCATGGAGGCGGATGGGCTTATGGTACTCCCGACGAGTTTTTTACAACCTGTGAACGATATGCAAAGATGGGCATTGTGACTTTCTCGGTAGAATATCGTTTATCGATTGATAACGGGGTAACCCCGAGTAAAACGATCAGCCCCATCGAATGTGTTATGGACGCAAGATCTGCCATGCGGTGGGTAAGGGCAAACGCCTTAAAACTTCATATCGACGAGAACAAAATTATAGCATCGGGTCAATCTGCAGGAGGACAACTGGCCTTAAGCACAGCCATGATAGACGACTACAACGAAAAATCTGATAACCTTAACATAAGCTGTCACCCGAATGCGGTTATGCTGTTTTCGTCATGTGTAAACACAGTGGAGGGCTGGTGCGACATGCTTCTTGCAGACCGGAGAACTAAGATCTGGAGCATCTCACCATTTCATCACGTAAAAAAAGGTTTGCCTCCAATGATCGAATTTCATGGCACCGATGACGAACAGGTTCCAAAGTGGACAGTACAGTATTTTCAGAGCGCAATGGAAAAAGAAGGTAATTATTTCGAACAACATATGTACGAGGGAAGGAAACACTATCTCGGCGATGGCAATCCAAAGTACACCCGGTACTTTGATGATGAAATACTTAAAGTAGCCGATGACTTCCTCCGGAAATTCAAATATTTGGAATAAACGCGGGTTTTTGTAGAACCTGACGCCTCACGCCTCCCTATTGAACCTGTTGCAAATCTTATTTGTTAGATTTCTTTACACCATTGCAACACGATTGGCTTCATGCAAAACCTGATAATTGAATATATTCTCCTGATCCTGATCATTCTGATTTTGGTGATGATTGCCAATAAACTTCGGCTGGCTTACCCTATTGTACTGGTAATTGGCGGATTAGCCCTGAGCCTTACAACGAGGTTTTCCAATTTAACCATCGATCCCGAACTCGTTTTTTTTATTTTTCTTCCCCCTCTCCTGTATGAAGCAGCCTGGCAGGTCTCATGGAAAGAATTCTGGAAATTCAGACGGGTGATCATCAGTTTTGCATTTCCAATTGTGGTTCTAACCTCATGTGTAATCGCTTTTGTATCCTCCTGGATTATTCCCGGTTTCACACTGGCGCTTGGATTCCTCTTAGGAGGCATAATCTCACCTCCTGATGCCATCTCATCCTCTACAATTATGCGCCAGCTGAAAGTACCAAAATCACTTGTCAGCATCGCCGAAGGTGAAAGTCTGCTCAACGATGCTTCATCCCTCATTATTTTTCGTTTTGCTTTGGCCGCGGTACTGACAGGGCAATTCGGATTCCGCCAGGCAACCACCAGTTTTATTCTTGTCGTTTTAATGGGAATACTCATAGGACTTCTTGTCGGATTGATATTCTATGCCATTCATCGATGGTTGCCTACTACCACCAGTATAGAAATCGTTTTGACCATCGTTACTCCCTATTGCATGTATTATTTAGCAGAATACTTTCATTTCTCAGGCGTATTGGCTGTGGTAAGCGGCGGCCTTTTCTTATCGGGCAAGAGACAGGCAATACTTACTTATCAGAGCCGCCTCCAGGGAGTAAACGTATGGACAATCCTGAGTTTTGTACTTAATGGTTTTGTGTTTTTACTCATTGGACTCCAATTGCCTTCCATCATTAAACAACTTGGAGATATAAGTCTGATAAAAGCCATTGAATTTGGCCTGGCAATCTCTCTGGTGCTGATCATTACAAGATTGCTTTGCACTCTCGGAGCTTCTGTTTTTACACGGTTTATGAGTAATTTCATTAAAGTAGCCGAATCTAAACCGGGATGGAGAGCTCCATTGGTCTTAGGCTGGGCAGGAATGCGCGGTGTAGTATCGCTTGCAGCAGCACTCTCAATTCCGATACTCATTACAGAAGGACAGCCTTTCCCTTATCGCAACCTGATACTTTTCATTACCTTCATTGTTATCCTTGTAACACTTGTTTTTCAGGGACTAACACTTCCCTGGGTTATCAGGAAAGTAAAACCGGAAAGCAATGTCAGATCTATTCCTGAACACGACCAGGAGATAATAATTCAGAAGAAAATTGCACAGATATCTCTTCAATTTCTGGAAGAAAAATATGGACAGGAAAGGTTTGCTAATCAGCATGTTAACCTTTTGTTCGAAAAACTAAAAATCGAGCTTGACTCTTTTAGTAAGGAATTTGAGGAAATCACCAGTACCAATGGAAATAACCTGAAGAGTTATCAGAGAATTTACCTGGAGTTATTGGAACACCAGCGAAATTATCTGAATAAAATGAATAATAATATAGATTGCAATGAAGAGCTTATCAGGAAATATTTTTCATTAATCGATCTCGAAGAATTTAAAATCCGTGAAAAACTCTTGAAAGAAAATTAATATTTAAAAAGTCTGAGTTCAAAATGAAAATTAGGTTGGAACATTTCAGGTTTTGAGATGTTCAACCATAATGTTTAAATTGAATTACAACCCCTCATCAATGGCTATCCTAAGGACCGGCGTAAACACCCGGTCGGAAGAGTTTATTTCCAATTCAAAGCATAATAAATCATTATACAAAAATATAAGTGAAATCCTCCGCAAAACGCAGAATGTCAGGGATGAGAAAATCTTAAAGCTACACAGGCAAAGGGGGAAAATGCTGCCCCGCGAAAGGATACAATTCCTGATTGATGAAAATTCTCAGTTTCTTGAGTTTTCACCTCTTGCTGCATATGATAAATATGAAAACCAATTCCCGGGTGCAGGAATAGTCACTGGTCTTGGAATGATCAACGGTATTGAAACGATTATAATTGCCAACGATGCCACTGTTAAGGGTGGCACATATGTGCATGAAACGATCAGAAAACACCTAAGAGCCCAGGAAATTGCCCTGCAGAACAATCTTCCGGTTGTTTACCTGGTCGATTCAGGTGGTATCTTCCTTCCTGAGCAGGCTAATGTCTATCCCGATAGTGACCATTTCGGCAGGATTTTCTACAATCAGGCGCAATTATCAGCCGGCAGGATTCCACAGGTCGCAGTCGTAATGGGTCAGTGTACAGCCGGGGGAGCATATATTCCCTGTATGAGTGATGAAAGCATAATAGTGAGAAATACGGGAACAATTTTCCTTGCAGGTCCTCCGCTTGTTAAGGCAGCTACCGGTGAGGTAGTCACAGCCGAAGAGCTTGGCGGCGCAACTGTACATACCACTGTTTCAGGTGTCGCAGATCACCTTGCTGAAAATGAAGAGGAAGCATTATTTATCTGCAGAAGGATCTTCTCTACTTTCAACAGAAGCAAGAGACAATCTGTCGACAGGATAGAATCAGTAGAGCCTTTATATCCATCCGATGAAATTTACGGATTGATTCCTCCGAACCCAAGGAAAGCTGTTAACACCTATGAAATCATTGCGAGGCTCGTCGATGGCAGCTATTTCCACGAATTCAAGTCAGGATACGGAAAATCCATTATAACCGGCTTTGCCAGGATAACAGGTTTTAGTATCGGGATTGTCGCCAATAATGGCATTATGTTCCCCGAATCTACCTTAAAAGCCACCCATTTTATTGAACTATGCTGCAGCAGGAATATTCCTTTGGTCTTCCTTCAAAATGTTGCAGGATTCATGGTTGGAAAAGAATATGAGCACAATGGCATCGCCAAGGAAGGTGCAAAAATGATCCACGCTGTCGCCACGGCTAACGTCCCGAAATTCACCATAATTGTGGGAGGCTCGTATGGAGCCGGGAACTATGCCATGGCAGGAAGAGCATATCAACCGGCGCTGCTGTTTATGTGGCCAAATGCAAGAATCGGTGTTATGGGAGGAGAACAGGCGTCGGAGGTACTGCTGACAATAAAACAAAACAAGAGAAACGGGAATGGAGATCTTTCCGGTGATCCCGGTGGCATAAAACAAAGCATCATAAAGAAATTCGAAGAAGAAAGTACTGCATTGTACAGTACGTCAAGAATATGGGACGATGGCATTATTGATCCTGCTGATACACGCAAGGTATTATCTATGGGTATCTCCATGTCTTTAAACAAACCTTTCCCTGAACCAAAGACAGGGGTTTACCGTATGTAGTAAAAAGGAGATCATGCTGAATTTTAAAAAAATTGAGACCGGAATCAATGATCAAATACTAACTGTCTGGCTAAATCGTCCCGAAGTTCTTAATGCGCTCAATTCCTCGATCTTAACTGAAATAACGGATCTATTCAGATGGATTAATACAAGAAATGACATAAGAGTTGTCATAATCAGGGGAAGGGGAGATTCATTCTGTGCCGGCGCTGATCTCAGCCAGATAGCAAAACCAGGTCGTTCACGATACAAAAAGAGCTACTCTGACAGCAAAAAAATGGCAGCTTGTTTCAAAATGATCTGGTCATCAGATAAAGTTGTTATCAATCTTATACATGGGAATGTTTATGGAGGAGGCCTTGGTTTCATCGGTGCCGGCGATCTGACGATTGCTCTGAGGAATACAAATCTTCGTATACCCGAACTGAAATTAGGGCTCGTTCCAGCCGTAATTCTGCCATACATGATATCAAAGATGAAAGTATCGGATATAAAATATCAGTATTTCTCAGGCGATGTTTTTAAGGCAGAAGATGCTATGAACAAGGGTTTTATAGAATATGTCTGTGATGATATGAAAGAGATGGAAAAGAAAGCTGATCAAATTGCCCGGAATATCTGCCTTGCTCCTCCTGCTGCCATAGCAGAGGCAAAATACATGTTCAGGAGGCTCAACAGAAGCATTGTTAATAAGGAAAATATAAGAAGATCTGTCAAAGTAATTACTAGAATGAAGATGTCTGACGAAACAAGGAAAAGGATTGGGGATTTTATCGCAAAGAAGTAAATTACTTGGAGTTATAACATTAAAACGAACTTATGGACGACAGTATAAATACAAACCCACTCATAAAGAAAAAACATATAAAATTCAGGTCAAAGGTCAGACAGTTTGCCGAGGAGGAAATAAAACCGGTAGCAAGGGAACTGGACGAATCAGCAACATTCTCAAGGGCATTAACAAAGCGGCTAGGTGAAATGGGGCTCTTTGGAATCACAATCCCGGTTGAGTATGGCGGCCAGAATCTCGATACCCTGTCTTATATCATCGCAGTTGAAGAACTGGCCCGGGTTGACAGTTCTCAGGCAGCCACTGTAGCTGCTCATAACTCCCTGGGAATAGACCCGATTTTCAATTATGGCACAAGCCGGCAAAAGTCAGAATACCTCAGGAAACTTACTTCTGGTGATTTCGTATGGGCGTTCGGATTAACGGAAACCGGTGCCGGGTCCGATATCTCAGGAATAAGGACAATGGCTGAATTAAAAGATGGACACTGGATCATCAACGGATCAAAATTATTCATAACCAACTCAGCATCTGAATGCTCAGCAGGAATCACTGTACTGTCTGTTACCGCGACAAAGGACAACAGAAATGAACTATCGGTAATTCTGGTTGACCGCAACAGCCCCGGTTATAATCCGGAACCGATATTGAATAAAATGATCTGGAGAGCTGTCGATACCGGAAGTATTACATTTAAGAACTGCAGGGTACCTGAAGCTAATCTTCTGGGTGAAAATGGCAAAGGTGCACATATAATGCTGGAAACAATTGACTCCGGCAGGCTCTCCATTGCAGCTATCGGTTTGGGACTAGCCCAGGGAGCTTTTGAAATGGCTCTCGGATATGCAAAAAAAAGACATCAGTTCAATCAGCCGATAGGGAAATTTCAGGCCATCTCTTTCAAGCTTGCTGAAATGGAAATGAAACTGGAAGTAGCCCGTAATACCTTATATAAGGCCTGCTGGCAGAAAGACTCCAACCTTCCTTTCTCGAAGGAGGCAGCCATAGCGAAACTGTTTTGTTCGGAAATTGCCCGCGACATCGCAAACGAAGCAGTCCAGATCCATGGTGCCTATGGCTTAATGAAAGACCATGATGTTGAACGATTTTACCGCGATCAGAGAATACTCCAGATCGGGGAAGGTACCTCGGAGATCTTAAAAATTGTAATCGCAAGACACCTGGGGTTATGACAAGAAAGAAAGACCATATAGAACTTGCCCTCAAGTCACAGACAGATCTTATAATCCATGATAACAGATTTAATTATGAACCTCTGCTAAGCCCTCATCCGCTAAATAATCAGGAACCATTTGATTTTGCGGGCAAGAAGATGAAAGCCCCCATCTGGATCTCAAGCATGACAGGCGGATCAGAATATTCTTTGGCAATAAACCGGAATCTTGCAAGAGCATGTAATGAGTTTGGACTGGGGATGGGTCTTGGTTCATGCAGAATACTGCTCGAAGATGGAGGATATTTTGATGATTTCAATTTAAGAGGAATCATAGGAGATGATTATCCGTTTTATGCCAACCTTGGTATTTGTCAGGTGGAGAAATATCTTCTAAGGAAAGAAACCGGCCGTATCGTTGAACTTGTTACCAATCTTAAGGCAGATGGCCTGATAATTCATGTAAATCCGTTACAGGAATGGCTTCAGCCGGAAGGTGAGAGGCTCACGATGCCACCAATCGATACGATTAAGGCATTTTTATCCGAAACAAACTTAAGGCTTATTGTCAAGGAAGTCGGCCAGGGATTTGGCCCGGCGAGCATCAGAGAGCTTCTTAAACTGCCGGTCGAAGCGATAGAACTTGCAGCATATGGGGGAACTAATTTTGCAAAAGTCGAATTGCAGAGAAGCAGCACGGCCCGGCATGACCTTCTTGAGCCGCTCACCCTTATAGGTAATGATGCAAACCAGATAATCGACGAGATCAATAAAAACTTAAATGATCCCTCCATTGAAGTCAAATGCAGATATATTATTGTTTCAGGCGGTCTGAAAAATTTCCTCGATGGTTATTACTTCATTCAGAAATGCGGAATTAAAGCTGTCTATGGACAGGCGTCAGCATTTCTGAAACATGCAAGAGCGGATTATACACAGCTGAAGGAGTTTATTGAGTCGCAGATCGAAGGTCTGAAGATTTCATCAGCTTACTTAAGAATCAAAGACCAGACGCCACCACGATTTTTTTAATGATTTCAATCAATAGCGCCATGCAATCGTTTTCCGGATTTTCAAAACTAAATAAAACTGAAAGGGTCGAATTTTTGAAAAATAATGTTCCACTCGATATGGAACAGATTGAACTGCTTACTTCCTTTCATCTGAATAATGAAGAGTCTGACAAAATAATTGAAAAACTCAGCGAGAATTATGTTGCTGATTATATACTTCCGTTCAGTGTAGCGCCAAATTTCATAATTAATAATAAATTGTTCATCATCCCTATGGTGACAGAAGAAAGCTCAGTCGTTGCAGCAGCATCGTTTGCAGCAAAATTCTGGTCAGACAAAGGCGGATTTGAAGCCCTGGTTACTGGCACAAAAAAAACAGGACAGATCTATTTCAGCTTAAACAACAACATTAAGAATGCTGAATCTGATTTTCCGGATATTAAATTAAAGCTACTTGAAAGTGCAAAACCTCTTATTGAAAATATGGAATCGAGAGGTGGTGGCATATCTGATATCTCAATCACAAAAAGTGCAGGAAAGGGCGGGTATTATGTAGTAAATGCTGAGTTTGAAACAGTCGATTCAATGGGAGCCAACCTTATAAATTCATGCCTTGAAACAATGGCAGCCGAACTTCGGAAATGGTTTAAGGAAAAAAATACAGATGACAACTCACAACCCGAAATAATTCTCTCTGTTCTGTCGAATTATACCCCTGATTGCCTTGTCGAATGCAGTGTAGAATGTGATGTAAATGACCTTTCAGAAATTTCCGGTGATTTGTCGCCGGTACAATTTGCCGGTAAATTTGAAAAAGCAGTACAGATTGCACATGAGGACATTTCCAGAGCCGTCACTCATAACAAGGGAATCTTCAATGGTGTTGATGCTGTATTGCTGGCAACAGGCAACGATTTCAGGGCAGTGGAAGCTTGTGCGCACGCCTTTGCTGCAAGGGACGGCTCCTACAAAGCACTTACTCACATTGAAATAATAAATAATAAATTCAGATATTCACTTAAAATGCCGCTTCCCGTCGGAACGATCGGAGGTGCAACATCTGTTCATCCCCTGGCCAGACTGGCTCTTCAGATTCTCACGGACCCTTCGGCAAAAGGGCTGATGCAGATAGTGGCAGCAGCAGGTCTGGCCTGCAATTTTTCAGCAATCCGTTCACTTGTTACCGAAGGCATACAAAAAGGCCATATGAGACTTCACCTAAATAATATCCTTACACACTTTAAGGCAAATGATGAAGAGATGATGGGCGCCATGGATTATTTCAGAGACAGGCAATATTCGTTTAAGGCTGTATCTGACTTCCTCAAACGAAAAAGAGAAAGAGGATGAAAAGTGAGGCACAGGGAACTTACAGCTCAAACGGGAGCCTGATAATTGCCGGCGAGTATTATGTCCTTATCGGGGCCATGGCTCTTGCACTACCGCTTAAGTACGGCCAGAAGATGAGAGTTGAATGTATTGAAGATTCACAACAAAGAATTACCTGGAAAACATATGAATCGGGAAAACTTTGGTTCAGCGCCGGATTTGAAACTGAAAAGATGCTTATCAGACATTCCGGCGATGAGGAAAAAGCCATCCTGCTACAAAAGCTCCTTAGATTTATAAGAGGTACCAAACCTGAATTATTCAATGGACAAAAATCATTCTCGTTTGTGTGCGATATTAATTTCAACAGTGACTGGGGCTGGGGAACGAGTTCAACCCTGGTATGCAATCTGGCAAGCTGGTCAGAAACAGATGCTTTCGAACTTAATAATCTGATTTCCAATGGATCAGGTTATGACATCGCAGCTTCACGTTCCGTTAACCCGATCTATTTTCAAATCGAAAACGGTAATCCCTCTGTCAGTCAGGCACCATTTCACCCCGTCTTTAAAGATGCGGTCTATTTTCTCTACTCGGGCAGGAAACAGAATACTGAGAAAAGTATTGCAGCAAATATTAAACTTGTCATGGACAATAACGATCTGGTGCCCGCGATATCGTGGCTGACAGAGAAGATAGCCACCGAAACAGACACCGGTGAATTCATGAGATATATTGCAGAACATGAGAAAATCATATCTAAGACTTTAAAAATGGAAAGGATAAAAGAGATGTATTTTAAAGACTTTGAAGGGGAATTAAAATCTCTCGGGGCCTGGGGCGGTGATTTTTTATTGGTAGTAAGTAAGATGAGAGAATCAGAGATAAGACAATACTTCCGATCCAGAGGACTCAATACCATTTTCAGATTTGATGAAATAATCAGGAACAAAATACAAGCAAATTAAAATGGCAAAAACAGGTACCGTCGCCTGGCGCAGCCCTTCGAACATTGCGCTTGTGAAATACTGGGGGAAGAAAGGAGATCAGCTTCCGGGTAATCCTTCCTTAAGCATATCATTATCAGCATGCTATACAGAAACAATAATAAATTACTCGGTACAATCTTCAACTGATGGCCCTTCATTTGCTTTTCGGTTCGGCGGCAGTGAAAACAGCTTATTTGAATCCAGATTAGACCGTTACCTTAAGGTCGCTTCAGATGAATTGCCACTACTGAAAAACCTCCGCCTTGAAATAAGTTCAGTCAATTCATTTCCCCATACGGCCGGTATTGCCTCTTCTGCTTCAGCAATCAGCTCAATAGCCCTTGGCCTATCCTCGATAAACCAGGAATTGTCAGCGGAGGATGCTGATCCTGGAAAATTCCTGCAGAAAGCATCGGCAATTGCCCGTCTGGGTTCCGGCAGTGCCTGCAGATCAGTATATGGCGGATGGACTTTGTGGGGAAAGACTCCCGGTATTAAAAGCTCATCAGACCAATATGCCATTCCTCTCAACGATATTATTCACGACACATTTCATAATTATCACGATGCAATACTTGTAATAAGCTCAAAAGAGAAAAAGATTCACAGCAGTGATGGACACAAGCTGATGGAAACAAATCCTTATCGACGGATAAAAGAGAGAACAGGCAGATCGGATGCTGTCAATCTGATTGAGGCCCTTAAGAAAGGAGATGAGGAGAGCTTTCGTAAAATTGTTGAATATGAGGCAGCAAACCTTCATGCAATGTTCCTGACTTCTGATCCGTATTTTATCCTTATGGAACCCGGCACCCTTCATGTGATAAACAGAATTGTGGATTACAGAAAAGAAACAGGTCTTGAATTTTGCTTTACACTTGATGCCGGTCCGAATGTTCATCTATTATACCCGGCAAGGGTCAGAACCAGATTATTAGCTTTCATAAACAGCGAATTGATAAAATACTGTGAGAATGGGAAGTGGATCGATGATAAAACAGGCAGTGGTCCGGAACCAATGCATACTTTAACCGGCAATTAAAATGTACCCTTCAAAAATATTATTGTTCGGCGAGTATACGGTTCTTTATGGTTCTCTTGCACTGGCAGTACCATATCACAAGTATACGGGTGATTGGTCGTTCCCCGATGTCTCCCGAAAATATGATATTAAGGAAGCTGAAAGTTCAAATACAGGGCTAAAAAAGCTTGTTGGATATCTGAAGCAAACGGGAATAAATAAATCTACAAAATATACACTCGACATTTTATCATTTGAAAGAGATCTTCATAATGGACTCTTCTTTAAATCAAACATCCCAAAAGGTTCCGGACTTGGTAGTTCAGGAGCGCTTGCAGCTGCCGTATTCAGCAGATACTCTGATGCAGCAAGGGAGCAACCCGACCTGGATGATCTGAGAATAAATCTCACAGCTATTGAATCTTTTTATCATGGCGTCAGTTCGGGTATTGATCCGCTGGTAAGTTTTTTCAAAACACCGGTTTACTTTAAAAACGTCGCAGAATTCGCATGTGTTAACTTTCCTGATCAGGATCTTCTGTCAAAATCAGGCCTTTTCCTGGTTGATACGTCAGAGAAAAGAAGTACCAGGCCACTGGTAAGGTATTTCAAAAAAATGTATAATTCGGATAAAGCATTTTCAGACAAACTGAATACACAATATATTCCTGTCAATAACAAGTGTATACAAACTTTAACCGGACAAGCCTTCAGTAATGTTTTTTTCCAGTCAATGAAAGAGCTCACCATTCTGCAGCTCGACTGTTTTCGCGAAATGATCCCTGAGAAACTAATTCCGGCTATAAACTATGGTTTGGACAGCGATCTGTTTTTTATGAAGCTCTGCGGCTCGGGCGGCGGCTTTATGCTGGGATTTACCCAAAACATCCCCGAAACCAGAAGATTTTTCGAAGCTCAACAGATTCCAATACAGGTTTACGGGGAATAGAACCCCCTTCCCAGCCTTCCCCCAGGGGGAAGGAGTCTGCTCCGAATTGGCACTGGGTCTGGCGAAGATATTCGGCATCCTTTCCCCCTTGGGGGAAATAAGAAAGGGGGTAATCACATAAAAGTGTCCGGGTTCAATCTTTTGACATTAAGTTATCAATCTTGATATTCTTGTTTAATGTGCGGAGGACCATTGTGGTTAATGGATTTCGACTTTTTAAATCCCCTGGTTCAGGACAAATAAACAATGCCATACCTCAATTGTTTTGATATGATAATGGAAGGCTAGCCCGATCCGCTCGACATGAACGAGCCGGAACGGCTGGCAAAGACAATCAATACACTGGTGCTGAAAGTTAACATCTGATGTTTAATCAATTTACTCAAATTAATTATGGCTGATATATCATTCTGGGTTAAATCTTTAAAGGTTATCCCACAGGTTTCAGAAGATGACTGGGCCTCGCTTGATTCTATCTCGAGATGGCTCGTTGCCTCACGCTCTGCTGTTTTCATAATGACAGCGCTATCGTGCTCAATCGGAGGTCTGATGGCTTTTCAGTATACGGGCAGTTTTAATGCAGTCAATTTTATCGTCTGCTTCTTCGGACTCGTTTTTGCGCATGCCGCGAATAATCTGCTAAATGATCTGATTGATTTCAAAAGAGGTATAGATAGTAACAATTATTACAGGACTCTCTATGGCCCGCAGGTAGTAGAAAAAGGATATGTGTCGGTAGGCCTTTTCTACAGATATATTGCAATCACTTTGCTGCTTGCTCTGCTCTGCGGAGTATTTCTTGTATTGCGTACGGATATTGTTACATTCTACTTAATGACCGGTGGAATAATTTTCCTCGTGTTTTATACCTGGCCATTAAAATACATAGGTCTTGGCGAAGCCACTGTGGTCCTTGTGTGGGGACCACTAATGATGGGAGGCGCTTTTTATGTTACTTCCGGTGGAATCTGGAACTGGGATGTGATTTACCTGAGCCTCGTATACGCCATTGGTCCAACCAGTGTAATATTCGGCAAGCATATAGATAAATCTGACAAGGACCGGGAGAAAAGGGTCTTTACGATACCGGTAATCATGGGTGAAAAAACATCAAGATATGCGATTATTTTTGTCTGGATTTTGCAATACATTCTTGTAATTTTCCTCATAAGCAAGGGTATTTTCGGTTTTTCTTTGCTGATTACCCTTCTTGCATTGCCAAAAATGTTCGAGACGATCAGGATATTTCTAAAGCCGAAACCTGATAAACCCGATCCTGAGAGGCCGACAACATGGCCATTATATTTTGCTAGCATTGCTTTTGTGTATAACCGCAGGTTCAGCATTCTTTTCCTTGCAGGGCTGCTTGCAGATGTTTTACTGACTAAATTGTACCCCTAAATCCCCTAAGGGGACTTGAGCTTTAAGTAAACATTATATTCAGTTTCATTCCTTAGTTTTTTACACCCTATTTTGGAGCAAAGCCAAAGCCATTATGAATGTTTAAAGTCCCCCCCGGGGGATTTAGGGGTAAAGCCAAGGAACGAGACAATATTAAGGTTTAGGAAGATCTTAAAGTCCCCCCCGGGGGATTTAGGGGTAAAGCCAAGGAACGAGACAATATTAAGGTTTAGGGAGATCTTAAAGTCCCCCCTGGGGGATTTAGGGGTGAAAACCAGGGAATACTGTACAGTTTACATCCCCGGACTACAATCGAAAGACAAACATAATTTATTGGTTACCAATTTATTAGAACCTAAATATGCCTCAAGCTAGGAAATTACTCTTTAGGGGGGACTCCGTTGGAGAAGGCAAGGAAGAAACTAGCCTGAAAATCAGGGCACAACGGTAACTATCACTCTCTTATATCGTGACAACGGGGGCTTTCCTTTGTCTGTAACCCTTAAAATAAAATGGATTGTCTTAGAACTGGCCACTTCAGGGGCTTTTATTGTGTGAACATTGTAAAGGTTCTCAGATAACATTCCAAAATTCACATTGCCTTTATATGTACCAGCCTCGGGATACTGAAACCAGAAATAGCTTAAATTATCACCGTCAGGATCAGAAGAACCATCTGCATCAAGTTTAAATATATCTCCCGATTTTACGGTAATTTGTTCTGGTTGATTAACCCTTGCAACGGGAGGATGGTTAGCTTTTTCGAAAGCTAGTGTGCACCAATCCATACGGGCTGCAAAATCGTTCTGAAAATCCTCTCTCCATCGCCATAAAGTGACCTGATTGTCGTCATAGGTTGCAGTATCCCTTTGGATTGTTTTGCCGAACTTATTTGGAAGTGTGGGTGTGTAATTGTCATTAGCATTGCTCCAGATTGGTCTGGATTCAGGCTCATAAGGCCCGCCTCCGGTAAATATTGGAGGAACAGGAGTTTTAACAGGTTCAGGTTGGTACAGTTCATATCTTCCACCCCAGCTTCCATAATTGGGAACAGCATTATCATTCAGTCCGTTTGGTATAAGCATCAGCCAGGAAGGGGTATCGCCTTCCATACCATAGGCAACATCAGGATAGAGCGAACCAAGAGGACCATGTCCCTGCTGAATGTTTTCTGCAAGCCATGGGTTGCTTATCACTTCATTATTGGCACCTTTTACAACACGATTTATGGCAACCCATGTTGAGGTTCCGTAATTCCCAGGGCTTACAATATAAAACAGATCGGGAAAGTTCTTCCTTATCCAGTAGCCTGTATCATCCTGATCAGAAATAGTGTAAACCCTGAGCTTTGCAATGAGTCTCTTTGCCTCATCAGCAGATTTCGAGTCTTTAATTTTCAAAAGTGCTTGTGCAAGACAATTCGATCCTCCCCAGACGGATACCCAGACAGGTCTGTTGTCGTCTTTTTCAAGTACTTTGATTATCCATTCCGATCCCTCCGAATCTTTTCCCCTGCCTACTCCTTCCATCCCATAGAGAGGAAGTCCATTTTTAACCAAAGCAAGTAATGCTTGAGCGCTTGGATATCCTGGTTCATGTTTAAGAAGATTTGGCTGTACTTTATTGTATCCGTCAATGATCTTTCTGATTGTTTCAGGTGCAACGCGTGTTTTCTGGTGAACCGATGTAGTGGCTATGAGCCCTTCAATATCAATCTGATTGGAATATAATAATAAACGTATCAATGTTTGAGAATCGTCAGGGTCGGCCTCAATATCAGAAAGGACAATGAGTCTGTGTTTCAATGTTTGCTGAGCTGAAACAGTAGATAGGACAGCCAGGCTTAAGAACATGAATACCAAAGTTTTTAATTTCATGGCTGATTTTTTTATTATTGAGATATTTTCCTGATGCCTTTGGTGATACCGGATTCATTAAAAGAGTCAATGCTGAAATAATAGACGTCATCCTTATTAAGGCCAGTCAGCTTTACAGAGTCAGTGTCATAAACCATATAAGATGCATACAGCTTATTCACATCTGGCCCATAGTTTACAACATATCCGGTTGCCGTTTTATCTTTCGTCCATTTTACAGTGGCTCTCCGGGTGTCAGAAGCATCACGTTTTACGCTGAAGTCTGAAGGCTCGACAGGGGTGTTGCCTTTTTTCTTCCCGAAAATTCTGAAATCATAAATTGAAAATTTCCCATCGGGGACTCTGACATTTTCAATTTTAATATATTTTGCTTTTAAAGGAATATCCAGCTCGATGTAATCATGGCATGCATCAATTGTGTTGCTGCTTTTATCAACTATAACCTTCCATGTCTTCTGATCATTGGAAGCCAGTATCCGGTAACAATACTGCAGGTTTTTGCTATCGGGTTTAAGATTTGCATCATTATCGGCAAAATTGATCTGGATAGCATTTACCGTTACGTTATCATCCAATTCCACATTCAACCATTCGCCGGGATTACCGCTGACAGCCGACCACCAGGTTCTTATATTCTCATCAAAAGCATTCTTTACCTGATAGTTATCCATAGATGAAGAAGCCATTGCTTTCTTATTATACGACAGTAACATCCAGCCTTTGAACAGGCTTTCTTTTTCGAAATCGATCCTATGGTCAGGCATTTTAGTGGGGTAATCACCAAACGCCGTAAAGGTTCTTAATACACCATCTTTATCGAAACAGGCGGGGAATAAACCCAGGCGTCTTTCAAACATGTGGCGTATACTTATGCTCATGCTGGAAATATGCCAGTAATTTCCGTATTTATCCAGGAATGTTGAACTATGACCTGCCCCGGCAATAAATCCACCGGGCTTATACGAAAAAGGACTTGTCTTTTCATATACAAATGGCCCCATAGGTGAATCTGATTTATATACCCCATCCGCATAAGTTTTAAATTCCGTCCCGGGTGATGCATATTGCAGGTAATACCTACCCTTATATTTATTCATCCATGAACCTTCGTTGTAACCATTTTTTGCAATTTCATTAAGTTCCCCGGGATTCTCCCATCCATACAATTTTGGATTGTGAGTGATAACGGCTTTAGGTTCGGTAACAGGCTGCATTTTTGGGTCAAGTTGTACTACCCTGATAGGTTGTGATTCCTGATCCGAACATCCCCAATACATGAATACCTTACCATCATCATCCCTAAAGAAATGAGGATCCCATACAGGAAATGGCAAGGATTTTTCCATTGGTTTCCATTTATCTTCAAATGGGTTGGTGGTATAATATATAATGTTTTTAACCGCGGAGGAACCTATGTAATAAGTAGTATCGTTAATGGTGATTACATCGGGGGCATAATCCTCTATTGGAAGGCTTTTTATCGATATGAATTTCCAGTTCTGCATATCATCGGAAAACCAGTATCCTCCACTATGTGAAGCATAGAGAAAATATTTCCCTTTATACATGGTAATTACCGGGTCTGCTGCTTCCCTGTAGGATAAACGGTTTGAAGTCTGAAAACGGTAATTCAGGTTCATTGGATTACAGAATGTCTTTTCTTTCTCCGGGGTGAAGGAGAAGTTTAACAAAACGACCAGGCACAATAACAAGAGCTTTTTCATACCTCGATTAATAATAATTAAATATGAAAGTAATCTTTTCCTGACAAAAATTAAAAAAAGAATATGCAAAAGAACTGTTAGTAAAAAACCGAATGAAAGTTCATTCGGTTTTTTAAGTTGAATTCTATTATCCATCGCACATTTTAGCCCCATAATTTGTTTAACAAAAAAATGATTTCTTGTACACAACTAAAAAACAGACTATGAGAAAACTCGTTATTTTATCCTTTATCTCACTCGACGGAGTGATGCAGGCACCCGGTGGGCCCGAGGAAGATATGTCAAACGGTTTCAAATATGGAGGATGGACTTTCCCATTCTTTGATGAATTTGCCGGAAAAGTAATGGCGGATCAGCTCGGTCACGAATTTGAGCTGTTGCTCGGAAGAAAAACCTATAAAATATTTGCATCATACTGGCCAACTGCCGATGAAGAAAAAAATCCGATAGCAGCCCCGTTTAATAAAACCAAAAAATATGTGGTATCGGGTTCTTTGAAGAAAGCTGAATGGAGAAATTCTGTTATAATCAAAAGCAATGTCCCAGAAGAAATAAGCAAACTTAAAGAGATGGATGGTCCTGAATTACAGGTTCATGGAAGCGGAAACCTGATTCAGACACTACTAAAAAATGACCTGGTCGATGAGCTATGGCTGAAAATTTTTCCGGTAATTCTCGGCTCAGGGAAAAAACTGTTTGAAGATGGGAATTTCACTGGTGGTTTTCGAACTCACAGAATGTAAATCTTCACCACTAGGTGTCATCATTGCAAATTATAAAAGATCAGGTGGAGTAAAAACAGGTACTTTCGACTGAATCCGGCATTAATAACCTATTGTAAACCGTTCCCGGTGATGCGCAGGATTTTCAAGTTCATCGATCATGGCAATAGCATAATCTGCAACTGAGATCCTGCTCTCACCCTTTACATCAACAATAAGCTCATCTTTACCGAGCCGGAACTTCCCTGTCCTCACGCCGGGCTCAAGACTTCCGGCAGGAGAGAAAAATACCCAGTCGATATCTTTTTCAGCCATCAGATCAACCAGATATATATTTGCCAGGGCTCTTACGGCTGGAAGATACGATTCAGGAATAATTCCGGCATCCATAAGTCTTTTCCCTGATGAAATAAAAAGTGACCCTGCCCCTCCTACTACCAGAAAACGTTTTACTCCTGACGTTGCCACATCTCTTATTATAGTTCTGTAGACGGAGGTAGTCTCCTCAGCTATCCTGGGATTTTGCCAACCCGGATTATAGGCGCTTATAATAGCGTCTGCACCTTTACTCAGAATTGTTAAAGTACCATCTATCGATACATCCGCTTTGTTTACAACCAGGTTTTTATGCACTGTTGTAATCTTTTCAGGATGCTTCACAACAGCTCTGACTTTATGGCCACGATCGAGTGCTTCACTCATTACAGCCGAGCCAACAAATCCACTCGCTCCGATAAGTATCAGATCTTTCATATTCTCTATGTTTATTTCTACGCAACAATTAACATCCAGAAACCCCGGAATGTTCCGGAGATTTAAAACATTAGTGATACATTCTTGTTTTATTAGGTTAACAAGGGGAAAAATGACAATCAAAAAGAAATATTGGTTTTCCTTACAGCTATTTGCATGTTTCGCACTGATCCTCAACGCTTGCGGGGAAGCTACTAATAAAGAGACGCATATGGAAAATGAAAATAATATAGTTTCAGTTAACTCTGAATCCATCGATACAGACGCCAGATCATCAACCGATACCATTACTCTCGCCGGAGGATGCTTCTGGTGCGTGGAAGCTGTATATCAAATGCTTGATGGTGTAAAAAGCGTCGTTTCCGGATATTCCGGAGGCAAGGTAAAAAATCCATCCTACAGGGAAGTATGTACAGGTTTAACAGGTCATGCCGAAGCGGTGCAGATAACTTTTGACACTGCAAAGACATCAGTAGAAGAGATCCTGAAAGTTTTTTTTACAGTTCATGATCCGACAACACTAAACAGGCAGGGAGCTGATGTTGGAACTCAATACAGGTCAGTAATTTTTTTCAGGAATGAAAAACAGGAGAAAATCGCAAAAAATATTATTGATGACCTGAACAAGGCGAAAGCATATTCGCAACCAATTGTCACCCAGGTTGTTCCATACACAAATTTTTATAAAGCTGAAGACTACCATCAGGATTATTATAACCTCAATAAAGAGGAGCCATACTGCAGAATGGTTATTCAGCCGAAACTGGAAAAATTTGAAAAGGTTTTTAAAGACAGGTTGAAAAAAACAAATTAATCCGGAGAATATCGTTATGAAATCAGAAGAATCAGTTATACCTAAAATTGTAATTATATTATCTCTGGCTATTACAATAAGTATCAATGCCTGCGGACAAAAAAACGCAAATCTAAATCAATCAGAACGGAAAATGAGCACAACAGCCATCAAACCTGAGAATCCTTACTATTCTCATACAGATACTTCCAGGCTGAATCTTACTGATGCAGAGTGGAAGAAAATACTATCGCCTGATCTATATGAAACAGCGCGGCATGCAGCCACTGAAAGAGCTTTTACAGGCAAATACTGGAATGCAGACTTAAAGGGGACTTATTACTGCGCAGCCTGCGGCAGGACCTTATTCAGGTCAGAAGCAAAATTTGCAAGTACATGCGGCTGGCCGAGTTTTTTTGAACAGGAAGACAGTAAAAGTACCATCTTCAAACGCGATTCTTCGCTTGGAATGGAAAGGACTGAAGTCCTCTGCGGCAGGTGCGGCAGTCATTTAGGACATATTTTCGATGATGGCCCGCCACCGACCGGTAAAAGGTATTGCATGAATTCAATATCTATGGATTTTATTCCGGATAACCCCTAAATCCCTAAATGTGACTTTTGGGATAACGGGACCTTTAGGGATTTTTACTTCCCCTGATTCCACCCCTAAATCCCCCAGGGGGGACTTTTGGTTTTCATGTAACCTTGCATTTCGTTTTATTCCTAAGCTAATTGAGAAAAGAACCAGGAATATAAGAGTAGCTTGGAAGTTTCAACAAAACTAAAGTCCCCTTGGGGGATTTAGGGGTAAAAACCAGGGGGAAAAGAGAAAGCCAGGCACTAAAAAAGGTCACAAAGTTATATTCACTTTGTGACCTATGCTGATTTATGTGTATTTTTTATTTTACGAAATCCGATTTCAAAAGATAGTCTGCACTCTCTTTAAGACCGTCAAGAGATTCCTTAAGCTTTTGAGCAACTACTTTTGGATCCTGAGGACCGAATCCCGGAGGAGGTGCTTGCTGGGCAGGTTTGCCGTCTTTTGAAGGCTCTGGTTTTGGCATCATTTTAGCCATTACATCCTGCATACTGCCACCTTCTTCCTGAACCTGCTTCATGGCTTCCATCATTTTCATTGACTGTACTCTCTGCTCAGGAGTCATATTATCTTCCATCTCTACAAACCAATTGTTATAACCGTTTTTGTAGAACTGTGTGAAAATGTCTTTGTAATTAAGTTTACCGGTAGCTCCAACAACATATTCATCTTTGATATGTAACATCTGTATGCGGTTCGGATATTTTTTCAGATAAGCAACAGGATCCTGACCACCTACTGTAGTCCAATACACATCCATTTCAAATATTACTTTCTCCGGATCGGTGTTATTAATAAGAAAATCTTCATAATACTGGTCAGTTTTAGCAACTTTGGCAAACTCGATATTGTGGTTGTGGTAACCGAATTTGATTCCTCTCTTATTGGCTTCATCACCAATTTTATTCAACAGAGCACACTCAGCTTTTAGTCCTTCTACTGTGCCTGCCCAGATATTCATGGGAAGAATTACATATTTGCATCCCATTAATTTATGATCATCAAATACTTTACCCCAGGCAGCAAGGGTACCTGCCTCATCTTTGGTATCTACTTTTGCTCGCGCATGGCTTGAAAGAACGTTCAGTCCATATGTTTTTACAAGAGCAGCGAACTCGGCAGGTTTCATACCGGCCACTAATCCGGTTGCGGCATCATAATTAGCAATCTCCAACTCTACATATCCCTCATCTGCAAGAGTCTTGAGTGAGCCTTTAACATCGGTTTCAAAGCCCTTCACAGAATAAACCTGCACCCCCATATGCTTCTTTTGAACGGAGGCTCCTGAAAGAGACGAAGAAGTAATGAACAGCCCCATGACTGCCATTAAACAAAAACAAAAAAAATTTTTCATACGCATAAAAGTTTAAAAGACTATTTAATTTTTATAATCAGGAAATATTAAGTTTCTCAACAAAACAGAAATATTATTCATACAAAAATAGTATATTTCTCAGCATTCCGTAAAATTTACGCAATATTAACAATAAATCATTCCCTCAAATAAAAAGCTGCTGCCAGCGCAAAACCAGGATCAAAACCATATTTTTTTTTACCACAAAGTCCCTCGCCAATAAAAAATAGGAACTTCAAGATTAATAACTCTGTTCGTCGTCGCTCGAAAATCAATTTATTTACCCCGTTCCGCTTCGCGGAAGTAAATTGATTTTGACTTCGTCGGGTAATGTGAAAAAAAGACAAGGTCATCTGATCCCCCGCCAATCCATCTTGCTCCGCTCCAGGCACTCAGGTCCGGGTCAGGATTCATCAATCCGGTCTCGAATGAAGAAGATGCTTCAGATGCATTGCCTTTCTGATTCCATACGGTGACCTTCCATTCGTAACGGGTTTCCGGCTTTAGAGGTTTCCCTGCGTAATTAACCCCGACCACTAAAACAAAAACGGAAGAAAGAATTAGCTCTTTCAACAAACGGAAATTTAAGATCTTCTTCATGCGAGTTATTAATAATACATTACCAAACTAACTAATAAAGCTAACATCTATTAAGTTAAATGTAAAAAATTGTCGATAGATTCCAACAAAGTAACGACGGATACTCCCAATTTAATGAAGGGAGGAATACCAATCTGAACCGTGAAGTCCCACATCTTCCAGGTTTATAACGGCCGGGCAATCATGATTAAATATTCTTACACTTTCCGACCCAGGGATGGAAGACCGGAAAAGCATGTACGATTAGTTGAAAAAGACAACTAGGTGCTAGGTGCTAGATGCTAGGTGCCAGCACCCAGCACCGAGCACCCAGCTTAGAACAAAATGAAAAATATGTTGTTGCCTTCTATATAAATCGAAGGAATGTCAACAGAAAAACTGGATAACCTGAAGCAGATATTAAAGGACATGCAAAGCGTTCTTGTGGCCCATTCCGGAGGAACAGACAGCAGTTTCCTCCTAAAAGTAGCTCATGAAATGCTGGGAGAAAATGTTGTGGCTGTTACTGCCTGCTCAGAGATATACTCTATGGCAGAAACAGAAGGCGCAAAAACAATTGCTGCTGAGATTGGGGCAAAACACCTTATGGTAAGAACAAACGAACTGAACAATAAAGAGTTTGTTAAAAACAGTCCCGACAGATGTTTCCATTGCAAACTTTCATTGTACTCCGAATTCATTAAAATAGCGGATGAATATAAGCTTAGCCAGGTTATAGATGGCATCAATCTCGATGACAAACAGGATTTCCGGCCCGGAATAAGCGCTGCCGGAAAGCTTAAGATCCGAAGTCCTCTCCTCGAAGCAGGCATAACTAAATCTGAAATACGATCCTGGTCAAAGGAGATGGGTCTGTCGACCTGGGATAAAGCGCCAAACCCATGTTTATCTACAAGATTTCCGTATGGTACTGCATTAATGAAAGAAAACCTCAGCAGAGTAGAAAAGGCTGAGCTACAGCTTGGAAAATTTCATTTCAGGCAACTCAGGATAAGAGTACACGATACAGTAGCCAGACTTGAGATTTTGCCTGAGGATATGGAACTGGCTTTAGACAACAGGGCTGAAATTGTTAATATTCTTAAAAACCTTGGGTATGCCTATGTAACAATTGATCTTGAAGGTTACAGGACAGGCAGCATGAATGAAAAATTCAGGGTGAGGAAAATGTCTTCTGATTCAAGAGTTCAAAATGATTCCTAGAGTGGAGTCAACACTTCAGAGGTAACCTCGTGTTCCAATTCAACGGGCTGGGTGTCCTGCAAAGCTTTTATCCGCGACACCAACAGTGATATTCCTACACCAAAAATTCCGATAACTGCGAAAGAATAACGCAAACCTGCCAGCTGTGCGATATGTCCAATCAGCGGAGGACCCATTAAAAACCCAAGAAAGCTTACGCTCGAAACAGTTGCGAGGGCAATTCCCGCTGGCACTTTCGTATGCCGGCCTGCCGCACTGTAAACTGTGGGGACGATGCTCGACACACCTAACCCGACCAGCATAAAAGCAATTGTGCAGGTGATAAGATATGGGAACAACACTGAGATAAATAATCCTGAAGAGATCATTATCCCGCAGATCTGGAGAAGCTTTTGCCTCCCGATTTTTGAAATCATGTAATCAGCAATAAAACGACCTGTCGCCATCATTATCATGAATGAAGTATACCCGAGTATCACCAGTGATGAAGGAGCTTTAACAACATCTTTGAAATAAACTCCGCTCCAGTCAAACATAGCTCCTTCACTTGCCATACTGCAGAACCCGATGACTCCAAGTTGTAGAAGGACACCGTCGGGTTTTGAAAAGAATTTTCTTTTAGGTTCATCTTTAAGCACACCTGTTTTGCCCTTAACAAGGAACGGTTGGTTAATCCAAACTAATAACCATACAATGAGAATGACTGATATAAAATGCCAGTATGGCGGAACTTTCAGATTAATCATCAGCAAGCCGATGAGCGCTCCGGTAAATCCTGCCAGGCTCCATCCTCCGTGAAAAGAGGCCATAATCGGACGATCGTATAATTTTTCGGTAGTCACTCCCTGAGTGTTTATTGAAATATTGCACAGATTACCCGCCAGTCCGAATAAAAACAGAGCAACAGCCAGCTGCCATCCCTGCTTAACAAGGCCTATATTACTCAGACAAATTGTGTAAAGAGGAAGTGCCACCAGTATTACCTTTCTGCTTCCAAAATGAGTTACCAGTTTTCCCGAAAAAGGCATCATGAGAAATTGTCCTACCGGAAGAGCAAACAGAATACTGCCAAGCATGCCATCATTCAGATGAAGCGCAGCTTTTATATCAGGGATTCTGCTGGCCCATGTGGAAAAGCAAAGCCCCATGCTGAAATAAACCAGGGCAACGGCCAACCTGATTCGCTTTCGTCCTGCTAACTGAGTAGAATTTGACATCCTTATTATATGGCAGTAAAGATAAATAAATTGAAATGAAGCATGACCCCGGGACTATTCAATACAGGAAAACAATTTAATCCAAAACTAATCTATTCTTAATCCCGCTTAACAAAATATAAAATAAATTGCACAAGAAATCTGAATATGTTGAGAATTTCAAAACAAACATAATAATAAGGAGGAAGAATTATGACTGATACAAGTCCAATAGTAGAGGGTCTTTTCAGGATCCACAAAATTATCTCCCGGGGTCTCAGCGTTTCAATCAGGAAATGTGATGAGTACATTGTGAATGGGGGAATACCGGAAGGAGAAGTTGCCGGCTTTTCAATGTATCTGTCTTCACTTAAGCTGGTTACTCACGCACATCATCTGAGCGAAGATGAAATTGCCTTTCCTTATTTCAAAGACAAAATAGAAGCCCCTTATGACCGTCTCAGGGAAGACCACAACATGATGGCCGGCATCCTGGAAATGTTCGATCATAATCTTTTGCAGATATCTTCAGATAAGGTTGGCAAGCTTCGTGACGTGCTCCTGGAATTTGATAAACTGTGGGTACCCCATATTAAAACCGAAGAGGAAAATTTCACATCGGAAAAGGTACAGCCCGCAATTGGAATTAAAGATCAGTTTGTTTTGATAGAGAAGCTCGCACAACATGGTCAGAAAAACACTGGTCCGGGAAATACGACCTTACCTTTCTTAATATTTAACCTTGAAGGGAAGGACAGGGAGGACTTTATGATGTCATTCCCCTGGATCGTAAAGAAAATCCTGATACCTGTTATCTGGAAAAGACAGTGGAAACCGATGAGCCCTTTCCTTCTTAGTCCCTCCTGAATGATTATCAGGAATTTACAGACTTACGGTATTCCGACGGTGTTTTGCCGGTCAGCTTCTTGAATGAATTATTAAAGGCAGTTTTTGAATTGTATCCGACCATTTCCGATATCTCTTCTATGATTAGCTTATTTCCGGTATCCTCACGTAAAATCTTTTTTGCTTTCTCCACCCTGTATGAGGCAAGAAGCTCAAAAAAGCTTTTATGGAGCTTTTCATTTAATACCTGGGAAACATGGTGAGGGCTCTCTCCTATCTTTTTTGCAAGATCTGAAAGCGATCCAAGGTTTTCTGCATAATATTGCCGCTTTTCAAACTCATCAATGATACTTTTGAGGATTTTTTGTTTCCCATCCTCCGTTAAGGATGATTTTCGGTATTTCCCCATTGAAATGTCGAGGAAAGAGGGTGTCTGTTCAAAATATGTTGAATCATTCATAACCCTTATGGTGGTTATGAAAGTAAACAAGGCCACATACAGACCAATAAAATAATTGCCGGCATTTCCTTGCAATGTGGTTTTTACTACAATAAAGATCACAATGATTACTGACATGTGAAAAATCACGTCCCTTACTGACCGTATCACCTCATCAGTGGTATTGAATATAGAAGCACCTGAAGCAGCTGCCCTCTTCATCAGTTTCCTCATTGCAAGAACAATATAAAAGAGGATCTGAGCCCCTAAAACCAAATCGAGATATTTGTTTATTCTGAGAGGATCATTGGAAATAAATGAATGTACTTCGTGTAGCGGAAGATTGAGGTGGGATCCCTGAACGTAGGCATTATACTTGAAATCAACAGGCTGAATTAAATTGAAGCCCAGGTATATAAAATATAACCCAGGCAAAATAAAATTGATCCATTCTTTTTTTGAACCTGCCTGGTCAAGGCTGTTTGTAACATAAAGATAAAGGAATGGTCCGATTAAAAAATTTAACCATGCTGTTGTAAAAGTTAAAGGGAGAACACTCAAAATAAGCCCCGTAAAATTCAATACCTGTTCAAGGAAGATAAGAGAAAGCGATAATAGCAGAAGACCCTGATATCTGTTCGCTTTAATGTTCGTTGAAGTCTTAAATATGAAGAAACCGGAAAGGATCAGTCCAAGAAAAATTCCCAGAAAAATAACTACTGAGAAAAGATCTATGTGTATAGAAGGGTTCATGTACCAAATTTACAGATCTTTTCGAGAAATCCATTAAACCACCTTATATCCATGGCTTTCGAAAAGTGTCGGTGGCGGATTCGTTCAATATAAGCAATGTTCAATCCGGGTTCGCCCGGTATTCAGCATTTTCCTCATCTCTATATATCTGATTGGCTGATTGTTCCTTAAAATCAGAATTTATGTATATTATCCCCGTCAGATGAGATCTTATTAATGTCATATCAAATCAAGCCCATTATTTACTATGATTTCAGCTATCTTTAAAAAATTATTATTCATAAAAAGCAATTCCTGAATAATTATGAGTCTGAAGTTCATTCTTACAACTATATTCTTATTATTAAACTGCTTGGCGTGTAATAATGGAAGCTTGTCGGGTGACAATGAGAATAACCGCACAACAGTTACGATTTCTGATGCAGACCTTCCCGTGACCTTGCTTGTTTTGCCTAAAAATCCATCTCCCGGTAAGCCATTTCGAATTTTGGCAACAAGCAGAACAAGCCTTCATAAAGCGGAGATTACTGTTACCGGTCCTTCCGGCGATTCTGAATCAGTGAAAAGCAAAACCGGGGATGAACAACCTTATTGGAGGATAGATGAATTTAAAGGCATGCCACCAGGAAAATATAAAGTCACATTAATTAAGAATAAAAAGAGCATTGTAAATCTGGATTTTACAATTTCCTCAGGAAATATCATCCCGAAAACAGCGGTTGTCTGGAAGACACTCCGCGGCTGGGACAGCGAAATGGAAGATGTATACTCTGCATGGATAAATGCGCTATTTAAGGGACGTGATGAACAAACTTCCTGGAAAGCTCTTCATGAGGTTACACAGGATAAGGATCAGAATTTTCTGTACAATTATCTTTCATTGGGAGAAGATGATGCCGATGGAAAAATAAATGTAATAATGCAACCCGATTGTGCAGATAACCCTTTTTATCTCAGGGCATATTTTGCATGGAAAATTGGTCTTCCCTTTGGTTACCATATCTGCGAGAGAGGCAGCCTGGTTAAAAAGCCCAAAGCCGGTCAATGGGTCACAAATGAAACTTCAACCTCGAAAAGCAATCCTGTACTTGCATTCAATTCTTTTCTCAGAAGCGTTATGAATGGCGTTCAGTCGGCAACAGCCCGTACAGCCCTTGATGATGAAAACTCCGACTACTATCCCATCGCCCTTGAACGAAGCGCACTGCGTCCGGGTACCGTATTTGCTGACCCGTACGGTCATACTCTGATACTTATCGGAAGTGTACCACAGACTGATAATCATCCGGGCATCCTTCTTTCGGTGGATGCCCAACCCGACGGAACAGTAGGCATTAAAAGATTCTGGAAAGGGAATTTCCTCTTTAACACCTCTGGTGTCATTGGAGAACCGGGGTTTAAGGTTTTTCGTCCCATTCTCTTCTCAAAAGGAGTACCTCATCTAATGAAAAACAAAGAGTTGTCTGCCAAATCCGGATATGCGCCTTTTTCCCTTCAGCAGCGGAAGATGAACAGCGAAGTATTCTATCATACCATGGAACGCATAATCAATCCTGAACCCCTTGATGCTGAATCGGCATTGCTGGATCTTATACAGGCACTCCATGAACAGTTGCTCGTACGGGTCACCTCTGTTGCTAACGGAGAGGCATATTTCAAAACTCATCCCGGTACGGTAATTCCAATGCCGTCAACTGCCGCCGGAATTTTTCAGGCAGGAGGCAAGTGGGAAGACTTTTCGACTCCAAACCGCGATCTTAGGCTGTTAATCGCAATTGATGCCATCATGGAATTCCCTGATTTGGTATCGCGCTCACCCGGCGAATTTAAAATTTCAGAACGGCGCTCTCCGGAAGAGATAAAGAAGAAGCTTCAATCGATTCTCGACAAAAAAGTTTCTGATCTTTCCATTAGTTACAGCCGCTCTGACGGATCGACTCAGAAACTTTCCCTGGGGGAGATCCTTAAAAGAAGGGATGCGCTGGAAATGGCCTATAATCCTAATGATGGAATTGAAATCCGGTGGGGAGCCCCGGAAAACAACGCGGAAAGAGCAACTTGCAAACGTCATGCACCTTCAAGTCAACTTGAAAAAATGCGCTCTGTAAGGCAGTGGTTCAGTAAAAGGCGGCATCCGCCAACGTGAAAACGGCAACGCCATGGCATGTCCATTTCAATCGCTTCTTGAATTCAATTTCTTCAGCAAAAAATAAACAGGAATCCCCGAAAGAATCAGGATCATTCCTATCGCAGCTTCCCGTGGCCGTGTTATAATGGTATTGAAAAACAATCCTACACAAAACAAAATGAAGATTGCCGGAACAACAGGATATCCCCATACCTTGTATGGTCTGTGTGCGTCAGGCATTCTGCGCCTTAAAATAAATACCCCAAGGGTAGTTGCTCCGTAAAATATAAAAACTGCAAAAATTATCATATCTGTCAGCTGGTCGAATGTTCCTGAAAGAACAAGTACCGAAGCCCAGATACCCTGCCAGAGAAGTGAGCTGGAAGGAACATTGGCATTGTTGATCTTTGCGATTCGTGGAAAAAAAAGTTTTTCGCGGGCCATCGCATAATAGGGACGGGCACCAGTCAGTATGCTGGCATTAGTGCATCCAAGCGTGGTAACCAGGATTAACAACGAGATAAACATTACCCCTCCTGTCCCCCAGAAACTTCTTACCGCCTCAACGGCAGCAATCTGGTTTCCCGATTCATGAACATTCACGAGTTGCGGAATTGACAATAGGGCCAGATACGTCACATTGACCAGCAGGTATATGAATATCACAATAAATACACCTGAGACAATCCCTTTCGGGATATTTCTTGTGGGATCTTTTACCTCTCCACCGATAAATCCGACCGACACCCATCCCTGGTAAGCCCAGAATGCAGCAAGCAATGCTGTGTAAAAAGCCGACACCGAGACCGTCCCGTTTGTCAGATCCTTAACATTCATAAAACCTGAGGGTATAGTTTTCAGACTGGCTAATCCAAAGACAACAATTGTGAACAGTCCGAGAAATACCATAAGCATGATCGCCTTACTGACACCTGCTCCGCTCTTCAATCCTGAAATATTCAAACCCGTCAGAATAAGAATAAGCAGAATGGCTGTCAGTTTGACTCCGAAATCCTGAAAGGGAAAGAAAATTCCACCGATGGTAAAATGCTGCAGTGAGCTGAATACTGCAGGTATATGGATAATGCTATTAAGCGATTGTGCAAAGACATAAGCGAGTGAGGAAATTGTGGCCGTCTGAATAACTGTAAAGAGCGACCAGCCATACATGAATGCGAAGAAACGATTATATATCTTTTTTAAATATACAAATTCGCCTCCGGTATCAGCCAGAAGGCCGGCAACTTCCGCATTACTTAATGCCCCAAAGAGGGTAATAATACCGCCGACAATCCATGCGAGGAGTATCCATATCGATGAATGAAGCTCATCAGCCATCGGAGCAATTTTTTTATATACTCCTGATCCGATGATGTTTGCAACAACGAATATAACGACATACCCTAACCCTAGCGCCCTTACAAGATTCCTCTGATTAGCCATACATTGCGTTTAACTGATGGTCACAATGTAATGAATTATTCAGAAATCTTAAATCCAATATTACTTTTTACTGCATTGAACGATACACTGACAATTCCACTAAACTGACTTTTTTTATCAACCGCGGCAAACAGCAATGACTTTTCATTAATTTTATCGGAATTATATCCGGTCTTCCGGAACTAACATTAAAAAAACTTTAAAAATGAAGAAAGCAATTTATTTATCTGGTCTGTTGTTATTCGTATCCCTGATATGTATTCAGGTAGTGGCTCAGGACAAAACAGGAACGGAACTTACCAATGAACAAAAGGAAGCTGCCCGCCGAAAAGCTCAGGAAGATCTTCTGCGCAACGACTGGGCAAACTTCAGCCGTTATCACGCAGATAATATGAAAATAGGGATACCAAAGAAGGGAGCAAAAAGAGTTGTCTTTATGGGCAATTCCATTACCGACGGATGGATTAGAATGGATTCGGCATTCTTCAAAAAGAATTCTTTTATCGACAGAGGGATTAGCGGGCAGACTACTCCTCAGATGCTTGTTAGATTCAGGCCCGATGTGATTAATCTCAAAGCTTCCGTAGTGGTTATCCTCGCCGGTATTAACGATATCGCAGGAAACACAGGTCCAAGCACCCTCGAAATGATTGAGGATAATCTGTCATCAATGGTTGAAATAGCTCAGGCAAACGGGATTAAGGTTGTCCTCTCATCCGTACTGCCTGCATTCGATTTTCCCTGGCGTCCGGGCCTTGAACCAGCTGAGAAAGTTGTCAATCTCAATGTATGGATCAAAAAGTACGCAGAGACAAAGAACTGTGTCTATCTCGATTATTTCACCCCCATGGCTGATGAGAAGCATGCCCTGAAAGCAGATCTGACATCCGATGGCGTTCATCCAAACCTGGCCGGATATAAAGTGATGGAACCACTGGCTGAACAGGCTATTCAGAAAGCTCTGAAGATGAATTAAATGAAATATAATTTTGACTCGCAGAATTCTTTAACTATTTATCATTTAAACGCTACAAAAAGCTATGGAGAAAAAATTTATTCCATTTGATATTCTTGAAAAATTCATGGTGAATGTAATGGTAAAGGCAGGTATTCCCGAAGCAGATGCCAGGATTGTGGGTGATGTCCTGCTTCAGGCCGATAAACTCGGATTCGATTCACATGGAGTTAACAGGTTTAAACCGATATACCTTGACCGGATCAGGGAAGGCATCTTAAATCCGGTAACAACATATAAAATTATTAAAGAAGGGCCGACAACAGCCGTGATAGATGGTCAGAACGGAATGGGCCATGTTATCTCATACAATGCCATGAAGATGGCTATTGAAAAGGCAAAAAAATACGGAATGGGGATGGTAGCTGTGAGAAATTCAAGTCATTATGGCTTTGCAGGCTATTATCCGCTGATGGCTGTGAAAGAGAACATGATTGGAATAACAGGTACAAACGCTCGTCCGTCTATCGCTCCTACTTTCGGTGTTGAAAATATGCTGGGAACCAATCCCATGACATTCGGCATTCCAAGTGATGAGCCATTTCCATTTTTGCTCGACTGTGCAACTTCAATTGTTCAAAGAGGCAAGATAGAGCTCTATGCCCGCGAGGGGAAAGATTTGCATGAAGGATTGGTAATTGATGAAAATGGAGAGAGCAAGACCAATTCATCTGAAGTTCTTAAAGATCTGATTGCCGGAAAAGCAGCGCTTACACCGCTGGGAGGTGCGGGTGAAGAAACAGCAGGATATAAGGGTTACGGATATGCAACTGTGGTGGAGATACTGTCAGCTGCGTTACAACAGGGTTCATTTATGAAGATGCTGATTGGCATGAAAGATGGAAAGAAAATTCCGTACTCAGTGGGGCATTTCTTTCTCGTATTGGACATAAGCGCATTCACAGAACCTGATGATTTTAAAAAAACAACGGGCGATATTCTTCGTGAGCTCAGAGCTTCAAGGAAAATGCCCGGACAGGATCGGATTTATACGGCAGGTGAAAAAGAACATGACATATGGCTGCAGAGAAAAGATAAAGGCGTTCCGTTCAACAGTGAACTCCTCGAAGAGTTCCGGGGCATCTGTAATAGCTACGAACTGACCGGATATCTGACTCATTTTGAAGATTGATATTAATTTTAAGCTAAGCAAAAAATTAATCATAATGTCAAAACTGTTTTCGGCTCTTACTATAAAAAACATCACCTTAAAAAACAGGATAGTGATGTCACCTATGTGCCAGTATTCATCTGTTGACGGTTTCAGTAATGACTGGCATATGGTGCATCTGGGCACAAGGGCTGTTGGTGGCACTGGTTTAATAATGGCTGAAGCAACAGCTGTTTCTCCCGAAGGAAGGATCACACCGTCTGATCTCGGGTTATGGAAAGATGAGCATATTCATGGTCTTTCAGCGATTGTTGATTTCATTCATAAGCATGGCGCAGTCGCTGGCATTCAACTCGCTCATGCAGGAAGAAAAGCATCATGCGCGATACCAAAAGACGGGGGAAATCAACTCAATATGAATAACGGAGGATGGCAAACGGTAGCCCCTTCACAGATACCCTTCAAAGATAAAGACAGGGCCCCGGAAGCCCTGAATAAAGACGGCATAAATAAGGTAATTACCGATTACATGGATTCTGCACGGCGTGCCAGGATCGCAGGTTTTAATATTATTGAAATTCATTCAGCTCACGGTTATCTTTTTAACGAATTTCTGTCACCACTCAGTAATAACCGTTCTGACGAGTATGGCGGATCTTTTGAGAACCGTATCCGGTTGTTAACTGAAGTCATCGATGCCGTAAGATCCGAATGGCCGGCTGAAAACCCTCTTTTTGTACGTATCTCTGCATCGGAATGGACTGAAGGAGGCTGGACCATTGAAGACAGCGTCAGACTCGCATATGTTTTAAAAGGAATCGGAGTTGACCTCATCGACTGCTCGTCAGGAGGTAATGTTTACAACGTAAAAACATCACTCACACCGGGTTATCAGGTGCCATTTTCAGCTGAAGTGAGAAAAACCGGAATATTGACCGGGGCGGTCGGGTTAATAACCACAGCAACACATGCTGAGGAGATCCTGCAGGATGGGAAAGCTGATCTCATTCTGTTAGCCAGGGAACTTCTGAGAAATCCGTATTTCGCCCTGAATGCTGCACGTGAGGAAGGAGTGGACATATCGTGGCCTGTACAATACCTCAGAGCAAAATAAAATCAGAAATCCTGTTGCTTTTCAAGCCACCTTCCAACATCATTATGCACTTTTGCATATTTTGATTCCATCACACTTATTATTTTGCCGAATTCAGGTTCTGTTTTCATACTTTCAAAAAACGGGTCGTTCTTCAGAAGCGTGAGCATGTATAAATAGCAGTTCCTGACCTGGCTGTCCCTGGCGATCTGAGGAATGGTCTTGGAAGTATTACGGTATTGTTCAACTGAGGTTCGCGATATGATCCTCACATCTTTGATCTTAACAATTATCTCAGGAATTTTGTTTATCAGAATCAGAAAACCGGAGACCGGAATTCATTGAAATTTTTTCTTATAAAACAACCGGTAGACAAAAGGGTATATTTCGCAAGCCACACAAAAACCAAGTACACCTTCCAGCAATGAAAAAAGAATCAGGATCGAAGAAAGGATCGCTATCGACAGACTTGCATTAAATACAAATGAGATTATGATAAGAATATTAAAGATAAATCCTATTCTGGCTGCAAATATCTTTGGCCCCGCGTTAATTATGTTTTCATCTATTCCAAGATATCTGACAATATTGCGTGAGGAGATTGCAACCAGACTGTAACCGGAATATCGGGAAGCTCTTAGAAAAAAGTCAAACGCAAGAAAAACCACTGGGATTACACTATGAGCCGAAACGGCTATTGTCAGTAATACTGCAGTGAAGACACCATTGATACGAGCCGCGTTTTCATTTATTTTTTTATCGGAAACGGGGCATAAAGCATATGATCTGACACTCATGATTTTAATTTTTAATTTATATAATGCCTCCTTTTATTGAGAAAAGGCATTACAAAACTACTTTATGTAAAATCATCTGGGAATAGCCCAAACAGGGTATTTTTATACCGTTTTTATGGTAGATACTGTGAATAAGTCACTGATCAATCTCATTCTTATTTCAGAATTGTAAACGGGAGTCTCTTCTTTTCTATCAGGTTGCTCATATTTTTGTGAAACTCACGGATGAATTTTTTATGGAAATAGGGGTAAAATATTTTATCCCTCACAGATGAGATGCTTTTAAAATAGCTTAGGTGAACGATTTTTGTCCTTCCCGGTCCATCGTCAAAAAACTGGATGCATTGTTTGCCCAGCGACTTATTATTATCTATATAACTGAACTCCATAATTCTCTGCCTGAGATCGATTGTAATAATTTCAAATGCAACTTCGACATTTAACAAACCTTTCAGAAGCTTCAGGTTAAGGAAGTATACATCACCTGTATCTATTTCATGAAAAGAAGAATTATAAGAATTTATTACAGAATTAGTACCTTTTGAAATCATAACTCCAAACCTTACAGATTTTCCATTCCACATATTCAGAATATTGGCATGCCTGTAAAAATCCCAGACATCAGGAAGATCATAATCGAGAAAAAATGTTTTTTCAATTACATTGAAATGTGATTTATCTATATTCTTTTTCCAGGAAGCATGGATTGAAGAAAAGTCATCCATCTTATCTATCTTCCTTGATACGATATAGTTCCTTACTTTCCTTTGCGGTATCTCCGATATGTTTATACGGGTAAGACCCTGTGAAACGCATGGTTGCAGCGAAAACCAAACGATAAACAGACAGATGCTCAGCTTTATTTCGAACCCGTTTTTATAAAAAATTCCCGGAATCATATCAATTTAACTTGTCGAAGTTAATATCTCCCATGCTGAATAATCTTGTTCGTTATCCTGTGAATTGCCTTTGTATTCACAGGTTTTTCTGGTAGATCCTGAATCTTTTGATGATTTTTCCGCCAATCCTTTCACATTCGGCTCTCATCTTATAGTTATCTTCCAATACCAGATGAAGATCAATCCACTCCATCCCATTGTCAATGCATGATTGCAAAATCTTAATGGCCAGCAGGACATCAATTCCTTTGCCTCTATAAGAACTTTTAACTCCCCCCAGCAGCATAAGAAGCTTTTTTGATCTTCTCAATTCAAGCAAAATCCTGAAAATGCCGAAAGGCAACAATCTTCCTTTTGCTTTTCTTATCCCCTCACTTATATCCGGAATACCACCTGCGAAGCCAATCAGACCGGTTTCATTTTCCACAACTTTTATAAATCGCGGGTCAAGAATCATAATATATCTTCCGACCAGTTCTCTCTTTTCGGGATCTGTCAGGGGGACGAACCCATATATCTCATTAAAGGTCTGGTTCATCAGATCAAGAATCGGTAACAGGTATGGCTTCAGCTCTTTTTTGGTATTGAATTCAACTATTCTGTATTCTTTGTTCTGAGATACTCTCGACAAAATCTTTCTATAAACATCCGGCATTTCTTCAGGTTTCTTAGCCAGATAATTGACCAGATCACGTTCCTTATCATAGCCTTCCCTTGCAATCATTTCCGGCAAATAGCTGTCATTCGTGGGGCAGACTATAAATTTAGGATGTTCAAATCCTTCAATCTGGAAACCCTGCGGGTCCTTGTCGGAAAATGCCAATGGCCCTACAAGTTTTGTCATTCCATGCTGCCTTGCCCAATTTTCAACCGTTTCTATTAAAGCATGAACTACAGCCTGATCTTCAATACATTCCATAAAACAAAAACGCCCATAGTTTTCGTTATGAATCTGATTGTATCTCTTGTTTATTATTCCCATGATACGTCCGGCTACCTTACCATCCTTATAAGCCAGGTAAAGGACGGTATCGGCATATTGATAGGATTTATTTTTCTTTTCATTAAATAACTCCCATTCGTCGGAATATATCGGAGGAAGCCAGTTCGAATTATTCTTATGAATTTTTGCAGGGAGAAAGATGAACTTTTTCTTCTCCATTCTGGTTTTAACCTGCCTTATTTCAACATCCATACTCATCTTTACCTGATTCATGTGATTAATGATCCCGGACTGTTTCTGCTCAGCAAGTTAATTATTTATCAATCCAATACAATATCAATACGAAATTTGCAGAAATAAAATACCAAAATCCCCGACAGGTGACTCTGTCAGGGACTCTGGATAAATGGCAGGATAATTGTTAAATTAATGCCTGTTGGGCCACCTCAGTTTTTATCTCTTGATAAATTTTTTAGTGACCAGTATTTCTTTGTCTCTTATCATCATTACATAGGTACCCGATCTGATGCCGGGAAGGTCGAATTCCTTTGATAATTCTTCTCTTAAAACAGGACCCCTGTAAATCTGTCTCCCTGACAAATCGGAAATGATTATTTCACTTTTCTCATCCTTAACCGGATGGACAAATTCTATAGAGAAATGACCATTATTCGGATTCGGATACAACTTTACATTTTCAGAATTGAAATCATATTTTACAGGAGTACCAACAATGAATTCAATCGGAGCTGAAATTGTGGTATCATTCATATTGTCAGTTGCGACAGCAGTTATCGAGTAGTTTCCTGCTACAACATCTTTCCATGTAAATGAATAAGGCTCAGCATCCATTTCTACCAGTTTAGTTGTCCCATTATAAAACTCAACCTTTGAAACAACGCCATCAGGGTCAGAAGCGGTCGCATCAAGAGTAATGGTCGACAGATCTTCAAAGACATTTCCTTTTATAGGATTTGAGATACGAACTACGGGATGTCTGTTTGCACCTCTGCTGCCAGCCGCCGTTTCGAAGGCTCCAAGGTCAGGAGCACTGTCATTGAAGGCAAGACCAACATATACCCCTGCATTTATTAAGTGCGATCCGTTTACAAGATGCATAAAACTTACGTCAGGCAAACTACCATCGGCCTTTCTGGGTCCTTTTGCTGCTGCTGATACAAGTGATATAAAATCTGCATCTGTTACTGTTCCAGACTGCCAGCTGTTATTTGACAATATTGAATTGGACCTTAAGTTCACATTCTGTTTGTAACTGCCAGCTATATCATTCCTGTATGCTATACAATTTTTTAAAGTTGCTACTCCGGCGTAACCTCCGGTAGTACTGTAAAATCCAAAACCTGATCTCTTATTATTATAAGCTGTGCAATTGAATAATGTCATATCACAAACCGGTCCATTATCCTGTGATTCATCAAAACCTCCAAGATCATTGCTCCAGGCTATGCAATTGTTACAGATCCTCTGCACTCCTGCTTCTTTCGGTGCCGGGGTTAGACCAAGCTTAAAACCGTCGCCATTACCAACAATGTTTGTCCAGTCACCTGTAGTATGTCCGTTTTCAAATCCCCAGCAATTATTATAGGTAATATAACCTGCTGCTCCCATGTTGTGAAAGCCATCGTCAGAGTTATTCCATGCTCTGCAACCTTCATAAAATATATGCGTTCCATGTGCACCATTCTGACTGAAGCCATTGCAATATGTACCTGTACCAAAAAGAAGGTCGGCATTATTGTATGAATCGCAATTTGTGAAATATATGTAATCGCATGTCCCTCCAAAAGAAAATCCGCCACCACAATGTGTTAATGTGCACTGTTCCATCGTTATATGATTTGAACCGCCACCAATCCATCCGTCTGCAGGTGACCCGGCATAACCGCGTTCCTGTATATTCTGGACTGTCAGACCTTTAAACTTAATGTAACTGCAGGCATCTACAAATAATCCAACTTTCCATCCTGCCTGGGTTATTTTTGAACCATCGAGTATTGGAACTTCATTTCCATAAGCGCTAATAAGTATGGGATTTGATGCTGTACCATTTTTATAAGATATTCTTGCTCCTACATATGGCCCTCCACTCAGTGTCGCATTGGGAGTGTAGAGCCCCCCTCTTATGTATAGGATATCGCCTGCAACAAGTCTGCTGAATGCATAGTGCCACGTAGCCCAGGGAGCAGTTATTGTTCCTGCCGATGCATCACTTCCGGTTGGTGAAACATAATAGATTGCACCGGTCGCAACCAAGCCATTTGTAACAGTCTGAGCACCAATCGTTATTGCTTGTCCTCCTCCACTTGTCTGAAGAGGGTTTGATGATGGCTTTGTGTACGCTACAGTAACTACGTTTCCTGATACGACAGGAGTTGAAAGAGTAAGCTGAACCTTCGTGCCGGATATTACTACTGAATTAACGGTTCTTGCTACCGAATTCACCATTACCGTGAATGATGAGGCAGCAGGGGTAATATTTGCAAGAGCCAGATTATATGTCATCTCAAGAAGTGAAGGTGTCGCGTTTTGTATTACAGAACTCACATAAACCGGACTGACAGCTGATACATTATTGGTGACAGTCTGAGCACCAATCGTTATTGCTTGTCCTCCTCCACTTGTCTGAAGAGGGTTTGATGATGGCTTTGTGTACGCTACAGTAACTACGTTTCCTGATACAACAGGAGTTGAAAGAGTAAGCTGAACTTTCGTGCCGGATATTACTACTGAATTAACGGTTCTTGCTACCGAATTCACCATTACCGTGAATGATGAGGCAGCAGGGGTAATATTTGCAAGAGCCGGATTATATGTCATCTCAAGAAGTGAAGGTGACGCATTTTGGATTACAGAACTCACATAAACCGGACTGACGGCAGATACATTATTGGTGACAGTCTGAGCACCTATCGTTATCGCTTGTCCTCCTCCACTTGTCTGAAGAGGGTTTGATGATGGCTTGGTGTACGCTACAGTAACTACGTTTCCTGATACAACAGGAGTTGAAAGAGTAAGCTGAACTTTCGTGCCGGATATTACTACTGAATTAACAGTTCTTGCTACCGAATTCACCATTACCGTGAATGATGAGGCAGCAGGGGTAATATTTGCAAGAGCCAGATTATATGTCATCTCAAGAAGTGAAGGTGACGCATTTTGTATTACAGAACTCACATAAACCGGACTGACAGCAGATACATTATTGGTGACAGTCTGAGCACCTATCGTTATCGCTTGTCCTCCTCCACTTGTCTGAAGAGGGTTTGATGATGGCCTGGTGTACGCTACAGTAACTACGTTTCCTGATACAACAGGAGTTGAAAGAGTAAGCTGAACTTTCGTGCCGGATATTACTACTGAATTAACAGTTCTTGCTACCGAATTCACCATTACCGTGAATGATGAGGCAGCAGGGGTAATATTTGCAAGAGCCAGATTATATGTCATCTCAAGAAGCGAAGGTGACGCATTTTGGATTACAGAACTCACATAAACCGGACTGACGGCAGATACATTATTGGTGACAGTCTGAGCACCTATCGTTATCGCTTGTCCTCCTCAACTTGTCTGAAGAGGGTTTGATGATGGCTTTGTATACGCTACAGTAACTACGTTTCCAGATACAACAGGAGTTGAAAGAGTAAGCTGGACTTTCGTGCCGGAGATTACTACTGAATTAACGGTTCTTGCTACCGAATTCACCATTACCGTGAATGATGAGGCAGCAGGGGTAATATTTGCAAGAGCCAGATTATATGTCATCTCAAGAAGTGAAGGTGACGCATTTTGGATTACAGAACTCACATAAACCGGGCTGACAGCAGATACATTATTGGTGACAGTCTGAGCACCTATCGTTATCGCTTGTCCTCCTGAACCTGTCTGAAGAGGGTTTGATGATGGTTTTGTATACGCTACAGTAACTGCGTTGCCAGATACAACAGGAGTGGAAAGAGTAAGCTGGACTTTCGTGCCGGAGATTACTACCGAATTGACTGGTCGTGTCACTGAATTAACCATCACTGTGAATGAAGAGGCCGAAGGGACAATATTCACAAGTGTTGCATTATAGGTCATTTCAAGTAGAGATGGTGTTGCATTTGCAACTGCAGAGGACACATACACCGGAATTATAACTGTTGATCCACCTTGTGTCTCGAAAGCTCCAAGATCCGGGGCCGTGCCATTATAAGGAAGCCCGACATTTGTCCCGACATCTATTAAATCAGATCCTGAAGCAAGATGCATGAAACTAATATCAGGCAGACTTCCATCTGCGTTTCTTGGTCCTTTTGCAGCAGTTGAAACTAATGATAGAAAATCATTATCAGCGGCTGATGCTATCTGCCAGCTATTGTTTGTCACTATGCTGGATGATCTGAGATTTACATTCTGGCTGTAACCGCCTGCTATATCATTCTTATAGGCTACACAATTTTTCAATGTGGCAATTCCTGAACCATTAGTCTGATAAAAGCCAAATCCCGAACGTCCATTACCATATGCGGTGCAGTTATATAGTCCTTCATCAGCATTGGCAGCATTATCCTGTGATTCGTCAAATCCACCTAATTTATTGCCCACAGTGAGACAATTTTTAAGGATTCTCTGCTGTCCTGATTCTTTTGCACCAGGGGTAATCCCAATCTTAATCCCGTCTCCGTCGCCCGATACTGTTGTCCAGTCTCCAAGTGTCTTACCATTATCTATGGCCCAGCAGTTGGTGTATGTGATATATCCATTGGAATCCATTCCATCCCAACCATCATCTGAATTATTCCATGCCCTGCAACCATAATAGATAATATGAGCACCCGGCGTTACCTGATGATTTCCAAAACCATCACAATAGCCACCAGGTCCGCCGCTTGTACCGGCTCCAAAGAGAACGTCTGCATTGTTATAGGAATCACAATTTGTAAAATAGATGTAATCATTTCCGCTGCCCCACATAAAACCTGATCCACAACGTGTAACCGAACACTGTTCCATTGTTATATTTTTTGATCCCCCTCCTATCCATCCATCAGCAGGATATTTGGTCTCACCATGCTCGCTCATGCTGCTCACAGTTAATCCTTTAAAAGTAATGTATGAACAACCATCAACATATAAACCAACTTTCCATCCTGCCTGTGTAATCCTCGAACAATCCATAACAGGAACTTCACTGCCGTAGGCGCTGATAAGAATAGGACTTGAAGATGTTCCGTTTTTGTAGCAAATCCTTGCGCCTACAGTTGGTCCGCCACTTACTGTTCCCACAGGAGAATAAGTGCCTCCGCGAACATATAAAATATCCCCGGCGTTTAATTTGCTAAAGGCATAATGCCATGTAGCCCATGGCGCAGTTATCGTTCCTGCTGCTGCATCACTGCCTGTTGGCGAGACATAATATGTTGTTCCGGACACGATCAGGTAAGGCCATAGAAATAGCAGTATAAGTAATTTTCTCATAGTCGTAAGTTTATTTTGACGAATGATCCGTTATGATTGATCAGGACGTATTTTTAAACGACGAACATTCACTTTTGTTACACTAACGATTTATGAAATTATCAATTTTGATTTTGATATTATTCCCGGAGATTCTCAAATTACTGATGATTAACAGACTACCATTTAAAAAAAAATTAAAAAAAATTTGTGCGAATAGTTGCGAAGGGGCAATCTTAAAAGTATTGTTTAGAGCAGCATTCAACAAAACCTGCATTTTTTTTGTTTTAACCCGAGAGCGGAGGTAAAAATGAACGATTTTCTTTGTCCTGATTGCAATGGACACCTACGGGTTGGCGAAAGGATTATTTTCAAAGTAAAAAACGGCAGGAAACAATCCGGTCTTTTTTTATTGAGCCCCCAGATAGGAAATTATTCAAGCCAAAAGCATAAATCATTCGAGATAGAATCGGGTGAAACCCTGGAGTTTTATTGCCCCTTATGCAATGTGTCGCTGATCTCGGATATCGACAAGAACCTTGCTCATGTGATTATGACTGATTCAGCCAACCAAAGCAATCATGTATATTTCTCCCGGATAGTCGGTGAGCATAGCACATTTGAGACAAAAGGCGATCAATTACATATAGAGGGAGAAGATGCCGGCAAGTATACCTATTTCAAGATTGGTGATAAATTCAGGAAGTATTTTTAATTTAGGATGTCGACATGATTTTTTCTAAATTTATATTTATTTACTCACTAATCTTAAACATTAAAAAATGAAAACAAAATCATTTCTGGCAATTATTTCTCTGCTTATTTTCCTGCCGGCATTCAATGGATTTTCTCAGAAGGCAGATTTTTCCGGTCAATGGAAACTGAATAGGGAAAAATCTGAAATTACAGATAATTCGATGTTCCTCAACAAAATAACCATGAATCTGAAATCCGACAGTCTTCTGACTACACGTGTTTACGAGAATGGGAATGGCGAAGAGTATCCTTTTGACGAGAAGCTTTCACTCGATGGCAAAGCATGTAAAATAGTAATTTACGACATGCCAAGAACTTCAACTGCAACCCGTTCGAATTCAGATGGAGCAGTAGCCATTACATCAACAACAACATTTTATGGAAATAATGGCATGGAGGATATGGTTGCCAAAGAGACATGGAAACTTGGTGATGACGGAAAAATCCTTACCATGGAATTCATCAACAAAATGTCGGGAGTCGAGACTTCAGGAAAATATCTTTATGAAAAAGTGAAATAAAAACCAAATTTCGGTTTTCGGGGGGAAGTATCCTCAGCCCGGATGTTAAACTCATTTATCATAACTTAATAATAGGCGAATAAAATGAAAACAATGAGGTCATGCTTATTTTCACTGATCCTGTTTAGCGGCCTGGTTTCAGGTTTTTGCATCAGGAGTCAGTCAACAAAAGAAAAGACAGGCATTCAGACAGATAATGCCGGACTAACACTCCCGACAGGATTTTCGGCACAGATTGTGGCTGATAAGCTAGGCTCAGGCAGGCATATCGTGGTAAATAACAACGGAGATATTTATCTTGCTTTGCGCAGTCTCCATAATGGAAAAGGTATTGTTGCCCTTCATGATGATAATGGTGACGGTAAGGCTGATATCATAAAATATTTTGCCAATACACTAACCACCGGAATAGATATTTCCAACGGTTTCCTCTATTACAGCAATTTTAATGAAGTTATCAGGGTGCCTCTTCCCCGGAATGAGTTGGTACCCACAGGAGAACCTGTTGTAATCGCAACAGGTTTTGAGAAGCAGAATCAGCATCAGGATAAAACATTTGCCCTCGATGGAAGCGGAAATCTGTATGTAAATGTAGGGGCTCCGTCAAATGCCTGTCAGGTAGTTGACAGGACTCCCGGTTCCCCTGGAATAGATCCGTGTCCTCAGCTCGAGCGTCATGCCGGGATATGGAAATTTAAGGCAGATTTGCCCGGTCAGCAACAGGTCGCTGACGGACATCGTTACGCTTCCGGCATCAGAAACTCAATCGCGATTGCGTGGAATAACACAAATAATAAACTTTATGTAGTACAACACGGAAGGGACCAGCTTTCTCAGTTCTATCCAGATATGTACAACGAACAACAGGGTGCAGAACTTCCTGCCGAGGAATTTTTTATGGTGGAGGATGGTGATTCCTTTGGATGGCCCTATTGCTACTATGATCAGTTCAAAAAACAAAAAGTCCTTGCACCTGAGTATGGTGGTGATGGCACAGCAATCGGGCGATGTGACAAGGCAAAAGCGCCCATTATGGCTTTCCCCGGACATCTGGCACCGAATGATCTGTTATTCTATTCAGGCAAAATGTTTCCTGAGAGATTCAAAAACGGAGCATTCATCGCCTTCCATGGCTCGTGGAACAGATCCCCCGAGCAAAAAGGATATTTTGTGGCTTTTGTTCCATTCGAAAACGGGATGCCATCGGGAGAGATGGAAACATTTGCCGACGGTTTTGCAGGTACGGCTAACATAAAAAGCCCTAATGACGCTACCTATCGTCCTATGGGACTTGCCGAGGGACCCGACGGCTCAATATATGTATCCGACTCTGAAGAAGGCCGGGTCTGGAAAATAACTTACACTGCTAAAAGATGAAACACTCAGTAATCCGAATTTCTGTTGTAGCCAGTCTGGCCATACTCTCTTATTTCATTTTCCCTTCGTTTAAAATCCATCCTGGTTTATTAGTCCAGACTCAACAACTAACAGGGAACCAACTTTACACAAAATACTGTATGACATGTCACCAGGCTGACGGCAAGGGAGTGCGTGGCATGTTCCCTCCTCTTTCGGGAAACGCAAAGGTGACAGGAGAATCATCTGAAATAATCAGAATAGTACTCTTTGGCCTTGAGGGTCCGATTACAGTTAACGAAAGAGATTACGATCAGGCTATGCCTCCCCAGAGCTATCTTTCTGATAAGCAGATCGCCGACATCCTCACCTATGTAAGGAGTTCGTGGGATAATAAAGCCTCAGCCGTAACTGCCGCTCAGGTTTTGAAAACAAGAAAACTTGGTAAACCTAAAACTAATTAAGTTTCATATTCACAGGGTCCATCGATAAGCCTGAAACTCTGATCATCAGTTTTTTACCTGTGAGCTTACTGACAGGACAACTCACTTTAACAGTGGTGGATTCAGACGGAGCAAGAGTAAAATAACTGCCGCTCCAGTAACTTGGAAGAACTTCTTCGCCATCGGCTGTTAACTGTGGCCTGATAAAAAAGGCAATCTTATCAGAATTGTTGCTGATCTTTATGGTCCACGTTGATTCAGTTATTCCTTTATTCGAGCTTATCATCCTGACATCTGCTTTTGACTCAGGCATCTCACTCAACGACTTGAACTGGTTGTCATTTGAAATCCAGTAAACATTATGTGAGATCACTTTACCCACGCTGTTTTTTAAGTTCAGCACAACGAAAACGACTCCATTTGTAGTGGCTAAAGAACTGGCCAGGGAAGTCACTTCTTTTACATCAGTTACATCCATGTCAAGGTTTTTTTCTTCATGGAACAACGATTTGGAATCCAGACTGAATATTTCCACACGTGCAGTCAATCCATGAACCTTTTTGTAAGTTCTGTTGATTGCAAGGACCTTGGAATCAATCGGATTTAACTGAATATGAACGGGTTCACAGGCATTCTGCATAAAATAATACCCTGCGTTAGGCATAAGGTACCAGTCATAGACCTGCCACATCACACTTGGAAATGCAGAATTTACTTTCCAGAGCATTACCCCGCCGATATCGTTTAGTTTATGTCCCGCAGCTTCAAATATCCCCTGGTAACCTACCGCATTCATTAATTGCATTTTATTGCTGAAATCTTCCATGCTCACTGGTTCTCCGAATCTTTTTACCATCTCTTTCATATATAGATCATATCTGCCATTACCGGTGGCAGCGTCATGATATCCCCAGGTGTTGTTCAGAGGGAAAGGCAATTTTGTATCCCATACCAGATCCGGGATTATCTTAGACATTATGTTGTAAGGCGGCTGTGAAGGGAGACCTGTTTCATCTTTGAATACCCAGTCTTTGCCGGCAATTGCTTTTGAATAATAAACTTTTGGGTCCTGCCATGTGTAAGGACCACCGCTGTAAACGCCCGAAGGTTTATTGTCGGGCCATGCACCATCCCACCCGGCCGGAAGTTTAGCAAATCCTGAGGAACTTGGAATATAGGGCCTTGTCCCGTCCAATGTGATAATGCTTTCCCGCATGACATCGTAAAGCTCTTTTCTTGCATGTCCTTCGTTGCCTCCGGTCCATACAAGAAGACTCGGGTGGTTTCTTATCCTGAGAATTGTACTTTTTACATTTTTAATAAAGACATTCCCTTCCAAAGGCCATTCGTTTGAACCTTTAAACTCGCCCTGAGTATCACCCGTTATCCAGAAGTCTGACCATACCATCAATCCGTATCTGTCAGCTGCCTCAAAGAACTCGTCGCAGGGAGTAACTCCTCCACCCCAGATCCTTATCAGATTAATATTCGAATTCCTGCATAAATGCATTTCATAATCATATCGCAATGAGTCGCGATTAAGCATAAAATCGGGCACCCATGCCCCTCCGGTCAAATGAACCCTTTTCTCATTAACATAAAAATCGCGGCGGTATGAGCCATTGACGTCAACAGCTTTCGTACCTACAGTTCTTATTCCAAAAACGAAAGTCGTATCGTCGGAGATTCCCGAGTTGCCGGCATACTGAATCCGGATTTTGTAAAGATTGGGTTTTCCGTATCCGTTGGGCCACCAGAGAACCGGATTAGCAATTTTCAGCTCTTTCGTATTGTCGCCGTTAAGATCAATCACCTGATCATCTTTGACCAGTGATACATTCTTTGAAAATTGTAAAAGATTTCCTTTGAAATTTTCAGGTGAAATAGTTACGGTTAATTTACCTGTTTCACTGATCTTGTCGCGGTTCTTTAATTTAAGGTTCAATGAAATAGTAGCAAGAGTTGTATCAGGCAACTTTGGAAGATACGTAACAAGCTTAGGGTCGGTGATTGTGATACTTCCTGTGGTCCGAAGATACACAGGCAGCCAGATGCCCATATTCCTGTCTCTTACCGGAGGAACCCAGTCCCAGCCTACCGAACAAAGCATGGTCACATTTTTTCCGATATCACCTGTTGGTCCGCCATTCTGGAAGAAATCACCGAGGGCTTTCAATTGTTCCTCAGCCGGCAATCCCGGATAATCCAGAGGATAAATTTTTACTGCGAGGCCATTTTCGGAACCCGGAATTACCTGCTTGCTTATATCAAGACTATATTCCGCAAACATACCTGACATCTGAGCTGAATCAGCAATTTGCTTACCATTAAGCCACACGGCAGCACGGTAATTTATTCCTTTAAATATCAGTTGGAATGATCTTCCCTTATCACTTGCCGGAACATTAAATGTTGTACGGTACCAGTATGGTTTCTTCCAGGGATTAGGATCATCAGGAAGAAAACTGAACTGCTCAAGGTTGTATTTCTTATTGAATTCATCGGAAGCATCCGGAATCACCATGTTGTTAAGTCCCATATACGGATCGGGATAAACTTTATTGGCGACTAATCCTGTCAGAACAGTTGATGGCACCTTCACAGGGAACCAATACACTTTGGATTTATAATCGGGAGAAGAAATTTCTTCACCTGTTGAGTTGATCAGTGCCGATGACTGCAAATCAAAGCTTGTAAGCTTCTTCTGCTTTATTGATCCTGTCTGTGATGCAGCCCGGAATGAAAAGCAAAAAAGAAATACGAAAATGAAAGCAATCTGATAATTACGGTTTTTCATGAATGTATTTTTTTATGTGTTGACAAAAATAAGAAATGGCAGTATCACTTAAGCACTTTCTTGATATTATATAGCTTGTTCAACGCCTCTACCGGAGTCAGATTATCGATATCAATTTCGAGGATCTCATCACGGATTTGTTTCAAAACCGGATCATCAAGTTGAAATATACTCAGCTGCATTCCTTCACGATGGCCGGCCAGGTCGGCAATTGGTTTTGCAAGTTCTTTTTTATTGTGGCTTTGTTCGAGTTCCTTTAATATCTCATCAGCCCTTGTTACAACACTCCTTGGCATTCCGGCCATCCGGGCGACATGAATGCCGAAGCTGTGTTCGCTTCCGCCTCTTTTAAGCTTCCTGAGAAAAATGACTTTATTATTAAGTTCCTTTATTGAAACGCAATAGTTTTTAACTCTTCCGAATGAATTTTCCATCTCATTCAGCTCATGATAATGCGTTGCAAATAAAGTTTTTGCCCTGAATTTATTTTCATGAAGATACTCCACCATTGCCCAGGCTATTGAAATACCGTCGTAAGTACTTGTTCCTCTTCCAATTTCATCAAGAAGTACCAGGCTTCGCCCGGAAAGATTATTGAGAATACTGGCTGTCTCATTCATTTCCACCATGAATGTAGATTCGCCCAGACTAATATTATCGGAAGCACCTACTCTTGTAAAGATCTTGTCAACCATGCCTATGCTGGCCGCCTTAGCCGGAACGAAACAGCCAGTCTGTGCCATAAGTACTATTAGTGCAGTTTGTCGCAACAGTGCCGATTTTCCCGACATGTTAGGTCCGGTTAAAATAATTATCTGCTGGTCCTGATCATCAAGCAGTGTATCGTTCGGAACATATGTCTCGCCGGCCGGTAATTGCTTTTCAATTACCGGATGCCTTCCCTCCGTGATGTCGAGAATCATTGAGTCATTCAGGATTGGTCGTGTATAGTTATTTTCAGTGGAAATAACCGCAAAAGACTGCAGACAATCGAGCTTTGCAATTAATGTCGAATTAAGCTGTACAGGCGGGATAAATTCAAGTATTGCAAGAACCAGATCGTTAAATAACTTTGTCTCGAGAGCAATGATTTTTTCCTCCGCACCCAGGATCTTGCTTTCATATTCTTTTAGTTCCTCAGTTATATAACGTTCCGCGCTCACGAGAGTTTGTTTCCGGATCCATTCAGGCGGGACCTTATCTTTGTGTGTATTCCTGACTTCAATATAGTATCCGAAAACATTATTGAAGCTCACCTTGAGTGAGGTTATTCCGGTGCGTTCGCTCTCACGCGTCTGTAGGTCTACAAGATAATCTTTCCCGTGATAGAGGATCTTGCGAAGATCGTCCAGCTCTTCAGATATTCCGGTAGCTATTGCATTCCCTTTGCTGACCTGTACGGGAGGATCATTATTAAGCGTCTTGTCAATTTTATCGGCGATGGATTTGCAGGGATTCAGCTGTTCTGCAATCTTGATTAGCGGTGCGCAACTGCTTTTGTTGCATATTTCGCGTAGCGGTGCGATTGCCAGTAATGCTCTTTTAAGCTGAACCACTTCCCTTGGATTTATCCTGCTGACAGCTACTTTTGAAATTAGCCGTTCAAGATCACCGATTTGCCTTATCAATCCGGCTATTTCATCTTTTATTACAATATTCTCCACAAAGTACTCAACGACATCGAGTCTTTCATTCACGGGCAGAATATCTTTCAGGGGCAATGAGAGCCATCTTTTCAAAAGTCTTCCGCCCATGGGGGAAATGGTCTTATCCATTACATCGATAAGTGTTCTCGCTCCTTCGTACGGGGAGTGAAACAATTCAAGATTTTTTATAGTGAACTTGTCGAGCCATACATACCTGTTTTCTTCAATCCTTGTAAGATTGGTGATGTGACCCAGCTGATCGTGTTGTGTGATATCGAGATAATAGAGTATTGCCCCGGCAGCAATTATGCCGAAATTGAGATTATGTACGCCGAATCCTTTTAAAGAACTGGTTTCAAATTGTTTAAGCAACCTGTCGTTGGCCGCCTCCTGAGAAAAGATCCAGTCATCAAGTTTAAATGTATAAAATTTCGGACCGAAATACTCAATGAAAAGGTCCTTCTTGCCCTTTTCAAACAGTACCTCTTTCGGTTGAAAATTATTAAGCATCTGATCGACATATTCAACAGAACCTTCAGATGTCAGGAATTCACCCGTGGAAATATCGAGAAATGCCACTCCGACAATTTTTTTATCAATATGTACTGCTGCGAGAAAGTTATTCTCTTTGTGGTTTAAAACATTTTCATTAAGTGAGACCCCAGGTGTCACGAGCTCAATGATCCCTCTTTTGACGATTTTTTTCGTCATCTTTGGATCTTCGAGCTGCTCACAGATGGCTACCCGCTGTCCGGCCCTTACCAGACGCGGAAGATAAGTATCGAGGGCATGGTATGGAAATCCGGCAAGCTCAACAAAGGTTCCTGATCCGTTTGCTCGACGGGTGAGTGTAATACCGAGTATTTCTGAAGCTCTGATCGCATCCTCACCAAAAGTTTCGTAAAAATCACCAACTCTGAAAAGCAAAATAGCATCAGGATGTTTAGTCTTGATGTTATAATATTGCTTCATCAGCGGTGTTTCTGCATACTTTTGAAAATCAGACATCCGGGGTTATAATATTATACGGTTTTTACGAGATCAGCTTCTTTCTGACAAAGATAAATAGGGAGCAGTATTAATGAAATATATTTAGAGTATTACTATTGATCCCGAAAGAATAACTTGCGCAGATTCGCCGAAAATCAATTTATTTACCCCGTCCAAGGGAGTATTTTGATTCTCTTGTCACTCTTGGGGTCTGTGGGTCTATACGTAAGTTTATCAACTTGGCGACACTCGTGGAGATATGCTAACATCTGAAATCCTATGCCTAAATCTTCGGGAATCTAAATATTCATTCGTCCCGATTTTATATCTTGCTGAATTGTAATAAATGAATATGAAGAAAGTACTCATACTAGGAGCAGGAATGGTTGTTAAACCGATGGTTGAATACCTGCTGGGAAACAATATTGAACTAATGGTAGCATCCCCAATGAAGGACCGGGCCGATGAAATGATCAGTGGCAATCCGTTGGGTTCATCTCTTGACTGGTCGATGGACGATCCGGCAATGCTTGAAAAGATCGTAGGCGAATACGACATCACGGTGAGTCTTCTTCCCTATAAGTACCACTCTGATGTTGCAAAAATTTGTCTGCAACATGGCAAACCACTCGTAACGACATCATATATACAGCCTGAGATGCTTAGTCTCGATGAAGATGTCAGGAAAGCCGGTTTATTATTTCTGAACGAAGTTGGACTTGATCCGGGTATTGATCACATGACCGCAATGAGGATTATTGATCATATCCATAACAGAAACGGCAAGGTAGAGGAATTTTACTCTTTATGCGGAGCGTTGCCTGCACCAGAATCTGCTGATAATCCATTGAAATACAAGTTCTCATGGAGTCCTAAAGGTGTAATACTTGCAAGCAGGAACAGCGCTTTGTATCTTAAGAAAGGAAAAGAAATCCGGATCCTGCCTCCCGATCTTTTTAAGGACAGGTTCAGTTACAATTTCCCCGGGGTCGGAGAACTCGAAGTATATCCGAACCGTGATTCTGTAAGCTATATCGATATTTATGGTATTCCGGAAGCAATGACTATTTACAGGGGAACTTTCAGATATAAAGGATGGTGCGAAACACTCGACTTAATGAAGAGTCTGAAAATGCTCGATGATGATCCTAAAGATTATTCGGGATTGACATATGCCGGATTCGTTGCTGAGAGAGCCGGGTTGCCGGTTAAAGGTTTAAAAGAGAATCTATCACTAATGAAGGGAATATCGCAGGATTCTGCCGCAATCCAATCGATGGAATTTCTTGGGTTTTTCAGCGATGAGATTCTTCATTACGAGGTTACAACACCATTTGAAATCACCTCCGACAGGATGATAAGAAGGATGTTACTGGCTTCCGGTGAACGTGATATGGTAGTCTTACAGCATATAGTACATGGCCTCCTGGCCTGATGGTGGAAGAGAAGTCATTAAATCATCAATGCTCGATTTCGGATCTCCAGCAACAAACACATCAATTGCAAGAACAGTTGCTTTACCTGCAGCGATTGCCGTAAGAATGATACTGGAGAATAAGATCACTGTCAAAGGTGTTCTCCGGCCGGTTCTTCCTGAAATCTATAATCCTATTCTCGATGAATTAAAATCGCTTGGCATAGAAATGAAGGAAGAATTCGGTCTGTCGCTAAGTGAGATGATAAAATAAAGTTCCCTGACAATATAGGTTACGAAGAAACATAAGAACTTACACAGAGTTGCACAGAGGTTCACAGAGTTACACAAAGAAATAAATCCAAAGCCTTTATTCTTTTCTCTGTGGCTCTCTGTGCTTCTCTGTGCAACTCTGTGTAGGTTCTTCAGTCTCAGAACTTCAGATAAAATTCCTTCGTCAGATTAATATAATCATCAGTATACTCATGTCTGCCATGCTCGATTGTGAGAAATTTTTCGACAGGGTTCTTTCGGATCTTCGCGAAGGTGAGGATCAGTCTCCTGATTTCAGCTGCAGGTAATGGTTTAATCTTCACGATTTCGTTACAATACAAATCGTATCTGTTTGCTTCCGCTATGAAGATATTACCTTCCACATAAGGCATTATCAGCTGGAAACGGCCATTATCATTTAATAACCGGATTACTCCTTTCAGCAATCTGTCAGAAGACAGCGAATCGTTATGGCGTGCTGCTGATTTGCGGGGATCGGGATTTTTGAGACTATCTGAAAAATAAGGCGGGTTTGTGACTATGAGATCAAATTTACCACCGGATTTAAAGTTCTGAAGATCGGAATGTACAACACTAATCCTGTCCTTCCATTTGCTCAGTCCGACATTTTCCGAGGTTTGCAGAAATGAGTCAGGATCAGGTTCAATGGCTGTTATCAGGGCTTCACTTCTTTGTGCAAGCATCAGCGAGATAAGACCGGTGCCAGACCCTATATCAAGAATAGATCCCACACCGGAAACATCAGCGACAGCCCCCAGCAGAACCCCATCTGTCCCGACTTTAAAAGCCGACTTGTCCTGGTTGACAGTAAACTGTTTGAAATTGAAATAATTATTTGCCATTATCAGAATTTTTCGCTGCACCATCTCTGAAAGAACACATCATAAACACTATAGTACTGCAATCCTTCAGGATCGAAATTCTTATAAACAAGTTCATATCGTAGCAATGAGTTAAGCGACCTAAGGATAGTGGCTGAGTTGTTTAAAGCATGTTTTCCTGAGAATTCCATACCCGTCGGTTGATATACTTTACCCTCATGTGCGATCGCTTTAAGCAAATTCCATTGATGAGTGGTAAGCAGATTCCGATAACCCAGGAATACTATTTCCTGCTCTTTCAATAATTCAAATGCCTGCTCTTTCCATAACTCTTCGGTTACCTGTTTGAAAGTTGCGGCGAAGACCCGGTTGCATAGCTGTTGCACGTAGTAAGTATGTACATCGCACCACATTAATATTTCCTCAGCGATTGCAGGATTAATATCTTTCTGATAATCGCGAAACTGCGATACAATGAAATCGCGGTATACTCCGGAATCAAGTTTTTCAAGTTTCATGATGGATGTACTTCTATAAAACGGCCTTTTAGGAGAAGTAAAAAGCTCTGCCATCAAATGTTGCTGACTGCCGGAAAAAATAAAAACAACACTCTTTAGTTGTTGCATTCTCGACCGTAGCCATGCGTCAGTACTTAATTCAGGATACTTCATTACCTGCTGAAACTCATCTATTGCGATTACCGTCTTAAAATTCTGATTATCGAGGAATTTCAATATGGAATCGATGTTCATTTCGATTTCTTTCTGCTTCAGATCAAATGATGCCTGGGGTGCACCGGTCAATACGTCAAAACTTATCACAGGACGAATGGATTTAATGAATGTCCAAATCTTTTTACCCACAGTGCTTTTTTCAGTGGCAATACTTAGTATTGATGTAGCGAGTTTACTAAGAAACTGTGTCAGGTTTTCTGTATCAAGGATATCAATATAAACACTTTTGATCTCTGCTGGCAATTGCGCCAGTACATGTTGTATTAGCCCGGTTTTACCAATTCGTCTTACAGAAATCAGTGTAACTGAATTTCCATTTTTGATGCTGCTTATTAACCGGGATGTTTCTTCCTGACGGTCACAGAAATAATCTGGTCCCTGATAGGTGATTACCGGAAAGGGATTACTGTTTTTTCTGAAAATCATAATAATAATAATTTTCTCCAAATATAACTAACAAAATGTATATTACAAAATGTATATTACATATTGTATATTACAAATTGTAACATACAAATTTTCAAAGGGGATAAATATTAAGGATAAATGGGGAAAGAGAGCCAGCTTTCAGACTAAACCTTTGCCAATCAGGAACTGGTCTTCTGCAATTCGATCACAGTAATTTCGGGCATAATTCCTACTCTTCCGGGGTAACCGATGAATCCCAGTCCCCTGTTTACATACAGATACTGATTCTTTTCCCGGTACATGCCAGCCCACTCCTTATATAAATACTGAACAGGGCTCCATTTAAACCCCGGGACCTCAACACCGAACTGCATCCCATGGGTATGTCCTGAGAGTGTGAGGTTTATTTGGGGATACTTATCGATTACTGCTTTCCTCCAATGCGAAGGATCGTGTGACAGTAAGATGTTAACAGGGCTGTAGCTGATATCTTTTGTTGCTTTTTCCAGACTCCCATAATTGGAAAAACCATGGGCACTGCAATTTTGAACTCCTATTACCGTAATTCTTTCGCCGTCCTGTTCAATATGTTGGTGCTCATCCCAAAGCAATTTCCAGCCTGCCCGGCCATGAATTTTCTTCAGTTCCTGGATGTCATTCTCTTTTTCTTCCGGATTATTCCATTTGTAGTAATCACCATAATCATGATTTCCGAAAATGGAGAAAACTCCGTGTTTTGCTTCAATTTTTTTCAAAACATCGACATAATTCAATGCCTCCGTATGCCTGTAGTTAACAAGATCGCCTGTAAAAAATACAACATCAGGTTTCTGTTCATTAATGAGATTTACAGCATGGGCAAGAGGATCAGTACTCAGAAAACTTCCTGTATGGATATCTGAAACCTGAACTATTTTGAAACCATCAAATGAAGCTGGCAGATCCGAAAGAATGAGTTTCATCCTTCTGAATTTATAATTATATGCATTGAATGCCATTCCGTAAATCAAACTGAGAAACGGAATTGAGGCGACAATTATTCCTGTTTTGATAATAAAACCTGAACGGCTAAGTGTTTTTCCAGGTTGTGAGGTCTCATTTTGCCGGGGAGTTTTAAAAATTTTTGAAATTTTTATTGCTACCCAGCGTAATAATCTGACTAAATCATCAAAAAGAACGAAAAAGGCAAGAATGATTTTTGGCAGAATAAAAATAATCAGCATGGCTAAAGCATATGTCCTGAGATACTTATTCCAACTTTGCCAATCGGTAAATTGTGTAAAAGCAATTATCCCAAAACAAAAGCCCGAAATAAGCCAATAGATTGTCTTAACCCAACGAATTCCTTTCGGTGAATAGTGTCTGGCTACAAACCGGAATGCCTGAAAAGCATAAAGATCAATGAGTATTAAAATAATAATAAAGATCACGATGCGTGCATTTATGTAAAGCATAAATAATGTATTAAAAAATATTAAAAATGAAATTCTAAAATTAGCATTCCTGAAGATCTGGCAATATTGAGAGAACCTTACTTTTAAATTTATGTTCAATTTTATGCCGGTCTATTGTACTTATTTAGAATGTTTCTAATTTAGCAAAATTAATTCTTTAAAATATGATGCCATTAAAAGAAGCTACTGCCGACAAGCACAAGAAGGCTGAAAAAATGCCTTTTAACGTGAGAATGTTCAAAGGCTCGTTAAGCAGGAATGAATACTTATTATATCTCGTTCAGGAACTTCAGATTTTTCAGGCAATTGAAAGTAAAGGTCTGCCGCAGATCAGTCTGGAAAGATCAAAAAAGGTTCAGGCTGACATCGATGAATTGAATTCGCAGGGATATTTTACAGACATCATTCTTGACAGTACCAGCGCTTACCTTGTATTATCTTAAACCGCTGACCTATGAGCAGGTTTTGCCTCATGTTTATCTTAATTATATGGCTATTATGTTCGGCGGACAGATGATGAAAAAATCAGTGCCCTCCGCCGGCAGGATGTATGATTTTGACAATATGCCCGAAGCTGCACAATCCATCAGAAACGTTCAAAAAGACGAATGGGCGGATGAGGTTAACAAAGGGTTCGATTTTATTATTACGATATTTGATGAATTAGAAACCGAATGTCTCAACGGGCATTTATCTGACAAAAAATAATGGATTTATTAAGAGATATTGGAATAGCAGGGTTTCTTTTCTTTTTGATCAAAGGGTTGTTGTGGGTTCTATTATTTTTCCTCGTTTATTTTGGTCTTATAAAAAAAGAAAAAGCTCAGAAAATTAAAGACAAACTTTTCTTCTGGAGAAAAAAGAAGGATGATTTAAAATAAGACATATTAAGGTTTGCTGAAAAGCAAGGAGGTTTGGCTATTTAAAACCATCGAAAACGCCCAACCCGAAAAGAGCAAAGTCATACTTTACCGGATCATTTTTATCCATCTCCCTGAGATTAAAGTCAAGTTCTGAAACAGCCTTTGTATCATTCTGTTTACGTAAAATGAGTCCAAGTTTCCTGGCAACATTCCCTGAATGGACATCAAGAGGGCAGGATAAAATTGAAGGTGAAATCGACTTCCAAATGCCGAAATCTACTCCTCTGTCATCTTTTCTGACCATCCACCGCAGATACATATTTAATTTCTTTGCCGCCGAACCCTTGAATGGATCAGATACATGTCTCTCTGTTCTTTTTTCGTGCGGAAGCTCAAAAAAGATCCTGTGTAATTCATGTATGGCCGGCTGAAGTGAATCAGCAGTCTGATATGCGTTGAATATTGATTCAAGTCCATCCTTATGCCTGTAAATATTCTGCAATGATTTCAGAAAATAGATCAGATCAATTGAATTGAATGTCCTGTGCACAAACCTTTTAATCATTTCCATTTCATCACTGCTTGAATTGATCAGGAAATCGTATGGAGAATGATCGAGCAGTTCCATTATGCGGTTCGCATTTCTGAGAATTATCTTTCTGTTTCCCCATGCAATGGTTGCAGCAAGAAACCCTGCAATTTCTATATCCTGTTTTTTAGTAAACTGATGTGGTATACTTATTGGATCAGATTCAATGAAAGAAGGTCTGTTATATAATTCGACCTTTTCATCAAGAAACTCTTTTAGCTCCGAATTTGCCATCTTCATTACGCAAAATTAAGGAAATATAGATCAGAAATTCAGAGCTTCAACATTTAATCTGATATCTGATAACTCAAAGTCCTATTAAAAAATTCTGTGTTCAAATTTTAACACTTGTGACCCGTAATCCTTATGGGAATAAATTACTTTGAGAAATTAAATAAATTAAAATTACTGCAGATTTTTTGTACTTTGGCCTTTCCAATAATAAAACAACAGATGAAGTCACAACAATTAATAAAAGGTGCAATATTTCTCATGTTCTTATCGGTGTTTCAATTAACATTTGCTCAAACAGAGAAGAAATTGTACGATCCGGCCCTCGATGGTATGAAACAGATAAAGGAAGCAGTCTCAAAAGCAGGTACCACTGGAAAGCACGTTCTCATTCAATATGGAGGAAATTGGTGTCCCTGGTGCATCAGATTTAACGCTTTTTGCAAGGCGGATGCAGGTATAATGAAAGTAATAGAAGACAACTATGTGGTTGTTGAATTAAATTACAGCCCGGAAAACAAGAATGATGAATCAAATATTTTTCTAGGGAATCCCACCAGGTTTGGCTTCCCGGTCTTCATCATAATTGACGGAAAAGGGAAGATCGTTCATATTCAGGATAGCGGACTTCTTGAATCAGGTCAGGGTTACGACCAGAAGAAGGTCATGGGCTTTATGAGTAACTGGACTCCGGGAGCCCTAATACCGAAAAAGTAGCTTATCATTACGGCTCATTAACAATAAGTCCGTCTTTTATCTGAAGTACCCTGTCTGACATCGATGCAAGTTGACGATCGTGTGTTACAATAATAATTGTCTGACCAAAAGTATCTCTTAGCTTAAAGAAGAGCTTATGAAGCTCATTTTTGTTCTCGGTATCAAGATTTCCTGAGGGCTCATCGGCGAGTATGACCGAGGGGTTATTTACCAGAGCACGGGCCACGGCAACGCGTTGCTGTTCTCCGCCGCTTAATTCCGATGGTTTATGATCGAGTCTCTCGCCCAGACTAAGGAATCCCAGCAGCTCGGCGGCCCTGCTTTCAGCCTCGGCTTTGCTTTTACCGGCAATATAAGCCGGGATACAGACATTTTCAAGTGCGGTGAATTCAGGCAGCAGTTGATGGAACTGAAATACAAAACCTATATTACTATTACGAAAGGAAGCCAGAGCCCGGCCTTTAAGACGGCTTATATCTGTATCGTTATAACAGATTGTACCGCTGTCGGGCCTGTCGAGAGTGCCAATGATCTGGAGGAGTGTTGTTTTTCCTGCACCGCTTGCACCTACAATACAAACAACTTCCTTATCAGGAATCCGGATATCTATACCTTTAAGAACTCTGAGGTTGCCGTATGCTTTGGTAATTCCGGATGTACTGATCATGCGTCGAGGGAGAATGCGAGATTACTAATCACTTACCTCTTTGTAAAATTCATTAGAAACTGACTCTTTCTTTGTTTCAGGTTCAGCTGTTGTGTCCTTAATGTTTTCGTCTGCCACATTACCAGAGTTGTTAATTTCTGTTGTAATGTCATTCATGCTTTTCCTGGCGTCGGATGTAACATCATTCATATCATTCTTAATCGATTCAGAAACTTCGTTCGCATCCTTTGTGATTTTGTCAGAATAAGCAGTAACGTCATTCTTTATTGATTCAGAGACATCGGTAAGATCTTTTCGAAAATCGTTGGTACTGGTTTCAATCTCCCTCCTTATTTCATCAGTTGCTTTCCTGAAATCGCGCATCCCTTTTCCGACAGTCTTTGCTATATCGGGTAATTTCTCAGCGCCAAACAGAAGCAGGGCAACAATAATGATTACAAATATTTCCGGTCCGCTCATAACAATTAATAATAAATGTTTCTCCCTAGTTGAATTGGCAAAGTTAGAAAAACTTTAGTGATAAACGTAAATATTCAAAAACCAAAAAAAGTTAAAATCCAATCTGAGAACCAATTCGAGTAGGGGCACGCCATGGCGTGGCCTTACAGTGGACCTGATTTTCTAATGTAGGGTCATGCCATGGCATGACTACCAACAGATTACACAAAAAATGGGTGCCATCACTGACACCCATATATTATTAAACTGATGATCTAAGCTTTAATCTTCGATTTGGCTTCTTTTACTGCTTCGGGAGCCTCAGCACCTTTATTGGGTGTTGTGTCGTACATTAACGCTGTTGCCACGAAAACAGAAGAATAAACGCCTGTTCCGATACCGACTAACAGAGCAAACATAAATCCGCGGATAACAGCACCGCCGAATATGAACATTGCAACAATGGTGAGGACAACAGTTAATGTCGTATTTATGGTTCTGCTAAGGGTTGAATTTATAGCCATATTAAGAACTTCCTTCAGTGGCCGTTTTCGGTACATCGGAATATATTCACGCAACCTGTCGAAGACAATAACGGTATCGTTCACCGAGAACCCTATTACAGTCAGGATCGCCGCTATAAACGCCTGGTCAATTTCCATTGAGAAAGGCATAATGCCCCAGAAGATGGAATAGACACCCATAACGAGAAGGGTATCATGTGCCAGTGACATAACTGCGCCGAATCCATACTGCCAGTAACGGAATCTCAGGAAAATATAAAAGAATATAAGAACCAGGGCAATACCTACCGCATAGAATGCATTGATCTTGATATCTGCGGCAACAACCGGACCAACAGATTCAGAGCTCCTTCGGTATGTATTCAGAAATACATCCTTGGTAACATCTGCACCGACAAAATCCCTGAGACCTTCAAAGAGCTTTGTGTCAACTTCGTCGTCAACGCCTGTCTCATTTATTCTGTATTTTGTAGTGATCTTCACCTGATTATTACTTCCGTAGGTAACTACCTGTGGAAGTTCTCCAAATGCCACATTCAGTTTTGCAGCAATATCTTCAGTTTTAACAGGTTTATCAAACTGTATCACATACGAACGTCCTCCGGTAAAATCGATTCCGGGGTTCAGACCTCTTACAAAAAGTGAAACAACGCCTGCAATAAGGATTGCTCCGGATATGAAATAGAAGTATTTTCTCATACCTATAAAATCGATTTTGGTATGTTTGAAAACATCCGATGTAATCTTGATTGAGAATGTGATTTTTTTGTCTTTTTTCAGAAGATTCTCATAGATTATTCGTGTAATGAATATGGCTGTAAATAATGAAGTAAGAATACCGATAACCAGTGTTGTTGCGAATCCTTTTATCGGTCCGGTACCAAATATGTAAAGTACGACACCTGTAAGGAGAGTAGTGACGTTTGAGTCGATAATAGCAGAATATGCATGTTTATAACCATCGGCAACTGCCAGTTTCATCCCCTTCCCTGCTCTGAGTTCCTCTCTGATACGCTCATAGATAAGAACGTTTGCATCAACCGCCATACCCATTGTAAGAACTATACCTGCTATACCTGGCAATGTGAGAACGGCGTTAAGAGAAGCGAGCACTCCGAACAAAAGGAAGACGTTGGCAATAAGAGCTATGTTTGCGATAGTACCGGCGCTCTTGCTATAGTAGAAAATCATAAACGCAAGTACGAATGCAAAGGCAATGATAAACGAAATAAATCCTGAATTGATAGCCTCTGCACCAAGAGTTGGCCCGACGATGGTGTCGGAAATAATATGTGTCGGTGCGGGCAGTTTTCCCGATTTTAATATATTCGAAAGGTCATCAGCCTCTTCAATTGTAAAATCTCCGGTTATTTCGGTGCTGCCAGCTGTTATCTCATTCTGAACACGCGGATATGAACGAACATAGCCGTCAAGGACTACTGCAATACAACGGCCGATATTCTCACGGGTCATCCTTGCCCAGGTTTTTGAACCTTCTGAATTCATCGACATATCGACCTTAACATCTCCGGTTACACCGGTTGAAGTTCTTGCAGATGTGATGACATTTCCGCCAAGAGGTGGTCTGCCATCACGTGTGGTAATCTTAATAGCATGTAACTCATACATCGATTTGGTAGGATCCTGTTTGTAAGGATTCTGACTCCACATCATTTTAAGATCACGGGGGAACAACGATTTAATGTTATTCATTTTCAGATAATCATCGATCCTTGCAGTATCTTTTGAACTTGCAAGACCAATCATACTTGAAGGCAATGGTTGTCCTTCGGCAGTAACACGGGGAATAAGTATCCCGAATAACGGATTCTGAAGTGTGAAACCTTCGCGTGTACTTGCTGCTGCTGCTGAAGTAGTTGTAGTATCTTTATTTATAAGGTCGAGAAGTGACTGGTCGCTTTTCGAAGTATCTGAAATTGCTTTCTTTTCTGTTGTCTCAGTAGTTGTGTTAGTTGAGTTGTTTACCTGCATCTCTCGCAGTATATTATTAGCCTGCGACAGATATGGCAGTATCTCACTGTTTTCATATGTTTCCCAGAACTCAAGATTTGCCGATCCCTGTAGTAGTTCTCTTACTCGCTTTGGATTGGTCTGGCCAGGGAGGTTGATAAGGATTCTTCCTTTTGTAGCAAGCTGGGTAATATCAGGCTGCACCACTCCAAACCTGTCGATCCTTGTACGGAGTATATTAAATGCATTTGTTATTGCTCCGTCAACTTCTGAATTTAAAACTTTTATTACATCGTCATTGGATGAATTAAAATTAATCTTTTCCTTAAGCTCAACCGTACCGAATATCGAAGCAAGCTTTGCATTCGGGTCAATTTCCTGGAATGCTCTGCTAAAAAGAGTAAGATAATCAGCCTGACTCTGCTTCTGGAGCTCTTTAGCTCTTGCCAGCGCTGCGTTGAAGGTCTTATCAGGATTATAGTTTGAAAGAGCCTTTAAAATATCTTCAACGGATACTTCAAGAATAACGTTCATCCCACCTTTAAGGTCAAGTCCAAGATTAAGTTCCCTTTTCTGGCATTCTTTGAAAGTATTGCCGAGGAAGCTCCATTTTTCCTTCGGCAGGGTGGAAATAGAATCGAGGTATTGTGTCTCCTTTACAAGGTTTCCTTTTGCATATGCCCTGGCTTCCTTTTTTACCTTATAGGTTGCACCTGTAAATGAAAGCTGGTAGATTGAAACCAACCCTAATGCAATTGCCAGAACGATAATAGCTGCTTTATTTTGCATTTGTCTGCTTTTTGGGATTATATATGAGTTTTCTTTATTCTTCTACGATTGAGGCGCAAAGATATTAAAATTTTAGAAAAACTCTCAAATTAATCAGATATCTATTAAAGATGTATGGAAGTAGAAGACCATGCTAGTTATCAGTACGCATAGATGACGCAGATTTAGCAGATTTTCGCAGATTTTATCTGTGCAAATCCGTACAATCTGTGTCATCCGCGTTCTATTTCTTATTGAAGCAGCTTTTCGTAATCAGTCTCGATAGGCTTATTATTTATAAAGTCGAATAATGTGAGAGAACGGATATTGTAGAAAAAATTCCAGTAATCCTGCAACGATTGAAGATATGCCCTCTTGTTCTGGTCTTTTCTGGTATCAGCATCATTAAGATCGAGAACAGCAATTTTACCAATGAGGAAGCGCTGCTTTGTTACTTCATATCTTTTCATGGCAACCGTGTCAGACTTAGCTGCTATCTCTACCTGATTTTTCTGCAGATTGAATTGCTCAACGTCGAGATATAAATTTTGCTGGAAATCAACAATTGCCTGTTTTGACTGAACCTGTGCAAGCTCGAGACTTGATTGTGCCAGTTTATATTTTCCTCTTCCAAGACCCCAGTCAAGAATCGGTAATGTAAACCCAATACGAACCCGTTGTTGCTTGTTGGGAGATTGATAAGCCAAATCTAAATCAGAATCCCTGTCGCGTAAACCGTATGATGCTACCAGGTTTGCATTAAGGCCCCTTTCCGCTTTTGCCTGGGCCACATTGCTCTGTGCGGTTAGTATTGTGAGCTGCTGATTTAACATTTCAGGGTTATTTGCCATTGCCAGGTCAAATACTTCCTGTGTGCTTACCTGAAGAGCCGGGATCTCGGTCGGAATTACAAGTTCGAGTCTTATATTGTCATTAAATCCAAGGAATGACCTGAGCCGGATCTCCCTGTCGCGCAAATTCATGTCAGCCTGTTTCCTTGCTGTCTCTGAATTTAACCACGACAATTGCATCTGTAACAGCTCATCCTCAGCAATGGTTCCAAGCTGATATCTTCCTTTTGCTATCCGGTATAACGTATCGGCATTGGAATAATTCATTTCTGCGATCTGCTTGTTGATCTGAGCCTGAGCAAGAGAAAAGAAATTCATTACAGCCTGCTGGTGCACCTGCTCTAAATTTGTCAGGAATGTTTTTCTCGCAGCCTGGTATTTAAGCGGCTCGGTTTTCTTCTGCCATTTGAGCGGATTATAACGGAATAGCGGTTGCGTCAACCCTATGCTTAGCGGTGTTGTGATATATTGCTTCGGATTTGAAGCGCTTTCATAGTCACGAAAAATTGTGAGATCTGAATTGAGAGATATACTTCCACCGGTCAGGCCGATATTCTGAGCAAGTGACAATGAGCCTAGATTGCTCAGGGTTTTTGTTGCAGAATAGTAATAGCTGTTGGTAGTTGAATTCCAGACTTTATCATAGGTATTACTATAATCCGGTGTTGTCCCTGTTAATATCAGTGATGGTCTGTACTGAGCCACAAAAGTCCTGTAAGTCCAGTAACTGGCACGAAACCTGTGTTTAGCTATTAACGCGTTTGGTGATTGTTCTTCAGAAAGTTTAATAACTTCATCGAATGTAAGTTTTTTGATGTCCTGTGCATCTGCTTTCTTTGTTGAAAACATCAGCACCGCTATCATGCATAGTAATAGTAGTTTCTTCATTTTTAATATTTTATTCATGACGCAATGATTCAATCGGATCTTTTTCAGAGGCTCTTTTTGCCGGGGAATACCCAAAAATAACTCCAACTGCTGCAGATACCCCAAAGGCAATAAACACCGAGAAAAATGAAACTATTGTCATTATTCCTGCTATCTGTTCTATTAGTTTGGCCATAATGACCCCGAAAAATACCCCGATGAACCCTCCGGAAACGCTTATAAGCACTGCTTCGGACAGGAACTGAACAACAATATCCATTTTCTTTGCTCCGATAGCCATTCTTGTACCTATCTCCTTTATTCTTTCCATAACTGAGGCGAACATAATGTTCATAATGCCAATCCCTCCTACAATAAGAGAAATGCTGGCAATTGCTCCGAGAACAACATTGAAAATATCTTTTGTCCTCTGCTGTTGTTTAAGCAGCAGCTCAGGAACGGTAATCTCAAAATCCTTCACACCTGTGTGTCTGCGGGTAAGCATACGGCTTAGTATCTCAGTCGTAGGCTGGAGTTGTTCTGTTTCCGTGACCTGTACTACAATCCTGTCGAGCTGGTTATAGTTTGTCTCGGTATCGCTTGAAGCATCTGAACTGCTTACTACGACTCTCGACATACCTCCGCCGTGACCACCGCCGAAGAACTGCATTGAAGAGGCTTCCGAAACCAGTTTTGTATTTAAGAGAGCTCTGTTCTGATACCTTAATAACATGGTCTGTATGGGGATATAAATGTTGTCATTGTAAACATTCACGCCTTTTTCTTCAAAACCTGTCAGACTGACATTCGTTTTCTGAAGAACGCCGATTACTTTCAGCCAGATCCCGTTGAATTTAATGTATTGCCCCAGCGGGTCAATTTTGCTAAAGAACTTGGCCCTGATATTTGCACCGATAATACAAACCTGGATTCCATTCTCTTCCTGAAATGAGTTAAAGAATGCTCCGCCTACCAGAGGCAGATTATACAGGTAAAAATAGTCATTCGACACTCCCACAAGCTTGGCAGTATATTTCACGCCATTGAGCATTGCAGTTGAGTTGAATGAGATCTCGGGGCTTATCCTTTTGACAGACGGCAATGTTTCTTTTATTGCATCGACATCGAGAAGATTTAAGCCTCTTGAGAATTTCTTTTGTTGCTTTTCTCCTTCAGTTGTGGAAGAAGATTTGTCGGGAATCACCGGATTGACGATAATGTTATTAACACCTACCATCTTCATCTGCTCCATGATCTCCTGTTTTGCACCCTTACCGATGGCAAGCATCGCAATAACGGCTGCTACTCCGAAGATTATTCCCAGAGCAGTTAGCATTGATTTCAGCTTGTTCGATACAATAGATTCGACAGCAATTTCAATATCGTGGAAATACCGTAGTATAAATCTGAACATTTTCTGGATCCTGTATAAGTAATTAATTCTTAACTGCAACCTGTTCTGGTGTCTGACCGCCCTGGGCCGGACGTGTCTGGCCAATAGGCCTCGTACCTCTGGCTCTTGCCGAAGTATCTCTTGTACCGCCCTGTTGACGCATTCTCTGGAATTGTCTCATTGCTGCAGTATCTCTCGGTCCTCCCTGATTGTTACGCATGAATCGCCTCATAGCTGCTGTATCGCGTGGTTGCACGCCACCCTGTTGTGCTGCGGGCTGATTGCCTCCTACACTTTGTACGGCATTCTGTGGTGCTCCCTGTTGATTGGCTCTTTGAGCCCCACCCTGCTGGCCGTCTCTCATACTTTGAAACCGCTGCATCATTTCCGGAGTCATATTCATACCGGGCCTCATTCCTCCGCCCATATTTCCGGCTTCTTTTGCCTTCAGTGCTTCCTGTTTGAGACGCAGTTCTTCAGCTTTTTTAACAGCTTCCTTTTCTTTTATTACTGCAACCAGCTCCTGTCCTTCCAGTTTAAAATTCTCTGCTTTTTCAGGTGTGCTCAGGTAAAGTTGCGTTCCTGCATCAACCCCTTTTTCCACAACCACGTTATTCTCGTTTGATTCACCAAGAACCACAATTTGTCTCGTTCCTTTTTTCAGGTATACAAAAGGAATACTATCGGGTCCTGCCTGAACACTTTCAAGCGGGATGTAAATTACATCGCTGATAGTCTTAGTAATAATCTTGTTACCTGTTGTCATGGATGGCCTGAGAATCGGATCTGAACCGTCTACTTCAATGAGTACCTCAAAAACCTTTGCATCGGCATTAGGCAGCTGTTCTCCAATATTTGCCACACTGATCACGGTGCCGGTATATGATTTCTCGGGAAATGCATCCACTACTAATTCAACGTGCTGCCCCGCTTTAACTTTGCTCACATCTATCTCATTTACATAAGTCTTCGACATCATCGACGACATATCGGGAAGAGTTGCAACAACATTATCCCAGGGACTTATTGATGATCCTACTTTCCTTTTGGTTCCCATCCTGTCGCGTTTATATATGATCATTCCGGAAGAGGGAGCATTGATAATGAATTTTGAAAGAACCGTTTGTAAGTCACTTACCCTTATTTTCTGCTCTGATAGATTTGTTTTAGCTGTTCTCATATCTGATTTAGCCTGCTCAACTCTGAGAGAATAGCCTCTGATAGACTGATCAAGCGATCTGTTTGCTTTATCGAGTGCTATTTCCGCCTGACGGATAGTTGTCGGTGGTTCATATTTGGATTGCTGAAGTGTAATTGCTGCCTCTTCCACTGAGAATCTGAGATTTTTAATATTGTCTCTCAGGTTACTTAAAGTAACTGCGGTATCGAGGATCTTCATCTCAAGATTTGTCTCATATGTGGTGAGCCGTTCAAGCTCATCTTTGAGACTGTTATCGAATGAAGTCCTATCAAGAGTCGCAACATAATCGCCACTTTTCACTTCAGTTCCTTCAGGTACAATATCGGTGATCTTTATGTCCATTGCCCTGATATTTCTTGCCTGAGCGAACTCGGGCCCAAAGATGTCTGTCGATTTCTTTGCCTGCAATTCCCCGGTAGTTGTTACTACAATATCAAACTGACCCTTTGAAGATTCAGCATACAGATTTGCTACATCCTTCTTTGAGGTCAGCTTACTGATTACAATCAGAACTATGATCGCAACTACTACAATAATGCTCGTGATAATAAGTGTCCTTTTCATTATTATTTATTGATTTAAAGGTGTGATGCAACTCGCAGGTCTATAAGATTTGTTATGTGAATTTTGTTATAAACAGGCCAGGTCATCTTGAAATTTTTATAATTACAGGTTCAAAAAATCAGTCCAAAAGTATTAAAAAGGGACCTCCCTTTTTACTCGTTAACAATTTTTAACAAGAATACTTTTCAGGTTATGACTTTAAGACATCGACAATAACGGATTTATTCCGCACATTCTTATAAATAAAATGTAATTAGGATTTTTTAACAATTGAGATTACAGCTTCAGCAAGCTCTTCTGCCTCTTTGGATGTTCTGCCTTCGGCATATATTCTCATTATCGGCTCGGTATTTGATTTTCTTATCTGTACCCAGCCGCTTTTGTGTTCAACCCATAATCCATCTCTCTCATCAGTAAGATGTCCTTTAAAATGGTTCTTGACTTTATCAGTAATCTGGCTGAACTGTGTTTCAGGGTCAAGAACAAGCTTTTTCTTTGCGATAACATATTGCGGATAAATCTTCCTGAGGGCCGAAGTCTTCATTTTTGCCAGTGCCAGGTGCGAAAGAAACAAAGCTATTCCAGCAAGAGCATCCCTTCCGTAATGCAATTCGGGGTAGATTACCCCACCGTTGCCCTCTCCTCCAATGATTGCATTTCTTTTCTTCATCTCATCAACTACATTGACCTCTCCTACTGAGGCTGAGTAATGTGTGCATCCGTATCCTGCTGTTATGTCACGCAATGCCTTCGTTGACGAAAGATTTGAAACGGTATTTCCGGGGGTATTTTTAAGAACATAGTCAGATACGGAAACCAGGGTATACTCCTCCCCGAACATAGAGCCATCCTCGCAAATTATAGCTAAGCGGTCAACGTCGGGATCCACAACAAATCCTATATCAGATTTGCTTTTTACAACAAATTCTGATATTCCTGTCAGGTTCTCCGGCAGTGGCTCGGGATTGTGAGCAAAGTTACCATCAGGAGTAGTATTTAGTTCCATAACTCTTTCTACACCGAGTGATCTGAGCAACTCTGGTAAAATTATTCCTCCCACAGAATTTACACAATCGATCGCCACTGTAAAATTTGAAGCCTTTATCGCTTTTATGTCAACAAGTTTCAATGCAAGAATAAGGTCAATATGTTTCTTTGCCCAGGTATCGTCCATTGCAAGAGAGCCGGTCAGATCGTTGGATATAAAATTAAAATCTTCACTTGCGGCAATCTCAAGTACTTTCGTGCCATCCGCGGCCGACAGAAATTCTCCCTTCTCATTGAGGAGTTTGAGTGCATTCCATTCGGCAGGATTATGACTTGCCGTAATTATAATACCGCCATCTGCCTTCAGTCCGGTTACTGCAAGCTCAACAGTTGGCGTAGTAGCCATCCCCAGGTCAGTGACATCTATGCCGAGACTCCTGAGTGTTGTAATTACGAGGCTATTTACCATGCTGCCTGATTTACGTGCATCGTGCCCTAAGATTACCTTCAAACCAGGCTTCTTATGTCGTAGCTGAACCCAGGTTCCGAAAGCGGCTGCAAATTTAACAATGTCAATCGGAGAAAGGCTCTCACCCGGTCTTCCGCCGATAGTTCCACGAATGCCTGATATTGATTTTATTAGTGCCATAACGATTAGGTTTTTCTTACACGCAAAGGTGCAAAAAAATCATCAAAACGTAATATCAGCAAATAATTGTAACTTTGCACCCTGATAAATATTTGATATGGAGAACCGAAAAGCTACAGGAAGACCGGCCAGGAAACCTGGAGCGAGTGAAGCAAGGAGCCTAAAACCTGCTGGTAAGCGCACAGCAAAGCCGGAAGATCCTGGTTCAAAGGGAAATAAAGGAATAATTACATTACTCAGGTTGAACAAATTCATTGCAAACAGCGGTGTCTGTTCACGTCGTGATGCTGACGAGCACATAAAAAATGGTCTGATAACAGTTAATGGTAAAGTAGTAACTGATCTTGGTACAAAGGTTAGTTATGATGATGATGTGAGGTACAGAAACAAATTACTTTCCGCTGAAAAGAAGGTATATATACTCATGAATAAGCCGAAAGACTATGTCACAACAGTTGAAGATCCTCATGCAGAACATACGGTTCTCGAGCTCATAGGTGATGAATGCCGGGAACGTGTTTACCCGGTTGGCCGTCTTGATAAGGCAACAACAGGAGTTCTGTTATTAACGAACGATGGTGACCTTGCAGGAAAGCTTACCCATCCAAAATATAAAAGGAAAAAAATATATCACGTCTTTCTTGATAATCCCGTTACGAAAAACGATCTGTTCAGGTTGACGGAAGGTATCGAAATTGACGGGATCACAGTTATTGCAGATGCTGTTTCATACGCCGATGCTGACGATAAAAGCCAGATTGGAATTGAACTGCACTCGGGACAGAACAGGGTTATCCGGCGTATGTTCGAGACCCTCGGCTATAAGGTAAAGAAACTCGATCGGGTATATTTCGCCGGCCTTACAAAGAAAAACGTGCAACGCGGAAAATGGCGTTTCCTTAATGACAAGGAAATAAGCATGCTCAAGAGGGGAATCTTCTAAACATAAAGAATGAACCACAGATCAGGATTTGTAAATATTCTGGGTAATCCCAATGTCGGTAAGTCGACCATTATGAACGCGCTCGTAGGTGAAAAGCTTTCAATTATAACTGCGAAGGCTCAGACTACGCGCCACAGGATCATGGGAATAGTGAATGGAGAGGATTTCCAGATTGTATATTCTGATACTCCCGGAATACTGAGACCACAATACAAGCTTCAGGAAAACATGATGAATTTTGTCAATTCAGCTATATCTGACGCTGATATGATCCTGTATGTTTCCGATGTAAATGAGAAATCGGCTTATGAAGGAGACTATATTGACAAAATAAAAGAATCAGGGATTCCGGTAATTATTGCTCTGAACAAGGTAGATCTGTCAACACAGGAACAACTTGAAAAAGTTGTTGAATCGTGGCATATTGCGTTTCCCGATTCACCTGTTACACCTGTTTCTGCTTTGAATAAATTCAATCTCGATTCTCTGTTGAACCAGATCCTTGCAAAACTGCCGGAGAGCCCTCCTTTTTTTCCGAAGGACCAGTTAACTGATAAATATGAGCGGTTTTTCGCATCGGAAATAATAAGGGAAAAAATCCTGGTAAACTACAAAAAAGAAATTCCGTATTCCGTTGAAGTCGAAATTGAAAGCTTCAGGGATGAAAAGGATATTATTAAAATAAGAGCTCTTATACATGTCACGCGCGACAGCCAGAAAGGCATTATTATCGGGCACAAAGGATCGATGTTAAAAAGGGTTGGCACTGAGGCGAGACATGACATGGAGGACTTTTTCAGGAAAAAAGTCTTTCTGGAATTATATGTCAAGGTAACCAAAGATTGGAGAGATAAGCCACAGGTACTTAAAAGGTTTGGTTATCAGTAGTTTAAAAATATAAATATTGTATGAGTAGAATAGTTGCTATAGTAGGAAGACCAAACGTTGGGAAATCGACACTTTTCAACAGGCTTACCGATTCAAGGGAAGCAATAGTTGATGAAGTTAGCGGAGTTACCCGTGATCGCAACTATGGAATGTCGCACTGGAATGGAATAGATTTTTCTGTAATAGATACCGGAGGTTATGTTATGAACTCCGATGATGTTTTCGAGGAAGAGATTAACAAACAGGTTTTACTTGCAATCGAGGAGTCGGATCTGATCATATTTATGGTTGATGTTACCTGCGGCATCCATGAACTCGACACACAGGTAGCATCTCTGCTCAGAAGAGCGGACAGGAATATACTGCTGGTAGTCAATAAAGTTGATAACGGTGAAAGACTCATAGAAGCCACTGAATTTTATAATCTCGGATTGGGAGATTATTTCCCCCTGAGTTCAATGAATGGCAGCGGCACCGGAGAGCTTCTTGATGAGGTTGTGAAAAAATTGCCTGCAGAAGATCCGCAGCTGATGCCGGAGCTCCCCAGAATCGCTATTGTAGGAAGACCAAATGTGGGAAAATCATCTCTGGTGAATTCACTCCTGGGAGAAGAGAGGAACATTGTTACTCCGGTAGCAGGCACTACCCGTGATTCGATTTATACACGTTACAATAAGTTCCAGCACGACTTCCTGCTTGTTGACACTGCAGGATTACGGAAAAAAGGAAAAGTCAGTGAGGATATAGAGTTTTACTCTGTTATGAGGGCAGTTAAAACAATTGAAAATTCGGATATATGCCTTCTCCTTATCGATGCAACAAGAGGTATAGAGTCGCAGGATCTAAATATTATGGGACTCATCCAGAAAAACAATAAGGGTATGATTGTCCTTGTAAATAAGTGGGACCTCATAGAAAAAGACAACAAATCCACACTCAATGTAGAAAAGGATATAAAGGAAAAAACAGCACCCTTTACCGATTATCCAATACTATTTATTTCTGCAATAAATAAACAGCGCATCCATAAAGTTCTTGAGCTTGTCGAACAGGTAAACCAGAACAGAAACAGAAAAATAAGCACTTCCGAGTTAAATGAAGTAATGCTGCAGGTCATAAAAAACAATCCCCCACCGGCGCTTAAAGGCAAATATGTAAAGATAAAATATGTGACCCAGTTACCGATCTACACCCCCGCTTTTGCATTCTTCTGCAACCTTCCGCAATATGTCAAGGATCCGTATAAAAGATATCTTGAAAACAGGATGAGAGAAAAATTTGAATTTACCGGTGTTCCGATTAGAATATTTTTCCGAAAAAAATGATCAAATTTGGTGTGGTTTTTGTTTGTGAAATATATTTGAATTAAAACCATGAAAAAAATTAGTTGCCTTTTCCTGATTTTTGCCGTCATGTTCTTTCTGGATTCCTGCAAGAAAATCACGCAGCTGTCTGTGGTACCAAATGTTGAGTACACTAACTTTTCTATATTTGATACAACAGATATTCTGGGAAACCATTTAAAGGGAGGGAGATTGAGATTTCATTTTGAAGATGGCGATGGCGATGTAGGACTCGATGCGCCTGTAAACGGACAGATCGATTCCACTAACATGTTCCTTACACTATACAGAAAAATTGACGGCGCAATGGTTCCCGCTCCTGAAGATGATCCTTTAAAACCATCTGACTACAGGATCCCATATATGGAAAGACTCGGACGCGATAAGATTCTGAAGGGAACGATTTCCATAACTTTTTTATACCTATTCTATTATCCTTCGGATACAATATCTTACGACTTCTACATTAAAGACAGAGCTCTTAATTCGAGCAATGTAGCGTCAACGGGTGAAATTGTGCTCTCTGTAAATAATTTATACAAGTAGTATCACACTTTCACTCCCATTAACAGAACATCGTCTACCTGGTCATACGATCCCTTCCACTCCATGTAAAAATTTGATATCGCCTTTTTTTGCTCATCCATCGGCAACTTCGAGATCTGCTCTATCAGGCGCTTCAACCTGGCTATCTTAAGTTTTTTGCCATCCGTACCTCCAAACTGATCAGGCAAACCATCCGAAAACAAATATATAGTGTCACCTTCTTTAAGATAATATTCCTGGTCGTCAAAATATTTTTCCATAACCGATTCTCCTCCCACTGAAGATCTGTTACCCTTAATATAAAATGGCTCACCATCGATTACAAGGATTACGGGCCGCATCGCAGATGCAAATCTTATATGCCTTGTTGATATGCTGAATTCGCAAACAACCATATCCATCCCGTCGTTTGATACACCAAGCTCAACATTCTGATTCAGGGTTGAAAATATCTGCTTGTCAAGGAGACTCAGGATCTCTGACGGTTTTGAAATCCCCTTCCTGGTTACAATATCCTGAAGGAGAGTCGATCCTATCATCGACATGAATGCTCCGGGAACTCCGTGACCTGTAGAGTCAGCACAAACAAGTACGAACTTGTCGTCGTCAAGCTTATCGAACCAGTAGAAATCCCCGCTCACTATATCACGAGGATGAAAGAAAATGAATGCATCTTTAAATGAATCCTTAAGTTTGTTAATGTCAGGCAGGATACTGGTTTGGATTCTCTTCGCATAATTAATGCTATCCGTTATCTCTATGTTCTGAAGTTCAATTTCTCCTTTCTGCTTCATAACTACACTGGTCCTGGCATCGAGTTCAGTTTCAAGATATACCTGAATCTTCTTCTGTGATTTATCTCTCTCTCTTATTATAATAAATACAATTCCCGTTATCAGGGCAATACTGCAGAGAATGAACCACCACGTTCTGTAAAATGGCTTTTTGATCAGAATAACAAATGATACGGGACTTCCCTGTGATAAACCGTCCTGATTTACTGAAATCAGATTGAATTTATATTTCCCGTCGACCAGACTATATAATGCTTCTCTCGAAGAGGTCATTTTGCTCCAGTCAAGGTCGAAGTTTTCGAGATATGTACTGTAATAAATTTTATCAGGGGAACTGAAATTTATGCCTGAATAATAAATTTTAACCTTGTATTTTGTGTAAGGAAGCACAAAGGATGGCTGATATGGGTACGCCACATCATTAATTTCTATGACGTTTATGTTATTAAAAGGTGGTATTATATCCTTTTTGTCCTTTTTGAGATCGTAAATGATGAATCCCTGCGTTGTGCCGATAAATATTTTTCCGTCAGCGGATTCAAACATAGCATCGGGATTACATACTCCAAGACTGGCAAAATCTGTTCCCAGTGTGCTAATTGATCCTGTTTCAGAATTAATCCGGGAGATTCCCTTTATGTGACCAACCCATATATCTTTATTTGCATCAGCGAGGATACTGTAACAGTAATTCGACATCAGATCATTCGTCCGGTTAATCGCAGTTATCGAGTCGTTAAGAAATTTGAATACGCCATTTCCTGCTGTAGCCACCCATATTGCTTTATCCTCCGAGTGTGAAAATGACAGAATTTTATTTCTTGTACTGCCAGTCATAATATTATTCCCGGGAATGATTTTAAAATCGCTGTCAATTTTATAGAGCTTATCACTTTCCGTGCCTATGTAAGCATCTCTCCCTATCAGCAGTATTTTATTGATACTGTTATGGGGCAGACCGTTATTGATATCAAATTTCTTAATTATCGTACCCGTCTTGTCAAGCACCACTACACCGTTAGTGGTCGCCAGCCAGATATTTTTGGAATCCATTTCAATATCCTTAATATCGTCGAGTCCGTTATCTCCCGATCTGTAAAATCTCCTTACGGAACCAGTTGCATTTCTTACAAACAGGCCGCTTCCGCCCGTACCTATCCAAAGATTTCTGTTATCGTCCAGAAAATAGGATTTTATTTCAGTAGGACCGACCAGACCGGTAAGGGCGGTGAAAGCAAGAGACTTGCCATTTTCAGCATCAAATATGTGGAATCCTGCCGGTGTGCCAAGTAAAAAATTATTATCGATGTTTTTAATATAGAGAATATTATTACTCTGTGCGTCCTTCCCCGGAGAATAATATCCAAAGGAGTTTGATGCCATCATCAAAATTCCTTTTCCATACATACCGAACCAATAATTTCCTTCAATATCCTGATAAACAGTCCTCACGTCATTATCCGGAAGGCCTGAATTCATATCATAATATTTTGTTGAAACCACCTTATCAGAATTTTCTGAAAGTTCCAGTTGAACCACACCCGATCCGAGTGTCGAAACCAGAATTGATTTGCCTGAATCTCTTGTCACAGACTGAACGGTGAGTGATTCCAGATCCTGCATGTCCGGCAGGCGTTGCAAATTCTCTCCGGTCTCATTAATCTTCAATATAAATAAACCATTCCCATCGGTACCAAGAATAAAACCAGCGTTCGTCTTAAGGATTGAGGTTAAACCATATGAATCAAAACCATCAATTGTCTTACTGACTGATATGGAGTCTTTTCCTATTTTACATAAAAGAAGACTCTCCTGGGTCCCAAGCAGCAGATTTCCTTCATCGGTAAAAGCTCCGGAGAACAGAACAGGATCAACCGATATCCCAAACTGATGAATCTCATCCGGTTTTAATGGATCAACCGAGAAAATAGTTTTTCCCTGGGGAATAAAATATATTAGTCCGTCAGGGCCCTCAAGTATTTCGCTGATGCTTCTTGTATTTGAAACCGGAACATTAATCAGTTTATTGTTTTTTGCATACATAACCGATCCGTCGCTGCAGCCAAACCATAAAGTTCCATGTTTGTCTTTAAGACTTTTGGTCGGATATCCGCCGGATGATGAATCGGGATACTGAACCGGATAAAACTGGTAACCGTCAAAACGATCGATTCCGCTCGCTGTTCCAATCCACAGAAAGCCGTCATCGGACTGAACAATTGTATAAACAAATCCGTTCTCGATATTCTTCTCAGCACCGTAGTTGATAAAACTGTAAGTCTGACCGATAGATACCGCAGGAAATAAAAATAAGAACCCAATGGCACCGATTAATATTTTACTCTTAAAATTAAATCTCATACCAGGGTATTTATTTCTTAGGCTTCACTTTCTCATAACCCACCTTCGGTTGATAAACCGGAACTCCACCGATAGGGGAACTAAAGAATTTAAGTGCGTCGCCTCGCTGGTTCTCCAGTTTTATTACAACATTATTATTCTTTACCAGCTCTCCCTGTCTTTTATGAAATTGAAAATCGAGCGAAGAATTTACTTCCGGTGGTTCAATAGGTATATTCGAGATTTTCTCGTCATCTTCATTTGAAATCGGTACCGAAATTCCCTGTTTATATCGCGAGACAACAAGAATATTGCCATCATTGTCCCAATCAAAATTACTTTGTTTTATTGACACAATTCCGGTATCTATATAAGGATAGATATGCGCAACACTTCTGAAGTCATTCCACATCCTGAAATGATAAGCATATGTAAATGCGTTGGCTCCCTCAATCTGAATATTACTATTTGCTTCGCTGCTGAGGAAGTACTTGTATAGATTTCCGTCATCTCCTGCTATTCCCTCGCACACAATCTTGAACATATAGCTATTCCACTTGGCATTAAAATCGCCCTCTGCCGGGTTTAGCGGTCCGAAGGTAAAATACTTATTGTCGAATTTAGCTTCACTGCCGAATATTTTCGAGGACAGGAGATTACCCGATCTGAAATTCAAGCCCTTATCAAGTCCGCGTGATTCTTCATTTCTTTCAGGATCAACTCCTTTACCACCATATATGGAGTACTTTGTTTTTGTATTAAAGTCCCCCTGTATCTCATCATTTTCACCACCGCAATCAGGGTCAAATACTCTTATATAGAATGGTTTGGTATAATCTTTTGGTATGCTGAAGAAAAAAACCTGGTAAAAATCATTATCTCCCCATGAGGTCTTGCCATCTTTTCCGAAAGTCACCAGGAATGGAATATTTTCATCTTTGCCCGGGACAGGTTGTCCCGATAATTCTGAAGACACCGGTACCCCAAGTAAAATAATAAGAAGTAATGTTTTATATAATGACCTGACTGATTTCATTTGTGTCAAAATTATAATATTTTCGATACCGAGTTCAATTGACCACAATTATATTTTTCGAGACACAAGCCTCTTTTGCAGCTTCCCCGGGTACCGGCTCGCCGGTAACTATCAGCTGGATATTATAAATACCGGGTTTCAGATAACTCTTGGTAACATTATTACCAACAGCAATCGTCTCATCCCCGAAATTCCAGTAATACCGCGAAATTTTCCATCCGGGAAGGTTCGTACTATCAGCACTTAGGGATATATTCTTATTTGAGTCAATTTTATCTGGAGCTGATATATAAGGTTGTTCAATTGCAGAAACAACAACGGTTTCTGTTTTTTCGTTATAAGATATTTCCTTTGTCAGCAGGTTTACGGCGTCGAGCTGTACGGTATAAACTCCGGGTTTACTGAAACAATGTTCAACCACAGATCCTGATGCTTTGGTTCCATCACCAAAGTTCCATTCATAACGAAACGGCAATGTATCATATTTTACAGCATTCTCTTCGTAAAATCTGTAACAATAATTGTTTTCCTGTAATGTGTCGCAGACAGCTTTTCTGATTATAGTAGATTCAAACTTGTAAATTTCGTCCTCGCTCCTGCGGTTTGAGGCAAAATACCCCGTCTGGAGATCGGTATCAGCGACAAAAGCAAAATCGTCAGAGGCTGAATTTATTGGTTCGGGAAGAAGAACCGGAGAGTCCCACACACCATTTCTAAGCATCGTATAATAGACATCCAGGTTGCCAAATCCTCCCGGTCTGTCAGAGGTAAAATACAGTTTCCCCGAAGAATGCATAAAAGGATAGTTCTCAGAACCTGTGGAATTCACCGTTGGTCCAAGGTTTAAGGGGGCCGACCAGTCTCCGTTTACAAATTCGCAGTAATACAGATCGGATTTGCCTTCTCCTCCCGGCTTATCGCACGCAAAGAATATATATCTTCCGTCGCTGCTTACCGATGGCTGGCCCATATCATACTGTGTATCATTATATTTAAATGGCCTGATCTGACTAAGATCCGAACCATGAAGTTCTGCAATGAATATTCCGCTGTGATTTTTATAATTCTTGTTTTCAGCTATTTTCCCCGTTTCCACCTCGCTTGTAAAATAGACTGTTTTCCCATCGGGGGCAAGGCAAAGAGGACCATTATTGAATCTGGTGCTGCGTTCACTTTTTAACACCACCGGCTTTTCAAACCCGGAAGTATCTTTTTTTTCCGCCAGGTAGATATTATACAAACGATGCCCATCAAAAGCTGTCCGGTCTTTAATACTGCTGAACCTCCTGTCAGAACAGAATAAGATGCCATCTTTTACAATTACAGGTGATATGTTACTAAACCCCCCGCTATTGAATGGCATCCTGCTGACCTTGTATACCGAAGGCTGCTGCGCTCTCGCAAGGGTGTTTACCAGGAGCAGGAGCAGGACAAAAACTAAAATATCTGATCTTCTTTTCCCCATTTTTAAAAATACCTCGGATTAGCGGCGCTCACTTTATAACCGAATTCATAGCGTACAATAAATTCGCTGGAACCTTTGGAATAGGAACTCATTCTTCCTACAGCATAATCATACGAAAACCCAAACATAAGCTGCGGATTCAGCTGCATCTGAAGAATGCCTACAACTACCTGTTCCGACGTTCTCCATGAGCCACCAATCCATATCATATCTCCCAATATAAAATTACCATTTATATCAAACTGTGTCAGCTTCTTTGTTTTTTCAAGAGAGTAATCGATAAGTACTGAAGGCTTGAATTTAAAAGCATCTGAAAAGATAATCAGACCACCTCCGGTAAAGATTAAATCGTAATTCTTAAAACTATGATATCCTTCAGCGGAACCCGACGAAACGTTCTTCCTGTAGCTAAGAAATGCGGGTATGGAAACTCCTGCAAATAATTTATCACTAAAGTAATAAACTCCGGCTCCTACATTGGGAAGCATATATGGTTTCTCGCTTCCTGTGAAGACCGGATCATTTGCCACAGTTGTAACCAGACCTGTGTAATCGGTATTTGATCTGTCAAAACCGCCTTTTATCCCGAATGACAATTTTCCGTATTTCAGCTTAATATGATATGCATAACTGGCATAAATGCTCTGTGATTTAGTAAAACCGAATTGCATGAACTGTGCCATCAGGCCTAAACCCACTTTATCGTTTTTCATGGGAGCATTTAATGAAAATGTCTGAAAAACAGGGGCATCAGGTATTCCCATCCACTGCATTCTGTATGATAAGAATCCGCTCAGGGAACCTCTTGATCCTGCATATGCGGGATTAATCAGCAAGCCGTTTTGAAGATATTGACTGTATATGGGATATCCAAGGCTGATACCTGAGCCCCTACCCGTAGAATCAGTCTGTCCCGACACAGTTGTGAAAAATGGCAAGAATAATAAAATGACAATAAATCTGAATTTATTCATTCTTTGAAAATCACTTTTAACCCGTTTATAAAACTGTGACATCAATATCTTTTGAGGATAATAAATCCGCTCTTTCTGAAAAGGGAAGCATTGCTTTTCTTAGAGCTCAGTTGAATCATATAATAATAAGTTCCTTCAGGAAGATCAAATCCTTTTTCATTCTTCCCATCCCACGATATCTTATTCTGTCCGTTCCGGTTAGAAGTCTTGTAAACTTCAGTACCTGCTCCGTTTACAATCCTCAGGTCGACATAATGATCTTCCAGATCAAGTCCTTCAATTACAAAATCATTATTATATGTGTCCCCGTTCGGTGAAAAACCCTGTGGAAATAAATCTTTGTACACTTCAATGTTAACTGTATCCGAGAGCTTACAGGGACCTCGGGTAACTGTCCATACGAAAGTGTTAATCCCTGTTGCCAACCCGGTGATACCTGCATCATTCTTATCACTGATAATATCCGTATCATCACTTAGAGGAGTCCATGCTCCCGTTTCTCCAGTCAGAGGAGAGATGGCCTTCATCCTGTAAATTTTCTCAATTGTGAAAATTGCTGTATCAGGGCCTGCATCTATCTGACTGGCAGGTAATGGGTCAATTGTGATATCGAAAACATTAGAAGTACTCTGGCAGGTGTTTTTTAATCCTGATGTAACTGTGCGCCTGTACTTAACCGGAACAGTTAACGCCGGCGGCTGGTAATCTTCTCCATTGTTTATAAGAGCTGCAGGTATCCATACTGACCCACCATCAATGCTCTGTTGCCATAAATAATTATAGGTGCCGGAACCACCCGTCAGGGCTCCTCCTGTTATAGCGTCAGGGATGAGATACTTACATACACTTGATGTACCTGTGATCGTGTTATTGCCAATAAGAGGCAGCACATTTACATTTACCGTCGATGCACTTACGACGAGACAGGCTCCGGAGATCACCTGACGTTTATAATATGTCGGGACTGTCAGAACCGGCGGGTCGTAATCCTTTGAAGTACCGGAAGGAATCTGATTCCAGGTGGCATTATCGGTTGAAGATAACCAGAGGTAGGCATAGCTATTGATACCTCCAGTCGGGACTGAGCCAATTAATCCTGTAGGATTTCCTCCGTTGCAGACAGTAGTATCTGTGCCCAACGATAACAGCGATACACTGTTGTTCAGTATTGGTGCGTGAGCTGTTATGCTTATAATATTACTTATATCAGAACATGCTGATGAAATAGCTGTACGCCTGAAATCGGCAGATACATTAAGCACCCCTGGCAGATAATCGGCGCTTGTTGCACCTGCGACAGCCGTCCATGGCTGTGTGGATGTCCTGTATTCCCATGAATATGCATATGAGCTATTGCCTCCTGATATAGTCAGGGAATCGGTAAGCTGAGGGCCATCTGACCCTGAGCACACAGGCTTATTAATAGTAATTGTTTTAATAGCATTATTGACAATTACCGGGTAATCATTTAGTTTAACAGGAACGCTGTTATCGACGCATACGTCATTGCTTCCCGATTTCACAACCCGCCGGAAGTAGAGACTTCCAGGAAAAGACGCTGATGACTCATCAGGATTGAAACCGCCAGGAATAATAATGCCGGCGGCGCTGCTCCAGCCTGTTGAGCCGTTAGTGCTTGCCTCCCATGATATTCTGTAGGTAAGATCTCCTCCTGACAGTGCAGGTGAAACTGAAGCGGTTATATTCTGGAACAGGCTCCCGTAACAGATATCCGGTGGTGCATTTGTAATAATGTTACCAGCGATAACGGGAAGAACAGTGAGTTTTGCGAATGCTGATGAGTCAATGCATTTGCCCGAAGTAACAGTTCTTCTGTACCAGGAAGTAACAGTTAATCCGCCCGGAGGTGTATAACCCTCAGCTGTATTTGCATTAACAGGAAGATCAAAATTGATACTATTCAGACTGACATCCCATTTGAATGAATAAACTCCAATACCGTCCTGAAGTGTTGCTTTTGAGGTAAGAAGAACAGGATTCTGACCGTAACACAAAGTATCTGAGTTACCTACAATATTATTTTTTATGTAAGGCTGTACGACAATCTGAACAGGCTTGCTCACATCTACAAGAACATCAGGTATTGAAGAGTCGGTTATCGTTCTCCTGTACCACACTGTGGAAGTTTCGATCACAGTCGGAGTATAGTTAACAGGATCCGTATCGTTTGTTAAAGGAATCCAGTTTGAAAGATCATAACTCTTTTCCCAAAGAAAGATATAAGGACCTGTTCCCCCTACCGGTATTGTTCCTATGATCTTTTTCGGAAGCATATTTGAGCAGATTGCATCAACCTGATTACCGGTAACCGACGAGCTTATTGAATTAAATAAGAATCCATTTAGTACAGCTTTGAAATTAGGCCTGTTTTCACCAATCGTTCCACCGCTGGCTGTTGACCCGCCATCATTGCCGGGTAAACCTCCGCCCATTGTCGTTGTCACATTCGCAGATGTATTTGTACTCACATACAGAAGGCCGCCGCCCCCTCCGCCGCCTTCCCCGAAACTGGTTAAATTATCACCTCCATTGCCTCCTTTAATTGAAAATTCTATCGGAGACGTTCCATAATTATTTAATGAAAGAGCAATTGATCCTCCGGCGCCGCCTCCACCCGATCCTCCAATGCCGGTTCTGTTCAAGCCGTTGGATCCGTCAGCAAGTATATTGCCTCCGTTTCCGGCTATGGCATCAGCAACGATAATAACAATTCCTCCTCCGTTGCCACCGTTCGATAAAGGCCCTGAAGAAGCAGAAGTCGAAGCGCCGCCGCCGCCGCCAAAATAAATTCTGTCAACCAGTGAGGGATGTACTGCAGTCACTCCTCCGTTGCCTCCCGCTTTGGCAGGAAAGCAATCTTCAAATCCTCCCACACCGCCGGCTCCTCTGTTAGATCCACCGCCGCCGCCTGAGTATCTGCCGTTACCTCCTCCTCCACCAGTCCAGTTATTACCCAGACCTTTCATATAGTTAGTTCCCAGCGGCAGATCTGACTCGTTAAGATTTGCCACTCCTTCACCTTTAAATCCCGCATTTCTAAAGCTTCTGGGATAAAATTCCAATCCATATAATGCCGGGTTCGTAGTCCAGCATATTCCGTCTCCGATCGTATCCTTCCCACCTTTAAATCCAAGTCCGGAGACATCAATATCCGCATTTAATGTTAGTGTTCTGGCTACAATCAGAGCAAGGACTCCACCCGACTTAGTACCGGGATTCCATGGATCACAAAATAGTTTTCCTGTAATTGTGGCACTGTTTAAATATGGAACACGCACTATCTGTACGTTTCCTGTTTCATCATAAACATTTAAAATGTCATTTCTGAAAACAATTTCACCGATAGTATCAACTATCGGGGTTACGCTGGAAATTATCATAAATTCATGCATTCCGGGCTCCCCTGTTTTTCCCTGAGCGAATCCATATGTCGCGGCAGTCAGAATCTGAACTCCCTGCATCTGGATTAACAAGATCGTATCGTTTACACTAAAACCTGTAATGTTATCGACAGTTACCCTGTCTGGGCCTGGGCCAATAACAGAAACATGTGATTTTGGCTGATTAAGATTTCCTGAAAGACTACTCTGGCACAATATAACCGCATTGCCAAAAGCAAATATCAGCGCACAAAGGATAAGTCTCTTGATAAATTGCAGAAAAAAGCCAGTCATTATTTCAATATCAGGACTGCTAATATAACTATAATCTTGAAATATATAAACGACTTATTCTTTATGTGACAGAATGTTGGTCAAAAAGATGAAGAGTAATGCCGGGAATCTAACCCGGAGGGCTTCAGATATTTTGTGTCCAGGGTTTTTCCGCTGTAAATTTCACAGGCAATTCGAAATAAAACACTGAACCTTTATTTACTTCCGATTCGAACCAGATCCGTCCATTTGCATTCTCAATGTATTTCCTGGCAATTGAGAGACCAAGGCCCGTGCCACTTGATTTGGTTGTAAAATTCGGGGTGAAAAGGCTATTGCGCAATTCCTCCGGAATACCTGAACCGTTGTCGGATACTGACACTATCACGTTGTCCCTTATCACTTCAAGCCCGATTGTTATAATTCCCTCTTTACCGGCTGGTATAGCCTGAATTCCATTCTTTATCAGATTTGAAAAGACTCCGTTTAGCTGTTCCTTGTCTGCATAGATTACTATTTTTGTCTCTTGCGGCCAGTGAACTCTGAATGTGACATTATCTGTATTTTTAAATAGTTCAAGAGATATTCTTATCTGTTCGAGGATATCCACCTCAACAGGAGTTGTCACAGGCATCTTGGCAAACGACGAAAAGGCGGACGCAATTGAGGAAAGATCGTCGATATATTCAATCTGATTTTTTGTAAACCGTTCAATTGTTTTGTCAAAACCCGGCACATTATCATTCCACGATTTCAGGAGTTGCTGAACATTCAGTTTCATCGGAGTAAGCGGATTCTTTATTTCGTGAGCGATCTGTTTGGCCATTTCCCTCCAGGCATATTCCCTTTCGGAATTAGCCAGTTTATGCGTGCTGTCCTCAATCTCATCTACCATTCTGTTATACTGTTTGACAAGTTCACCTATCTCATCGTGGCCATGATATGAAAGATGCTCGCTTTTTTTCCCAACGCCTACTGTGGCAAGTCCTTTCCCCAACATTGCAAGAGGTGAGGTCAGCCGTCCGCTGATAATTACAGCAAGACCCATAGTGATTAATATCAGCAAAAGGGTGAAATTGATTACGGCGACGATTAAATTTGATATCTCTTTCGCCAGGACGCTTTGCATACGGAAATAAGGCAGATTAAGATATGCAATTACCTTATTATCCTTATTTATAAATGGCACATAAGCCGATAAATATTCAAGTTTCCCTATCTTTTCCTGCTGAAAATATTCTCCTTTCTGAAGTTTCAGATAATTTAAAGCCGTATTGTTTATACGCGGCCCCGTAAGGTCGCGGTCAAAAATTTCCTGCCTCGATGTTGCAATTAGAAATCCGGTAGTGTTATAAAGATTTATATCGGTATTAAAAACATTGGAGAGTTTTATCAGCAGTGCATTCAAAGATGAATATCCGTTTCCCTTCCAGTCGTAAGAGAGATACTTTTCACCCGAGAGCCTGCTGTCGAGCTCCATATTGACAGAGTTAAGTTTCTCTTTCATATTCTCATAGTGCTTTGCCTTATACTGTGAAATTGTAATATAAGCCACCACGATACCAATAAGGATAAATGAGAATAAGAGAATCACTATATATGAAAGTTGCAGCTTCTGACGGAAATTAAAGAGTCGAATGTTTTTCACAACCGGTCTCCTGATCAGCATAACAATCATATTGGAAAAGAAAAGCACGAAGGAAAAGATATATGCAAATGAAATAATAATATCGCCGGGGGTAAGATCCTGACGACTGATTATAACTGTTGTGTTACCGCTTTTTAAAAGCACATGCTTAAAATCTTCAGCACGGAAAATTCTATATTCCGATGACTTGCCAATATACTCGGTGTCTGTTTTATCGTAGGAGAAATCGCCGGTGCTCAAAACTATCTCACCGTTTATATATTTCGCAAATGAATAGTCTTTTAACCCGGCATACCCATGATATCTTTTATCAAGAAGTAATTCAGAATAACCCGGCTGAAGAATACTTACGTCATTATAAACTTCGATGAACAATCCATTTATTTTTCCTTTGCCTGAATCATAAAAAATTCTGCCAATGTAATCCGATCTTCCTCCCTGATTATCGATAAAATAGAAATTTGTGCCGGTAAGTCTTCTGCCATCGCGTTTTATCCGCTCATCAAAAAAATTAAAGCAGTTCTGATATCTTTCCGTTTCGACAGCCAGAGGCTCATCATTATGACATAAAACAAGACTGAAATGATAATCCCGCCAGAAACCGTTAAAATATACGTCCTGAAGGTAAATGAAGATCCTTTCAAAATTATCATTATCAAACAGGTCAGTTTTCATCATTCCTGAAAGTAATGTATCATTTTTTATTACCGGCCACATATCAAGCAAAAGATGTTCAGCCGGAGGATCATGCTCCGTTGACAATGAGACTGCCTGAGTCCTAAGGTTTTCAGTGATTTTTTTTTCCGAAAGCGTTGTGACAAAATAGAGAAGATATATTCCTGTAAACAATGAAAATATTACTGTAACAGTGAATACTCCGATTGTTTTTTTCGACAATAGCCATAATCCGGTAGTCATCACCAGATAAAACAACAGCATTGCTGTCAGAGTGCCGGATGATTTATAGAAAAAGCAAGAAAGGAAAGCCGACGAGAGGAGAATGGGAATAATAATAATTCCCGGTTTTAACAACCTGGCGGATTTGAATAATATGATAAAATAAAATACGGGAATCAGAAGCAGAAGGAAAACCGACATGTAGCCCACAACGGTATATACACTCATTTCCAATACCTTATATGTTTCAAAACTGATGTTTGAAGTTGAAATAAGCTCACTGAATATTTCCTGATAAACATAGATTATGAGTACCCCGATACAAAGGAAGAATGATAGTATGAGGTGGTTGGTAATGCCATTTCTCTCTCTCAGTTCATGTCCTTTAAAATACCGGAAGACAACTATTGAGAATGAAGCACCCAGGATACTAAGGAGAAATAAATGACCGAGTGACGGGATAATCTTGTTCAAGGTAAACCTGTAAGGAGAAAACAGTTCGGTTTGAAAAATAACTGCAGGTTTTCCTGAAATAATGATGAAAGCATAAATAATAATAAATATGATCAGGGAAAATGATACACCCGGCAAAAATCTTTCCTTTTCCCACCAGCTTTTTAACAAGATCAAATATCAAGAGCAGGAGGAAAACAAAAACCCCCGCCCACAGGCATAATGGAATCAGAATAAAGACAGTGCTGCCTTTAACGATCGGAAAAAGAAGTGAAAACAGGAAGTCTCCTTCTCTGTCATATACATGATATTCGGAGTCCTTTTTTTCAGGACTAAAGCCCACATTATCAGGAATCCGGAATTCTTTCTCATACCCGCTCTTAATAATATTATTTTCAAAACCATAATCAGAATGCAACCTCAAAAGCCCGATAATTTTTTCATTTCCAGACTGAACGGTCTTTGTCAGAAACCAGCCATTCTGTAAAAAGATCAATGGCTTATTATAAAGAGAATCGTTTAAAATGGGAGGTACATCAAAATCATTGTCTGACCATAGAACAAGTTTTTTGTCAAAATAATACAGGATCGTGATACCATTCCTCTCTGCCGAAGGGAAAATTTCATTGTAGGAAATCTCCGCCGGGGAACTTATTCCCGCAAGGATAGGTTTCATTGAATTAAGACAATCATCCATTGTCTTCTCCCTGGCACTTAATGTCTCGTTAAACTTTTTTGTACGGTAATGGTATTCGAAGTCGCTTAAATATACCGATTCAGCAATCAGCGCCAGACCGATAAGCACTACAGTCATAATAACCAGGAATATCGTAAACCGGTGGGATTTCATAGTTTTGTGGTCAATACCTTACTCATGATGATAAGGTTCTCCTTTCATAATTGTAAAAACCCTGTAAAGCTGTTCGAGAAACAATAATCGTACCAGTTGATGAGGGAAAGTCAACTTTGACAATGAGATTTTATAATCCGCTCTTGCATATATTTCCTCGGAGAAACCCCATGCTCCGCCTATTATAAAAAGTATCCTTTTCTTAGGCAGGAAAAAACATTTTCCGAGATATGCTGAAAATTCGATCGTTCTGAATTCTTTGCCTTTTTCATCCAGCAGGATCACAAAGTCTTCATCGCTAATGTATTGAAAAATCTTAGCTGCCTCTTTAGCCTGTTGTTCAGGTACCGGCATGTTCTTTGTGTTTTTAATATCCTGGACAGTAATTATTTCGAAAACATTATATTTACTTATGCGGTCAGAATAAAGATCTGCTAAAACCTGAACGTTTTTATCAGTAGTTTTACCTGTCTGCAACAGAGCTATCTTCATATCAAAACTTAATATTCGAATTAATTACCGGATTAATACAAAAATAACATTTTAAAGCTTCACAATCACATTAAACACTGCCCATTGTGTCACAGAATGCCCGTTAAGAATGAAATTTCATATGAATTATCAAAATATTGTTAAATTTGTTGAAGCAATATTTTTTTGTCCGCAATAATTAAACTGTATCGATATGAAATCTGTAAATATTATTCCGGTAATATTAATTGCTGTAAGCAGTCTCACGGCAAGTGCACAGGATCAGGCGAAGATACCCGAAGGAATATCAATGGCTATTAAAGCCGGCAATGCCTCGGAATTATCAAAATACATGAATTCTACTATAGAACTTCTTCTTCTTGATAAAGAGGATTTTTATAAAAAAAATGTAGCAGAAACTATTCTGAAAGATTTTTTTGCAGAGTATCATACAAAAGATTTTACAATCCGTCACCAGGGTGCAAAAAACGATGCACAGTATGCCATTGGGAATCTGAAAACTGAGAAAGGCGACTTTCGTGTTTATTTCCTGTTGAAAAAAGTCGACCAGGAATTGCTTATACATCAGATACGTATTGAATCTGACAATGGAAAATAGAATTCTCCATGAATTCATAAAACGAAGCCTCGCTGAGGATATTGGTGATGGGGATCATTCTTCTCTGGCCTGTATTCTTCCCGAAACAGAAGGCAAGGCAAAACTACTGATTAAAGAGAAAGGCATTCTTGCCGGTATGAGAGTTGCTGTTGAACTCTTTACTATAGTAGATAAGAACCTCAGGCTTGAGCTTGTGCTTGAAGACGGTTCTCAGGTCGTACCGGGAGATATTGCTTTTTATGTTTATGGAAAACAGCAATCCATCCTAAAGTCAGAACGGCTGGTTTTAAATATAATGCAACGGATGAGCGGAATTGCTACCAGCACATATGAATATGCACTTCAGCTAAGGGGATTGAAAACGGGAATTCTCGATACGCGTAAGACTACTCCGGGTTTCAGGTTCCTTGAAAAAGAAGCCGTAAGGATCGGAGGCGGAGCAAACCACAGGATGGGGTTATTTGATATGATCATGCTGAAAGATAATCATATCGATTATGCCGGAGGTCTTAAAAATGCAATTCTGAAAACAAAGAAATACCTCGAAAAAAATAAACTTGACCTAAAAGTTGAAATTGAGGCAAGATCTGTTGAAGATGTTAAAACAATACTGGAAGTTGGAGGGGTTGACCGCATCATGCTCGATAATTTCAATATTGAACAAACACTCATTGCAGTGAATTTAATTTCCGGCAGATTTGAAACCGAATCTTCAGGAGGAATAACTCTCTCAACAATCAGGTCGTATGCTGAATGCGGTGTTGATTTCATTTCAGTGGGAGCCCTTACACACCACGTCAAGAGTCTGGATATGAGTCTTAAAGCCATTTAATTAATGACCATAAAGGAATTTGCAGTTTTAGCGCGAAGAGAAAATATCAGAAAGCTTGTTCTTCCGGGTTTTGACGGGGTACCAATTAATCAGGTAATAACTTTTGTCATAAAGGGATTCCGGAAAGGTGTACTTGTCACCCGAGCGTCATCAATCGCCTTCAATCTTCTAATGGCATTGCTTCCGGCTTCAATCTTTCTTTTCACCTTAATTCCTTTCATCCCTATTCCAAATTTTCAGGATGAGCTTCTCAAACTTTTTGAAAATATACTTCCCTCTAATGCTTTCAACTTTCTTGAGACAACAATAATTGACATTGTAACTCACAAAAGCAAAGGTCTTTTGCTTATTATGTTCTTTGCAACTGTCATTTTTTCAACAAACGGTATTCATGCGGTTATCCATGCTTTCGTTGTATCGGCACATACTTTCAAAACCCGTACCTGGGTCAATCAGAGGAAAGTCTCAGTGGTTCTTCTTCTGATCATTATTCTTATGATTTCCACGGCTGGCTTTCTTGTAATATTCGGAAAGACAACACTGAACAGACTGGTATTGAACCATATAATTCAGAAACATTCTGTCATTTACTCTATTATTTTCCTGAAGTGGATCGTAGTTATCCTTCTTCTTTACCTGGCTATTTCATTCCTGTATTATTTTGCACCCGCAAAAAGCTCAGGATTTAAGTTTTTCTCTCCCGGGTCAACACTCGCAACGCTGCTTTTCATTATAACCTCACTTGGTTTCTCAGCCTACGTAAACCATTTCGGCCAATACAATAAACTTTATGGTTCAATTGGTACATTAATGGTTATCCTATTATGGCTTTACCTTAACTCAATAGCAATCCTAATCGGATTCGAACTGAATGTAAGCATCCATGATGCGAGAGCTGAGGACATTGAGAGACAAAATTCTTTCAGCTGCAATGAAGAAATTTCCTGACCTCTCAAAGAAAATAACACGTGTCATATTAATCATAAAAACGCAAACTAAAACTCATTAAAACAGCAGTTTGCAATAATTCGATGCTGCTCGCAGGACCAAAGCCGCCAGTAAATTAATAAGCCCGCATCATCCAGTAAGTTTGACTTTCTACATTTTTTTTCATTACTTTCGGAGCGACAAACTGCGTCTTAATGAAAAAATTGTTATTCTTCTTTGTGTTCTTATCCCTGGTAAGTTGTAAAGAAAAAAATACTTCTTCCTTTTTTACTACTGAATTAGCATCGAGATATTTCGGCGAAATCGAACAAATATGTAATCGCGACAGTGGTAAGTTATGGGGAGAAAATCTTTACGGTCCGGTCATGTTTGTTGACAGACAATCGAGGCGTATTGTAGCAAACCGCCCCGATAAGGACGGGCTCTTGAAATCAAAAGACGGAGTTTATACCGGGATTTATCCAAAGGAACAACTTGTAAACAATGCTCCGGTAGTCTTCGGAGGAACATTGTATGCAATGGCACCCCTGCCGGATCAGGACAATGACTACAGGATTACAACAAGAGCTATCCATAGCCTTTTTCACCTTTTGCAGGAGAAAGAAGGTATTCCGGTCCGAATGTTCAACGCAAATAATATGGATGAAAAAGAGGCCAGGCTCTGGATCAAGCTTGAATGGAAAGCCTTGAGGAAAGCAATCAACACAAAAGGGGAAGAGAGCCAGCTGGCCTTAAGAGATGCCTTGATCTTCAGAGGATCAAACAGAGAATTATATCATAAATATGCCAGTGAAGAGAACAAGTTCGAAACTTATGAAGGACTGGCAGCATTTACCTGGATAAAATTATGCAGCAATTCACCTGAAGAATTTAAAACAAGGCTTTTTGAAACACTCGACCGCATTTATTCAATGGAATCCTATTCAAGATCTTATGGCGGAATACATGGAGCCTTATATGCTACCTTGCTATATCAAAAAGGATTCGATCTCAAACAGATAAAAACCAACGATTTTGACCTGGGCGCCGCCGTGAAAGATCTCTATAACATTGAACTGCCTGTTATCTGCCGGGATGTCGGAGGCAGCCTGGCAGTAAGCTACGACATGGATGCTATACTGAATGAGGAATTAAAACGTGATGAATTAGTAAAACAGAGGATTCTCGGTCAGGCTACCACATTTACCGAAAAGCCGGTAGTATTTCTTGAACTTGAAAGTCCTTATTTCGACTTTGAACCTGAAGATATCCACTCGCTTGATTCCCTGGGGACACTGTATAACTCAATTCGGGTATCGGATAACTGGGGTAAGCTTGCAGTAGAAAAAGGCGGCTGCCTTGTCTCAAACAATCTCAAGTTTCTGCGCATTACGGCAAAGTCATTTAAAGCTGAGAAAAATCACATCACAGGCGATGGCTGGCATCTTATACTAAATAATGACTGGGAGCTTATTGCGGTTGAACAGAATTATTTCGTAAGGAAACTAATGCCTTAGGCGTTTCGCGTTTATCGTTTATCGTTTGTCGTTTTTCGTTTATCGTTTGTCGTTTCTCGTTTGTCGTTTATCGTTTGTCGTTTCTCGTTTTGCGTTTATCGTTTTGCGTTTATCTGTATAGGTTTTAACCCTAAGCTCTTCGCACTGTGCCCTGTGCTTATACATCGCCTATCGCATATAATACATAATACATTATAAAGCCTCGAGCTCTTTCATCCTTTCCTCCAGAGACTTAATCTTCGACTCGGCATCGCTTTTCTTTTTCCTTTCAAGGTCAAGAACATTTGCAGGTGCATTGTTAACAAATCGCTCATTATCAAGCTTCTTCATTACATTAAGCAGAAAGCCCCTGTTATATTCAATGTCTTCCCTGATTTTTGCAAGCTCACCCTCGATATCAATCTTTCCTGAAAGAGGAATAAAATATTCGGTTGTTCCTGCCAGGAAAGAAGTAGCTCCGTCCTGTTTCTCGGCAACAAATTTTATTGCCGACAGATTACAAAGCTTCATTATGACAGTAAGAAATTCATGATCATAGTCACTTTCTCCTGAAAGGATAAGAAGCTCTGCTTTTTCTTTCTGCGGAATCTCTTTGTTCTTCCTGACAGTCCTGACTGCACTGACAATCTCTTTTATAGATTCAAATCCGGCAACCATTTTCTTGTCATATCTGCTGTTATCAGGCATCCGGGATATCATAATGCTTTCTCCCTCAGCCGGTTCAAGGAGATATTGCCATATCTCCTCGGTGATAAACGGCATAAAAGGATGTATCACTTTCAGTAACTTATCAAACAATACAACAGTTGCATCATAGGTAGTTCTGTCGATTGGTTTCTGATATTCGGGCTTGATAATCTCAAGATACCATCCCGAGAACTCATCCCAGAATAATTTGTATGTTGTCATCAGGGCCTCTGAGATCCTGAATTTTTTGAAATTTACATCTATCTCATTTATTGATTTATTCATTATCTGTTCCATCCATTCAACTGCTGCCCCTGATGCTTCAGGTTGTGTTATCGACTCATCGATAGTCCAGCTCTTTACAAGTCTGAAAGCGTTCCAGATCTTGTTTGCAAAATTACGTCCCTGTTCAGGAAGACTATCATCATAAAGCAAATCATTCCCGGCCGGAGAACATAAAAGCATTCCCACTCTGACTCCGTCTGCCCCAAATTTTTCGATAAGTCCTATCGGATCGGGTGAATTCCCAAGTGATTTTGACATTTTTCTTCTCTGCTGATCTCGTACCAGGCCTGTGAGATAAACATTATTAAAAGGCTTCTCGCTTCTGTATTCATAGCCGGCAATTATCATGCGTGCTACCCAGAAAAAGAGTATTTCCGGAGCAGTGATCAGATCGTTTGTCGGATAATAATACTTGATATCGGGATTATCCGGTTTATTTATTCCGTCAAATGAAGTTATCGGCCATAACCATGATGAGAACCAGGTATCGAGCACGTCTTCATCTTCACGGAGGTCAGTGGCTGTTAAATTCCGGTTACCGGTTTTCTTTTTTGCCAGCTCAAGTGCATCACCTGCATTCTCAGCCACAACAAACTCATTATTATCATAATACCATGCTGGTATTCGCTGTCCCCACCACAACTGACGGCTGATGCACCAGTCGTGGACATTCTCCATCCAGTGCCTGTAAAGATTATTGAATTTTGAGGGATGGATTTTAACTTCTCCATTCATGACGGCATCCAATGCCGGTACAGAAAGATCCTTCATTTTAAGGAACCATTGCAGAGAAAGCCTTGGCTCGATTACGGCATTTGTACGTTCGGAACGCCCGATCTTATTGTCATATTTTTCAACTTTAACCAGGTTCCCTGTTCGTGCAAGTTCCTGTTCAGCAAGATCTTTTGCAATAAACCTGTCAACACCGATAAACATGCCTGCCCTTTCGCTGATAGTCCCGTCTTCATTGAAGACATCAATTGAAGGAAGGTTATGCCGGAGGCCGATCTCATAGTCATTTATATCGTGAGCAGGAGTAATCTTCAGACAACCTGTGCCAAATTCAGGATCAACATAACTGTCGAAAATAAACGGTACTTCACGATCAGCCATCGGTACAATCACTTTCTTTCCTTTAAGATGCTTGTATCTTTCATCTTCCGGATTTGCGCAGACTGCCGTATCACCTAAAATTGTTTCAGGACGTGTGGTAGCCACCATAATATACCCTTCTTCCCCCACTATTTTATAACGGACATAATACAGCTTTGATTTTTCGTCGGTATAGTTGACTTCCTCGTCCGAGACTGCTGTCTGAGCCTGGGGATCCCAATTCACCATTCTTACGCCTCTGTATATCAGACCTTTATTATAAAGGTCGACAAAAACCTTTATAACGGATCCATATCTCTTTTCATCCATGGTAAAGAGTGTGCGGTCCCAGTCACAGGAAGCGCCAAGTCTTTTTAGCTGTTCAAGAATAATCCCTCCATGTTTATGAGTCCATTCCCACGCATGTTCCAGAAAAACGTCTCTTGTCAGATCACGCTTTTCTATTCCTTCCGCTTTAAGTTTTGCGACCACTTTGGCTTCTGTAGCTATTGAAGCGTGATCTGTTCCGGGTACCCAACAGGCATTCTTCCCGAGCATCCTTGCTCTCCTGACCAGCACATCCTGAATAGTATTATTAAGCATGTGTCCCATATGCAGGACTCCTGTTACGTTTGGCGGGGGGATGACAATCGTGTAAGGTTCTCTTTCATCGGGAGTGCTTTTGAAAAATCCGTTGTCCATCCAGTATTTGTACCATCTCGCCTCAGCCTTGCCGGGCTCATATTTTGAAGGAATATCCATTTTTGGTATTATATAGTGTATCCGATTTCTAATTTGCAAAAATAGAATTTTTTCCCGCTGATCCTTCAGAAAGATCAGCGAAAATCAGCGCAATCTGCGGGAAACTAACTACTTTTGCTTCTCATTATTACACCAAAACAGTATTTGTATGCCATCAATTTCCGAAAGAGGCAAATCAATGCCGGCCTCACCGATAAGAAAGCTTGTTCCATATGCTGAAGCAGCAAAACGCAAAGGAAGAAAAGTATATCACCTGAATATAGGTCAACCGGATATCCCAACGCCTGAAGTTGCGCTTAACGCACTCAGAAACATCAATCTCAAAGTATTGGAATACAGTCATTCAGCAGGCAACGAATCATATCGCCGTAAGCTGGCTGCATATTATCAGAAAATAGGCATCAACATCGATCATACGGAAATACTTATAACAACAGGTGGCTCAGAAGCGATTCAGTTCGCACTGCTTTCATGCCTGAATCCAGGCGATGAGGTCATTACTCCGGAACCATTCTATGCAAATTATAACGGTTTTGCTAAAACAGCCGGTATTTCTATTGTGCCGGTTACGTCATTTATAAAAGATGATTTTGCTCTACCGGCAATTGCCGAAATTGAGAAAAAGATTACTTCAAAAACGAAAGCAATAATTGTTTGCAATCCCAATAATCCGACGGGGTATCTCTATTCGAAGGAGGAACTGCTTCATCTTAAGGAAATTGTAAAGAAACACGATTTGTTTCTCTTTTCGGATGAAGCCTATCGTGAATTTTGTTACGACGGAGCAGAACATTTCTCAGCAATGAATCTGGAAGGTATCGGGAATAATGTAATATTACTCGATTCTGTTTCAAAACGTTACAGCGAATGTGGCATCAGGATTGGCGCCCTGATCACCAGGAACAAAGATATTATTTCGACCGCTCTGAAATTTGCGCAAGCCCGTTTGTCACCCCCGGGACTGGGTCAGATAGCAGCGGAAGCATCGATAGACGCCCCCGAAGAATACTTCAGGGAAGTGAACCGGGAATATACAGAAAGACGAAACTATATGGTTGAAGCTTTGAATAAAATTCCGGGAGTTTACTGCCCAAAACCCAAAGGTGCATTCTATACTGTTGTTAAGCTGCCTGTTGACGATGCCGATAAATTTGCACAGTGGCTCCTTGAAGAATTCGAATATAAGAATCAGACTGTGATGGTCGCCCCTGCTTCAGGATTTTATTCAACGCCTGGTTATGGCAAGAATGAGGTGCGTATTGCGTATGTTCTGAAGATCGATGATCTTAAAAATGCGATGGAGATATTGGCGGAGGCGTTAATGATTTATCCTGGAAGAGTCTAATTTCTCTGGAACTTACACAGAGGACAACAGAGAAAAATACATTATTTATACAGCAGATATTTCTCTCTTATTTTCCCAAATTCCGCAAGTCCCTCTTTCCACGACGCATGTATCTGAGCGGCTGACATTCCTTTCTGGATTTGTTCTCTTAATTCCGGTCCACCAGCCAGAACGTCAAAATAAGGAATGAAGAATTTATCTTTTGAAGGATAATCATTATAAGCACTTATTAACCATTCGAGGTCTATCTCAGACTTTGGAACAAGCTTCTTTTCAAGAGCATCCCTGAGGTCAGTTCCGAAGCATTTCACCCCGAGAAGTGGTGGATTTTTTGCACCCGGAACACTCTGTGGGGTAAAGCTGAATCCGTTATCAGGCATTTCGGGACTACCGAAAACCTGGAACGGGAATGATGTTCCTCTTCCCAAAGAAAGTGATGTTCCCTCAAAAAAACAGATGGAGGGATACAGATAAACTGAATTTTGATTAGGCAGATTTGGTGAAGGTTTAACAGGAAGATCATAAAGAGTGGCATGAGTGTAATATTTACATTTTATGACATCCAATTCACATTTTATCCCGTTTTTCAGCCATCCTTCACCGTTTAACATTCTGGCATACTCTCCAGGTGTCATTCCATGAACAACAGGCACAGGATCGATGCCCACAAAAGAACGATGGATAGTGTCGAGAATGTTCCCGTCGAAATAATAGCCATTCGGATTGGGACGGTCGAGTACTATGCATTTAACATGATTCTCAGCACACGACTCAAGAAGGTAATGCAGAGTTGATATATATGTATAGAATCGTACGCCGACATCCTGAATATCAAAAATAACAACGTCTATTCCTGAGAGATCCTGCGCCGTTGGCTTCATATGCGACCCATAAAGACTTATAACCGGGATGCCTGTAGTGACATCTTTGCCGTTCTCAATTGTTTCACCAGCATCAGCCAGATCTCTGAATCCATGTTCCGGAGCGAATATTACCTTTATATTGATACCGTTTTCCAGTAGCTTGTCAACCAGATGAACAGAACCGATCATCGATGTCTGGTTTGCAAGGACTGCTACCGCCTTACCGGCGATAAGCGGTTTATATGAATCAATCTGATATGCACCGGGAATTGGAGCTTTATTTTCTCCTGAACAGTCTGATGATGAGAAAATAAGGCTCAATAAGATTAATACACCAACACTTTTATTCATCTGACGTCTTTATTGATTTAATGTAAATTTATGACTTTTTTTTAATCTCTGTGGTCCTCTGTGGTTCTCTGTGGCCCTCTGTGTAACAAAAAAACTACACAGAGATACACAGAGTCCCGATAGCGCTATCGGGACACAGAGTTGCACAGAGTTGAAAATAGCTAACTTTTATTTCTTAAATTTGGGAACTTTTCAGATTTGATGAATTTACCATATTTCATAGCCAACCGGCTTATAAAAGGAAGACGCGAAGGCACTTCATTTTCCCGTCCCATTAACGTGATAGCGATTATCGGTATTGCCATGGGACTGGCAGTTATGATACTTGCCGTAGCCATTTTAACAGGGTTTAAACAACAGATCAGGGATAAAGTAGTTGGTTTTGGTTCTCATATTCAGATAATGAATTTTGATTCAAACATTTCTTTCGAAACCATCCCAATCAGTGACACCCAGACATTTATTCCCAAAATAAAGCAATTACCCGGCATTGAACATGTTGAAGTATTTGCCACAAAAGCCGGGATCATCAGAACAGATGAGGATATACAGGGAGTGGTTCTCAAAGGCATTGGCAGCGATTTTGACTGGAGCTACTTTAAAAGTAACATGGTCGATGGTTCGGTATTCACAGTCACTGATACCGGACGCACCGACAAGGTTATAATTTCAAAGAAGATTGCTGACATGCTCCGGCTGAAAACAGGCGATTCCTTTGCAATGCTTTTTATTCAGGATCCTCCGCGAATGAGAAAATTCACAATAAGCGGAATCTATGAAACAAGCCTTGAAGAATTTGACAAGATGTATGTGTATTGCGATATTGGTCATATACAAAGGTTGAATGGATGGAGCGATGATCAGGTAAGCGGTTTTGAGATTTTTATAAAAGATTTCGACAAGCTCGATGAAATGACCGATGAAGTAAGGGATGCCATCGGATATAAAATAACTGAAGAAGAGTCGAAATTTAAAGTTACTAATATCCGCATTCGCTATCCCCAGATCTTCGACTGGCTGAATTTTCAGGATATAAATGTCATAATCATTATACTTCTCATGCTTATTGTGGCCGGATTTAATATGATCTCCGGCCTGCTGATTCTGATCCTCGAAAAGACAAATATGATTGGCGTCTTGAAATCTCTGGGGGCTGAAGATTTTACTATCCGCCGGGTTTTTATTTACCAGGCTGCCTATCTGATCGGGAAAGGACTGTTTTGGGGAAATTTTATCGGCATAGGTCTTGCTTTTCTACAGCTGAAGACCGGGTTGTTTACTCTGGATCCGTCTTCGTATTATATAAAAACAGTTCCTGTAAATCTTCAGCTCACGCATATTCTTCTGCTGAACATTGGAACCATGGTTGCCATTATCACTATGCTGCTTGTACCCTCGCAGCTGATAACCAGGATTACACCGGTGAAAGCAATAAAATACGATTAGAAACTCAGACAAAAAACAGTTTCTTTGCCCGGCATGGATTTAGCCTTCAGGTTTCCTCCATGAACTCTCATAATCTGTTTTGAGATACTCAGGCCAATCCCTGAACCATTTTCCTTTGTTGTAAAAAATGGCACAAAGATCTCATCGAGATTTTCGGAGGGAATCCCCGGACCATTATCTATTACGCATATTTCATGATGCCCGTTAAAACCCTCGTTTGCAGCGATAAGTATTTTTGCTTTACTATTATTCTCATTCGCTTCCACGGCATTCTTCAGAAGATTTATGAGCACCTGTGATATAAGATTCTGATCGGCAAAAAATTCGAGATCAGGATTTTTCACTTCCACTGAAAACTTAATTTTTTTCGCTTTTCCGAGCGAATCGTAAAGTATTTCCACCCTGCTCATCAGTTCTGAAATTTTAAATAATTTCTTCTCCGGTTCGGGTACGCGGGTCAGCTTTCTGTAAGATTCAACAAAGGACATTAATCCTTTCCCCTGTTCTTTTATTACATTAAGGCCCTGCAAAGTGGTGGCAATTGTTTTTCCGTCAACCTGTGCCGGCAGAATCGGATTTCCTCCGTTGCTGTAAATATTTGAAAGAGTTTCCGACAGGGAAGTTATCGGTGTGATGGAGTTCATTATTTCATGCATCAGAACCCTGATCAGTTTCATCCACGACTCGATCTCTTTTTCGTCAAGTTCATTCTTGATATCCTGAATTGAAAGAATAACGAGTTCATTCTCATGAGTCTTTATAGAAGTGGCCTTGAGAGAGAGCTGTATCTCCCCATTTTCAGCGGAAAAAGCAATCAGTTTTCTCTCATATGGTTTTATGTTTTTGATAATGTCAAAAAGTTTCCGGTCCTTCCCTTCAATCTGCTGTAAATGAGTCAGGACATCTATCGATAATAATTTCTTGGCAGCCGAATTGGAATGAAGAATAAAACCTTTCTCATTAAATGTGATTATCCCCGCGGCAAGATGCTCAAGCAGTGTTCTGAAGTACTGTTCCTGTTCCCTGTTTTCAATTTTTAACTGCTGGATCTGCTGGTTCACCCTGTTCATGCTATGATACAGTTCCATCATAGCAGGATTTCGCGTATCGATGGGAAAGGAAAGATTCGAATCATCGTTTCTTACAGAGTCAAAGAAAAACCTGATTTTCTTATTTGTACTATTCAGGTATGATATCAGATTTATTGTCAGGCTTGTAATAATAAGAACACAGATTACTGAGAACCTTAAAGACTTGTCAATTATTATAAAATATCCAAGCAGGACAGAAAATGCAACGAGTAACAGTACCCTGATTAATATATTAATATACAGATTCTTACTGAACATATCCTTATTTCTTTAATCTGTTGTATAGAGTCTGCCTTGTTATTCCCAATTGCTCTGCTGCCGCAGTGAAGTTACCATTATTATTCTCAAGCGCCTGGTGAATCATGTGCTTTTCCATCTCCTCGAGCGTTTTGAAGGAACTGTTGCTGCTGACAGGACCGGAATGCCGCAAATAGAGATCATCGGGTTTAATAATTGAAGAATCACTTAATATTACCGCCTTTTCTATGGTGTGCTGAAGTTCGCGTATATTTCCCGGCCAGGAATATTTCAGCAGTTTGTCATGAGCCTGCTGATTTATTTTGAGATGCGGTTTATTATATTTATAAGTGTATTTATTCAAAAAAGAATTCGGCAAGTATAAAGATATCGTTCCCCCGCTCTCTCAATGGAGGCAGCTCTATCTGAATGGTGTTTATCCTGTAAAGAAGATCTTCCCTGAATAGTCCATCACGGACCATATCTTCAAGATTCCTGTTTGTGGCACAAACCAGACGGATATCGGTGGGTATCATCTGGTTTGAACCAATCCTTGAAAACTGCCGGTTTTCGATGACTGCGAGAAGCTTCGCCTGGAGATGAAATGACAGATTGCCTATTTCATCCAGAAAAAGTGTACCCTTATCAGCAAATTCAAATTTTCCCTGGCGTGTTTCACGTGCATCAGTAAATGATCCTTTCATATGTCCGAAGAGCTCACTCTCAAAAAGAGTCTCACTCAACGACCCCATGTCAACGCTCACGAGAACCTCTTTCGAGCGTGCCGACAACCTGTGAATTTCCTGAGCAATTAATTCCTTGCCGGTTCCATTTTCTCCTGTTATCAATACATTTGCATCAGTTTTTGCAACTTTCCTTACCAGGTTAAGGACGCCCATAAGCTGTGGGGACGATCCTACAATATATCTCTGATCGCGGTTTATTTCTTTCTTTAATTCACTTTCTCTCTCCTTAAGATGTCTTACTTCGGTTTTTGAAAGATTAAGTTGTATGCCAAGCTTAAGAGTTGCCAGCAATTTCTCATTGTCCCATGGTTTGAGAACAAAATCAGAGGCACCTGACTTAAGTGCTTTTACAGCTGTATTAATATCTCCATATGCAGTTATCATCACTACCGATATTTCGGGCTTTGCCTCCTTTATTCTTTCGAGCCAGTAAATCCCTTCATTACCGGTATTTACTCCCGCTTTGAAATTCATATCAAGAATCACCAGGTTATAGTCTTTCTTTGATAATTCGCTGAGTATCTGGTTCGGATTTGACAGTGAGGTTACCTCATGAAATTCAGGCATCAGTAAAATCTCCAGAGCACTCAGGATACTCTTGTTATCATCAATTATGAGGATGTTGCCTTTTTGATTTGCCATATTATCAAGTGTAAAATATCAAATAAAAATCCATTAACCACAAAGTCCACAAAGGTTGACACAAAGTTCACAAAGTCTTTGGGCGGGACGGTGTGTACAGTGCCAATTCGAAGCTAACTCCTTCCCCCCTGGGGGAAGGCTGGGAAGGGGGTATCTCGAAATGAAAAGAACACCAGTTAATAATTTTGAAGTTCCTGCCTTTTCCCGTATGAGAGGGGCTTTGTGGTTAAAAAATATAAAACAAAGTTATCCTATCCCAAAAACAAAGTCAATAGACTGTAAAATATTTTTACGTTTTATTGTAAAATATATTTACAAATTAATCTGAGAACTAAATATAAAATACTGTATATTAGCAATATACATTATTGGCATCATTATAGTAATATTTGTAGCTGGGGTGACATAATTTTACCCACATATACTACCTGACCATGATAACAACAGATTTAAAAACAGCCCTGAGAAACATCTTAAGAAATAAGGCTCAATCCTCCATAAGTATTCTGGGATTAGGGATTGGACTCGGAAGCATTATACTATTAATGGCTTTGATAGTTCATGAAAAATCATTCGACAGGTTTATTCCTGATCATAAAAATGTATACAGGATATTATCTGGTCAGTCTTATAATACCCCATTCCCTCTGGCTGATGAGATGAAAAAAGATTTTCCTGAGGTCAAAGATTTTTTCAGGATATGCCAGGCTTATAATGTTGCAGTAGGGAAGGTAAAAAATGAAATGATCTTCGTAAACAGCTTTGCTTTTTCAGATACTTCAATCTATAAAATCCATGGAATAAAGATGCTTGCCGGAAGGGCAGCAAAAACTGTCGCAGAAGTAGCAATTTCGAAAAAAACAGCGCTAAAGTATTTTGGTAATGTCACCCCAATTGGAGAAGTACTCCTGGTAAAGCTTAATCCAAACGAACTGCTGAGCCTGACCGTCTCCGGCATATTCAGCGAGCTTCCTCCCAATTCTTCGCTCCACCCTGAATTTATTGCCAATATAATGCTAACCGAAAAATTGTTCGTCAATTTCAAGACTCAATTAGGTGAATACGGCACTCATGTCTCTACAGCCTTAAGCTGGGACAATGCTTCGTTTTTTTCTTATGTTGTTCTGGATAAGAACACCGACAAGCTGGCACTGGCTTCGAAAATGGGCAAATACAAAGAAATCCTGAAAAATGAAAATGAAAGAAAAGAAGTCTACAGTCTCCAGCCAGTAAGCGAGATCTATTTGCACTCCTCGGATTTAACCGGAGGATTTATAGCATTAAGAAGAGGAAATTCAAACGAACTCAAATACTATTGGGCTATCTCTCTTCTGATCCTTCTTATCTCAGTAACAAATTACATCTTTCTAACTAAAGCCTCAACCTCCGACAGGCTGCATGAACTAGGGACAAGAAAAGTATTGGGAGCTTCTCAGAATAATCTCAGAAAACAGATATTGATCGAATCGCTTCTTGTAACCATTCTTAGTCTCATCCCGGCAACCTTCATTATTGATTCAGGTATAAATTTCATAAACTCTACTCTGAACCAGACTCTTTCGAATGCAATTTTTACCCATCCTGTTATGTGGTTACTACTGATCTCAGTTGTGATCTTTACCGGATCCATATCAGGACTATTAATCGGATTCAGGGTCTCCCGAACGCCATCTCTCCTTCTATTAAACGGAAAAACATCAGAAAGATCCCGTTCGAAAAGATGGGACTATTCCTTTCTTGTATTTCACTTTTGCATCTATACAATACTGGTGATAAGCGTTTTAACTGTAGCAAAGCAAATAAGATATTCAATGACTGAGATTAAAGGAATAAATCCAAAGAACATATTAGTAAGCTATCTTAACTCTCCAAAATTACAATCAGGATTCGCAATGATAAGTAATGAAATGCAGAGAATTCCCGGCGTGACAAAAGTTGCGGGCTCATCATTTATACCTCCTTTCAACTACAGACTCCCGATAACTTTAGCTACTCCGGAAGGTGAGAAAATGAAATTTGATGGGTTGATAATGGGTGAAGGAATGACTGAACTACTTGGAATAGAGCTAATCGATGGCTCCGCATTCGGCAAATATCAGCCAGGATCTGTAGAAGTTCTTTTTAATGAATCGAGTGCAATAAAATACAACCTGAAAGCCGGGAATATTTACCTTGGTACACATATAAAAGGAATTGTGAAAGATTTCCATTCGCACTCTTTTCACACTGCTATTCAACCAATGGCAATCATCCAGCAAAATCCTGACAAACTGGGACTGGTTGCTATAAAGACTGACGGGACAAACGACCAGGTGGTCAAAGACAGACTCAGAGAACTTTTCAAAGAAATCGAACCGGATGAAATATTTGAAGTAAATTATCTTACTGATACTATCAATAGTTTCTATACAGGTGAAAAAAATCAGGCTAAGATAATAGGAGCATTTTCACTTCTGGCAATGGTCCTGGCAATTATGGGTCTTTTTGGAATCGCATTAATCAGTATTACAAGAAAAGCCAAAGAGATTGGTCTCAGAAAAGTAAACGGAGCCACAGTCTTTGAGGTAATTTATCTGCTCAATAAGGATTTTGTCATCTGGGTGTTATTATCGCTGGTAATAAGCATCCCGTTGTCTTTCTATCTAATGTCGTCATGGCAGAATCGTTTTGCGTATAAAACAGAACTAAGCTGGTGGCTTTTTGCCCTGGCAGCCATTTCTGCAGTCATGATCGCAGTCCTGACGGTCAGTTGGAATAGCTGGCGAGCTGCCACCAGAAATCCGGTGGAATCATTGCATTATGACTAAACTGTAAATTAATTTTACGTTCAACTGTAAAATTCATTTACGAGATTATAATACTGGAATTAAGTAACATATTGTTTATTATATAAATACAAATTATGGCATCATTATAGTAATTGATTTCCTGTAAGGAAGCAAAATTAGTGAACCTTCGTGCCTTTGTGCCTTGGTGGCAACTGCAGAGAGGGTAACGATATACGATTAAAGATTGCTTCGCTTCGCTCGCAATGACGGAATACTGCCGGGATTTTCAGAAACGAGAAACGATAAACGAGAATCGATGAACGACAACCGATAAAAATGAAATATCTTTTTAAATCAATTTTTCGGAATTTAACCCGCAAGCCGGTAACCAATCTGATAAATCTTCTGGGTTTATCAGTCAGTCTGGCTCTGGTAATCATCCTTTCAGCTTACTGTTACAGTGAGCTCACCACAGACAGCTTTCAAAAGAATGCTGCACAGGTTTATATCTACGGCCTGGAAGACCATGTTTATACCCCGGGTATCCTGAAAGACAATATTGACTCGAAGGTACCCGGAGCAGAAGCGACAGTCAGACTGGGAGGCACATGGGAAGCTCCTGTGTTCCAGACAGAAAACAAGGAGCCGATCATTTCAGATATGATCTTTGCAGACGAAGATTTCTTCAGGCTGTTCACCTATAAATTCATTGCAGGAAACATCAGAACTGCCCTGAAAGAACCTATGACAATTGTGATCACCAGAACATTGTCTGACAAACTTTTCGGAAAAGACCCGCCTCTTGGTAAAACCATAAAACTGAACAACGATAAAAGCCTTACCGTAAGCGCTGTCATTGAGGAACCTGATGCTAACTCCTGTCTTAAGTTCAATGCAGTCACTTCGATGGCTACCAGGAAAATTGTTCAGGAAAACGGAGGAGAGTACACTGAATGGGGATGGTGTGATTTCCAGACATTCGTGCTTCTGAAAAAGGGAGCTGACCCTGTTGACGCTGAAAACACCATCCTGTCACTTTTCCCGGAAGAAAACCGGAAAGATTATCAGAATTCAAAACTGACTCCGTTAAAAAAGATCTACTTCTCAAAATTTTCGCTTTTAGGGAGCACATATCTAGTATCGGGGGACAGAAAAAAAGTACAAATTCTGTTGCTGGTAGCTTCACTTGTATTAATAATCGCCCTGATCAATTTTATAAATATCTCATCATCCCAGTGGCGCGAAAAAATCAGACAAACCGGGGTGTTGAAAATAATAGGAGCTAAACGGTCTGCTGTACTTCGCAACATACTCCTTGAAGCATTTCTCTTTTTTCTTATTGCCTTTGTGATCTCAATAGAACTGGTTAAATCAATGAATCATCTGCTAAGTAACTATACCGGAATAATCTATAGCGAGAAATTAACAGGCTCTGCAGTATTTCTGCTTGTATCCATTGCTCTCATTGCTTTACTCAGTATTGCGTTCAGTATTGTTCCCGCCCTGAGGATCTCATCTTCAAGAGCAGTGGATAATCTGAAAAAAAATATAAGCCGTAATAAATCCCGGTTCTCTTTCAGCGACGTTCTAGTGATCTTACAATTCACAATAGCCATAATACTTATTTCATTCACCTTTCTTGTTCGGAAACAAGTCCGGTTCGGCAGCAATGATCTCGGATTTAACCAGGAAAATATTTTATCCATTAAGCTGACTGAACAGCTTAGTCAGAAGAAAGATGTTCTTAAGAACCTGCTTAAGGAAAACCCTGCAGTTAAGAAAATTTCATTCTCTGCATTTTATCCGGGCAACACCAATCAATCGAGGGATACAGAATTAAATGTAAATGGAGAAAAAAAACCAATCAGTTTCGATCTCTTCACTGCTGATGCTGAATTCTTTAAAATGTTGGATCTCCGTCTGGTTTCAGGACGCTTATATACCGATAATCTTTCATCTGATAAGAACAAACTGGTAGTTAATGAGACATTCCTTCGTGAAAATAAGGTAGCCAATCCTGTTGGAGGAACAGTAACTATGGGTAGCAGTTACGAAATAGTAGGAGTTATAAAAGATTTCCATTACAAACCTGTTAATCTGCCCATTTCTGCTCTTGCAATCAGAAACGAATCGAATTCTTCATATTGTCTTGTCACTCTTCAGACTAGCGATTTTAAGTTGCTGAATGCAACCGTAAACAATATAAAAAACGCAGTCACAGACCTGTCACCTTCTTTCCCGGTCGAGATTAGTTTTTTCGATCAGGCAATTCAGAATATGTACCAGTCTGAACTCAGGTTCTTCCGGACCTTCTCAATATTTGCCGTATGTGCAATAGTGATCTGCAGTCTGGGCATTCTCGCAATGTCAATTTTCGGATGCCAGCGTAGAATTAAGGAGATAGGAATACGCAAGGTGAACGGAGCTAAAATCTCAGAAATACTGGGTATGCTAAACAAGGATTTTGTGAGATGGGTTGGGGTGGCTTTTATAATATCATGTCCGGTTGCATGGTTTGCGATGTATAAATGGCTCCAAGGCTTTGTATACAAAACAGAAATCAGCTGGTGGATATTTGTATTGTCGGGACTCATGGCTCTGGTAATAGCGCTTTTAACGGTAAGTCTCCAAAGCTGGAGGGCTGCGGCGAGGAATCCTGTGGAGGCGCTTAGGTATGAATAAGGTGTGAGGTGTGAGGTGTGAGGAGTGAGGTGTGAGGTGTGAGGTGTGAGGAGTGAGGAGTGAGGTGTGAGGTGTGAGGAGTGAGGTGTGAGGTGTGAGATTAAATAAGCACAGGGCACAGTGCGCAGAGTTTAGGGTTAAAACCTCAGCAGATAAACGCAAAACGATAAACGAAAAACGATAAACGAAAAACGATAAACGAAAAACGAACGACAAACGATAAACCTCTTCTATGAATTCATTAAAAATGGCCTGGCGCAAATTGTTTCGCAAAGGGGAACATTCTTTGACACGTATCATATCTCTTAGTGCCGGACTTGCCTTCGGAATGTTGCTTCTTTCTGAAGTATTTTATTATTATAGTTTTGATAGTTTCTATCCTGATGCCAATCGTATTTATGTGGTTTGTGAGAATTACAAACCTGATAAATCTTCTGACAGGATTAATACAAGGAATCGCGTCAGTGGCGCCATTGCTCCCGGATTAAAAGCTGAAGTTCCGGGCATTGAGGCTGCGTCTCGTCTGAATAGCATAGGGCCATCAGTATTTTACACCGACGATAAGAAGAGTTATAAAGGGGAGTTTTCATTTGCCGATGAGAATGTGTTTGATGTACTGCCGCGTCCTGTCCTTTATGGGAACCCGAAAGAGATATTAAAGGCTCCGATGAACTGCATGGTATCCGATAAAATTGCCGGTATGATAGGAGGCAGTGTGATCGGAAAGATGATTGAATTAAAAGAATTCCCGGATAAAATATTGACTATTGCGGGGATATTCAAGGCATTGCCCGAAAATACTAACTACAAGTATGACGTGCTTATCTCAATGGTTTCTACTTCCCGGTTTACATGGGATGGAACGAATAACTGGCTTGGGAACGATCGTTATTACGCCTGTGTTAAGCTGGAAGGCGGTACGGATCCCGAAAAGCTTGCTCCCGCTGTTCGCAAGATGCAGGAAGTACATCAGGATATTGTACGTCTGGAAACGATTCAGAACGGTATGGTCCTGAAATACAGTTTTAAACCGGTAAGGAAAATACATATCGAGGACGTCAAAGACATGATAATTATTCTGAGCGCAATAGCTTTCGCTGTTCTGCTGGTTTCTCTGCTGAATTATATTTTACTGACATTAAGCGCACTGGTAAGCAGGGCGAAGACATCTGCAATCTATAAGACCTATGGCGCTCAGTCAGTAAATCTGCAACTGATGATTTTCCTCGAGACTTCTTTACTCTTTATAATATCCATTTCAGGAGCATTTATGATCATCACGATTGCACAGCCTCTGATTGAAGCACAAATCGGACATCGGCTTTCTTCTGCCCTGAATCCCGTCGTAATCCGGCCCATGCTGACTTTAATGCTGGTTTTACTCGTGTTTATAAGCTACCTGCCCGGACGCTTCTTTTCCGGTATCCCGGTAACTTCTGTGTTTAACAACTATCAGCATAAAGGAAATAAATGGAAACTGGCGCTTCTTACAATTCAATTTGCCGGAGCTACATTTATTCTCACAATGCTGATCATTGTAATACTGCAGTATGATAAGTTGATGAATGCTGATCATGGTTACCGGACTGAGGATGTATATTTTGGATCATCAAGCGGTATGCCGGGTAACAAACTGTCAACTGTATTAAATGAGCTTCGGGCTATACCTCAGATCGAGACTGTCGGTCTTGGATTATGTGTTCCAACTGAAGGTGCTTCGGGGAATAACGTTTCGTTTCCGGGCGGAGAGAAAGAGCTCTTTAATATTGCTGATTTCTACTGGATAGATGAAAGTTATCTTTCCATACTTAACATTCCGGTGACAGAAGGCAGTAATTTTTCATCAGAAAGCTGTGTCCCAAACGATTTTCTCATCAGCCGCAAGGGAGCGGATATGCTGATCATCAATAGTGGCTGGAAGGATGGTGTAACAGGCAAACAAATTACCCTGAGTGAACACGGAACAAATACAATACGTGGTATTTTTCCTGATTTTATCATTCACTCAATTACAGATCCCGACCAGCGTCCCGCAATGTTTTCTTATTTACCTGACATCAAGTTTCAGGAAATGATCGAGAAAAATCCCTCTTTCTCATGCTATATACTTGCAAAAGCTCATAAAGGAACACAGGCAGATATCATCAAAAAAATGACAGGTGTAATAAACCTTGCCTTACCTCACCAGGATGCTGTTGTAAAAAGTCTGGAAAGTGAAAAAACAGAGCTTTACGCATCTGAAGAAGGATTCCGTACTGCCATGTTTGCAGGGAATGTTATTATTCTGCTCATTACATTGCTGGGCTTGCTGGGGTATATTGCCACTGAAGCATCACGCCGCAGTAAGGAATTAGCTATACGCAAAATAAACGGTGCCAGGTTATCTGATATTCTGAAGATGTTTATAAAAGACCTGGAGTACATTGCTCTACCTGCTGTAGTTGCAGGTTTAGCAGGAGCCGGGCTTGCGGCACAAAAATGGATGGAGAACTTCGTGTATAAATCGGCGCTTCACTGGGAAATTTTTGTCCTCTGCGGTCTTTTTGTCTTATTTTTTATTGCGTTTATCTCTGCTTTATACTATGTAATTATTGCAAACAGAAATCCAGTCGAGGCATTGAGGCATGAATGAGAAGGTGTGAGGGGTGAGGAATGAGGGGTGAGGAAGCAAAATTGGTGAACCTTCGTGCCTTTGCGCCTTGGTGGCAACTACAGAGAGGGTAACGATATACGATTAAAGATTGCTTCGCTTCGCTCGCAATGACGGAATACTGACGGGATTTTCAGAAACGATAAACGATAAACGATAAACGACCTGCAATACATGAAACTAAACAGTTTAAAAGTAGCATTGAGGTATTTCAGGGCAGCTGACCGGTATTCGATCTTAAATATTATCGGGTTAACTGTTGGAATAACTCTTTTCGTTCTGATTGTAATGCTTTTGCATTATGAACTCTCTTATGATGCATTCCATCCTAATAAAAAAGAGATCTTACAGGTTTGCGAACATGACCTTAAGTCGGGCGAATTTCTAGCATATTCCGGAATGCCATTACCCCTGACCCTGAAAAACGATTTTGCAGAGGTAAAATATGTAACCGGAATCTGGGAAACATTACAAAAGGATGCCCCAATTAAGTATAATGACATGGAATACTCCGGATTTACAGGTGCTTCAACTGAACCGGATATTTTTAACATCTTCGATTATAAGCTAATCCTTGGCGATATTAATACCGTACTTAGGGATCCTGATAAAATTGCGGTTTCAAAATCTCTGGCCGACAAACTCTTCGGGAAGGAAAACCCGATAGGAAAGGTTTTGACATTTTACAATTTCACCTTTACAGTATCGCATGTTTTCAGGGATATACCATTGAATTCATCAGTACATTTTGATATTTTATTCTCAGACAAAATAAGAGAAAAAATTAATCCCGATTATAAAGTGGCCTGGTGGAATGGAGGGATGTTAACTTACGCAATTCTACAAAAAGGCTCTTCGCTGGATAATTTTAATAAACATCTGGATGAAATTCCTGCAAGGTATTATCCTGACTTTTTAAAAGGCCGAAGTACCTATATTACTTTCCCATTTTATAAATCGCATTTTAACACTAAATTGGGTGGTGAACCTTCTGTTTCTTATACGTATATAATATTGCTTGGCTGTATCTCTTTTATTATTCTCCTGATTGCATGTGTCAATTATGTTAATCTTACACTGGCTCGGGCGTTTAAAATGACTGTTGATGCAGGTATCCGTATAATCTCAGGGGCCTCTTCACTTCACATAATATCTCTTCAGATCTGGCTGGCGCTTCTGAGTGTATTTGTGGCATTGCTGCTTGCATTGCCGCTTAGCAGTATCTGCCTGCCATTCTTTGAACATCTGGCTGAAAGATCTTTAACAGGCCAGGAAAACAATATCTATGTCTGGCTATTTGTTACAGGTATTTCTCTGGTTGTTGCTATCATTTCAGGACTTTTCCCTGGGTACACATTCTCGAAGGTCGCTCCTGTAAAAATTATACGGAGTAAAAACTCATTCATCAGAATACACAAAAGTGTTCATAATGGGCTGCTTATCTTTCAGTTTTCACTTACAATAGCTTTGATAATAGCCCAGTTTTTCATTATCAGACAAATATCTTACATGAAGAATGCCGACCTTGGGTACGATAACAAAAACCTGTTATCGATAGATCTTAGAAGCAGCAGACTTGATGAAGCAGAGAGATTCAATAAAGCGAAAATTCTCAAAAGCGAATTGGAAAAACAAGGTTCAGGCTCCGGAATAGCAACAGGTAGTATAACAGAGGATTTACCCGGGTTTTATTATGAAAACTCTTTTACCGTAAATCCGGAAAATGCTGCAATTGACGAATGTCTGATGATTGCTACTTCTGTGGATGCAAACTTCCCGAAAGTATTTGGGATAGATGTTGTTGCAGGCAGATTTTTTTCTGATTCATACAGCACAGATAATGTTGCTTTTATGATTAATGAAACTGCTATGAGGAAGATAGGGTGGAAAGATATCGATGGCAAATTTCTGAAACTTGCTCATGAAGATTCAAAATTCCCGGTTATCGGAGTAATGAAAGACATCCATCCTACTACGCTGAAAGAACCTATACCTGCAATGATCTATCGTTACGGTCCTAACAATAATTTTCCTGCATTTCTGACATACCGGGTTCTGCCTCAGTATCAGAATGAGGCCATTCCTTTAATGAAAAAAAACTGGGAAATGATGTTTCCGGGGACTCCATTCAATTATCTGAATGTCAGAGAGACATATTTTAAAAATTATTCCGAGGAACAACGGCTTTCAAAAATTATCGGAATTTTTACTATCCTGGCAATTTTACTTTCGCTTCTGGGTCTGTTCGGCTTAATAACCTTCTATTTTGAAAGAAGAATTAAAGAGATAGGGATCAGGAAAATTAATGGTGCCAGAATAATCGAGATTCTTTCGATGCTAAACAGGGACTTTCTCAGGTGGATAGCAATTGCCTTTATAATTGCATGCCCTTTTGCATGGTATGGTGTGTATAAATGGCTTGAAGGCTTCGCTTATAAAACCAATATCAGCCTCTGGATTTTTGTCCTGGCAGGAGTGATAGTGACGGGTATTGCTTTGCTTACAATTAGCTTGCAGAGCTGGCGGGCTGCGACAAGGAATCCGGTGAAGGCGCTGAGGTATGAATAAGGAGTGAGGGGTGAGGAATGAGGGGTGAGGAAGCAAAATTGGTGAACCTTCGTGTCTTTGCGCCTTGGTGGCAAAAAAAGAAAAAGAACTTACATAAAGAGGAACAATATACGATTAAAGATTGCTTCGCTGCGCTTCGCAATGACCGTAATATTGCTGGATTTGCCATAAATGATAAAACAGTAAACCCGAAACGTTTTAACACTAGGCGTGTATTAGAATATAGTTATTGAAACTAAAAACTAAATTTGTTACATAATCTTCTTCTATGTTCAAAACAGATCTGATAGTAACCCTCAGAAATATCTTTAAAAACAAGCTCACCTTCCTTATCAACATCTTCGGACTCTCAATTAGTCTCGCATGCAGTGCCCTGATCATATTGTTTATAAGATATGAGCTCAGCTACGATAAGTTCAATGCCGGCTCAGACAGGATTTACAGGTTCACTTACAGCATAAAAAGGAATAACGGGTACCAGGCACATTTTGCAAGATGTAATGTTCCCTGGATAAAGTATCTGCCTGAGGACTTTCCTGAGATCGAAAAGATGGTGACGCTAGTACCATACAAGAATATTACACTTAAAATTAATGATGAAAAGTTCTCTCTTAGCAGTGCATTCTATGCCGATTCAACACTTTTCAATGTATTCACTGTAAAACTTCTGCGTGGCGAAGCGAATAAAGTGTTGTCGGAACCACATACAGCAGTAATATCCAACTCTCTTGCGGCAAAATACTTTAAAAACACTGACCCTGTGGGTAAGACGATTATTAATACAGGGCAATTTGAAGATGACAAATGGGTAAGCAAAAGTTTTACAATTACCGGGGTATATAAAGATATTCCGGCCAATTCCCATTTTCATTCCGATCTGTTTCTGTCAAAAACCTCAGCCAACTCAAATGATAATGAATGGAAGTATGTGTACCTTTTATTCAGGATAAATACCAAACCTGCTGACCTTATAAAAAAATTTCCTGAGTTCCTGAAAAAACATGCATCTGAAGAAAAGAACACCGATGAAATTATTCCTGATCTGCAAAGCATTACAGACATACATCTGAAGTCTGACAAGGATCGTGAGATAGAGCAAAACGGAAACATGGCGATCATCTATATTGTAGGTCTCATTGGATTGGTAATCCTGGTTATTTCCTGGGTCAACTATCTTAATCTGAGCATTGCCAAGGTATTCAGCCATGGTAAAAGCATCAGCCTGTATAATATTTATGGCAACACCAGGAGTCTTTTCACTCAATATTTCATCGAATCGCTGCTGATTAACACTGTATCACTCATCATAGCAATTCTCCTTATTGCTACGTTCTTCCCTTCTATCAGCTCAATAACGGGAAATGTGCTGAACAGCCACATTTTTCAATTTGCCCCCGGAATAATCATATGGCTGTTGCTGATTTTTGCCGGCTCGTTATTGATCGGCTGTATTCCCGTTGCTGTTTTTGTTATGAAACTAAAAACTTCAGCTTCAGTATTGAATCCCGCCATCAACGGAGCACAAAACAAACCTTCATCATTTTTTCGAAAATCCCTTATAATTTTTCAGTTTACACTCACTATCATTCTGATAATAAGTGCTTTTGTAATTAACTTACAGAGCAAGTACATTCTTGATCATCAGGCTGGTGCGAAGCAGGACAGTGTTCTGGTCATCAAGTTATTCAACCAGGATATCCTTTCAAAATACACTCTTTTAAAATCTGAAATATTAAAGAGTCCGTATGTAAAGGATGCCACCGCAACTTTCGAAGAACCATTCGGATTGACGATGGATGCCATGGGATTTGAAACAGAAGGGATCAAAGAAGAAAATAAGGATAAAGTGCTCTGGGTTTATTCAGCTGATGACAATTTCTTCAAATTCAATAACATCCCTATTATTGCCGGCTCAGATTTTCCTGTTTATAACGAAAATTTAAAGAAGGATTACTACATACTGAATGAGACAGCCGTAAAGCAATTAGGATGGACACCGGAGGAAGCGATTGGGAAACCATTTAAACTGAAATTTGCAGAATCGGATGAAATTTTCTTCGGAGGTAATATTGTTGGTGTTGTGAAAGATTTTAATCTTAACACCCTTCATCATGAGATAAAGCCGTTCGTTTTCTTTCAGAGAAACATCTGGTTCTGGGTAATGCTAGTGAAGGTTGATCCAAACCACAGGACTGAAGCTATGAACTTTATAAAGCAAAAATGGGAAATGATATCTCCCGATTATCCTTTCACCTACGAATATAACAGCGATGTGTTTTTTGCTGCTTATAAAAAGGAAATAATCCAGTCACGACTCACCTGGTTCTTTTCGATTCTGGCGATAATAATCTCTTGTCTTGGATTGTTTGCAATTTCATCTATAATCATCCTAAAGAGGACAAAGGAAATAGGTATTAAAAAGGTCAATGGCGCTGCGACAATTGAAATAATAAGGATGCTTGCGCTGGAATTCACACGCGGAGTGATAATTGCATTTATCATTGCTGCACCTGTTGCCTGGTATGTGATGCATAAGTGGCTTCAGAATTTCGTCTATAAAACTACCTTAAGCTGGTGGATTTTCGTTCTGGCGGGAGTAATTGCGATGCTGATTGCAATCATTACTGTTACCTGGCAGTGCTGGTATGCAGCAAGAAGGAACCCGGTGGAGGCGTTGAGATATGAATAAGAAATAGCACGCAGATGACGCTGATCAGACAGATTTACGCTGATTTAATCTGCTAAGATTTGTATAATATGCGTCATCAGCATGCTATTAAAAGTGAGTTGAAAAATCTAATTCCAAGTTTTTTGGATATATTTATGGTACTAACCTTATTCGTATGAAAACCAGAATTATTCTTTTGTTTTTTTTGTTTTTAATTGTTGTAAAAGCCACATCACAAGATGGATATACTGTTAAAAACGACTCAATTCAATCAGTCATTCTTAAACAAAACCGCAAGATAAACGTCTTCCTGCCCGAAGGTTATGATGCCAAAGATGCTAAGTTTCCGGTGCTTTATGTTCTTGATGCTGACGGCCGTGACCAGCATATAGTACCAACAGCAAGATTTCTGTTTCTGAATAATAAAATGCCAAAAGCTATAATTGTGGGTGTGTTCAATATCGACAGGAATCACGATTTCCTGCCAGATTCAAGTTCATCGGCAAAGACTGGCGGCGGGGCAGACAAATTTCAGCAATTCTTCAAGCAGGAACTTGTACCATATATCAACAAAAACTTTAAGACTGAAGGATTCAATGTGCTTATAGGTCACTCCTTCGGCGGCGTATTTGCCATGCATGTACTACTCAATGACCCTGATATGTTTGATGCATATATAGCCATTGATCCTAGTTTCTGGTATAAAGATCAGTTGCAGGTTAAAAGTTCCCGGATTGAGTTCACGAAAGCAAAAAACTGGAGCAAACCAATTTTTATATCTGGTCGTGAAGGCGAAGGGATGGATGGTATGGGTATTACGGCTATGGAGAAAGTGCTGAAGACTTCTGCTCCCGCTGCATTAAAATGGAAAATTGTGGCATACAAAGATGAGGATCACGGATCTGTTACTTTCAAGAGTGCATATGATGGTTTGAGATATATTTTTGATTCCGGAGGGACTTTTTCAGTTTTCCCGCAGACTGCAATTCTGCCCGATGGAGATTCAACTTTTGCTTTTGTACAGAACCTAAACCCGAATTTAAAATACACCCTTGATGGCACTGAACCAACCGCTGATTCACCGGTCTGTACTCAGAAAATTGAAATAACCAAACCATGCACACTTAATGTGAAGAACCTCGGAGGAAACTATAAGAGCTCTCCTGTAGTCAAAAGGATATTTGCCCCCGGAGATTATATACATGGTCAGAAAGTTCCCAGAAACCTGAAACATGGTCTTAAATACTCATATTATGAAGGGGTCTGGGATTCGGTTCCGGATTTTTCACAACTGAAGCCAAAGAAGACGGGAATAACAACTGGTCTCGATCTTGATTTTACAACAAGGAAGGATAGTTTTGCTGTAAGGTTTGAAGGATATATACAGATCACTAAAAAAGATCTTTACGATCTCTGGGTGACTTCAGATGACGGATCAAAAGTGTACCTGAACAATCAGCTGCTGCTGGATAATGATGGCCTTCATTCAGCTGACCTGCCCGTAGTAAGTCTTCTTCCGCTTAATCCTGGTTATTATCCAATAAGAATTGATTATTTTGAAAAGAACGGTGGTGAAGGCATTACTATAGGTTATCTCAATAATGGGAAAAACATTCAACCAGTACCAATCGGGAAGGAGATGCTATTTTATAAGGAATAAGAATAGAACGCAGATGACGCTGATCAGGCAGATTTACACAGATTTTGTCGTTTGTTTACTATAAATTAATAATCGAACCGTTATTAGGATTATTGTGTTTAATGAACAAATCATTAACGAATTGGATTTTGTTTAAATAACAGATGACACTTATCAGTCAGACTTTATTTTAGTTTTAATCTGCGAGTATCGTTAAATCTGCGTCATCTGTGTGCTATAAAAATGCTTAATGAATAATTTTGCCACCAAACTGAAAACCGAAATCCTGAAAGGTCTGCCCGGAACAGAAATTCAATGGCAGATGGCATCCTCCGATCGTATGATCAGGAATTATCCATTATTTCCGGGTGATGATGCCCGAGTGGCGGCAGTTTTGATACTTCTGTACCCTGAAAACGGATCAATCTATACTGTATTTATGCAACGGCCTGATTATGACGGTGTTCATGGCGGACAAATAAGCTTCCCCGGAGGAAAAAAAGAGCCGGAGGACGATACGATCATTCGACCGCAATCAGGGAAGCGTGGGAAGAAACCGGAACGGATCCCGAGAAAGTATCGGTAATTGGAACTCTGACTCCTCTGTTTATTCCTGTAAGCAATATGATGGTTACTCCTGTTGTGGGCTGGACCAGCGAAAAACCTCCTTTCAGACATCAGCCTGAAGAAGTCCTTTTTCTTATAGATGCTGAATTAGCAAGCTTTTTTGATGAGACAATCCTCAAAACAAAGCCATTAGAGATCAGGGGAGAACTCCTGAATATAAAATATTTCGATTATAACGGGTATACAATCTGGGGCGCAACGGCTATGATGCTCAATGAATTACTGGAAATAATCAAAAGGGGTGGGTTTTTCCCCCGGGTATAATATTTTTGTAGTGTTCAAATCTTTCAAGAACCTGACTTACAAAATTAACCGACTCAACACCGCTGAAATAGCCATTTTTTACTACAATATCCTTAAAGTATTTTGGCTGCGATTTTTTGAGTAACCATACTGCAACATTACCTTTCCATTTCAAGGGGTCCATTCCATTCTTTTCCGCAAGCTTCATCGCGTCAAGAACATGTCCGGGACCGGCGTTATACGCTGCAAGTATGAAATTAATCCTCTCTTTCTCATCAGGGATCTTCGGATCGAAAATAGAGTGCAGCCAGGTTATATACCTAATGCCTGCTTTAAGATTGTTTTCTGGGGAAGAAGTGGCATCTATACCAAAATTTTTTCCGGTGTCGGGCATTATCTGCATTAATCCGACTGCACCCCTTACTGATTCCACATCGGGATTAAAGTGAGATTCCTGACAGATAAGTGAAGCCAGCAATCTCCAGTCCCAGTTTATTCTCGAACTGAATTGCCTGATCATATCGTCATACCGGGAAACCCGCCCTGTGTTAAGAGCATATGAAAAACTCCTGACTATGTAAGTAGAACGTGAATTTTTGAAATACTTTGCATAGAGGAGCGCGTAGGAGCTGGTCTTTTTGTATGCCGATATCCATTTATCCAGTTCAGCTAAAAGTAAATCAGAGTGATTTTTCCGCACTCCCCAGCAGATGTCCTGTGATGCGCTTACCGGAGTGCTTATGTCGATTTCAGGGAAATACATTGAGTTCACCAATGCAACATTCTCATCACATACAGTGTATTCTATCTCACCTTTAGCTACGTGCTGTATTAGTTTTTCCGATTCAAACGGCACTTCAATTATATTAACAGAATCACCAATTCCCTTTGTAAGGGGAATAAGGTATTCAGCCTGGGAGGAACTCCTCTGTACATAAATAGTTTTACCGGATAACCCACGGAGATCCTTTATAAGACTTTTATCCAGAACTTCAACTGACATTGATCTCCAGTTGCGGGGTTTTCGCTGAACGAGTACCTGAGGAGTTTCAGTAACAGGCGCAGTAAAACGCAAATCGTCTTTTTTTTCAGAGTTCCTGTTAATTCCAAAGGCGAGCAGGTCAGCTTCTCCTGATTTAAGCATCCCCATCGCATGATCAATATTATTATCAGGAATAAGCTCGAGATCAATACCAATATTTTCAGAAAACGTTTTCAGAAGTTCGTAATTGAAGCCCATTGGTTCACCGTTAAAAATAAAATAGTTGGTGGAATTAAAATCCGTTACTGCAGTCAGTTTTCCCCGATGTCTGATTGAATCGAGGTCGAATGATATTACTTTGTCAAGATTTTCTGAGGTATGATGGATAGAACAGGAGGTAAAACCTGATACAGCGACTGCAATTATTAATATTACTTTTCCGATCAAACTTTTTGTATTAGAAACGGACGCAAAGATACAACAATTTTTTTTAATTGTAAAACGTCCAGGAGAAGCCATACCGGAACATCCTGATACTCATAGGGTAATTCGGTACCATGAAATAATTATATCCCATCATACCAGCGTTTGCATGGTCGAGCATTACAAAGATCCGGGTCCGCTTCACCTTAAGATTTATAAACAGATTAATAAAGGGGTAATCGCCTGCGGTCATATCAGTCTGCCTGAAAAATCTTCCGGTTGCTGGCATATAATTGTAAGGATGATAAGTCGTGTTGTAAGTCACATCAGCTCCCAGCTGTGTGTTTAATTTGCCACCGGTTTTTTTAAATCTGAACAGATGTTCAAAATACGCTGCAGATCGTACAGTTACCAACGGAAGGTCCAGTACCGAGGCATTTGAGCTTTGTTGAATTATTACATCGCTGGCAAGATGGAACTTCCAGGCTCTTAACTCATTTTTTAAGGTTACAGCTGCTACAGATAAACCACCTGAAAATTGTGAAGGAAGTGCGTCAATGCCAAAATCAGCATAATTCTTGATTATTGCGTAATTGAATTTCACCTCTGTCTTCCGCCCGGGATACCGGAACCCTGTACCAACATCAATCCTGAATTCCTTCTTGAAGTTATTATCCCATTTAAAATTATTGGAGCCCCAGTGTTCGTACCATATCGAAGGTTGTTTGTTCATCACAGAACCGGTTATTAACCATGATGCCCTCCCCTTTTTAAGATCAAACGATTTAAGTATTTCACCATTAAGATTGAAATCGCCTATCTTATAACCTGTCAGATATAATTCGCCTGTAGCCTGCCATCTGAACTTCTCACCAATATTATTATAGAGCCTTCCTACTAATATATTGCTGTTCCTGTGAAGGATAACATTGGTTGCGGCTAATGTAAAGCGGACAGGGATAATAAAGCTGTAAGTGGATATTTCATTTCGTATCCCCACACCGCCACCGAGCCTGAACTTTCTCGATACATCAGTTGTAAAATCAAATCTCAGTGTATTCTTTACGCTTGAGGAGGAGACAGAATCAGATGTAATCAGTGGTGTTACATAGATATTCTTATAAAAACTTGTATCAGGGGCCGCATCCTCATATCTCCTGCCCGTTGACTCCATCAGCAGAATATGCGAAAAGGTTCCGCTTAACCCAAAAAAACCTGACCTTTTTGCTGAGGCAGTATCCTTTGCCGTGGTTCTTTCACCGCCAAAAGTATAACGCTGTACAAGTAAAAGGCTCTTGTTTTTTGTAAGATCGTTTGATTTATTCTGAGGGGCAAGCCTGGTTATAATATCCCGTGTAACTTGTGTCTGAATATCTTCAATATTTGATATTCCTCCGTTTTCGAAGCTGAGGAGGTTATTGACATTTCCCGAGAAGTAAACTTTATATTTTGGCCCTGTGTATGAAGAATAAATTGTAAATGTCTTATCTGCCGATCTTTGGGCTCTGTATTGACCAAGGCTGAATGTAATATCATATATGACCCCAAAATTAATAAACCGGTTAATGTTCTGCGAATGTCTAACCCGGAAAGTCTGCTCGGATGTTTCCGTAGGACCGGCAAAACTCCAATCCAGTTCAGTATATGGTTTCTGAGTATTCATGAACACCGTATTGGAAGGTGTGTGCATTAAAGGATAATAGTAAGAGTACAGGAATTTATCCGGATCTGTTATCCTGTCAAAGAAACTAAGCTGGTAAAAAGGTAATCCGTAATTACCCAGATTCGCATTAACAGGCGAGTATTTATCGGCTAATTTAAATCGGTGTGATAATGAGAAGACTGTATCTACCTGCGTGCTGACTTCTTCAGAATAGTCAGATGACAATGTCCATTCCCTGAGGATTTTGGTCTTTTTAACGGAATCCTCTTTATGAGAGAATCTGGCAGTTATACTCGAGGTATCCTGTTTCTGTATATTCTGTTTCGGAGGTGCACCATTCTGATTCTGGGCATATAAACCTGAAGAAATTGCTGCTAGCAGTATTATATAAAAATATCTGATCATCAGGTGCAAATATAATGATTTCGGATTGCGGATTTTTGATTTCGGATTATATAGATTGCGGATTGCGGATTTTTGATTTCGGATTTAAATTCAATCCAAAATATTTCCCAAAACCGTAATCCGCAATCTCCAATCCGAAATCCGCAATCTCACTAGTCTACATTATCATTCAGATATGCATTATTTTCCCTTAGAACGGGTTCATCATTGTCTTCAGAGGTCAATGTAAATTTTGAAAGTTTGCTTTCAGATCCGCTACCGGGAGTACCCAGTGAAAGATTTCTTCTGACATATGCAGGGACATCTTCAAAAGTGTCTATATTTTCTTTCATGGTTTTATTTGAAAGACCTTCTCTTTTTAAAAGGTTTTGCATATGTTTCACTTTCCTCAGAGTGGCTTCAGGTTTCTCGGGTCCTTCTTCATTCTCCTTAACCCTGCGGTTTCTGATTTCGCTCATTTCCTGATTATGCTCGAGGCTAAAATCAATGACTCCCTGCGATTCTTCTTCAAAATCGGTGATTATGGATTTCTTTCCTTTTTCATGGACAGAGAATACGTCCTCACCTGCTTCAGGAATCATTCTGGCAGGTATAGCGGTTTTAGATCCAAGCAGTTCTACCTGTTTATTCTTTTTAGGTGGTCTGTAAGGCTGGAATATACTGTTTGATTCAAATCCGGTAGCAATAACGGTAACACAAATTTCTTCCTTGAGGTTCTCATCTTTCGATAATCCTCTTATGATCAGGGCATCATCGGAAGCAGCATTCATACATATAATCGGTAATCTCACCCAGTTCGTCCATTGTTATCTCATGGTCGCCGTTGCCTGAAGAAATGTTTATCAGTATGCTTTTTGCACCGGTTATATCGTTCGAATTCAGCAAAGGTGACGCGAGTGCATCCTCAATAGCTTTCCTCGCCCTGTCTTCTCCCGATGCTTTACCCATACCCATGATGGCAACTCCTGAATTTCTCATTACTGTTTCCACATCTGCAAAGTCAACATTTATATAGCCGGTCACAGTAATGATTTCAGCAATTCCTTTTACTGCTGTTGTAAGTATATCATCGGCTTTTGCAAATGCAGTTGAAACAGGCTGGTTGCCATAAATCTCCCTTAGCTTTTCATTGTTTATCACAAGTAATGAATCGGCATAGCCCGTCAGTTCGGTAACACCATCAATTGCTTGTCTGATCCTTACTTTTCCTTCCGATTTAAACGGAATGGTCACAACAGCAATAGTGAGTAATCCTGCTTCCTTGCATGCTTTTGCAATTACCGGTGTAGCTCCCGTTCCAGTGCCTCCACCCATTCCTGTTGTTATGAAAACCATCTTCGTGTTACCCGATAATGCATCCATCACGTCATCGAGATTTTCTATCGCTGCCTGTCTGCCAATTTCAGGTTTGCTGCCGGCGCCTCTTCCTTCGGTTAGTGACTCTCCGATCTGTACTTTAATCGGGACCTGGCTTTTAAGCAGTGCCTGATGATCAGTATTGCAAATTACAAAGTTCACATCGGTGATGCCTTTTTCAAACATATGATTTACAGCATTATTGCCTCCACCACCTATCCCTAGAACTTTAATAATCGACGACCTCTCAAGGGGCAGATCAAAGTTCATTATATCGTCTGACATAGTATAGTTATTTAATTTATTATGAACAGCATGTATTATTCAGAAAACCATGTTTACTATTTTATTGGCTGATCCTCAACCTCGAACATTCTTGAAAGCATAGTCTTGATCTTGTCTGCAATAGTAATTTTATCCTCCTCACTGGAGCGATAAAGCTATCTGCTTCCCCGGTTTCAGACACGACTTTCTCTTTCACTGTTTCCACATGTTCGGCAGGAACTGTTTTTGGTTTGACATATTCCTCCAGACTGCCTGCATTGAATGTCTTTTTGTAAGTATCGAGATATTCAAAGCCTCTCATTATTAATCCGACGCTTGTTGCATACATTGGCTGATTAATTTCATTTTTTGCTGACCCTGCGAGGTGTTCATTTGGCAAACCGATCCTTACATCCATCGCAGTTTTGAATTTCATCAGCTGGGGGAGATGTTTCAGCATGGCTCCTCCACCTGTAATAACCACTCCGGCGGCCAGCTTATCAGCATATCCCGAATTCTGTATTTCAAAATTGACCGCATCGATAATCTCTTCCATCCTTGACTGAATTATATAGGCAAGGCTCTTAAAGGAGATTTCTTTTGGCTCTCGCCCGCTGATGCCGGGAATTGAAACAACTTTATCCTCAGGCGCAATATCACCGAGGGCTGATCCATACTGAATTTTCAGCTGCTCAGCATGACGCTGCAATATTGCACAACCTTCCTTAATATCTTTTGTGACAACATTTCCGCCGAATGGTATTACTGCCGTATGTCGTATAATATTATCATAATAAACAGCAACATCTGTTGTACCGCCACCGATATCCACCAGTACAACGCCAGCTTCTTTTTCGTCATCAGTGAGAACTGCATCGGAAGACGCGAGCGGTTCAAGAATCATATCTTTTACAGTAAGATTTGCCTTCCTGATGCATTTTTCTATATTTTTTGCGGCAGCAACCTGCCCTATTACAATATGAAAGTTTGCCTCGAGACGCCTTCCGCACATACCGATCGGACTCTTGACCCCCGTTTCATTATCAACAATGAAATTCTGAGGGATAACATGTATTATCTCCTCTCCGATGTCAATATGTATTTTATGCATGTCCTCAATCAGCTTGAAGACTTCCTCCTTCTTGAATTTCATCCTCATATGCATCGCGAATAATATATCCACGGTTCTTCATACTTTTAATATGCTGACCGGCAATGCCAACAAAGACCTCTGAGAATAAAATCCCTGATCTCTTTCTGTACATCTTCAACAGTGGTCTGAATGGCATTCACGGTTTCTTCAATATTAAGAACAACGCCTCTCTTCACACCTTTTGAAGGAGCTTTACTAAGACCGAGAATTTCAATTTTCCCATTCTCGTTTTTCTTACCGACAATCGCCACAATTTTTGTGGTTCCTATGTCGATGGCTGCTACATACTGTTCCTTTTTGTTCATAACTTAAATATGGTTATTTCTGATTATCTCTTCGTTTACAAACTATCTGATCTTTGAATTCAAGGTTTATCATTGAATATTTATTCCATCCTACTTCGGGCAACACTTTATCATAAAATGCCTCAAGGTTTCTTAGTTTTCCTTCATAGTTTTCAGTTGTTCCCAGATGTATTATCTGGTTCCTGCTCTGGGTATAAGGTCAATTTCATCATTCCTGTCAACATAGATCTGATCTATCTGTGCCGACCAGAACTTATCGTCATTAATATAATTTACCAGGTAATAAATATCCTTAAGAATTGAATTTTTTATACTTGTATCAAGCACGCTTACTCCATTAAGCATTGCATTGACTGATATTCACATTCCCTTCAACAATATGCAACCGGGGATTATAAAGATTTCTTCTTCTCACTACAACTCCGTCCTCGTCTACAAAATAATCACCTCCGTCATTCGGCATCACTCTCATAATCGGAGTCCGTTGCTCAACATAGATATGGACTATTCCGTCAATTGTCATATATGCCTCAGCTTTCTTTAATTCCCTCAAATTGTTTACTCCTTCCTTCAATTTCCGAAACTGAAACATCCTTAACAGGCTTCCTGCAATCCTGGCAGAATTGCCATATGCAAGATTCAAAAGCTGACGTCGGGTAACAAAATGATAATCTGATGAATCGCTGATATCAATGATTATCCCCCCACAAGGTTTTGCACTGGTGGACCTGGCAAGAAATACCGGAACACCAGCAGGTATAATACAGGGATTATAAATAATATCTTTAACAACTTTCTCATTAAACTCTCTCTCTTTTTAAGTTTTCTTCTATAGGTGCTAACGAGTGTATCGATATCACCGGCTCCTATTGTCAGCAATACATCGAGTCTTACCGGTATCCAGTTTCTCGGGAATATCTTCTTTTTTCAATAATCTCTTATTTGCCGATTTCATTTTATTGAATATCAGTTCAGAAGTTACCCCTTCAATTGGCTTTTCCCTGGCAGGATATATCGGAAGAAGTATGATTTCATCAAGCTCATCAAGAATTTTTGCAAATCCTTCAGCATGATCCTGCGTCCTTGAGAAAAGATGAGGCTGAAATATTCCTGTAATTTTTCTTCCACTGAAATATTCTTTATACTCCTTATGCAAGCGCTTATTTCTTCAGGATGATGAGCATAATCATCAACATATGCGAGTCCGGGTATATTTATTCGTATATCAAACCTGCGTCTTACACCCTGAAACAACAGCACAGCTTTTCTGATTTCCTGTTCTGTAACTCCGCACATAAGTGCTATAGCAATGGCAGCGGTAAAATTCTCTATGTTGATCATACCCGGGAAAAGCAAAATGCAGGTCTTCAATTGTGGTCGATGGTGTATGAATATTGAAGCTGTAATAATCCTTATCGTGCTTTATGTCAGTTGACCTGTAATCAGAGTGATCATCTGAACCATATGTAAAACATGTCACACCCTCCGGGACTATGATTTCACCCCGTATTTTGCCATTTACCACGAGTTTACCTCCGGGCCTGATTTTAGCTACAGAATTCATTGTATGCCTCACCATTGTAGGCCTGTCACCATAAATATCAAGATGATCGGCATCGAGTGATGTAACAACAGCCATAAGAGGTCTTAAGCCGATGAAATGAACGGTCAAATTCATCAGCTTCCATAACAGTGTACCTGCATCACCCAAAAGCAGATTTGAACCATAATTTTTCGAGATCCCTCCAAGAAATGCCGAACAATCAATCGTCGATTGTTTCAGCAGATGAGCTATCATTGTGGACACGGTAGTTTTTCCATGAGTTCCGGCAACTGCCAGAGTATCAGTATGTGCTGAGATTTCTCCCAGAATCTCCGATCGCTTGTAGATACGGTAGCCATTTGTTCTGAAAAATGAAAGAATTTTGTTTTCAGACGGAATAGCCGGAGTATAGACAACAATAACCTTATCCTTTTCAGACACATCTGTAAAAAGGTCAGGCATTTTATCGATATCTTCAGATATAGTGATCTGCAGCTATTTTCATTAAGTGTCTGAGTTATACTCGTTTCTGACCTGTCATACCCGGCAACAGCATAACCTCCTTTTGCAAAATACAGGGCAAGAGCACTCATGCCGATACCGCCGATCCCGACAAAATAAATTCCTTCTATATTTTTGAAATCAATCATTTCCTGCAAGCTTAAATACCTCTTTTGCTATTCTGATATCTGCATCCCTGTCTGCCATTTTGAGATATATTCTCTGAAAGCTTCTTTCTTCTTTCTTTATCAGAAATCAATTTAATTGCCTCATCAACAAGTATCTTAGCCGGCATTATTATCGGTGATTAACACAGCAGCATCATTCTTCGACAATGCCTCTGCGTTCTTGGTCTGATGATCTTCCGCAACATTTGGAGAAGGAACCAGGATCACAGGTTTTCCTACAAGACATAATTCGGAAATTGTACCTGCACCTGCTCTTGAAACTATAATATCGGCAGCAGCATACGCATAATCCATCCTGTTTATAAAGCCATGGACTGAAATATTTTCGCTGAATGAGAGTGATACCAGTGCTTCACATTCTCAAAATAATACTTTCCTGTCTGCCAGAGCCATTGGCAATCAGATTCCCTGAGAATATTTAATATTTTCTGAAAGACAGTTGTTTATACTTCCTGCACCAAGTGATCCTCCGAGAACAAGTACTACCGGAAACTCTTTTTTCAGGTTAAAAAAGTTAAGCGCCTCATCCTCCAGCTTCTTAAGGTTATCAAAATTCTGACGTACCGGATTTCCTGTCTTAATCATCTTCTCAGACGGAAAATATTTTTCCATGCCATCATATGCAACGCATATTCCTGATGCTCTTTTTGCAAGAAGTTTATTTGTAATACCTGCATAGCTGTTCTGTTCCTGTATCAGAGTAGGTATTCCCATTCTGCCTGCCTGACGAAGTACCGGTCCGCTGGCATAACCGCCAACTCCAACTACAACATCGGGATCGAATTCTTTTATTACTTTTTTGGCCATTCTCAGACTTTTAAAAAGTTTTATCAGCACTGTGAAATTCTTGAAGGAGTAAGCTACGTCTGTAATACCTGCAACAGGAAAGCCAATTATCTTGTAACCTGCTGCGGGAATTTTTTCCATCTCCATTCGCCCTTCAGCTCCGACAAAAAGGATCTCAGTCTCAGGATCAATTTTCCTGAGAGCATTGGCAATCGAGATAGCAGGAAAGATATGCCCGCCTGTGCCACCGCCACTGATTATTACTCTTTTATGTTTTTGCAGGCTCATATATTTTTTCTCCTTCATCAGTTTTTTCTTCTTCAGGAAGTTCTTCTTTTTTTATTCTTGCATTAACAACCCTGCTGACACTCAGTATTGCTCCTATTGAAAAACTCATCATAAGCACTGATGTCCTTCCCCAGCTAACCATAGGAAGTGTCTGTCCGGTGACAGGAAATAACCCTACCGCAACCATCATATTAAGCATGGCCTGAATGACTATCATCACAATCAGGCCTAAAACCAGAAAGGCAGGAAAAGCTGTTTCGCATTTTTTGGCTATCGTAATACCTCTGAAAAGCAATATCATATATGCCAGAATGAGCGGAATTGCTCCGAACAGCAATCCATATTCTTCAATGATTATTGCAAAAATGAAATCAGAATTTGATTGTGGCAACATGTTTCGCTGTGTACTTTTACCTGGTGCCTTTCCGAACAGGCCACCTGTTGAAATTGCAATCTTTGCCTGGTTTGACTGATAATCTCCATCAGCATCATCGTTGGCCTTACCTGAAAAAAAATGCTCAATCCTGTTTTTCCAGACCTGGACCCTGTTATCTTCTTTACAACAGTCAGAACCATTGCAAAAAGGATTACCCCAACAACAGCCATCCCTACATATGCCAAAAGGAATTTTACAGGAACCCTGCCAATAAACATAATGATCATGCTCATTCCGAATATCATCAGGGCAGTTGAAAGGTTTTCGGGAAGTATCAGTCCGCAGATAATGCCAACAGGAAAAATAAAGTATTTTGTGACAAGCATGAAATTATTCAGTTCCTTCTGATATTTTGCCAGCGATACGGGCGAGATATAAAACGAGAGCCACTTTGGCAACATCTGATGTCTGTAAGTCTGAAGCCTGTTCCCGGAATTACTAGCCAGCGTGTAGCTTCATTTACCCTCGATCCGAAAGCAAATGTCAGGATAAGCAATCCGACAGCAACTATCAGAAACAAACCTGCCATGCGAAAAATAAATTCTGTAAGGCAGGTAATGAACCACAACGATTATTGCCAGGCTTAATACCAGCATAAAAAACTGACTCTTGAGAAAATATGTGGTATTGCCACCATATTTCATGAATGCCACACCAACGGATGAACTATAAACGGCAAGGAGTGAGTAGAACATAAAAAGAGCCACAAGCCCCCATATAGCCTTGTCGCCTTTGAATGTCTTTGTAAGCCAGCCCTGTTGCATCGTTGATTATCCTATAAATTTCTTACTGCGTCTTTAAACTGCCGGCCCCTGTCCTCATAGTTCTTGAAAAGATCAAAGCTTGCACAGGCAGGTGATAAAAGAACTGTTTCACCCTTCTTTGCAAGGTAGTATGAAGATCTCACAGCCTCTTCCATCGAGCTTGTTTCAACAATAGTTTCAACCTTATCTTTAAATGCTTCAATAATTTTCTTGTTGTCTTTGCCCAGACAAACAATAGCTTTTACTTTCTTTTTTACAATTGGGAAAAGCTCCGAATAATCGTTCCCTTTGTCTACCCCTCCCACTATCCATATCACGTCTATTCTCCATACATTCCAGTGCATACCATGTTGAATTCACATTTGTGGCTTTTGAATCGTTTATAAAGTTGATACCACAGACTGTAATAACGGGTTCCAGACGATGTTCCACCCCCTGGAAATCGGCCAGACTTTCTCTGATTACCTCCTTGCGGATATTTAGGATCTTTCCTGCAATAGCCGCTGCCATTGAGTTGTAGGTGTTGTGACGACCTTTGAGCGCAAATTCATGAATGGTCATAAGATTGGTTTTATTTTGGTAATCAATTATCAATTCGTCATTTTCAATGTAAGCAGTCATACCTTCTTTTATCTCATCGGAAAAAGGCAGCAGAGTCATTCCGAATTCCTTTTTGGATAATTCGGACTTAATAATCGGATCGCCATCCCAGTAGATCAGAAAATCTTCTTTCGTCTGGTTCTGAGTCACCCGGAATTTGGAGTCGACATAGTTCTGGAGTTTGTAACCGTACCTGTCGAGATGATCGGGTGTAATATTTAACAGGACAGCGATATCGGCTTTGAAGTCATACATGCCATCGAGCTGAAAACTGCTAAGCTCAATCACATAATAATCATAAGGAACCTTCAGCAACTGCCATTGCAAAGCTGTTGCCGACATTACCTGTCATTGCAACTTTTTTCCCCGCCTTCACGAGGATATGATTGATCAGATTTGTTACGGTTGTCTTACCATTACTGCCGGTTATGCAGATCTTCATGCCTTCAGCATACCGGCCTGCAAACTCTATTTCAGAAATAACATGAATTCCCTTTTCTCTTATCAGTTTAATGATTGGTGCGTTTTCAGGAATTCCGGGACTCTTAATTATCTCACTTGCTGAAAGGATAACAGATTCATTGTGACTTCCTTCCTCCCATTTTATATTGTTTTTATCAAGAATTTCACGGTACTTGTCTTTTATCTGACCTTTATCGGAAACAAAAACATCGAAACCATGCTTTTTGGCCAGTACAGCCGATCCTGCACCACTTTCACCCGCTCCAAGTATTACAATCTTTCTATCCATGCCATTATCGGATCTTAAGTGTTACAATAGTTATCACAGCCAGAATGATTGCCACAATCCAGAACCTGGTGACTATTTTTGGTTCGGGATATCCTTTTTTCTGATAGTGATGATGAAGAGGAGCCATAAGAAAAATCCTTCTTCCTGCTCCATACTTTCTCTTTGTTCTTTTAAACCAGCTTACCTGTATGACAACGGAAAGATTTTCAATCAAGAAATATTCCGCAGAGAACGGGGATCAGGAGCTCTTTTCTGATAATTATTGCAAAAACTGCTATTATGCCTCCAAGAGCAAGGCTGCCGGTGTCACCCATAAAAACCTGGGCAGGGTAGGAATTATACCAGAGGAAACCGATTGTTGCTCCGATAAACGCACTTGCAAAGACAACCAGCTCCTCAGTACCTGGAATATACATGATATTCAGATAGTTTGCATATATTATATTACTCGAGACATAAGCAAGTATGGCCAGAGCTGTTCCGGTGATGGCAGAAGTTCCGGTTGCCAGTCCATCCAGACCATCGGTAAGATTAGCCCCGTTTGAAACCGCTGTTACTATAAAAATTACTATGATTACAAAGACCATCCAGGTAAATGGCCTGCGGTATTGAGGGCTGATAAATGATACCAGCCATGCATAATCGAATTCATTATTTTTAACAAACGGGATAGTCGTTTTTGTCGACTTTCTTTCCATTGTGATCGGTACCCTTATCAGGTAAAGTTACTGACGGATCGATCATTGCATGTCTTTCTGCTATAGACAGATCAGCCACGTTCACTTTTTCTGCAATTCTTACCTCGGTACTGAAAAAAAGAGTTAATCCTACGATTATTGCCAATCCTATCTGTCCGGCTATTTTAAACCTTCCTGCCAGTCCTTCTTTATTCTTTTTAAAGATCTTGATATAATCATCAAGAAAACCTATAAGGCCAAGCCAGATAGTGGTTATCAGCATCAATATGATGTAGATATTGCCGATCTTCGCAAATAAGAGAGTGGGAATAATAATTGAAGCCAGAATTATCACCCCTCCCATGGAAGGTGTTCCTTCCTTTTTGTACTGTCCTTCAAGACCGAGGTTTCTGACAACCTCTCCAACCTGTTTCAGCTGAAGATACTGAATGATCCTCTTGCCTATTAATAAAGAGATGATAAGAGAAGTTATTACTGCAGCAGCAGACCGGAAAGAAATGAAGGTAAATAACCTTGCTCCCGGTATATTCAGCGACTCTAAATAATTAAATAAATAGTAAAGCATTTCCTTTCCGGTTTATTTGAGCAAAAGTGCTTTTTTCAATTCTTCCCTGTCGTCAAAGTGATGTTTCACACCCATAATTTCCTGATATGTCTCATGTCCTTTTCCTGCGATCAGTATCACATCCCCGCCTGATGCAAACATAACAGCCGCTTTTATTGCTTCACGCCTGTCGGAGATTCTCAGAGTTTTCTTCTTTAGATCAGGGCTGATACCTGCTTCCATCTCGTCAAGAATCTTTTCGGGATCTTCAGTTCTTGGATTATCGGAGGTGAGAATTACCTTTGTACTTCCCTCTGCTGAGATCGCCGCCATCTCAGGCCTTTTCGTCCTGTCGCGGTCACCGCCTGCACCAACAACAGTTATAAGCTGAACACCTCCTTCACGGATCTTATTTATAGTATCGATTACATTAAGCAATGCGTCAGGTGTGTGAGCATAATCGACTATACCCGAGATCCCCGAGGGAGATTTTATCACTTCCAGTCGTCCTGCAACAGGAAAAAGATCGCTCATAATGGTCAGTATCTCTTTTTTTGCTGCCCCAAGCAGTTCCGACGCAGCGTATACAGCCAGAAGATTAGAAGCATTAAAATCGCCAATAAATCGAGTCCATACTTCTTCACCCTGTATTTTTAATGCCATTCCCTCGAAACCCTGTTCTATAATATTGCAGCGGTAATCTGCCATCGAACGCACTGAGAATGTGTACTTGTGTGCTTTACAATTCTGAAGCATAACCTTACCATTTCTGTCATCGATATTTGAAAGGGCAAAAGCATCAGCCGGCAGTGAATCAAAAAAGCTTTTCTTGGCAGTCAGATAATTCTCAAAGGTCTTGTGATAATCGAGATGATCGTGTGTCAGATTAGTGAATATTCCTCCGGCAAATTTTAATCCGGCTATTCGTTTCTGGTCGGCGGAATGAGAGCTGACTTCCATGAAGGCATAGTCGCATCCTGCCTCAACCATTTTGAACAGCAGGTGGTTGAGCTGAACAGGATCAGGTGTAGTGTGTGTTGCTTCAAATTCCTTTTCATTAATATAATTACAGACAGTTGAAAACAAACCGCATTTATATCCCAGCTGAAGGAACATCCTGTAGAGCAAAGTGGCGATTGTAGTCTTGCCGTTCGTACCTGTTACACCTACCAGCTTAAGAGAAGAAGACGGATTTCCGAAAAAATTAGACGCAGCCATTCCAAGGGCATTAGCCGAGTCGTTGGTTTTTATCCAGCAGATGTTTCTGTCGGGTTCTGCAGGAAGTGTTTCGCAAATTACCGCAATAGCGCCTGAGGCAATAGCTGCAGAAATATAATCATGCCCGTCAGTCTTATAACCTCTTACGGCAATGAATAGGCTGTCTGCTGTTACCTGTCGCGAGTCAAACCCCACACCGCTTATATCTCTGATTCCGGGATCTGTTACCGAAATAGTCTGAATTCCATTTAATATTTCTTCGATTTTCATGATATCACATATTCATTTCAAGAGAAACAGTTGTACCATCATAGTATCTTGCTCCATGTTCAGGAGATTGTCTGAGCACTCTTCCTCTTCCGTTATACCTGACCCTTATTCCCGAATTCTCCAGAAGGAAAAGTGCATCACGCAAACTCATTCCCCTTACATCCGGCACAAGACCCTTTTCCACTTTCACTCCAGCAAGACGAACTGTATCGCCGCTTTCACGTGTGGCAACCCAATCGTTATCGGCTGTCTTGCGGTAATGAATATCGAGGTTTTTCAGAACCTCATTAATATCGGTCCTGTAACCATTTCCTGCATCGGGAGCCGATGGTTTTATTTTTTTGCTTCCATCGGGTTTGTAATCCCTGAAAAACCTTGTTGCGTATACCTTATCAGATATTTCCTTAAAAACGGTACCTGCAACAATATTTCCAAAGTACACTCCATTGGAAGGGGAATTAACTACAACAATACAGGAGTAAAGAGGGTTCTCTGCGGGAAAATATCCTACAAATGAGGCAGAATATGACATACGTTGTCCGGTTCTGTAACCGCCCTTATCTTTAGCTATCTGTGCAGTTCCCGTCTTTCCGGCAATCTTGTAATTGGTGTTTTTAAGATTCATCGCCGTACCATTTTCCACAACACCTTCCATCATCTTTTTCGCCTTTCTTATAGTCGATCTTGAGGCTATTGAGTTGATTATTATTTCAGGATCATAACTCTTAATGACCCTGCCGTTTCTCATAATAGCCGAAACAAACAGAGGACGAACCATTTTTCCGTCGTTTGCAACCGCATTATAAAAAGTCAGAATCTGCAAAGGTGTCAGCTGGACTTCATATCCGTGTGACATCATGGCTAGTGAAAGGCCTGACCATAGTTTATCTCCCGGATATCTGATAATCGGATCTCCTTCGCCTTTTAACTGAATATCCAGTGACTTATTTAATCTCATTGCATACAGCCTGTTTACAAAATCTTTAGGGTGATCCTTGTAATTCTCATAAATCAGTTTTGCGGTCCCAACATTGGATGATTCCTCAAAGACCTGCTTTACATTTATCCTGCCATGTTCCTTAGTGTCCCTGATTGTATGGTTGTAATACTTTACAACTCCTTCGCCCGTATCAACCATATCACCTGTGTCGATGACCCCATCTTCGAGAGCGGCCATCAGCGATGCAAGTTTAAATGTCGACCCCGGTTCGGTACTCTCTCCTATTGCGTAATTGTATGTTTCGCGATAATCGCCATCATTCTGCAGACCCAGATTTGCTATAGCTTTGACATTCCCCGTCGAAACCTCCATCAGAACAGCGCAGCCATGATCAGCGCCGTTCCTCCGAAGCTGATTAAGAAGTGCAGTTGTAGCCACATCCTGAAGATCAAGGTCCAGGGTAGTTACAACGTCATTTCCGTCGCGTGAATCAACAGTGTTCGGGCCTTCTACATTAATCCAGTCACCTCCGGTGAGCCGTTGCTTCATTGCAACTCCGTTTTTACCTGCCAGATCAGCATCGAAGGCGCCTTCAACACCGACTTCATTCCCATCCCCCAGATTCAGATAACCTATTGTTCGTGAAGCGAGATCACTATTGGGCAATATCCTTCTGTTCTCTGCCTGTGCAACCATTCCGCCCCTGAACTGGCCTTCTCTGAAGATTGGCAATTCCTTTAACCTTTTGAGGGTCTCATAATTCACTTTTTTATGGATCAGGAAATATCTGTCGCCCTTCCTTCTTGCTTCAGTAATAGCAGTTCTCCAGCCTGCAGCGGATCTTTCACCTAAATATTTAGACAATCCTGCCGATAATCCGGCTATTCCGTTGGACCAGGTAGATGATGCCATTCCGCTGCTGCGGGTATCCATATAAATAGTATAGTAGGGAACCGAACTTGCAAGCAGGCGGCCATCGCTTGTGAGTATGTCGCCACGGTTTGCCTGCAATTCACCCGTTTTGAAAACATATTTTTCACTCATGTCTGCCCATTTGCCGTGCTGTACATATTGAAGAATTAGAATACGTACCAGCAAAGCGACGGCAAGAACTCCGATTCCGATATAAACCAGGCCCCCTCTCCACACTATTTCATCCCTTGCTGCCATTTCCTATTTCCTGTCAACTAATAGTTTATAAGGAGGTGACTTCAGCTCCTCGAGGTTTAACCCTTTTTCTCTTATCATACTGAAGACTTCTGACTGCTTGCTTATATACATCAGGTTAGCTGATGTAGAAAGTGATTCAGCTCTCAGGTCTTTAACTTCTTTCGTAAGCCTGGCAGTTTCCCTTGTCACTTTTTCCGCATGAAACCTGTTGCCGATGTAAACGGCAGCAAGAAATGCAATAAGCGAAATATACCCCAGGTTTTGCAGGATCAGTTTTTCAGAAACCATGCTTCCGCTCAGTAATTCCTTAATGAAACTTCCCGGCTTTATCTGATTCTTCTCTTTGGGTTTTTCCTTAACCTCTGGCTTAACCTCTTCCTTAACTTCTTCCATTTATCAGATTTTTTCTGCTATTCTTAATCTTGCGCTTCTGGACCTGTTGTTTTTTGACAGTTCTTCATCATCCGGGGTAGTGCCTTTCCTGTTAATTAACCTGAAGGGAGTTTCCACATTGCCATAGAAATCCTTTTTCTCTTCTCCTGCAAGATTGCCAGTCTTCATGAAATTTTTCACCACTCTGTCTTCGAGGGAGTGATAGCTTATAACTACAAGTCTTCCTCCCGGCTTTAAAAGAGAAAGTGCCTGTTCGAGCATCTCCTGCAGATAATCAATTTCATGGTTAACAGCTATTCTAAGCGACTGGAAAAGCTTTGCATAAAATTTATGCTCCTGCCTGAAGGGAGCAAATTTCCCGGCAATATCCATAATGTCATTTACGGTTGAAATCTTCCTCGATTGTCTGGCTGCCACAATTTCATGTGCTATTCGTCTTGATGTTGTCAGTTCACCGTACTTGTAAAAAATATCAGCAAGCGAACTTTCATCCGTGGTCATCAGGAGATCGGAGGCAGTGACGGTGCTATTCTTGTTCATCCTCATATCCAGAGGAGCATCCTGCCTGAAGGTAAAGCCCCGTTCAGGTTCATCAAACTGATGGAACGATACACCCAGATCAGCAATCAGCCCGTCGACAGAGCTGATATTGTTGAATAGAAGATTGTTTTTCAAAAATCGGAAATTCTGGTTGAGAAAGAGAAACCTGTCATCAGCAGGAATATTCCGGCTGGCATCTTCGTCCTGATCAAAAGCTACAAGCCTGCCATTTTTTAGATGTTTAAGAATCTCCACCGAATGCCCTCCTCCTCCAAAAGTTACATCAACATATATCCCGTCAGGCTGTATATTCAGTCCGTCAATACTCTCTTTGAGCAATGCAGGGATATGGTATACCATAGTTCTTAAGGCTCATTATTACTTCCCAACAGTTTCGCACCAAGGATACCAAGCTCTTTCGCAGGCATTGCAATTTTATTATAAATATCAGCAGGCCATATTTCAATTTTCCCATCCTGACCGGCCAGCACGACATCCCTTTCAGCGCCTATCTGATCCATTAGTCTTTTTGGCACAAGAATGCGATTATTGTTATCAAGCGAAAGTTCAGCAGTTCCCATGAAATAATTCCGACGGAATTTATTATGCTCAGGATTAAACGAGTTCAGCGATTTCCTGATCGTCAGCAGCTGTTCATTCCAGTCCTCGATTGCATACAGAACCAGACAGCTCTCAAATATATCTTTGCGCACCACAAATCGGTCCTGTGCATCAGCAGGCATCTGCTTTTTAAATGCCATAGGAAGAATAATCCTTCCTTTAACATCTACTTTGCATGGATAATCACCTATAAATGTGGCCACCTGGTTTTTTTCAATTAATTGGCTAAAATAATGAAATAATATCCACTTTCCCCCACTTTACTCCACTTTTTTTCTTCTATTGTTGATAACTTTTAATGAGGGGAAATGTTCATTTGGGCTTGTTATTACCCCCTAAATCCCCCCAAGGGGGGACTTGAAATCCATCTAGCATATCGAATTTCAATTACGTCTGGGAGGTTGCCGGGGAGAGAAGAAGAATGGATTCTGATGAAGAGAAAATATTCACTGATTTTTTGGTAATTTTATGCTTTTAATTTTTAAATATCCGGTTGAAAATGAATGAAGCTACGGGGAATGATCAGGTTCAGAAAATAGACGTTCAGAATGTCCTGCAATCAAAAAATCCTGCCCTGGCAAAGGCAATTCCCGGTTTTGTAATTAATTATCTTAAAAAAATTGTTCACCAGGATGAACTAAATGTATTCCTTGCCAGATACGGACATCTTAAAGATTCCGAATTAATTGCAGCCGGATTAATGCATTTTGAAATTAAGTTCAGGGTGAAGGGAAGTGAAAATATTCCTGAAACAGGCAGATACATTTTTGTTTCAAATCATCCTCTCGGGGGCCTCGATGGTCTGGTATTCATCTACGAATTATCAAAACATTTCTCCGGCATAAAATTCCCGGTAAACGATATACTGACGAACATAAAAAATCTTTCCGGGATCTTCCTTCCTGTAAATAAACATGGCGCCCAGGCCAGAGATGTGGCGAGTAAGATTGAAGAAGCCTATGCTTCAGATAACCAGATCCTCTATTTTCCGGCAGGTTTATGTTCAAGGAAAAAAAATGGTATAATCAGGGACCTTCAGTGGCAAAAAAGCTTCATTACCAAAGCAATACAGCATAAACGAGACATAGTGCCTGCTTTCTTCTCGGGTCGTAATTCCAATTTTTTTTATAACCTTGCTAATCTCAGAAAGAACATAGGTCTGAAGGCAAATATAGAGATGCTTTATCTGGCAGATGAGATGTTCAGACAAAAGGATAAAGTGATCGAACTCGTCTTCGGAAAACCGGTTTCATGGGAAACCTTTGACAAATCAAAATCAGCGCTGGAGTGGGCTGATTGGGTAAAAGCAAAATCATATGCTCTCGAATCATTTATTTCTGCTTAACTGTTAAACAAAAAAAAAGATTAAATTGCGCTGGTATTTATGATGGCATCTGAGTGCTCTACCAATTTTTCATTATTCCATGAAACCTGTTGTTAACCAGTTACCGAAGGACCAGATAATTGCCGAACTTACGAGCGATAAACTCCTTCGCAGGACAAATAATGGCAATAATGAAGTCTATCTCTTTGATAATAATAATTCTCCGGCGCTCATGCATGAAGTCGGACGGGTCAGAGAACTAACATTCCGTCATGCAGGCGGAGGCACCGGAAAAGAAATAGATATTGATGAGTTCGACACCGCAGTAGACGATCCACAGAAACAACTTATTGTATGGGATCCGGAAAATAAAGAAATCATCGGAGGTTACCGTTATTTCTTTCCGGAGAAAGGCTGCAGGGATTGTGACATAACAAAACTCGCATCATCGGCATATTTTAAATTTTCGGATAAATTTCTTACAAAGTATTATCCTCATTTAATGGAACTTGGCAGATCATTTGTTCATCCCGATTATCAGTCGAGATCGATGGGAAGAAAAAGTATGTTTGCTCTTGACAACCTCTGGGATGGATTAGGTGCAATAATAATCGACAATCATCATCTGAAATACCTGTTTGGCAAGGTCACAATGTATCCCCACTTCAACCCGAAGGCAAGAAATATGATCCTTTATTTTCTTAAGAAGCATTTCAACGATCCCGACGGGCTGGTTATTCCGATCGACCCGGCCAACATCGATCTTCATTCCGAAGAGATGAAAAAGATCTTCAGGGCATGGGGATGGAGGAGATATAAAGAAAACTATAAAATCCTTTCCAGGGAGGTAAGAAATCTTAACGAGAATATACCGCCTCTGATAAATGCTTATATGAATTTATCACCTACAATGAGGACATTCGGAACCTTCATAAATCATAAATTCGGCGATGTTGAGGAAACAGGAATTATGATCACCCTGAGGGATATCTATGTAGAAAAGATAAACAGGCACCTCGCCTCCTATAAAAAAGACTTCGAAATCACCTGGTTCTCGCACGAGAATCAATAAGCCCTTACGTTCCTGCCTTCCATATAATTAATGAATGACTGGTTCACTACTTTGTTGCCACCGGGTGTAGGATAATTGCCTGTGAAATACCAGTCTCCCAAATGGCCGGGACAAGCTTCATGCAACCCTTCAATAGACTGGAATACAATTCTGACGTCCGATTTGATATCCTCAGATTTTAGCATCCTTGAAATTTTTGAAGAGATCTCTTCAGTGGAAAATGGCTTATATATTTCACGGACAAGGTTTTTCATATCACCCACAGGTTTCCTTAACTCAGCAATTGAAGCACTATATACATCGTTAATAACAGATTCCTTACCCGTATCTTTTAGGAGTTCAATAGCCGCCCTGAATGCGATAAAATCACCCAGTTTAGCCATGTCAATTCCATAGCAATCAGGGTATCTCAACTGAGGAGAGGAAGAAACCACAACAATTTTCTTAGGATCGAGCTTATCGAGAATACGTATAATACTTTTCTTGAGAGTAGTTCCTCTCACAATGGAGTCGTCGATAACTACAAGGTTATCCACTCCCCTTCTTATCACGCCGTATGTAACGTCATAAATATGTCCTACCAGATCATCTCGGCTGGTATCTTCAGTTATAAAGGTGCGAAGCTTTGCATCCTTAACGGCTATTTTTTCAACCCGCGGCCTCTGATTAATGATCTTTTCAAGCTCCTCTCTCTCAAGGTATTTCCCCCGGTTCAGAATATGATCGATCTTTACCTGGTTAAGATAGTTTTCAACCCCTTTTATAAGACCGTAAAATGCACTCTCGGCCGTATTCGGGATATAAGAAAAAACAGTATTGTCGAGATCATAATCGACTACTTTAAGGACACGGTCAGCAAGTAGTTCTCCCAGTTTTTTTCTTTCCCGATAGATCGTCTTATCTGTTCCTCTTGAGAAATAAATCCTTTCAAAAGAACATTTTCTGGGTTCAGTTGATTCCGTAAGTTTTTCGATAGTCGTTTCTCCGGAAGTCTTGATTATAATGGCACTTGCGGGCGGAAGTTCAATTACATCATCGGTTCTGACATTAAATATTGTTTGTATAACCGGTCGTTCCGATGCAACTACAACAACCTCATCATCTATATAATAGTATGCAGGCCGGATCCCCGCCGGATCTCTCATTACAAAAGCATCACCATGGCCTACCATGCCTGCCATTGCATAACCGCCATCCCAGTTCCTGCTTGCTTTCTTCAGTATCGATGCAAGATCGAGATTTTTTTCAATCATCGGGGAGATTTCCTTTTTGGAAAAACCCTCTTCCTTAAATTTCCGGAACAGCCTTTCGTTCTCCTCATCAAGCCGATGACCGATATTCTCAAGTATTGTAACAGTATCTGAGAAATCGACCGGGTTCTGTCCGAGTTCAACCAGACTGCTGAATACTTCACCGACATTTGTAAGGTTAAAGTTGCCGGCCATTACAAGATTCTTTGACCTCCAGTTGTTTTCGCGACTGACAGGATGAACATAGTCGATATTATAATTCCCGTAAGTACCATATCGCAAGTGACCCAGATAAATATCGCAGGCAAACGGAACGTTTTCTTTTACAAAAGCAGGATCTTTAAAACCGTCGGGGTTAGCAACCGACAGAGCATCAATGTCGGAATATATAAGGCTGAATATTTCTTTTATGGGATTTGCCTTATTAGATCGTTGCCGGAAGATATACCTGTTACCCGGTGGCACATCAAGCTTGATACCAGCCAGTCCTGCTCCATCCTGTCCCCTGTTATGCTGCTTTTCCATCATCAGGTAGATTTTCTGCAGACCATAATTCCAGGTACCATATTTTTTAATATAGTATTCCATCGGCTTACGCAATCTTAACATTGCAATGCCGCATTCGTGTTTGATATTATCGCTCATAATTTATTTAGTATCCGGGAAATTAATTATGTCAGGAACTATGTATGCATCCGGAAAAGACTTACTGATCAAAAGATAAAGCTTTGTTGCTTCTGTTTTTGTTCTGAAGTTACCGACTCTGACTTTATAGTAGTTGGGAAGAGCAAATTGCGTATAGGATTTTAATTCCGGGTATTTGCTTTCCGGGAACTTGTTCAGGAATTCCTGTAATACATTTCCAGATTCGAGTTTTGCGTTTCTGCTGGAACTGTTGTAAATCTGAATCCGCCAGCCTTCCATCCCCGGTCCGTTCTTTTCTTCAAGGTTTTTAAATCTGTAGATATACCTGCTTATAAGCGTATCCAGTGCGGGATCCTGGTATATGTTCAGTTGTCCGGATTGAGAGTTGGTATCTGTTTTCTTAAAAAGGTCTGCTGTTTTGACTATTGGTTGTGACCTTAAAAATAAGGTAGAAACTCCGGAAATCACTAATATCAATAAGAGTTTTCTAAACATGTTCGCAAAGGTAGCAAAAAAATCTATCCAAGCTCTGCAGCAAGTTCATCTGTCATTTCGAGATTATGATACACAAATTGGATATCATCATCATCTTCAAGTGCATCAATGAGTCGGAGAACTTTCTTTGCAGATTCGATATCCAGCTTTTTAGTGTCATTGGGAATCCTTTTCAAGCCTGCTTCTTCCGGTTCAATCTCAAGATCATTAAGCTTTCTGATCACGCTTCCAAAATCTTCTTTGGCACAGGTCACAGTAATCATGTCGCCATCAACTTCAAACTCTTCTGCACCTGCATCTATCATTTCCAGCTCAAGGTCATCAATTTTCAAGCTCTCATTCTTTATTGTGAAGATCCCCTTTCTTTCGAAAAGAAACGTCAGTGATCCATTTGTTCCCAGATTGCCTCCGTGTTTATTAAATGCTGACCTTACAGATGCAACAGTCCTGTTGTTATTATCTGTCAGACATTCTACAAATACTGCTACACCACAGGGGCCGTAACCTTCAAAAGATGTTTCTATAAAGCTCTCTGCCTCAGCTCCTGTAGCCTTTTTTATCGCCCTGTCGATATTATCTTTAGGCATATTGGCGCCTTTTGCATTCTGGACTGCAAGCCGTAGCCTGGCGTTGGTCTCGATATCACCACCGCCTTCTTTAGCGGCAATAATGATCTCCTTAATAATTTTGGTGAATTTTTTTCCCCTTTTTGCGTCTATTGCTCCTTTTTTGCGCTTTATGGTCGACCACTTGCTATGTCCGGACATATTTCAATTTTTTATTTAACAGTATGCAAAATTAAATAATTCTTTCAAACCTCGATCATACTTTATAGATTTGTGCGATGATAAAGGAGGAAAGGCGTGAAAGGAGGAAAGGAGGAAAGGCGCAAAGGCGCAAAGGCGTAAAGGCGCAAAGGGATAGAGGCGTAAAGGCGTAGAGCCGTTGAGCCGTTAAGCCGTTGAGCCGTTGAGCCGTTAAGCCGTTGAGCCGTTGAGCCTTATAATCAAATAGAAGAAATGAAAACTATAGATAAACGTAAGAAGGTATATATTGAGACCTACGGATGTCAGATGAATGTAGCTGACAGTGAGGTTGTTGTATCGATACTTTCAGGGGCAGGCTATGAACCTACTGAAAATATAAAGGAAGCCGCGTTGATACTGATAAACACCTGTTCAATCAGGGATAATGCTGAACAGAGGATCTGGGGACGTCTCACCGCAATCAGCCACATGAAAAAGCAGAAAAATGATCTTATGGTTGGAGTCATAGGATGCATGGCAGAAAGGCTAAAAGAGAAGCTTATTGAGACGGAGCAGCTGGTTGATATTGTAGTAGGGCCTGATTCTTACAGGGAACTTCCGAATCTTATCATTGAAGCCGGAACCGGCCATAAGGCTGTTAATGTTCTTTTGTCAAGAGAAGAGACTTATGCAGATATATCACCCGTACGGATGGATAAAAACGGAGTCAGTTCCTTTGTTTCTATTATGAGAGGTTGCAATAACATGTGTTCCTATTGCGTGGTGCCATATGTACGCGGAGCGGAACGGAGCAGAAGCGCTGAGTCAGTAATCAGGGAGGCTGAAGAATTATTCAGGATGGGTTACCGCGAAGTAACTCTCCTGGGTCAGAATGTGGATTCATATAACTGGAATAGTACGCATGAAACAATTATGTTTCCGGAACTTCTCAAAAAAGTTGCCGCTATTGATCCGTCGTTAAGGGTCAGATTCTCAACTTCTCATCCCAAGGATATTTCAGATGAACTTTTACACGCAATAGCCGACACACCAAATATCTGCAGACACATTCATCTTCCGGCTCAGAGCGGCAGTTCAAGAATCCTGAAATTAATGAACCGTGAATATGACCGGCAATGGTATATGGACAGGATAAATGCAATACATTCTTTCATTCCCGATTGCTCTCTTTCAACCGATATGATCACAGGATTTTGCACCGAATCAGATGAAGATCATAAGGAATCCCTTTCTCTCATGGAATGGGTTGGTTACGACTTTGCCTACATGTTTAAATATAGTGAGAGACCAGGCACAAAAGCAGCAAGAAAGTTAAAAGATGATGTTCCCGAACCGGTGAAATCTGAAAGACTGAGTGAAATGATCTCACTCCAGAGCCGTCTTTCAATAAATGCGAAAAAAAATGACATCGGAATGATCTTTGAAGTTCTTGTTGAAGGATTTTCAAAGAGATCTGAAGAATATTTATCCGGACGAACTTCCCAGAATAAAGTGGTTGTATTTCCAAAAATTGATATTAAAAAAGGAGATTACGCCAGGGTTCTGATAGAAAGATGTACTTCAGCAACCCTTATTGGCAAAATCATATAAAAAACGAACAAGAATCTCACAAAATTGTTCCTATATTTGGGAGTGTTCGGGACTCCTGATAGATAATTTTTTGAATTTGGATTCCTGTATCGTATCTTTACCAATATTATTACAAAAGGTAATGGCTAATGTTAATGTGCCGGTAAAAGATAACTTTGAGTATTAATAAAACACGATGTAAAATGAAAATAAAGATAATCCTGTTCTTATTTCTAGCCTTTCTGAATGTTGCCGTTTCATCAGGACAAAAAAACAATAAGAAAGTAGTTATCTCGGGTATCGTATCAGATACTCTGCAAACACCGCTGGTCGGAGCGTTGATCCTTATTGACGGGAAGCGTACCAATGCGTTTACCAATAAAGATGGGGTATTTAGATTAAAGGTACGGTCCGATGCTGACTCGATTACGATTTTTGCTGCAGGGAACCGGATGAGAACGGTTCCAATAATGGGAAGAAACAGAATAGATTTTATTTTTAATCCTGCTGAATTAACCGATCTTTCATTACAAAATGATCAGAATAATCAGCCAGGAGAAAGGAAGATAGATGTCGGATATGGTACCTTGAGTCAGAAGGATCTTCTGTCGCCGGTAAGTACAATTGATGGCAGAGGAAATAAATATGCCGCATACAAGGATATTTACGAAATATTAAAAGGGACTCCTGGTGTAATTGTCAGGGGGAACAGTGTCCAGATTGATGGACCGTCATCGATGTTTTCCAGTACCGAGCCTCTTTATGTTGTTGATGGCATGACCGTAGGATCTATTGATGGGATTACTCCCATTATGGTGGAGAGTATATCGGTTCTTAAGGGATCATCAACTGCAATATACGGCTCAAGAGGCGCCAACGGTGTTATTCTAATAACATTGCTTAAGGGTCCTGAAAAAAAATAAGAAAAATTAACTGATTCCTATTTTTTTACACCTGAAATAAGCTGAAGCTCATCTAATTGCTTTTTAGATATCTGTGAAGGTGTGTCAAGCATGATATCACGGCCTGAATTGTTTTTTGGGAAAGCAATAAAGTCGCGTATGGAATCCTGTCCCGCGAGCATGGCAACCCATCGGTCGAGTCCAAATGCAACTCCACCATGAGGAGGAGCTCCGTATTTAAAAGCATTCAGCAGAAAGCCGAATTGTTCGTTCGCCTCATCTTCACTGAATCCCAGAACCTTAAACATCAGCTTCTGTACCTTATTATCATGTATTCTTATTGAACCACCTCCTATTTCAACTCCGTTTATAACAAGGTCATAAGCATTTGCCCTGACTTTGCCGGGATCGGTCTCCATCATGGAGAGATCTTCAGGTACCGGAGAAGTGAACATATGATGCATTGCATAATATCTTTTCGTCTCCTCATCCCATTCCAGGAGAGGAAAATCAACAACCCATAAAGGGAAATATGTGTCTTTTGGTCTTAGTCCTAGCCTGTTTCCCATTTCAAGTCTCAATTCGGAAAGAGCATTCAGGGTTGTCTTCCTGTCACCCGACATTACAAATATCAGATCGCCCGGATTGGCTTTCATCTTTTCAGCCCAACCCTTAAGATCCTCAGGCGAGTAGAATTTATCAACCGATGATTTCAGGGTGCTGTCAGCATTATACCGTAAATATATTAACCCTTTAGCGCCTATCTGAGGTTTTTTAACAAATTCAGTCAGCTCATCAATCTGTTTTCTGGTATATTCCGAACAACCAGGTACACAGATCCCTGCAATATATTCAGCACTATCAAAAACCGGGAAGCCATGACCGCGGACAATACCGGTCATATCAACGAATTTCATTCCGAAACGAAGATCAGGCTTATCTGAACCATAAAATTCCATTGCCTCATTGTAAGGCAGACGCAGAAATGGCTCATTGAATTCAATATTTTTTATCTGCCTGAAGAGGTATTTAGCCAGACCTTCAAATGTGTTAAGAATATCGTTTCGCTCAACAAATGACATCTCGCAATCGATTTGCGAAAATTCAGGCTGACGGTCAGCACGTAAATCCTCATCCCTGAAACATTTGACGATCTGAAAATATTTGTCGAAACCGGCGACCATCAGCAACTGCTTTAGTGTCTGGGGAGACTGAGGTAAAGCATAGAATGTACCTGGCTGCATCCTGGAAGGAACAACAAAATCGCGCGCACCCTCCGGAGTCGACTTAATCAATACCGGAGTTTCAATCTCGATAAATCCGATCGAATCCATATATTTACGAACCTCCTGCGACACCTTGTGCCGGAGCACAATATTATTCTTAATGGAATTCCGTCTGAGATCGAGGTACCTGTACTTCATTCTGAGCTCTTCACCTCCGTCCGTTTCTTCTTCAATTGTAAAAGGAGGTATTTCGCTTCTGTTAAGTATGTTAAGTTCAGTTACATCAATCTCTATCTCTCCGGTTTTAATTTTGAGATTCTTGTTACTTCTTTCCCTCACCAGCCCTTTTGCCTGTACTACAAATTCACGACCTATTTTACGAGCTTGTTCGCATAGTTCCCTGTTGGTTTCCATATTAAAGACCAGCTGGGTAATACCGTATCTGTCGCGGAGATCAACAAATGTCATTCCCCCAAGATCCCTTGATTTCTGCACCCATCCGCTCAAAATAACTTCCTGACCCGTATTGTTCATATTGAGTTCGCCGCACGTATTTGTCCTGTACATCTTATTATTATTAGGTTTCAGCAAAAGTAAGAAAATTATCAGATTGAAATGTGAAAGAAAATTCTCAATAATCTTTATACTTTTATCGGTCAAAGACAGACAACATGACACCCGACAAAAACGAGCAATTCATGAGGGCGGCTCTGGCCGAAGCAAAAAAAGCGTATGAAAAACAGGAAGTCCCTGTGGGGGCTGTAGTGGTTTGCAATGATATGATAATTGCGCGGGGTCATAATCTGACTGAGACTCTGAATGACCCGACCGCACATGCGGAAATGCAGGCAATAACTTCTGCAACCAACTGGCTTGGTGGAAAATACCTCACCGATTGCACAATCTATGTCACACTTGAACCATGTGCAATGTGCGCCGCAGCTTTAGGCTGGAGTCAGATAACGGGGCTGGTCTTTGGAGCAAGTGATGAACAAAGAGGATTCACAACTATCAAAGGTTTACTTTTGCATCCAAAAACCAAAGTCGAATCAGGTGTAATGGAAGCTGAATGCAAGGAATTGCTTGTGAAGTTCTTTAAAGAGAAGAGATAGGGCTTTATCTCCTCCCCGGCTTGCCCCCTGCTCCCCTGAAGAGTAATTTCCTGCTTGAGGCATATTTAGGTTCTAATAAATTGGTAACCAATAAATTATGTTTGTCTTTCGATTGTAGTCCGGGGATGTAAACTGTACGGTATTCCCTGGTTTTCACCCCTAAATCCCCCAGGGGGGACTTTAATATCTCCCTAAACCTTAATATTGTCTCGTTCCTTGGCTTTACCCCTAAATCCCCCAGGATAATGCCACCTGACAAAACAAGTGGAAATTAAAAATAATTTTAAAAGGGTTCTTTGACATATTGATTGATGATTTTAAGATACTGATTGATAACGTTTTTAGACAAATTTGTAGCTAAGTGGATATATTCAATATCCTTCTTATCCTTATGTAATGTCTTAACTCTGTTATAATCTCTAAGATAGTGATCAACTGCAGATTGAGAGTGATTTGTTTCTTTGGCAACTATGTTTGGCGCCTTTTTCTCAACAACGTGTTTTACTACGATCTGAACTTTATGAGTTATTGTGGAACCCATATCATGGATTACTCCAGTATGTGGCAAAACAGTATTATGTTCTTGTTCCCACTGTGCCCTCATACCAGATAGATTACATGCATTAGATGAGAGGAGTAAACTAAGATCCCTCATGGATAAAACACCTCAGTTATAGTATCTAATGAGGGGGTGTTTTACAAATTTATGCTGCAGATAAAAATCAACAGATTATGGACTACAACTGAAATCCTCAATCAAGGCAATGCCCAGCTTTGATTCAAGTTTTTTCTTGAATTAGTCCTATTCACAATGAACTTTAACATTGATTATTTATATGATTTACCTATTCCACTGATATTGGTAAAGTAAATTTAAAATCACTTCCTTTACTCTACTTCACTTTCCACCCAAATTTTACCACCATGTTTTTCGACAAATTCTTTGCAAAGTAATAATCCCAGACCTGTTCCAGTTTCTTCTGCCGTTCCTTTTGTTGTATAGTAATTGTCAGAAATATCAAACAGTTTAGTTAAATCTATTTGGTGATATCCCTATTCCAATATCAGAAACTGAGATTGTCACATTTTCTGCATGTTTTTTCTGCATTAATATTTATTGCACAATTATTGTTCGTAGAACTTTATTGCATTCGAGACAAGATTTCTCAATACTATTTTTAACATATCAATGTCAGCAAAAACATTCAATTGTTCTTATTGCAGAGATAATTGATTGTAATGTTTTTTGCATTTGCATTTAGGATTAAGAATTTCAAGGGTATTCTTGTAAATATCAGCAAATCTCAATTTTTGCGGATTAAAAGGAATATTGCCTTGTTGGTTCTTGCCCATATCAATATGTTTTCAAGTAATTTATTTGTGATTTTTGCAGATTTATTAATATTACCTTGCAATTTCTTTGATTTCGTCTTCATTGAGAATGTTAATCTCATCTGTTAATACTTCTGAAAATCCAAGAATGTTATTGAATCGGACTTTTTAAATCATGTCCGAGTATTGATATGAAACGGTCTTTATCGGCATTTAGTTGATGTAGTTTTAATTCGCTCTTTTCTACTTTTAGTCTTTCGAGGTTGTAGTTATTGTGAACAAATCTCATTATTAAATATATAAAGAAAGAAGAATAAAGTAATGTTAAAATATTGTCAATCCAGCGGTCAGTTTCAGTTGGGAAATTTGTTATCAAATCTGGTCTATAGAACTGAATGAGAAGAATAAAAATATTTATAGATAAAAAAAGAATGAAAATATATTTCTTGATTCTTTCAGGAACAACTACTAACCCAAGAATTAGTATCCCAAATGCAATCATGATGTTCGACCCGTTTATGCCGCCATTAAAAACCCAAATCGTTGATATTCCAATTATTGCAATTATAATAATTGGTGTAACAAAAGGGGTTAACTATCTTTTTAAATCTGGCTAAATAATAAATAGTTAACTGAAAAATCAGCTAATAAAAGCGGTATTATTACTGCAACTGGTGAAGGGGCAAGTATATAATTGGTCATTCCACCAAATATGCTAACCAATACTCCAACTATCAATGCAGATATAAATAGACGATGCTCTAAAGTAAAATTTTCATTCTCTGCTAAAATATAACTAAGAAATTCTTTAATTCTTTTTTTAATCATCATTTAATAGAGTATTAAGAAAATTACTATAAATGAAGTACGCGTCGGTAGTAATACGTTTATAAATTATTTGTTACAATGCTTTTTGATTAACTCGTATAATAAGGTTTTATTAATTGGCTTAGAAATATAATCATTGCAACCCGATTCTAATGCCTTTTCACTATCACCAGTAAATGCATAAGCTGTTTGTGCAATTATTATTACATCCTTGTTAAACTGACGAATTTGTTGTGTGGCTTCCAATCCGTTCATCTTGCGGCATTCTAATATCCATTAATACCAAATCCAGGTCAGGATTATTACGACAAGCCTCAACTGCTTCAACTCCAGTTAATTGCATGTAAAATTTCCTAGCTTATTTTTTGTAGTGGTTCTTGTTAGCAGTGAATAAGATATTTCATCGTCTTCTACAATCAATATCTTCAAGTTTTTTTAGTTCCAACTTCTTTATGATCAACTTCAGAAAAGAACTATTTTCGATTCTGACTTCTTTTCTTCCGATATTGAACTGTAAGGAATAGTAAAATAAAATGTTGAACCCAATCCTTCTTTACTTTCCACCCATATCCTCCCACAAAGCATTTCTATATAACATTTTGAATATTGATAATCCCAAGCCACTACCTTCATAATCCTCTGTCATATGATTCAGTACCCTGCCTGAATCTCTCAAAAATAAATTCCTTCTGTATTCTCTGGAATGCCTAATCCCTGTATCTTTTACAAAAAACTCAAGGTATTCCCCTTTTTTCGTCATAACCAAATTCAATTGAACCATCATATGTAAACTTAATAGCATTTTTAACAAGATTAGTCAGTATTCGCATAGACTTTTTCATCGTCTGTCTTAATAATGGCTTCATTTGTTGGCAAACCATGTTTTATCTAAAAACTGCAACCCTTTAATTTCAACTTCTGGTTTGAAAAACTTATAAATAAATTCAATCTTCTCGTTAATATTCGATTCCTTAATATCAACCTTGGCAAGTCCCGATTCAATTTTCGAAATATCAACAATATTATTGATAGTATTTAGCATACGTTCTCCGCTAATCTCGTATAGTTTGAATATAATCCTGTTGTTCATCAAATGTTAAATTCGGTTCTTTCAAGAGTTCTGCAAAACCAAGAATGCCGTTCATAGGAGTACGTATCTCGTGGCTCATATTAGTAAGAAAGGCAGATTTGAGGCGGTCACTTTCTTCAGCCTTTTCTTTAGCTTTAACTAATTCTATATTTATTTGTGTTAATGTTTCGTTTTTTTCTTGTATTAAAAGTTCAGCTTGCTTGCGTTCATTTATGTCGGTAAACATTATTCCTAAGAAACCATGTTTAATCTGGAATGCGTTGCAATGATAAAAAGTATTTAAAGGACCAAACATCGCATCAAAAGTCATAGGCTCACCAGAAATTCCAACATGTCCGTACCGTTCAATCCAAAGTGGTTCTGTTGTGGGAAATAATTCAAGTAAGGTGTGTCCTAATGTTTCAGAATTTTTCAAACCTGTTTGAATTTCAAATGCAGGATTTGCATCAATAAAACGAAGGTCTATAGGTTTTCCATTATCATCGCAAATAACTTCCTGAATCGAAAAACCTTCACTCATAGTGTTGAAAATCGAACTTAATCGGTTTTCGCTTGCTTCGGCTTTTTCTTTGGCTTTTATTAATTCAAGTTCAGCCTGTTTGCGCTCATTAATATTCACAGCCATTCCTATAATTTCCTTTGACATACCATTTTCATCACGTATTATTGTGACAAAAAGATTAACCCAGACAAGATTTCCATTTTTATGGACAAATCTTTTTTCCATGCTATAATTGGATATTCTCCCTTCAATTAATTCAATGAATTGATTCATATCTTTATCAGCATCTTCGTGATATGTAAAATCAGTAAACTTCATTTTAGACAATTCAACGATGCTATAACCAACCATATTTGACAAAGTCAAATTTGATATGAGTGTATGACCTTCCATATCAAGCAGGGCAATTGCTATGGGAGCCTGATTAAAAATGGTTTTAAAACGCTTTTCACTTTCTCTCAATGCATCTTCTGAATGTTTACGGTCTGTAATGTCACGATAATTTAGCAAAACACCATTTATAACAGGGTCATTCGTGAGATTTTTAGCAGTAATTTCTACCTCTTTATAACTTCCATCGTTACATTTATATTTACACTCTGATGTTATTGTCGAATTATCTTTTTCAAGCAGGGTAAAGAATTCATTTCTAATACGTTCAATATCGTCTGGATGAACATCTCTAAAACCATCAGTGCCAATAAGGTACTGAGGCTGCCAGCCAAACAATTTCTCGATATTGGGACTCTTATACTTCACTAAACCATCAGCACCGACTATACCAATTACATCTGAAATATTGGATATCATAGCACTATGTTTCGCATCGGACTTCTGTAAGGCATCTACCCACTGCTTGCGCTCAGTGATGTCTTGCAGAATGCAATGTGTCTGCTTAAATTCTCCATTTGTATCATAACCAATCCTGCCTACGAAAGCAAAAAATAATTTATTGCCGTTTTTATGAACCAATTCGAACTCATTGTGAATATTTCCCTGCGCTTTGAAAATCGGGAATCTTTGACGGAAGCTGTTCTGATATTCAGGAGAAAGAAAATCACCAAACCACTTTCCAATTACTTCCTCACGGGTATATCCAAGAATATCTAACCATTGCTGGTTTACATCAATAAAATCGCCATCAAAGTCAAGAGACTGGTAGCCAAGCGGTGCTTGGTTAAATAGCAATCGGAATCTTTCTTCACTTTCAAGTAGTGCCTTCTCTGATTGTTTGCGCTCAGTGATGTCAATAATCACAGGTAACAGGTATAAAGGTTTATTGTTAGCATCAACTACAAGACTAATACTAACTTCTCCCCAAACTATTCCGCCATCTTTATGATTATATCTTTTCTGGACAGTGGAAGTTGGTATTTCTCCTACTATTATCTGTTTTATCTCATTTATGCCAACATTCAAATCTTCCTTATAAGATACATCTTCAATTGTTTTACCAATCAGTTCTTCTTCATTGTAGCCAAGAAAATTACAAAATGCATTATTGCATCTGATAAACTGTTTATTTGTACTGAGTATTGCGGCTCCCACAGGCGATTGGTCAAAGGTGCTGCGGAATTTACTTTCGTTCTCCTTTAGACTGTCTTCAACATGCTTGCGTTCAGTGATTTGAATGGTAAGTTCTTTGTTTACGAGGGTTAACTCTAATATAAGTTTTTCCTTTTCTCTCTCCAGCACAAGTTCATTATTAGTAATGACTAACTCTGCTGCACGTTTTACCTTTTCTTCGTTTTGATATGTAAGTTCCTTGTCAGCGATGATTAATTCATCTGCACGATTTTCTTTCTCTAAGTTTGCATTAACTATTGCTGTAGCACGTTTTGCTTTCTCAGCGTTTGCTATAACCAATTCTGCAGAACGTTTTGCTTTCTCAGCGTTTGCTATAACCAATTCTGCAGAACGTTTTGCTTTTTCAACGTTAACAATAACTAATTCTGCAGCACGTTTTTCTTTCTCTTCATTGGCAATGACTAACTCTGCAGCACGGTCTGCTTTTGACATATCCGACTTTAATCTTTTACTCATATCCTATTTATATTACTGTATATGCAATTGAAAATCAAATATTTTAGTTGGAAACCAAATATTTTCAATTGCGAACAGATTTCACCATGATAAAAATAAATATGTAGACTCCAATTAATATTACACATTCCCTTATAAAAGTTATATAAATCACGCATATTTATTTTCCATGGAATAGCACTTGGGGAGATTGCTTGGCTGACTTCCTGATGAATTTACCAGTTAAAAGAGGCACTACTGAATGCTCTCCTTAAAATCATAAAATTACTTCTAACTTTCAACCTATAAGAAATTCAGTCCAGCAGTAAAACTATCAGAAATTAAGTCCGATTCCCAAGACAATTAATCCCGCATTGTAGCCAACGATCTTTTGGTATTAATTAGTATTTGTGATATTGATAATTATGCTGGACAAGATTAAGAGACTCATGTATCAGGAAATATAACATACGATGTGCTTCTGAACAATTTAAAACTGAAAAATGGATAACAATTAATTTGTATTGTGTTATCATACAGATACATAGATAAGCGGTCCGCCTCATCCCTATTCATCCTTGGTTGTATGCTTCCCTTATCATCCTGGCCATTACTTGTTGCTTAATTTTTCTGGTAGGTGTTTGTTTTTCAAAAAGATTAATATCATCGTCGTTGGTAAGGGTAAGAACTACAGGTTTATATTTCCGATTAATGGAGTCTGCACGTGTATGTTTATCAAGTGCATTCCAGATAACTTGACCAGGTTTTAGACGGGTTGTTTCAGGACATAGTAAAATAGGGTGTAAAAAACTAAGGAATGAAACTGAATATAATGTTTGCTTAAAGCTCAAGTCCCCCCTGGGGATTTAGGGGTAAAAAGCCCGGAGGTTTGTAAATCTGCTTCCCTTGTATATAGAACCCCGAAACAACTCGAAAGCCATTGTATGCCTCTAGTTAGGAAATTACTCCCTGAAGAGGGGTGTCTGCAGACTATATTCATAATTTCTTTTTCGGCGTCCTCATCGTAATTTCTCTTCGCCCTGAGCGGTTAATGGATTTCTTTTTTTAATTTTATATAAACTTTAGCCTATGACATTCGATAACAGCAAGACCATTATTGGTCTCAGGATTAAACTCTTCACAGCAACCATTGTACTACTGGCTTACATTGCAATGGCGTATGTCATTAAAATGATCAAATTCCCCCTTCTCGGCATGGGTGAGACCATCTGGACAGTAGTCCTTGTAGGAATATGGGTAATTCTTGCCATTTCCCCAATGATACTCAATTATCAGTATATCAGTTTTTCAGATGAAGGTGAATTCATCGTTTTCAGATACTTCAATGCCGGTATTACAGGAGGTAAGAAAAATTCTGTAGAGATAAATAAATCAACATTTTCAGGATTTAAAATTGAATCCCGCTTTTTTGGATTGATTCAGAGCATTACCCTGTTTCAGAAATTTCCGCAGGGGGTCGCAAAATACCCGCCTGTTCATATAAGTGCTCTTTCGGGGGAAGAGAGATCCAAGATCATAAAATCGTTAAATTACTTACACTCCCCTGACGTGAGTTATCATCTGATAACATGAGATTTATCATTTTTAATGACTCTAAACAATCTCAAATTTGACTCTTCTAATTACATGATAAACTAACTAAAAATTAAAATAATGAATGTAGATAAAATCATGAACAACCTCGAAAAGAAACATCCGGGTGAGGTTGAGTATTTACAGGCAGTAAGAGAAGTTCTTGAATCGATCGAGGAGGTTTATAATGAAAACCCACAATTCGAATCCGCTAACATCATTGAACGCATTATTGAACCTGACCGGGTAATAATGTTTAAAGTTCCATGGGTTGACGATGAAGGAAACGTCAGGGTAAACCTTGGCTACAGGATCCAGTTCAACAATGCGATCGGTCCTTACAAAGGTGGTCTTCGCTTCCATCCGAGCGTTAACCTTTCGATATTAAAATTCCTTGGTTTTGAACAGATATTCAAAAATGCACTTACTACCCTTCCTATGGGAGGCGGCAAAGGTGGTTCCGATTTTGACCCAAAAGGAAAATCAAACGCTGAAGTAATGCGTTTCTGCCAGGCATTTATGCTTGAGCTCTGGAAATACATTGGTCCCGAGACAGATGTCCCTGCAGGCGACATTGGTGTTGGCGGACGTGAAATCGGGTTCCTGTACGGTATGTACAAAAGGCTCGCAGGCGATCATACAGGCGTTCTCACAGGAAAAGGAAGCAACTGGGGCGGCTCACTGGTTCGTCCCGAAGCCACTGGATTCGGATGTGTATATTTTGCAAAAGAGATGCTTGCGACCAGAGGCGAATCATTCCAGGGAAAAAGAGTTGCAATAAGCGGCTTTGGCAATGTTGCATGGGGCGCTGCTCTTAAGGCAACCGAACTGGGTGGTAAAGTTGTTACAATCTCAGGTCCCGATGGTTATGTTTACGATCCAAATGGCATTTCAGGCAAAAAGATTGAATATATGCTTGAGCTCCGTGCCTCAAATGAAGATATTGTTAAACCATATTCCTATGAATTTGAAGGCGTTGAATTTCATGAAGGCAAACATCCATGGGAAGTGAAAGTTGATATCGCTCTTCCCTGCGCAACACAGAATGAACTCAACGCACAGGATGCACAGACTCTTATAAACAATGGTTGTATCTGTATCTGTGAAGGCGCCAACATGCCAAGCACACCTGAAGCTGTTGAGATTATCCAGAAAAATGGGCTGCTCTTTGCTCCCGGGAAAGCTTCAAATGCAGGAGGTGTAGCTACTTCAGGACTGGAGATGACGCAGAATTCAATGAAGCTCCGCTGGAACAGTCAGGAAGTAGACGGACGTCTTCATGAGATTATGAGCAATATCCATGGACAATGTGTGAAACATGGCAAACGTGAAGACGGATATGTTGATTATGTTAAAGGTGCCAACATTGCAGGATTCCTGAAGGTTGCTACTTCGATGCTAGATATGGGAGTGATCTAGGAAAAGGTGTGAGGAGTGAGGTGTGAGGAGTGAGGTGTGAGGCTGAGAACTAGCACCAGGCACCCAGCACCTAATAACAAGCAACCAGCAACTTTTTTAATATTTTCACAACTATGTAGGGACGGTGCATGCAACGTCCCTACATTTTTTGTATATTTAGGTGTCTCAATTTCTTGTGCTATGTCAGATGTTCAACTTAAGCATAAAATCGCTTTAGGTCTGATTCCGCGTATTGGCGATATCAATGCCCGCAAACTGGTTTCCCATTTTGGAAATGTGGAAGCAATTTTCCAGGAACCTTACAGAAACCTGATAAAAATACCAGGCATAGGCTCCGGCATAGCTAAATATATCAGCGACAGGTCATATCTCGCAACTGCCGAAAAAGAAGCTGAGTACGTAACAAAAAACAATATCAGAACCTACTTTTATCTCGACAACGATTATCCTTTCAGGCTCCGCCAATGCGATGATTCGCCGGTAGTATTTTTTTTCAAAGGCAGCTGCAATCTTGATTCCTTAAAAATACTAAGTATTGTCGGTACCAGAAATGCTTCCACACGCGGAAGGGAACTGTGTGAGAAGATAATAAGCGGCCTGGCAATGGGTCACCCTGATCTGATTATTGTGAGCGGACTTGCCTACGGTATCGATATTACAGCACATAAAGCAGCTCTTGCAAATAACCTGATGACCATTGGAGTGCTTGCACATGGATTTAAAACCGTCTATCCGGCAATACATGCCTCAACTGCAAAAGCAATGACCACCAAAGGTGGCCTTGTTACTGACTTTCTCTCTGACGCTTTGCCTGAAAGAAATAATTTTCTAAAAAGAAACCGGATTATTGCGGGTCTTTCCGATGCTACGATAGTAATAGAATCAGCCTCCACTGGCGGTGCCCTGGTAACAGCAGACATAGCAAATTCCTATAACCGCGATGTTTTTGCGATACCCGGAAGGCCTGATGATCAGTGGTCAGCCGGTTGCAATAGTCTCATAAAAAACAATAAAGCGTTTCTCACTGAAAATTCCGATGATATTGAATATTTCCTCAACTGGAAACCTGAAAAATCAAAACCTGCCGTACAAAGGACATTGTTCTCAGATCTTGACGATACAGAGAAAAAAATCTTCGAGCTGCTTTCAAAGAGCGGAGAATTGACAATCGATACAATATGCAGGTCGCTTGATATTCCGGTATATAAATTATCCTCACTGCTTCTCCAGATGGAATTCAAAGGACTGCTCAGGTGTTCCCCGGGGAATCTGTATAGAACTGTGTGAATGGTTATAACTTCCTTCTTTCCCAACGTCGCAAATTGATTTTCTTCGTTCACCCCGTCCCCAAGGGGAGCGAAGAAAATCAATTTACTCCCCTTGGGGACGGGGTAAATAAATTGATTTTCGAGCGGTGGGTAGGGATTTGAAGTTATCACTCCTGAAGTTTCCTATATTTTGATAACCGGGGACTTTGTGGTTAATGGATTTCATTTCAGGGATTCAAAAATCAACGTTAAACAATGAATAATAGACTCGGATTTCTCCCTTTGTTTTCCTAATTTTATAATTCCAATTAATCTTTAATTAAAATTCTTTATTATGGATCCACGAGTGCAACAGTTCATGGCTATGATAAAAGCCAGAAATCCCGGTGAGAATGAATTCCACCAGGCAGTTCAGGAAGTAGCAGAATCCCTGATCCCTTTCATTGAGGAAAATCCCAAGTATAAACATGCGAAGATCCTTGAGAGAATTGCGGAACCTGAAAGGACAATAATCTTCAGAGTTCCATGGCTTGATGACAAAGGGGAAGTGCAGATAAACCGCGGATTCAGAATTGAAATGAACAGTGCAATAGGTCCATATAAAGGAGGTCTCCGTCTTCATCCCACAGTGAATCTTGGCATCCTGAAATTCCTTGCTTTCGAACAGGTCTTTAAGAACAGTCTGACCACTCTTCCAATGGGTGGCGGTAAAGGAGGTTCTGATTTTGATCCCAAGGGAAAGTCAGATAACGAAGTGATGAGATTCTGCCAAAGCTTTATGTCGGAGCTTTTTCGTCATATCGGCGCAGATACGGATGTTCCGGCAGGCGATATCGGAGTAGGCGGCCGTGAAATAGGGTTTCTTTTCGGACAGTACAAACGCCTTAAAAATGAGTTTACCGGAGTGTTGACAGGGAAAGGAATTGAATGGGGTGGCTCACTTATCCGTCCCGAGGCAACAGGATATGGAGCAACATATTTCGCCCGCGAAATGCTTTCAACACGTGGTGACACAATGGAAGGCAAGATTGTGGCGATCTCCGGTTCGGGCAACGTGGCACAATTTGCGACTGAGAAAGTAACAGAACTTGGTGGAAAAGTAATCACTGCATCAGATTCAAATGGTTTTATCTATGACCCTAAAGGCATTGATTGTGAAAAACTTATGTTTATAATGGACCTTAAGAACATCAGAAGAGGAAGGATAAAAGAGTATGCTGAAAAATTTGGAGTTGAATATTTTGAAGGTAAAAGGCCATGGATAATGAAGTGCGACATTGCAATGCCGTGTGCCACACAGAACGAGATAAACGAGGAGGAAGCAGCTATTCTCATTAAAAACGGTTGTAAATGTGTCTCCGAAGGATCGAATATGCCATCCACAATTGAAGCAGTTGAAGTATTTCTGAAAGCACAGATCCTTTATGGTCCGGGTAAGGCTGCTAATGCAGGCGGTGTTGCCACTTCCGGACTTGAAATGACTCAGAATTCAATGAGATTACCATGGTCGCGCCAGGAAGTAGATGAGAAACTTCAGACAATTATGAAGAATATCCATAAGACATGCGTGAAATATGGCACCAAGGAGAATGGTTTTATTAATTATGTTGACGGTGCCAATATAGGAGGTTTTGTGAAAGTGGCAAATGCCATGATCGCCCAGGGGGTTGTTTAATGCATTTAATTGATACTCATACACATCTGTATCTTCCGGATTTTGATGCCGACAGAGATGAGGTGGTAAACAGGGCTGTTGGCAACGGCATTGCGAAAATGCTGTTGCCTAACATTGACCTGGGTTCAGTTGAACCGATGCTGTCTGTTGTGGCGAATTACCCCGGAATCTGCTTTCCGATGGCTGGTCTGCATCCTACTTCGGTAAAAGAGGACTATATATCTCAGCTAGATGAGATAAAAAATCTGTTGCATAACTACAAATTTGTTGCGGTTGGCGAAATCGGAATAGATTTGTACTGGGATAAAACATTCCGCAAAGAACAGCTTGTGGCTCTCAGAATACAGATTGAACTGGCAACAGCAAATAATCTGCCTGTGGTTATTCATTCAAGAGATGCTTTTCCTGAGGTTTTTTCTGTTCTGGAGGAATTTAAGGGTAAGTCTTTGAAGGGTGTCATGCATGCTTTTTCGGGAAACCTGAATGATGCACATAGGGCAATGGACCTGGGTTTAATGCTTGGGATAGGTGGTATTGTGACATTCAAAAATTCAGGTTTGGATAAAACTATTAAGGCAGCTGGACCACAAAATCTCATTCTTGAAACAGATTCTCCCTATCTTACTCCGGCACCATTTCGTGGAAAAAGAAATGAGAGTTCATATATTTGCATTATAAATAAAAAGCTGGCTGATATTTTTGAAATAAGTGAAGAAGAGATGGCAGATATAACCTATTCAAATTCAGTCGGATTGTTCAATCTGTAATACTTAAAATGAAAAATAAAGAGGAATTATCCATACTCATCATCTATACAGGCGGCACAATCGGAATGGTTCATGATCCAAATACAGGATCACTGGTACCCATTGATTTTCGTCATCTCTCCGATCATGTCCCCGAACTCCGGAAATTTGGCTATGAGCTTCACGCAATATCCTTTGAACCGGTTAGTGATTCATCTAATATTGATCCGGGAGTCTGGATAAAAATGGGCGACATAATCGAGAAGGCGTATGACGATTTTGATGGATTCGTAATATTGCATGGCACCGATACAATGGCATACACGGCGTCTGCGTTAAGCTATATGTTGGAGAATCTTGCAAAACCTGTTATTCTTACCGGATCGCAGTTGCCAATAGGTTTACTGCGTACCGACGGCCGGGAAAATATTATTACTGCGATAGAGATTGCGGCAGCAGTGGAAAACGGAATGCCTGCTGTTCCCGAGGTTTGTATTTTTTTCGATAACAAACTGACACGGGGCAACCGGACAACTAAGATGAGTGCAGAACATTTCGATGCCTTCAATTCTCCTAATTATCATCCGCTGGCAGAAGTTGGTTTGCATTTAAAATATTTTAATAATCTGATCCACTATCCTTCAGATCAAAATAAACTCATTGTACATAAGGATTTTGATACCAATGTTGCTATTCTCAAATTATTCCCTGGTATCTCCAGGAAGCTTGTTAATGCAGTAACCCATATCGAAGGGTTACGTGGTCTGATCATCGAGACATTCGGTTCGGGCAATGCTCCCACTTACGAATGGTTTCTGGAAGATCTGAAGCAATATATTGATAACGGGGGGATAATCTTTAATGTTACCCAATGTCACGGAGGAAGCGTTGAGATGGGGTTATATGAAACAAGCCGTCAGATGCTTGAGGCAGGAGTGGTGAGTGGAAAGGACATTACATCGGAGGCATCGGTAACGAAATTGATGTATTTGCTGGGAAGATATTCCACGCGAGAGGAAATCGTTAAATCATTAAATATGTCTCTGGCCGGAGAAATAACCTGACAGGCATAATTGTAAAAATATTTTCGTATTTTGCGCCGCTGTTTTTTTAGCGGCATTATACATAAGATACTCCTCCGGTGTCCGAAGGGAGAGATGCAAGAGTGGTTTAATTGGCACGCCTGGAAAGCGTGTGTACCTCAAAAGGGTACCGGGGGTTCGAATCCCCCTCTCTCCGCAAAGTCAATTTACTCCCTCAGCTCCGCTGAGGGATTTTTTATTTTTCAGATTGCCGAACCAGACTCGTCTGAGTGAGGCAATCTGAAAAATAAAAACCCATATGAGTGAAACGAATATGGGAGTAAATTGACTTTGCAAGGTTCTCCCCCAGGGATCACGACCGAACGGAGCGAGGTCGTAATCCCCTGCAAGGTTCTCCCCCAGGGATCATTAAAAATAATCCCCTTCTTTACAACTTCTTCCTCTGTGGTCCTCTGTGCTTCTCTGTGTACCTCTGTGTAAGTTCTTCTAATAATCTTTCCCGGCAGCCCACAAAATAGCATTCCCGAACATGGTTTTGAATTCCACTGAACTCAGCAGTGAAGCACTATGCCCGATCAGAAAATATATATTTCTTGCCTTCACTTTCTCATTTGTCCAGATAACCGGATGATCACCCATTTTGATGTCCGAATCGGGTTTATATGTCGATTCATCCACTGTTGCTATCACATGTACATTCGGACGCGGATCTATATTAAAGGTGTACCATTCGTCATCAGGAATTACGAAACTTGCCGGGACACCTTTCATCACGGGATTGTCTTTATCCTCAATATTCACTGTAGCTGAAGCTTTTGCAGCTATGTAGTTTTTGAACCTTATGCCTCCCATAAATTTTGAAAACCAGTCCCACATCGGATAACCGTCGAATTCCCCGAGAAGTGATGCATGATGTAATCCAACCCAGCCTCCCTGACCATCCTCTATGTATTTTACAAACGCGGCCATTGCTTTGTCACCCCAGTTATAAGGGGCATAATTAAGCTGAATAATTACCTGATAATCTGATAAAATCGCCTCATCGATCTCTTTAGCATGATTGATTACTTTGAATTCGAAGTTTTTTTCTACAGCATATCTATTTAGCCAGTCGAGTGCAGCCACAACAAACGCCTCGTGGTCCCCGCCCCTTTCAGCGAGTATAAGAGCTTTAAATTTTGGTGTCGCTGATAAGCTGCCGGCAGTCGCCGCAATAAATGCTAATACGGCAATCAGTTTATTAATTGTTTTATACATACCTCCTTCACATGTCTGCAGTCTGCTATTTTATCTCCTCTTCGGTAGTATTTACATTCCATCCGTCGACTTTTAACAGCGGTCTGTCGCCATCGAGTTTTTTAAGATCGAATTCTACCTCAATAACTCGTTTTTCATTTGGAAGCAGAGAAAAATAATTATCACCCCATATAACAGGTAATACAGGCTGACGATTAGTAAGCTTTAGTATTTTAGGGTTCACAGCGAAGGCCAGCTTGTCGCCGGGATTCTCGAAAGTCACACTCACCCAGCATGAATCACCGTTTTTCCGTAATGGAGATACAATTACATTAATATCCGTTTTGGGAAGAGTGTTAAGGTCAGTAAAATCAGCTTTTTCATCACCATCGGCACATAGCCAGTAAAAATTCGAAGAAAGCTCCTTCCCCGCCCCGTCATGCAGTTGCAATTTCAGAAAATATACTTTCGTAATATCCTTGGGAGCATCTATTGTAAAGATTTTTTCACTTTCATCGGAGGCCACATCTGTGTCTATGCTGTCAGATGATACAAGATTCATATTAAAATCATAAATTTTTGCACTCGCTGTCAATCCTCTGAAATCGTTGTAAAAACAATTTACGATTTTAATTGACTTGTCATCATAGCAATACTGGATATGAAGAGGTTCGCATGCTGTCTTGGCTCCATAAAATCCTCCGTTTGGCATGAAAAAATAATCGTAAAGCTGCCAATACATTTTTGGCCATGCGGAGTTGTACATCCAGTATATTATACCGCTCGATTTATACTTGTTCCCGGCAAATGCTTCGAACATAGCTTTTACAGCCTCATTCTGAAATACCTGTGATTTCATACTGTATTCTTCGACACCAGTCGGTTTGCCATATCGTGATTCAAAGGCAGCCCTGGCTATAGGGAAAAATGCTTTATGCAGTCGAAGATCCCATGAGGGGCTCATAGGCCACAGATCTTTTTCCGGCATCATCAGTCGCATACTTTCGATAGGAGGTATCTGCTCGCCCGTCGGACCTGCCTCTGTGTTAAATTCAAGTTTTGAATACCAGTAGACCGGTGTTTCATAAGCGTATACTTTCGGATAGGGGCCCATATATACTCCTGTTATTCCCGCAATAGTGCTTGGAGCCTGGGTTGCAGATGATTCAGAGGGCCTGGTATTATCATATTCATCGAGCACCTTTAGGTATCGTTTTTCCACCTCAGCCGGAGGAAAGTTATCACTTCCATAGAGCCAGGTAAAAATAGAAGGATGGTTTCTAAGATGAAGGATCTGATCTCTCCAGCTCTGTTCGGCTACATCAGCTGTATGAGGAGTCCAGCTCTTCCATCTCTCCCAAGCGCTGCAGCAGCACCATCCCACCATAAGCATGATACCTTCTTCATCGCATTTCTCATACAGATAATCTGATCCCCTGGGTGCTTCCATTCTCAGAGTATTCAGGTTCATGTGTTTTGCATACTTAATATCAGCATCTACCCGTTCATTGGACGGCCGGAGCATCATATCCTCAACATAGCCGCCACCCCTGATAACAATATTTTTCCCGTTGATCTGGAAAACCTTTGTATGTGATTTATCAAAATTGTTCATCCATGAAGTGATCTCGCGTATTCCGAACCGGAGAGTCTTGCTGTCGGTAGTCTTTCCCGATGCTTCAAAGCTGAGATTCAGGTCATACAGATTCTGGGGCCCGACAGTGTGAGGCCACCATAGTCGTGGGTTAGACACGATAAGCTGCGGAAAATTCACCGGGGCAAAGTCAATTTGTCTTTTCTCACCGGGTTGAAGGGTAACTTCCTGTGAAAATGCTATGTCTTCAATGGCGCCTTTCAATAAACCCGTAATCTTCTTATCCTCCAAATTCGTAAGTTCCGCCGAAATTGTCAGACGTGCTTCATCAGTTGCAGGCAGGTTAAGTTTTGTAACAACATGAGGGTTTTCTATAGCTACACTTCCCGAAGAATGTATTGCAACATCATACCAGATACCCATGCCACGATCTGGCGGTGTAGGATTCCAGTCGACCCAGGTAATAGTAAGATCAAGTCCTTTGGGCGGAAAGATCTCGAGGGCCAGACAGTTATTCTTACCTGGCAATGCAGCTTTTGAAATATCAAGATTGAACAACCGATAGGCGCCCTGAATGGTTGTCGTATCAGCAATCAGCTTTCCGTTGAGCCATATATTTGCTTTATAGTTTATGCTGTGAAATTTCAGCCAGGTATGATTTTTTTTATAATCGGAAGGAATTTTAAATTCAGTCCTGTACCACCACGCTACCTTAAAAGGACTGCTGTCGGGCATTTCATATCTCCTGTCGCGGATTTTTCCCGGAATTTTATTGATGTTGGTACCAAAATACGGGTCGGGATAGACTTTATTTGCAACAAGGGCAGCCAGAACTGTAGATGGAACAGATGTCGGATACCAGCCATCTGTTTTATAACCGGTTACGGAAATCATGCTACCGTCTGACTTCACTTCTTCCGATGATCTGATTGCCCAGTTATCCTTTAGAATAAGCTTTCCTCCTTCCGGAGTCTGTGCTTTTCCCGAAATTGTTATGAACCACAATAACATGATAGTGAAGAAAATGGGAGTTTTCATATTACAGACATTAATTTGTAAAAGAAATTTCATTTTGAGGGTAATAAAGTTAATGAATTAGGTTAATAATTATTAGGTTTATGGTCATAATCTTAATTATAAGTTTCTAATATGAGCGTCATCAAAACTTCCTCATCATCAGGACCGGGACTTAAGCGAGTTCTGGGTCTGTCCTCCCTGGTCCTGTACGGGATTATTCTTATTCAGCCGACTGCACCAATGCCGTTATTCGGAGCTGCTGCAAGCCTGGGGAAAGGTCATGTGGTTACAACAATCCTCATTGGTATGTTTGCCATGTTATTCACAGCCATCAGTTACGGCAGAATGGCTAACGTATATCCGAGTTCGGGATCAGCCTACGCATATGTAAGCAGGGCTATTCACCCTTCACTCGGTTATTTCGTTGGCTGGGGTATGATTTTCGATTACATTATGAATCCGATAATATGCGTTATATGGATCAGCAAGGCTGCTATGAACCTGATTCCTGAAATACCCTTTGGAGTTTATGCGGTAGCTTTTGCGTGTTTGTTTACAGTAATGAACTTACGTGGCATAGAATCCAGCTCGCGTACAAACTACATAATTGCAACAGGACTGGGAGTTGTTATCATACTGTTCCTCGGAGCAGCTATCCGGTATCTTTTTATAAATCCTCCAGCCAATGCCGCTGAGTGGACCAGGCCATTTTATGATCCCAAGACTTTCTCATTTTCATCCGTCTCGGCAGGAGCTTCTCTGGCAGTTCTCACATATATTGGTTTTGATGGCATTTCAACACTGTCGGAGGAGGTTCATAATCCTCGCCGGAATATCCTCCTTGCTACAGTACTGGTGTGCGTAATTACAGGTATCCTGGCTTCAGTCCAGGTGTACTTTGCCCAGATGGTATGGCCTTCAACAACATTCCCGGATCAGGATACAGCATTTGTTTATGTTGCAGGAAGAGCCGGTGGCCAGTGGCTCTTTCACACAGTTAATATTGCTTTGCTCATTGCAACAATAGGATCAGGAGCGGGTGCCCACCTTGGAGCCGGACGATTGCTTTATGGCATGGGCAGGGATCATGCAATACCGAATAAATTCTTTGCGGCAATAAATCCAAAGACACACATTCCTTCGAATAATATAATACTCGTTGGTGTAATAGTCCTTGTCGGAGTTTTCATCCTAAGCTATCCTCTCGGAGCACAGCTTCTTAATTTCGGTGCATTGATTGCCTTTATGGGGGTAAATGTTTCTGCATTCATTCATTATTTCCTCAAAGCTGAAAAGAAGCGCTTCACATATTTCATTGTTCCGCTTCTTGGATTTACCGTATGCCTGTATCTTTGGTTCAGTCTTGGAATCAAGGCAAAGATCGTAGGTGTCAGCTGGCTTTCAGTTGGTTTGATATATGGTGCTTACCGTACTAATTTCTTCAGGAAGCCGCTTCAGTTTGCAAAACTGGAAAGTAATGATGAAGGGGAAGAAAACTAAATTACTCTGTGGTCCTCTGTGGTCCTCAGTGGTTCTCTGTGTAACAAAAATTAAAAAACTTACACAGAGTTACACTGAGGAGCACAGAGTTGCACAGAGAAAAAGTCATTTCAATTTTCCGAAATCAATATTCATACCTACAAAAAATCGTCTTCCGGGAGAAATGAAATCGTAATTCTGAGGTTTAACAACACCGAATATATTATCGAGACCTGTCGATATACGAAGCCATTTATACCCCTGTGATATGGTAAAGCGCCATGAACTGTAAGGACTGTCAAAAGCATCAGTTCCATCAGAGTCCAGAAAAAGTCTTGAACTCACCAGCTGGCAGTAAAGTTGTGCGGTAAAAGAATAATTCTTTTTACTGATGTTATAGTCGGCTGAGATATTACCTGAATTCTTTGATGTGCCATGCAGCTGATTATGGGTGCTATTGTCACGTGAATGAACATAGCTGTAACCAATAGTCATCCATAAGCCATTGATTATCTTTTGTTTCGAAAATATGTCGACACCATAAACCGAGGCACTGGCAATGTTCTGATACTGTCGGACAGGCTCAACAGAGTCGGGTAAGGCTAACGGTTCATCAGTAATCAGATTGGACAAAGAATTCCTGTAGATCGCAATGGAGGTATTGTTCCAGGGTTTTGAAAACTCTGTTGACCCGGATATATAATTTGATGACTCGGGCACTAATTTGGAGTTCCCGATAAAAAAGAACTCACCGAAATGATCAAATTTAAAGTAGAGTTCCTTTAAACTTGGCGATCGGAATCCTGTACCTGCAGAAGCCCTGAAATTTAATGGTCCCTGCTTGAACATTAATGAAACCTTCGGGGCAACATGAAATCCGTAATTGCTGTTATTGCTTCCGCGCAGACCTGCTATCAGGTTCCACTTTTCCCCAAAACGGATATCCTCCTGCAGATAAAAGACAGCTTCCGAGACATTCTTCAACCCGCCTTCCACCCTTATAGAATAAAGACGTTCTGTATTATATTCCAGGCCTGCAGTCAGACTATTTTTGTCTGACAGATGAATATTCCCCTGCACCCTGAAAGTCTGAATGAAATCATAGGAAGCGGTATCTTTTTTATTATTTAATGATTCAAGTATTGTGTAGGTGTTATAGCGATCGCGATAATATGAAAAATCGAGTGAACTCTTACCAAAAAAATACTGGCCCTTCAATCCGCCGCTAAGATCTCTGTAGAGATCGTGTACCGGGCGTGCGCTGACATTCCCACGTTCAAACTGATAGTATGTTAAATAGGGCGTAACTGAGACATTCTCAGCAGGTGTAATTTCAAATTTCTGACCTATCTGAAAAGTAGTGAATGGATTCTGTGTCCAGTCGTGTGAGCTCTCGGGGGTTATGTCATACCCATCTGTATGACCAAAATTGAAACTTGTTCTTGATCCCAGTATGCCTTTTTTCAAACCGATACTTCCGCCGGAGTACACTTCATTATATTTTGAATATCTTGAATAGAATTTAACATCCAGGGGTTGATTTATCTTTTTGGTTATAATGTTTATTACGCCTCCAATGGCATTTGAACCATAGAGAGAAGATGAAGCTCCTTTGATCACCTCAATATGATCGATATTTTCCAGATTGAGCATTGAATAATCTATATCTCCGTTTAGTTCGCCGGCAATCCTTTCCCCATCAACCAGAAAAAGCACATATCGTGCACTCATCCCCTGAAGTGTAACGATAACAAGCGACCCGTTATGGCTCACATTAAGGCCAGGGACCATTGTCTGCAGAGCATCGGCTGCGTTAGTAATACCTAGATCAAGCATTTTGCGGGCGCTTATAACCTGTGTAAGTACCGGAACATTCTTGAGCGTCTTTTCTGATCTGGTACCGGTTACTACTACTTCATTCAAATCGATATTAGACTCCCTCAGTGAGAAATCCAGACGCGCGTCACCTTTAAGAATTGATACTTTTCGTTCCTGCGTCTCGAACCCCACAAAAGAAGCCCGGACTGTATAGTTTCCGGGTTTTATCTTACCAATTATATAATCTCCGTTCTGGTCGGTTACGGTTCCAAAACTGGTTCCCTCAAGAGTAATCGTCACACCTGAAACAACATTGCTATCAGCACCTGTAACATGTCCCAACAGTTTCACGCTCTGTCCTGACAAGACAGAAGGGATAAACAGGATAAATGAAAGCGTCTGTAGGACTCTCAGCATTTACTGCAGGTTTTTCGATCCGTCGGGCTGGTATTTATATTGAATTGTTACGTACCCGGAAAGGTTTGTTGCGCTATAATAGCTTTTAAACCAGACCTTTGCATATTTACCGGTTCCGGTTTTAACAATGTATATATAATCTGAAGGAATGATTTGTGTTCCCTGGGCGGAAAATTCGAGTGAGAACCATGTATAGAGAAGAGGATTAACGATATAATCCTGATATCCCATCACAACAGCAACACTTATTGTTTTATCAACAGCAAAGGTGGAAGTATCAGGTACTGAGATCAGATCATCGAAACCTGATTGTCCTTTCTGGAATGAGTTCGCAGCTCCGCCCAGTCCGCTGCCTGACAGGCCGCTGTTTGTTTTTATCCTGTAACGCTGGAAAGCCAGATCCCATTCATTTGAATTTTCAGGGTCGGTAACAGTAATGGTGTCATTACTGGCGAAGCTGAAATACTTCCACTGCGTTGAACTGGTTGATTTTACTTCGAAGGTCTGCGATTCTATAGCAGGAACTGTATTATCCTTTTTACATGCTGAGAAAGACAAAACAGTGGCTATAATCAGAATACCAATTTTTTTCATAAGACTTACAATTTTATTATAGCGCAAAAATAAAATTGCAGGTACGCTGAAAATGGTAAAAATCAGGTTTTTTGTGGTACTAATTTTTTATGAATATCCCGGAATTTTTTGGGAGTAAGGCCGGTTTTGCTTTTAAAGACCTTATTGAAATAGGAATTATCTTCAAAATTCAGCTTGAATGCAATCTCAGAAACCGAAAGTTCGGAAGATAAAAGAAGCTTCCTTGCTTCCTGCATTAAACGGTTTTGCAATATCTTTTTCAGACTGCAGTTAAAATGCTTGTTGCAGATATCATTTAACTGGCTTTCTGAGATATTGAAAGCCGAAGTATAAAAAGCCAGTTTCTGTTCCTGTATGAAGTATGAGTCGACAAGATGGGATAATGTGTGGATAATTATACTTTCATTATTATTCGATTTCCCCGATTTTGTCTCATAAAACTCTGTCAGCTTTAGCAGCAGTATGTTTAGATGTGACCTGATGATTACAGCTGAATTGTTGGAAGGGGTGTAAGCATCATATTCCCCTCTTACCGAATCAAAAACCGAAAAAATTGACCGATATTCATCGTTTGACAATTCGAGACAGGGATTAAACAGATTAGTGGCAGTTGGCGATGTGTATGAAAAAACATTAAGTAAGCGGATTATGCTGAATTCCTCTACATAAAAATCCTGATGAAAGAAAAAAATAATGCCTTCGGCATCCTCAAGTTGCTCGAAAGAGTGCATCTGAAGAGGCGCCAGCAGGCACACAGTCTGCGACTTTACAGTAAAGCTTTCATTGGTAATAATAATATTCCCTTTCCCTCCGGTAAATAAGATTACAGAATAGAAATCATGTGTATGTTCCTTCCTTATAAAACAGTAGAGACTCAGAAATTTATTCAGATCATTAAAATAAATGCCATGCACTTTAATATCTTTCAGGAAACTAAAGTGGTAGAGGGTTTTATCGAGGTCATTATGCTGCTGATAACCATGTTTCATCGTAACGGTAAAATTACCTAAAATTAATTTGGCTCCCGATAACTATAACATATATCATAATGATCTAAAAGACAAAAGACAAAAGTCACAAGACAAAAGTAAGAAAAAACCACTATTTACTTTCGACTTTCGAACTTTTGACTTTCGACTTTTGACTTTCGACTTTTGACTTGGGTCTTCCCTCTCCGACTATTTACTATCGACTATCATCGGGAGGTTTTTCCCGTTTGTCATAAATATCACTTTGGCATTCGGTGAAGCAGAAATAGCTTTTATCATCTCATATTGCAGCAGCTTGTCGCTAAGACCCGTGCTCAATATTTTCTGATAATCAGCTATACCCTGAGCTTCAACTCTTTTTCTCTCCGCTTCCTGTCGCTCTTTCTGAAGAACGAATGTCATTTTCTGAGCATCCTGCTCTGCGTTAATCTTCGATTCGATCGTAGTTTTTACAGAGGCCGGAAGAGTTATATTTCTTACCAGTAACTGCTCAAGCAATAGTCCCCTTTCTTTAAAGTTTGACTCAATTGTTGAGAATATCCTTGATTGAAATTCATCTCTCTTTGATGAATATAAAGCAACTGCATCATAATAAACTGCATTATCCCTGATCTTAGTTCTGCAGATAGGTCTGACAAGCACATTTCTATAATCAATTCCCACCTCTTTCAGTATATTTGGTGCTTCAGCCGGAATAACTTTGTATAATACAGTCAGATCAATCACAACTTCCAAACCATCGGCTGTCAATACCCGGATTGCATCGTCACCCTGTTTTGCTCCTTCGTCCTGTACGGCTGACATAGTGTAATTTTGTGTCTTGATATCAAAAGTTACAACCTGTACCAGAGGATTTACGACATTCAATCCGCTCTCCAGGATATCACTGTTTACTTTTCCAAATAGCTTCTGCACACCGACTTCACCGGGTTCCACCTGTTTGACACTTGCAAGAGAAATTCCAACCAGTATGGCAATAACTCCTGCTACTTTAATCAAAGTCACATTTTTTCGTAACACGGGTTCTGCTGATGAACTGGCAAAAAAACCTAAAACGAGAATAAGAATACCTACAATAATAACTGTCATGATTTTTTGATTTATTGGTTTTTATAAAGGTAATTAGAATAAGGATACTTTTCCTGTCAAGGGGACAGAAATCCAATAATACCTTAATTACCTGCCGGGTGTTGACCTGCTTCTAAAATTTTTATGCGAAGAACAATAATACAATAGCCGCTATAACTCCGGCGAGAGTAAGTAGTATTCCCTGACGAAAGACTTTTGTTGTACTTTTAAACATCCAAAGTGAAGAGACCGCAAGAAACAGCAGGGTCAGTGCAAAAGTAAGTGTAAACCAGTGCAAGGGTTTCTTACTAGGGGTAGTATGGAATCCGGTCATTTTGTTTAACGGAAAAATCAGTTCTCTTACTGTCTGCCCGGTTGCACCGGTAACTTTATTATAAGAGCCTCCTTTGAAATAAATAATATCACCTTCTGTCTTTTCCACGTTGAATTCTCTTATTCTTAAATTCCTGCCAAGTTCAGCAGGATCAATGCCAGGAGCAAGACTCAGAGTGATCTTTTTGTCATGTTTCATAAACTCGGTATCTCTGAATATGAGTGTAATACCGCTTAGGCCATATAATAGAACAAAACCCAGAATAAAGAATCCGGCATAGCGGTGCCAGATGCGCATGTAATGATTGATAGATTTTCTTTCTTTGGTTTCCATAATAATCCGAATTATATTATTTCCAGTTAATTAATTACAAAGTAAAGGTGTATGTATATTTAAGCAGCAGCGACCTGCTATTGAACAAAGGAAGCCTTGGACTTTCTATGTTGCGATAAGTGCTCCTGCCTTCATTGAATACAATATAGAAATCGTTCCCCTCCCTTGGGTTAAACCTGAATTTAAAATTACTGCTGAGATTGTTATCGGCACTGTTGTATTGTATGAAAGAACTCAGCGAAAGTTTTGTATTGATCATTACCAGGGCTTTGAACCCTGCCACAGCTCCGCTGAAAGACTGGTTCCTGTTTTTGAATTTCAGAAAATTATGATCATATGTTAATGCAAGTTGCAGAGCGGACCCTATATTCCATCCGGGTTCCAGTCCAAAAGAATAAATAGTGCCATCATAGAAAGTTCCAGCTTTAAAATCAATGCCCATTACTGCTTTGTTCGTGCGGGGTGAGTTAAGATGTGTTTCAAACTGATTGAAACCATATACACCAGCCGGGATATAAGCATTTGATGAGAAACTGAATGTATCAGCAACGTTCTCATAAAGGTGGCTCACAATAAGTACTCCATTGTAGCCCGCCTTGAAATTGAAGTCGTACATCATCTCTAATTGAAGCGATTGTGCAGAATTATTATTATTATCAAAATAACTTATTGCATTGAAACCTAACTGGTGGCTCTGCAGAAAAGATTCTTCTCCGGGGATCCAGCCATAACCCAGGCCCCCGTAATAATGAGTGTAATTGGAACGTGCGACAAAACCTACACCCGGATTAAAATCTTTGCCGGTTCTCGCATACGTAAAATTATAGTTTAATCCTTTTTGAGTGAATCTGTTCCAGCTTAGGAACAGCTCCGAAGGATCGAGTGATAATACTTTATTTGAAGAGGATTTATCTAAAACCTGAGCAAGTTTTATATTCAGATAATCATTCTCCGATACTTTGAAAATGCCATCCATTCCATATGCAGTATTATATGTTCCATCGGCTCCAACCCTTGAGGTAACGATCCCTCCGATATAACTGTTCTCATTTATTACCTGTCGTCTTAAACGGAAAATTCCGAAATTTTCAGAAGAGAGAGCGTTTATTTCGCCTTCACCCTGGTTAATGGCATGAGTTTGCATATCAAGAAATCCTATGTCCCATTTCCCGATCATTCCTGTAACACGTGCTCCCCCGTAAATAGGTACCTGTTCTCCGTTATTGAGCCCTATTCTTCTACTGTAGAAAAGACTGCTTGAAGGTTCAAAGTCGAAAGCAAATACGCTCGAGCGTTCCTGGAAAAAAGTCCTTTTTTCGGGAAAGAAAAGAGAGAAACGTGTAAGATTGATCTGTTCATCGTCGGCTTCCACCTGTGCGAAGTCGGTGTTGATAGTAAGATCCATCGTGAGATTATTGGTCAGACCATATTTTACGTCAAGCCCGGCATTCAGTGTCGGACTTCTATCAAGCTGGTAGCCTGTGCCTGTCGCATTTAAAACATTATCCCTCTGCAAACCGCCGATGATATAAGGAGCTATATAAAATGGTTTTTTTGACCGGAGACCGCTAAATGTAATCTCCTGCGCTTTCGAAGGCCTGTAGGCACTCGTTTGACCCCAGTTTGGCGGGATGGCCGGGAAAACATCTACCTCATTCTTATGGGCAATCTCGCGGATACAAATTAATCCCATAACAACCTCTCCGTCTTTTTCCTTAAATCTGACACTCGAAAAGGGAATCCGTATTTCGGCTTCCCAGCCCTGATTGTTAATTGAAGTTTTTGAATCCCAGAACGTGTTCCAGCTCATATTAAAAGGACCCTGTGAAGGATCCGTCATACCCATTGCATCCTTTGAAATCGTAAAATCGCTTCTTAAACCCGACGGAGTAGTAGCAAATCCAAGTCCATTCTCTTTATCATTAAATGAGTCGAAAATCAGCATCAGCTGCTCGCTCTGTACCTGCGATTCATCACGCTTCCTCGATGAAATCAGCATGTCTCCCGGATTTGTGTCTTTGAGCCTGGCTCCCACATACAGGTAGGTATTATCATAACAGATCATTATTTCACTGATTTCAGAAGGCTGGTTACCAAATGTCGGAGTATGCATAACCATTGTCAGAGGCTTTATTTTCTGCCAGCATGCATCATCCATATTTCCATCAAATATTATTTCTCCCTCGATTCTGGGAATGGCAACCTGCTCCTGAGCACTGATAATCTTATTCTGTGATAAAAGACAAACTAATACCAACGAAATTTTCAAAAATCTATCCATAAATCTCCTGTCTCAATTTTTCGTGAATCTAATGAAGAAATCTGCTACTCCAACAGAAAAAAGACTAAACAGAACAAATTCATGGAAGAAGACGAAAATTGAGCGATGTATCGTGAATAATAATCACTTTATTTTAAGTTTTTCATGCATTTGTCAAGAAACTCAAATACTTTCTCAAGATTGGCTTCCGTCTCATAGTTTGGACCTCCATGATCTGTCCCGGGCAATAACTCCAGAGTAACGTTCTGCCTTCCAATCACATTTTCAAGCTTCTTTGCAAAATTTACCGACTGCTGATATGGCACAAGATGATCTATCATGCCATGTTCTATAAAAAACGGAGGATCATCAGGAGTGATATAGGTTTCGGGATTAGCCTTTATCACTAAATCGGGTGCATCTGTTAAATTTTTACCAATAAGTTCTGATTCAGGTGAATCATATATCGAATGTTTTTGCGGATTTGCTACCCTGCTTTCTTTTAACTGCTCATCCATTTTAATGAAATCAGTGGGGCCAAACCAGTCAACAACAGCTATAACCCGGCTCGTCTGATCGGCATTTCCAAGCTCTATATCTTCAAGCTCCTTCACACTGCCTGAAGTTCCAAGCAACGCGGCAAGATGCCCGCCGGCTGACCCTCCCCATGCTGCGATTTTTATAGGATTCAACTTATAGAGTTTTGCATTTGCCCGTATCCATCTCACCGCGGCTTTAACATCATAGATCTGTGCAGGAAATATTGCCTCACCACTTAACCGGTAATTTATTGAAACCACGGCGTATCCTCTTTTTAGTCCCTCAAGCATGGGATTCACCTGGTTATCAGCCTTGTCACCCGATTTAAAGGCTCCGCCATGAATTGACAGGATTACAGGAAACGGACCATCACCTTCATCGGGAATAAAAATATCCAGCATCTGCGCTTTAGAATCCGCTGCGTAAGCAATATCCAGCCATTTTCTTTTAATATTCCCGGTTCTTGCTTCTCCAGGCTGAGCCAGTAAACAGGTTGAATAAACAAAACACGTTACAACCAGTATCGTCAGCTTTTGAGATTTATAAAATTGCTTTGCCATTTTCATAGGTTATATACTATCTGACAATTCTATCTATCAAAATATTCCAATTCAATTATTTCCATATTTCAACTTTCCCCTTTACGCCGTTAATCCTTTACGTCATTACGCCGTTACGCCTTTACACCGTTACGCATTTACGCCTTTACACCGTTACGCATTTACGCCTTTACGCCCTATTTATATTTATAAAGCGCAACTTTCTCAATGTTTGGTTCATCAGGAAGTCTTACACCCGTTCCGTCATATGTACTTGCATGTGTTTCGTCTCCATTGAGTCTTCTTTCCGGGGACCATTGCCCGTCTTTGAATTTTCCTTCATCGCAGGTATTTATGCCAGCTCTCATTGTACTGTCTTTAGGAAGGAAAAAAACATCGAGGCCCCTCCCTGTAACGAGATACTCATCGGGTCCGGTATTAATTATTAAACCACCTGCAAGCTTTGGCTTCCGGCTGGCAAGGACAGCTTTTATCCGGTAATCACCAAGATCGAATTCACTTACAGGTGTGATTGAATCGACAATGAAACCTCTCATCTTTCCGGTACCCTGATTTTCGAGAATTACCTTCGACATATTATTTAAGATAGCGTAGACTTTATCCAGGGGGTCATTTTTCCCGAAAATCTCATTATCGATTCCAAATGGTGCAAAACAAGAAGCATTAAACTCACCTATTGAATACAATGCCCTGGCAGCTCCAATCTCTCCCCCTCGTGTTTCGGGGATAAATAACGGATTTGAACTACGTGTAAATTCATTGCAAACCCATTTGAACTCATCGATGTAAATGTCGGGCGAAATAAAATCAATTGACGGAGCGGCAGCCCTCCAGATATCTATTACCTGTGGCAACGGTCCGCCCGAGGGGTACCTTCCCGGCCATGATGTAGAAGGTTGTTTCAGCCAGGCATTCACATACATCGGCAGGGCATATTGCTTCTTACCTTCAGAAGCAATCTTCTGAGTATATTTTGCATAGTTCCATGCCATAAACAATTCTTCGGTATAATAAGAATAAAACTGCCAGTCTTTGATATCACTCCTCAGTTCGCCTTTCCCGAAAATCTGCTCCCATGTTCCGGTTGTCTTAAAGCCATTTGTGCTCCAGACTTTATAAAGTTCAGGGAAAAGGTTTTCTTTATTTGCAACGAGGTATTTAATCAACTCCTCAGGCACCTGTGAATTATACGCACTGTTTGCCGCTTCAATAAAATCCCTGCGGGCATTCCCGGGAGTCTCTCCCATATGATCGAGCAACCCCATTTCATTTTCAACCTGTATCATTATCACAGTCTGGCTGACAGAATCTTCTTCTTTAATATGCTTCATTAGTGCAGAGAATGCCTCAGCATCAGCATTGCAAGATGGTTCCCCAAAGGTTGATAAGATCTCAAGAGGTTTGCCATTCTCATCCTTTGCACGCGGATACTTCTGATAATCTTTTTTTATCCATGATGGAATATAAACCGATCCGCTGTTTTTCCAGCTCCCGAACCAGATAAGGACAAGCTTAAGGTCTTCTTTTCTGGCGCCACCGATTATACTGTCTACCAGGTCGAAATTAAATCGGCCAGGTTCGGTCTCAATAAGTTCCCATGAAACGGTTGCTATCACTGAGTTCAATTTTTTGGCAGCCATCCGCTTCCATACTGAGCGCATATATTCAAATCCACCGCATGTTGAATTATGCAGCTCACCGGAGATCATAAGAAATGGTTGATTCTCCACCACGAGCCGGGTAGCGGTACCCTTTCTTTCAAGATGAGGGAGCAGTATCTGACCGGAATTTTTATTCTCTTTTACCTCAGAGCAACTACTGGTAACTATTAAAAAAATCAAAATAACAGGACATAAGATAAGCTTCAGATTTGTTTTCATCAGGTTATTTTTTGCATTGGTTTTTCCTGACTAAAGTTAACTAAAAAGTTGACTTCCGGAAGTACACTGGTTTCAACCTTTTAAGATCGGCCTTGTTACATAGTCGTCAGAGCCTCAGTGTTAATAAAACGTTAAACTTTAACTTTTTTTCTCCCTTTAAGGAATAAACTGACAAAGGGATATGTCTTTTTACGAGGAAACAAATAATTATACTTTCATGCTTAATATAGTCAAACTCCTTTTTCGAAAAGATGAAACAAAAACGGAAACTGAAAATAAGATTTTACTAGGATTATTAACATTCATTCTAAGTATTCTTTCGGTTTCTGCTATAGCCCAAAACAAAATCTGGACTGTAGATGATTGTATAAGGTTTGCACTTGAAAAGAACATCCAGATTCAGAAAGCGCTTGTCAACAATGATATCAGTGCATTGAATCTTGAGTATGCCAAGGCAGCATGGAATCCATCTTTAAGTGGTTCTGTCAGACAGAATTTCGATTGGAATAATCAGGTCAATACCACAACGGGGTCGACTGTATTCAAGGGTTCAAACGGAACAAATATCTCAGTAAATTCAGGGCTGACTTTATATAATGGAAATAAGATCCGGAATAATGTAAAGAAATCGGAGACGGACCTTGAAGCTGACCGCTACAACACGGAGGTCATCAGGGAAAACGTGAGTCTGAATGTATTGAATGCATATCTGCAGGTACTTTTCGCCGGGGAGCAGGTAAAAAACGGAAATAACCAGATCGCCTCTACGCAGGAACAGCTTAATCTTGCAGGAGAGAGATTGAAGCTGGGTGCAATCGCGAATTCTGATTATCTCCAGGTAAAATCACAGCTTGCCACTGAAAAACAAACTCTCGCATCAGCTCAGAGCCAGCTTGCAATCAACAGGATAACACTTATGCAGTTGATGGAGCTTCCAGAGACAAATGATTTTGAAATTGAGCATCCAAATCTCGACAGTCTGATCAATCAGAAAAGAGTACCAGATCCCAAAGATATTTATGAGATAGCCCTCAGTATTAAACCGGAAGTAAAAAATGCTGAACTTAATAAGGAAAGCTCCCGTATTGAAGTTGATATCGCTAAATCGGGGTATTATCCAGATCTCTCAATGAATGCAGGTTTATCTACATTATATAGCAGCAATGCAGTGGGATCGTCAGCAGGCTATCAGCTTAAAAACAATATCTCCCCTGCAATAGGCCTTACTGCAACAATCCCCATTTATCTGAATAGACAGGTTAGGACAAATGTGGCGATTGCAAAGAAAAATACAAATAATGCAGAACTCGATGAGTTGAACGTCAGGAACCAACTCAGAAAAGCAATTGAACAGGCATGCCAGGATGTTTCATCTTCACAGACTGAGTTTGAAGCAAGTACCGAAGCATATAAAGCTGTGAAAGAATCATTTGATGTTGCATCTGAAAAATTTTTCCAGGGTCTCATGAACTCTGTCGATTTTCTAATACAGAAGACTGCATTCATCTCAGCTGAAAGTTCATGGCTCCAGTCAAAATACCGGTTGATCTTCAGTTACAAAGTGCTTGATTTTTATACCGGGCAGCCCCTTTCATTCAGAAAACCCAATAAATAAATATTCAAAAAAAACAATAATGAAAACCGAAAGAATACTTAAATGGATTTTTTACTCGATAGCTGTTGTCCTGTTATTACATGCAGTCACATCGTGTCACAAAGGAGACACTACTTATGCCTATGAGACTGCTGTAGTTAAGAAAGGCTCAATAATAAATACAATTACAGCCACCGGTACAGTGCAGGCAGACACAACTGTTATGATTGGTACTCAGGTCTCAGGAGTAATAAAAAAAATATATGTCGATTTTAACTCGCATGTAAAAAAGGGAGAATTACTTGCAGAACTTGACAAGACTCCTCTTCAGACCCAGGTACAACAGGCACAGGCTTCACTGGATGATTCAAAAAGTGAAGTAGCATTCCAGACGGCAACATACGAACGTTACAAAGCATTGCTCGATAAGAAACTTGTTGCCCAGGCTGATTATGACCAGGTAAAATACAGTTATGACAAAGCACTGGCGAACCTAAAGACAGCTCAGGCTGGTTATGATAAGGCTATCGTTAATCTGAATTATGCATCAATATATTCACCGATAGTTGGCGTAGTCCTGAACAGAGCTGTTGACCAGGGTCAGACGGTGGCAGCCAGTTTTAGTACGCCTAATCTTTTTACTATCGGGAATGACCTGACACAAATGCAGGTTCAGGCCAATGTCGATGAAGCTGACATAGGTCTGGTACGGACCTCCCAGCCAGTGGATTTCACTGTTGATGCCTATCCGAATGAAACTTTCAGGGGATCAGTAAGACAGATAAGATTGCAGCCTGTCGTAACTTCAAATGTTGTCACGTACACGGTTATTGTAAATGCGCCCAACCCCGAAAAGAAACTTATGCCCGGAATGACAGCTAATATAACTGTCCTTGTACAGAAGCTCGACAGTGTGCTTGTAGTTCCCGGAAAAGCATTGAGGTTTACTCCCGATCCGGCCTATTTAGCCGAATACATGAAAAACAATCCATTCGGACAGAGACAGGGCGCCAACGCAGGGCAAAGACCAGGGGGGACTCCGGGTGGGACCGTACAGCCCAACATGCAAAGACAGGGAACCGGTGCAGCCGGGCAGGGAGGTGGCGCAGGATTCTCAAACGAAGGACAACAAGCAAAGAAACCAACATTAGTATGGGTCAAAGAAGGGGATAAACTTCATCGTACACGTATTGTAACAGGTGCGGTAGACGGGACTAATGCTGAGATCAAATCAGGTTTGAAAGAAGGAGATGAAGTGGTAGTCGCAATGACTCAGGATGGGAAAGAAGGAGCAACTGCTGACGCTGCAGCAACAAGAAGTCCGTTCATGCCTCAGAGGCCGGCAGGAAGAAGAAGATAAAATGAATACACGTTTATGAAAAAGCTGATTGAAATAATCCAACTAAAAAAAGATTATTATGTGGGAGAAGTGACAGTTCACGCACTGAAAGGGGTAGATATGGCTGTAAAAGAAGGTGAATTCGTCGCTATAATGGGAGCAAGCGGTTCTGGTAAATCAACCATGCTGAATATTATCGGTTGTCTCGATAAACCCACAAGTGGCGACTATATTCTTGACGGGATAAGTATTTCAGCCCTGAGCAAGAATGAATTATCCTCTCTCAGAAACAGAAAACTGGGTTTTGTTTTCCAGACTTATAATCTCCTTCCTCGTACAAATGCTCTCGACAATGTTGAACTGCCGCTTATGTACAATAATACAATTAAAACAAAGGAAAGAAAGGAAAGGGCACAGGCAGCACTTGAATCGGTCGGGCTTGCCGACAGAATGTATCATAAACCAAACCAGCTTTCAGGTGGTCAGCAGCAGAGAGTAGCGATCGCTAGATCGCTGGTGAATGACCCCGTTGTGATCCTGGCGGATGAAGCCACCGGCAATCTTGATACACGGACTTCATATGAAATTATGGCGCTTTTCCAGGAATTGAACAGCAAAGGCAAAACGATAGTGTTTGTGACTCATGAACCGGATATCGCCCGATGTGCAACACGCAACATAATATTTAAGGATGGGCATATACAGAGGGAGTACGAGGTGCAGGACAGAATCAATTCTCTTGAAATGCTTGCCAGCATACCCGTTGAGGATGAATAGTTAAAACATTCAAAATGAGCATTAAAAACTTATTCAAAATAGCGCTTAACGCCTTGATGAGGAATAAATTCAGGGCTTTTCTGACTATGCTCGGAATCATTATCGGAGTAGCATCTGTCATCGCAATGCTTGGTATCGGTGAAGGATCGAAAATCAGTATACAGCAACAGATCTCGGGAATGGGATTAAATCTGGTTTCGGTAGTCCCTGGTTCACAGCAAAGAGGCGGAGTCCAGTTTGGAGCCTCCACGATGCAAAGCCTTAAAGAAAGCGACGTGGATGCAATTCTTGAAGATTGTCCGGCAGTTCTCGCAGCTACACCTGAAGTGCGGGGAAACGGACAAGTTGTGTATGCAGCTTCAAACTGGCCCACATCGCTTTACGGTGAAAACACCAGTTACCTGCAGATCAGGGAGAGAGCTGTTGCCAGTGGCAGAATGTTTACAGAAAGAGAGGTATCAGGGTCCGCCAAAGTTTGTCTGCTTGGACAGACGGTGGTAACAAATTTATTTGGAGCAGGCAGCGATCCGGTAGGAATGACGATAAGATTTAAGAAAATCCCATTTGAAGTCATCGGAGTACTTGCCTCCAAAGGACTTAACACATTCGGTCAGGATCAGGACGACCTTATCCTGGCACCGTACACCACAGTGCAGAAAAGAGTTCTCGCAATATCATGGATACAGGGTATATTTACATCAGCAGTCGATGAAAATTCAACCGACATGGCTGCAGATCAGATTGAAGAAACATTGCGCAGGCATCATAAGATAAAAGAAGCCGACCCTAATGACTTTACAATAAGAAACCAGGCCGAGCTGCTGACAACATTCAGTTCAGTGAGCAATATCATGACTATCTTACTCGGGGCAATCGCAGGGATTTCTCTTCTTGTAGGAGGAATCGGGATCATGAACATAATGTACGTTTCGGTTACAGAGAGAACCAGAGAGATAGGATTACGTATGGCTATCGGAGGCAAGGGCCGGGATATACTACTGCAGTTTCTTGCTGAGTCGATGCTGATAAGCATCACGGGAGGCCTGATCGGAATCATCCTGGGTCTGGCTGCATCAAAGATCATCGGTTCGGCAATGGCCTGGCCTGTACTTGTGCTGCCCCGTTCTGAATTCCTGTCCTTCATCGTCTGCACGGTAATTGGCGTATTCTTCGGCTGGTATCCTGCAAAAAAAGCAGCCGGACTAGACCCTATCGATGCTCTCAGGTACGAATAGAGAGCCTGTCAGGTATTAAGCTTTCTAATATTTTCTTAACAATTAGTTAATTCTAAGTTAAATGTGGTCTGGATGAGAATAGTTTCTGATTGTCATATGTCTATCAGATCAGAACAATATTAATCAATTTAAAAATTTTTGTTATGAAAAAAGTAGCTATTTTATCATCTATATTCCTGGTTGCTGCCACACTGGCTATTGGGCAACCACAGGATTCATCTGAACCTGATACAGGGGATAATGGGAAAGAAAATAAATCCGAAAGGGTGACACCAGGAAACCCAGAAAGGAAAGATATCAGCGTTATGGCAATAAATTCTTTCAGGGAAGACTTTCCCAATATCACAGATGTTCAATGGAACAGATCTGAAAACTTTGACGAAGCCTCATTTATTAATAATGACGGTAAGAAATTAAAAGCCTTCTATGGCGACGATGGGGAACTCATTGGAACGACACAAAATGTAAAATTTGCTGACGTGCCTCTGAAAGGACAATTGGAAATCAAAAATAAATATAAAGATTATAAAATAGGGGACGTGATCTTTTTTAATGACAATCTGGCAAATGAATCTGACATGATTCTTTGGTCTTCGCAGTTTAATGATGAAGACAATTATTTTGTGGAACTGATAAAAGGTGAAAAGAAAATAATTGTCAGGGTCGCAACTTACGGAGATGTATCATTTTTCAAAGAGTTGACTTGATTCAATTTTTTCAACAAAAAGTGAAAGAGGATGGCATGAAAGCATCCTCTTTTTTCTTGTTATCAGGTCAGTAGCACGTTAGTTATATAATTTATAAAAAGAATTGTATAACATTTTTTCAAGTTCTACGTATACTTTTATGAATTATTTAAAGACTGTAACTATGAAAAAATTATTTTCGCTGATTCTGGTAGCGACATTGATATCGGGAATATTCCTGGGATGTAAGAAGAAGGAAGATTCGGCACCCTCCCTCCCTCCTGTAGGAACGATGTCTATTGATTTCAGTAACTTCTCAACATCAGCAAAATCAGGAATTTCCGATAAACAATTTAAAGAAATCGCCTTAGGTAATAAAGGCAACTGGACCCTCGCATCAACCGTTGCAAGTTTCTGGAATCTGATCCTTGGAGTCAACCTGGTTGTCCCTGTAGCTTCATTTGAAGCAGCAGTAAACAATACTCCTGTTTATCTTGACAATAAGAAATGGCAGTGGAGCTACAATTTTAACGTCATCGGCGCCACATATAAAGCACGGCTGACAGGCGAGATAAGAACAAGTGATGTGAAATGGGAAATGTATGTATCCAAAGAAGGCGTCGGAGCTTTTTCAGAATTGCTCTGGTACGAGGGCACTTCAAATCTAGACGGCAAGGGCGGTCAGTGGGTCCTGAACCACAGTCAGGAATTTCCTGAGCCTATGCTGCAAATCGACTGGAATATAACAGGAGAAGATGTTGGTTATATAAAATACACTTATATAAGGGATAAAAAGGATGACAGAAGCACTGATCCTTTCAAGACAAGCTTTATTGAGTATGGCCTCGCCGCCGGAGCATTGAATGCTTTTTATAACATCCATCAGAACACGGGTGTTGCCAATGTTTTTAATGACGTCAGCATTGAGTGGAGCACAACTGAGCATAACGGTCATATAAAAGCCAATTATTACTACCAGGATGTTCTATGGCATTGCTGGAACGGGATTGGCGATAATATAGATTGCAATTAGTATAACTGAATCCTTTACAGATTTTTCCGTATACAGGTGTAAATCTGATCTGATAATCCGGGTAGAGACGTTGCATGCAGCGTCTCTACTTAATTTCAATAGATCATCAACGACCTGACTTTATTTATATCCACTTCAGTTTTTGGATTAAAAGCAGCGCTATTCATATAATTTAAAGCAGAAAACAACATCTGTTTTGAAACCAATCGATCGGGAGCCAAATCTTTAAGATCAATACTGCAAACGAGGAGTTTGCCCCCACCGGTTTTCGATTCAAAAACAAGAGCCAGACGCCTGTTTTCAAACCAGGTATCTATTGGCTGAACAATCGGACGAAGTTCTGCAGGGAAGCCATCAAGTATCATCGCCTGACTATGAGCAACCGGATCCCACCATTGCCAGTTACTGTGTGATTCTGTAGGAAAATTCATGAAAAAAGAGTTCAATGGATCGCATAAAATCCCCATAGTATGCGGTGCCTGGTTGTTGGTCCAGGCAGTATTCCAGAATATAGTCGAGAATCCGATGGCGATCTGAGCTCCCTTGTCTTTCCTTATCTTTCCATAGTTAAGCAGCATAACGGAACCACCGTTTCTAAGGATCTCCTCAGCTTTTTTGTCAATCACACTGGTTACAAAAACTTTACCATTTGTTACATGCTGATTTTCAGGATAAACCCAGAAGTACCACTCGTTTATAAAATCAGTTCCTGCAATCTGAACTTCAAATTTAAGCTTTTGCGAAGTCTTTATTTCAGTGAGGGGCATCTGAAATGATCCTATATTTGAACAATTCCCGATTTCAATGTTCTCTTTTTTATAGATCTCGCTTTTTAGAGTATCGCCGTGTTCATCTGATACTCTGCAGATAAATTCAGCATTTTTGATCGGCTTTTCTCCAAAATGAGCAACTTCGACTGCTGCATTGAATGTTTCGCTATTCTTATAAGTAAGTTTTTGTATTCTGGCAAGCGGTACTGTCTCATTACAGAACATTCTGAATTCCCCGGGTGTAATATAACCTTTTGATTCATAGAACGGATTAAGAACCCCAACCAGTGCTGTTCCCTGGCCCGGGAAATCATGCAACTGCAACAGATGGAAGCCTGCAAAACCAGGAGTCCTAAATGCGGCTTCAATATCGGCTTTATAGCAAAGCGACTGCAACTTGCCAGATGCCATAAGAAAGGCTTCAGCCTGATCTCCCATGCTGTTATCGTTAAGTGTCTCCCTGAATATTTCAAAATTAGTAGGTTTGAGCACGCCTGTATATTTTACTATCTCTTTAAAATCGGGATAAACACACCATTGGCCGATCTCATGACTCACCGTTGGTATCTTATACTTTGAAATTATATCACGAAAGTCAAACATTGTCTGAGGTGCTTCCCTGTTTATTATGCTATTCAGACCTTCACCCCAGTGTTGTATTCTGGGTTCTGCGGTCAGGTTATAGTCGTTTTCAGGAATTACCGGCCATCCCGCCGCTGATGTGTACACCCTGCGGTCATCCTTCTCTTTCCAATACGTGAGAAGCTTGCCAAGATATTCATTTTGCTTATCCCCGGCCGGTTCATTGCCGTATGCGAGCATACAGAATGAAGGATGATTGCCGTAAGAATCCATAATCCGGTCTCCTTCATTATATATGAACCTGTCTATTGTCCTCCCATCACCGATTGTTGTACCGGAATTAGCCCATGATGAGCATTCAATCTGAAAGTACATCCCGAGCTGATCACCGGCAATGAATGCAGCCTCAGGAGGACACCATGAATGAAACCGCACGGTGTTCAGTCCATATTCTTTAAATGTTTTTAAAACCTTTGTCCATGAATTGACATCTGTGGGAGGATAACCTGTAAGAGGAAAAATACAGCACTCGAGCGTCCCTCTGAGGAATATTTGCCGGCCGTTAAGCGCGAACCTTGTACCGTCTGTTTTGAATTCACGCATTCCGAATACCTCTGTTCTGGAATCTGTGATTATCCCCTTAGACCTGAGATTTACGGAAAGTTTATAAAGAGCCGGATTGAATTCACTCCAGAATTGCACATTCTTTCCCATAGGATAATTAACCACAAGCGAAAGATCTTCCGGCCCGGTCTCTATCGGAACCTTTACATTTCTCCCTTTCACGGAAACCTTCGAATTAAAATTTTCAGCACTTAACTGTATATCACCCTTAAATGAGGAGTGTGATCTGTTTGAAATAACTACGATCACCTTTACTTTTCCTGCCTGAATATCCGGGAATAATTTTATCGAACGTATGAAGGTCTCAGGTACTGCAGTCAATCTGATATCTCCAACTATTCCGTTCCAGTTCGATTGTGTGTGATCAGTTATGCTGTGTGAATTAATCCCAACCGGGATAACTACCCTGTTGTCTATACGAATGCTTATAAGATTCTTCCCGGTTCTGAACAGACGGGTTATATCATACTGATGCGGTACAGCGAGACTGTTTTCTTTTCCGGCTTCAGTTCCATTGACATAGATCGTTGATTCCCAATGCGGTCTTTCAAGATTAAGAAAAACAGTTTTACCTTTCCAGTCCTGTGGAAGGTAGATCTCTCGCTGATACCAGGCGACTCCTTTATAATATTTCACAGGTTTAAGCCAGAAAGGAATTTTTATGTTCCCTGGCTTACGGTACTTTCCATATTTCTCAGCAGTGAAGTAGGATTTGTCTATTATTTCACCGGTCCAGCCTGTCTTCACAGTAACCTCATCGCCTTTCCCGTTTTCGGCCATTGAGCCGGGGAGTCTGACAGTTTCATTTCCAATAGAATCATACCACTTGTCCATGATTCCTTTGTCGAGGGAATCAATCCGGAATTTCCATTCACCAGCAAGGGAAATGCTGTTTCGTACCTCAACGTTTTGTTTTGCACAGCCCGCAATAATGAGGAAAAAAAACAGAAGCTTTTTCATTTATAAGAATATTAAGAACTTACGACCCCCTCGCCCTTCGGGCACTCCCCCTCTTTCCCCTGTGCCCTGAGCTCTGTGCTCTGTTCCGATTTTTCCCCGCTAAAATCTTTTTCAATCTCCTCCAGCGATTTACCTTTTGTTTCGGGCAATCGTTTCAGTATGAACACAAATCCCAGCACACAAATGACTCCATAGAGCCAGAAAGTGCCCGAAGCTCTAAACAGCTGGTTCAATAATGGAAATGTATATGTCAGCACAAAACATGCTGCCCACAGTGAAAAAGTAGCAACCGACATTGCCGCACCACGGATGCTGTTAGGGAAAATTTCAGAAAGCACTACCCAGGTAACTGGCGCCAGAGACATTGAATAGCAAGCTATCGCAGTCACCACCATAATAAGAAGAGGCAGCCCCTGAATATGGAAAAAATACATCGCTCCCAAAACGGCGTAGATCCCAGCCAGACCACCTGCTCCGATAAGCATCAATGCTTTTCGTCCGAGACGGTCCACTGTAAACATACCTATGAATGTGAAGACAAGATTTACAACCCCTGTAATAACTATGTTGAAGAGTATATCTGACACGCTGTAACCAGCATTTGCAAAGATCTCCTGGGCGTAATTAAATATTACATTTATGCCGCACCATTGCTGAAAAACTGCCAGGACGATGCCAAGGATTAGAAGCTTTGAAATGCCAGGTTGTTTAAGTAATCTGAGATTCGTCTTTTCATTTATCCTGAATGAATCTTCAATGGCTGCAAATTCTGAGACTGCGTATTCATCGCCGCCTATTTTTGTGAGCACCTTTTTTGCCCTGGGATGGTTCGCAATATTCTGAGTAAGCCAGCGTGGGCTCTCCGGGACAAACCACATAAGAATAAAAAAGAGTCCGGCCGGGAGAGCGCAGGCATAAAACATCCATCTCCATCCGGTTTGACCGTTCCATGATGCCAGAATATCGGCAGTGGTAGCTCCGTCAGGGACGGGTCGTGCAATTCTCCAGTTTATCAGCTGTGCGGCGAGTATTCCGATAACAATTGTGAGCTGGTTTATTGAAACAAACCGGCCCCTGACATTTGCCGGTGTTATCTCAGCGATATACATTGGTGAAAGATTGGAAGCCAGTCCTATACCTATTCCGCCCAGGATCCTGAAAATAACAAATAAATTAAATGATCCTGCCGAACCGGTACCCAGTGAAGCTGCAACAAACAATGCAGCAGAAAATATGAGGAGTTTTTTTCTTCCGAGGGTGTCGCTCATCCAACCTGATAAAACTGCTCCCGCCAGACAGCCGACAAGGGCACATCCCATTGCCCATCCCTGCAAAAATGCATGACCTGTAATTCCGAAAAAAGGTTCGTAGAAAGGTTTGGCGCCTCCGATCACAACATAGTCGTACCCAAAGAGCAGTCCTCCCATAGCGGATATCAAACAAATGCCAATCAGGTATTTCCAGTTATAAGTTGTGGGTTTCAAAAGCGTTTAGAGTTTAGAGTTTATCGTTTATCGTTTTTTTCCCGCAGATCACGCAGATTTTCGCAGATTTTTTAAACCTCACACCTCCCTCTTCCCTCACACATTCTTTCTCTGTGTAAGTTCTTTTGTCTTGTGCCTTTTGTCTTTTATCTTTTATAGCTCCTTCAATGCCTCCAGCATTGCAACAACATTCTCAAATGGAACATTTGCCTGGATATTATGCACTGTATTGAAAACAAAACCACCGTTTTTATTCATTATCTCACATTGACTCCTTACCTGGTCTTTCACCTGCTGAGGGGTTCCGAATGCAAAAGCACCCTGCGTATCAACGCCACCTCCCCAGAAGACCAGATGATCACCATATTTTTCCTTCAACTTTCGAGGATCCATCCCTGAAGCATTTATCTGAACCGGGTTGATAATATCGAAACCCGATTCAATGAAGTGACTCATAAGAGGTTCAACGGCGCCACATGAATGCTTGAATGTCTTCCAGTTTGTATTCCGGTGTATCCAGTCATTCATTTTCCTGTAATAGGGCAGCCATACTCTGTCGTATGTCTCAGTAGAACAGAATGTTGAATTCTGCGTGCCAAAATCCGTTCCGCAGGTAAAAACAACATCGATCTTATCACCGATAACTTCTGACAGTAACCTGAAATTTTCTATAGCGATATCTGTCTGACGGTCATAAATATCCTTTATCAGATCTTCCCGGATAAGAGTGGAAATATACCATTCTTCCACTCCCCTGATGCCTTTCGGATGTTTCAGGTTGATGGCGGGTACAAGAGCAATATCGCCAAGTGCTGTTCCTCCAAGGGAAGCAACGACAGCTTTTTTATTGTCTCCGAGGGCTGACACTGTCTTTTTCCAGTATTCAAGTTCAGGTTCAGTTATATGGCCGAACTCTTCAAGGTTATCCTCAACTTTAAGTGTAGAGTCGTCGATTGGCTGCTGCCTGTCGAGAGCATCGAAAAAATATCCCGTTTTGGGCATCATACCGCTGGGCGGAACAGATGTGTCACCTTCAGGATACATCAGTATGTCGCCATTACTATTATAGGTATAGTTGAATTCACCCGGGAAGAGAACTTCCTGTCCCCATAGAGTATTATGTACTTTCCAGTTATCATTAAGGACACCGAACATATTCTTTGCTGAGAATAAACCGATAACATCAATATCCATCGCTTTTATAAGCTCCTGATCAATCTCGCCAAGCATCTGGTAAGGCTCAACAACCTTGACAGGTCTTTTTTCCAGCCCGAAGTAGTCACGCAGTTTTTCAACTATGAGCACATGTACACCGGTCACACCCGTCGAACCAAAATCGACAACCACATTATCGGGTTGTTCATGATTAATAGTCTTTATGAAATTCTCTCTGGATGATGAAGCCATATAATAAATTTTAAATCAGTTAAAAATATTGATCCCCGCTACTGCTTATTCCAGATCTGTTCAATCTCTTCAAGCGATTTTCCTTTTGTTTCCGGAACATACAGCCAGGTGAACAACCATTGCATGAATGACATTATTGCAAGGAAGAGAAAAGTTTTTGCACCACCGAATGAGGCAAGAAAATGAGGGAACAGCAATACAACAAGGAAATTAAAGATCCATTGCGTGAATGACGCAAAGGCAAGAGCTTTGCCACGTATCCTGTTTGGAAAAATTTCCGAAACAAGAGTCCAGAAAACCGGACCGATACATGAAGCAAAAAAAGCAATAAACAACAGTATACAGATTAACGTAAAGATGCCTTCCATTTTCAGGTAGAAAGATATTGCCAGCATTATAAGTGTTATAACCATACCCATGGAACCGATCAGATAAAGGGTTCGCCGACCGATCCTGTCAATGAACAGAATTGCCACAAACGTAAAGATAAAGTTAATCAGCCCTACCAGTGATGTCTGTAGAAGAGCATTATTGATTTCAACCCCGGCTGCCAAAAGAATCTTGGGAGCATAATCAACAATTGTGTTTATCCCGCTTACCTGAACCAGAACCGCCAGAATGAGTCCTATAAGCATTACTTTTCGCGCAGAAGGCTTCAACAACTCTTTCAATGAAACGGAAGACAGATCGCCTTTCAAAGAATCCGAAATTTCCTGTATCTCAACTTTTGCCAGCTTTTCTCCGCCAATCCTTGTAAGTACTTTCAATGACTCCGTTACCCGGCCGGCTTTATAGAGCCACCGTGGACTCTCCGGAATAAAAAACAAACCAGTAAAAAAGAGCACCGATGGAATTATTCCTGTAGCGAACATCCATCGCCAGTTATTATCAATGTTATGAAGTCCGTAATTAATTGTATATGAGCATAATATTCCGAGAACAATTGCAAGCTGATAGATGGCTACCAGCATTCCCCGGTTTTTTGGAGGTGCGACTTCTGCGACATACATTGGTGAAAGAACCGAAGCCGCACCGACTGCCAGCCCACCAAACACACGTGCCGTTACAAAAATCACGCTTGAAGTAGCGAGAGCCGTAAATGCACACGACACAGCGAAGAAAAGTGCTATTACTATCAATACGCTTTTCCGTCCATACTTATCCGAGAGCACACCTGAACCGAAGGCACCTATCATTGCTCCTACAAGCAGTGAGCTTACTCCCCAGCCTAGCTGGAGCTCATTCCATCCAAAATATGGTTGAATAAATGGAACTGCCCCTGAGATTATCGCAACATCAAAACCAAACATCAGACCGCCCATTGTGGCGATCAGACATATAAAATACAGATAAAGTGAGCTTTTCTTCATGTGACAATATTTAAAATCAGGGCCAGGAATTCCTCATTCTCACACTGTGCCCTGCGCCCTGTGCCCTGTGCCTCTTTCAGTCCGGCATATCCGGCAATTCCCATCCTTCCCTGTAAGTATGTTTTATATACCCGTTTGCACTCTCCAGAGCATTAAAAGTATCATATTTCTTTTCGAAAGTCGGATGTCCGTTTTCGACTCTGAAATCATCGCTCTTTACAATTTTTAATTCCTCGTTAGGCGTGATGTTGGTAAACTTCATGTTTTCTCCATCCCATGAGAGTGCCTTGTTTAATCCCTGCAAGCGGATCGCGAGAACTCCCAGCAAAACCATCTCATTGAAAGGGCCGGAATAAGCAAAATTGGAAGTACCCTCCGTCCTGCTTTCCGGTGATTCCTTGCATGCCCTTATCCAATCCTGTTCATGTGGTCCATCGGGATAAACCGGAGCTCCGCCTTTCACTCTTCTAAGATAAGGTTTCACATCGGGAACTCTTCCTGAAATTAATCTTGGTGTATATCCACCGCTTCCGCACATGAGGCTGTCCTTTGAACCGATAAACAGACAGCCCCCCAGCCCGTCGGCCATCAGGTTTTCACCTTCCGGAAGAAGATCGGACAGATTTGGCAAAAGGCCACCGTCATACCAGTGGACTTTAACAGGAGGCATAGCGAATTTTGCCATGTTATCCCTTGCCGGAAATGAAAATTCAACTGTCTCAGCCTGTGGAGCAGATTCGGTATTGATGCTCGTGGAACTTCCTCTTACTTTATCGGGGTATCCTAATTTAAGTGCCCTGTAAATCGGATCCATTACATGGCATGCCATGTCGCCAAAAGCACCTGTTCCGAAATCCCACCAGCCTCTCCAGTTCCATGGAGTATATATTTCGTTATATGGTCTTACAGGTGCTGGTCCGAGGAAAAGATCCCAGTTGAGAGTCTTAGGAACTGGCATAATCGTTTTTGGTCTCTGTATACCCTGCGGCCAGATTGGCCTGTCGGTCCATGCGTGAACCTCCCGGATCTCACCGATTTCATTATTCCAGATCCACTCGCAGAGCTGGCGTACACCATCCCCGGAGTTTCCCTGGTTTCCCATCTGGGTGGCAACTTTATATTTTGATGCAAGCTTTGTCAGCAATCTTGATTCATAGACTGAATGGGTAAGAGGCTTCTGGCAATAAACATGCTTACCGAGTGTCAGAGCATGTGCGGCAACAAGGGCGTGCGTATGATCTGCTGTTGCAACCATAACGGCATCGATGGAGCCGTTCATCTCATCGAACATCTTGCGCCAGTCCCAGTATTTTTTAGCCTGCGGAAATTCTTTGAAGCAGGGATCGGCATATTTCCAGTCGACATCGCAAAGAGCAACAATGTTTTCGGTTGCCATGCCATGAAGATTCGTATGACCTTTCCCTCCTATCCCTACTCCCGCAATATTAAGCTTATCACTCGGAGCCTTGTACCCGAAACCGCTGATAACCTTACTTGGAAGGATTGTAATCCCCGCAGTGGCAAATGCAGTTTTCTTCAAAAAGCTGCGCCTTGAACCTGATGAATTTGACATCCTTTTTAAATATTACAGTTGATTTAATTTTTTAATCTTGATATTCCTGTACCACACTTTTGTTCCATGGTTCTGCAGAGAGATGTAACCTTCGTCAAATTTCCCCCAATCAGGGAATGCTGACCATTTACCGCTGTTGCGTAAAGCTTTCCACTCATCGCTGTTCTTGACATATTTTACAACAACCACTCCGTTAAGGATCTGTGTAACGCTGTCACCTTTTACAAAAAGGAAAAGCTGGTTCCACTCTCCAATAGGTTTGTATGGTTTTGCCATCGGAGGATACATTGCATAATTTGCTCCGTTTATCTGCCAGTCTTCAAGCTTGTCAGGCCAGTTATCCTGATCCATTACCTGGAATTCAGGGCCTGTTTCATATGGAAATTTATAGATTGTGTCTTCGGCTATCTGGAAAATGACACCGCTGTTTGCACCTTTTGTAAGCTTATACTCGAGGCTTAATGCAAAATCACGGTATTTGTCGTTGGTAATAATGTCCTGATCTTCCTGTCCTCCTACACTATTCATGGTTAATGAACTATCTTCAATTTTCCAGCAATCGGGAAATACTTTCATATTGTAACCACGCCAGCCAGTGGTTGTGGTGCCGTCGAATAACAGTTGCCAGCCATTTTTCTGCTCTTTTTTGTTAAGAGTATTTGGGGTCTGGTTCTTTGTGATCTCGTCAAACAGTGATTTTGGATCATTGCTATTTGTTTTACTGCATGAAATGATAACTGCAATCAATACTGTGAGTAATATTCCCAGTCTCAGATTTTTCATAAAAGTCAGGTTTTAAGTTAGTTTTTAGTGTAAGTTGAAATATTCCCGATGAAAAATACAAATTAAATCGTAATAAAAGTAATTCATAATTAATATTCCGGTAAATTGAACAAGACATTCTTTTGATCTGAATTTTCTTCCGGATTATCTTTGATCCATGAAAGCTGAGTATCAGATACCTCAACCCATTCTATTTAATCCCCTGAAACATCATCTGGGGTTTATAAAAGATTTTATTGAATTAAATATTGACGCCCCTGCTCCCCTGAAGGTTCAGCTATTAACAGGCGGTCTCCCTGCCCCCCTGGGGGGTGGCTCCAGTATCAGTCTAAGGCATATTGGTAGTACGGTGATGGACATTTATACCGGAAAGCTGTCAGTGAGCCGTATTTGTGATGAAATAAAAGAGTATCTCAAGGTCCATAATCTAGCAGACATTGAAAAATATTCAGCCTGGACCGGGATAAGTCCGGATAGCTTCAGGATAATTACTCTCTCGGATGATTCTCAATGGACTATGAAGGTTCATAATGATCTTAAAAGGTTTGTACATATTTTCCCTGCACGTAACAGTAAATATACATTCAGGGTAAAAGGCAATACATTGAAATCAGCACTAGTCTATATCATTGTTATCGGCAAGGACATGGTAACGGGTGAAGATTTGAATAAAGTCAGGCCGCTGCTTGGTCTTTCGCCGGTAAAAGGTGCATCAGATGCAGCGGCGATAGTGGAGATGATTGAGATACTGAGAGGATAGATATCGTGAGTTTTCATTCGGCCGAGGTTGCCATTCCCCTGCCCCCCTGAAGGGGGGTGTCTTCCGCAATAGTCTTGAGGATTTTTGCCAGGACATCACCAATGTCATTGATAATCTGAAAATTGGTGAAACGAATGACCTTAAGTCCAAAATTATTAAGAGTAGCAGTTCTGGCCATGTCATATTCAATTTGATCGTCATCATTGTGTATTTCTCCATCTACTTCAATTACAAGTTTGTATTCATGGCAATAAAAATCAACAATGAAAATATTGACCGGATGCTGTTTTCGGAATTTAGTGCTAAATATTTTTCTGTCTCTGAGTTTTTTCCAGAGTAAATATTCACCTAAAGTCATGTTTTTTCTTAACCTGGCAGCGTTCCTCATTGTAGCAGGACTTGCTCCAAAATGCATATCTGGCTTTGATATTCTCATAAAAAATGTAGCTAACCAAATATACAAAATTTCGATTGAAGACGAGCTGACACCCCCCTTCAGGGGGGCAGGGGGGCATCAAGATGAAAGAAAACTTCTGGAATCAGGGAATAATTTTAGTTTAATTATGAATTATCTTTGCTCCCGAATTAAACCTGAATAAAATGAAAACTGCATCAATTACCGGTTCAATTATTGTCACACTGGCACTGTTGTTTTATTCGATAGCATTCTCAAAAGAACGAAAACAAAAACGAGTCACTTCAAATATTCTGCTGTTTTATACTCTCGGAATTTCACTCGATATAACTGCTACGATATTTATGATCATAGGCTCAAGCAAAGGCCTGCTGACCTTTCACGGGATGATAGGTTATTCTTCGCTTCTCGGGATGCTTACCGATACATTCCTGCTCTGGAAGTATAATCTCAGATATGGTGCTGATAAACAAGTAAGCAAGGGACTACATCTCTACTCGCGTATAGCTTACACCTGGTGGATCATTGCATATATCACTGGGGGATTATTGGTTGCGGTAAGCAAGATGCACAAGTGAGTGATTGTCACACACTGGCAATCGCTGTACACTCAGGGTACTGAACTCGGACTTCAGGGTCTTGCAACTCTTGCTGAAAGAATAAAAAGGGTGTTCGGCTCTGACTTCGAGTGGGTAACGTATTCCGAAATGGCAAAAAGATACGTTGAAAGATAGTTTAGGAAATTCTTTAACCACAAAGGTCATAAATCAAACCCTTTGTGTACTTTGTAACTAACTTCCCTTCAAAGTCGCAAATTGATTTTCTTCGTTTACCCCGACCCCAAGGGGAGCGAAGAACCGACGAAGCGAAGCGAGGAGCTCGACGAAGTCAAAATCAATTTACTTCCGCGAAGCGGAACGGGGTAAATAAATTGATTTTCGAGCGACGGACGAACAGAGTTATTAATCTTGAAGTTCCTATTTTTTATAGGCGAGGGACTTTGTGGTTAAATATCACAATTCCTTTACCTCATGGTAAGCCTTTGCAAATGCCCTCACCGACCTCGAGATATCGTCAGAAGTTGTTGCCCATGAACAGACACTCACCCTGATTACTTTTTTGTTATCCCATTGTGCTCCACCTACCCAGCATTCACCTGATTTCTGAATAAGCGTGAGTGTTTTTTCCGTAATTTCATCATTCTCACAGGCAACAAGAATCTGATTAAATACAACATCATTGAGCACCTGAAACCCTGCCTCCCTGATCTCAAATGCAAACTGCTTTGTCCGCTCATACAAACCATTCACCAGTGCTTCAATTCCTTCCTGTCCGAGATATTTTATAACCGCCCAGAGCTCAATGATCCTCGAACGGCGCGACATTTCGGGTGTGTATGCATAACCATCGCGGGCCTCCGTATGTACAAGATATGAACCTGTTACATGGAGGGCAGATGCCAGTGCATCCTGATCATTGCACATAACTATTCCGTTATCATACGGTGTATTGAGTGTCTTATGTCCGTCGACCGACCACGAGTTTGCTTTCTCAATTCCTTTTGTGAGTGACCTGAGATCCTTTGAGCAAGCCGCCCATAAACCGAATGCACCATCGACATGGATCCATGATCCGGCTTTTACTGCTTTATCACAGATCTCATCGACAGGATCAAATGAGCCGGAATTTACATTTCCAGCCTGCAGAATCAGAATCGTATTTTTATCGAGTTCGGGAACCCTGTCGGCAATCATCCTTCCCTGGTCGTCAACATCTACCCATTCAATATTATCCCTGCCTAAACCGAGCATTGAGATAGCTTTCAGGACTGCCCCATGAGCCTGCATCCCCGCAACGATCCGTACTTTTGGAGCATTGAACAATCCCTTTGCATTCACATCCCATCCCTGTCGTTGCAAAACCCTGTACCTGGCGGCAGCCAGACCACAGAAAACGGCGGTTGTTGTGCCGCTTACAAAACCAGACACAACATTATCGGAAAGTCTGAAAAGCTGACGCAACCATTTCTCAACAACTGTTTCAAGCTTTGAAACAACAGGAGAGGTCATGTACAGGCCGGCATTCTGATCCCAGAAATCCCCAAGCCACTTTGCTGCCAGAGACACCGGGACAATTCCTCCAATGACAAATCCGAAGTATCTCCCGCCAGACTGTATAACGGTTGCCGGTGAACCATATTCATGCAATTGCCGGAGAACGTTTTCCGGTTCATTAGTTCTCATTGGTAATTCCTCATCAAATTCCTTCAGACCTTCAATAGCTTCAGTTGTCGGAAAAACATTTCTGCTCAATGAATAACCGGCATATTCAAAGGCATAATCCCTTGCCTGGTTGAAAATACTTTTATCTGACATCTCCTGAAACATTTTCTCTTGTATGTCGCCTGTTAATATACTCTTCTCCATAATGGTATGATTAGTTTAATTTCAATATATAACATGGATAATGACTGATTGTTGAGGTTGAGGTTGAGGTTGAGGTTGAGGTTGAGGTTGAGGTTTGACGTTCTCCGGGAGAACTTGAAATAAATATCCCGGGATTACGTTATCTTATTACAACCATATTGCATGAGACGACTACGTAATCTACTGATCTTTACTTTTATAATATTACTATCACAATGCGAAGGAGATAACAATTCCCCTTCCATAAAATTTCATAATCCCCTCTCTAACCCTTCCGCAGGTCCGGCTGCCGGAAACCCCGATGGCAACTATGACATTCCCGCTGAAGCCGGTCCGGTTGATGTAACCAAACCCGATCAGGTTATCGGTGACGGGACTCCGGCAAGCTGCACCTGCGATGCTGTTGTGAATGCTGTCGCAAGGGGAGGCAAGATCGTCTTCAATTGCGGAAGCTCTCCAATTGTGATAAAGATGGACCGACCCGCTAAAGTTGTCAATAATGCGGCTAAAGAAGTAGTGCTTGACGGAAATGGGTTAGTCACTCTGAGCGGAAACGGAAAGACGAGGATCCTCTACATGAACACCTGCGACAAGAACCAGGTTTGGACAACGGATCATTGTCAGAACCAGGACACTCCTCAGCTCACGATACAGAACCTCACATTTTCAGATGGCAATTCAAGCTCCGAAAAAGAGTATGATGGCGGCGGCGCAATATGGGTGAGGGGAGGTCGGTTCAAAGCCGTTAACTGCCGGTTCTTTAACAATGGCTGCGACAGTCTGGGACCCGATTTAGGAGGCGGAGCGATACGCGTCTTCAGTCAGTATAATAATTTACCGGTCTATATAGTGAACTGCACATTTGGGGGAGCTCCGGGCTATGGGAATTTCGGTGCAAATGGCGGAGCCATAAGCAGCATCGGTGTATCATGGACGATCATAAACAGTGTTTTCTCATATAACCGTGCCATAGGAAACGGAGGGAATCCAGCTGAACAGGGAACCCCCGGAGGAGGCAGCGGAGGTGCAATTTACAACGATGGTAATACTATGACACTGAAAATACTTGGATCACTGATCGAACACAATAAAGTAGTTGCTTATGGCTCAGCGATATTTTTTGTCACGAATGATCATACCGGCAATATCGTGATCGATAAATCCATAATTCATAACAATCCCGGAGGCTCATGGTACCCGGTATATCCTCAGATCTCTATGCATTCCGATACAAAGATTGAGGTGAAGAATTCTGTGATAGAGTGATTCATACAAATTTCGCCATGAAGAAAAACTATGCATTTGCCTCCGTACCGTAATGGCTTATCCCCTTCCTGGATTCACTTTGCCTTTGGATTCAGGTGAGTTAAAAGTGCCAGATAAATGTAGGATCTTACATAGCGACAGTATCCTGAGAATTGAGGATAATAGTAAAATCCATTTCCTGATCTGCGATCGCTTCGGGAATTCAGCAGCAATTGAGTTTCTTAATGGCAGAATGGTTTGCCACACAGATAAGAAATCTCCTGTACAGGCTCTGGCAAATAGTACATATGATGAGTCGATAACTTGTTATACAAATAATTGCAGCACATTCTCAAATCCTTCACTTCAGCACTTTTGTACAGCAGCAAAACAAATCAACCAGTCAGATATATACGGGGATACTTCCATAATTGATTTATCGTTCCGTACACTGAACATGGTTAGCCAGCAGCTATTTACCAAATGGAGCATAGTATACGATATCTCAAATATGCGTATATACCTTAAAGTTTTTGAAACACCGGTAATTGTGGGTGAGAATAAGATCTTCACAAAGCAGCCGCCATATGATCCTGCAACAAAGATCATTGATTTTAAAGGGATTGATTTCAACTGTTCAGGGGTTGCAAAAGTATTTGATATAAATAGCAATCATGAGAAAGAAGTGAATCAGTATTTTATTCCTTATTCAACTGAGATTAATAAAGAATTCATTGTTAAGGCTTTCACTTTCTATAAAGGCTGGGGCTTAAATATTGAATTAAATGAAGAAGAAATGGATTCTCTGGCAAAATATCCTGAAACATTCAAATGCCTGAAAAGCAAATAGACAATTATCGGGACTGACAATTAAATATAATATTTAGCAATGTATCCAGAGATAATTAATTGTTATAGACATAATCGGGAAACATACATCCCGGAATCTTACTACGCATCTGAAGTTCCGGGCTAAAGCCCGGTAGTGAGGCTCCTTAACCACGGCTTAAAAGCCGTCGCTAAGGATAATTATGGACCTTTAATTTCTTCTTTGCTTCCTCAGCGCTTCTTCCCTCTGCGATCTCTGCGTTTAATGGATTTGGATATCTGATCTCTATGATGGTGCGTCGACAAACTTCACGACGATTTTCCATCAATTCGTACAAATTAACACTCAGATCAACAAATTGGCATCATGTTTGATCATAAATAAACAATTTTCAACTAAACTTATCGTTATAATATATTAATTACATATATTTACCGTGTCAACTTCTGTATAATAATAATGTGAGTTCAATTATTCAAAAACAATTCCCATGAAAAAATTATGTGTCTTGCTGCTGTGCCTTGCTTTCGTACTTCCTGCTATGTCACAAAACAAACCTGTCAGTTACCAGTTAACTGGTCAGGCTGTCGACAACATTTCTGGTGATGGTGTCCCATATGCCACTGTAATCTTAAAAACCGACAGCGTAAAAATATTCAAGGCGATGGCCTGCGATGGTAATGGTAAATTCACGTTTAACCTTACCGGAAAAGACAAATACATCCTATCCATTTCTGCCATCGGTTATAAAGGAATAACCATGCCGGTGGATATCACCGATCTGAAGACCGATCTGGGAAAACTTTCTTTGGAAGCAAACACGGCACTTCAGCAAGTGGAGATCACCGCGCAGAAACCTCTTGTTAAAATGGATGTAGACAAGATCGTTTACAGCATGGAGGCGGATCCTGAGGCCCAGACAAACAATACATTGGAAATGCTAAGGAAAGTGCCGCTTGTGACGGTCGATGCCGAAGAAAATATCACAGTCAACGGGCAGTCGAATTTCAAAGTCCTGGTAAATGGAAAAAGTTCCTCGATGATGTCGTCGAATTTAAAGGATGTACTCAAAAGCATGCCTGCAAATACAATTAAAAATATAGAGGTTATAACAAATCCTTCTTCAAAATATGATGCAGAAGGTGTTGGTGGAATTCTGAATATTATTACTTCTAAAAAAACACTTGATGGATATAATGGCAGCATTGGAGCTGGTGTGAATAACCGCGGAAGTATTAATGGCAGTGTTTTTCTGACAACCAAAATCAAAAAATTCAGCACCTCTCTCCGATACTTTGGCAGCCAGTTTATTCAACCTGAATCGGAGACTACTTCCGAAAGTGAATATTTTAATAATGAGGAATTTCATTATACAAACGTTACTGGCAGCAGGTCCTACAAGGGCATGTCAGGCGGGTTATCAGGTGAAGCAAGTTATGACATCGATTCCCTTAATCTGATCAGCCTGGCATTCTGGGGTTACAATGGCTCATACATAAACAATGGAGACAATGAAACTGAGTTCCGCAATGCTTCCAATGATTTAAGCCGGATATATTCAAGTTACACTCACTCAAAACAAAGCTACGGATACCTCTCGGGGAATATCGACTATCAGAAGACCTATAAGAAGCCTGATAAATCACTTACGTTTTCATATAAGCTGGATAACAACCCCAGCACAACAAAGTACAACTCAGCTACCACCGGAATATACAACTTTCCATCATACAGCCAACGGTCCGACAATGAAGCTAACGGACGCGAACAAACCTTCCAGGCAGATTATTACGATCCGCTCACTCCGATGCACCAGGCTGAAGGTGGTGTAAAATTCATCCTGAGACAAAATACCAGTATTTCCGAAACCTTTCGTGATGATACAATAAAAGTCAACAGCGGAAACGATCTTGATTATAATCAATACATTCTGGGAGCATATGCAGGGTATGTCTTCAAGCTGAAGAAGTTCAGCGCTAAAACAGGGTTGCGTCTTGAAAGGACATGGAATGATGGAGTATCATCATCATCGGGTGTCAGTACGAGTTTTACCAACAAGCTTAATAACCTTGTTCCATATATTACACTAACTTTTATGCCTAAACAGGGACATACGCTCAAACTGTCGTATACTCAACGTCTTTCACGTCCTGATATCTGGTATCTGAATCCATACGTCAACAATCTCGATTCGATGAATATCAGTTATGGAAATCCTTCGCTGAAAGCTGAAATTTCCCATTCATTCGAAATGGGCTATACCTACTTCACGCCAAAATTGAATTTCTCACTGACTCCTTTCGCAGCACTTGTAAATAATTCCATAGAAAGTATCACAAAAATTCAGCCCAGCGGAGCTACATTAAGTACTTACGAAAACATTGGAAAGAATCAACGATTCGGAATGAGCTTTTATGTACGGCTTATACCTAACCAGAAGATCAATTTCAATCTCAACGGGAGAGTCCAGTACAGCAAACTGAAGACAAATAACGGGTATGCAATTTCCAATGAAGGATTCAGTTACAACGGATCACTTGGAGCAAGATGGACAACCTGGAAAGATGGTTCCGTTAATCTCTATTGCGGAGCCTTTTCAGCAGGCATCATGTTGCAGGGTAGTTCTTCAACATTCTTTTACACAAGCTTTGGTGTTTCACAATACCTTTTAAAACGCAAATTAATGCTAAGCCTCAATACCAGCGACCCTTTCTGGCATAAGAAAAAATACACTTATAATTTAAAGGACATTACTTTCGTTACACACAATGTATATACACAGCTTACACAGATGGTTCGGTTCAGTCTGACTTTCAACTTCGGGAAGATGGATCTTCAGGTTAAGAAAGCTCATCGCGGAATACAGAATGATGATGTGAAAAGCGGAGGAGGTGGTAATCAGGGGGCGACGCAGCAATAAGGAGTGAGGTGATGTGAGGAGTGAGGTGTGAGGTGTGAGGTGTGAGGTGTGAGGTGTTTGAGGTGTGAGGTGTTGAGGAGTGAGGTGTGATTTGCGGGAAATAAAAACCCCTGACTCCGTGCTAACTCCTTGATATTATGTGATTAATAGATTTCAATTTTGTGTGCTTCGTGCTTAACATTGTGATCTTCTTTTAAACCTGACTGTAACTTTCTCGCGGATTCAGGCAACTTACTATTAGATATATAACAATCCATCATTGAAGGCCTCCGACAAAATAGAATTCCTCTCTCTTTATGAACCTGTTCATAAACCGCTAAGCAAATTCTGCCGTGCAATCTCAGGTAATACTGAAGACGGAGAAGATCTGCTGCAGGATACAATTCTAACATGCCTTGTTGACTTCAATAAGATCAAAGACAAAAACAGGTTCAAATCCTACCTGTTCAGTGTAGCCTCCAATCTTAGCAGGATGAAACATCGAAGACTGAAATTTAAAGCGGAATTCAGTGAAAGGGAAATAAATCAGATCAGCGATGCCAGACAAGATGCGGAATATCTAACCGATTTCAGGATTGTCTATGAAAAGATGCTTTGTCTGCCTGAAAGAATGGCGCAGACATTAATTCTTTATCATATTTCTGATTTATCCCTTGAAGAGATAAGAAGTATACAAGGTGGAAGTTTGTCGGGTGTAAAGCTGCGGCTTAAAAGAGGAAGAGAAAAATTATTATCCCTTCTGAACACAAAAGAACAGGTGAAAGTGGCGGTAATGCTTTTAATGTTTTAAAGGTCAGTCATGGAAAAACTTTACACACAAAACGATATAAATAAGTTTCTGAGCGATTTCAGAAAATTGCCGGATCCCTATAAGCTTGAAAAGGTGCACCAGTTAATAAATGATCCTCACGCCATGGCCAGGCACAGGATTAAGTTGAATCACAAACCTTTTAATCTTATTATTATGACAAGTGCATTTATTGTGGGCGTAACAGCCCTGTTAATCTGGTCAAACATCAAAAAAACCGAAATTGCGGCAAACAGAACTTTCCCTGCGACCGAAGTTACCCCAATCGAAATCACACCCGGAATCACTCCTCCTGTGACGCAGCCTGAAGTCAGTCTGAAAAGAAAGGTGTCATCCGTAACTAAAACCAATGCACCGGTATCCGAAGAAATAAATCCGGTACTCCCCTCAAAGGTAAAAGAACCTGAAACAAGAGTTCTGAAAATGGCACATGGATCATGTGAATGGTCTTCTGATACAATCATTGACAAAAAATCTCTTCTGCTGGATCTATCAGATGATGAATTGAAAGCAATAGGCATTCTCAAAAAGGGTACTTTAACATTTTACCATAATATCATCCCCGGAGTTTATGACTATGGGCAATTCAGTAACGAGTTCCCTGAAGAAGAACGGACCATTACATACAATAAGTTTTATTTGGCTTTCGTCACAAATTTGAGATATGAACCCTCTGGTCCGGGCAATTTTTATTCAGCCATGGATACTCTTGTCCCTGTTATAATCAATGATGAGGGAGGTCATATTTACTGGTTTAGTCCCGACAAAAGTTTATTTAAGCTTCTCCCTGCACGTTATTCATACCTGGAATCAGATTATGAAAATCTTATCTGTCTGAAGAAAAAATACCCTGAAAAGAGCTTTACAAATTTCATGGAATCCGGGAAGGAAAAAATTCTTGATCCGGTAACTGTTCTGGATCTTGACAGGGAAACCTTACAGGGAATAGGCGTTATCATCGATAATGGAAGTGTGAAATTTCAATCCAAAAACAAAAAGTATACACTTGAAATTTCAAAAACCGGCATCCATTCTGAGGGGAATGGTGAGGATATGTTTCTCTTTCCTCCAAATCCTTATCCGGTGCTATTTACCGATACACTTGGGCGTCGAATGTATACTACAAATACATCTGGGAATACAGATTCTCTGTCGAAGATCATGAATATTCTTGTTCCTGTAAGAATCAGGGTAAATAAATTTATTACATCGAGCCATGAAGTAATGATTTGCTGGTATTATCCCACACCGGAATTTTTAAAGACATTACCGGCAAAAACCGGTGCGGAATTAAGTTCCGAGCTTACAATTATAAAAAATGATACAAAAACAGCAGCATCATCCTGCAATTATTTTGAAGTGTGCAAATCATCTATAAAGCTTGACAATTTCAGACTCTATCCTAATCCTGCTAGCCAATCAGTTAATTTAGAGTTTGAAAATACAGAGGAGATAATGGGGTCAATTTCAATTGTAAATATTGCTGGATCAAAGATGAGAGAGCTTTTGCCAAAAACCCTATTTGTAACAGGACGAAATTATTATCAGATGGATCTCTCGGGCATCAGTCCGGGGATATACCTTATTTCAGTTAATACAGGTAAAGGATTCAAGACCCAACGACTGATAGTGACGAGATAGTAATCCGTGTTAATTTAGGGTAATCTAAAAAGATAAGAGGAGATCATCACAATCTCCTCTTATCCATTTTATTATATGTAGGGGTTGAAAATCTTCAACCCCTACATTTTTTGTGATCCCGGGGCGACTCGAACGCCCAACCAACAGAATCGGAATCTGTCATTCTATCCATTGAACTACGGGACCAGATCAATTGCAACAAAAGTATAACCAAAAGCCGGGTTTTACAAATTAAAGTGAGCTAGAGTGACTAGAGTGAGCTAAAGTGAGCTAAAGTGTTTTTATCCCAAAGTTTTATTATTTTTGGCAACTAAAATGAAGACGATCCGTGATGATTAACTCTAGTCACTTTAGGCACTTTAGTTCACTCGAAACTTCTTTATCATTTTAAATAATTCACAACACATTGGTTTATGGACTACAATTTCCACGAGATTGAAAAAAAATGGCAGAAGTACTGGGAGGAAAATAAAACTTTCAAGACTCCCGAAGATTTAACAAATCCGAATAAGTGCTACATCCTCGACATGTTCCCCTACCCTTCCGGAGCGGGTCTCCATGTCGGTCACCCCGAAGGATATACCGCCACCGACATTTTCAGCCGCTACAAAAGAATGAAGGGTTTCAATGTCCTGCATCCGATGGGATGGGATGCCTTCGGTTTGCCCGCTGAACAATATGCAATCCAGACCGGAACACATCCATCGATCACAACAAAAAACAACTGCGATACATTCAGACGACAGATAAAAGAACTGGGACTAAGCTACGACTGGGATAAGGAAATCAACACAACCGATCCGGGTTATTTTAAATGGACTCAATGGATCTTCATTCGCCTTTACAATACCTGGTTTGATGAGAACCTTCAGAAAGGCAGACCCATCTCAGAGCTTCCGATTCCTGAAAACATTAAGAAAAACGGCAAGGAAGAGATCATAAAGTATGTCAATACCAAAAGACTCGCATATTATGATAATGCAAGTGTATGGTGGTGTCCTCACTGCTGCACGGTATGTGCAAACGAGGAAGTTTTGAATGACGGTTCCCATGAGAAGTGCGGGAACAGGGTCGAGAGAAGGAACCTGAAGCAATGGATGCTCCGGATCCAGTTATATGCTGAAAGACTTTTAAAAGGCATAGACAAACTCAACTGGCCCGAAGGCATTAAGGATATGCAACGCAACTGGATAGGACGATCTACCGGCGCTGAAGTCGATTTCAAAATTGAAGATCTGGATGTGAAACTTACAGTATTCACAACACGTCCGGATACTCTGTTTGGGGCCACCTACATGGTTATCGCACCGGAACATCCGCTTACTGATTCAATAACGGTAAGCACACATAAGAAATCTGTAGACGAGTACATTAAAGCCACTTCACTGAAATCAGATCTCGACAGGACTGATCTGGCAAAAGACAAAACAGGTGTCTTCACTGGAAGATACGCCATTAATCCTGTAAACAAAAAGAAAATACCGATATGGGTTGCCGACTATGTTCTGACCGGATACGGAACAGGAGCGATTATGGCTGTTCCTGCCCATGATACGCGTGACTTTGAATTTGCACAGAAGTTCAGCCTTCCTATCCTCTGTATCCAGGACCCTGATGTTACTGACCCTGACCAGAAAAAGAGGATCCTTGAAGGCAAAGAGTGCTGGACGGAAGATGGAAAATATATCAATTCCTCGGAAAAGACCACTCTCGATATAAACGGGCTGAATAAAGAAGCAGGAATAGAAGCGATCACCAGGTGGCTTGAAGAGAAAAAGCTTGGATCATTCAAAGTAAACTATAAGCTCCGCGACTGGCTTTTCAGCCGGCAGAGATATTGGGGCGAGCCATTCCCTATTATACATTGGGAAGATGGAGAAGTGACAGTTATGAATGATAATGATCTTCCGCTTGAGTTACCGAAGCTTGAAAAGTATCTGCCGGGTGACTCGGGTGAATCACCTCTTTCCAACGCAGGGGAGTGGTTGAACATAACCGACAAAAACGGCCGCAAGGGAAGAAGGGAAACCAACACAATGCCTCAGTGGGCAGGATCGTGCTGGTATTACCTGCGTTTCATCGATCCGAAGAATGACGAACTGATTTTTAATAAGGAAAAGGAAAAATACTGGATGCCGGTCGATTTGTATATAGGCGGAGCGGAACATGCTGTTCTTCACCTTTTATACAGCCGTTTCTGGCATAAAGTATTGTTCGATCTCAATATTGTGTCAACCGACGAGCCTTATCAGAGACTGTTTAACCAGGGGATGATACTGGCATTTGCATACGAAACTGAGTCAGGTTCAAAAGTTTCCGGCGATCTGGTAGAAGAACGGGATGGAAAATACTATCATAAGGAAACCGGTGCCGAGCTGAAGCAGATCGTAGCAAAGATGTCGAAGTCACTTAAGAACGTGGTCAATCCCGACGATGTCACTTCGAAATACGGAGCTGATTCCCTGAGGCTTTATGAGATGTTCATGGGTCCGCTTGATGTGACGAAACCCTGGGACGAAAAAGGGGTGAAAGGCGTTTTTGGTTTCCTTGGAAGAACCTGCAGATTCCTGTCCAACCCGGAGAGTATATTTACCGGCGAGGAAGACGCAGAAGTACTTAAGAGTCTTCATTATACAATAAAGAAAGTCGGGAGTGACATCGAAACACTTCACTTTAATACCGGCATCTCACAGATGATGATCTTCCTTAATCTTGCAATGAAAAAAGGAAAAATATCTAATGCGACGACCAGTCATTTTATAAAAATACTATCTCCCTTCGCACCACATCTTGCAGAGGAAATGTGGCAGATGACGGGAAATAAAAATACCCTCGCATATGAGCCATGGCCGGTGTTTGATGAGAAATATCTGATAGAGGACAATTTCAATTATCCGGTTTCATTCAATGGAAAAACGAGGTTTAATCTTGAGCTCCCTGTGACTCTTTCAAAGGACGAGATCATTAAAGCGGTTCTGGAAGATGAAAGAACTCAGAAATGGCTGGGAAATTCAAAGCCTGCAAATATTATTGTTGTGCCGATGAGGATCGTGAATATTGTTATAAAAGGCTAAGTAAGTCAAATCCGCGCCAGCCACGATTAGCATATATTAAAATTATAATAGGTAATGAAAAATATTGGATGTCATCATATTGTTCCGGAAAGGATTCAACTATTACTGGTCATTGCATTGCTTTTTATTGCATTTTCATGCAAAAATTATATAAAAACAAATCCTGAGCCCCTCCCGGCCGGACCCGATACAAGTTCAGTAACCCATACTCCTGCTCCTGTTTTTATGTACGGGATACCATCTGATTCGTTTGAGCTCGTTCCGGGAAAGATAAAACGCAACGGATTTCTTTCTGAAATACTACTAAAGCATGGAGTGAGCATGCAGGAGATCGACCAGGCCACCCGCAATTCAAAAACTGTTTTCGATGTACGAAAAATAAGATCCGGCAACAGTTATATACTCTTCTGCGACAGGGACAGTCTGGCAAAAGCCAGGTATCTCGTTTATGAACATGATCCAACTACCTGTTACGTTTTCAGTTTTAATGATTCCCTGAATATTACACCATACCGGAAAACAATTAAAAGTGAAATAAAATATGCATCGGGGACCATTGAAACCTCACTCTGGGATGCCATGATCACCGGTGGTCTTCATCCCACACTCGCAGTTTCATTGTCGGAAGTGTTTGCATGGACAGTCGATTTCTTCGGATTACAGAAAGGAGATAATTTCAAGATTATCTATGAAGAACTCTCAATAGACGGCAAGTCACTGGGTTCGGCAAAGATATATGGTGCACAGTTTAACCGGTCGGGAACCTCAATTACAGCGATACCTTTTATCCAGGGTGAGAATGAGTCATTTTTTGATGCCGACGGAAACAGTCTGAGGAAGGCATTTTTAAAAGCGCCACTGAAGTTCTCGAGGATAAGTTCACATTTTTCATCAGGCAGGATGCACCCCATACTCAGAATTGTGCGTCCTCATTTTGGTGTTGATTATGCAGCTCCTATCGGGACACCGGTTCATGCTATTGGAGATGGAAGGGTAATATCTGCTGCTAGTCAGGGTGGAGCCGGGAGAATGGTAAAGATACAGCATAACAGTGTCTACGCAACCGCTTATATGCATCTTAGCCGGTTTGGCCAGGGAATTGCACCTGGAAGATACGTAAAACAGGGAGACATAATAGGCTTTGTGGGTACCAGCGGTCTTTCCACAGGACCCCATCTCGATTTCAGGTTCTATAAAAACGGAACACCTGTCGATCCATTGAGAGTCGAAGCACCGCCGGTTGAACCCATATCAGCTGAGAACAAACCGAAATTTGATGAAGTGAAGATGGTTATATTAAGCCTCCTCGGGACCTTTAATTAGCATATCTGGAAGCTTTACAACGAGATCCTCGATCACTTTAGGATAATGGAGGTATTCAAGGGCATGGACTTTCTCGGCAAGCAGTGAAGGTGTATCGGAAGGGTCGACATCTATACGTGACTGGAAAATCACATCACCCTTATCATAAAGTTTGTTCACATAATGTATGGTTATTCCTGATTGCACCTCGTGGTTCTCGATAACTGCTTTATGAACTATCTCGCCGTACATTCCTTTTCCACCGTATGCAGGCAACAGGGCGGGATGAATATTTATTATTCTGCCGGCATACTGTTCGACGATGTTTTCAGGAACAAGCCATAAAAAACCAGCGAGAACGATAAAATCAATTTTATACAACAAGAGGTATCTGAGAACCTTCCCGGTGACATAAAATTCCTTGTGTTCGAAAAAAACTGTTCGTATTCCATTTGCTTCAGCCCTTTTCAAAACCTGAGCCTGACGCTTATTCGATAAAACCAGACATACTTTCGCCGTATTTCTGTTCGAAAAGTATTTAATTATGTTTTCTGCATTGGTGCCATTGCCGGAGGCTAAAATAGCTATATTCCTCATATTTTGATAATTAGCTTATTGATCAACAATTTTTTATAATCCTTCAAAGTAAGATTATTTTTCTAATTATCAACACATTAAACTGTATCATGAATAAAAAAACATCAAATCTCTTGAAAAATATGGTACAAATATATTTCTTTGCATGTTCAAAAATTAATATTAATTAAAATTTATTATTATGTCGGACATTGCCACAAGAGTAAAGGAGATTATAGTTGATAAACTGGGAGTAGACGAATCGGAGGTTACTCCGGAAGCCAGTTTCACCAATGATTTAGGAGCAGACTCTCTTGATACAGTAGAGCTTATCATGGAGTTTGAAAAGGAATTCAATATCGGAATTCCCGACGATCAGGCAGAAACCATTGGCACAGTTGGTGATGCTATCAAGTACATTGAGGAAAATGCAAAATAATTTGCATTTTTAAAAATCCATTTATGAGAAGAGTTGTAGTAACAGGACTAGGAGCCTTAACTCCTTTAGGTAATAATTTGCATGAATATTGGGAAGGATTAATAAACGGTGTCAGTGGATCAGTGATGATTACACGTTTTGATACTGAAAAGTTCAAAACTAAATTTGCATGTGAATTAAAAAACTATGACTCCGCAAATTTTTTCGACAGAAAAGAAGCCAATAAACTGGATTTGTATTCACAGTATGCGCTTGTTGCTACTGATGAAGCAATAATTGATTCAGGGTTAAATCTTGAAACAGTTGATAAAGACAGAGTTGGCGTTATCTGGGCTTCAGGTATCGGAGGTATTGAAACCTTCTTTCAGGCTATCAAGAGTTATGTTCTAGGTGATGGAACTCCACGTTTCAGTCCGTTCTTCATCCCAAAAATGATTGGAGATATTGCCTCCGGTGCAATTTCAATCAAATATGGTTTCAGAGGACCTAACTTTGCAACAGTCTCGGCTTGTGCTTCTTCAACAAATTCTGTAATTGATGCATTCAATTACATCCGTTGGGGAAAAGCTGATATATTCGTTACCGGAGGCTCAGAAGCCAGCATCAATGAACCTGGAATAGGCGGGTTTAATGCCTTACAGGCACTCTCTACTAATAATGCTGAATTTCTTTCTGCATCGCGTCCCTTTGACAAAACCCGCGATGGATTTGTTCTCGGGGAAGGTGCGGGCGCACTGATTGTGGAAGAGTTCGAACATGCTAAAGCAAGAGGTGCAAAAATTTATGCTGAAATAGTCGGTTCAGGTCTCACAGCTGATGCTTATCATCTTACTGCTCCTCATCCTGAGGGTCTGGGAGCCAGAAATGTGATGAAACTTGCAATCGAAGACGCTGGCCTGAAAGTAGGGGATATCGACTATATTAACGTACATGGCACAGCCACTCCTCTCGGCGACATATCTGAAACGAAAGCTATCGTGAGCGTTTTTGGGGAACACGCTTACAAACTCAATATCAGTTCAACAAAATCCATGACAGGGCATCTTCTCGGGGCCGCAGGCGCCATTGAAGCAATTGCCGCCATCATGTCTGTTGTTCACGATATTGTTCCCCCAACAATAAATTACAGTACTCCGGATACTGATATTGATCAGAAACTGAACCTAACACTCAACAAAGCCCAACACAGGAAAGTTAATATCGCCCTCAGCAATACATTTGGCTTTGGTGGTCATAATGCTTCCATTGTTATAAAAAAAGCTGAAGTTTAGTGTCTCTTTTCCGAAAAAGAATAAATGGTACTTATCTGCCAGATAAACGGGAATTCCGTTCGCGTTTAAAAAAGATACTGGGGTTTAAACCGGGCAATCTCGAACTATACGAGATTGCCTTTATTCACCGCTCCGCTACGTTCATTCTTCCCGATGGCAAGAAAGTCAATAATGAAAGACTTGAATATCTCGGCGATGCTGTTCTTGATGCAATTCTCTCCGATTACCTCTTTGAGAAATTTCCTGAAGCTAATGAGGGTTTCCTGACAAAAATTCGTTCCCGTATTGTTAATCGCGACGTTCTTAATCAGTTAGCCCTGTCAATGGGATTTAACAAGATCCTGATCAGCAGGATAAACTCATCGCATCTCACAAAAAATCTTTACGGTGATGCTTTTGAAGCGCTCATCGGATCAGTCTTTTTAGATAAAGGATTTAAAAAGACGAAAAATGTTTTTATAAAAAATGTACTCAATAAATACCTCGATCTCAATCAGATAGTAAAAACTGATACCGACTATAAAAGTCTGGTTTTTGAATGGGTGCAAAAAAATAAATCAAACCTCATCTTCACCTATAATGAAGAATATGATTTCAATCAGAAGAAATCAGTTTTCTCCACGATTCTTTCTATCGATAAAGAAGAATACGGTGTCGGTCACGGGTCCTCCAAGAAAGAGGCTGAACAGGAAGCCGCAAGCCAGGCCTGGAAGAAATTGAAAGATAATTACAACAGTTAAAATCCGTATCTCTTTTTTCTCTACCTTTAACCTTCTCAGTCAGGCAATATGAAGATGGCTCAAAAGGTCACTAAGGTAAAACTTAATATTGAACAGAATGCCGACTACATCCTGCTCGGAATTGTTACGTCTGAGCCAGATTACAAACTCTCCCTGTCGCTAAATAAGAAATTCGGTATCTCTCTCAGAAATATTGTTCCCCTGGTGCCAGGGAATCTATCCTTTAGCAGGTTCTCAAATCTGAATGATCCGGATAATGTCACCTTTACGCTCATCTCAAATCGTTCAGGTAAAAATTTTCTCATAAACAAACTCAAAAATATTGATTTTCTCCTCCAGATCTCAAACCCCGATAATGATTTTGATGTTACCAGGATAACATTATCACTGAGAGAATTGGAGACAATCAATGCGATCTTTAACATCGATATTAATACATTGAAGGATAAGAATTTACATTATCTAAACCAATAGTTATGGAAAATTTGTATTATAATCTTTCGGAAGAGGAGTTTTCAGGAAGTAAGAAAATCCTTTTATGGAGTTTTGCAACACTGTTTTTTCTGGGAGGAATATATATTCTGGCAGCAAGTCTGGTCTTCGGACAAAAGAGTATACTGCCAATCCTGTCGATAGCTCCATTTGGAATAAGTTTAATTGTTGGAATAATAGCCGCTCTTGCGACCTTTAAAGGAACAGATCTGTTCTTTATGATCGACCACGATAAAATAGAATACAAATATGGAATGATGAAGCCGGTTATTCACACTTTTATGTGGAATGATATAAAGGAACTGGTGATGCCCAGCAGACAAAAAAAAGTGAAGCTTATTTTTAAAGACGGGACATCATTTGTCATCAACCTCAACTGGATTCAGAAAAATAAGTCGAGTCATATCAGAAAACATCTGTTTCATGTAGCAAGGGAAAAAGATCTTAATGTGATGAAGGTTTCAATGCTTAAACGCTAATAAAAGAAGTGGGCCGCGATTGCGGCCCACAGTTTTGATAACCCTAAAACTAACCTAACCTATGAAAAAAACCTCTATATCTTTTATTTCAAATATCGTGCCAAATCCTTTACAAATATAAGCTGCATTCCCGTGAAAAAAAAATAAATTATCCTAAATAACTGAATATTAACAATTATTTAATGAAATGTTAAAAGAGGAAAAAGTGCCTAAAGTGCCTAGAATGCCTAAAATGCCTAAAGTTAAGCTTTATTCCGGGAATTGTACTTGTTAATAAAAGTATGCAGATTCTATTCACTTTAGTCACTTTAGCTCACTTTAGCTCACTTCAAACTTTCCTGTTCTGTTAATTTAAGTTAATATGCACCATAATAGGATTTATACAAGTATTTTTGTCATGTATGAAACGGATAACCATCGTATTTCTTGCCATATTTTTCTTTCTGGCAATCTCGGGCCTGATCCTTATCCAGTTATATTGGATCAGGAATGCTATTGAGATTACCGATCAGCAATTCCGTTATCTCGCCAACAAGGCTCTTGAATCGGTAGTTCTCAATCTTGAAGAAAAGGAATTAATCAGAAATATCGTCGATGACATAGACCCATTATCGACCGATTCTGTAACTGCCATAGTACCTGCAAATTCACCTCTCGCAAAAAAGCTGCAGGGCTACCAGCCAAACTCAGAACTCCTCGAGATGTACGGGATCAACAATCCTGGCGAGCCAATCGCAATCACCAGCTCGGGACATAAAATATTTATTGCATCGGAAAGTATTCCCTCCATTTCAAGTGAACTCACAACTGAGCCTTCCACTCAGATCACAAGTTCTGAAATCAAAGGCAGGGTAACCAATAAAATTGTTTTTCTTGAAAAGATTATGGAGAAAATTCTTCGTAATACTCCTGATATCAGGGAGAGAATAAATCCTGAAAACCTGACCGTCGAATTGAAGACTGCACTGAATACAGTGGGGATTAATCTTGATTTTGAATACTCAATCAGGTCGGGCAGGTATGGCATAATATGGAAAACACCCGGTTATACGGATAGGCCTGGGACGAACAAGTTTATTATCCAGCTCTTTCCGAACGACCCGGTTCCGAGCCAGAACCAGATCGTCCTCTATTGCCTCCAGGAACAACAGTATAAATTTGAAAAGATCGGTAATCTTGGTTTCATGTCACTTCTTTTCACTATTCTGCTGCTGGGTCTTTCTACAGGCACATTCATTGTAATCTTCCGGCAGAAAAAAATTTCAGAGATCCGGAGCGATTTCATCAACAACATGACGCATGAACTTAAAACACCCATATCTACCATCTCTCTGGCCTCACAGATGATGGCCGATAAAACAATTCCTGAAAAGGATAAAAATATCGGTAACCTGGCGAAAATAATCAATGATGAGAGCATGAGGCTGAAATTTCAGGTCGAGAAGGTTTTACAGATGGCAATCTTTGAAAGGATGAAGATGAAACTCACTCTTGTCGAGATAGACGTCCATGGCATTATCGGCAAAGTGGTTGAAAACTATAACCTGCAGATAAAAAACAGGAAAGGAACTATCCATGTCGACCTGAAAGCACAAAACGCTGTTGTACTGCTTGATGAAATTCACTTTCTGAACTCAATTTCCAACCTTATTGACAATGCATTAAAATATTCAAAGGGAATTCCTGATATTACAATCTCTACGGCTAACAACAAAAGAGGACTATTGATTACTGTTGAAGATAAAGGCATAGGAATAAGCAAGGAAGATCAGAAAAAAATCTTCGATAAGTTTTTCCGTGTTCACTCCGGTAATGTCCATAATGTAAAAGGATTTGGCCTGGGTCTAAGTTATGTTAAGAAAATCATTGAAGAACATGGCGGGTCAATAATGGTAGAAAGTCAACTTAACAAGGGAACTAAATTCACACTGTTTCTCCCTCAGAACAGAAGATCTTAAAATGGTAATGAAACAAAACTGAAGGTTCTATACTTTTAAACTACGCAAAAATGAATAATATCAGGATCCTTCTTGCTGAAGATGACGATAATCTGGGTCTTTTACTCAGAAACTATCTCACTGCCAAAGAATATGAGACTACCTTATATACCGATGGGAAGCGCGCGCTCGAAGCATTTCCGGGCGGTTCTTTCGGGTTATGCCTTCTTGACATTATGATGCCTGAGATGGATGGACTCTCACTTGCGAGAGAAATCCGCGCAATAAACCCCGGTATTCCGATAATTTTTCTCACAGCAAAGAGCCAGAAAGAAGATGTGATCGACGGGTTTAAATCGGGAGCCGATGATTATATAACGAAGCCATTCTCTATGGAGGAGCTTCTTTACCGCATTGAAGCAATTCTTAGAAGAACAAATGCGGCTCCGGCATTAAAAAAGAAGGATGAGATCCACACAATAGGCGGTTATTCATTTGATCCTCTTAATCAGACATTGTTGTTTGAAGGAAAATCCATTAAGCTTACAACCAAGGAATCGGAACTTCTGGAATTGCTTTGCACACATGGGAATGAGATCCTGGAAAGGAATTTTGCATTGAAATCCATCTGGATAGATGATAACTATTTTAATGCGAGAAGCATGGATGTTTATATCACCCGGTTAAGAAAATACCTTAAGAAAGATCCTTCAGTGAGGATCCTCAATGTGCATGGGAGAGGGTATAAACTGATAAGCTGACCCCTAAATCCCCCAGGGACTTTGACATCTTCCAGAACCTGAGATTTGTTTCATATCTTGGTTTCACCCCTAAATTCCCCAAGGGGGACTTTCAGATTTCGACAACCTATATAATTCGGATCCCTCTTAAGTATTTTATTTTACGCAAATGAAACTACATCAAGACTTTAGAAGTTCTTAAAGTCCCCTTTGGGGGATTTAGGGGTAAAGCCTAGGAGTGTATGGATTGCTTAATCCAACTTCAGTACCGCCAGAAATGCCTGTTGCGGCACCTCAACATTACCTACCTGTCGCATGCGCTTCTTGCCTTTTTTCTGTTTTTCGAGAAGCTTTCTTTTTCTTGTTATATCTCCTCCGTAGCATTTTGCAGTAACATCTTTTCTCACCGCTTTCACCGTTTCCCTGGAAATAATCTTCGCCCCAATTGCAGCCTGTATCGCAATGTCGAATTGCTGACGTGGTATCAATTCCTTGAGCTTTATACACATTTTCCGACCGAATTCATATGCATGTCCGCGGTAGATCAGAGTCGATAAAGCATCCACCATCTCGCCGTTCAGAAGGATATCGAGCCTAACCAGATCGGCCTTCTGATAATTAGTATAATAATAATCGAATGATGCATAGCCTTTCGAAATACTTTTCAGCTTGTCGTAAAAATCGAACACGATTTCTGCAAGAGGCATCTCAAAAGTCAGCTCCACCCTGTCGCGTGTGAGATATACCTGGTTCTTCAGTATCCCTCTTTTGTCGATGCAGAGATTCATAATCGAACCGACATACTCCGACAGGGTTATTACCTGCGCTATTATGTAAGGTTCTTCAATGCGCTCAAGATGATTTACAGGAGGTAATCCTGAGGGATTATGCACATCTATCTCCTCACCCTTTGTGGTATATGCCTTAAAGGAAACGTTAGGCACAGTTGTTATAACGTCCATATTGAACTCCCTGTCAAGACGCTCCTGTATGATTTCCATATGCAACAGGCCCAGGAAGCCGCATCTGAAACCAAATCCAAGGGCAGCCGACGATTCAGGGATGAATGACAGAGAGGCATCATTGAGCTGAAGCTTTTCTATTGATATTCTGAGATCTTCGTAATCGTCGGCATCGACAGGATAAATACCTGCAAAAACCATTGGTTTGACATCCTCAAAACCGGAGATTGCCTTGTCGCAGGGATTCTTTGCCTGGGTTATTGTATCACCGACTTTAACCTCAGCTGATACTTTCACACCTGTGATTATATAACCTACGTCACCAACACTCATTTTTTCACGGGGATCCTGCTTTAGCTTCAGAACCCCTATCTCTTCGGCATTATATTCATGATCGGTATTGACAAATTTTACTTTTTCACCTTTTCTGATGGTCCCGTTTACGATCTTTATATAAGCTATAATACCCCTGAAGGAATTAAAAATTGAATCGAAGATCAGAGCCTGTAGCGGAGCATCCGGATCGCCTGCAGGTGATGGTACTCTTGTTACTATCTCACGAAGGATCTTCTCCACTCCCATTCCGGTTTTTGCGCTGGCTTCAATGATATCTTCACGTTTGCATCCAACCAGATCAACGATCTGATCCTTAACCTCTTCGGGCATCGCACTCGCCATGTCCATTTTATTGAGCACAGGTATAATTTCAAGGTTATGCTCAATTGCCATGTAAAGGTTTGAAATAGTCTGCGCCTGAATCCCCTGGGTAGCATCAATTACCAGCAGTGCGCCTTCGCATGCAGCGATTGACCTGGAAACTTCATATGAGAAATCGACATGTCCGGGAGTGTCAATAAGGTTAAGAATAAATTTTTCGCCTTCATGAAAATACTCCATCTGGATTGCATGGCTCTTTATGGTTATGCCTCTCTCCCTCTCGAGATCCATGTCATCGAGGATCTGGGCCTGGTAATCCCGTTCGGTAATGGTATTTGTCTTTTCCAGTAAACGGTCGGCCAGGGTGCTTTTCCCGTGATCAATATGAGCTATAATGCAGAAATTCCGGATATTATTCATTAAACGAGCATGCTTTAAATCAGGTGCAAATATATAAAATTACGGATTGCGGATTGTCGATTGCGGAATGAAAATCCGAAATCAAAAATCCGAAATCCGAAATGTAAAGGTGGAGATAAAAAACAAAGACAGGTCGGTTGGCCTGTCTCTGCAAGTATTTAAATTTAGAAATCTTACATCATACCCGGCATTCCGCCACCCATACCCTGTGGAGGACCTGCAGGTGAATCTTCTTTCAGCTCAACAATAACTGCTTCGGTAGTAAGGAACATACCGGCAACTGAAGCAGCATTTTCGAGAGCAACACGGGTTACCTTAGCAGGGTCAATTACGCCGCTTGCATAAAGTTTCTCGTATTTATCGGTCTGGGCATTGTAACCATAGTCACCCTTGCCAGCCTTTACATTCTGTGCAACAACAGCGCCTTCTTTTCCGGCATTGACAGCTATCTGACGTAATGGTTCTTCAATAGCACGTCTAACGATTTCAATACCTGTTGTCTGATCATCATTGTCGCCTTTAAGACCTTCGAGAGCAGACTGTGCACGGATGTAAGCAACACCACCACCAGGCACAATACCTTCTTCAATAGCAGCACGTGTGGCATGAAGTGAATCATCGACTCTGTCTTTCTTCTCTTTCATTTCAACTTCAGAAGCAGCACCGATATAAAGAACAGCTACTCCGCCAGCAAGTTTTGCAAGACGTTCCTGTAGTTTTTCCTTGTCATAATCGGAAGTTGTGGTACTCATCTGTTGTCTGATCTGAGCAACGCGGGCCTTGATCATATCTTTGTCGCCGGCACCGTTTACGATAGTTGTATTCTCTTTGTTAACGGTAATTTTTTCAGCTGTGCCAAGCATATCGAGTGTTGTGTGCTCGAGTTTCAGGCCTTTCTCCTCTGAAATAACTGTTCCGCCGGTTAGAATAGCGATATCTTCAAGCATCTCTTTTCTTCTGTCGCCGAATCCGGGAGCTTTCACTGCACATACTCTGAGGGAGCCGCGAAGACGGTTCACAACAAGAGTAGCCAGAGCTTCACCTTCAACATCTTCAGAAATAATTAACAAAGGACGTCCGGTCTGAGCGGTAGCTTCAAGAACAGGAAGCATATCCTTCATTGTTGAAACTTTTTTGTCGTAGATGAGGATGTATGGATTTTCAAGATCGGCTTCCATTTTCTCTGCATTTGTTACAAAATATGCTGAGATATAACCACGGTCGAACTGCATTCCTTCAACAACTTCTACAGAAGTGGTAGTTCCTTTTGATTCTTCAACTGTAATGACTCCTTCTTTATGAACTTTACCCATAGCTTCTGCTATAAGTCTTCCAATCTCTTCATCATCATTCGCAGAAACTCTTGCAACCTGTTCAATCTTCTTAAGATCATCGCCGATTACCTGAGCCTGTTTTGCAAGGTTTTTAACAACTGCCTCAACAGCTTTGTCAATACCTCTTTTGATATCCATTGGATTTGCACCTGCAGTTATATTTTTCAAACCCACATTAATAATTGATTGTGCAAGTACGGTAGCAGTTGTAGTACCATCACCGGCAATATCACCGGTTTTTGATGCAACTTCTTTAACCATCTGAGCACCCATGTTCCTGTAAGGGTCGGAAAGTTCGATGTCTTTAGCAACTGTCACTCCATCTTTTGTGATCTGTGGAGCACCATATTTTTTTTCGAGTACTACATGACGACCTTTTGGTCCCAGTGTTACTTTCACTGCATCAGCCAGCTGATCAACGCCTTCTTTAAGAAGAGCACGTGCATCAATATTAAATTTAATCTCTTTTGCCATATCAATATGATTTTTAAAAATTTGCTGAAAATTAAGCTATAAAAAGGATATCTGTCTGTGAAACAAGAAGATAATCATCACCATCGATGGTCAGTTCCTGTCCGGCATATTTGCCATAAAGAACAATGTCACCCTTCTTTACTTCCATCTCTTCGTCTTTCTTTGCTGCTCCAACAAGAATTACTTTGCCCTGACGAGGTTTTTCTTTTGCGGAATCAGGTATAATTATTCCACTTGCGGTTTTTTCTTCAGCTTCATTAGGTTTCACAAGAACCTTGCCTGCCAAAATTTTTCCTTTTAATTGTGCCATTTTTATCTAGTTTTAAAGTTAAACATCATTTTCCGACTTGCATCTGAGCATATTCCATGCCAGATTGAAAAAAATGCCATTTTGTATTTTCAGTTTTATATTGAATTATTGACATATATGAAATTTTAGTTGTAAACTGTTTCAGCGTTCATAAATAAAAAAAGTGTCAGTTGTGACAAACTGACACTGTTGAGATTATTCTAATACAACCTATTTGCCGGAATCTCTACCTCCTCCTGATGGAGTAGTAGTTGCGGGGGGTACGGCTGTCGGTAGAGTTGGAATTGCATTGGGATCAACGGTATTCTTAATCTGCTTCTTCAATTCTCGAATGTCCTGCAACACTGCCACGAGGGATGGAAGCCGTTGCAACCACACAGAGAATAAGAATAGCGCCTGCCAGTGTCCATGTTGATTTTTCAAGAAAATCAGCTGTTTTGCGAACACCCATTGACTGACCTGTAGATGTAAAATTAGCAGCCAGACCACCACCCTTTGAATTCTGCACCAAAACAATCAGAATCTGAAGAACACATGCTATAATAACTAATACTGAAACAAAAATATAAATTCCCATCTGTTCACTTTTTTATATATTCTTTAACTTTTTCAATTTGAGACGCAAAGTAACTGCTTTTTTCCGGAAACTTCAAACTTAATTTTTCATAAATATCAATTGCCTTCGAGTAATAACCCTGAGCGACATAAATTTTTGCGAGTGTTTCAGTTACCAGACCTTCTGCTTCCTCGGTGAACGGCTTCGAGATATCAACATCCGGCCGATATCCTTTGTCTTTCTGAGGTTCGATCCTCGGATTAGCGATTATAAATTTATCTATGAGTTCTGACTGCAGTTGCCTGGTGATTTTTTTCTCAGCCGGGGATGCTTCTGTTTCATTTTCAAAAAAATCTATTGCCTTATCCTCTCCAAGATCAAGTTCCAGCAGATCAGAATCATCACCTGTGATCAGCTCGTTGTTCCTTGCAGTTTCAATGACAGTCTGTTGAGAATTGGTATCTTCTTCAGGATATAAGTTTCTGATTCTTCGTCAGCAGCTTCTGTTCAGTAACATTTCTGATTCTGATGCAGGTGACTCTGAAGTTCTCACCGACCTGAGAAGAGGCCTCAGTCTTTTTATTCAGAAGCCAATACAAAACTTCCCTGTCGCCGATATGTATTGCAGAATTTTTGAGTTGATTTTCAAATTTGACATCCGAGTTGGAATATAATCCCTTAAGAAGCAATAAATGAGCGCTCTGGAAATACGGGAAAATATCGATCAGCTCATAAATCTCTCCGATCATCTGACGGTTTAATGGTCCGGGATTACTGATCATATCTAAAAAATCATTCCTGTTCATCTGCTTACCAATTGACGAAAGCCTGATTGAAAATATCCTCAACGAGCATCTCGACTATCTTGTCGGAGAGCTCTTTTTCAACAGCGCTCAGATCGAGATTGCTGTTGTAATCTTCATATCTTGAAAATGTCTGTTCAAAACTCAGATCGGAGTTTACTGTATTGGTAAATTTAACCTTAACTGAAATTGTGAATCTGTTTGTAGCAGCCTGAGCATCTGCTGCAACTGTCAGGGGCCGCGTATTATAATCGCTTATCTCTCCGGCAAAATCAGCATCGCCGGTTGAGGTTACATACTTCAGGCTAGTCTGGGCTTTGCACTTATCGATGAGTGCATCTGTGAGAACCTGGCTCAGACCAGGCTGGACCAACGGAGCCCTGTTTTGAAAATAAACCACACTGAATGTCTTCAGTCCCGTAGTGCTTGCTCCGGAGAATGAGTATGTTACTTTACAGCCTGAAAATAATGATATTATGGCTGCAAGTATGACAACTGAAATCCTGTATTTTATTAAATTTGCTTTTGGATTATGATTCGATTCCATACTCTTTTATCTTTCTGTAAAGGGTCCGTTCTGATATTCCAAGTTCGCCGGCAGCCATTTTTCGTTTTCCATTATATTTTCCCAGTGCCTTCTTTATCATCTCAACCTCTTTATCAGCAAGAGAAAGCGATTCTTCAATTATCTCTTCCGTATCCTGTATGTTATTCATGGTTTTATGAACAGGGAATTCTCCGTTTTGGGATTCTGTTTCTTCGTGATTATTTGTTTCTTCTTTAGCCTCTCTGAAAAGATTCTTGAGAGCTCTTGAATTTGATTCATGGAAATTAACATCAATTTCTCCGCGGCGGATAAGATCAAAAACAAGCTTTTTCAGATCGTTCATGTCACTTTTCATCTCGAAAAGTATCTTGTACAATATTTCCCTCTCCGAAGAAAATGATTTTTCGTCTTCCTTTTTAATTATAGCAGGGAGTTTAACACCTCCATAGTCGGGTAGATAAGTGCGGATATTTGATGCACCGATTTCTCTTTCGTTTTCAATTATGGAGATCTGTTCGGTGATATTTTTAAGCTGCCTGACATTCCCTGGCCAGGAATAATTAAGCAGTAAGTTTTTGGCATCGGAGTCGAGCCGTATTGCCGGCATTCTGTATTTTTCAGCAAAATCTACGGCAAATTTCCTGAATAGAAGAAAAATATCCTCTCCCCTTTCCCTCAGGGCCGGCACTTTTATAGGGACTGTGTTAAGCCTGTAGAACAGGTCTTCCCTGAACTTGCCTATATCTATTGCACGCGGAACTTCAACATTGCTGGCAGCAATAACTCTTACATTTGTCTTCTGAACCTTTGAGGATCCGACACGTATAAATTCACCTGTTTCCAGAACCCTGAGCAGCCGAACCTGGGTTGATAAAGGCAATTCGGCAACTTCATCAAGAAAAATTGTACCCCCGTCAGCAACCTCGAAATACCCTTTCCTGCTGTCGGAAGCCCCGGTGAAAGAACCTTTTTCATGTCCAAAGAGCTCAGAATCTATCGTACCTTCTGGTATTGCACCGCAGTTTACGGCAATATACTGACCATGTTTCCGTGTACTGTAACTGTGGATAACCTGCGGAAAAATTTCTTTTCCTGTTCCGCTTTCACCGGTAATAAGGACGGAAAGATCCGTAGGGGCAACCTGAACAGCTATATCAATGGCCCTGTTTAGACCCTCGTCGTTACCAATTATTCCAAATCTTTGTTTAATATTTTGCAGATCTTTCATTTCCATTTTAACAATCCTGCGAATTTAAGGTTTTTTTAAAACATTGGGAAATGCATTTTTAGTAAATTCGCAACATGAAAAAATCGGCATCTCATCAATTTGCGGGAATTATACCGGCCAGGTATGCATCTTCCAGGTTTCCGGGAAAACCTTTGGTACTGATTGGTAACAAACCCATGATTCAAAGAGTTTACGAGCAGGCAAAAAAAATTCTGAGTCTGGTGTATGTCGCAACTGATGATGAAAGGATCTACGATACAGTTATTTCCTTTGGAGGAAAGGCGGTGATGACTTCTCCGGTTCATCAGAGCGGAACCGACCGCTGTGCTGAAGCTGTTACCAGGATAAACGATGAAACTAATGAAAATGTGGATATCGTAATCAATATACAGGGAGATGAACCATTCATTATGCCGGAACAGATCGCGTTGCTTATGGACTGTTTTGAGGATGAAGTTGTTGACATCGCCACACTGATAAGAAAAACTGAATCAGGAGAAGATATATTCAACCCAAATCAACCAAAGGTTATAATTGATTCTAAAGGCGATGCAATTTATTTCAGCCGTGCAGCCATACCATTTATCAGAGATCTTGAAAAAACAGCATGGTCGCAGAATAATGTCTATTACAAACATATCGGACTTTATGCTTACAGGACAAAGACACTGAAAAAGATAACACTTTTGCCATGCAGCTATCTCGAAACGACCGAATCTCTTGAACAGAACAGATGGATTGAAAACGGATATCATATCAGAACTGCATTAACAAAATGGGAGAGTATAGGAATTGATACTCCTGACGATCTAAATAAAGCAAATTTGCTTTTAGAACACTTTTTCTAAAAATTTATTAACTTTAGCACAATATTTGATAAGAATTAACAAACCAGAGTGTATGAAGAAAAATCTACCCATTTTCTTTTTCTTATTAATTATTACTTTGACCCTTCAGGGTCAGAATGAACGTTGCAAAAAACACCGCTCAGCAAACATATCTGAAGGAAACAACAAATACTAAAATCAGTATTTATCCGGTTCCGGTAAGGAACAATAGATTCACAATAAAAACCAACAAGGATATCTCGTTAATTACAATCACAAATATAATTGGACAGGATGTCTACAGGTCTCAGTATAATGAACCACAGCAAGTGATAAAAATTTCACTCCAAAGCCCCAAACGTGGCATGTACCTTGTCACAATAATCTTCAGCGACGGAATAAGAGTAGTTAAAAAAATAATGGTTGAACAGTCTGAATAACTATAAAAACATTACTTTTGCATCTTGTTGGGGATTTATGGGGAAACATTCAGCAGAATAAATAATCAGAGTATATCTTATTTAGTTTTGAATAAACAATCTACATACAAGATTGTTTAGTTCTAATATAATAATGATCTGGTGTTAAAATTATTATCAATAGATCTATGGAAGACGGGGTAAATGTATTTTCAATAAAAGATCTGGAGAATTTCTCAGGCATTAAAGCTCACACGATAAGGATTTGGGAGAAGAGGTATAAAATACTGGAACCCGACAGAACTGATTCAAATATAAGAACTTACAGCGAATCTGAACTTAAAAAAATCCTTAATGTCGCGTATCTGAACCGGAATGGCCTGAAAATATCCAAAATCGCAAAGCTCGATGAAGATGAGCTTACGCAGCAGGTGATGACAGTAAGCAGTAAGCATGACGATCTTGATCAGAATTTTCAACCCGGAAAAATACTTATGTCGGCGATACGGTTTAATGAAACCATGTTTAAGGATGCGCTTTCTCCGTTCATAAAACATCAGGGAATCGAAGATGCTTATTCACGTTATCTTTATCCATTGCTCGAAAAAGCCAGAATCCTCTGGCAGACAGGCAGTTTATCAAGAGCCCAGGAACAATTTGTCAGAAACACCATAAAGCAGATAATCATCATTGAAGATAATCTGCTGAAACCTGTGAACGGCAAATCACGTCCTGCTGTAGCTATGATAAATACCTCTGATAATCTGACTGACAATAATTTCCTGTTTTACAAATATGCACTTAAGAAACGCGGTTTTGATGTTATATTTACCGGAGGCATACTCCCTGCCTCAGAAGTGATTGAGATGCATAAAATTAAGCCATTTGACTACCTGGTTGTCAATTCAAGTGCTTTTGATTTCGCCGAAAAAAAAATCGGCTATTTCAGCAGCATAGGAAAATCGCTTATGATAAAGAAGATCATTCTGACCGATTCTCCCGAAGAGTTTGCAACAAAAAAATCGTATGATAAGCTGCAGATGACCAGAAATCCGGCCGATTTTATTAAAGCTATAGAGGCTATTGCCTGAGAGATAAATAAACTCTTTCCATTCAACTAAAACAGGTCAGAAGCCAATATACCTGTTTAGAATTCTACTATTATCCCTATGGTTGGTAATACAGTCCCTGATTGATTTTTAATATATTTAAGGCTATATTTTGCAGAGTTTTCAGGATCTGTAACAGGAAGCTTATTATCATCGGATACTCTTATCAGCAAAGGTGGCTGATCGGCTTTGAAATTATAAACATTCTGAATATCCACGTATAGCATAAGAGACCAACCTGAGAAGAAATACTCTTTATCGATCCTGAGATCTAGCTGGTGAAACGCTTTAAGCCGTAGTGTGTTGAACTTTGAATAATCGAGATATCCTTGTCCCTGAAGATCCCATGCCGCCTTGTAAGAAGATTTTTCCATATCAAAGGGAGTATAAGGCGCACCGCCCACAAACCTCCATTTAAGACCTATATCCCAGTTATGAAGAAAATCCTTTGTAGCTGTGAGACTGAACAGATGCTTGTTATCCCAGGATGAGGATATCCACCTCGAATCAGGCCCTCTGAACTCACTTCGTACATATGTATATGAAAATACAAGATTGACCTTTCTGAATTCTTTGAGCCTGCCAAGAATTTCAAAACCATATGCACGGCCTTTTGAGACAGAAACCAGTTCTTCATCTCCGAAAATACCATACTCGGCACTCTTGCTGGAAAGAGGCACTGCATCTTTCACTGAAAACGGGTAATGTGAATAATTCTTGTAAAATCCTTCTACAGTGAACTGCATGTTTTCGGAAGGTATCAGCTCCAACCCGGCTACAAGATGATCTGCAGCAATATACTTAAGGTTATTCTGTTTATTTATAAATATCCCGCTCTGATCAGAATAGCCCATTGCCGTATATGGAGGAAGCTGATAGTATCTGCCTATGCTGAAATTCACATTCAGTTTTCCCGTTATACGATAAGATGCCGACAACCTTGGCGACAACTGCCCGAGCGGATTTGACATAGACGATGAATACGAAGTTATATCGGTTCTTATTCCAAATGAAAGGCTCAGCTTCTCATCAAAATATGATTTCCCGGCTTGCCCGTAAATACTGTATTTCCCTATTTTCAGATTAGTATCATAGCTTAGTTCATTTTCCAGACCATCAATAAATGTCTTTCTGTAAGTAGAATTCCGGTAATGAGCATATTCATATCCTGCTCCATAGCTTAATCTCAGACCCTTTTCACCAATGATCGTATGGTCGTAGCGGATTTTTAATTCACCTTCACCAGAGAGATAATCAAGCAATTTGTTGGTATCTGCCTGTACATTTCCGAGATATTTGTATTGAAGGTTATTCAGATAATTCCTGCTGACGACCCATGTGTCGTATCCATTTGGCCTGTAATGTTTTAAAACCAGTCCAAATACGTAACTGTACTGTTCCTGGACAGGCAGGAAATCAAGTATATATCTTTGATATTCAGTAGAATTTGCTTTCAGGTTTAATTTGAAATCATCTTTAGCCCCAAGCCCGATTACTGTGAGTTCATTTTTCGAGTCGAGACGTATTTTATACTTCAGCTGAAAGTCAGTGTAGGTTGGAAGGAATGGCAATTTCAATGCACTGAAGAGGAATTGCAGGTATGATCTGCGGATGGAAAGAAGAATACTGCTTCGTGATCCTGTAGGCCCGTTAAGAGTAAGCCCGAGGTCTGATGCACCAACGGTTGCCCTGTATTTCATTTTCTCCTTGTTCCCGTCGATAAAGGTGAAATTCAAAATGGAGCTTAAGGCATTACCCTTTGCAGCAGGGAAAGCACCAGAGAGAAAATCCACAGATTGAACAAAGTCAACGTTTAAGATCCCTACAGGGCCGCCTGATGAGCCCTGAGTGGAAAAATGATTAAGATAAGGAATCTCGATATTATCAATGTAGAATCTGTTCTCATTCGGGCCCCCTCCTCTTACTATAACATCATTTCTGTATGCCGGAGTTGATGCCACCCCCGGATATGACTGGATAACTTTCGAAATATCACGGTTGCCACCCGGGTTTTTTTCTATTTCATCTATCCCGATAATTCTGACGGAAACCGGCGTTTCTATTTTTTTGGTAAAAGGCGAAGCTTTGATAACTACCTCTCCTACATTTATTTCCGCTTCCTCAAGCGGGATATCTACATCAACAGGATGGCTGTTGGTAACCATTACTGCACTTGAAATATACGGCTTAAATCCAATTGAAGAGACTCTTAGTTCTGCATATCCAGGTTTCAGATTGCTTAGAGAGAACCGGCCATCAGCATCCGTTACAGTTCCTGTTGTGGTTCCCCATATCTGAACAGTTGCGAAAGGGACGCCTTCATTGCTTTTTGAATTAAATACCCTGCCATTTATAATTCCGGAATTCCGTTGTCCATATAGCGTCGTAAATATTGATAATATGATAGTTAGCAAGAGCAAGCATTTCTTCATGTTTAGGTTTTAAGTGTAGGAACAACAAAATCTGACTAATTGTTCGGAGGATTTATGGTACAGAATTTTGGATAAAGATTGTCAAATCGGGAATGAATTTGAGAAATATTTCACAATAACCTGGTATACAGATTATTCTATCTTTCTCATTTTTAGAAAATACTCCTCTTCGCGGGAAAGGTCGATTGCAGGTACTTTTAATTTCAGAGTGGATATTTGTCTAAGTATCTTATCTGCAAATAGTTTGAGTTTATCACCTGATTCTGCTTTAATACGATGATTGAATGCCTTTGAAATATTTAAAGCCTCTTTCCAGTTTTCCAGAGTTCCATCTTCAAGATAACATGCAGCAAAAGCCTCCCATATATAGTTTATTGCCTGAGAAGTAGGATGCAGCATATCATCATTGTAGAACCGGTAATCCCTCAGATCGTCCATTACAAGCTCATATGCCGGAAAGTATTTAGGAGCAGATTTATGTTTAAGCAATTCTTCAATGGCAAGAAACAAAACTGATTTACTGACCTGATTTCCATGTGCCCCATCCTTCCAATGCCGTATCGGGCTAACCGTAAAAACTATATTCAACTGCGGATAAAGTAATTGAAGCTTATCCAGCTGAGCTTCCCACAATGTGACTATTTCGTCAACTGAAAGCAGTTTTGATTCAAATTGTGCCGAGGGTATTTTATGGCAATTTGAAACAATCTGTCGTGATTTCTTAAAAATGTAAACTCTGGCGGTTCCGAATGTCACGAATAAAAATTTCGAATCTCTGATAAAATCTGAAGCTTCCCTTGTCCTGGTGTTGATCTTTTCAAGTACGGCAGCAGGGTCTTCAGATGAGAAGTCAGTATAATGAAAAAAACTCAGCCAACTGCCATTATTAAAATGAAGATCTTCGGAGAAAAACTGTTTATTGCCGGTTATTAAATCTAGGGTATTGCAGACTGAAACAGGATTAAAAACAGCACCTGCAGGGTTGATCATAACAGGCATATGTCCCAGTTCCATTTGGGATCCCATATTTGATGCAAAACAGGAGCCAATGAAGAACACCCTGTCATTATAGGTGATCTTTACCGGTGAAGGCTCAATGGAGAAGGTGGTTCTTAATTCCATAATTTGATTAGGATTTCGGATTGTCGATTTCAGATTTGTCGGATGTCGGATTTTTCTTCAATCCGCAATCCAAAATCCGCAATCCGAAATCTTTAGTTTCGATTAATCCAGTTCATAATATACTTAAAAACTTCACCTTTAAACGGTTCATTGTGCAATTCATGAAAACCACCATCCCAGATCTTCAGTTCGACCATATTAGTTTTGCCGGCAAATTCACGGCTGGCTTCCGGTGAAGTTAACTTATCGTCGCTGCCATGAAGAAGGAGTGTGGGAATTTTAAGTTCAGACGCGTGAGCAAGTGAATATTTTGCTGCCGACATCGCCCCCGAAAAAAGACCGACTGAGATTTTACCATGTACTAACGGGTCGGTGTTATATTTTTCAACCTCCGACTTATCGTGTGATATGTGACTAACATTAAGACCTGAAGGTTGTATAAGTCCGGGCAGCAGATTCTTCATTACAGACGCCAGTATAATTTTACTCTTTGCCGGCTGAAATGTCAAACGCAACCATGGCGAGGTCACAATTGCGCCTTTAATCCCGGGATTCTTTCTCAATAGATAATCAAGGACGATTCCTCCACCCAGACTATGTCCATATATATATACAGGGCAACCCGGAAAAGTCCTGACAGCTGTTGTCAGGAGTATGTCAAGCATTTCCCGGGGGAGTGCGAAACTGCTTATGTTTCCCCTCCTGCCCTGGGAACGGCCATGCCCGGGAAGATCCATGGCGATGAATCCGATCCCTTCTTTTTTAAATAATTCAGCCCAATATAAATACCGTTGTACATGTTCTCCGAGTCCGTGTACAAGAATAATTACCGCCCTGGTTTTTTCGCCGGGACTCTTGATCATTCCTTTGAGAATCTGTCCGTTACTCAGTTTAATATGAAAATCCATCTCATTTTTTCTTAAAATTACAAAACTTGAACAAATAAATCATAATAAAGGATAACAGAATCTTAATTGATCCTTAATCAAACCTTAATCAAATATTAATCCGGCTGTTTTCTATAAGATTTACATTTGTCAAGGATCAGTTTAAGAGTAAACTCATTTGCCAAAAACAAGGATCGATTAAAAGATACCAGAAAGGATTTCATTGTATAAGAGATTTAGAAACTGGCGATTATATATCTGATATTCTAATTTATATAAATGTGTGTTACTTTTTTTCAATAAATTTGAATATTTTAAGATATTAAGATTTGATTATCCTTTTTTGTTTGTACATTTGGGGAAGATTTGTTCAACAATAAAAACTTAGAACTATGACACAGTACGAATTTAATAATAGCCTGATTGAGATGAAGACAAATCTGCAGCGCTTTGCTATGAGTCTGACTTCGGATCGTGACAGCGCTCTGGATTTAGTCCAGGATACATACCTGAAAGCTATTACATACAAAGATAAGTTTGTTGATTACACCAACCTTAAGGCATGGGTATTTACCATAATGAAAAATACCTTTATCAATAATTACAGACGAAATGTAAAAGAAAATACAATTATAGACGGCACTCAGGATCTCTTTTATATTAATCAGCCGCACGACAAAGGATTTATTTCGCCTGAATCAAAATATGCAGAAGGTGAAATAGAACATGCCATAGAGTCATTAAGTGATGAATTCAGAATTCCATTTATGATGCATATCGAGGGTTATAAGTATAAAGAGATAGCTGACGAACTGGGATTAAAAATTGGTACAGTTAAAAGCAGAATATTCTTTACACGTCAGAAACTCATGCTGATGTTAAAGGATTATACCCGATAATTATTTAGTTAATGGTTTAAAAAGGACTGGATTTATTCAGTCCTTTTTTATTATCCTTACAATCACCCCTGCTGATACAAATACAAGGAAGATGCCTGAAACAATCCATGCCCAAATATTTGGAATTCTGGAGACAGCCCACATCTCGTAGGGTTCTGTTAAAAAAAAGTCGGAACTGACAGGCCACAGCAGAACCTGAGCGCTGTCGATATATCCGTTTGTGTTAACCAGTTTACCCGGCATCACAGTTTGTATCGAATAGTCTCTGAAATTCAGTAGCAGATTTTTGGTCACATGTTCAAGAGCGGTGTCAGCTTCCGCCTTGTATTTCAAAGCATTATCTGCACCAATCATTTTTTTCAAAGTTATACCATTAGTCCATAAACTATCGAAATTCACGCCTAGTGTGCCTATAATATTAATAAGTTCATCTTCTTTGGATTTGAGGGAGTCTTTTGAAATATCAGATGATTTGGTTGAAACAAGTCTTGAAAACTCTTCAATCCATTCTGCAACTATTGTTTTTGAAAGCCATAAATCTGTTTTATGATTTATGGTATCTTCCAGTGCCTTGTATTTCAGGCTGTCGCTGCCATCCTTTTTTGACTCTTTCACCGCCTCCGGAGCATAGTAAAACATAAGCTCTTCATTATTGAGAAAATCTTTAACAGAGTAACCGAAGGATAGTTTTTTATCAATTGTCTCAGAAAAGCGGTATTCGGTATTGAACCATTTGAAGGTCTTCTTAAAATCAGCATGACGTCTAACCTCACTATCCGGACCAGAATCTGATTTGTATGCCAGATTTATTTCTTCAACATTTTTAAATAGTTTTTCTGCACTCCTGACCCAGGTTGTATCTCCTTTCTCATTTATCTCTACAGAATCCTTTACAGTCCAGGTATTATCAAACTGCACCTGTAAATCCGAATTCCTAAATCTCTTCAGGTGATCAGCCTCATTGCTTTTCATTTGTATTCTCCTGGTAACAGATCCGTCGCGATGAACAAAATTTATGACAACCGTTTCGGGTTCATTGCATGACACAATAAACATAATTATCAGTGAAACAACCAGTTTAATTGAATTCCTTCTCATAGCATTAAAGATTTATTTTTGTTCGATCATTTTCAATAAGCTTTTGTTCTATTAATTTCTGAAGCTCGGGATCGTTGTTTATAAGATTTTCAAGATCCTTATACTTGCTCCTGAGCTCATTCACCGATTTAATGAGATCATCGATCTGCTTCTCCGAAAAATCGATTGACCCTGAAGGGAATTTGTTACCGGAGTTTTTATAAATCGTCAATAATTTCTCAATCTCTCCGGCGGAAATGGAAGTGCCGGCATTTTCTTTAATAACTATTTGTCTGCTCAGAATATCGATTCTTTTGAGTATGGTACCCTGCTGATACATAAAAACCAACACCAGGGCTACGGAGAGTGTAATAAGACTTCTTCTTACCCATCCTATGTATACCCATCCGAACACAAATTCCACTGACTCTGAAACTGCGGTTAAGAATGAGGATTTCTTTTGTATCCTTCTGATTACTTCCCTCTCGATATCAGCTGTAGAACTCAGATATGGCGTCGAATTTCTGAGTATCCCCACCAACTTTCTATATTTTTCGCTTTCCTGATTCATACATTTAAATATTTTTCTAATTTTTCAGAAATACTTTTCCTGGCGTGATACAAGTTTGCCTTCACAGCGGATTTGTTTATTCCGGTAATCTCAGAAACTTCATCATTTGTCATTCCCTCAAGATCGCACAGAACGAAAACAGCTTTTTGCCTGGAACTAAGTTTTTCTGTAAGGGCTGTAATTATTCCTGACAACTCCTCGTTTTCAAGAGAAGTGCCTGGTAACTGAGAAAGAGAGTCAGAAAGCAATGCCCAGGTCCTTTCATCAACAACATACTCCGGGTTTCTTTTCCTTTTTCTCATCTGATCGTAACATTTATTTACAACAATTCTGTATAGCCATGTTTTATAAACTTCTGCAGATTTTATTTTACTAAGTTTCTGCCAGATTGTAATCATTGTTTCCTGAACAATATCTTTTGCCTGATCGTCATCACCGAGCATTCTGAAAGCCACCGAGTAGGCAAACGGGGAGGTTTCTTCTACCAGTTTGCGGAAATTGTTGAAATTTCCTCCCCTGCATTGTTCTATTAAGTTAAGATCTATCAAAATATAAACGCTTATTTTTTGTTATTATAAAGACGCCAATTTCATAGCAAGGTAAAAAAACAAGTGGTAATTTTATAGAAGTTTAAGGTTAAGGTTGAGGTTGAGGAAGATGAGCGAATAAAATTAATATTTAAAACCTGATCTATGCAAAAAACCATTACAATCAGAACCGACCACCAGAACGGCTTATATGACATAACCGCTGATGTTGTATCGCTCATAAAGCTGAGCAAGGTCAAAACAGGAATCGCCTCAATTTATGCACGGGGATCAACGGCTGCAATAATGATACAGGAAAACTGGGATCAGTCGGTTCAGAATGATGTGATCTCTCTGCTCAGGAAGCTTATTCCCTCAGGGCATTTGGGAACACGACCGCAAGGACAACAACGGAGATGCTCATTTAAAGGCCGGATTAGTAGGAGCTTCAGAGACTATCCCGATAATAAATTATGAGCCGGGACTATCAACCTGGCAAAATATATTCTTATGTGAATTTGACGGGCCGTGTGACAAAAGGGAAATAGTAGTTACTATAATAGAGGATAAATGATATCACTTCGCAGATAATGCGGCTTCGATATTATCCATAAACCGGCAATATGATCTGCGACCGATAGCTGAATCTTTGAATAATCGTTTATAATCCTTCCTGGTAAGGTTTTTCCATTCTTCAGCACTCATACGTTCAACCTCTTCAGGCAGGTTAAATTCTGATACTGTGTGTGGCCTGGCATCTTTATTCCACGGACATACCTCCTGACATCTGTCACAGCCAAATATTCTGCCCTCCAGCTTCATAATAATTTCTTCGGGAATCCGGGATTTTGCTTCCAGAGTCTGATATGCAATACATTTCCTTACATCAATTGTCCGGTTGCCGTTAATGGCGCCTGTGGGGCAGGATTCAATGCAATTGTTGCAGTTTCCACAATAATCTTCTTCAGCAGGTTTATCGTAGTCCAGATCAATATCCACAATAAGTATTCCCAGGAAGAAAAATGATCCGATGTCCCTATTAATCAGAAGAGAATTTTTCCCGGGCCAGCCAAGTCCCGCTTCTTTACCCCACGCTTTCTCAAGAAGGGGAGCGGTATCTACAAAGGCTTTTCCGTTGATTTCCGGTTGAATGCTTCTTAGAAAAGTTAAGATCTTATTGAGCCTGCTTTTAATAACTCTATGATAATTGACTCCGTAGGCGTATCTTGAGATAACGGGAACGCCATTTCCGCCCTGGACCCTGCCGGGATAATAATTCAGCCCCGTGACAATAATTGATCTGGCGCCAGGGAACAGGAGTCCTGGGTCAGTCCTTTTGGTCACATGCTGACCAAGATATGCCATATCGCCATTCATACCTCCGGCAACCCAATTCTTTATTACTGGCTTATGTTCCTCGAGTGGTCTTGTGCGGGCTATGGCACAGATATCAAAGCCTACTTCTCTTGCATACTCCTTTATGAGTATGGAAGTGGTTTTAACAGTTGAAGTATCCATATATTAGAGTTTAGAGAAATCCGAGTTCAAGCTTTGCTTCCTCGCTGAGCATGCTTTTATCCCATGGGGGATTGAAAGTAAGCTTCAGATCACAATCTTTCACGCCTCGTGTTCCTCCGACTTTGTATTTCACCTCTTCGAGCAGTTCATCAACCATCGGGCAGTTAGGTGCGGTAAGCGTCATTGTGATATGTGCAACATGCTCATCATCAATATTAATCTCATATATTAATCCAAGGTCATATATATTCACCGGAATTTCCGGATCATAAATACTTCTGAGTACTTCTCCTATTCTTGTTTCAATTTCCAGTTGTTCAGTCGGATCCATTTTGCTATTTGTTTATTGCAGTTAAATGCCATAGCATACAGCTTCATCTGACGTACCATCGAAAGTAATCCATTTGAACGTGTCGGAGAGAGATTTTGTCTCAATCCGATTTTATCTATAAAGTAAAGATCGGAAGATATTATCTCTTCCGGTGATCTTTTTGATAAAACTTTTATCAGAAGAGCTACAATTCCTCTTGTAATTATTGCATCGCTGTCGGCCGTAAAAGTGATCTGCTTTCCATCATAATCGGGATGGAGCCAAACTTTCGACTGACAGCCTTCGATAAGAAAATCCTTTGCTTTATATCTGGGATCAATTACAGGCAGTTCCTTTCCGAGATCAATCAGAAGGTTGTATTTGTCCATCCAGTCGTCAAACAAAGAAAATTCATCAATAATATTATCCTGTACTTCCTTAATTGTCATAATATCTAGGCAAACATAATTTTTACTTTTTCGATTCCATCAGCCAGCTTGTCGATTTCTTCCTTAGTATTATAAAAACACATAGAGGCACGAACTGTGCCATCGATTCCATAACGGTCCATTACAGGCTGGGCACAATGCGTTCCGGTCCTGACAGCAATACCCATCTTATCAAGAATCATACCGGTATCGTACTGATGAATATTTTTAATATGGAATGAAATTGTAGAAATTTTATTTTCAGAAGTGCCGAAAATCTTCACCCCTTCTATATGCCGATAGTCTTTCGGTGGCGTATTCAAGAAGTTCTTTCTCCCTTACTGCAATATCTTCCCTCCCGATCCCGGAGACATAATCGAGGGCTGCAGCCAGACCAATAGCAGCAGGATAATTCATTGTTCCGGCTTCAAATTTAAACGGAAGCTCATTATATGTTGTTTTTTCAAAAGTTACTTTATCAACCATATCGCCTCCCCCCTGAAACGGGTCCAGTTCAGAAAGCCATTTCTCTTTTCCATATAATATCCCTATTCCGTTGGGTCCATAGATCTTATGTCCCGAGAAAACATAGAAATCGGCATCCATCGCTTCCATATCTGCAATTCCATGCTGAATACCCTGAGCGCCATCTACGAGTACGGCACATTTGCTGTATGTGCAGCTCCGATAATCTTCTCGAGAGGAAGAACTGTACCGAGTGCATTTGAGGCCTGAGCAACGGCAACAAGCTTTGTTTTGGGACTGAGGAGCTTATAATATTCATCAAGGATTATTTCACCTTTATCGTTTATCGGGATTACACGTATCACAGCTCCTTTTCTCTGACACATCATCTGCCAGGGGACAATATTTGCATGATGCTCCAGCCTGCTGAGAATGATCTCATCGCCCGGGTTAATATATCGTTCGCCGAATGAGAAGGCGATTCCGTTTATCGACCCTGTTGTACCGGATGTGAATATCACCTCTTCCCTTTTTCCGGCATTTATGAAAGACCTTACCTTTTCACGTGCCTGTTCGTATGCTTCAGATGACATATCACTAAGATAATGCACTCCCCGGTGTATGTTTCCATTATATGACGCGTAAACTTCGTCCATCGCATCGATGACACGCTGAGGTTTCTGGGTTGTTGCTCCATTATCAAAATAAACGAGTGGCTTGCCGTAAACCTTCACGCTTCAGCAACGGAAAATCCGCTCTTATTTCAGCTATATCTTTCATTATTAACTAAGCTTACCCGCATCTTACCATGCAACTTGCACATCTTGAAAGTTCACCTTTCAGTCTTTGCATTACCAGATTATCCATCCTCTCACGCAGAGGTTCAATTTTTATATGTCTGAATCACTTCATGTGCAAACCCAAACATAAGCATGAGCCGCGCTTCACGCTTATTTATACCACGTGATTGAAGATAAAACAGAGCATCCTCATCTATCTGTCCGATCGTGGCACCATGGCTGCATTTCACATCATCGGCAAATATTTCCAGTTGTGGTTTGGTATCCATCTTTGCATCGTCGGTGAGAATAATATTGTTATTTTTCTGGTAAGCCAGAGTACCCTGTGCATCGGGACGAACAAGTATCCGGCCGTTAAAGGCGCCTGTTGACATATCATCAAGAACTCCTTTAAACAACTGATTGCTTGTGCAATGTGGCGATGCATGATCAACATTTACAAAGTTATCGACATGCTGCCATTTGTCTGCAAGAAACAAGCCGTATGAATGACTCTCAGCTCCTTCACCCCCCAGGTGATGATAAGTACTGTTTCGTATGAGACCTCCGTGAAGTGTTATATTATTTGAAGAAGTAACACTGTTTCTCTCCTGATGAATAAAGGTACTTGTGATCTTACAGGCATTATTATGTTCATTCTGCACCCTGATGATGTCGAAATGAGCATTTTCTCCCACATAGACTTCAGTGACAGCATTTGTCAGGAACTTTTTTGGTGAAAGTGTATGATCGCAGATAATGATTGAAAAGTTTGAATTTTTTTCGGCTACTATCAGGTTCCTGTGCTGATTGAACATATCATCGTCTGACTGTACCAGGTTTACCACCTGAACCGGACGTGTAAGAGTCACTCCTTCAGGTATATATACAAATACTCCATCTGATGCCATAGCAGTATTGAGATGAATAAGTCCGTCAGTTTCACTCTTTGCATACTTGCCAAAATGTTTCTGAAATACTTCCGGAAATTTTATGGCTGCCTCATTGAGACTTCCGACCCATACCCCACTTGGCAATTGTACAAGTTTTTCATTCAATGTGGGATAAAATCCGTTTAACAGAACAATTCCGTGAGCATCAAGATCAGTCACCTCACAACGGAATTTCTCAGCTTCAAGAAAATCCTTGGCAACGGGCATGAAATAGTTTTCATAATCGTGATCAAAGAAGAGATTGAGATTTGTATATTTATAAGCCTCATTCTTTTTGGTCGGAATTCCCAGCTTGCTGAATTTGTCAAAAGCGTCAGCTCTGAAAGAATTAATAAAAGGAGAGGATTTACCCGGAAATCTTTTCAATATTATCTTTATAAAGTCCCAGATATTTGTCTGTTATATCAGTTTTTTCAATCATGCCACACTATTTTCAATCTCTTTTTTAATCCAGTCATATCCTTTCTCTTCAAGTTCAAAAGCCAAGTTCCTTTCCTGCTGTTTTTACGATTCTTCCATCATAAAGTACATGAACAACATCAGGAACAATATAATCGAGAAGCCTTTGGTAATGAGTTATTACAATAAATGAATTATCGGTATGTTTAAGTTTGTTTACGCCGTTTGCCACTATCCGTAAAGCATCGATATCGAAGACCTGAATCTGTTTCATCAAGGATAGCCAGTTGTGGTTCAAGCATAGCCATCTGGAAAATCTCATTCTTTTTCTTTTCCCCCCCTGAGAAATCCTTCATTTACCGATCTGTTGGCAAGTTTGGAATCAATTTCCACCAGTTCTTTCTTTTCTCGCATCATCTTAAGAAAATCTGATGCGGTAAGAGGTTCAAGTCCTTTGTACTTACGATGTTCATTAACAGCAGTCTTCATAAAATTCACCATACTTACCCCCGGAATCTCAATCGGATACTGAAATCCAAGGAATATTCCTTCTTTTGCCCGGTCTTCAGGTGCCATTTCAAGAAGATTCTTTCCAAGATATGTTACAGTTCCTTCAGTTACTTCTACGAATTCACGTCCGGCAAGAACCGCTGCAAGAGTACTTTTCCCTGATCCGTTCGGTCCCATTATTGCATGAATCTCGCCGGGTTTAACTTCAAGACTTATTCCCTTTAAAATACTCTTTGCCTCCAATTGATGCTTTTAAATTCTTAATAACCAGCATGATATATATAATAATGTTTAAATTTTATATTCTATCCTACACTTCCCTCGAGACTTATCTGAAGAAGTTTTTGTGCTTCAACTGCAAATTCCATTGGCAGCTTATTAATTACTTCGCGTGCATATCCATTTACAATAAGCCCAATTGCATCCTCAGTGGAAATCCCTCTCTGATTGCAGTAAAAGATCTGATCCTCCCCGATTTTTGATGTTGTTGCCTCATGTTCCACAATTGCTGTCGAGTTATCAACTTCAAGATAAGGGAAATGTATGAGCTCCGCATTTATCTCCAAGAAGCAGGGAATCACATTGCGAATAGTTCCTGGCACCTGATGCATTTTTCAAAACTTTAACCAGTCCACGGTAGCTGTTCTGACCTCTCCCTGCAGAAATTCCTTTTGAAACGACTAGTGCTTTTTGTGTTTTTTCCAATATGAGTCATTTTGGTACCTGTATCGGCCTGCTGGTGGTTGTTTGTAACTGCAACTGAATAAAATTCACCGGTAGAATTATCTCCTCTCAGGATACAGGAAGGATATTTCCAGGTTATGGCAGAGCCGGTTTCAATCTGTGTCCATGAGATCTTTGAATTTTCGCCCTTGCACATCCCTCGTTTTGTAACAAAATTATAAACTCCGCCTTTCCCATCCTTATCACCCGGATACCAGTTCTGGACGGTAGAGTATTTAACCTCGGCATTCTTTTCGGCGACTATTTCAACAATTGCGGCATGAAGTTGGTTTTCATCGCGCGAAGGAGCAGTACAGCCTTCAAGATAACTGACATAACTTTCTTCATCGGCAATGAGAAGTGTTCGTTCGAACTGGCCTGTATTTGCCGAATTAATTCTGAAATAAGTAGAAAGTTCCATCGGGCATCTTACGCCTTTTGGTATATAGCAGAATGATCCGTCGCTGAATACAGCTGAGTTAAGAGTGGCAAAGAAATTATCGGTATATGGAACCACTGAGCCCATATATCTTTTTACCAGGTCGGGATACTCTTTAACTGCATCGCTGAAGGAACAGAAGATAATACCCATTTCTGCAAGAGTTTCCTTGAAAGTCGTCTTGATTGACACACTATCGATAACAGCATCAACTGCAACTCCGGCGAGGTGTTTCTGTTCCGAAAGTGGAATACCAAGTTTGTCGAATGTTTTCCTTAGTTCCGGATCGATGTCATCAATACTGCCGTTGATTTTTCTCTCTTTTGGTGCAGCATAGAATATAATATCCTGATAGTTTATCGGTGCAATCTTAAGATTCGGCCAGGTCGGCATTTTCATTGTCAGCCAATGGCGGTATGATTTTAATCTGAACTCGAGCAACCATTCCGGCTCATCCTTTTTTGAAGAAATCAATCTAACAACCTCCTCACTAAGGCCTTTGGGGATCCTATCCATGTCAATCTCTGAATAAAATCCATACTTATATTCGCCTGTAGTTACATCACTCAATATTTTATCCTGATCTTTTTCCATTTTTCTTTTGTCATGAATCAATTTACATGTATCACAAAACTTGATACAATAACCATTCCGTTAATTAGAATTAATCTAAATAAGCAGACAAAAATACTAAAAAAAAGGATTGGAGGAAGGATTCGTAGGGAAAAACTGTAGGGAACGGTCACGACCGCTCCCTATTGATCATCATTTACTGGCCAGGTATTCTGACTTTAATGATTGGAATATCTCTTTGACCGATGATATTTTTGTTGCCCTGAAGGCATTTGCTCCGGCAAAGGCATAACCATTTTCAAAGTTACCTTTCAAAGCGTTTATTAGCGCAATTATAATACAATACGGACTCTTTGAAATATCGCAGGTCTTTATGCACTTAAAGGGACATTTCTTTGGTTGTTTTTTCCCCTCGCGCACTTTTGTAATAAAACTACTAAGGATTGCCCGGCCAGGCATTCCCACAGGACTTCTGATTATCTCAATATCAGAGCTCACAGCATCAATATATGCCTGTTTGAATGCGGTCGATGCATCGCATTCGTCTGTTGTTACAAAACGAGTACCCATCTGTACACCCGATGCACCAAGCTCTAATATTTTATGAATATCTTCTCCGGTATAAATTCCGCCGGCAGCGATCAATGGTATTTTTGTATTATATTTTTCTTCAAAAATTTTCAATTCGGCTACTATTTCCGGAACCAGCTTCTCGAGACGGTAATCATTGTCAAAGATCTGCTCCTCCTTGAATCCAAGATGTCCTCCGGCTTTTGGACCTTCCACAATTACCGCATCAGGAAGGTAATCATAATTTGCTTTCCATTTTTCGCAGATTATTTTCGTCGCCCTCGCAGAAGATACTATGGGAATAAGTTTTGTGGTACTGTCTTTCTTTAAAAAAGATGGCAAATCGAGCGGCAACCCGGCTCCGGCGGTAATTAGATCAACCTTCTCGGAGATGGCTGTTTTAATCATATCGGTAAAGTTGGTCATCGCTACCATTACGTTTACTCCCAAAATGCCAAGTGTTTTTTCACGGGCTTTTCGTATCTCTTCCCTGAGTCCGTATATACTGGCTTCAAGATAATCAGATGAAAACTCTTTGTATAAAAGACCGAGTCCTGCACTTGAGATAACACCTACTCCTCCTTCATTTGCAACTGCGGAAGCCAGACCTGAAAGAGAAATTCCAACTCCCATCCCACCCTGAATAATTGGTACTGCTATAGCAAGGTTCCCAATTCTTAGTCCATTCATTTTACGTGATTAAGTAATTAGCCAAAGGTAACGGAATAAAGCTACGTTATTCGGGAAAAGAGATATTTAACATATATTAAGGATTAAAGGCAGGTGTAAAGGCGAAAGGCGAAAGGCGAAAGGCGAAAGGCGAAAGGCGAAAGTCAGTCGAAAGTCGAAAGTCGAAAGTCAAAAGTCGAAAGTCGAAAGTCATAACGTTATAGACTTTACGGACTTTATGGACTTTACAGACTTTACAGACTTTACAGACTTTATGGACTTTACAGACTTTACAGACTTTACAGACTTTACAGACTTTATGGACTTTACGACTTATAGACTTAAATAAAATGTTTTACCTTTAACTTCTAATTTTAACCTCATTATGAAAAAGTTATTTTTAATATCAATATTCATCCTGGCTGGCATACTTACAGTTTCAGCTCAAAATGAAAAATCCATAAAGGCAGACATAAAGCATGTTACGGTATTCCCCGACAGAGCACAGGTGGATCATGAAGGCACGGTTTCAATTGCGCCGGGGAAAAGCATACTCAAGCTATCGGGTTTATCGCCATATATAGATGTTCAGAGCATACAGGTGAAAGGATACGGGGAATTCACCATTCTCTCGGTAAACCAACAGAATAATTATCTGCAAAATCTTGAAGACTCTCCCGAAGTAAAAAGTATAAGGAGTCAGATCGAATCGCTCCAGATGAAAGTGGAGGACGAAAATGCCGCAATCGCCACACTTAAAGAAAAAGAGGCGTTTCTGGTCGCCAACAGGGCAATCCTGGTAAAGGAAACAACATTCACAATTGAGCAACTGAAAAATGTAATGGAGCTGTATACCAATAACATGGACCAGATTGCCACAACGACATTAAAAAAGCAGAGACTTATCAAAGATTATAACAAACAGATTGCCGCACTTCAGCAACAGGTTGCAGATAAGCTGGGGAAACAGCAGCTGCCATCGGGAGAAATACTGGTTTCTGTATCATCTGAAAAACAACTGTCCGGTAAACTTACCTTCAGCTATGTAGTTTCAAACGCAGGCTGGTATCCCTCTTACGATATACGGGTCGATGATATTAAGAATCCTGTCGGGATATATTATAAGGCAAATGTTTTTCAGAATTCGGGTGTTGACTGGAATGAGGTTAAACTTAGTTTTTCAAACGCTACTCCATGGGTTGCCGGTGATATTCCGGTCATTTATCCATGGTTCATTGATTTCAATAATCCTTCTCCTGTATTATATAATAAAGGTAAGGCAGCGGGGACTAAGCGGAGTGAGGCTCCCGCTATGATGGAGGTAATGAGCCAGGATAAAGTTATGGATGAAAAAGCACAGGAAGCAGCACCCATAATGGTTGAAAAACAAGTAGGAGAGACAACTATCACCTTTGACATCGCTATCCCATATACTATTCCATCCGATGGCAAGCTGCAGACAGTGGAAATCCAAAGACTCACGGCACCCGCCGAATTTAAATATGTTACCACACCAAAATTATCTGCCAAAGCATATCTGGCAGCTAATATAACCGACTGGGCTAAATTGAGTCTTCAGACAGGGGAGGCTACACTGTATTTCGAAAACTCGTTCGTAGGGAAATCAACTCTTAACGTCAATCAATTAACGGATACATTAACTATCTCACTGGGAACAGATAACAGCATACTTGTCAAGAGGGAAAAAAGAAAAGATTTCACTACACGTAAGGTGCTAGGCTCAAACAGGACTGACATTTTTTCATTTCTGCTTACAGTAAGGAACAATAAATCCACACCAGTTAAAATAACCGTGAATGATCAGGTTCCGGTGTCATCGAACAGCAGTATCAATGTTGAACCCACAGAATTATCAGGAGGAAGGCTTAACCCACAGACCGGAGAAATAAAATGGGACCTTGTGCTTAATCCACAGGAATCAAAACAAATAGTATTCACTTATTCTGTTAAATATCCAAAAGATAAAATTGTTATGCTGGAATAACTCTATATACTGATTATATGAATTTTATCGGAAATCTTATCTGGCTGATATTCGGCGGCATAATTATTGCGATCGAATATTTTATCGGGAGCCTGATCCTTATGATAACAATAGTAGGGATTCCATTCGGTCTGCAGACGCTTAAAATGGCTTCACTCTCACTATGGCCGTTCGGACGCGATACTGTGGTTCAATCGAGAGCCTCAGGATGCCTTTATATCCTAATGAATATCATATGGTTGCTGACCGGTGGCATATGGATAGCAGTGACACATGCAATTTTCGGAGTTTTGCTATGCATTACAATCATTGGAATCCCTTTCGGTCTGCAGCATTTCAAGCTCACTGCTATTGCGTTATCGCCCTTTGGAAGAGATATTGTAAGCAGATAAACTTTTTTGAATCTTAGTATATACCTTTGTCACTAAAATTCCGCTCGAAAATCAATTTGCGACCCTGGAGGAAGTTTAAAATAACATTATGGACAAATCTGAAAATAAAAAATCAATCAACGATTTCGGAAAATTCGGGCTCATCAATCACCTGACTCAGAATATAAAAACAACGAATAAAACAAGTATCCTCGGTATTGGCGATGATTCTGCCGTAATAGATTCAGGCAAAAAACTGACTCTCGTAACGACAGATCTGCTTCTGGAAGGAATCCATTTCAATCTGATATATACACCCTTCAAACATCTTGGTTACAAAGCTGTTATAAGAGCAATCTCTGATATTTATGCAATGAACGGTACTCCGAATCAGGTGATGATTGCTCTTGGTATCAGTTCCAGGTTCACCCTTGAGCATGTGGAGGATCTTTATGAAGGGATTACTCTTGCCTGCGAAAAATACAAAATCGATCTTGCCGGAGGCGATATAACGAGCTCTCTTACGGGGATGACAATCGGGGTTACTGCGATTGGTGTAGTGGATAAGAACAAGATAGTAAAAAGAAACGGAGCAAAAGCCAACGATCTGATCTGCGTATCGGGTGACTTCGGAGCTGCTTTCCTTGGACTTCAGTTACTCGAGCGCGAAAGAAAGCTATTCGTAAAGGAAAAAATTGAACAGCCCGATCTAACTGGTTTCGAATATGTAATTGGAAGGCAGCTTAAGCCGGAAATACCCGTGTCAGTTCTTACAGATCTTAGCAGCAACGGAATCATTCCTACCTCAATGATCGATGTCACCGACGGATTAGCTTCGGATCTGATCCATATCTGCAGATTATCGGGTACAGGCTGCAGAATCTTCTATAGTAAGGTACCTATAGATTATGAGACAACACGTCTGGCGGAGGAATTCAATATTGATCCGATGGTACCGGCTTTGAACGGAGGCGAAGACTACGAATTTCTCTTTACGGTACCGCTTGAGCTTCTTGATAAGATCAGGCAGATTGAATCAGTAAAAATAATAGGACATATGACTCTCGCAGGATCGGGCTATTATATTGCAGGTGACGACGGATCGGAAGTTGAGATTTCTGCACAGGGATGGAAAGAGTAAGATCTAGTTTTGTCTTGCCCTGATGATTCCCCGTTCTGATTTTCTTATAAATTCCAGTATATAATCTCTGTCGGCCGAGGATTTGAATTCTTTTTCCACAAAATCCAATGCCTGTGTAAAATTCATTCCCTGCTGATAGATTGCCCTGTATATTTCATGGATTTCGTCGATACGGCATTTTTCGAAACCGCGCCTGGCCAGACCCACGGAGTTTAATCCGAGAAATGAAAGCGGATCGCGGTCGGCTTTAATAAAAGGAGGCACATCTATCCTTACTTTTGCACCACCGCCCACCATTACATGTGCACCGATATGTGTAAACTGGTGGACCATTGTTCCTGCGCTGAGAATCGCCCAATCATCTACATCAACTTCACCGGCAAGAGCAGTTAAATTTCCAATTATTACGTTATTCCCGATCAGGCAATCGTGGCCTACATGAGAATAAGCCATCAGAAGGCAGGAGCTTCCGACAATGGTTTTGCCAACAGCGGCTGTGCCACGGTTTACCGTAGCACACTCCCTGATGGTGGTGCTATCTCCAATTTCGGCGGTTGTCTCTTCACCTCTGAATTTAAGATCCTGTGGTATTCCGGAAACCACTGCAGAGGGAAATATCCTGCATTTTTTTCCGATTCTGGCTCCATCCATTATTGTTGCATTCGGACCAACCCATGTCCCATCACCAATAATAACATCCCCCGAGATATAAGCAAATGGTTCAACTATTACATCTATTCCGAGTTGTGCTTTTGGATGTACAAATGCTAAATTTGAGATCATTAAAATTATTATTTGTTTTTTACTACCTGTGCTGTCATTTCTCCTTCCAGTACGAGTTTGTTCCCGACAAATGCCTGTCCGAACATAGTCGCAATCCCTCTGCGTATAACATCGGCGAATTCCATTTTAAGTATTACCGTATCACCGGGAACTACTTTATGTTTAAATTTAAGCTTATCGATTTTTAAAAAATATGTAGAATATTTCTCAGGTTCGTCAACTGAACTCAAAACAAGAAGACCGCCTGTTTGTGCAAGGGCCTCAACAAGAAGTACGCCAGGCATAATTGGTTCTTCAGGGAAATGACCCTGGAAGAACGCTTCATTGAATGTTACATTTTTAATGCCTACTATTGAAGACTCATCGAGAGCGATTATCTTGTCGACGAGTAAGAACGGGAATCTGTGCGGTAGTTTTTTCTTGATATCTTCTATCGTAAAGATCGGCGGTTTGGATGCATCATACATTGGGATATCGTGCTTGGAAATCGCCTTTTTCATTTCCTGACGTATGATTTTTGCCAGTCGGGTATTTGCGTAATGACCCGGTCGGGTTGCCACGATCTTGCCTTTTATCGGATGACCTACCAGAGCTATATCACCCATTATGTCGAGGAGTTTGTGTCTTGCGGGCTCGTTCGGATACCTCAGCTCAGTATTGTTCAGGATACCTGCCGTGTGCGTGTTTATTCCCGGACGATTAAAAAGGAGCGCTATCCGGTCAATCTCAGACTGTTCAACTTCTTTTTCCAGAATCACAATTGCGTTGTCGAGGTCACCACCCTTGATGAGTCCGCTATTAAAAAGCGGTTCAAGTTCATGAAAGAAAACAAAAGTACGGCTCTTGCTTATTTTTTCCTCAAAATCGTCGATGGAATCAAGAATTGAATATTGATTTCCAAGGATTTTCGAATTATAATCAATAAGTACATTTACGCTGAAATGATCATCAGGATATACTATGAGGTCGACCCCATGCTCTTCATCGGAATAAGTAATTTTCTGCTTTACTACAAAATAATTCCGGTCTTCTCTCTGGTCAACAATACCAGCTTCATTTATTGCCTCGACAAACTTCCATGCTGAGCCTCCCATTATCGGAGCTTCCGGTCCATTCAATTCGATAAGGGCGTTGTCGACCCTCAGTCCGTGAAAAGCAGCCATTACATGCTCAATGGTAGAAACGGAAGCGTTATTCTGGACCAGAGTTGTTCCTCTTGAGGTATCTGTTACATGTTCAGCCAGTGCATCAATTAAAGGTTGCCCAGGTAGATCGACTCTGCAGAATTTATATCCGTGATTTGCCGGAGCCGGTTTAAAGGTTATCGTTACAGTTTTCCCTGAATGCAGACCTTTACCGGTAAGGCTTATTTCTTTTGCGAGAGTCCTTTGTTTTTCACTCATCAAATAGATTTATTAAATTAAAATTCGGCTACAAAAAAAATAAAAATTTTTCGAACAATCCAGAAAATTATCCCTTAACTGAATTTATCTCAACCAATTCATTACCGAACGTGGCAAATCTACTTCTTTTTCAGCGACTCCAGCTCTTTTTCCATCGAATCAATTTTTGTCTTCATTTCCGGCAATTTCCTGAAGATTACCGACGACTTCATGAAATTTTTAATTTCAATGGCGGGAGAGCCAATGATTATTGTGTTTTCCTGCTTAACATCGCCAAGAATTCCTCCCTGTGCTCCTATCTTTGTACCATTGGCAATCCTTAAATGCCCGGCAAGACCAACCTGTCCTCCGAACATGCAATTCTTACCAATTTTTGTCGAACCTGAAATGCCTGTCTGGGCAGCCATAACCGTATTCTCGCCTATTTCAACATTATGACCTATCTGAATGAGATTATCCAGCTTGACTCCCTTCCTTATAAATGTTGAACCCATCGTTGCCCTGTCGATTGTAACATTAGCGCCAATCTCCACATGATCTTCCAGAACTACATTGCCCAGTTGAGGTATCTTCATAAACTCGTTGTCACTCTGGGGAGCAAATCCGAATCCATCACTGCCTATGACCGATCCCGCATGTATAATACAGCCCTCCCCGATCACACAATCATGATAGATTTTAACCCCGGGATTGATAGTACAGCCTTTTCCAAGCGTAGTATTGTCACCGAGATAAACCTGTGGGTAGACAGAACAGCCATCACCAACAACGCAATTTTCACCGATATATGTAAAAGCCCCGATATACACATCTGATCCTATTGTAGCAGTTGCCTCTATAACAGCACCAGGATGAATTCCTTTCTTGCGCGGTCGCGACTGATCAACAAGCCTCAGCAACGATGCAAATGCATCGTAAGCATTCTCCACTTTTATAAGAGTTGCACTGATAGTTGCCGATGGAACAAAAGTCTTGTTGACAAGTACAACCGATGACTTTGTATCGTATATGTAATGTTCATATTTCGGATTAGCCAAAAATGATAAAGCCCCGGTTTGCCCTTCTTCTATCTTAGCAATTGTGTTTACCTTAATATCGGGGTTACCAACTATATCACCTTTTAAAAATCCGGCGATTGTCAAAGCAGTAAATTCCATTTGATTTAATTTTTAATTATCGACATTCCTTGGGATAACATAGAAAGTATTTCGTAATTCTTTCGGACAGAAATTGATGGCCAAACATATCTGAAACAGTCGAAATATCAGCAGTATCTTTGTTTTTAAGCAGTATCTTAACAACAGGAGCATCGGGTGTATATGCCAGATTTGAGATGCTGTTTGTAAAAACATAAAAGTCTTCAAGCCCTTCCTGAGGGTTAAATATTTTCTTTACCTGGTCGCGCAGATCATTCACTCTTTTAACAGAAAACGGTTCATTCTGCAATTCTATTGCGAAAAGATCCCTCCTTAATAACCTCCCTGACAGGTCGGCAAGGACTTTATCCGGGTGGTCGGCCCAGTATTTTGACGCCACCAGGATATCTGAATCATCCAGCCTGGTAAAGTTTGTGGCAATCAGACCGGGTGTAAATTTCCCGTCGGTTATCAGGTCTTCACGGCTGATATTATTATAAAGAAAAAATCTCAGGGACGGGGTAGTATACAGATCAACTCCATCGTTGGCTAATTCCTTTGCTCTTCTGAGAATATTCACAAGAAGGCTTTCTGAGGAAAGAACTGTTTTATGCATATAAACCTGCCAGTACATGAGTCGGCGTGCTATCAGGAATTTTTCGAGGGAATAGATACCTTTTTCATCTACTACCAGACTGTCATCTACAACGTTTAACATTCTTATTATTCTGTCAGAGCCTACAGCACCCTCAATCACTCCGGTAAAAAAACTGTCTCTCCTGAGGTAATCAAGCCTGTCCATGTCCATCTGGCCTGAAATAAGCTCATGTAAAAATTTTCTGTGGTAATCTCCTGTAAAAATATCAATTGCCAGGTCAAGCCGTCCTGTAAACTCTTCATTGAGCTTTTTCATCAGAAGAAGGGAGATATCTTCATGAGTTATACCACTTATAATTGAATTCTCCAGGGCATGAGAGAATGGACCGTGACCGGCATCGTGAAGTAATATCGCAATCAGTGTAGCTTCTTCTTCAGCTGCAGAGATTACGGTTCCTTTGTCCCTGAGCGTAGCGATAGCCATATTCATGAGATGAAGAGCACCCAGCCCGTGCTGAAATCTGCTGTGCGTAGCTCCGGGATATACAAAACTTGTTAGTCCAAGCTGCTTTATATTTCTGAGTCGCTGGAACCATGGATGCTCTATGAGGTCGAAAACAAAATCTCCGGGAATACTTATGAATCCATAAACAGGATCATTGATAATTTTTCGCTTGTTTGTCAGATAGACCACCTGAATATTTTTTACAAAATTAGGAATTAACCGCATTTAACCGCTATATGGGGAAAAAATCTTACAAATCACCCCTACCTTGTATGACATCACCCTCTTCTCTTTCAGGCTACCCAAGTTGCGGTACCGCGAAATATTGAAATTGAAATCCTCTATTATTTGATCAGGTATTAGCCATCAATTAAATTCGCAATTATGATTGGGAGATCCCTCAACTCATCCACCATATAACCAGTGCTTTAGACATGCGTTTAAGGGGGTGGATGAGTTTCGGGATCCCGAATGAATCCACCCATCTCATTTACTGATATTTAAATGTGGAAGGTGGATGAATGAGGGATCTCCAAGGTCTTAACAAATATTCGAAAATAATAATGTCAGAATAAATGTGATGTAAGATTAGCGTGGTTGGTGGAAAATTTAACTTTACGTTATTCATTTCACCGAAGTGGTTAAAAAAGTTTTCAAAAAATTTGGATAAGAGAAAATAATACATTTATCTTTGTACTGTATTAGTTATGTAGTACACTAAAACAGTAATAAAGAAATATATGATCAAGATTAAAGACCTGAATTTTGCTTATCCCCGTCAAAAGGCACTTTTCAACAATTTGTCGCTGAGCATCGAACCTGGTAGTATTACAGGACTATTGGGGAAAAATGGTGCTGGAAAGACGAGTCTGCTGAAACTGCTCTCGGGTTCACTCCTGCCTCAGACCGGAGAGATATCCGTATCGGGCTGTACTCCCCTCAAACGGGAAGTATCAATGCTTAACAATGTTTTTCTTGTCCCGGAAGAGTTTTACTTTCCTGCAATATCCATTGATGATTATCAAAAGGCTTACTCTCCTTTTTATCCGAAGTTCGATTCTGAATTGCTTAATCGCACATTAAAGGAGTTTGAGCTGGAGAAAAGCAGCAATCTGCGCCGTCTTTCACACGGACAGAAGAAGAAATTCCTCATTGCATTTGCACTCTCAACCAGATGTGGTCTGTTGATCCTCGATGAACCTACCAATGGTCTAGATATCCCATCAAAACTGCTTTTCAGGAAAATACTGGCTGGCTCACTCGATGAAAATCAACTGGTGATCATTTCGACTCATCAGGTAAAAGATGTTGAAAATCTGATAGATAAAATCATCATTCTTGATAATGGCAGTATAATCTTTCAGCAAACGGTAGCTGAAATTTCTCAGAAAGTCAATTTTGTTTTCTCTCCTTCAAATGACGTGAACGGAGCAATTTACAGCGAAGCCATACCAGGAGGTTACAGATCAGTTACCCCATATGGCACTGCCGAAACAGAAATCGACATAGAGTTACTATTCAATGCAGTTACTAAAGGGAATAAAATTTAAAAATATGGGAACAAATAATAGTTTTTCCTTCCAGCGGTTTATAATGCTCATAAAGCTGTCGCTGCGAGTCAATAAAAAGCTCATCCTGATTTCACTGGCAGGTCTTACCTGTACATTATTTCTGGGACTGATTCTTTTACAGGCTATGGTTAATTTTGAGTTCTGGGGTCAAAGCGAATATATGACAACTTTTTTCTTTATCTTTTTGATTCTGGGTTTCATATATGCCGGTCAGTCGTTTCCATCCTTTCGCTCAAAAACGAAAAGCCTGTCTTACCTCATGCTCCCTGCAAGCAATTCCGAAAAATATCTTTTTGAATTACTTACACGCATCATAGCGTTTGTCATTTTGATGCCGGTTCTATTCTGGATAGTTTCAAATCTTGAAGGGAGAATAGTCCATCACTATGTTCCTCAGCTAACAAATTACAAATTTTCATTTTTAGAAAATTTCTCCACGTTCAGGAAGGCTACAAATCCTCCTTTCTGGGGTATATTCGGCACTATTCAGGCAATCTTATTCATTTATATTGCCGCCTTTGCCGGTGCGAGTCATTTCTCCAAATCTCCGATTATTAAAACGTTATTATCCTTTTCAACAATTACAGCAGGATATTTTCTGTTTTCTTATCTGTTGTTCCGGGGGTTGAACCTAAAGGATTATCATCATACAGTTCCTTTCGTCTTTCTTACCAAAGACAGGGTCTTAATGTTTTTTGCTCTTGCCGCTCTGCTTGTTAACCTCACGTTACTGGCTATTGCATGGTTCAGATTAAAAGAAAAGGAGGCATAATCATGGAATTCAAAAATACAAAAGGAATTTTTCTTCAGATAGCTGATAGCATTTCGGAGAAAGTGATTGAAGGTAAGTATCCTCCGGGAGAAAAGATCCCTTCCGTCCGCGACCTGGCACTCGAGATGGGTGTAAACCCTAATACTGTAATCCGTACCTACAACGAACTGCAAATGCGTGGCATAATTGACAATAAGCGAGGTGTTGGTTACTATGTAAGCAATGAGGCAGTAGAAATTATCCTTCAGTGGAAGAAAAAAGAGTTTTTCGAAAATGATCTGCCATTAATAGTGAAGCAGACTAAAATGCTGAATATCTCCTTCGAGGACCTGAAATCTTATTTCGAATCAAGCAATAATTGAAAATATGAAAACAAGCAAAATAATATTTATCTCGCTCCTGGGATCTGTAGCATTCATAATACTTGCCGGCTTCATCGGTGCGCGATTAGTTTCCACCAAAACCGAACCGGGGGTGATGAATAGAATTTCTATTCCTTCATTTAAAGTGCTGTATATTAAAAACTGTGATGTTCATCTGAGTTATGGCGACTCATCATTCATTGGTGTAGCAGGAAAAAAAGATTTCCAGCTCTCTGAAATTAATTATAAAGTGAGTAATGATACATTGAAAATTTCAGATATCAGGTATTCACATGACAGCTATACCAGGGTAAATATCTATTCCACAGATTCTTTAAAGACCATCGAGGTTGTAAATTCTGATCTGACTATTGATAAGTTTGGCTCAAAGAATTTACAGCTTGGCTCAGATAATAGTTTTATCAGATTTAATCATGACTTAGAAAAGGAATTTGCATTTCATTCTTTGAGCATCATGGCTAAAAAACACACTTCAATAGACACTGATGATTTTAAGGCAGACAGTCTTAATATATTTCTGGAAAAGTCGGATGCGTATCTCCAAATCACTGCTATGAAAGTATATGGTACCCTGTCAGATAGCTCATCGGTCTCGATAAAACAGGCTGGAGACATTTCACTTAAAAAAGACAGCACCAGCAGAATAAGTGTGAATTAATATATGGTGTTTCTGCAAATACCCCCTTTCTTATTTCCCCCGGGGGAAAAGGTGGTTTCACGCCTTCCCCCGTGGGGGAAGGTTGGAAAGGGGTTTCCAAATCAAATGGAAACACTAAAAATAAAATCCAGAAAATCTTTGCAAATGAAATAAATTTAGTTCTACTTTGCATTTCAAAGTACTTTTATATTAAATCATTCATATTTCTTGTCACATTTGAAAATTTTTACGTCTTTATAGCATCATACAAACAAGATCGTTCAGGAACTTTACTTTATTAAATTTTATGAAAATCGAAATCCGCGGACTAAACCAGGTTTATCCTAATGGGAATCATGCTCTGAAAGATGTCAATCTGGAATTCGGGAATGGCATGTTTGGGCTTCTGGGCCCAAATGGTGCAGGCAAATCAAGTCTTATGCGGATTCTTGTAACACTGATGAAACCTACCTCAGGCGTCGTTCTTGTTGATGGAAAGGATATTCAGCAAAACAGGAAGGAGCTTCGGACATTGCTGGGCTATCTTCCGCAGGATTTCAGGTTTTTCACATCATTAAAAACATGGGAATTTCTCGATTATTCAGCATCACTGGCCGGATTGAAAAACAAAAAAGAAAGAATTACCGAAGTCGACCGGTTGCTTGATCAGGTGGGATTGCTGGAAGTACGCGACAGGCAGGCAAACAGATTATCAGGAGGAATGAAAAGACGTCTGGGCATAGCTCAGGCCCTCATTGGAAATCCCAAAATCATAGTTGTCGATGAACCCACAACCGGCCTCGATCCGGATGAACGCATAAGATTCAGAAATATCCTTTCGCAGCTAAGCCAGCATGATGTAACCATAATCCTCTCGACTCATATTGTTGGCGACATATCCTCCACCTGCCAGGGAATGGCTCTATTGAACAAAGGAGAACTTGTATTCAGCGGCTCCCCTGAAGCACTGGTTAAACACGCTGAAGGTCATGTGTTTAAACTTACTCTTAGCCCGCATGATTACGAGAGGTTAAAAGAGCAGTATAACGTGATTTCCACAATACCCGTAGAATCAGGATGGGAGGTTCAGATTGTTTCAGATAATGCCCCGGAGTTTCCTGTTACCAACATCATTCCGAATATTGAACATGCCTATGTATACTTTATGGAGCACAAGTTACATACCGAATTAACTGATTAACAATTACAGTCCATGTCATTTCTGCATAATATAACAACAGTTGCCAGGTATGAAGCTAAAACCCTCAGAAGAAGCTGGTTTTTCAGGCTCTTCTCACTCGGAGCACTTTTTATTTTTACGATTTTGAACATCGGTTTTTTCTCCCCTATAGGTGATGAACCATGGGAGATGGTTTCGATATCATCTTCTGTCCCGCTGATGAATCTTTATCTCCTTAATATAGGTCAGGCATTTATTGTAATCTTCCTGGCATCGGATTTTCTGAAAAGGGATAAAAAACTCGACACAAATGAAGTTTTGTATACAAGATCGATGTCAAACCTCGAATATATTACCGGCAAGACCTGGGGCATTCTGCGATTATTCCTCGGTCTGAATATAGTTGTTCTGGCAATTGGTCTTTTGATGAATGTCATCTCAAAGAGCATGACAATCGACTACTTGTCGTACATCTCCTATCTTCTGATACTATCAGTTCCTACCATAATTTTCAGCCTTGGCCTGGCATTTGTTTTAATGTCACTTATCAGGAATCAGGCCGTGACATTCCTTGTACTGCTGGGATTTGCAGCACTCGACATTTTCTACCTCTGGTACAGATTGGGATATATCTTTGACTATATGGCTTTCGGCTTTCCGGTGTTTAAATCCGGCGTCGTTGGTTTTGACAATCTGAGCCTGATAATTAATCAGAGACTCATGTATTTCTTTGCAGGGATAGCCATGGTTCTGGCAACTGTCTTATTATTCAAGCGTCTCCCTCAATCGCGACTCCAAAGGATTTTTACAATAATACTTCTTTTTTTATTTTCTGCAGGTGCCGGAATATGCGGTTTTAATGCCCTGTCAGCACACATCAGTTCGAAAAACTTCAAAGAACTGGTGATCGCGACTAACAGGAAATTTGAAAATCAGAATTTCCCAACCCTGACTGATGCGGATATTACTTTTATACACAAGGGCAAATCTTTTGAGGCTACCGCTGATCTAAAAATAAAAAACGAAAACATTGCCGCCCTTGACCGCTATCTTTTCTCTCTGAATCCCTCGCTGACAATACAGAAAATCACCTCAGCGGGTAATGAACTTAAATATACGCGGACAAATCAGATAATCGAAATTGAAAGAGGTCTCGATCCGGGCATGACCGACAGTGTTTTGATATCATATTCAGGGACGATCAATGAATCATTCTGTTATCCAAACTATAGTGATAATTTTAAGCTGACTCCTTACAGGATTGTGATGATGAATGTAAATAAAAGGCAATCATTCCTTGAGGAAAAGTATGTTTTATTAACTCCTGAAACTCACTGGTATCCTGTAACCAGCCTCAACTATTATCCAGCCAATCCTGCGAGGATAAAGCTTGACTTTACGAAATACACCCTAAGGGTTAAGTCAGAACCCGGTCTTTCCCCGGTATCGCAGGGAAGAATGACAAACGAAAACGGATATAAAAGATTTGAACCTGAGAGCCCGCTTTCCGGAATTACTCTCGCAATTGGAAATTATTTATCAGACACGCTCAGAGTAGATTCAATCGATTATATCAGCTATTATTTCCCGGGGCATGATTATTACAAAAAAGACCTGAGCCTGCTGAAAGACACTCTTCCGAGTCTTGTTTCGGGCATAATGAGGGAACTCGAGACCAGTTTCTCTACCAGATATCCTTATAAAACACTCAGTCTGGTTGAAGTACCGGTTCAGTTCTACTCATACCCCAAAAAGAATACTCAGACCAGGGCAGAAGTTCAGCCGTCGATGGTATTGCTTCCTGAAAAACTGTCAACAATTGAGAATGCTGGTTTTCACAAGAGATTCAAAAATCAGAAAAGAAGGATGGCCCGTAATAACGAGGTGATAACCGACAAAGAGCTCCAGGTAAGAATATTCAATGAGTGTTTCAGAAATGTATTCATAAGCGGTGAAAATTACAGGTGGGTCAATGATAATTTACTGAACGAGCCAATGAGATATCGTCTTGGACCAAGCTTCTATTTCTTTAAAAATAATTTTTATTCCGACGACTATCCGGTTATCAATGCTGTGTTTGAATCTCATCTTCAATATCTATCACATGAAGAGGACAATGACGATTTCAGATCAGGAATGGGAATTCTTTCCGACAATGATAAGGCAAATCTGATTCTCAAGAATGAAAGTTTCAAGGATCTTCTCTCAAAAAATCCATCGGGAGATACCCTTCGAACAGTTCTGACAATAAAAGGAGACTGGCTGTTTAATTTATTAAGATCCAGGGCCGGTATAGATGAGTTTAAACCATGGTTTTCAAAGTACATAGATAATCATGAATTCAAAAATGTTGATATAAAAAAATTCGATAGCGATGTCAAAGAGAAATTCGGCTTTGAATTCTATTCGTCGCTCGATTCATGGTTCAACAGCAAAGAGCAACCCGGATTTTTATTCAGCGATCTGAGAGCAACAGAAATCGTTGTAGGCGATCGCTCGCGTTTTCAGGTTACCTTTGTCGCTTCAAATCCCGAACCCGTAGCTGGCCTGTTCAATATTTCTTTCATAACCGGTGGTTCGGGCAATAGTCGTCTCGCAATGAAGATTGCTTCCGATAAAGCACAATCCGGATCAGGTGGCGGAAGTAAAATTGAAATTGGCCGTGGAATGGATGCGGATGATATTTCCAGGATCGTATTTCTCGCGCCACATGAGGCAAAAAAAATCGGAATTATTCTTGATGCTGAACCACGCACAATGTTGCTCAACACACTTGTTGCCAAAAACATCCCCGGAGAAATAGAATTACCGATTACCGAAATTTTAAAAGCAAAAGGCGGGAGAAAGGAATTTTCAGGGGAAGAAACACTAAAGTCGGCACCAGCATTTACCGATCCTTCTGAGATAATAGTAGACAATGAGGACCAGGGTTTTATCTTCAGCAGACAAAATACAACAAGCCCGCTGAAAGAGCTTCTTGGTGTGAGGAGCAGACATGGCAACACCTATATGAAAATAAGCGACTGGAATACTCCGGAGGTCTGGCAGCCGGTTATCCTGACATCTTACTACGGTAAATATATCAGGTCAGCAGTTTACACACGAGCAGGCTCAGGTGACAAATCGATAACATGGCAAACTCCTGTCAATGGCCCCGGCTTTTATGATATCTACTGCTATATAGGCAAAAAAATTGACAGAATGCAGGTCAGAGGCGGTGATCAGGGAGATGGCGAGGGAGACCAGGAACAAGATAACAGAATAAAAGATCTTCATTATAAAGTCTACTATGATGAAGGCGTAGATGAAATATCAATTGATTATCAACATACAGAAGGCGGATGGAACAATCTGGGAAGATTTTATTTGTCACATGATTCGGCAAAGGTGGTTTTAACGAATAAATCATCAGGAAGAATGGTGATTGGTGACGCGATTAAATGGGTGAAGCAGAATTGAGGAGTTACACAGACCTGCCTGCCGGTAGGCAGGGAAGCACAGAGTTACACGGAGAAAAAAAATAATAAATACTATGAAAAACACCAATAGAATACTGAAGATACACCTGTCGTTATTCATTCTGATATTCAGCTGTTTATCAGCATATTCGCAAGAGGGACTGACACTTGAACAGAGCCTCAGGATTGCTGAAGTGAACAGCCCTTCGATGAAGAAGACCAGGCTCAGTCTGATAAGAAGCCAGGAGAATCTGAACGCGCAGAACGCATCTCTGAAATCACAGTTTGCCCTGTTGCTCACTCCTTTCAGCTATAGCCGCGACAGGATATTCAACGATCTTATATCCGATTATAACAGCCAGAGAAAAACTCAGACCTATGGCACATTTACTGTGCGGCAACCAATCTTAGTGACAGACGCAACTGTTACTCTGACAAACACTTTTGGTTATCTCGACAGCTACAGCCAGTTTGCAACAAAGCAGCAAAAAGGTTTTAGTAATAACCTGGCGATTAATCTCGATCAACCTCTCTTCACCTATAATAAAACAAAGCTAAATCTCAAAGAGCTTCAGCTTGCACTTGAGAATACACAGCTGAATTATGCCATTCAGCTGCTTGCTCTCGAAAAAGGAGTAACACAGGCGTTCTATTATGTGTACCAGCAACAGAAGAGCCTGGAAATAGCCAATACGGCATATCAGAACATGCTGAAAAGCCATGAAGTATCAATGAATAAAGTAGATGCAGGTATTTCTCCGCGAGAAGAGATGTTCCAGGCTGAACTGAACCTCGCAACTGCAAAATCGGACTATGAGAACCGGCAGGTTGCATTTGAGAATGCCAAGGATGATTTCAAATTACTAATAGGAATGAGCCTTTATGAGGATCTGCTGGTAATTCCGAATATCGCTGTTGACACTGTTTCAGTAGATATTTCATTCGCAATTGACCAGGGATTGAATAACAGGATGGAACTTCGCCAGAGAAAGATCGATATTGAAACATCACAGTTCGATCTGATCCAGACCAAGGCTATGAATGAGTTCAAAGGGAATCTAAGTTTATCCGTTGGTCTGTTCGGGGACAATGAGAAATTTCAGGATGTCTATGATAAGTCAAATCGCACCGATAACGAAGTAGTCAGTTTATCACTTGAAATTCCGCTATGGGACTGGGGAAGAAGAAAATCTATGATAAAGGCTTCGGAGGCCACAATTGCCACATCGCAAATATCGCTCGACGAAGAGAAGAATAATATTATTATTGACATCCGGAAAGTTTACAGGAATCTGCTAAACCTGAGCAACCAGATTGAGATAGCCAGACAGAATGTCGTGAATGCGCAGCTCACATATGATCTCAATCTTGAAAGATATAAAAATGGTGATCTGACAGGTATGGATCTCAACTTGTTCCAGAATCAGCTCTCCGAGAAGCAGTTGACATATACTAATTCATTGATCTCTTATAAACTCGAACTTCTGAATCTCAAAATACAGACTCTTTATGATTTTGAAAAGAAGGAAATGGTTACACCGGTATTGACCTTAGAAAACAATAATTAACGATAATAAAATGAGAAAGAGTATTTTCATTATTGCAGTTGCGATAGCAGCGATAACAGGCTGCAGGAACCAGGAGAAGAATCTTACAGCAGATGTCGAGATCCCTGTTTCGGTTCAAACTATAAAGCTGAAGTCGATTGAAGAATTCATAAACACTACAGGGACAGCTTTCCCTAAGGGAGAGATCACTCTCAAATCGCGAATATCAGCCTCATATTTTCTTGAAAAAAATCCCGAGACCGGAAAGCCATGGCAATTAGGGAATAAGATAAAGGCAGGTGCTCTCATTGCCCGGCTGGAAGACAGGGAGTATGTAAATTCGATTAAATTGGAAACCAACCAGCTGAATCTGGAGCTTACGGAAAGCGAGTTGAGAAAGGAAGAATCGCTCTACGAAAAGGGAGGCGTTACACTGAAAGAACTCAAGACTGCAGGTATAAACTATGAAAATGCGAAGACTACGGTTGAGTCTTCAAAGCTTCAGATGGATAAAACAAAAATTGTAGCTCCCATTGACGGAGTCATCGTTGAACTGCCGTATTACACTCAGAGCACGCAAATTGAGACAGGATCGATCATCGCTAAAATAATGGACTATCAGACAATGTACATGGATGTTCAGCTTCCCGAAAAATATATTTCTGAAATAAAACCCGGACAGATAGTAAAGCTTACAAACTATACTATTCCCGATGATACTATCATCGGAAATATAACCCAGTTATCACCGGCAATTAATGCCGATACCAGAACCTTCAAAGGAAATATTTCAATAAATAATCCAAAATATCTGTTACGTCCGGGTATGTTTGTAAAAGCCGATATTGTCATTAATCATCAGGATTCGGTCATCGTAATCCCTAAAAATATAATTCTCTCACGTCAGCGGGGAAAAACTGTATTTGTCGTTGACAGAGGAGTGGCTGCAGAGCGGATTATTGAAACCGGACTTGAGAATATTACGGATGTTGAAGTCACAAAAGGGTTAACCAAAAATGAGCGGATTGTCATGAGCGGTTTTGAAACTCTCAGCAATAAGTCGAAGGTAAAAATCATTAAATAACTGAAATGAACAGGATCGCTCAATTTGCTGTAAAATACCCGGTTACAGTCTTAATGCTTGTCCTCGGGATAGTTCTTCTGGGATTTATATCCTTTGGTAAGCTGGGGACCGATCTATTCCCCGATCTGAATAATCCAAAGATCTATATTGAACTGAAAGCCGGACAGAAGCCCCCTGAGGAGATTGAAAAGAATTATGTCGAGCAGATCGAGTCCCTCGCGACCCGTCAGAGCGATGTTCTTCAGGTATCTTCTGTTTCCCAGGTTGGGACAGCCACCATAACGGTAGAATATGACTGGAACAAAGACATGGATGAAGCATTTCTCGATCTTCAGAAAGAACTGAATGCCTTCAGGCAGAATTCCGACCTCGAGACATTCACTATCTCACAGTATGATCCGAATGCTTCTCCTGTGATGATCGTGGGGCTGAAAAATGCAAGCATATCTGATATGGAAGAACTCAGGAAAGTGGGAGAAAACTATATCCGCAACGAGCTGGTACGTATTGAAGGAGTAGCCGATGTAAGGCTTACCGGAATTGAAGAGAGCCAGGTGGTAATTGAAACGAACAAATACATACTTGAATCGTTTGGCCTTACCTCAGATGCTATAGCTGCCCAGATCGCCAACTATAACCGGAATGTGTCAGGGGGAACCATCGTTGATATGGGGCTGAAATATGTTGTAAAAGGAGTAAGTGTCCTGAAGGACATTAACGATCTTGAAAACATAGTTATCGGATTTAAGCAGACTACGGCATCAGGCACAATGACATCAGCCATGCCGTCGTCTGCCTCGGTAAAAGTTCCTGTATATCTCAGAGATGTTGCCACTATAAAATTTGCAAATAAAGATCCCGAAAATATCGTAAGAATAAATGGAGCCAGGTGTGTCGGGTTGTCAATATACAAAGAACCAAAATTCAATACAGTAGATGTCGTTAAAAACCTTACGAAAGCGATTACATCTCTGGAAAAGGCATTGCCGGGATATGAATTCATACGCATTCAGGACCAGGGAGCTTATATACACAATGCAATCGGGGAAGTAAAAAACACGCTTTTGATAGGTATTCTGCTGGCTGTTTTGATACTTTATGTTTTCCTCAGGCGAATAGGTACGACATTGGTTATCAGCATTGCCATACCTATCTCAATAATTGCCACATTCAACCTGATGTATTTCAATCACCTGACGCTAAACATAATGACTCTGGGCGGACTGGCCCTGGGGGCTGGTATGCTTGTCGACAATGCTATTGTGGTTCTGGAGAACATTACCCGTCTGCGTGAAGAAGGCGTTTCACTGAAGGAAGCCGTCATCACGGGAACCGGACAGGTGGGAGGTGCAATAACATCATCGACTGTGACAACGATTGTTGTATTTCTTCCCATCGTTTATCTGCATGGCGCATCAGGGGAAATGTTCAAAGATCAGGCATGGACAGTTGCCTTCTCACTCATTTCATCGCTGGTAGTCGCTATGCTCGTAATTCCAATGCTTGTCTCTACATTATTCACCAACAAAAAGGAAAAACCAAACATCAAAGCTCCTGTCCATTTCGACTGGTATAAAAAATTCCTCGAAAAAACAGTTGAAAAGCGAAACCTGGTTATTCTTCTGTCAGTCGTATTACTTGGCTTGACAGTACTGATATTACCACGTCTTGGAAGCGAATTTATGCCGAAATCCGAATCTGCAGAATTTACATTGAATATCAAATTGCCGGAAGGTACAAGTCTCATCAGAACGGCAAGCACTATATCCAAAACAGAGCAAATTGTGAGAGAACTTCTGGGTGAAAAAGTTATAACAATATATTCCCAGGCGGGGGCTGATAATACTTCGTTATTGAATACCGGCATCACAAAAGGTGATAATACCGGTTCTTTAAAGATCATATTGGCACCGGGATTTGCAAAGAGGACAGAAGAAGCAATTACGCTGATTGGCGATTATCTTAAAGCAATACCTGATCTGGAGACAAGCTTTACACGTGAAGAAACCGCGCTTCAATCATCGCTCGGCACGACTGAAGCACCTTTTACCCTCGAGATATCCGGAAAAGACTATAATGAGCTGGAAAGGATTGTGAATGAGTCCAAAGTCATACTAATGAAAAATACGGGACTGTATAATATCACAACTTCCATTGATGAGGGAACACCTGAGGTGGAAGTGGCAATAGATAAATTTAAAACCAGCTACTATAATGTTACTGCAGAAACAGTTATCAGTCAGGTAAAAAGTTTCCTGGCAGGTTCTTCAGCAGGAAGCTTTGAAAAAGATGGAGAGATGAAAGATATCAACATAAAACTTGGTGATATCTCTCTCAATCAACTCCGTGATCTCCTTATTACAGCAGGAACGGTAAATGTTCCATTAAGTGAACTTGCCGTTATAAAAACGATTAAGAGCCCGAGAGAAATTACAAGAAAAAATCAGGATCGCACCTGTTATCTAAATGCCATGGTAAGCGGAAACATAGCTTTTGATCAGGTTGTAAAAAGTGCTGAAGCGTCGCTGAAAGATATAATCCTTCCCATTGATTATAAAATGGTTGTCACCGGAGAAGAGCGTAAACGCAAAGAATCAAATGCAAATCTTACTTTCGCCCTTTTACTGTCGCTGGTCCTTGTTTTTATGGTTCTGGCTGCACAGTTTGAGTCTGTCATACAACCTTTTGTAATAATGCTGACAATACCTCTTGCCGGTGTTGGAACAGTGCTTACCTTTTTCATACTGGGAAAGACCCTTAATATGATGGCGTATATAGGTATAATTATGTTAGGAGGTATAGCTGTAAACAATGCCATACTTTTAATTGACAGGATTAACCAGCTGAGAGAAAACGGTATTCCGAAAAAGGAAGCGATCGTCCTTGCGGGAACTCAGAGGATCAGACCTATATTAATGACAAGTCTGACTACTATTCTTGCACTTCTTCCCCTCACCATAGGAATAGGTGACAGCGCTTCACTGAGGGCTCCCATGGCACTTGCAGTGATTGGAGGCATGGTCTCATCTACACTGCTTACATTGGTGGTGATTCCATGCGTATACTGGGTATTCGACAGCTTCAGCAGCTGGATAAGAGGCGCCAGGACAGAAACTAAGAGGAGTTTATAATATTCTTATAAAAAAGAGAATGAATTTCATTTTAAAACGAAGAATTTTTATCAGTATGCTCTTCATCGGGCTCACTTTGCTCGGTTATGTGTCTTATAAAAAGCTTCCTGTCGAACTCCTCCCGAATGCACAGCTTCCATTTTTAATTGTCCAGGTCGCCACTCCCATAGAGAAAGATCCATCATACATTGAAGCACAGGCAATTGTGCCTATTGAAGGTGCAATCGGCACACTTGAAGGAGTCGAAAAAATCAAAACAAATATCAACTCAAATAGCGGAAGCATCTGGATCTATTATAATCAGAAAGCCAACCTGAAATATGCAAACCTGAAGCTTCAGGAAAAGATTGATATTGTCAGAAATTCGATCCCCCCCGAATTCTTTATAAGTGTTATAAAAATCGATCTTAAGGAACTTACGAATCAGTTCATGACACTTCAGGTGCGCGGAGAGGGCGGAATTGACAGGATAAGGAACATTGCTGACCGTGAGATAAAGCCTCATCTTGAAAATATCGACGGTATCGCGGGAGTGCAGGTTTACGGCGGCATGGAAAATTCCATCGAGATACGTCTGAATGAGCGAGCCTGCAAGGCTAATGGAATTTCCATAGCAGACGTCAGGAACCTCCTTAATAATAACGGTGCAAAAAAAGCTTTCGCCGGGAAAGTGCATGACGGAGGCAATCAGCTTTTTGTAAATGTCTCTTCGGAATACACCGATGTTAAGGAAATCGGCAATCTGATTGTGAAAACAACAGGACCTGTCCTTCTGAAAGATGTCGCGGAGATCGTATTCGGAGTAAAGGAACAGAGCTCATATAGCAGGGTAAACGGACTGGATGCAGTCACCATCTCCCTGGCAAACGATAATCAGGCAAACCTTATAAATCTTTCACACACAACCATCAAAGAGGTAGCTGAGCTGAATAGAACGCTGGCGCCTTCAGGAGTTGAAATCGTTATCCAGAACAACACTTCTGAGATGATGGAAAAAAACATAAATCAGATAATCGATCTGGCGATCACAGGTGGCATTCTGGCTATTCTTATCCTGTGGTTCTTTCTAAGGAATATACGTCTGGTAGCCATTATTGCCGTGTCAATTCCGGTTTCGGTTTATTCTGCTTTCAACTTTTTCTATGCTTCGGATATTTCAATAAACAGCCTGACTCTTGTCGGAATGGCGCTGGCCATTGGAATGCTAGTCGATAATTCCGTTGTCGTGCTGGAAAATATTTACCGGCTTGCAGGTCAGGGTAAAGATCCTGAAACTGCCGTAAAACAGGGAACTATTGAAGTATGGAGATCCGTTTTCGCGTCAACGCTCACCACTCTTATCGTCTTCATGCCGTTTATCTTTGCCAATAATTATATGATTAAAATAATTGGCAAAAACATTGGAGTGTCGATAATCTCAACCCTTGCCATCTCACTGCTGGTAGCGTTGCTTTTAATTCCAATGGCAACATACTTTCTTCTTACCAGAAGTTCAAAAACGAGTTCCGAAATTTTCAAAAAACTTTCAATCCATAACAGAGTAATCCAGGGATATCATCTTATCCTGAAGGCAAGCATGAGAAGACCTGCCTCAACAATCATTGGCTCTCTGATAGTTTTCTTTGCTACTCTGCTTATAAGTCTTGCACTTAGCATAAGTACCACGCAGGAGGTTCAAACACCTGTTTTCAGACTCACGGTAACCATGCCGGCAGGGTCACCTCTTGAAAAGACCGACGCTGTTGTTGCAGAGATTGAATCGAGGCTTGTATCAATTCCGGAAAAGGAAGATGTTGTCAGCCGTATTGAGGAGGATAAGGCTACTATCACTGTTAATCTCAAAAAAGAGTGGGATAAAAACAGTAAACGGATACTCCCTGAAATTAAAAGTGATATTCTTCAGAAAGTGAAAAACATCACATCGGCTGAAGTTAGTATGGACGAGCAATCAACAAATGGTGGATTTTCAGGTGGCGATGATACGGGAGGCGGAGATAACGAGGGAGATGATTTTATGAATCTGCTGGGTATCGGATCAACCAATGAGAGTGTAATAATCAAAGGACAGAATTTCACTCAGATGAAGAATCTTGCCAACGATATCAGATCATCTGTCGATAACCTGTCATCGATGAACAGCTCGAGAATAAATGTTCAGGAAAATAAACCCGAAGTACATCTTCTTTTTGATATGGACTATCTGGGAAGAAATAATTTCACATTAATGGACCTTTCTTCCGCACTTTCAACCTTTGGTCGTGAATATTCTTCAGGGATACAATTCAGACAGGGCACGGAGAGCTATGACATTATGATCAAATACGCTGATGAACCCGGCGTTGTAAAAGAGAAAACCGATAAAACAATTGATGACCTTAAGCATCTGCCCGTAAATGGCAATAATGGAGCAGTAATAGAACTGTCAGAACTGTCGAAGATCGTGTTTGCATCCGGAATGGGAAGCATCCATAGGGAAAACCAGGAAAAACGGATTACGGTAACATACGATTTTAACGATGAGATAAAAAACTCCAAAGATCTGCTCGCAGGAGCACGGGCAGATATTGAATCCATAATCTCAGGGCTGAATATCCCCGCAGGCATCGCTGTTGAAGTCGTACATGAAGAAAACCAGTGGAAAGACCTTTACTACATCATCGGGGTTGCATTCCTTCTTATTTATATGATCCTTGCAGCAGTTTTTGAATCTGTTGCCACACCGATTGTGCTTATGTTCAGCATCCCGCTTGCTGCCCTGGGCTCTCTTGTCGCATTGATACTTACAGGAAATTCACTCCTGAATTTAAATACACTCACCGGATTTTTAATCCTTCTGGGGGTTGTTGTGAATAATGGAATAATTCTCATCGACTACACAAATATCTTAAGGAGGAGAGGCTACAGGGTCCAGAGAGCCCTGATGACAGCAGGCGTCTCCAGATTACGTCCAATTTTGATTACAGCAGCTACAACTGTGATTGCCATGATACCGTTGGCTATGGGCAAGGCGGAATTTGTTTCAGTTATAGGGGCTTCCTTCGCAATTACCGTCATAGGTGGCCTTACATTGAGTACGCTTCTCACCCTGGTTTTTATTCCAACCTTCTATACTGGTCTCGAGAATGCGCTTAAATGGTTCAATTCGATGACATGGAAGAATAAAGCTGTTCAGATCACAATTTTCACATTATTTATATCTCTGATCTATTTTAATATAGATAAATTTATCTGGAAACTTATCACATCCATTCTCTCAGTCATCCTGGTCCCCGCAGGAACATGGTTTGTAATGAACAGCCTGAAAAAGGCGAAGGAAACCGTTATCTCTCCTGATGCAAGTATCAATATACGGATTCAGAGTCTGGTGAAAATATATGAACGGGAAAACAGATGGGCCAGAGAATGGAAAGCAGGGGCCAGGATCAGGAAAAGACTCGGATTGCAAAAAGAGTTCAGGTCATTAAAGGATATTGGCCAGATAGGCTGGCAGATTCCCCTGGTTGCATACATTATTTACTTCACCTATTTCTATCTCCAGAAGGGATTCTGGATCTTCGTTTTCAGCATAGGAACATGGTTTTTTCTGTCAGCCATCTGGACCTCATTCAGGGAGCTGATCACAAATCTGACATCGGAAGGCAGGAAGAGATGGCTTTCACGTTTTTCAAAAATATTTGACTCTGTTATCTTCTGGCTAATCCCATTCCTGAATCTCTTATGGTTTTATAAAAAATGGGAAAACCTGGTAATCGTTATTATTCTGGGATTTCTATGGTTCACCGGGCTATTTATCTATAAAACCGGTCAGAAGCTCACCAGAGAAAACATTGATATATACAGGCTTGAAGGTAGATTTAAAGTATTAAGAAAAAATATTTATAAAATCGTTGCAGCGGTACCGCTTATTGGAAAGAAGAAGAAACCGTTTAAAGCATTGAGTTGTGTTTCACTTAATATCGGAAACGGAATGTTCGGCTTGCTTGGGCCAAACGGAGCAGGAAAAACAACTCTTATGAGAATAATCTGCGGCATACTTGAACAGAGTTACGGAAAAGTATGGATAAATGGGTTGGATACTCAGAAGATGCGGGAGGAACTTCAGGGATTAATAGGTTACCTGCCGCAGGAATTCGGAAGCTACGAGAATATGACAGCTCATGAATACCTCCATTACCAGGCGATGCTGAAAAACATTATCGATGTTAAAACAAGGAATGAGAGAGTGACATATGTTCTCAAAGCTGTTCATATGGATGAAAGAAGGCATGAGAAAATAGGGTCATATTCCGGAGGTATGAAACAAAGGATGGGTATTGCACAGATTCTTCTCCATCTTCCTCGCATACTGGTTGTTGATGAACCTACTGCAGGACTTGATCCAAGGGAACGTATCAGATTCAGAAATCTGCTGGTCGAGCTCGGCCGTGAGAGAATAGTCATATTTTCAACTCATATCATAGAAGATATCTCAAGCTCATGCAAGAAAGTAGCGGTTCTGAATAAAGGAAAGCTCAGGTATTTCGGGGAACCTATTGATATGACAAAGGAAGCTGAAGGTCATGTATGGCAATTCAACATACCCTCTAAAGACTTTAGCCAATTCGTCGAAACACATCTTGTTGTCCACCACATGTCGGAAGGAGAAAACGTACGTGTGAGAGTGATCTCGGAATTTTCACCATGGGACGGGGCAATAAATGCAACGCCAAATCTTGAAGATGCATATCTCTGGCTGTTAAGAAGAAAAGATGTCAATGGACCACAAAACAACATAAAAGCAAACGTATGAAATCCGGCAACTTATATAATCTCCTTAATCTGATCCAAAAAATGGTTGTTTATAATCTCAGGATAATATTTGCAAACAGATTTATCTGGTTCCTTGCAGGATCTGTAGTATTCTACCTGGGATTGTCAGTGATCTATGTGTTCGATCAGGACGTTTCAAATATGCGCGATCTGTATGGAGTCTTCCTTTTTTCGGGGGTGCTGCTTATCTTTTATCCCACCGTATTTGGTGTGCAGAACGACCAGGATGCAAGGACTATTGAGATTCTTTTTGGTATTCCGAATTACCGGTATAAAGTATGGCTTGTAAGAGTAAGCCTGATCTTCATTGTTGCATTTCTGATTATGCTGGTATTCACTTTCATCGCCTCCGTTATGATTGTGAAATTCAGGTTTGTCAACATGACAGTACAGGTTATGTATCCGGTAATATTTCTGGGGATAATGGCATTTATGTTATCCACCGTAATCAGGAATGGCAATGGTACAGCAGTGCTGATGATCATTTTCGGACTATTTTTTTTGATTCTGAGTGATGGCCTTGAGAAAAGTCAATGGAATGTCTTTCTGAATCCATACGAATTGCCAAGGGATGTAAATGAAACTACCTGGGCAATTATCACATTAAAAAACAGGATTATCCTTATAACAGGTTCGATAGTCTTTTTGCTGGCAGCACTTTTTAACCTCCAGAAGAGAGAGAAATTTATGTAGCTCTTGATTTTGCCCCCCTGCCTCCCTAAAGGGGGATGTCCTCCGTAATGGTATTGCAGCATTTAACTATAATGATAATTTCGTTTGAAAACGAGATGACACCCCAGTTCAGGGGGGCAGGTGGGCAACAAGGATGTGAAATCATTCAAACGGATTCTCCTTCCTGAAATCCGGTCTGTAATTAATATTGCTGTCCATATCCTGCACCCAGCCGTTTCGGAAACCCAGGAGTTCCATTTCCTTTACAACTTCTTCATATTCTTCTTTATACAGAGATCGACTCAAATCCGGATGATCAGCAACAGCATCCGTCGGATGGTACTGCGACATAAGTGAAAGATGAATGCCCGGAGATAATTCTTCAGCGATAGTGCGAAGGACTTTTTTACTTTCTTCGGAATGACCGGGCAAAACCAGATGTCGTATCAACAATCCATTTTCAGCTCTTCCATGCGCATCAATCGAAAGAGTCGATCCTTTCTGGTAATACATTTCTTTTATAGCCCTGAATGCTATTGCCGGATAATCGGAAGCATCGGAAAAAGCCTTTGCAATTTCAGGAGTAACATATTTAAAATCAGGAAGATATACATCTATTAATCCGGTTAGACTTCTGATAGTTTCTACGGTATCATATCCATTTGTGTTATAAACCTTTACCGGATTAATTCCTCTCCGGCTCAAACCTCTGATAATTGACATTCACCTGCGGAATTACATGTGATGGAGAAACAAATCCAATGGCAGGAATACCTCCTGAAAGAATTTCTTCTATCTGATCGAGGATTAAACCATAATTATTGCCGGTTTTTCTGACAACCGTTTTGCATTGACTTATCTCGTGATTCTGACAAAAGATACAGCTGAAGATTACATCCTGCAAAAAAAATATTACAGATCCCGTCTTTGCCACTTATTACAGGTTCCTCACCCCTGTGGATACAAACGGTGGCAATATTCATTCCTGCGTCCGTTTTGCAATAACCTTTTGGACCTTCGAAACGGTTTACCCTGCATTCTCTCGGACATAAGGTACAATTTTTGAGTCGTAATGTTTCTTCTTCGGTATATATATCGATCTGTTTCACAATGTTCACAGATAAAAGTTATGTTAATGCCCTACAGAACCGGCATCAGAGCAAAGATCGGAATGTTTGATGATTTCCAAGCTACATATTTGAACCACAAGCATAATACTTCAATATTAACTGTAATTTTTTTGGTGATTTAATATAAATATGTACCTTTGCATGCGAATTGAGGGGTATTTGACCTAGGGGACCAGAGTCCCCTATTTTGTTATCGGTTTTTAGAAAATGATAGAAAAACAGAAAATACAGGGATTGATTGAAGAATTTATTAAGGGCACAGGGCTCTTCCTTGTTTCTGTAAAAGTCAGCAGTGCAAACCGGATTACTGTGCTTGCCGATAAGAATGATGGAATAACGATTGATGAATGTGCAGCAATACACAGGCATCTTGAAAACGGTCTTGACCGTGACATTGAGGATTTTGAATTGCAGGTATCATCACCGGGACTTGATTTACCTTTCGGAGTCATTGAACAATATTACAAGAATGAAGGGAAGGAAGGTCGAAGTTGTTGATTGTGACGGGACAAAATACACTGGAAAACTTAAAAATGTCACAGCAGGCGGGTTTGAGCTTGAAACTGAAATAAAAATGAAAGGAAAAGCATCGGAATTAAAAGATGTTTCCTTCAATTTCGAACAAATAAAAACAACAAGAGTTATTTTGACAATTAAATAATAAAAAGAGGCTTACAGCAGATGGAAAATGTTAATTTAATCGACACTTTTTCGGAATTCAAGGAGCTGAAGAATATAGACCGCCCAACAATGATGAGCGTTCTCGAGGATGTCTTCAGAAGCATGCTGGCAAAAAAATACGGGTCAGCAGATAATTTCGATATTATTGTCAATATTGACAAGGGTGACTTTGAAATATGGAGAAACAGAGTTGTTGTTGAAGACAAAGAAGTTACTGATCCTGTTATGCAGATTCCGCTTTCAAAGGCAAAGGAAATTGATGAAGATTATGAAGTAGGTGAAGAAGTTTCTGACGAAGTTAAATTTCTTGATTTCGGAAGAAGGGCTATTCTCTCCCTACGGCAGAATCTGACTGCGCGGATTCTGGATCTTGAAAAAAATAATATTTACATCAAATATAAAGACAGGATCGGTGAAATTGTTACCGGAGAAGTCTACCAGGTATGGAAAAGGGAAATCCTTGTTCTTGATGATGATGGTAATGAGCTTATTCTTCCGAAAAGCGAACAGATCCCATCCGATCATTTCCGCAAAGGCGATTCAATCAGGGCTGTTGTGATAAAAGTTGAGATGAGGAACAATACACCTTTTATTATCCTCAGCCGTACATCACCGGTATTCCTTGAAAGACTGTTTGAACTTGAAGTCCCGGAAATATTTGATGGCCTGATAACCATCAAGAATATTGTAAGGGTACCCGGAGAACGTGCAAAAGTAGCAGTTGAATCATATGACGAAAGAATTGATCCTGTTGGTGCATGTGTTGGAATGAAAGGCTCAAGGATACATGGCATTGTAAGGGAATTGCGCAATGAAAATATCGATGTTATAAACTTTACATCAAATAATCAGCTCTTTATTCAGAGAGCGCTAAGTCCTGCAAAAATCACATCCATAAAGCTTGTTGAAGAGACAAAAAGGGCGGAAATTTATCTTAAGCCCAATGAAGTCTCACTGGCAATCGGGAAAGGCGGTCTAAATATTAAACTTGCAAGCCAGCTTACCGGATATGAGATCGATGTTTACAGAGAACCGGGCGGAGAAGATGAAGAAGATGTTAATCTCGAAGAATTTGAAGACGAAATTGAAGACTGGATAATTGAAGAACTCAAGGCAATAGGTTGCGATACAGCCAGAAGCGTATTGAATCTTTCAATCAGTGATCTTGTTAAAAGAACTGATCTCGAAGAAGAAACAGTTAAAGAGGTTGTTAATATCCTTAGAGCAGAATTTGAATAAATAAGTATTTATATATATTCACAATCAGGATTTTTTGAAGAATTAATAAAGGCAAGGCATATTTATGACAGAGGATATAAAGGTTACAAGATTAAGCAAAGCAGCCCGCGAATTCAATGTGGGGATATCCACGATTGTGGAATTTCTGCATAAAAAAGGGTTTGATCTTGATCCCAACCCAAATACTAAACTTCCGCATGAAGCTTATATTTTGCTTGTAAAAGAATACAGTACAGATATCAGCGTAAAAAAGGAATCTGAAAAACTCATCCTTAAAGATCTCCACAGAAAAAAGGAATCTGTCTCAATTGATGATTTTTCAGAAAAATCCGAAGCTGAAGAATCGGAAAGAGATGAAGATATTCTTGTAAAAGATTCTTCAGGAATGAAGACGACCGTTGACATCAAGACTGAAATCAAAAAACCCGATATTAAGCTTGTTGGTAAAATTGATCTGGAAAAAACTTTAAAGCCAAAAACTGAAAAACCCGCTCCTCCAAAAGAAGAACCCGTAAAAAACCAGTTGAACCTGCTGTTGAACCGGAAAAAGTAAGGAAAAGGAAAAGGAAAATGTCGTTGACCAAAAAGAACCAGAAACTGAGGTTCCTGTTGAAGAAAAGAAAGCCAAATCGAATATTGATCTTCGTATAGTAGGTAAAATTGATCTCAACACAATTGCGAAAGACAATAAACCGGTAAAAAAAGAGGAACATAAAGAAAAACCTAAGGCCCAGCCAAAAGAGATAACCAGAGAAAAAGAAGCTGAGAAAGAGGCTGAACCTGAAAAACCACAAAAAAAGGAACCCGAAGTCATTGAAGAGCCTGTTGCAGAAAAAGTGGCCGAAGAGCCGGAAGTTGATAAATATTGAAGAAGACTCTAACTCCCGAACCTGAAGAAGATGTTGTAGCTCTGTATAAAACTGATTTTAAGAAGCTTGTTGGTCCGAGAGTGGTGGGCAGAATCGATCTTCCCGTAGAAGAGAAAAAGAAAACAACTCCATTCCAGCCGGTAAGGGTAAGCGGTGAATCCGACTTCAGAAGAAAGAAAAGAAGAAAGAGAATTCTTAAGGAAAAAGAAGTTACCCCGGTTGTTAAACCTGTTACTACTGATAAAAAAGAAAAACCAGGCGCTAAAAAAGTCATTAAGAAAAGACCAGTAAGAGCCGAAGTAAATGAAGAAGAAGTTCAGAAACAGATAAAGGAAACACTGGCGCGTTTGACAACCAAAGGAAAATCAAAAGGTTCAAGATACCGCAGGGAAAAGAGAGAAGCTGTCAGCCAGAAGCATCAGGAGGTTGTAGATCAACAGGAACTTGACAAGAATATTCTTAAAGTCACTGAATTTGTTTCTGTTAATGAACTGGCATCTATGATGAATACTCCGGTTACAGATATTATTTCGACTTGTATGAATCTTGGCCTGTTTGTCTCCATAAACCAGCGTCTCGATGCCGAAACAATGGCATTGCTGGCTGATGAATTCGGATATAAGGTTGAATTTGTAAGTGCAGAATTACAGGAAGCCGTTCGCGAGGAAGAAGATGAGGATGAAGATCTCAAACCACGTCCTCCTATTGTTACTGTCATGGGCCATGTTGACCACGGTAAAACAAAATTGCTTGACTATATAAGAAATACCAACGTAATAGCGGGTGAAGCAGGTGGCATAACACAGCATATCGGAGCATATGGTGTTATTCTTGAAGACGGACGACAGATTACGTTTCTCGATACTCCGGGTCATGAAGCATTTACTGCCATGCGTGCCCGTGGCGCCCAGATAACTGATATAGCGATTATCGTTGTCGCTGCTGACGATGGCGTGATGCCACAGACAAGAGAAGCCATCAACCATGCTTCCGCAGCAGGTGTACCCATAATTTTTGCAATAAATAAAATTGATAAGCCAAGTGCTAACCCTGATAAGATAAAAGAAGCACTCGCTTCAATGAATTATCTGGTCGAAGACTGGGGTGGAAAATATCAGTCACAGGAAATTTCTGCAAAGAGCGGCCTGAATATTGATGTCCTTCTTGATAAGATCCTCCTTGAAGCCGAAATGCTTGAACTGAAAGCCAATCCTGACAAACCAGCACTTGGAACAGTAATCGAATCATCACTCGACAAAGGAAGAGGATTTACTGCCACAGTGCTTGTAAAAGCCGGTACACTCAGAATCGGAGATATAATGCTTGCAGGAAGCTGTTTCGGCCATATCAAGGCAATGTATAACGAACGTGGCAATAAGGTTGAAGAAGTCGGACCGGCTACTCCTACACTCATTCTGGGTTTGAACGGTGCCCCTCAGGCAGGTGATAAATTCAATGTGATGGAGAGTGACCGCGAAGCAAAGGACATTGCCACAAAGCGTGCTCAGCTACAGAGAGAACAGGGCTTGCGTACCCAGAAACATATCACTCTTGATGAAATCGGACGAAGAATCGCAATCGGTAATTTCCAGGAACTTAATATTATAGTGAAAGGTGACGTCGATGGTTCAGTAGAAGCATTAAGCGATTCACTTATTAAGCTTTCAACTCCTGAGATTCAGCTTAACATTATTCATAAGGCTGTAGGTCAGATCTCGGAATCTGATATTCTTCTTGCAGCCGCATCAAACGCTATCATAGTCGGATTCCAGGTCAGACCATCAGTCAGTGCACGTAAACTCGCTGAAAAAGAAGAGATAGATGTTCGTCTGTACTCAATTATCTACAATGCAATTGAGGAGATAAGATCTGCTATGGAAGGTATGTTAATGCCTGAAGTAAGCGAAGAGATTGTTGCAACTCTCGAAATCCGTGAGATCTTCAAGGTTACCAAAGTCGGTACTGTTGCAGGATGTTATGTAAAAGAAGGAAAGATTACAAGAAATACCAGGGTGAGAATTATCCGCGACGGTATCGTAATATATACAGGTGAACTTGGTTCTCTGAAACGCTTTAAGGATGATGTCAGAGAGGTTGTTGGAGGGTACGAATGCGGCCTTAATATTCACAACTTCAACGACATAAAAGTTGGTGATATAGTTGAAGGCTACCAGGAATTCGAAGTCAAGAAGACGCTCTAGGAAATGTACAATGTATTATAGGCGATAGGCGATGTGTTAGAGAATACATCGCCTATCGCATTTTATACATAATACATTACAGCAAGGCTTTATACTGCTCAGCTGTCAGAAGTCCTTTAGTTTCAGATGGATCTGAGATCTTAATTTTCACCATCCATCCCTTGCCATAAGGATCTTTGTTAACAACATCGGGAGTATTCTCAAGAGCCGGATTCAGCTCAAGTATCTCGCCGCCTACAGGCATGAACATGTCAGAAACCGTTTTAACAGCTTCAATTGTGCCAAACACTTCTTCTTTTGCAAGTGTTTCACCTACAGTTTCAATTTCAATGAATACAACATCACCTAATTCACCCTGAGCAAAATCTGTGACACCGATATAACCGGTATTACCTTCAACGCGAATCCACTCATGGTCTTTTGTGTACAATAAATTTTCCGGAACGTTCATTTTTTATAGTGTTTTTAGATAAATATTGAATTCATTCTGTGTATTAACAGGATTATCAAAATTAAACTTTTTTGGTTAATTACAATTGAGGGTTGAAAGTTTAGTTTTCATGCGCCCTTCTTTTTAACCACAAAAGGTACAAAGGGTTTCACAAAGGAACACAAAGGAATTTTCAACTCAGCCTTGACTTATGTAACTTTCTCCTCCTTTCAAGGTGGAGTGAGCGAGCGGTTCAGGGTTGTCGTCTCAACACCATCCCCGTTAGCGGCTGCAAGGTGACTTCAATTTTCTTCCCGTTGCTCCTGTAGACATCTCCTCCACGTGAGAGCAAATCATCAAAATCACCATCCGAAATAACAGGAACATTAATATACTGTACACTGTCCGACCTGTTGAAAACCACATCTATTTCTGTATCTGCCATTAGCCGGCTGTAAGCCAGCACCATATTAACATCATCAGCAAGGGTAAACTGAAGGTCTCCATAAATCAGAACCGGATTATTTCTTCTCATCAGACACAATTTTTTGTAAAGCGCCCTGAGAGCAGTATCAGGTGTTACAATATCGACAGGTCTGCTTTTTGAAGGATCATAATTTGCCTTTTCATCTTCGTATACGATATCATCCCATACCAGGGGTTTCCTGTCATCGGGATCGTCAGCGCCCCACATTCCCGATTCCTCTCCGTTCCAGATCTGCGGAGCACCTATGAACGTGAACTGATGAATCAGTAATAATATCTGTTCTTCCCTGGTCCTCAAATCGGGCTTATTTATTTTATAATCAGGATCTTCAGACGGCTTCGCCTTATATTTGTCCATCCCCTTATTGTAAAAGGAAGTGGAAAGCCTCGGGGAATCATGAGTGGATGCTACATTCATCATAGCCTGAAGATGCTGAATGCCAATGCCTTTTGTTATCCGGTTCGTTTCGCTCATAAATCCGGTTGCATTTAAAACAGGTTCTCCCTGTCCGAAAAATCCCCTTGCAACTCTGAACCACCTGTAATTCATTATTGCATCAAACTGGTCTCCCTCGAGATATATCTCAGGATCAAAAAGCTTATCAGGCCATTCAAGCCACCAGATCTCTCCTACCAGGTATGCCTCAGGATTTACGGAACGTACAATTTTTCTGTATTCACGCCAGAATCCCATCGGTATTTCTCCTGCAACATCGAGTCTGAAACCGTCAACACCGTCTGCCGGATTACCGTCTCCATCCGGATCGAGCCATCTTTTGGTTACATTGAAAATGTGCTGTTTCAATGATGCTGAATGAAGATTTCCTTCGAAGGGCATTACTTTATCATCGGGCGGTACAATGTCCTTTTTAAAAACAGGCATCCAGGGATTATTGCCTCCCCATCCCTGATACTTTAATTCATCTTCCCTTGTGGCAGGATCGTCGAACTGTGTTATGTTATACCAGTCGGCATATCTGGAATCAGGGCCATTCTTACGGATATCGTTTAGTGCCCAGAATGATCTCCCGGTATGGTTCCATGAATAATCCATTATTACTCTTATTCCTCTTTTATGGCATTCCCTGATCACATCAAGGAAAAGATTGTCTGCAGCTGTCCATTTCCAGGTTAATGGGTCTTCATGATCCTCAGCATTCATGAGGGCTGCGTCTCCTGTTGGATCGGGACCAAAATTCCTGTCTATGTGAGCATAATTCCTTGCATCGTATTTGTGCAACGACGGAGAATCATTCAATGGATTGAAATATATTGCTGTGATCCCCAGTGAATGCAAATATTCTATCTTATCCAGCACTCCCCTGAGATCACCTCCGTATCTGCGGGCTTGTATTTTTGAATAAAATCCTTCAGCTTTTACACTGTCAAGCCATGGTTCATGGGAGTACCAGTCGTGGCCCCAGGGAGTTATCTTCCAATCTGATGGCAACTGTCCGGGATATGAACCTGCCATATCAGCCGGTGTCGGATCATTTGTACTGTCACCGTTGCGGAATCTTTCAACAAAGATCTGATACCAGATTGCTTCCTTAGACCAGGCAGGAACAGAAGAAATATCCTGCTTCACGGGTGTTTTTTCTGGTACTGCATACCTGAGCAAAATAATAAGCAACAAAAACAGTGAAACAATAAAATTTTTCAATTTGAATATATTAAAACATTTAATTATTAAGAACTTACACAGAGTTGAACAGAGAAGCACAGAGTTTCACAGAGAAATCCACTCTGTTCTTCCTCTGTAGCTCTCTGTGGTCCTCTGTGGCTCTCTGTGTAAGTTTTTATTTGCCGTTGAGCCTTTGCGCCGTTACGCCGTTACGCCTTATTTCACTAATATCTTAAAACTCCATGGCTCAAACCTCATAGAGTCAGCCAGTGGCAGAGTAGTCTTTCCCCCACCAAATTTAGTATATTCCCCATTAAGATTTTCAGGAAGAGATTTTAACGCAACATTCTTCTTGCTCAGGTTAAGGAATACCAAAACCTTGCTGCTCCCTTTCTCTCTGGAATACGCAAAGATTGTACTATCGTTTCCGGTACTGAACCTAACCATAGGCCCTCCATCATCCCCATTCCAGAGAGCCTTGTTATGTTTTTTAAGAGATATAAGATTCCTGTAAAATCCTGTCATACTGCAGGTATCCCAATTGATTGTATCTCTCACAAAGAATTTTATTCTTTTATTCAGGCAAACCTCCTGACCGTTATAAATCAGAGGAACACACTGGGCTGTGAATAAGAAAGCGGCCAATGGTATTTGAGCTGGCCCCATTAATGTGTCGATGGTGCCTTCCCATGTATTCTGATCGTGGTTTGTCATAAACTGTAACCGGTAAACACTATTCGGATATGTCTGCCATTCCCTTTTATAATACTTTATCAGTTTCCCCACCGACTGTTTACCCTGAGCTATATCAACGGTAAGGTGATATAGCTCCCATGCGTAATTCATATCAAAACCTTTCTCCAGATAGGTTGTCGGCTTTTCAATTTCACCAATCAGTAATACCGGTTTTATGGTATTTAGTTCTGTTCTCGCTCTTCCCCAGAACTCGGGTGGGGTATGATTAGGATGATCGATCCGGAATCCGTCAACACCCATGTTAACCCAGAATTTAAGGGCGTCAATCATATAATCCTGAAGTTCTTTCTTCGACCAATCAAGCTGTATCACATCTGTCCAGTCAAAACCAATAGGCGGAATGAAATTCCCTGTAGAATCTTTAACATACCATTCGGGGTGCTCAATGGTGAGTTTATTATCCCAGGAAGTATGATTCGGCACCCAGTCGATAACAACTTTGAACCCGAGGTCGTGTGCTTTGGCAAGTACTGCTTTGAAATCGTCGAGGGTCCCGAACTCAGGATTCACATTCAGATAATCTCTTACGGAATAATAACTTCCCAGTTCACCTTTTTTGTTTTTTTCTCCGATAGGGAAGATCGGCATGAACCAGAGAATATCGACTCCCAGAGATTTGAGTCGCGGAAGATGTTCTGCGAAGGCTGTGAAAGTTCCCTGTGGAGTATACTGACGGGTGTTTACTTCGTAAAGCACCGAATTTTTAGTCCATTCCGGATGTACAACACTCGAAGTAAAAGGTTTTATCTCTTGTTTCTTTTCAGGACTCGAACATCCGGTGAACCCTATTGCCAGAATCAGAGTCAAAAACAGAATACCCGATGACAATTTTTTCATTATTTTGATTTTTTAGTGCAGTTATTTTAAGCTCTTATTGTAACTCTTTTATCATTTACGCCCTGCCCCATAAAGGGAGTTCAAAAACGCAGAAGTGTTCACTTACCTATTAAGTTAATAATTTTGATGTTGATATTTTTTAATAGGCGCTACAGATTATGTGTGATCTTTTCCATTCCTTCAAGTTTGTATTCCTTACCCGATATTACAATTAAAAGCGGTTTCTCTGAGAGACTTATGATACTGACCTTATCATGTTTCACTTTAACCTCAAATAAAATCCCTCTGAACCTGGCATGAAATGAATAAGTATGCCAGTTCGATGGTATCAGAGGATTGAGTGTTACCCAGTCACCCTTTATTCTCATCCCTCCGAATCCCTCAACAATGGCAAGCCACGTGCCGGCCATACTTGTAATATGCAGACCTTCGCAGACTTCATTATTGTAATCATCAAGATCAAGCCTGGCAGTACGAAGATATAATTCATAAGCTTTCTCAATATTACCAATCCGTGATGCCATTATAGAGTAAATACATGCAGATAATGAAGATTCATGAACAGTCATTGGTTCATAGAAATCAAAATTTCTTTTTATTGTCTCTGTGTCATACTGATCTTCAAATAAATACATTCCCTGTAAAACATCTGCCTGTTTAATAAAACATGATCTCAGTATCCTGTCCCATGACCAGTTCTGATTTATTGGCCGTTCCATATGCGGCAGATCGGCAGCCGGCATTAATACTTTATCGAGGAACCCATCCTGCTGCAAAAATATCTCGCGTGTCTTATCATATGGGAAATGCATATTTGCAATCAGTTTCTCCCACAAATCTGTCTCTTCAGCTTTAAATTTTGTCGTGGCAAAGAGTATGGATAATTTTTCAGGATGCTTTTCTCCGAGAAGCCTTATGTTCCTGAGAGTATAAGTCAGTGTCCATACCGCCAGCGAATTTGTGTACCAGTTGTTATTTACATTGTTTTCATATTCATTGGGCCCGGTGACACCCAAAATAACATATTTTTTCAGATTCTCCGAAAAGTTTGCCCTCTGGCTCCAGAACCTTGAAATTCCAATCAATACTTCCAGACCATAATCGGCCATATATTCCTCATCGCCGGTATGACGTATATAATTGAAAATTGCAAACGCAATTGCACCGTTCCTATGTATCTCTTCAAAGGTTATCTCCCACTCATTGTGACATTCCTCGCCGTTCATTGTGACCATCGGATACAATGCAGCACCGTCCTTAAATCCCAGCTTAGCTGCGTTCTCAATACTCTTTTCAAGGTGCTTATAACGGTACAACAGCAATTTCTTCCCAACCTCTCTTTCAGCCGTTTTGAGAAAAAAAGGCAGGGCGAATGCTTCGGTATCCCAATAAGTGCTGCCACCATATTTTTCTCCAGTGAATCCTTTCGGACCGATGTTCAGCCGTTCATCCTTCCCTGTATAAGTCTGGTTGAGATGAAAAATATTAAAACGGATCGCCTGTTGTGCAGCAACATCTCCTTCAATTACCACATCAGAAATAGCCCAGATCCTCTCCCACTCCCTGGCATGACTGAGGAAAAGTTTTGAATATCCGGTTGTTTTTGCATATTTAAGTCTCAGCATCGTATCTTCAACAAGACTTTCTTTGGCATTATTCATTGAGGAAAGAACAGAAACATATTTGTACAGAACTATTTCCTCTCCTTTTGCAATTGTCAATTTTACAGAAGCTCCGATAAATTTTTCACGGGAAAAAGACATTGCATTAACAGGAAGAATCTTATCATCCTTTGTAAATCCAAAACACATTCCCGTCGAGACATGGAAATCAGTTTTCAGGGTGCGTGTGACAAGAACTCCGGCATCTTCGTTGATCTCCTTATCAGCTTCATCCCAGAATTTCTCACCGTAATTGGTATCCTCATTCTTAACATCGCCGTCGATATAGATAGTATAATCGAGAGGTCCGGTATAATCTATTGATTTTACGGAATATCTTATAATCCCCAAGATCAGGATCTGCCATACTGACAAATCTCCTGCTGGCAATCTCGATTATTTTGTTGTGAACTGTATAGAGGGAGAAAACTCTTTCAAGGTATCCTTCCCGCATATTAAGCGTCCTCGTAAAAGAAATTATTTTTGATTTTGCGAGATCTATAGTCTGGCCATCTGCAGAGATGTCAATGCCAATCCAATTGGGAGCATTCAGTACTTTTGCAAAATATTCAGGATAGCCGTTTTTCCACCAGCCCACCCTTGTTTTATCGGGATAATAAACACCTGCGACATAATTCCCCTGCATTTTGTCGCCTGAATATTGTTCTTCAAAATTGGCTCTTTGACCCATGTAGCCATTGCCTATGGAAAAGATGCTTTCCGACTCCCGGTTCATCTCAGGATGGAATCCTTCTTCGACAATCTGCCAAACATCCTTTTTATAAAAACTTTTCATAAGGGGATATTTTTTTCTATTGATCTGAGTTTTAAAAGATTCATTTCATTCAATCCATTTATCACAAAATGAGCATCCTTTAGGATTTTTGCCGATCCTATTCCCACACAAATCATTCCTGCATTAATGGCAGCCTGTACTCCTGCAGCAGCATCTTCGAAATACTACGCATTCCTCAGGCTTAACACCTGCCAATTCAGCCGCTCTCAGAAAAACTTCAGGATCGGGTTTTGCATTCTTAACATTATTTCCGTCGGCCACAGCGTCAAACATTCTTAAGATTCCAACTCTTTCAAGGATGGTGGGTGTATTTTTACTGGCTGAACCCACTGCTACCTTTATTCCGGCATTTTTAAGTTCCTTGATAAATTCCAGACATCCTGGCAGAATATCCTCAGGTGTCATTCTGGAAATATAATCGACATACCAGCTATTTTTAAGGGTTGCATATTCTAGCTTGAGCTTCTCATCCAGGTTGCGGCCTCCAATCTCAAGAATTATCCCAAGCGAAGCCATCCGGCTTACACCTTTCAAACGTTCATTATCATCTTCAGTGAATTTAATCCCCATCTGATCTGTCAGTCTTTTCCATGCCATAAAATGGTATTTTGCGGTATCTACTATTACCCCGTCGAGATCAAATATGCATGCAGAGATTCGCATAGTTAATTTTTTGCCTTTTTATCATCTATGTCAGTCACAAAAAGTATGAGCCCTGCAGCAATAAACATGGAAATACCACCTGTAACAAGTGCGTATATGGCTTCACCACCGAAAATATCACGAACAAAAAAACCAAGAATGCTGGCTGCAAGTATTTGCGGAATGACTATAAAGAAATTAAAGATCCCCATGTACGTGCCCATTTTTTTCGAGGGAAGAGAACCTGTGAGTATTGCATAAGGCATAGCCAGGATGCTTGCCCAGGCAAGACCGATACCAAGCATCGAGATAATCAGCAGATGCGGTGTATGAAAAATGATAATTGAGATAAGTCCCAGCCCCCCTGCAACAAGACTGATCGAGTGTGTAATCTTCCTGTTTGTATACCGGGCAATAACGGGGAGTAGAAAAGCAACCAATGCTGCAAATCCATTATAAACGGCAAATAGAATCCCAACCCAGTTAGCGCCCTGGTTATACAGTTCGCTGGTAGGATCCTTTGTTCCATAGATATGGCTGGTAACTGCTGATGTTGTGTAAATCCACATCGAGAAAAGTGCAAACCATGAAAAGAACTGAACAACAGCCAGCTGGCCCATCGTCTTAGGCATATTGTAAAGGTCGCTCAATATGACGACGAGCCCGCTACTTGTGCTTCCCTGCGAGACGAACAGCCCTGCAAATGTCTGAATAACTCCAAAAGCCCCGATGCCTACTGACAGGATATATAATTCCTTCTCAAGAGTAAAATAATATATAATGGCACTGATTGCCAATCCGGCCAGTATCCAGTACAGTCCTCTCATAATGAACTGGCTTGATTTATATGTGATTTCAACGTCAGTATCATTATTGATTTCAGGGTTTTCTTCAGCCGAATACACCTTTAGCTCCTCAGGAGTATACTCTTTTGTCCTGATTATTGTCCATATTACAGCAGAAATAAAAACTGCACCGCCAATGTAGAAGGATAATTTAACCGACAGAGGTATTATACCCGCCGGCGCAGTATTCTGAACATGAAACCAATTAGTAAGTACGTATGGCAACACTGAAGCGATAACAGCTCCTGTGCCAATAAAAAAGCTCTGTGTGGCAAAACCTGCAGTGCGTTGTTCGGAAGGAAGCATGTCACCAACAAATGCCCTGAAAGGTTCCATCGATATATTTATCGAAGCATCCATAATCCATAGCATCCCGGCAGCAATCCAGAGTACAGGTGAATTAGGCATAATGAGCAGAGCCAGAGAAGCCAGTATCGCTCCGGTTAGAAAATACGGGCGTCGACGGCCTAACCTGTTCCATGTGTTATCACTCATATGTCCGATAATGGGCTGTATTATGAGTCCGGTAACCGGAGCAGCAATCCAGAGGATCGGTATATCCTCGACCTTTGCACCAAGTGTCTCAAAAATCCTGCTTACGTTTGCATTCTGGAGCGCAAAACCAAATTGAATTCCAAGAAATCCAAAACTCATGTTCCAGATCTGCCAGAAAGATAGACGCGGTTTAGATTTTTTCATAGGATATGAATGAGGTTAATTGTATTCAAAAATAGAAAAACAGATCGATAAATGACGTTTTATGGCATTTATTTTGTTGCCTAACCATTGATTTTCAGGCATGGAGACTAGATCGGTTTATTTCACTCGATTTCTGAGATGGGTTTTATTTTTCCCCTCCTTTTTTCAAACTAATCTTTATAGACATCTTACTTAATCGTGAATTCCTTTTTCTCTTAAAAACTCACCCCCATCCCCTCTCTACTAGCGTAAAGAGGGGTGACTTTCTCCTTAGCATTATCTCATAATATTTAGCATACCAGTGACTTGCCCCCTCTTTACGAAGTCTACCCTTTATACACATCTTCTCTTGCTTTTATAATCTTAAGACTTTTAGCCTATTATAAAAATAGTGGCCTGCTCGTGTGGAAGCCACGAAGTGGCTAAAGTTGAATAACCCCCGGCGAAGCCGGGGGTGCAGCTAACTCTCTGATCTAAAGCCCTGAAAGGGCTTAATAAATTTGAATTTGATTTAAAAAATTATTAACTTGGCTCTCTCGTGCTATCGATAATTTAAATAAAATCACAAAATGTCAAGCTATCGCCAACATCTGTATCACATTGTGTTTAGGACTAAGTCCAGTTTAAACACAATTAATCAGGATCATACAAATGATCTGTACTCATATTTTGCAGGGATAATTAAGAATAAAAAGGGTCATTTGTACCGTATTAACGGTGTGGCAAATCACATTCATATTCTTACTGATATCAATCCCTTAATTCTTCCTATCGATTTCGTGAGGGATATAAAAGTATCAACATCAATTTGGATGAAGAGTAATGGATTATTTCAGTTATTTAAAGGATGGTCAGTAGGATATGGCTCATTTACCTGCTCTTATGCTAATCTGGATAGATTAATTGAATATATTAAAAATCAACAGGAGCATCATAAGACAGTCACATTTGAAGAAGAATATCGTAATCTTCTTTTAGAGAATGGTATTATACCAGACGAAAAATATTTTCCTTGAAATCTTCTTCAGCTCCTTTAGAGCTGGCAAAGCTTTGTGGACATCCCACCCCTGGCTGCGCCAGGGGTTATTCACATGTGGCTCTTTCAGAGCCAACTTTGCCTACACTAATAGAAAGGCGTTTTATCAGAATCAAAATTCAATAATATCAGAATTTAAAGAAGTGTATAATGGGTAGTTACGAAGTAGAGAGGGGGTTGGGGGTGAGTACAAAAAATTATTGTACCAGGGTAAATTTCAAACTGAAGCCGAAATTGGTATTCGACGTTGGGAATGTATTTGCAACAAACGGGTTATTCATTGTGCGGTCGGCAAAGATCTGAAGATTGAACCTGTCACTTAAAACATAATCCGCTGTTGCTCCTAATGAAAAGACTCTTTGTCCTACTACAGGCTGATTGACATCTTCAATTAGCTTTCTTGCAAGGGTTTTATTATCGCGGATCGATAAATCAAGACGTATGTTGAGGTCGCTCTTCAATGCCTTCTGGCCGCCTCCGGTTTTTAGAATTATTGAAACATCATCGAATCTGTACCCGGCACCAAAGATCAGCTCATTTATACGTGCATCAGCAACCTGGTTACTTGTCATATTAAGAGTGACTGTGCGTGATTTTCTCCATTCAAACCGTGTTGTCAGACTGTTTTTCCAGTTCATGTCCACATTGATCAAAGGACTGAATTGTTCGCTGATTGTCACCACATTAATTTCATACCGTTGTATAAAATTATTCTGAAGGTCCCGTATTCTGCTGATCCCGTCATCATCGGCATTATAGCTCAGGTTGGATGTGTAGGAACCTATCTGGTATGTGCTTCTGTACTGATGCATCAGGTTAATTGATCTGAACCACTTCTGAACGAAATCAAATTTTGATAATCCGTCAAAGTTAATCCTCCAGTTTGGCATCATTTTTAAAGCTGAAGGAAAGGCATCGAGTCCGATTTTATTTGGATTTGTTTTTGTATACGCGGCAAGGAAGGCAGGAATCATCACTTCCCTTGAAGTCTGTCCGTACCCGCTTTTATAAGGTCCTTCAATAGGTTGATTTGTAAGCGGATCTATGTCAGGGTCGTAAGTGGGATCTATCTTTTGCCTGTCAGCGGCCCTTCTTTGAGAGATAATTTCAATATTTCTCTTAAATGCTTCAAATGTTGGAGAAACATAATCATTACTCTTGGAGATTTTTTCGAAAGAAGTACCCCATGAAATTATGGATATTGAGAAATTGCCTGAGATGATCCGGTTTCGGGTACTGTCGGGAAAGTTTCCGTTTCTGTCGGCGATATAATATGCGCTCTCTGATTCGAGGAACCTTCTGTCGGCATTCACATCAATTCTCAAACCAGGAAAAGGTTCAACAAGACTTCGCAGTGAGAGGTCCTTCTTACTGTCGTAGATAGCGGGAGTATTAAGTATGGTATCGGTCGACAACCAACCATTTGTCACTGCATGTTCAAAGAAATTCCTGTCGCTGTAACCAAGAATAAATGGCCACCCGGGTGCCAGTTTATTATTGAAAGATGACATTCCGAGATATTTTGTCTCGGGTAAATAACCCGGGAGGAACTGACCCTGGGATGTCGTATAAGTAAGGCTGACCGATCTGACGCCCATGAGTGCTCTTATAAGGTATTCACCTGCAATAGTAAGCGGATCCCTGTTCTTTTTCACCTTACCTTCAACTTCGACCCTTGCTCCGTCTACCTGCTGTGCTGTCGTAAAATTGACCCTGTTATCATTGACAATCTCCATTTTTCCTTTTACCTCCTGACCATCCTTGCCGATTACCTTCACTTTAATGTCCCTTGTCTTAAGATTATGAATTATCGGTCTTACTATATTTGCTTTGAAATTCACGTTTTCCCTTGAATAGGTAACCGTTTTTAACTCGGCTTTCATCTTCCTGGCAGAGCCGGGAAGCGTGTTGTTTTCAATGGTTTTCAGGAATTTCAGCTTGGAATAAAGGGTTGTGAGGTTACCCATTGCAGTAAAAGTGAGCTCACTATGGTTCTTCAGTGAATTGCCAAGATCAATATTCATGCTGTCGGGGAATACAGGACCGGCAAGCCAGGTATAATCTGTGCTATAGCGGGCATTTGCATTCATCCACGATAACAGAGGAAGCTTATTTATAGGAACCGTATATGTAACATTAATAAAATGATTATAGGTTGTAGTCCTTCCTCCGTTCCTGAGGTTTGTTATTACTGAATCGCGCCAGTTATCATAGCTGCTCGCATAGCGTTTCTTGTCAACACCGCCGTAAGGCTCATCGATCCTGGAGAGATTTGTTGCGGTAAAGTCAAATTTCAGCTGACGTGTAACATCATACTTGAAATCATATATTCTTGACCATTCAAAATCTTTCTTAAATGCAGGCGTGACCTTCAGATACGGGTTATTGATATTCCGGGTTATGACTTCATTATAAAGACGGCTAAGATCTGTTCTGAATGACAGGCTCTTTGGGAAAGCATAGAAATTGAAATCTTTTATAATCTTGAATACCGGCGCATTCAGGAATCTTACATTTTTAAAAGGCATGATATTAGCGGGTTGAGCCTGATAGTCATAATTTATCCCACCGCGGTAATTTTTTTCCAGATCAATTTCGTGTTTTTGTATTACTGCTGTATATCTCGTTATATGTATAGTTTACACTTAAATTTGCCGGATCCCACGGATGTGGTTTTTCACCCCGTTTCGTAATTCCGGCATTACTTACTGTAATTGTCTTTCTTCTTGTATAATCTTCGTGAGATGTTAAGTATTGAATCTCTTACGGTTTTATTTTTAGCAGCATCAAGGGCATCGTTAAGAGGGATATCAGGGTCAAGAGGATTATATTGAGGTTTAATGCGTGTTTCAGAATAACCTACATAAACCGGAAGTCTGACACCGATTTTTTCAGGAAAGAATTTCCCAAGCTCGATGCTTGATGAAAGATCATATTTTAAGATCTCTTCCTTGCTTCTTTCATTAACTTTTTTCTCAATGCTTCCCCAACCCGGAGTACTGGCCTGACCTACCAGATCGACGGTACCAAGATCGGCAAGCCGTGCCTGCAGATGGGCATTTGCGGCCCATCCTCCGTTTTCAATAAAATCGCTTAACCTGAGCTCATTTACCCATACTTCCCCATATTTAGGCTGACCGTCATCGGTAGATCTGCTCCGTGTTTTTATGGGATTTCTGACCCCGATCATTATTACTCTGTACGTTACTCATATTCGGATTACCAGAAACTGATACCCTTGCCGTACCATTCTGATATACGAATACATCGGTAGCGCTTAATGATGATCCGGGCAGTTCGCATCTGCCTGTTGCGCTCCTGCTTGGCATCCTGCAAAACAGAAAGATCTATATATGAAACTGTTCTCTGCCGGCCAGACTATAGCCCTGTCTTCATCTTTTTTATTATCATACGTTGGGACCTGGGAGGAGTCAGCTTTAGTGGAATTTCATATTCATAGAAGTTCCCCTTATAGTCTGACCCTATCCTGATAAATGCAGTCAGGTCACCATCCTGTAGAGGCTGGCCGGGAATTGCCTCAGCATGCACTTCCATTCTTAATTTCCGGTATTGCCGGATATCGAGATTCACATTTCTGAAGGCAGCACGGGCATCGCCATCTTCCAGATTCTGCACCTTGAGCACCATTGACTGTTCATTGAGCTGTCTCAACTGTGGATTCTGCGGATCGGTTACCCTGTCAAACCCCGGAGGCAGAACATAATTGACTGGAAATTTCCCCGAGTTCTCTTCAATACTTACTGAACTTATTTCGAATGTTCCGTCAGTAGCTTCGGGTACAGTCACTCTTTCACCGCCTTCCATAAATGAGATATTGTATTTTCTCCATTCAGCGCGTACAAGATCGAGCTTGGCAAAACGCATTATCACAGGCTGTTCGAATCCCTTCAGAAACATTCTCATGAAACGGATTGACTTGAAATCCTTTATTGGTCCGACAACTTTCTGGTAGTCTGTTATAGGTACTTTGAACTGGTACCATTTTACTTTTGAACTTACTCCGTTGGCAAAGGTCGCGTTATATTCAATTTCATCAACGACATAATTGGAACCAACTTTGATATCACCCGGACGGATACTTACTTTATACTGGTAATAGCTTTCGGTTTCACTAAGAGTATTATCACGGTTTATATCTTCCATATCCGGAAGTGTTGAGCCCGTTGTGGGATAAGACTCTTTCGACATCTCGGATGTCGGCGAGTTGCCTTCCTGTCCGTTATATTTTTTATACCTGTCGAGAATTCCCAGTTGCTGTGCATCATAATCAGAACCTCGAAATAATGGAAATCGTCACCCGATGGGTCATTCAGTATCTTCTGATAGGCGTCAGGAGTAGTTATGAGCAAAGCTTTTTGAAGGTAATTTGAAAAGAACGATTCTTCGTCCTGGTCCATAATCCCATCAAACCCAACATCCTGATATTGCCTCGATTCATTTGCATTGTCGAATGCATGTACGACTGCCTGTACAGTCGGAACCCTGCCCCAGGCTGTTGTATCCACATTTTTTACATCTGCTGAGCCCGGCAGCCCGTTTTCAAAGCTCTTTCTTGAGTCGCGTAGTATGTCTTCGGAAATATTTCCAAGATTTATATAGAGATCACCACCTGTTGCATCGGGATTATCAACAAACGGATCCATTACCCAGAACTTCACGTATTGAATGTTAGCAGTTTCAAAATCGCTTGTCAGCACTTCTCTCATTATGCCTCCCCACCTCGATTTGGGGTTATTGAGTGTTCCATCTGAATTCAATCCTCCGGATAATGGACCGGGATCTGTGTCGAAGTTATAGGGACCTCTCTCTCGAGGGATAAAAGGCAAGGTTTAAAACTGTAATGTTGGTAGGGATCCCGCTTGCACTCTCCTTGAACGGGAATATTTCATTTTCATATATCTCCCTTACAAAATGACTTGACTGTTCATCAGGATTCTGCTTAATATTTTCGGGGTTGACGAGCCATTCCTGAGAAAAAGCGGGTCAATAACATACCAGGCAACTTTGCCCGGTTAAATCCGCTGGAGAGATTATTATTAAGCCGCGCCTCAGGGAATAACTGATCCTGTCCCTGCGGAATACTCGAGATTGTCCAGGCATTGAATGATTTAAGGTCAAGAGGTATTTCGCTTGCTTCGAAATCATCAATATATGAATTCCCTGCACTTGTTATCGCTTTTGAATGACCAGGGATAAGATTGGCAAATTCGCCGAAGAAAGAAAATGATGAAGGTGTTTTTGTATTAAGAAGGGGAATCTTATCGATGATCTTTGTCAGCAGCTGTGATTCAGTTTTATATGAGGTGTTCAAACCCCAAATGGTGTTGGAAATAGGCTCTTCTCCAAAATTTACCTTTTGTGTGTATGGCCTTTCAGTAAGATGAAGGATTGTACCTCCGATGTCGAAATTATCTGAAACCCTGTAATCGAGATGTGCACCGACGAGTGTTTTTGTCTGGAAACCAAAAAATTGATTATTCTCCAGTGAAACCTGTATGGGCGTTTGTGACTCAATCAGTGCACTGTTGATAATAGTCACGGTTCCCATATTGTAATCAACCGTATAATCGGTATTCTCGGCAAGCGGAACTCCTCCGGCAGTAACCTTTACTGAGCCCTGGGGTATATTGGAAGCATTTAATCTGATAACTGATCCGCCTTCAGAAGAGTACTGACCCGTAAGCTTGAATTTATTTTTTTCAGCCATCTGGCGTGCAACAGTCTGTGTTGAATCGTATAATTCCTGGAAGACATACTTATTGGCAAGAACAGGATCGACGATCATCTTTTTAAGATGACTGCCGAAAGGTTCGATTTCTGGAAAGATGATCTTTCCCCTGTCTATCATTACAGTCACACCTTCAATAAAATCGAAGAAACCATCCGGTTCCCTGTCAAGTTGTGAATTCAGGTTATCAAGACCCATGATCTGAAGAAGAAGTTTATCAGCAAGAGGTCCTTCAGGAATATAATTGATGGAATTGCCTGTTTTATCATCCTGGTACAGAACATTCAGCTGGAAGTCTTTCCTGTCGAGCTTTCCGGAACCAAGAGAGTAGATATTCTTCATCATCAGTTTCCATGTCGGAAGCCGGGGACTCAGAGTTGTTCCTTTGATCAGCTTCAATATCAATGCCTGAGGTGCAGTGACACCATCGGTCGAAAACTCCCCGACTTTGAACACCTGACCGTTAAACGTATATTCATAAGCTACTGCCAGAACTTCATCGGTGTTAAGAGCTGTATTCAGGGAGATATATCCCAGTTCCCTGTTGAAATCGATATTCCCTGTCGTCGAGTTTTCTTGCATTCTCTATCTTTTCAAAATCACGGCCTATCTGAAATCCCGGATATAGCGGATCAAACGCATTGGTTACCTGGTCAACGTTCCTGATAATGCCATAAGCAGTTGTCAGCTCTTCATACATTCTGTTTGCATTATTATCGGGATATGGCAATGCTCCCGGAGCGGACTGAAATGCCGGCACTTTGTTAAAGATGTGCCTCTGCATTCTCCCCAAGGTCCATAAATGCAACTATATTCCTGTTACTGGCTTCTTCGAAACTGCTTGATTTATTTGTAACCCAGACTTCAATTCTTTCAATATTTATTCCCGAACTTACAACCGGAAGATTCTTCAGAGATGCATCATAAGTGTCCCTGAAATACTGTGAGAGGAAGAAGTGCCTGTTGGCTTCATAATCATCGGCATAAACTTCAAAATCCGTCAGCTGTGCGCCACCCTTTGGCTTCAATTACTGATGATTGTCCTTTCTGCTGGGAAAGTACGGTAGTTACAGTAAGTTTTCCGAACTGCATTTCGGTTTTCAAGCCAAACAGACTATAACTTCCGGTAATCAGAGTTCCTGTAAGAGGCAAAGTAACGTCTCCTGCCTCAACCTTTTTCAGGATCTCATCCTCTTTCCCTGCATACTGAAGCTTGGTGCGGTTCTCAAACTCAAACATGGCATCGGTATTGTAATTGACGCCAAGAGTCATTTTATCGCCAATTGTACCCGTGACATTCATCTGAATTTTTTCCTTGAAGTCGAAAGTAGGAATTGTCCGGAGCTTTTCGGAAAGAGTAGGGTTTTCTGTTTTTGAGATATTGATCCCGAATATGAGTTCGGCTGATCCCTGAGGAATTATATTGATAGTATTGCTTCCAAAGATCTTATCGAAGGCAGCCCCTCCGATCTCGATTTCAGGGATGAGATTCGACCTGTATCCGGCTTCGCTTCCCGAAATACGCGATTGCCAGTAATCGCGCATTGCCCTTGAATATTCATATTTCCTGAATTCTTCAGGCGTCATATGCACGGGAGGACGGATATCTAAAGCTCCAACCTTCTCATAAAGAATGTACTCATTCTTATCAGGATCATAAACTGCAGAAGATTTATAGTTTGAAGGCTTATCAAGAAAAAGTGGCGCTTTTTGTTTTGATTCCCAGGGAATTCCGGTATCATCTTTAAGCTTCAGGATTGATCTGCGGGTTGTATCCTGTGGAGCAACTGTCCTGCAAAGCAGCCTGACTACTCGCTTCTGTGGGTATAAAAAGAAAAGAAGTGAAAAGTAATAGATACGATAATATCAGAATATTTTTATATGATATTCCTGATCCCAATCCGGCTTATATTCAGAATTACATGTTTTTAAGCGCTCTCTTTATAATATCCTCAACGGTCAGATTTTTTTCTTCTCTGACTATCTTGTCGAGGATTTTAGAGACAGTGCTTTTGGCAAATCCCAGCATAACTAATGCAGATAACGCCTCTTCCCGTCTTGTATTGTCTGCAAATGCAAATATTTCACCACTTCCGGCTTGTTTCCCCAGTTTATCTTTCAGGTCAATAATTATCCTCTGCGCAGTTTTTAATCCGATTCCTTTCACGCTCTTCAGCAGATTGGAGTCAGAACACAAAATTGCCTTTTCAACTTCAACCGGACTTAGTGATGAAAGCATCATCCTGGCGGTATTTGCTCCAACTCCTGAAACGGAGATAAGCAATCTGAATATATCGCGTTCATCGTTCCCTGCAAATCCAAAGAGCTGATGGCTGTCTTCCCTTATGACTTCATGAATAAGAATCTTGAATTCCTTTTTGTTTTCAAGTCCCGAATATGTAGTCAGGGAAATATTGACAGAATAGCCAATCCCTCCGGTTTCTATGGTAACATAGGTTGGGGTGATCTGAATAATTTCACCTTTAATATAGTCTATCATGTTTATAGTTCAGGAGTAAATATATCAGGCGGAAGTTCATCGATACGGTCACTGTGCATTTCAATATCCTGATGTTTCAGGGGATTTTTTGAGATTTCTTTATACATCTCCCTGTTTCTGAAAATATCACAAGCCAGGTACATCGCCTGGCGGAATGAGTTTTCAGAGGCTTCTCCTTTTCCCGCTATGTCAAATGCAGTGCCATGTACCGGTGATGTTCTGATGAAAGGCAGCCCGGCAGTGAAGTTAACTCCCGAGTCAAACGATATCGCCTTGAAAGGAGCCAGGCCCTGATCGTGATACATAGCAAGGATGCCATCGAATTTCGCAAATGAACCTGCTCCGAAAAATCCGTCAGCAGGGAAAGGGCCAAAGGCCATAATCCCTTCCTTTTGCGCCTGTTCAATTGCCGGGCTAATTATTTCAGCCTCTTCGCTCCCAAGCAATGAATTATCGCCGGCATGAGGATTAAGTCCAAGCACGGCAATGCGTGGTTTACGTATTCCGAAATCAAGAAGAAGCGAATGGTTCATCAGCCTGATCTTGCGTATAATTGTTTCAATAGTGATCTGTTCTGATACGTTTTTAAGAGGAACATGATCGGTAGCCATTCCTATCCTCATGCTTTCGCTTATCATAAACATCAGTGCTTCATTGAACATCCGGCTACTGATTTCAGATAATCGGTATGGCCATTAAAATGAAAATTCTCCGACTGGATGTTTTTCTTATCAATAGGCGCAGTTATAAGGACATCAATTTTGCCATTTTTAAGATCTTCAACAGCTTTTTCGAGAGAAATAAATGCAGCCTCACCACCCTGGGGAGTCGATTTGCCAAGTTCAACCCTGATATTGTCATCGAGGCAATTTATCATATTTGCTTTCTTCGCATGAGCCTCTTCAGGTACCCTGATATTATTAAAGCTCAAATGTATTTAAATTCAATGCTTTGCGATGATATGCCGCAACTTTTGGGGATCCATAAACAATCGGAGTGCAAATTTCGTTGATTGTCGGATCCGACAGAGCTTTAATAATTACTTCATAACCGATACTATTAATATCTCCTTGCGAAATCCCTGCAAGTATTGTTTTATTTTCCATAGATTGGTATTTCTTATCTTAGTAGTTAGCTGCAATTTTACGCAGAAATGTCGAGAGTAATCTTAAACCCTGATGCCGGTCCGTTTTTAAGCCGGTAATAATCATCTTTCTTAAGCATTTCGGTACCTGCAATATCCATATGAATCAGAGGATATTCTGCAAAATGTTCAAGGAATTTACCGGCAATGATTGCACCGGCTTCCCGTCCGCCAACATTTTTGAGGTCGGCAATATCTGATTTTATCAATTCGGCATATTCTTCCCAGAATGGCAGTTCTGCAATTCTTTCATATACATCGTTACCGCATTCACTCAAGCAGATCGATATATTTTCTGTCAGCATTTGTCATTACTGCAATTGCCTGGTTCCCAAATGTCATTGCAGCAGAGCCGGTAAGAGTGGCGATATCAATTATGAGTTCAGGCTTGAATTTCGAAGCATAACTGATCGCATCTGCAAGAATCAGTCTGCCTTCTGCATCGGTATTTCCTATTTCAACAGTTGTTTTATTGAACATTGTAATGATATCACCCTGAGTATATGCATTGCCACCCGGACGATTATCTGTGGATGGGACCAGTGCAATCACATGAAGCGGAAGATCCGTTTTTGCAATTGTATACATAACACCTGTAACCGTAGCAGCGCCAGCCATGTCGCCATTCATTCCTGCCATGAAGTCGCCTGTCTTTAATATTCAGGCCACCTGTATCATACACAATTCCCTTACCAACCAGAACGATCGGGTTTTTATTGACACAATCTGACGGGTGCCATTCAAGGATACAAAAAACAGGAGGATCGACACTGCCTTTATTAACAGCAAGCAGTCCCCCCATCTTAAGGGCTTCTATCTTTCCTTTTGTCAGTACCTCAACATTAAACCCGGCGGTATCCCCGATTTTCTTTATCTCCTTCGAAAGATTTGTGGCGTTTAACTGATTTACGGGTTCCTGTATGAGATCTGCGGGTAAAATAAACGGCATCGGTAAGATGGGTAAGCCATGCAATATCACTATCAGCTGTATCTCCATGAAGAAGCAGTTTCTGAGGATATTGATTCGTTCCCTCTTTCTGCGCGCATGGTTTTGTATTTGTCGAATGAATAAGAACTAAGCAGCAACCCTTCAGCAAAATCCTCGATTGCTCCTTTATATGTTTTGTAGGATGTGATAACAAGTGAATCATGATTGTTTTCCTTAATCAGCTTTCTCAGCTTATAAGCTGCCCTTCTCAGTTCTTCCCTGATTTTATAATGTGGCACATTATCTTTTGCTCTTACAAGGTAAATGCATCTGTTATAAGAATTAATGAAAACTTTCTCATCCGACAGGCTAAACCGGTTCTGAGCAAATTCAATTTCTTTATCCGAAAGGTTTAAGCTCTCCGGAATAACATCAGTTCCGATAATACATATAACAGATTGTTCAGGTGATATTTGCGATATTTTTTGAATCTGAGATTTCATATTATTACCGGTAGTTTTTTGAAGATGTAAAGTTATATAAAATATTTATTGTTTCGTTTCCAAAGAGTTACCTTTGGCGTGTTTAATTCCTCCCTGTGTATTAGCGGTGATATTAACTTGTTAATTTGTTTATTTATATGATTTTAGAAGATTTATACGACAAGGCATTGCAGCGAATTCCGCTGAATCAGGAAGAAGGGATTGCTCTTTATAGCCTGGCTCCTATCGAGGAGCTCATGTTTATTGCAAATAAACTTCGTCAAATACATAACCCCGGCAATATTGTTGGATGGATGATTGACAGAAATGTTAACATCACCAATATCTGTTATTCACAATGTACGTTTTGTAATTTTTGCAGGAAGTATAGATTCATCTGACGCTTATGTCACCACAATACGCTGAATACACTTCAAAGATCCGGGAGTTGTTCAACCTTGGCGGAGATCAGCTCTTACTTCAGGGAGGAATGAATCCACAGCTTGGAATTCAGTTTTATACTGATCTCTTCAGCAATCTCAAAAAACTCTTATCCAACATTAAAACTTCATGCACTTGGCCCTCCGGAAGTGGTTTATCTCGCCAGGAAGGAGCGTATCTCCTATTATGAGGTTCTTTACAACTAATCGAAGTCGGGTCTTGATAGTCTTCCTGGTGCAGGGGCAGAAATCCTCTCAGACAGAGTCAGAAAAATAGTTTCTCCGGCAAAAGCAACAGTGGACGAATGGCTTGGTGTTATGGAACAGGCTCACATTTTGAATCTGCCTACATCTGCGACCATGATGTTCGGCCATGTTGAAACTACGGCTGAACGGATTGAACATCTGATCCTCCTTCGTGATCTGCAGGCAAAAAGACCTGAAGGACATTCGGGATTCATAACTTTTATCCCGTGGGCCTTTCAGGATGAAGGGACAATTCTGAAAAACCAGGGCATAAAAAGCAGTTACAATGGTCCCGATTATATCAGGATGATTGCTATAAGCAGGATCTTGCTCAATAACATTAAGAATCTACAGGCATCCATATTAACCGTAGGTAAAGAAATCGGAATGTTGTCACTTCATGCAGGAGCCAATGATCTCGGATCAATAATGATTGAGGAGAATGTTGTGAGCGCCGCAGGTTCGAATAACCGGTTCAATGCTGAGGAGATGCAATCAATTATACAGGAAGCGGGGTTTATTCCGGGAAGAAGAAATCAGAAATATGAACTGGTGTAGGGAACGGTCGCGACCGTTCCCTACACAATAAAAAAACCTGCAGTTCTTGCAGGTTTTTTTGAAATTATAATAAAGTCAGATTTAGTCTTTATTTGCAACTTGTTTGTCATCATCGGCAGGATCAAATTTTGATGCTTTCTTAAATTCCTTCATTCCCTGACCAATCCCCTTCATAAGTTCAGGAATTTTACGACCACCAAAAAGCAGATACAACCACAAGCAGTATCAGTAAAATTTCTGTCAAACCTATTTTTCCCATCTCTTTTTAGTATTAGAATTTGTACAAAGTTATAAATACTTTAATCATATGCAAATGAAGAATTAAAAACTATTTTTTCAACAATCTCAATACATCATTCCCATTCGCATAAAGCAGCAGTGCAAGAAGTAATATCATCCCTGCAATCTGGGCATATTCGAGAAATTTATCGCTTGGCTTCTTCCCTGTAATGACCTCAAATAGCAAAAACAGCACATGGCCGCCATCCAGGGCAGGTATAGGCAGAATATTCATTATTGCAAGAATTATAGAAAGAAATGCGGTAAGGTTCCAGAATGCCTGCCAGTCCCATACCCCCGGAAAAATACTTCCGATTGTAATAAATCCGCCAAGGGATTCATAGCCTTTATTATGTTTTGAAAAAATGAGCTTAAATTGTTTCAGATAATTGCCGATAGTCTTGAATCCTTTATTTATTCCTGCAGGAATGGACTCAAAAAATCCATATTTTAATGTCTTAAGATCAAATATCTCCGAAGGGAGATTGTGCGGTTAATGCCAAGCAACCCGGCAGGGGTAGGTTTCAGATGAAATATTTATGCTGTCTCCTTTCCGTCACCAGATTTAAAGTCACCTGCATGGTCTTTATTTTCGGCAACATATTTCTGAAATTCATCGAAGTACACAAATCTGTTATTGTCGAGGCCGATCATCTGATCGCCAATATGAACACCGGCTGCCTTTCCTGGCGATTCTTTTCCAAAAGCTGCAACAATGAAAGGACCAAAAGGCATCCGGGGCTCAATCTGACCTTTTCCCTTCAGCATTTTTGGAATATACTCCTTCGGGATATCAATATTCACGATCAGCTCCATCGCGTTCAACCTGGATTGTTTTCAGATTATTCAGGGCGATGCTTGAGGTGATCTCCATGAAATTTTCGATATGCTGATTATCAACGGTTAATATTTTATCGCCGTCTCTGAGGCCCATATCATGGCCTACTGAATCTGTAACAATTCCATATTTGACATTTGCATGTTGGGAGATAAGTTTCACCCCAGGCAAACAATACCAATATATAAAGCAACATTGCCAGGATGAAATTGAAAAGCACTCCTCCTGTCATAATAAGCAAGCGTTTTCCTGAAGATTTTGATCTGAATTCCCATGGCTGCGGCGGAAGCTTCATCTGTTCCTTGTCCATCGATTCATCGATCATGCCGGAAATCTTAACATAACCGCCCAGGGGCAGCCATCCTACACCGTATTCAGTTTCACCTCTCTTATATTTAAACAAGAGCAAACCAGGGATCGAAGAAGAGATAAAATTTTTCGACTCTTGTTTTGAAATATCTTAGCGAATGTAAAATGCCCGAATTCATGTATGATTACGAGAATTGAGAGACTCATTACAAACTGCAGGATTTTAATAAGGATTGTCATTTTTCTTTTTGAAGTTTATTTATAAAACTCAGAGCCGTTTCCCTGGCATCACGATCGGTTGCTTCAAGGTAATCGAGGTCGGGTGTCGCCGAATATGAGCAATGTTCCAGGGTATACTCGACCACATCAGGCATTTGTGTGAAGCCAATTTTCTCGTCGAGGAAAGCCTTTACTGCCACCTCATTCGAAGCATTCAAAATACACGGCATATTTCCGCCTTTTTTGAGCGACTCAAAGGCAAGTGTAAGATTACGGAATTTCCCGGTATCCGGATCACTGAATGTCAATGGTTTGCATTTATTTAATTCCAGCCGCGGAAGATCAGAATGAATCCGGTCGGGATAGGTAAGTGAATATAAGATCGGGACCCTCATATCAGGGATCCCGAGTTGTGCCTTTACCGATCCGTCTGCAAAATGGACGAATGAATGTATGATCGATTGAGGGTGGACTATCACGGAAATCTGTTCTGCCGGGATGTCAAAAAGCCATTTTGCCTCGATTACTTCAAGACCCTTGTTCATCATTGAAGCGGAGTCGATCGTAACCTTACATCCCATATTCCAGTTCGGGTGTTTCAGTGCATCGCATGGTTTCACATTTTTGAGCATCTCTTCGGTAAAATTTAGAAACGGTCCTCCTGAAGCTGTAAGTGTAATTTTTTCCACGGGATTACCAGTCTCCCCTACAAGACATTGAAATATAGCTGAATGTTCAGAATCCACGGGGATAATTATGCTACCCGAATCTCTAACCATCGGGCCAATAAGTTCCCCGGCAACAACGAGAGTTTCCTTATTTGCCAGCGCCACTTTTTTCCCGGCTTTTATTGCTGCAACAGTAGGACGGACTCCAGAATAACCCACTATGGCAGCGATTACAACATCCACCTCTGATGATGTCACAACCTGCTCTATTGCAGCATTTCCTGCATAAACTTTTATGTTTGTAAACTGAAGTCGTTCCTTCAACTCCGGGTAGAGATCCGGATTTGCTATTACCACTGCATCGGGCTGATATCTGAATGCCTGTTCTGTAAGGAGATCTATGTTATTGCCGGCAACAAGGACTTCAACCACGAATTTTTCGGGATATTTTGATATAATGTCAAGCGCCTGAGTCCCGATTGACCCAGTTGATCCCAACAATGCAATTCTTTCTGGCATAGCGGGTAATCAGTTATTTAGAATGAAATATGTTTTTCAGGGTCAAGAGGACTTCCTTTATACCAGATCTCAAAATGAAGATGGGGCCCTGAAGTATATCTTTCACCAGAATCCCCTACAACAGAAATTGCATCACCAGCACGTACCAGGTCCCCGGTTTCTTTAAGCAGTCCGGAATTATGTTTGTATACAGTAACAAGATTATTGGGATGCTGTACTTCAATAACGAATCCGGTTTCCATCGTCCAGCCAGTGAAGATGATTGTTCCGTCGAGAACAGCAGAGACCAGGGCTTTGGGCTTTGTAACTATATCAGTACCGAAATGTTTTGTGCTCACATCATATTTCCCGGAAACGATACCTTTGACAGGAGCGAAAAAATGAAGGTTTGACAAGCCAGAAGCTGTCTCTGCGGATGAAGGCCCGAGCGTAAGATTGTATCTGTCTTCCTTTTCGACCTTTTCTCTGAGAAGAGATTCATCGGATGAAGTGTTGAAGCTGATCGCTTTGTAGTCTTTTGTGGTATCGGGATGTGATGAGAGCTCAATGGGCTTTCCTCCCGAAATAATTGCATTCAGATTTTCGAAGTATTTGTCCCTTAATTTTAGTTCACGATCAAGGGAATCGAGACGGATAGCACTCATCAGGATATTTCTCCGCATTTTGACATCGGGGTATCCGGGGATAAATTCCCTCAGATTTGTGAAGGAGATGAGTGTACTTGTGCCCCAGACGATAAAAACAAACAAAAAGGTTATAAGCAGGAATGCATTATATCGGGTGAGGATTATTCTCCAGACTTCTTCTAAGGTATGATCGTTTATTACAGAAAATCTGTATTTGTCGCGCCAGTTATTTTTTTTCTTTTCTTCTTTGGGCATTTTGTATTATTTAATCGGCCAGCAAAGATAATAATCCTGCCTCATAAAAGAGCCAAAGCGATCAAAAATGGATTATTAAAGGCTATATCACTTTAACCGGCTTGTCTTCGCTTTGCCAGAGGCCATGTTTTGTGCATACCGACATTGCCGAGAGGTTCATTGATACTTCCGGCGCCACGATATAGAAATCGATCTCCACATGAGATGGCAAATTCCCATAAACACCTGCAGTATAGCGTGCTTCTGCCAGAAGTGTTTCTCTGTTCCAGAGCTGAAGCACACTGATGAAATGATCGTGTTCATCGGGATGAGGATACTCTTCTCCCAACTTCACCTTAACTTCAAATTTCTCGCCTCTCTTAACAGTGTCGGGGCAAAAAATATGCGGCATATGCCTGTCGAGATAATCACGTTTTATCTCTTTGTCTTCTTTTTCTATTTCGGTTGCTTTAAATACTCGTGGCATGGTATAAATATTTTTTAGGGAAATAGATAAGCGCTATCAGTTGATTTTTCAACAAAATTAGTAATTAATTTTCAAATGGCTGTTCCCTAATCGCTTTGAATACCGTTATCGGTCAAGTCGCAAATTGATTTTCTTCGTTTACCCCGACCCCAAAGGGAGCGAAGAACCGACGAAGCGAAGCGAGGAGCTCGACGAAGTCAAAATCAATTTACTTCCGCGAAGCGGAACGGGGTAAATAAATTGATTTTCAAGATATGTCAGATATTAGTTATAAATCTTTGAAGTTCCTGTAATTGATAGTCGAGGTATTTTGGAGGAAGGTAAGTTCCAAAGTAGCACGTATAAGATGATTTTATAAATTTTTAACTATTAAGTGATCAGGGAATTATTTAACTTTATAAAGTATCGGGATACTGAACTGGCACAATTTTTTTGATAAATTCTTTTAAATCTATAGACACAATGAAAAAGCTATTTTTCTTAACGTTGCTGTTGGCTTCGTTTGTTATGATTAACGCGCAAAATGTAAAATCAGAAGCTACACCGTTAAAAGCAACGCCTGACGGACAGCAGAAATCTCCAAATGGGCAAATGCGGATCAACTTTGCGGAACAGGAAGCGATTCTGAAAAAATTCACAAAATCATTTGATTCTCTGTCACCTATGCAAAAAAATATGTTTTTTACCAATGTAAAACATATTATGGACCCTGAAGTAACAAAAATAGAACCAGGAATAATAGATAGTGATCCTCCGTCAGATGCCATAATCCTGTTCAATGGCAAGGATCTCAATGAATGGGAAGAAACATCATGGGGCCCAGCCGGGCCGGGGGGTAAAAAGCCGATTACATGGATTTTGAAAGACGGTGGCATGCAGCCGACAGGCACTTCGGGTACTGCACAGACCAAACGTGCTTTCAGAGATTTTCAGTTACATATAGAATGGAAGACTCCGACGGGGTTAGCAGCTACAGTTACCGGTCAGGACAGAGGTAACAGCGGTGTTATTATTCAGGGCAATTATGAAGTCCAGATACTTGACAGCTACTCCAATCGCACTTATCGGAACGGACAGGCAGGCGCTGTTTATATGCAATATGCGCCTTTGGTTAATCCAAGCAGAAAAGAGGGCCAGTGGCAATCATTCGAAATCATTTATACAGCTCCCCGTTTCAAAGATAACTCAACTTATTTTACTCCACCAAGAATAACAATTCTTTACAACGGGGTACTGGTTCAGAACAATGTAAGCATTCAGGGTCCGACTGTTTTCCCGGGGATTCCTCAATACATAATCAGGGAACATGGTGACGGACCAATTCAGTTGCAGCAGCATGGCAATCCGACAACCTTCAGGAATATCTGGATCAGGGAATTATAATCAGAAAAAGAAATTACATGAAAAAAATAACCCGGTTATTTGTTGTATGTCTGGTGGTTAATGCTGGTATGTGGATTAACCTCTATGGGCAGGATTCGTTTAAATTACCAAGAAGTACTCCTGAGAACGAGGGAGTGTCATCATCGCAAATCATTGATTTTCTTAACGCAGTAGATACTGGCAGAGTTGAACTGCATAGCTTTATGTTTATCCGGCATGGCAAAGTAATTGCTGAAGGCTGGTGGAATCCTTATGGCTTTGATAAGAAGCATATCATGTTCTCCGCCAGCAAAACTTTTACTGCAACTGCTGTCGGTCTGGCAGTTTCGGAAAACAGACTGAAAATAACTGATAAGGTAGCTTCATTTTTCCCATATTCCCTGCCAGATTCCATAAGCAATTTTATGAAGGACCTTACTGTGCAGAATCTTTTAACAATGTCGGTAGGTCAGGATCCTGAACCAAGGGCTATGGGAACTGCTGGCGATTGGATGAATGTCTTCCTCAGCAGTGCACCAATTCATAAACCCGGAACTATTTTCAAGTACAACAATATGGCTACTTTTATGCTTTCGGCTATAGTGCAACAGGTTACCGGTCAAACCGTTTTTGATTACCTCCAGACACGAATCTTCAAACCATTAGCAATTCGTGGTATCGACTGGGACCTTAACCCACAGGGGATAAATCTGGGAATGATCGGACTTCGACTCAAAACAGAAGACTTGGGAAAATTCGGTCAGCTATTACTGCAGAATGGTGTATGGAACGGAAAACAGCTTATTCCTAAAGAGTGGGTTAAAGAAGCTACTTCCTTAAAAATCCCAACGAGTTTATCAACCAATAAAGATTCTTTAAGCCGGAGTGACTGGGGGCAGGGGTATTGTTACCAGATGTGGCGGGGCAGGAACAATACCGTTCGTCTTGACGGAATGGCAGGCCAGTTCGTCGTGCTTATTCCTGACAAAGATGCTATTGTGGTACTGACAGCCAATGCCAGAAATACACAGGATGAATTGAACCTTATTCATAATTACCTTATTCCGGCAATTAAATCTGAGAAACCTTTACCGGAAAACTCTCAGTTAAGTAATCTTCAGAAAAAAGAAGCAATGCTTAACCTGAAACCGTTCAGTACAGCTATACCTAAATCGGAACTGGAATCCAAAATTTCAGAAAAAGAGTTTATTCTGGAAAAAAACGTCAACAATATACAGTCTGTTTATTTTACATTTAAAGGCAATGAGTGCACATTTGCCATAAAAAGGGATGATAACATATCTATTGTTAAGTGCGCAGCAGAAGGATGGAAATTTTCAAATACGGCTTCATCCTCTCTTCTGGCACCTCCCCGGGCCGTTTCTAAATCAATTGATGCAAATTATAAACTGCTTCAACCTGTTACCAGAGTCGCGACCAGTTACTCATGGACAAATAGAAATACTCTTGAGCTGACTGCCCGTTTTGTTGAGGAGAGTCTTGGTTCAGAGACGATCGTCTGTAAGTTTTCAGAATTTAACGGGAATTTGAATGTGTCAATTGAACAGAAAGCAGCCGGATCAATGATGGGAATGCAAGGTCCGCCAGCGTCCCCATTAAGAGGTACGCTGATAAAAATAAAATAATGGCAATCAGGGACGAAGGAAATCAGATGATCGCTATTTCCTTCAGATCCCTGATATAAAAACTCAACTATGATAAGAAAATTTTTCTTTTCCATATTTCTGATTCCCCTGTTCCTTTCAGCAAAAAGTCAAAACATTGCAAGAACAGACACCGGAACTGTAAACCATGCACACTACAAAATTTTTATCCCGAAGGATTGGAAACACAAATTGGTGATGTTTGCACATGGTTATGAGTTTATGGGGTCACCGTCTGCCGTCAATTCTCCTCAGCTTGACCAGATGGCAAAAATATTCCTTGACAAGGGTTTTGCTGTTGCCGCATCAGCTTATGAATATCAGGGTTTTGCATTGCCGCAGGGTGTTGATGATACCGAAGCTCTGAGACATTATTTCGGAGATAAATACGGTGCTCCCGATTCAACTTTTATGGCTGGCCAGTCGATGGGAGGCGGCGTAGCCCTCGCTATGATGGAAAATTTTAGCAAAAACTATCAGGGTGCTTTGGCCATGTGCCCGTTATCCAGCCGCCCTTATCTGCAAACCAGAAAGGAATTTGAGCTACATATTCTTTTTGATGCATTGTTTCCGGGGATTATTACCCCGCTTTCTAAGATTATGGACGTCCATGCCGATCTTAAGCAAACAGGGTTCGCTGAGATGGGGCCTAAAACTGAGCTTATAAGGAAAGCTATTTCCACTGACACTGTGAAAGCTGCAGAACTTGCCCGTCAATTTTACCTGAAGATCAGTGATATTCCATTTTCTTTATTTTTCGGTGATGAGGTTTTGCGCGACGTTGCACTCAAATCAAATGGAAACCCATATGATAACACTAACACGATTTACACTGGCTTTTCCAACGATTGGGAAGTTAATAAAAAGGTTGAACGTTTTAAAGCAACTACAGGTATTGATAATATTTTTGAAAAATACGATCGGAACGGAAATATTGGGAAGCCCGTGGTTTTAATGCATACGATTTATGACCAGTTAATCCCTCCTCAGTATGGTGAGGTTAACTTTGAAAATATGGTCCATCAACAAGGAAAGGATTATTTCTTCATAGTAAAGCTTTGCAATGGCCAGGGACATTGCAATTTTACACCTGACCAGATTGGCAGGTCATTCAATGAACTGAGACAATGGGTAAAAACAGGCGAGAAAGCAAAATCCGGATTAATCGAATAGCTCGATTAGCTCGGGTTTTAAAGGATATTAAGATCATTTAAAAGTTATTTTTCATGAAATCAGACAGACGTAAATTCATTAAGAACCTGGGTGTCGGCGCAGCCGGATTAACCCTTGGCGCATCGGCAATTTCTTTAAAATCTGGTACAGTACCTTCGCTTAAAGAGAAAGATGAAGACGGCCAGATACTGTTCATTGGCGATAATATTGCAGTAGCTGAGACTACAAATGGAAAAGTAAGAGGGTTTATTCATAAAGACATTTACAATTTTCTTGGGATTCCTTATGGTGCCGATACATCGGGAAAGAACAGGTTTATGCCACCACAAAAGCCTGAGCCATGGAAAGACATATTCCCAGCTGTATACTGGCCAAATGCGGCACCACAATTACTTGATAATTTTTATGCAAACAGATATCTGGCCTTTACCGACTACTGGCATTATGACGACTTAAGTGAAAACTGTCTCGGAATAAATGTATGGACACCGGGATATAAAGATAACGCAAAACGGCCGGTATTGCTCTGGATTCACGGGGGCGGATATACAAGCGGAAACTCAATTGAACACCCGGAGTATCATGGTGAAAATCTGAGTCGTCAGGGAAATATCGTTTTTTGTTCTCTAAATCACAGGCTGGGACCGTTGGGATTTTCAAACTTTGCCGGAGTAGGTGGTGAGAAATTCGCTGCTTCAGGGAATGTTGGGATGCTTGATATAGTGGCAGCACTGGAATGGATAAGGGATAACATTTCAAATTTTGGAGGTGATCCGGGCAATGTAACGATAATGGGTCAGTCGGGAGGAGGTGCAAAAGTGTGTACTCTTACTGCTATGCCTTCAGCAAAAGGATTATTCCACAAAGCTGTTGCCTTAAGCGGGAACACCCTTAATGGCGGAAAGAAGGATTACTCTGAAAAACTTGGGTCATACATTCTAAAAGAAGCGGGGTTATCTGCTTCTCAGCTTGATAAACTGCAGGAATTGCCATGGAAGGAGTATATAGCAATTTCCAACAAAGCCGGTGTGAAGTTGAGGACAGAATCCGCTGCAGAAGGCATGAGGGGCGGATTTGGTCCGGTGGCTGATGGTATTTACCTTCCTCAACAACCATTCTATACAGGAGAATTATCATCAAATATACCAATGATAATCTGCAGCACATTTTATGAAAGATCACCCAGTTCGTTCGATTCGTCACTTGAAGACATAACACTCGATAAGGCGAAAGAATTAGCCAAAACAACCAGAGGCTTTGGAGTCTCTCTGGCTGAAAATGCTTCAAATATAATTGATGCCTATGCAAAGAACTTCCCCACTAAGAAGCCTATCGAAATATTATCGATGGCAATTAGCAACAGGGTCCAGACTGTCGCAACTGCGAATGCAAAAGTTCAGCAGCCGGCGCCTGTATATGTTGCATGGTTTGGATGGAATCCTCCTCTTTTTGATGGCAGACTGAGAGCTTTCCATACAATGGACATTGGTTTCTGGTTTTATAACACCGATGTTCAGATCTCTCACACAGGTGGAGGCGTAAGACCGAGGAAATTAGCTGCAAAGATGTCAGATGCTCTGGTAGAGTTCATGAAAACCGGCAATCCTGAGTCAGCCGGGCTACCCGATTGGCCAAGGTACACAAGTGCAAATGGGGAGACTATGATTCTCGATGATAATTGTGAGGCAAAGAATGATCCAGACAGGGAAGCAAGAAAGACTTTGGGTTAGAATTTATATCAGCCCAGTTTAACGGTTCCCTCCGGATTTCTCAACAATTGACTTATGCAAGGAACCGTTTTGCGCTAAAAAGATTTTTTTCCCTGTAACCGGTTAACTTAACCGCATTGTGAACTATTGACAAAATCCCGAATGTTTTTATTACTATTTTTGAAAGAGCTAAACCAATTTGAATAAAAAATCCAAATGAAAAAAGCAGTCATATTATTATTTATTCTTTTCGGATTTTTTTCTTTAGAGGCCCAGAAGACCGAAATTCAATATTTATCAGGACTTGATAAGGACGATATGGTGCAATGGGATTTCATGGTTAACAATGGGATGAATAAAGATACATGGAGCAGGATCGGAGTTCCTTCTAACTGGGAATTACAGGGATTTGGTTCTTACCTGTATGGTAATGTAAATAAGAGTATTAATGAAACGGGCCTTTATAAATATGAGTTTACAGTTTCAAAGACCTGGAAAAAGAAGAAGGTATTTATCGTTTTCGAAGGATCGATGACCGATACCGAAGTGAAAATAAATGGAAAGCTTGCCGGGCCGATACATCAGGGATCATTCTACCAGTTTAAGTATGATATTTCGGAGTTGTTAAAATGGGAAGAAAAGAATACTCTTGAAGTAAAAGTAACTAAAGAATCAGCTAATGAGAGTGTTAACAGAGCCGAGAGACTATCTGACTTTTGGGTTTTTGGAGGTATATTTCGTCCGGTTTATCTGAAAGCGGTACCTGCCCGGTTTATCGACAGGGTCGCAATTGATGCTAAGGCTGATGGTTCGTTCTACATGGATGTTTATACAAGGGGAATAGGTAAAGCAAATACTGTGACAGCACAATTGCAGACTCCCGATGGCAAACTTTTCGGTGGGACTATTTCTTCAATTGTTAATAAGGATTCCACCGGCAAGGCTGTTATCAGGGGAACCTTCACTGATCCGGCGCTGTGGAATCCTGAGTTTCCAAATCTTTATCAGGTTGTTGTAAGTTTAAGTACCGGGAATAAGGTTGTTCATCAAATTTCACAAAAATTTGGGTTCCGCACCGTTGAGGTCAGGCCGGAAGATGGTATTTATGTAAACAATCAGAAAATCATATTCAGGGGAGTATGTCGTCATACATTCTGGCCTACATCAGGAAGAACAAGCAGTAAGAAGCTGGCAATAGATGATGTCAACCTTATGAAAGATATGAATATGAATGCAGTGAGGATGAGTCATTATCCTCCGGATCAGTATTTTCTTGATGTTTGCGATTCTATTGGATTATTTGTTCTCGATGAGCTTGCAGGATGGCAGAAATTTTATGATACTCCAACAGCTAAAAGACTTGTAAAACAGTTTGTAGAGCGCGACGTAAATCATCCTTCCATAGTACTTTGGGATAACGGGAATGAGGGTGGATTCAATAAAGATGTACGTGGCGATTATTCACTTTATGATCCGCAGAAACGTACCGTCATCGAGCCCTGGTCGATTATAAATGGCATTAACACAAAACATTATCCAAAATTTGCTTACGTTGAGAATGCCCTGAATAATGGTAAGGAAATTTTCTTCCCTACTGAATTTCTGCATGGGTTGAATGATGGCGGCCTTGGCGCCGGACTTGACGACCAGTGGAACTTCATGCTATCCAAACCCCGGTCAGCAGGAGCCTTTCTCTGGGTATTTGCAGATGAAGGTGTAGAGCGAAAAGATAAAAATGACTCGATCGACACATGGGGTAATCGGGCACCGGATGGTATCCTTGGGCCATATCATGAAAAGGAAGGTAGCTTCTATACTGTAAAAGAGATATGGTCACCTGTAAATTTTGAGACAACAGAAATAACTCCGGATTTCAATGGAAAACTTGAGGTAAACAACAGGTTTTTATACAGCAATCTGAATCTTTCAAAATACTCTTTTGAGCTGGTAAAATTTGGAAGTAATTTCCCGAAAGTTGACGCCGTCAGAAAAGCCGGCACTATAAAACCTCCTGATATAGCGGTTGGTGAACATGGTACCCTGAACCTGGAACTTCCAGGTGACTGGAAAAGCTATGATGTTTTATATGTGACAGCGGTCGATCAGTATGGCCGTCATATAAACACCTGGTCATGGAAGATCATGAAACCTCAGGATTTCAGTTCACGTGTTGTAACTTCAACCTTAATATCGCCTGTAACTGCTTCTGATTCTGACAATCAGCTTACAGTTACTTCAGGTAAAACAGCAATAACATTTGATAAATTATCCGGATCAATAACCTCAGTGAAGAGTGATGGAAGAAGTATTCCATTCGGAGGGCTTCAGTTTGCGGGATTCAACCGCACTTTTAAAGAAATGAAAAATTATCCTCAAGGTGACAACTATGTTATTGAAATGTTGTACGACAGTTCATGTTATGCATTCTGGACAATGATGAAGGAAGGCTGGCTTAAACTCGATTACGGATACACTGTAAAAGGATCCCTCGATTATGCCGGTATCACATTCACTTATCCTGAAAACCTTGTGACAGGCGCAACTCTTATGGCTAACGGTCCATATCGTGTATGGAAAAACAGGTTGAAGGGGCCTCAGTTTGGAGTTTATGAGAAGAAATACAATAACACGGTAACCGGTCAATCGTGGGATTATCCGGAATTCAAAGGTTACTATTCAAATTTCTACGCTGTTCAGATCCAAACCAAAGAAATGCCCTTTACAATTCTCAGCGCCACAGATGATCTTTTCCTGCATCTTTTTACTCCGGCTACAGCTACCAATTTAAAAGGCGTAAATGGAAGCCTGGATCCACCTTTCCCCTCAGGCAATATCTCTGTTTTACACGGTATCAGTCCGGTCGGCACTAAGTTTTCAAGTGCCCGGGAAGAAGGTCCTCAGGGCGAGAAAAATAGTTATAATAATGAAGTTTTCAGGGGTTTGATATATTTTAGGTTTGGAGAGGAGGAGGCTCGTCCTCCGAAAACAAATAATCTAGATCAGATAGTTGAAAATGCTTTGGATAAGTCTGTTCTATGTCTCAAAAAATCGGTTGACGAAGTTGGTGATCGGTCAAAGTACCCCGGTTATTCTACAAAAGAACTTAAATGGAAGCTAAAAGCTTCAGATGACTGGACCAGCGGATTTTATCCCGGAACTCTTTGGTATGCTTATGAACTAACCAGGGATGACTCTTTGAGGAAGTGGGCTTTGGAATGGACAGCCGGGATTGAAAAGGAAAAACTCAACTCCGATACTCATGATCTTGGATTTCGCTTTAGCTGCTCTTTCGGGAATGGACTAAGGCTGCTTCCAAAGGATACGGCAACTCAAAGATACAAGGAGATATTGTTGACTGCGGCAGCCACAGCCGATAGCCGTTTTTCATCCATCGCTGGTTTGTATCCATCTTCCTGGGATGCTAGTCCCCTTCCAAATTCTATACCAGCGGTTGTTGATGTTATGATGAACCTTGAATTATTGTTATGGGCATCGGAGAATGGAGGAGATCCAAAAATAAAAGACCGGTGTATTACACATGCCAACACTACATACCGCGATTTTGTAAGAGAAGACGGGGGAAGCTTTCATGTTGTGAGGTATGACAAAAATACAGGCAAGATTCTCAATAAAGGTCAGTTACAGGGTGATACCGATTCATCTACATGGTCAAGAGGACAGGCCTGGATGATCTATGGATTTACCGTATTGTACCGCTATACCAAAAATTCCGAATATCTGCAAAAAGCAATGAAGCTGGCGGATTATTTTACGGGTCATCTACCTGAGGATAGAATTGCCAATTGGGATTTTCAGTCTGAACTGAAACTTCCGGATGCATCTGCCACAGCCATAGTAACATCAGCACTTTTTGAGTTGCAGGGTTACATGAAAGATGCAGCCAAAAAGAAACATTATCTGGGAGAAGCTGAGCGTATGCTTAAGTCCTTGTGTCTTCCTCCATACTTCTCAGAGGGTAAGGGAACAAATTGTCTGCTTTTGCATTCCACCCAATATTATCGGTCAACAGATAATACGGATGTGCCGAGCACTTTTGCTGATTATTATTTTATGGAATCAATACTAAGGTATAAACTATTAAAAAGCAAAATAAATCACTAAATCATCTTAGTTATCGGTCGCATCCGGATTGGCGGGGAAGAGCTCCATTTTCTTCCATGCCTGGTCTGACGTGTGTTTTTAAGCCAGACAGTGGAATGTGACCCAGACTGCAGCTAAAAACAATACAATGAAAGCAAATGTGTAAGTAACTAACATTAATATATTTAAAAGGACTTAATGATCGTAATTTCGGCGAGCTCGCCGAAGGTAATCCTTGTTCCTGTCAGCCTTGTTGAGGAAGGATTATTTCATGATCCGTTTGCAAAATTTTTTACAGTCCATTCTGCAGAGTCATTTCCATCAGAAGTAATGATTTCAACATGATTTTTACCAGGACTTAGCTTAATATTTCGCCAGATCACAGTTGCGAATTTGTCTGTTTCCATTCTACCTATTTGCTTTCCATTTATTATAAGCTTAGCGGATGGAGCTGTTGTAAATACTACAATATCAGTTATATTCTCTTTACGGTCGGTATAATTTTTGGAACAAATATGAGTAGTTTTTTCATTTTTATTCCAGTTCGCCTTATATAAATAGAAAGCATCTTTTCTGAATTTACGATCATAGGTTATCAAACCTTTATCATTCAGGTGAGGTAAACCACCAGCATTTTGAAAGTTTGATCCGAAATCGAACATGTTCCATACAAAAGACCCCCAGATATAATCTCTTTCAGTTATCATTTTTATAGTACTTATATGAATGGCAGTCTGTTTCTCTTCCGGATGCCATGGTCCCCTGGAAGATGGTCTTGGATCAACTTCTGGCACAAATTGAACTACATGTTGATTTATGTTAGCGCCTCCGCCATATTCACTCACACCAATTTTTGCTTCGGGATGCTGCGTGTGCCAATTATCAAAATAGCTGGCGAAATCTTCCACTTTGTTATAATACCAGCCAAAGTATTTGTTCATTGCAATGGCATCAGTAATTAAGTTGAAGCTCCCTTCCTGATCAGTTGCCGCAACAGTCATCCTATATGGATCAAGTTTATGTGACAGTTCATTCAGTTGAGCCACGATTGAATCAAAGTCGCCATGGATCTCATTAAATAATCCCCAAAAGCAAATTGACGGATGGTTATAGTTCTGTAATATCAGTTCTCTTAGCTGAAGTTTCAGATTGTCATCAAAATCTTTTGAATTAATATAGGAACCTACAAATGGTATTTCTTCCCATACAATAAATCCTCTTTTGTCTGCTTCCCGGAACATAAATTGAGACTGAGGGTAATGAGCAAGACGCAAAGCATTTACCCCCATCTCTTCAAAAAAATTAAAATCAGCAATGTGGTTCTTCTCAGTCAGAGCTGAAGCTATGCTATCCCAATCCTGGTGACGGCAGACTCCTCTAAGTTTTAAATGATCCCCGTTAAGGAAGAATCCCTTATTCGAGTCAACATAGTAATAACGTATACCCAAATTTTCTTCTATACGGTCAATCTCTATCCCTTTTCTCTTCAATATGGTTTCCGTTTTATACAGGTAAGGGTCTTTTACACCCTGCCATAGATACGGGTTATCTATACTGACATTGCATACGACCTTGTTATTATTAATATTGGGAATCGTCTGAGTAAATACTACGTTATTCTCCTTTCCAAGGATTGAAAATACTACTTCACAGTCTTTATAGTCTGATTTGGTTGACAGGAATATTTCTGCCCTTAATTCAGCTCTTTTTTCTGAAGCGAGCAGTTGACTGACAAATACTCCGGTTGAACTGAAGTATAGCGGGGAGATGCAGGCATCATCATCTGTAACGATCAGCCATGCATCACGGTACAGGCCGCCATACATATTAAAGTCACCCCCCTGGGGAGCCAGATCAAATCTCTGGGAATTATCGCAGATTACACTTATACTGTTACTTCCGCCGTAGTTAACATAGTCCGTTATCTCATAGGTGAAAGCAGTATATGCACCCTTGTGTTCACCAAGATGGTTTGCATCAATAAATACGTTAGCAACACTTCCAGCCCCATCAAACCTTAGAAATATACGCTTGCCTTTATAATCCGCAGGTATTTCAAAATTTTTACTATAAGTACCGTATCCTCTGCGATAGCCACCTGCTGACATAAAATCGGTACTGTTCCAGGTGTGCGGTAGGTTCACAATCACGGATCCATTCTGGGAGCCACCCCAACCCAGTCCTCTTGGGGTCTGTATACCATTTGAAAAGTTCCAGCTTTCGTTAATAGATCTAACTTCCCTTGAGTAAGTATTTGAAGAAAAGAATATTAAATACACTAATAAAACTGAGAGGATTAACAGATACTTGGTTTTCATAGCTTTACTTTTAATAGAATAACATTGTTTCATACAAATTAATGTCGTGCCTGGTTCAGGTTGCAGGCAAACCGCCTCCAGCCAACCCAAAACTTGCAGAGGTTAACCCGGGTTGATCGGTTTCATAGGCATTCGATTTTAGTCATTGAATAAAAGAGGCGCAAACTGATAAAGGCTTCGCCGCCAGCTTTGCCATTCGTGCGCTGTTAAAGGAGAAACATAAAAATGTGTATTCATTCCTGCCTTTTTCAGTTTATCTGTGTTTTCTTTTGGGTCGCCGCCAAAACCAGCCCTGGGGTTTTCAAGTTCACGACTGCCATAACTGATAAACACCAGTTTGTTTTTTTCTTTAAAACCGGGTGCATTATTAACATCTTCAATACTGATACTACCACCGCTAAACATGCCAACGTATGAAAACACATCAGTTTTGGCAAGTGTAATTACACGAGTTTGCATGCCACCCATTGAAAGTCCGGCCATAGCGCGATTCTGTTGGTTTGCCAGTGTACGAAAGTTGTTATCAATCATTGGTATGATTTCCTCAAGCAAGGTTTTTGTGAAACCGTCGGCCCATCCTTTGGGAGGCCATTCACCGGCAGGACGTTCACCTCTTGGGGGACCTTGCATACTCCAGGAACCATTATCCATAACAATGATAAAGGGTTTGGCTTTTCCCTCTGCAATCAGGTTGTCCATGATAAGATTGGCGCGCCCCTGTTTTGACCAGCCGGTTTCATCTTCGCCGCCGCCATGTTGCAAGTATAACACGGGGTAGCGAATTTTTGAATCTTTATCATAATTGGGTGGAGTATATACAAAGCAAAGCCTCATGCTATTGTTGCTTTTTGAAAAGTAGGGGAACTCCCGAACCTGGCCGTGGGGTACATTCTTCATTGCATAGAAATCCTGGTCTTTTGCCGGAATTTCAATACCGCTTCCCCAACGACTGGCGCCATAGAAGTATAGACTGCCAGGATCAGGCACTGCAGCGCCGTCAATCCAAAGCTGGTAATAGTGGAATCCTTCATCCTGGGGTTCCGATTCACCAGTCCATACACCTTTGGGATCTTTAACCAGGTCGTATTTTACAGCACTTATGTCTAATTGTACTTTGTGTGCCTCAGGTGCTGAAATCTGAGCACGAACCCGGCCTTCGGAGTTTACCTGCGGATATTCTTTTCCCGGTTGATTTAATGATGTAGGTTTAAAATCTTCAATTACATTAGGCTGTGACTGTGCAGAACATAGCCCCCCTGACAAGAAGAATGCCATTAAAATACTCTGAACTTGATTTTTCATATTAAGTTTTCTTTAAGTTAATTCCTGGCCCATCTTTACAAAGAATTAAAGATATTACAAATTCACAGTTTTACCAGCGATCTCTGAATAAGAACCATTAAGATATTTTCCTAAGGTCGAGCAAAATAACTAGAAAATTTTGTTTACAGGGGGGTTGGGGCAAAAACCAGGAAGGATTATTTCATGATCCGTTTAGGGTAACAGCCCAAAGAAAAAGCCTTGCGGCGCTGACGCGCTGCTACGGGCTTTTTCTTTGTAGACAAGAGGTTTGAAATATCTAACCTTCTAAAAGATCTACTTGAAATTTGTCAATTGAAAGAATTGCATCGAATTATTTAAATGGACCAAGTCAACTTTCTATGTTATGGCAATGTTAATTATTAAAATAAATTTAATACAAATGCAATGAAATTAGTTTTATTACGGCATGGAGAGAGTCTGTGGAACAAAGAAAATCGTTTTACCGGCTGGACTGACATTGACTTGACAATAAAAGGAACAGAAGAAGCAAGAAGCGCAGGGAAGCTTCTTAAAGCAGAGGGTTTCACTTTCAATATTGCTTATACTTCGGTACTGAAAAGAGCCATTCATACTCTATGGAATGCGTTGGATGAAATGGATCTTGCCTGGATTCAGGTAGATCGTTCATGGAGGCTGAACGAAAAAAGTTATGGTGCATTGCAGGGTTTGAATAAAGCTGAAACTGCAAAAAAATATGGTGAAGATCAGGTATTGCTTTGGCGTCGGAGCTTCAATGTACGTCCGCCGGAACTGGAGGTTTCTGACTTAAGACACCCTGTTAATGAGCTGAAATACTCCGCAATAGATAAATCACTGCTTCCTGCCACTGAAAGTTTGAAAGATACCATTGACCGGTTTTTGCCCTATTGGCACAAAACTATTGAACCTTCAATTCTAAATCAGCAAAAGGTTTTGATAGTAGCACACGGAAATAGTTTAAGGGCATTGGTTAAATATCTCGACCATTTATCAGACGAAGAAATACTGGACATAAACATTCCAACCGGAATTCCCCTGGTTTATGATCTCGATGAAAACCTTAAAGTGAATACAAAGAACTATCTGGGTGATCAGGATGCTATTAATCAGTCGATAAATTCAGTAAAAAATCAAGGGAAAGCGTAAAACCACTCTTCCGAAGGCATTTAATTCCAATTACCACGATAACCTCCATGGTCATCTTGAAATTATTTTTTAAATAACCTTTGGTATTTCATCAGTAAGTATTACATTTGCACCTCGATAATGCGGGGTGGAGCAGTGGTAGCTCGTTGGGCTCATAACCCAAAGGTCGGAGGTTCGAATCCTTCCTCCGCTACAAAGAAAAAAACCCTGGCGCGAAAGCGTCGGGGTTTTTTATTTCGAACGAAGCATCAAACGCAGTTTGAATGCGAAAGTGAGAAATAAAAAACCCCGAGCAGCCGACGAAGGAGGCTGTCAGGGTTTTTTTCTTTGGGCTGTTATCTTAAACGGATCATAAAATAATCCTTCCGGGTGTCACCCCCAAACTTCCCATGGGGGGATTTAAGAAGCACGCTGCAACGCTTTTTCTTTGTGAGCACCCCCTTAGGATCATGAGCGAAGCGAATAATCCTCCCTTTTCACCCCCAAACCCACTAAAAGGGGTTTGAAAACCATGTCAGATTATACTAATGCCGCATGCGGGAGAAGGGCTTTTTCTTTGTTAAGCTCCCCTCGGAGATATTGATTTAATGTCAATATAAAAACCCAAATAACCAGACAGGTGCCTTGCTTCCCGAACCAATTTCAATATCATCCGAAGCAATTATATAATTATCAAGGTGCTTCACTTGCCCAAAGCTCTTTCCTTTCCCTTCGGGAATAAGAGTATTAAATAACCGAGCATCTTTTAACTGATAGATATAATGATATTTATGGAATACAGGTAACGGACGAAATTTTTCAGTAATTATTCTGCTTAGAGTCTGATGATTCCTATTAATTTCATCAATATTTACTGTTGCAAAACTTATACCTTTGTAAACTTCATCTATGAACTGTATTTTCCCTCCCTGCCTATACCAGTCATTTGCAGCATAATAATTTGTGTCTCAATTACGCAAACACTTCCCCGACAAAAACATGTAGGTTCTCCTCTGTTTTAATGACCATTTCGGGGCTGTGCACATGCATATGTATTTCTGTAATATAGTTGCCTGCCTCATCCTTGCTGATTTTCACTTTAAGGTTGTCGTCAGGTATAATCCAAGGCATTTCGAGTATGCGGATTTTAAGCATGTTTTGAATTTTTTCAGGAGGATAACCCGATGATATTTTGAGCCTGACAAGCTGCTCGACCAAATTGCCGGTATCGGCTGGTTTTATAATTTTTTGACTGGTAAGAAGACTGTACGGTATTTTAACTTGCTCACCTTCGCAGGTAATAATTCCAATTGAGCGGTAACCTAGTTTTTTTATGGTTCCCGAAACTTCCGCGGTCCGGATTTGCTGCCCCCTTTCGAAGGCATTTTCAGCCTTCAGGATAATTCCTGAAATGAAATCACGCAGAAAGTACCATCCAAACAGACCAACCATCATAATAATTAAACTTCCAGTCAGAATAGGATAAGCTACCTTCCCAGCAAACAACTGTTCGAAAGCCCAAAATGCAAAGGCAAACCAGAGGAGCATTTGTACCACCGGGAAAATCTTATGGAATATTTCCCCGATTTTCCGGTTTCCCGTGAGGACACAAAAATAGGTTGATACAAAGCGCAATATTAGATAGAGCGCGATCGCAACTGCAAACACTTCAATATATATCATAACAGTTCAAGGCTTTTTAGTTTTTTTATGAGCGGAATTTCCAACGCCAGGTTCAAACAATATACTTCAGGAAACTTTTCTGTCAGAATTCTCTTTTGCATCAGGATGCGTACGGTCCTTTCAGTACTTGCAACATCGATTTGAAGTATCGCTGAAAGGCTTTTTATAGAGAACCGGCGATGAAGGATAAATTGCAGGATGTAAAAAATTTCATCCGATGGAAGGTCTTCGTTAAAAGTGATTTCTTTTCCGAAAGGCTTTTCCATATAAAGTGTATTTCCCGATATTTTACGAATCCCTGCAAGCCAGAGATTAATTGTATGCCCGGGGTTTCCACCCGACAAATTAAAGAAGCGGTTGAAAAGCGTGACATATTCCCAGCTTGACAGGGCCTTTTCGTGCTTTTTATCCAAGATAAATTCCATTCCGCCAGCCTGATGTCTCAGCATTATGAGCTCTTTCAGCTCGCGTGAACTAAACGGTTGGCAAAATACAAGGTCGAGTGCCCAGGTGTTTATGGAGCTTAATTGATTTATGATTTTCAGTGCATATTGATTTACATTAATAATAAACAGCACTTTGTGTCCGTATTGCTGCATAAGCAAAATTATTTTTTCGACCACCTTCGTACCGAAAGGCTTCCGTTCCCACCAAAGCTCCAGATCGTTGATTAATATGACACTTTTGTCTGGAAGCATTTCCATGCTGTATGGCAAATTATCCTGCCCATCAAGGACCTTTAGCAAGGTTTGCTCAAAAAAGCCGGCATCAGCTAAACTTTCGCGGGGAGCCCTGACATTGAAAATGTTTTGTTTTTCGAAGTGAAGGTTTGCCAAACGCTTGCTAAGGCTCGATTTACCGGAACTTCGTTCGCCGCTGATGATAAGCAGACCGGAAGTTCCGGTCAAGAAGCGTTGTATGGCCTTGCTCCCTTTTTCAATTTCATCTTCCATCCCAACCCAAAAATCATCACCAATGGTGGAGCTGCCCGAAAATAAATTGGAATAGTAAAATGGCAATTTCAGCATAAGCGCTTTGTCGGGCGATATTTTTTCAAGCATGCTGATAAACGGCTCAATCGAGAAAAATGCCTCTTTCGTGCGCGATTGTTCCATGCGCTTGGCCCACAATAAACCTTTGCTATGCCTGTAAAGCAGATTCACCAATTGGTTAATTATCTTTTCGTTTACTGATTGTTCAATTTGTTTAAACCTGCTAATCAACCTATGCTTGCCTGTCGACCATATTTTTTTGTTAAGGTTTTCTGATGTTTTGATAATTATGTCGGCAGTCAACGGTTCAAAAGCATCCTTTAATCCTGAATCAAAACTCTGGCGCAACTGTTTACAAAGCTCAGTAAGTTTATCTTTCTCATTATTAATACTATGAATTAAATCTTCGAGCAACACTTTCTGCTGTTCCTGAATTTGTCCGGTCTCTATCTCTCCCGAATGAGTATTTTCCCTGTTTTCGAGATGAAAATTGGCCATCCTGATTAAATTCTTCAGGGTTGAAACCGAAAGAGCCAATTGTTGTCCGATATTAATTGATTGTTCCCTGATTTGATAGCTTAGTTCGTTACTGATATAATAATCAGCGGTTTTACGTACCAAGACAGCCATTTCGCTGATGCTTTCAAGCTTATCAAACCTATTATTTCCCAACAGTATATCTCCTGAAATTTCAATACTTTCAGGAAGCTGCCCAACTGAAACCTGAATTTCTTTAAACAAGGTGATGAAAGGAACATCATATGGCGGTAATGAAATTGACTTTTGATTGAAAAATTCTTCCTGATCAGATTTCTTATCGCCCATTTCCATGATGGCGTTGATCTTAGCTTCAAATACTTTCAACTTTTCATTTAAACTTCGTTCAATAATCAGAATAATTTCCTGATATGCTTTCTCAATTTTTGTGGTCAGCCGGCTTTTAAGCGAGTAAAATATGAGATCGAGTAATGTTTTATTGACATGATTAACCATAATATGATTCCACATATCGGGAAATTCAGCAACTGAATTTTCAAGTTTAACTTTCTTATTATTAAAAAGCTTAAATCTTCTGCTTAATAAATTTGCCTGGGGACTTTCAATAATCTGGCTGAAACTTTCCAGGTCTGCGGTTAGTTCATCGAGCATTTTATGGCTTTGTTGATTAAAAAATACCTGATTTTCTGATTTCAGATTTAAGACCACCGCATGCATTTCTGTTCTATTAATATCTATTTCGCCGGGGGCCAATTTTCCTGAAAGCACTTTCTCAACCGCCAGCAGGTTTCCGTTTAAAAGTTCCTTTATGCCTGAAAAAGCTTTTATACTTTGGGCCATATAATCTTCGTAAAACTTCCTTATGTACTTAAGCCTTTTGTAGTAAAGAAAATAGCTTGCTGCAGGGTGTAGATTAATAGTTACACTTATCTTTTTTCCTGAAATCTTGGTCCATCCAATTTTTACAGCACGATTTATCCGGCTTAAAAAATTAACAGTTCTAAGTTCCTTCAAATCAATCCTGTCAAATTTTAACCGGATATGTTCAGGAAGCTCGTTCACCGAATTGCCTGTTGCAGTGATTAACTGTATAATTCCCTTGTTCAAAATATCCAACTCCTCTTTCAAAATATTGTCTTTGAAATTTTCCAGCTCCTTTTGGGCCTTAATGAAAAAATCATTCATGATTTTCAGTTGTTCCCAATGAGTTTCCTTATCATTTTCAAGCTCATTAACCTTTATCAATTGCATTATTGATTTTTCTACAAGGCCTGATACTTGATCGAGATAATTATCGCGTCTTTCCCGGATGCCAGAAAATGTTGCATCAATTAGCAAACGGGCTTGTTTATCAAGAACAACTGCCACATTATAAACGGTATTGTAAACAATGCTGGTTTTAGAAAGTTTAAGACTCCTCAGGATAGATTCAACTTGCATTCTATCAGCATCGTACAACGGTATTTTACTTTCAGAAACAGATTTCGAAACTACGTTTACCTCCTCAAAACTTGTTGATGCATGAATTAACAGGCAGGATTTCAGGCTTTCAGTCAAATTGTTGGCATAGGCCACAATGTCTTCCACTTTTATATCGGCTATCCCTGAAATTTCAGCAAGAGTCAGGTCAGTATCTTTCGACTCAGAGCAGATCACATCATTTTCAGGTAATTTATCAGGATTGGCAACCACTTTTATGCTTGCCCTGATCCGGTAGCTATCAACCATCTGCCCAAGAATGGCATAATATCTGTCTGTATTTTTACTTTCAGGGTTAATTACCAAAATTCGTATTTCAGCATGTCTCCAATTTGGCGTAACTGTTATGTAACGAATAAGATGCAGAGCAAGCGAAAGGTTCCGCCCTTCTCCACTCCACCAAAAGTCGATTCTTTCGTGATTCCCGAAACCATTTTTTTTATCATAACTCAAAAAAGCCAGGTTATAATCCAGTTTGTTAAGGGTAAACAGCAGCTCTTCCCATTTTTTCGGATTAGTTATATTTTTCGACCAGCCCATGAGGATTGTATTTGGCTCGAAACCAGAAAAACCGTAAATCCGGCTGATCATCGCCATGCCTTCGTACACATTGCGGCAACTATGCTTTCGGGTAAAAATATTGACATGTTCCCCAAAAGTTTCCACACTTACCCTTGCTGTTTTCTCAAACAACAAGTCTTCGTCAGGATTTTCAACAAGTTCAAAATTGGTGAAGATTCCCAGTTTCCCTACCAGCGCTTTTCCAATTTCAATAAGGTACGGCCGGTTACCTGAACCTCCGCTAAAAACGATAACATTAGGTCGCCAGTTGCGCGTATTAAATTGACTTTTAGCAAGTTTCAATAAGCCGGCTTTAACCAGCGATAACCAGATACTCGACTGGGTATCTCCTGAATGCAGCTTAAGCTCTTTATTTTTCAGGTAAAAGAAAAGTGTCAGCAATACTACAGTGGCAATACCCAAGGCCATGATATCCAATTGGATCATCACAATTATACAGGCAAGCGCACCAATAATGCTTACAATGCGCGGAATTTTAAACGATGGCCTGAAATCGCTGCTTGCCCAGCTTTCAACAGTATATGTAATGTTCAGAAAACCATAAGTAATGATGAAAAAAATGGTAACAATGCGTGCAATGGTGTTCAAATCACCTATGAGAATGCCTGCCTGGGCAATGATAAATGTAAGAAATAGTGCATTTCGCGGTTCGTTTGATGCGCCAAAACCTTTGCTGAAAAAGAAAGGAGCGATTCTATCTTTTGCAACTGCCTGCATAATGCGCGGTGCACCCATAATACTTCCAAGAGCTGATGATAGTGTTGCGCCCAGAATTCCAGCTATTACCAATTGTGGTATCCATGAAATTTTGTAAAGAACGTTGGTATCGTTGACCAGCAAGGTACTATCCACTGTATATGATAAGAAAACTGCCAAGCCGGTATATACTGCCAGCCCGACAAGGATAGCAGCAATTGTTCCAACCGGTATGTCTTTTCGCGCATCTTTCAAATCGCCCGACATAGAAACACCTGCCTCAAACCCGGTCACTGCCGGAAAGAAAATGGCAAACAGAGTAATCCATGGAAGAGCTGATGGTATCCCATCCAACTGTGAAACCACAGGTGGAAAGTCATGCTTGCCAAGGAATACAGACAATAGAGATAGCGACATAATCGCAAGAATGATATACTGTGTTTTAATGGCCAGCGAAGTGCTGATAAAAGTAAGGATGGTGACCAGAAAAAGGATAATAGATCCCCAAATACGAATGGTAGTCAAATTTACTTCAAAACCAAAATATCCGAGAAACACCTCCGCGAAACCGATAAGGTACAAACTCACACTGAAAGATAAACCTACAAAAAGAGCCCAGCCCAGCGTTCCTCCTATGGGAAGGCCTAGGCTTCGTGAAATGATATAGTAAGTTCCACCTGTTTCCACTTTTTTGTCGGTGGCTATGGATGCCACACTAAGTCCCGTACTAGCTGAAATAATATGCGATACGAAAATGATGCCTAGTGTGGCTAAAAGTCCTGCCTGCCCAACTATCCATGGCAACCGAAGGTACATGATTACACCAAGCAATGTGAGGATCGAAGGTGTAAAAACCCCACCAAATGCACCAAATTTTTTAGCTTTAGCCATGCATTAACTATTAATTTCAATTTTATTCACTACTTTTTCAAACCCCGACTTCAAATGAATGTCCCGCTGAGGGAAAGGAATTTCTACATTGTGTTCCTTAAACTTTGCAAATATTTGATAATACAACTCACTTTTCAAAATATTAGGCCGGTCGATGTACTCTGAAGTCCAGACCAGTACGTCAAAATTTAAACTACTGTCACCAAACCCTTTAAAAAGAATGTATGGTTCTGGCGTAATTAAAACACCATGATTCTCACTTATTGCTTCCAAAAGCAATTTCCTGATTCTTTCGGGATCCTCGTTGTACGAAACCCCCAACGGAAAATTCAACCTGACATTTTTGTTGTTATGGCTCCAGTTGATAACCCTCGAATTAATGAAATCGGAGTTGGGTACAATAACAGCAATATTGTCGTTGGTAATAATTGTGGTTGCCCGTGCCGAAATTTCAATGATATTTCCTGCAAGGTTGTCTATTTCAATTCGATCGCCAACCTTTATTGGCCTTTCGAACAAAATTATTATTCCACTAATAAAGTTGTTGGTGATAGATTGTAAGCCAAACCCTATACCAACTCCGAGCGCTCCTACCAATAAACCTAATGCGCTCAAATCCATTCCGGTGGTCTGAAATATGATTATCAAACCTAAAATAATCAATAAATAACGGATAATTGTTGCTATCGACTGACTGACACCAATATCAATATTATATCGGGGAAAAACTTTATTTACTAAAATCTTCCTGATTTTTGAGGATATATAAAACAGCAGGAAAAGTGAAAGAACCAGTAAAACAAAGGTTTTCGTTGTGAATGGACTATCTCCTAAATGGAACAATTCAAAATTCCAGGTTGTTTTTAACCATTCAATAAGCTCTTTTGGACTAATCATGAGAAATATTTTTTAATTCGGTTACTAAAACCCCAACCCGATTATTCCGCCGCATTACCAGGCTAATATTTTTTTTTACCGGTTTCAGATAAAAGATGAATTGTTTTTCAGTTTGCAGGATAAGATTATCTTCAACAATCGTCCCTCCATCTTTTTTTCGCCCAATAACAAAACCTATGTGGTAAGCTCAATGTCCGAAAGATGCAAACAGTCCATTCTTATGTGATTCAATACAACAAATATACAACAGTAATCTCGTTCTTATTCGACATTATAAAATATTCAGTGCTGTGATCACCCCCAAACCCCCCAAGGGGGGATTTAAGAAGCACGCTGCAACGCTTTTTCTTTGGGCTGTTATCCCTTAAACGGATCATAAAATGCATCAAGGCTTTTTTTGACCTTTATACTTTATTTCGTATCATTAAGCCATGGATTCAGAAAATACATATTACAGGCAGTTACAGGAACATCTTGATAAGCTGCCCATTGGGTATCCAAAAACAAATTCAGGTGTAGAAATAAGGATTCTGCAATTGCTTTTTACACCAATCGAGGTAACAGTGGCACTTTGCCTGAGTCTGGGTAATTCTTCCGTGGAAACGGTAAGGAAAAGACTTGATAAAAAATTCAGTATTTCGTACGAGCCCGATAAGGTAGCAGCAATACTTCATGATATGTTTATGAAAGGTTCTATTAGCAGGTCCATTAAGAAGCCATTCAAATATAGCAATGCGATGCTTGCAATTGGGATGTTTGAACATCAACTGGGTGACTTAAGCAAGGAAATGATGGAGCTGGTTCATCAGTACTTCGATGAGGGTTTTAATGATGAATTTTTTAAGTCTTCATTGCCGCAGTTACGCACAAGTCCCCATATGAAGGCTATTGTCCCGGAATTTAATATCGCCACATACGATAACATGAGGAAAATTGTGGAGAAGACAGATAAGTCAATACAGGTGGCAAATTGCGTATGCAAGGAAGGGGAGGCAATACTTGGTAAGCCATGCAAACAAACTAAAGATATCGAAGTTTGTTTGATGTTTGATGCGAAAAGTTATTTGGACAGGGGAAAGGCCAGAACTATAACTAAAGACGAGTGCATGGAAATCATTAACAGGGCCGAAAGGGAAGGATTGGTCCTGCAACCCGGGAATTCACTTCAACCATTTTGTATCTGCCTTTGTTGCGGGTGTTGTTGTGGCGTTTTGACTTCCGCAAAAAAATACAAGAAGCCTGCTGAATTAATTGCGCATAATTTTTATGCAAAGGTGGATGAAGAATTGTGTAATGGATGCACGATTTGTGTTAGGAGATGTCAGATGGATGCTATTCATATTGAAAATAAGAAAGCAATTATTGACCTTGACCGATGTATTGGATGTGGCCTGTGTGTTACTACTTGCAAAAAAGAAGCGTTGAGTCTGCTTGAAAAAACTAAAAAAACGATACCTCCCAGGAATGCGGCGATGTTGTATCTGGGCATATTGAGCGATAAAGTAAGCAAACGAAAGATGATGGGGAATATGTTAAAACTGCTTACGGGCAGGCAACTTTAGAAGAGATGAAGACATGACGTATGCCATCTATCTGGGCCAGATAAACGTATAGGTATACTTAATCGTAAGAATCTTCTGGTTCATGAACGGAAGTTGAGGATCCTCACGGGTTAAATTGGTATTATAATCCCCGTTAAACACTAAATAAAGGTCATTCCCTTCGCGGGGATTATAACGGAACCTGATATTGTTGACGCCGAGTTTATCACTACTGCTGTACTGGAAGGACATCAGCAGCGAAAGTTTAGTGGTAAAGGTAAATTCAGATTTAAGCCTCACCAGATGAGATATGAATTGCTGATCACGATCGTTGATATCAACCTGGCTGTATCCATAGCTTAATCCAAGATTGATATTTGAAGAAATTCTGAAATTAACCTGAGCCGGAGTAAGGTCAACATACGTACCATCGTAATATTCTCCAATAGCTAACAGGTAACTAAAAGATATTAACCGGTTCGAAGGTGTATTAAAACCCGTTTTGAAATTATAATAATCATAAGATCCCACCGGGAAAAATACATCATCCGACAAGTTGAACTGCTCGGTAAGATAATCCTGGTGCCTGAATAAGTCAATCCTGGCACCATATCCATTTTTAAAGGTGAAATTATAGCCGACTGAATATGTCGAAAGAAATGTCCTCCAGTCTTCATTGGTCCTGTTTACCATTGCCCAGGCTGTAATATTCTGCCCCAGCATCTTTTTATTTTCATCATTATAAACCCACCCGTATCCTGTCTGACCATAAAACTGAGTGTAGTTTTTCATCTGTTCAAACCCCATCTGCGGATCATAATATTCCCCTGACCGTGCGAAGGTAAAATCATAACTCAGACCGACAGTTGCCCTGTTTTGCCAGTCAAAATAAAGCTTGGCATGATTCAACGGGTTTCCTGTGTAATGGATGCTGTTATCGAAAGTATGGACATAGCTCGTGGTTATATAGTTATTTTTAAATGGGTTTAGAATGAGATCTGCCGCTGTATTGATGTTATAATTACCAGTTGCGTCAATTTTACTGGTTACCATACCTCCGGCATAGCTGGTTTCATTAAATACCTGTTTTCTCAGCCTTAAAACTCCGTGATTGGTAGAAGATAAATGAGTTATTGAATCGGTAACCCGATCAGTGTGATCAAATTCTGTAGTTTGCATATCAAGAAAGCCAAGATCCCATTTACCTGCCCTTCCGACAACCCTGGCCCCACCAATGATCGGAACAATTTCTCCTTCGTATAATCCGATCCGCCGGCTGTAAAATACCTGGTCGAGAGAACCGGTATTGATTGTAAAAATACTGGAACGCTCCACAAAGAACTGCCTCTTTTCAGGGAAAAAAAGTGAAAACCTGGTAAGGTTGACCATCTGGTCGTCCACTTCAACCTGGGCAAAATCGGTGTTCAAAGTAAGGTCCGCCGTAACATTGCTTGTCAGGGAATATTTTACATCAAGGCCGGCATTGAATTTGGGACTGTTAATAGCCTTATAGGAAGTTTCTGTCTCATTCAGTTCATGTGATTGTTCAAAACTTCCCAGTAAATATGGTTTTATATACACCGGATTTTTCCTTTTTATTCCTTCTAAAATAATTTTATGAGCCTGAGAAGGTTTCCAAACCCCTAAATTGCCGAAGTCATTGCTTATATCGGGAAAGTTATTCCATTCCTGTTTACTGGAAATTTGCCGCCAGATTGACATTCCCATAATCACCTTGCCGTCGGTTTCCTGGAACCGCAGGCTGGAAAAAGGAATGCGGATTTCTATATGCTGTGCCTTGCCGATTATACTGGTTTTCACCTCCCAGAAGGTATCCCAGCTCCTGTTAAAAGGCATCATTCCCAATGGTGGCTGGCCATCGTTAGCGATCGTAAAATCTGACCTCAATCCCGAAGGATTGGTCTCAAAACACAAGGCATTTTCATTGTCATTGAAAGTGTCGAGCAGGATGCCGAAATTATCGCTTCCGCTGTCGGCGCCATCCCTTTTTTTTGTGGTTGCCCGTATTTCACTTCCGTTTTCGTAGTACAGCCTGGCTCCGATATAGAAATACTCATCATCAAAGGTTACGAATATATCCGATCTTTCCGACGGCATGCTGCCATGATTTGGCTTGAACATGGTCATAGGAATTTTGGAAAGATTGTCCCAGAGCGGTTCATTACATATACCGTCAATATTAATTTTACCGGTCACCTTCCGGATTTTAAGGTAGTTTTCACCCGGCTGTCCTGAAACAGATGCAGTCACGGCAGAAATTAATAAAAATATAACAAGGATATGTTTATTCAATTATGTAGTTATTTATTTAAATCCTTGTTAAGATATTAGAACCGCGCAGTCTTTCAAAAAAAATTCCAATTTTATTTCATTTCACAATAAAAATTCCGGCATTTTGGCGACTTAAATGGGACAATTTCAGCGGATAATATCTTTCAACTATTTCACGGGTGAGCGACTGCCCGTGGCATTCATAAACTGGCTTGTTCAACCTGTTTTCAAACCCCCCGATGATTTTATCTTAAACATATACCTATTCAAGATTTAATGAAAGCCAAGAGGTCTGCATTGATCGTTTCTGCCTCAGTAGTTGGCATTCCATGAGGGAATCCCGGATATGAAATTAGTTTCCCGTTTTTTAAAAGTTTTACAGCTTTTGCTGCAGTTAGCTCAAATGGAACTATCTGGTCATCTTCTCCATGCATAACAAGTACAGGCACATCCACACTTTTAAGGTCTTCTGCAAAGTCTGTTTCTGAGAAAGCTTTGATACAATCATAATGCGCTTTTATTCCACCCATCATTCCCTGGCGCCACCAATTATCTCTTATCCCTTGTGAGATTTTTGCCCCTTCACGGTTATATCCAAAAAAGGGTATGGTAAAATCCTGAAAATATTGTGACCGATGATTGGCTGTAGCTTCACGTATTTCATCGAATACCGATAAAGGAACACCATCCGGATTATTTGGAGTTTTTATCATGAGAGGAGTAACTGAACTTATGAGTACAGCTTTGGCAACCCGGCCCTTGCCATGTCGTGCAACATAACGAATAACTTCGCCACCACCGGTAGAATGACCAATGTGAATGGCATGTTTCAAATCAAGAGCCTGGGTGAGTTCCGCTACATCTGCTGCATAAGTATCCATATCATTCCCGTTCGCTGTCTGAGTAGATCTTCCATGACCTCTACGATCATGAGCGATAACTCTGAACCCCTCATTCAGGAAAAACATCATTTGACCATCCCAATCATCGCTCGATAATGGCCAGCCGTGATGGAAAAAAATTGGTTGTCCTGATCCCCAATCTTTGTAATAAATTTCCGTACCATCTTTTACTCTAATCTTACTCATTTCCTGGTTTTTTAAGTTTGTCAATATAATACTCTCATAATTTTAACATTTTTGATAGTAGTATGTTTGATTACATTTTACAAAACCAATTTTCAATCCAAAAACAATTATGCTTTCCCTTGATTTTTTACTGAATTTATCGACTGATTAATAGCATCCTGATCACATCTTCACACTTTGATTTAGAAAGCTATCCGAATATTTGAAAAAATGAATGCATTTCATTATTATTAAATTAATAAACAATGATTATTAAATTATTTTCCGCTGATCAGAATATTTAAATTTAATTCATAAGGAAATTCTATTCCAATCTCAATTAAAAACAGATGAAAAAAGTCTTGGTGGTTTTAATCTCCACAGGTCTCCTCTGGAAAAAATATTTGTTCCTTTCTTCGTATAGCAGTCATGGTATCATACCTAATAAAAAACAACGGCCCTGTTATTATACAATAATGTGCGGTGCTGAAGATGAATAAGAATTGCTCGTGACAGCACAAGCTTTTCAACATCCCTGCCCTTTATTATCAGCTTGTCAATTGAATCGCGGTGAGATACCCTCACAACATCCTGGTCAATAATAGGGCCGGCGTCCAGATCATTGGTGACGTAATGACTGGTTGCACCGATTATCTTCACACCACGTTCATAAGCTGAATGATACGGCTTTGAACCCGGGAATGCCGGCAAAAAGGAATGGTGAATATTTATAATTTCATTCTGATAATGCGATATGAATTCGCTGCTCAGTATTTGCATATATCTCGCCAGTACAATAAAGGTTACATTATTCTCTCTTAGCAATGCAAGTTCCTTCTCTTCCTGCTGAAGCTTATTCTCATTGTTCTTTTCAATGTAATAAAATGGTATATTAAACTGATCTGCAATAGGCTTAAGATCAGGATGATTGCTGATTATCAAAGGAATCTCAACATTCCATTCACCTGTATGAACCCTCGACAATATATCATAAAGACAGTGACTGAGTTTTGAAACAAAAATAGCCATCCGCTGTGGTTTGTCGCTATAATATATTTTACAGGTCATATTGAAACGGGTTGCGACATTTTTGTTGAATTGCCCAACGATATTTTCCTGTTTAATCCTGAAACCATCCAGTTCCCATTCGATTCGCATGTAAAAAGTTTTATCGAGCCTGTCCACGTGTTCATCGAGTGAAATAATATTGCCATTGTTGTCATTGATAAAAGCAGTTACCATGGCAACGATACCCTTAGCATCACGACAATGCATGATTAGAGTTGCAGAGTTTTTATTTTTTCTTGCCATAACTTAGATTTTCAGATTACGCAATTTACGTTACGCAATTTACGTAATACCCTTATAAAAAAAGATTTTACCCAGAATGTTCTCAATTTTCTTTAATGCAAAATGCACAGGCATCTCATTAGAAGATAGTGAGCTGTAATCCGGATCGTTAGCGCAGGATGGACATCCGATTCGATAGGTACTATGGTCTTCTATTTCAACCCAAAAATCACCGGAAATCCAAATATCACAAAGAGTATCCAAATCACATAAAAAGGCAGATATTTTGCAATTGTAAGATCAACTTCTCTTAGCAGACCTTTTTTGAAATTCACGCTGTAAAGGGCAATGACTAATAGTATCAAGTTTCCCAGGATAAGGATATTTGAACCAAGAACAGCCAGCCTGTTTGGAGTAATGCCAAAAGTACTAAGGCGATAAAATATTGCCGACAGTGCGATCAGATCAATAATAACAGTTATAATCGAAAGCACAAACAGGATCAACTCACTGAATTTCTGTTTCCCGTTTGTTGAGGTTTCAGAAATTGAAAAGACAATTACTGCCATAACTCCTAAAAGCATAAGATTGAATATCAGCAAAAATTCACGGTCACTGTATGGATCTTTCCCTGAAATTGCCAACGCTACAAGAAAAACTATGGCTGTAAGTAAAACCAGCGGGCTGAAAATATTGGCAATTATCGGGGCAATCTTATTAGCCAGCACAGTATAATTCTTCGTAATAAATGTCGCTACTATTGGCGCAGAAACGGCCCCGACAATCACAACATTTTGCATATAAAAGCTTTCAATCTTAATACCTATCGCCTCAAACAAACCAATGGTTATTCCTGTCAGAATACCACCGGCGATGACTATTATCGCCATAAGTATTGCCAGATCGCCATTATATCTGATAAACTCAATTCGTTTGATTTTATCCTTCAGATTAAAATCAATGGAAACCAACCCGAAAATACACCACATCAATATCGGCAAATGAATGTATATGAGATTAATTGAGGCGCTGTTTGTGACAGATGGTAAAAGATTGACGTAAACAGTCAGTATAAAAAACGCAACTATCAGAGGAACAAGTTTCTTTGGCTCTATGATTTTATTGGTCCAGACAGTGTAAAGTGTCAATCCAAAGAACACAATAATCCCTGCATTTTTCTGATAAAAAATCTCAGTCAATTTAAGATTAAAAATATCCGGTATTTTAATGAGAAAACCTGCAATAAGACATACCGCGATCAAAATATAAATATCCGTAAGACTAGTTTTTTTTATCTTTCCCGGAGGCTTAATGTAATCCAGCCTGACCTTCCAGAATTTTAATAATTCTGTCGGTTCGGTCTCTGAATAAACTTTTTCAAATTCGGCTTCAAAAGCACTTCTGTCAACATGATATAATCGTTCAAGTCTCTCAGGATCGTTAATGTTTTCTTTAATGCTCTCTTTCATAATTCTATGTTTAATATTGACAATCCGTAAATTATATTTTATAATTTCCTATCTGACTAAAAGTACTTTTAAATACAAAGTAAAAAATCAAAAAAAATTATTGTTCCTGAATCAGCTTTTCAAGAGCTTTTAAATGTTGCCTGAATTCAGTGATTCCTTCTTCGGTTGCAGAATAGCTTGTATTCGGTTTACGTCCGATGAATTGTTTAATTACCCTTATCATCCCCTTTTCCTCAAGAGCTTTCAGATGACTGGCGAGGTTACCGTCAGTTATATCAAGAGTTTCCTTCAGGCTGTTAAAATCATAGGTTTCGTTTACCATAAGGACCGACATAATACCTAACCTTATCCTGCTTTCAAAAACCTTGTTAATATTCGAGATAAAATCTTTCATGCCTCGTATTTTCTGTACAATGCAAGTCCGTAGATAATATGAAGGATCCCAAACCCGAATATCCAGAAAATCAGACCCCAGCCTGAAACAAAAGCTGAAACAAGGCCTGTAATTATTTCGAGTATCCCAAGGTAAAAAATTTCATCGAATGTGAACTTGCCCGCGTTAACAAGTGCCAGGCCATAGAAAATAAGAAAACATGGAACTATCAGCTGTATATTGTTCTGAAATAGAAGTACAATAACAAATACGCCTCCGGTTACAAGAGGTATAAAAAAGTTGATAAGCAGCCTTTTGGATGTGGGATTCAGAAAATTCTTCCCTCCCCTCCTTGCTTTTTTAATTGAAAACCAGAGAGCAAGAAGCACAGAAACCACAAGCACTATTGAAGCATCTGCAATAAGCTTCCACCTGAGAACGAGTGTTTCGTCCGCGGCGAGCACTCTCAGATAATCTTCATATCTGATTTTACCATTATCAAGAATAAAAAAATAGGCAACAATAGCTCCTGCTATTGCGATAATCCCGGCAAACACACCTGAAAGACCACTCAGGGAAAGAAACCTGGAAGATTCCTCCATCATTTTCCTGATCGCTTTTATATCCTCGATGGATTTTGTATCACTTTTCATTTTATAAAAGTACTTTGAGATACAAAGCTTGTTAAAAAATTGATAGAATCCAAATTATTCAGAATATATTTCTCCTATTAGCTGGAAGTCGGGAGTCCGACTTATGACATATATTTCTTCAGACTATTCCAGGCTCCTCCGTTATAAACCTGCTCAAACCCATTTGATTTAAGTATTCTCATCGCGGAAGCACTTCTTGAGCCGGAAGCGCAACAGGTAATTATAGCTTTATCTTTCCTGAGCTTCTTAATATTCTGAGCCAGATTGTCTACTGGTATATTAATTGAATTGCGAAGATGCCCTGACTGGAATTCACCTTTTGTCCTTACATCCAGTATCACAGCTCCGTTTGAAATTACTTCCTGAAGATTTACTTTTTCGCCAAAAAACAGTTTTAGAATATTCATAATTTATACTTGCTATTTATTTAAAACGCAAAGATAAATTATTGTACATCCAATGCAAAGCCGCAAAAATGTTCCTGGAATTTATGTTTTGTTTTTTACTTTAATAATTCGAATACCTGCAGATTTCCGTCATTTACTGCGGCTACCACATAATGTTTTCCGGATATATCAACCGGGAGAATTCTCCTCGCATCTCCTTTTATAATGAGACCGCTTGTCGCTGGCATTAATGGTTTAAACTCCACACTTGTATCACCCAATAAACACCATCCGTAGCTTGCATCGTAACGCCCTATCGATGGCCTCTCTGAATAATCATTTCCAACCAGGACAAGGTCAGCTTTTCCATCGAGGTTAAAATCACGAACCAGAATATCGCGGACAGGAGAAACCTGGGATAAAATGGGCAGTTTTTTTATTTCAAAGGTTCCATTCCCGTTGTTCAAAAACAGACAACTTTCAAAGAGCTCCGCTTTTTTTAAGGTGGATTGGTCAATTGCATTTTTGCCAAAGATCTCCTTAGCCGTTTTTCCACCAAACTCGGAATAACTTTTGAATTTCTTTTCTAAGAAGGGCATTTGAGTTTTCAGTTCATCAAAGGACGCCACCGGGTAGCTGATTCCATCCTGATATGAACAGATTATCTGGTCAAGCGATCCGTTATTGTCGAAATCATTCAGGTACATTTCGACCGGTTCCTTTGCTGAAGCCTTAAGTATGGAATTAAGTCCCAGATTCCCTCCTATCAGATCCATATCTCCATCTCCGTCAACGTCAGCAGCCTGTATACAATTCCACCAACCTGATGTTTCACTTAAGCCTGCTTTGTCTGTTGCGTCAGTAAAATACCCTTTATCATTTCTGAAAATACAGACCTTCATCCATTCGCCTACCACGATCAGATCATTATCACCATCCAGGTCAAAATCCATCCAGCATGCATCTGCAACCATCCCGATCTTTTTCAGTCCCTTCATTCTTGAGTCTGTCACATCCTTAAAATGACCATGTCCGTCATTTTCAAGGAACATCTGATCAGGTGATAATCCATAAATTCCTGGTATTGATCTTGAACCTACGAATAGATCCAAATCCCCATCACCGTCAAAGTCGCATGGCCTTACACATGAGCCGTTATTTGCTGTAGAAGGCAGTGACCCTTTTTCGCTCTCATTAAATTCCCCTTTTCCATTGTTAATAAGCAACCTGTCTTCCAGTAAAGGATTTCCCACCTGGACTGAGTTACCCCCCCTCACAATATAGAGATCGGGATCACCGTCGCCATCTGCATCAAATGCTGCCGCATCCACATCCTCAGAATAGATGTCCTTTATAAATGCTGGGGCCAAATATGGATTAAAGGTTCCGCCATTCTGCTGAAAGAAAATTTCTGATGTCTGTCCTTTAGCCCCACCAACAAACAGATCTTCCATCTTATCACCATTCAAATCTCCAACAACCAGGGCCGGACCTTCGGTCAACAAGCTATGCGGTATCAGATATTCACGGGTATATTCATCATAAGGATCTTCCTCATGCCTGAAATCCAAACCCGGGACCACCATTTTTGAAAACAGCTTTAATTCTTCGCTGTTCTTAAGATTGGCTTTCACGGGTTTCCCTGCATTCTTCATTTCCATCGTAATAACTTTATCGGCAGGAACATCTTTTATCACTTGTTCTGACAGATCCGGCCAGCGCACCATAACAGAATCAACCATGACAGCCTTGCCCAGTCCGAAATGTAAGACATCAGATGATGAAGACATAAAACCTCTTGTTGGAAATTGCTCGGCAACCTGAACCAGTCCATTGCAGTAAATACTAACATGCGCCCCTATTCCCCTGGTATTCATCCCTTTTCCTTTTAATACTACAGACAAAAAATGATTATCTGCCCGTGCTGATGCATTGTTCATGTATATAAATGCCTGACCGTTGATGTTATTGGCAATCAGTTCCAGATCTCCATCATTATCCAAATCGGCGTAAGCGGAGCCATTTGAGTACGACTTGATATTAAATCCCCATTCTTTTGCCATATTCGAGAATGTGAGATCTCCGTTGTTTTTGTAGATGTAATTAACGTTAGGATAAAGAGGCATTTTATTGTACAATACCGAATCGGGAGCATTTTTATTACTCTCCAGAGTAAAAAAGCCATTCTTCGTTAAAAACTTTACGTAATCCAGGTCATTGGCTCTCCGGTAAATTCCATTTGTAATAAAAAGATCTTTCCATCCGTCATTATCCACATCACAGAATAACGGAGACCAGCTCCAGTCGGTAGAGTAAACCCCCGCCAGCCGTCCTATTTCACTGAATATGCCACCGCCTAAATTCAATTGCAGAGTATTTCTTACGAACTGGTAGCCATAGCCATGTTCTAGTTTTAACATATATAGCTCATAATCATCTTCACCTCCCGATTGTTTCCTGATTTTTTCCTCTTCCGGGAGCATATCCAGAACCATAATGTCCATGAGGCCATCATTATTGATGTCTCCTATATCATTGCCCATTGATGATCTGCTGGTATGCCTGATAGATTCCGTCAAACGCTCAGAAAATGTACCATTACCATTGTTCATATACAAATAGTCATTTTCGTGAAAATCGTTGTCAATATAAATATCGGGATAACCATCATTGTTAATGTCGCTGATGCTTACTGCAAGACCATATCCTATCTGACTGTTGTAAATACCAGCCTGTGCGGCAACATCATTGAAAAACCGCTTCCCGTTAACCTCATCATTTCTGTATAATCTGTCACCTGCAAGGGAATCGTGATCGAAGCGTAAAGTTGAAGCGCCATAGCTGCGGGAAGTATGAACAGAATGGTTAAGAAGATACATATCCAGATCCCCGTCCATATCGTAATCAAAAAAAGCTGCCTGAGTAGAAAAACCCTGAAAATCCAGCCCATACTCATGTGCTTCCTCCCTGAAGGTAAGATCTCCCTGATTAATGAATAATTGGTTTCTTCCATGTATTACCTTGTAATTTCCGACCTCACAGACATATATATCCAATAGACCATCCCCATTTACGTCTGCCATTGTTACCCCGGTCTTCCAGTCACCTTTTCCTGCCACTCCCGCCTTATCTGTGATGTCCTCAAATTCAAGATTTCCCTTGTTAAGGTATAATTTATCCGAATTTTGACTTGATGTGAAATATAAGTCTGTCAGGCCATCGTTATTTATATCCCCTGCTGCAACCCCTGCACCGTTATTGAAATAGAGATATTGTATTATATTAAATCGCTCTGTCTCTGTCAGCTTGTTATTAAAATCAACATTTGTTCTCGATGGAGGTAACAATGTGAATAATTCATTTTTTTCTTTATTCCCGGGTTGGCAGGAAAAAACCAGTAATAACATACCCAAAATAAGAGCGGATCTTTTCATTTGAAAGCTAGTTTCCCTATGAAACAAATATAGTATAATTAATTACTTTCAGGAAGCACCATGTTACAGCAGCGTGGCTATCCTGCAGGCTACGGAAATATATGGATCAGGGAACTGAAAGTCAACCGCAAACTGTCCGAACTTCATTTTTGATCATTTCAAAAAAATTTAACCTGTCCTTTTAAATCTACAAATGATTTTGTAGTATTGTGCCCGGGAATTGGGAATATCAATAAAACACTAAAAGAAATGACTACAGGTGAAATACATATTTTACCGACTGGCAGTTCTCCTGAGTTTCATTTTAACTCAGATGGAAAGTTTAAAATAAGCGGAAGGGGATTGTATAAAAGTAAGACCGATGACAATGAAAAGCTTATGGTATGGGTTACAAAATACCTTGAGAATCCTGCGGAGGTTACCTATGTCAGCATTTCATTTGAATACCTGAATAGCATGAGCACATTAATCATAGTTTCCCTTCTTAAAAAGATAGCCGAAGTATTTTTACAATCAAAAAAACTAGTCATCAATTGGTATTATGAAGAAGATGATGAGGATATGTTTGAACGGGGAGAATACATATCAATGACTTTCAATATTCCCTTTACCTTTATTCCGGCTGGTGATATTTCTGACGAATAAGCAATTTTAAATAGTTTTTATCTCAAGCTTCTTGCCCTCTTTCTCTTCATACATCTGTTTAGCTGCCTCTGCTTTGTCCTGACTGAATGAAGGATCCATCGAATTTGCATTCATATATGACTGATAGGCATTGTAATAGTCTTTAATGTACATATAGTAATCACCCTTTGAATCATACGCATTCGGATTTTTAGGATCAAGTTCAATGTATTTATCGAAGCATTCCACTGCTTTATCGGTTTGTTTTAATGTCAGATAAGCATATCCCAGCTGATTATAGAAAGAGGCATGGTCAGGAGCGATTTTTATTGCTTTATTCAAGGTCTCGACAATCCCTGTGGAATCGCCTGCAAGCGTCTGAAAATAAACCATGTTGTTGTAAGAATTTGGATCGTTCGGATACATATCTATTAGTTTTTCACCAATCTCAGTAATATTGACCTGACCTTGTTTCAACTTCTCCAAAGCTCCTCTGAGAAGCTCCTCCCCATCACTGAGCTTCTCTTTGCAATTTATTGCAGCTTCAGAAAACTTATTAAAATTATCACCTGCCCGGTTCATAAGAAAATAAAATGCAAGCTGGTAATTTACCATAAAAAAATCCGGATCCTCATCCAATGCTTTTCTGAAGGTGCTGATAGCTTCTTTCAGGTTAACATCATCATAGAACTTCATCGCCTTATCGTAAACAGACAACCCGTTTTTGGAATTTGTAGTAACAGGCATCATCTTTCCCGTTGTCTGGGAAAACATAATATTCCCTGCAGAAATCAGCATAAGCACCAGAAGCAATTTTTTCATTTTGTGTGAATTATTAAATTATTGATTTCCAACCTTAATTGATATATTTTCCAATTAAAATATATAACAATTAAAAACATCATGTGGTTGGAATGCAATGTGTAGAAATATTTTTTACTTAAAGTATGCCGGGAATAATCGCTTTCCTCTGTTTGTCATATTCGGGAAACTCCCTGAGGTACCATCTGTGATGATCAAGAGCCCTTGTTATCAGATTAACTAATGTCCAGATTAAAAAAGAGAGAGCCGGCAGATTAAAAGCCACAAGGACAAAACCCGTCCATGAAATAATTTCTCCAAGAAAATTCGGACAGGATACATAATTAAAAAGTCCGCCGTACGGAATTTTGTAACCATTTCCCGATGAAGGGCGCAGCTTAATCAATATGGCATCATGATATTTATTGATTGCAAAACCAGTGAAAAATATTATCACCCCGCCAACCAGACGCAAATTTACGCCTATCCCCGGTGTATAAGCGGAAGCAAATTGCATAAACCAGTATCCATTCAGAAAACCATTAATTACATTAAAAATGATAGCGAGCAAGACAATCAGCAAGGGTATTTTCTTCCTTGCTGTTCTTATCTGAAGAGGAAAAATCAGGACCCGGTGAATATAATGGATCAGCCATAATAGCGCTGGTACAAGAATTAGCGCATTTGAGAGGTTGGATTTGAAAATCAGAAAATATCCGAAGATTGCCAGTGAAGGAAATTCCATAATAAACCACCCGAACTTATTGTTGATCATTGGCCCGAAGCTGGTCTTCGAATGTCTTCCGTATGGCTGGGTAACTCTCAGAAGTATCGGGAATATAATAATTGCAACAGCAATCCAGGCCCAGCAAATCAGATTAAAAGTTTCGTGCGGTATCATATCAGCTTAAAATATTATTCTCTCTGTACCAGTCAAATGTATCTCTCAGTGTTTGTTCCAGAGGTCTTGGATTAAATCCCAGCTCTTTTTGGGCTTTTGCATTTGAAATATTTGCCGGGGAATTGACCAGAATGTCAAGAGACTGATATGTATATAATGGATCTGTTTTCGTGATTAAGGAATAAAACTTAAAGAAGGGGCATGCCATGCGTGCAAGGGGAACAGGAACAATCACCGGAACTCTGCATCCGGTTATCTTACTTATCATATCCGATAACTTTTTCAGACTGCAATATTGTCCGGAAAGTATATAATTTTCTCCATTACGTCCGGTTTCAACAGCACGAATTGCAGCTCTAACAACATCCCTCACATCTACCCAATTGTATCCGCCTTCCACGAGAAAAGGTAATTTATTCTGTGAAATTTTACGAAGGGCCTGACCGAGAAGGGAGTTTCTGTAATCAAACGGACCAATTACCGCAGTAGGATTTAATATTACCGCATTCAAGCCATTCACAGTTGCCTTGTGTACTTCCCTTTCACCCTCGGCTTTTGTGAATTCGTAGATGGTTCTATCAGATACAACCATCGGTCTGTTCTCATCCAACAATTGACCGGGAGTTCCAATCTGAAATGAATGAATGCTGCTGAAATGAATAAAATTTTTTACCCCTGAATGAATTGCCGCTGCGAGTATATTTTTGGTTCCGGTAACATTGGTTTGATAAACAAGAGTTGATGAAGTGTTTTCAATGGCTATTTGGGCCGCCAGGTGAAAAACAACATCAGTCCCATCGCAGAGTTTAAAGAGTGAGTCGGGTTCAAGCAATGAACCTTTAACAACCTCCACACCTTCATGAATTGTTCCATTGTTGTGAACTAAAGCTTTAATTTCAGCTCCTTGTTTTTTTAGTTCATTTACCAGGCAACTTCCTACGTGTCCGCTGGCACCTGTAACAGCAACTTTCATAAACGGAAAATGAATTAAATCTAAGATAATAAATCCAGTCAAAGCACACAAATAATGTTGCACATAACTAAACCGCTATCTCCGGAAAATTGATGGAACACCTCCGGTGTTCAAAAAATCCATTTGCAAATGATCATGCTAGTATTTTTGGAACACCTCCGGTGTTCAAAAAAATTCTTAGTCATGAACTCTATAGTTGATGTCCCCGTTGGAGATTATCATTTACTCATCTGATGCCCATTGTGAAGATTAATCATTTACTCATCAACTCCGGAGGGGTTGCATCAATACTAGAACAAATGGTTCGTTCATATAGCCAGACAGAAGGATGCATAGTGTATAACCTGTACGTCGCGCCGTCATAGACCAATATGGGACTGGAACGATCTCCCGGAACGAAAGGATTCCCCGGATATTTAATCCAGTGCATCAAATCTTTCGACATGGCGACATTGGAAGTCCAGATGCCTGAACTATCTTCCGCTGTGGCATGATAGTACATATAGTATTTGTCTTTAAATTTAACGACCTGATTTGCGGCTAACATTTTCTGGTCATATTTTTCGGGTCCTCTTTTGAGTACAGGCACATCCTGAATGTTTGTCCAGTTCCTGTGATCGTCTGATTTTGCAATCCATATTCCTTCATCCTTCCTTTCATAAAACAAATACCAGACATCATTCTCAATCAGAACATTCGGTGTGCCGTAGGGGCCCGGAATTGTATCACCATTAGTCATGTGTATAATCAGATCGCCCTGCTCCTGCCATTTTATACCATCTTCAGAGATAAGAAGGTGAGCGACATCATCTTTCCCTTCTGCATACATATAGTACTTGCTGTGATCCTTCAATACAAACATGTCTTCAGTCCATTTTTCGCTGAAAATCGGATTCGCCGGATATCTCTTCCAGTTAATTCCGTCATCCGAAGTGGCATAGCCCAGCGATTTCGGATCACTGTCTTCTTTTTTGTAGCCTGTATACCAAAGCTTATATTTTCCATCTTCCTTCAATATAAATCCTCGCTCGCGGATTTTCCTGTCCCACGTATCCGTGTCAGCTCCGGCAAAAACCGGGTTATTATTATAAGGAGTAAAAGAAACCATTTCATCCGGAAAGTCTTTCACCGGGGTTTTTCGTGTTTTGCACGCGGTCAGAATAAGAATTATACAGAAAAGGAAAATGAGCTTTTTCATCTCTTGAATAATTGTAATAATATGCAAATTACGAAATACAGAGACTTTAACCACTATGTATCTCGCCTAATCAAATATACAAGATTAATAACTTCGTAAAAGTCGCTCGAAAATCAATTTGCGACTTGGAGAATTATATACTTAGCATGAAGAATCTTACAGGTGCTATTTAAAACTTTTTGAATTACCGGTTTGTTAAATTATTAAAAAGGGAAACCAGGACTTTTCAGATGGCACTGGAAAAATACAAAAAAAAACGTGATGCTTCGGTTACACCCGAACCATTCGGAGGCAAGAGTACCGAAAGTGAAGCTTTGCATTTCGTCGTTCAGAAACATGCTGCTACGAGATTACATTATGATTTCCGGCTTGAAATGAAAGGCGTGCTTAAGAGCTGGGCAGTGCCAAAAGGTCCGTCAACCGACCCCGAAATCAAAAGACTGGCAATGATGGTTGAGGATCATCCTTATGACTACCGTACATTCGAAGGCATTATACCAAAAGGGGAATATGGCGGTGGTACGGTTATAGTTTGGGATGATGGCACTTATGAAGCTTCAGGACTAGAAGGAAAATCAAAGAAGACACAGGAAAAACATTTGCTGGAGAAATTAAGTGGCGGAGATGTAAAAGTGACGCTTTATGGTAAAAAACTGAAAGGTGAATATGCTCTGTTCAGGCTAAAAGACAAGGGGGATAATACATGGCTGATGAAGAAACACAAAGATGAATATGCATCGAAGAAGGACATCACTCTGAAAGACAAATCAGTGCAATCGGGTAAGACAATTGAGAAGGTAAAAGCAACAAGCAAAAATATATATGGTAAACCAAAAGAAGAGATTGAAGTAAAAAAAAAGAAGAAATCTGATAAGAATCCCGGGAATGATATAGCTGAAACAGACTCAATAACTATTCTGAAAAAAGCAGTTAAGTCGCCCATGCCGGAAAAGATCAGTCCCATGCTGGCAACTCTTGTGGATAAGCCATTCGATAATGATGAATGGTTGTTTGAGGTGAAATGGGACGGCTACCGTACTGTTGGATTCATCAATAAGGAAAAAACAGCTCTTTCCTCGAGAAATAATAAATCTTTCACCGAAAAGTATTATCCGATAACGGATTCCCTGAAAAAATGGGAAGTCAAAGCTGTTATCGATGGCGAAATAATAGTAATAAATGATGAAGGAGTTTCGGAATTTAATGCATTGCAGAACTGGAGAAGTGAATCGGATGGCGAACTAATGCTGTATATTTTTGATTTGTTATGGTATGAAGGTAAAAATCTGATGGGATTGCCACTGATAGAAAGGCAAGCAGTACTCAGGGAAACCTTTCCGGGCGGCGATGAGAATATCAGGTTAAGCCAGGTCTTTCCGGGCGAAGGGAATGAACTTTTTCTTGCCGCAGAAAAACTGGGTCTGGAAGGAATAATGGCCAAGAAAGCTGACAGCCATTATAACCCTGGCTACAGATCGGCAGAATGGCTTAAAATAAAAGTTCACAAACGACAGGAAGTCATTATTGGCGGATATACTCTAAATGAGGGAACAGGTAAGTTATTCAGTTCACTGCTTTTAGGGGTTTATGACCAGGGAAAGCTTCAATACGTGGGAAAAGTAGGAACCGGTTTCAGCGATAACCAGAAGAAGGAGTTATTGAAATCATTCAAGCCGCTTATTATTAATTCAAGTCCGTTTGAAATTAAACCTGACGTTAACCAACCTTCACGGTTCAGGCCCAATCCCCCGAAAGCAAAACCATTCTGGCTTAAACCCGAAATAATCTGTGAGGTAAGCTATGCGGAAATTACATCCGACGGGGTCTTCAGACAACCATCATTCAAAGGGATACGAAATGATAAGAAGGCAGAAGAAATTGTAAGGGAAAAAGAAACAACTGTAGGTGGAATAATCGATAACGAAGTAGAGACGGATTCTGAAAGACCCAAGGTAAAAGCTCCCTCTCCGGCAACCAAAAAAAACCTTTTAAATCCGGATGAAGAAACACAGGTAAAGAAGATTTCCGGGCATGATCTTAAATTTACCAACCTGAGTAAAATCTACTGGCCTGAAGATAATATCACGAAACGCGACATGATAAACTACTATTATCAGGTTGCTGAATATATACTGCCATATCTTAAGGATCGCCCTCAATCACTTAACAGGTTTCCAAACGGAATTCATGGTGCAAGCTTTTATCAGAAAGATGTGAAAGGAAAATCGCCCGAATGGGTAAAGACATTCCCATATGTTAATAGTGATAATGAGCATAAGGAATTTCTGGTAGGCGCCGATGAAGCCACTCTTTTATGGATGGCATCCCTGGGCTGCATAGAAATGAACCCATGGTTCAGCAGGGTGGAGTCTGTGGATTATCCCGATTATTGTGTCATCGATCTGGATCCGGATAAAAACTCCTTTGATCAGGTTATTGAAGCAGCTCTGGAAGTCAAAAAGTTACTCGATGTGCTAAATTTACCCTCATATCCAAAGACTTCAGGCTCTACGGGCATGCATATCTATATTCCTCTTGGCGCCAGATATACTTACGATCAGTCGCAGATGTTTGCAAACATTATGGTACACCTGGTCCATCAGCAGCTCCCTGAATTTACAAGCCTGGAGCGCCTTGTAAAAAATCGTCATGGCAAGATGTATCTTGACTTTCTGCAAAACCGTCCGGGTGCAACTATTGCCAGTCCATACTCAATAAGGCCAAAACCCGGTGCAACGGTCTCAATGCCATTAGACTGGGATGAGGTGAAGAAAGGGATGAGAACAGGCGATTTCACTATACAGAATTCAATTGACAGGCTCAAAAAGACAGGAGATCTCTTTAAAGGTGTTCTTGGTAAAGGCATCGATATGGAAAAAACAATAAAAAAAGCGGAAACGGCTTTTAATCCTCCTCAAAAAAAATTGGCAAAAAAAGAGAAATAGCTTAACCATCCACCCCCTTAAAGATTCTCATATCCCAATTTTTGTCAGGCGTAATGTTGTAACATTTTCCTGCTTTTCTGTAATGATTAGTTTAATGAGTCCATCTAAATTTATCCCATAATTCATTAATTAAATATTTTCCCGCAATCATCTGTTTCTCAATGTTTAAAATATATTATTCACTAAAAATAAACGCTATGTTAAGATGGACCGTAATATTTCTCGTGATCGCTCTGATAGCGGCTGTATTCGGATTTACCGGAATAGCTGCCGGTGCGGCGTCAATTGCTAAAGTGATTTTCTTTGTTTTCCTCGTGCTTGTAGTCATTTCTCTTCTGATGGGATCTAAGCTTCTAAGCCGAAAGTAACAAACACCTCGTCCTTCTTGTAAGGGATTCATATTTAAGTATTAACAGATTAAAAAAAATTGATATGAAAGATAACGAAACTGTGGATGTATTAAACAAACTTCTGGAAATCAATAATGACAGACTTGAAGGTTATGAAACAGCTCTGAAAGAAACTGATGAACATGATCTCAAGACTCTGTTCGCTGAGCTAGCCAGGACAAGCGGCAAATGCATTACGGAATTGACTGATGAAATCAGGGGTATGAATGGCGAACCTGTTGAAGGTACAAAAGTCTCAGGCAAATTTTTCCGTGCATGGATGGATGTAAAGGCTGCCCTCACCGGAAAAGATCGCAAAGCTATTCTGAGTTCCTGTGAATTCGGGGAAGATAAGGCAGTAGATGCCTACGAAAAGGTGCTCAGGGATGATCTGGAGCATCTCAGCTCTTTGCAGCAGGATCTTATCATGTCACAATTCGCTCTTATTAAAGCTGATCATGATAAAGTTCGCTATTTACGTGATTCATTCTCACGTAAATCAAAAGACACTGATGATCAGAGAGCACGAGCTTCGATGTGAGAATACCGAAGCTCGTGACTTGTATTAACTAATTCTTATTATGCTTTCAAAGACATAGTGGACAGGGGCAGTTTACCAGCCCCTGTCACCGCTGTGTCTGATATTGTTCTTTTTGTACTCACATCTCCCAATCAACCACAACCATCTCAGGCATACAATAACATCGAAGCCCTTCCGATTTAGAAACCAGAAAAAAATATGTTATTTTTAAGTCCATAAATTCAGATAACAATTAACCCGGTTAACAGATGAAACATTTTGCTGTAATCGACTGGATAATTTTTATTGTCTACGCATCAATCATCGTTTTTGTCGGTTTATGGGTCTCCAGAAGAAAAAAGGGTCACCAAAGAACCTCCCAGGATTATTTTCTTGCCGGTCGTTCTCTTCCATGGTGGGCTATAGGTTCGGCCTTACTCGCAGCCAATATTTCAGCAGAACATTTCATAGCGATGTCGGGCTCAGGGTATGCGATAGGTCTGGCAATAGCTGCTTATGAATGGATCGCCGCAATAACTCTGATCGTTGTCGCCAAATTCTTTCTTCCTGTTTTCATTGAAAAAGGCATCTTCACAATGCCACAATTCCTGTCACAGAGGTATGACAAAAGAGTAAGCACCTGTTTTGCAATATTCTGGATCCTTGTTTACATTTTCGTGAACATGACGGCTGTCATTTACCTCGGAGCACTCGCTATGGAACGAATAATAGGTGTACCGCTTATCTACGGAATCATCGGATTTTCATTTTTTTCAGCACTTTATTCACTATGGGGAGGGATGAAAGCCGTCGCGTGGACAGATGTAATAAATGTTGCCGTACTGATTTTCGGAGGATTAGTCACCACTTCATTTGCGCTGAATGCACTGAGCGGCGGACACGGAGTACTGACAGGATTTGCAGAGCTCCTTCATAAGGCACCTGAGAAATTCCACATGGTAATAGAAAGAGGAACATTAATGATCCCTGATGGGTCAGGTGGGAAAAAAGATGCATTTTCCGACCTTCCCGGCCTTGGTGTTATCCTCGGTTCAATGTGGCTCACCAACCTCAGTTTCTGGGGATTTAATCAGTTCATCATACAGCGTGGTCTCGCCGGAAAAAGCCTGAAAGAAGCACAGCTCGGAGTAGCCTTCACCGGCTATCTGAAACTTCTTGTTCCGCTTTTAGTGGTTATCCCCGGGATAGCTGTATATGCATTGGGTGTAAAACTGGGGAAATCAGATGAGGCATATCCATGGCTTATCAGCAATATTGTGCCAATAGGCATCCGCGGTCTTTCATTTGCCGCTATTGTCGCGGCAGCTGTGTCAGCCCTCAGTTCAATAGTAAACAGCGTTTCTACGATATTTACAATTGATATCTATAAAGGATTCCTGAAAAAAAATGCCACAGAGAAACAGATGGTAAGGACCGGAATGATCGTCGCTTTCTGTGCCCTTATCATATCAACATGCATAGCTCCTCAGTTACAGACACTTGACCAGGCATACCAGTATATCCAGGAATATACCGGTTTCATATATCCCGGAGAATTTCTGATTTTCTTCTGCGGTTTATTCTGGCGCCAGGCTACATCCAAAGCCGCTCTCTGGACCGCATTGCTTACAATTCCGCTGGGAATATCATTCAAAGTCCTGAATCCCGGAATGCCTTTCATTCTCCGGATTGGGTATGTCTTTATCATCCTGATGTTTGTGATGATTGGGATAAGCCTGAGCGACAATAAACTAAAAAATATAAATATCAGCAACTTCAAACCCGACAAGGGTACAGCAAACACCGGGATAAAAATCGGATCTGTTGCATTGCTCATCGGAATTATTGCTTCTTTTTTTATTACCCGGCTCCGGGATTTTGCACTTGACGCAATATATGTTCCGGTTGCAGGATTCATACTCGTCGGACTCATTATGGTACTGAATAACAAACTAAATAAAATGGATGTAAAAGCTATTGTAATCGGGAAAGGACTTTTTAAGACTTCGATGACATTCAATATTGCTGCTATTGGCATCTGCGGGATATTTGCCGCATTGTATTATTTCTTCTGGTAAAAATTTTCACTGACAATCCTGCCCGGTATTTGTTTAATGTTTAAGGATTTTTAAGATAGTAAAATGAGGCAACATATTCAGAAATTATATTCATGGGCTTACGGAAAATCCGGCATTGGCGCTTTCAATATTTTCAATGCAGAACAGATCCATGGTGTGTTCAGGGGTGCGGCTAAAGCTAATGCACCGGTCATAATTCAGATCACACCTGTTGCACGCAATTATATGCATCCCGGCATCCTGGAAGGAATGATTGCCTCCGCAGCGAACAATCTACCCTGAAGTGGAATTTACCGTTCATCTCGATCATGGCAATTTTGACCATTGCATAAACGCAATTGAATCAGGAAACTATCAGTCGGTAATGATCGATGCATCACATGAGCACTTTGCTGAAAATATACGGATAACCAGTGAAATTGTAAAAAAAGCACATGTGAAAGGTATTGCCGTGGAAGCTGAATTAGGAATTCTCAGCGGCGTTGAAGATCTGCTCTCCGTTGAGAATTCGAAGGCCCTTTACACTGATCCCAAAGAAGCTGTTGAATTTGTGAAACTGACGCAATGTGACAGCCTGGCGGTAGCAGTGGGCACAAGTCACGGGGCTTATAAATTCTCGGGTGGACGGGGTTTGCAGCTTTCAATACTTGAAAAAATACAGAAGCAGCTGCCGCTATTCCCGCTTGTCCTTCATGGCGCCTCAGCTGTTTCAAATGATGATGTAATAAGAATTAACCTGTCAGGCGGTAACTTAAAAAAAGAAGCGAAAGGTGTTGATTATAATGAACTTTTGAAGGCAATAACCTTTGGCGTGTGCAAAATTAATATCGCAACAGACATGAGATTGATATGGACCAGGATCCACAGGGAGTTTTTCAGGGATGAACCTGAGAAATTTGACATGGTGATCCCCGGGAAGAAATATATGGACGAACTTGAATCATTTGTTGCAGATAAATGTACTCTCCTGATGACAAATAATAAATCAGAAAATGAACAGAGATAAAAAATGTCCGATACTTTCAAGGTCAACTGATAAAGAGATTTACCAGGATATTTCTGCCAGAGATGCCGGATGGAATCATCTGAATTTCCAGGCCCGGTTTCTTAAAGAGGGGCAAAAATGGACGGGAAATACAATGGATAATGAATATTTATTTGTTCTGCTCGGCGGTAATTTTTCAGCAAAAACCTCAGTGGGAAAATGGGAAACAGTAAACGGACGAAAGGATGTTTTCAGTGGTCTTTCTCATGCATTGTACTTACCGCAGAATACAGAATTTGAAATCAGTCCCGCCGGAGGTCCGCTCGATATAGCCTGCAGCTGGTGCAAGGCTGAAAAGTTGCATCCAGCACAGTTTATAACCCCTGACGATGTAAACGCAATGGGCATTGAATACCGGGGCGGAGATAATGCCAGCAGGCAGATCAACAGGATCATGCCTCCCGGTTCAAGATGTAATAAGCTGGTCTGCGTGGAAGTCTATACTCCCTCAGGGAACTGGAGTTCATTCCCCGCTCATAAGCATGATGACCGCAAAGTTGATCCGGATTCCGGAAAGCTGCTTGAGGCAAAACTTGAAGAGATCTACTTTTATAAAATTGATAAGCCACAGGGTTTTGCCCTTCAGAAGGTGTACACCGATGACAGGCAGCTGGATGAAATAGCAGAATCTCATAATAACGATGTCGTACTTGTGCCGAGAGGTTATCATCCCGTCATTGCCGGACATGGTTATAATGTCTATTACCTGAACTTCCTCGCAGGCAGTGATCAGAGCCTCACTAGTACCGATGATCCTGATCATAAATGGATTTATGGCACATGGAAGGCAATGGATCCCCGAATACCAATAGTCACCCTTGAAATGAACGGACGCAGGATAAAAGAATAAACTATGGCAAATAAAAAGTATGACGTTCTTACTTACGGAAGATCATCGATTGATCTGTATTCTGCTGATATCGGAGCCGATTTCGTTAATATCACATCTTTCAATGCTTATGTTGGTGGATCACCGCTCAATATAGCGGTTGGCACCCAAAGACTTGGCCTGAAATCTGCATTACTGACAGGCATCGGTCAAGATCAGGTTGGCGATTTCCTTCTTAATTTTCTCATCAGGGAAGGTGTTGAAACAAAGTTTATCCCGAGAAAATCAGGATCACGGACCAGTGCAGTGGTGCTGGGTATACAACCTCCCGACAACTTTCCACTGGTGTACTACCGCGACAACTGTGCGGATTCAAAAGTGGATATTGACGATGTCATCAATGCCAATGTAGCCGATTTCCGCCTTTTTGAGATCTCAGCCACTGCGCTGAACGTGGAACCCACAAGATCAGCAGGTTTTTTTGCCGCAGAAGAAGCCGTCAGGAACAATGTGCCGATACTTATAGATCTCGATTTCAGGGCCGATCAATGGCATGACGCACGGGCATTCGGCACTACTTCACGGGCATATTTAAAGAATTGTGCAATTGCTCTCGGGACTGAGGAGGAAATTCTCGCAACTATGCTCACCAACCCGGCTGACATTAAAATCAAAAATCAGCAGATATCTGCTCCCGAGATCCGTGGGGATATAGATGCCTCAATAAATTCTATTATGAAGCTAGGCCTACAGGCTCTAATTGTAAAACGAGGAGCAAAAGGGTCAACAGTTTTTCTGAAAGACGGTAAAGTGATCAATGTTCCTGGTTTCCCTGTGACAGTATTGAATGTGCTCGGGGCCGGCGATGCATTTGCAAGCGGCTTCATCTACGGATACCTGAATGGATGGGACTGGTATAAATGCTGCAGGATGGGAAATGCATGCGGTGCGATACTGGTTACTAAACCCGGTTGCTCCAATTTTAACCCGACTCTCGATGAAGCACTGAACTTTATCAATGCAAACGGAGGATTTTAATTATCATCTGAACTATCAAATAAAGAATAATAACTTCATGAAAACTATCCGGTTAACAGTTGGTCAGGCAGTGGTAAGATTCCTGAAAAATCAGTATGTTGAACGTGACGGCATGGAAAACCAGTTCTTTGGCGGTTGTCTGGGAATATTCGGACATGGCATTGTCGCAGGCGTGGGAGAAGGATTGCTGGAGAATCCTGATTTTAAGTATATCATGACCAGGAACGAACAGTCTTCCGTTCATATTGCCATTGCTTATGCCAAAATGAAAAACAGGCTTGGCACTTTCGCCTGTATATCATCAATCGGTCCGGGTGCCACAAATATGGTCACAGGTGCAGCATGCGCGACAATAAACCGGTTGCCAGTACTTATTATCCCGGGTGATATCTTTGCTAAACGCAATGTCGCACCGGTATTGCAGCAGCTTGAATCTGCCTCATCACAGGATATTTCGGTAAACGATTGTTTCAAACCCGTTTCAAAATACTGGGACAGGATCAACAGACCCGAACAGCTGATTACCTCTCTTACAGAAGTAATGAGAGTGCTGACATCGCCTTCGGAAACAGGGGCTGTAACACTTGCCCTGCCACAGGATGTTCAGACTGAAGCCTATGACTTTCCTGAAGAGCTGTTTTCAAAAAGAACCTGGAAAATCCCACGTCCAAGGCCTGATCTTTCACTTCTGAATGAAGCGGCAAAGCTGATAAAATCTTCGAAAAAACCTGTAATAATCGCAGGCGGCGGAGTGATCTACAGTGAGGCTACAGAGATATTGAAAAGCTTTACAGAAATGACAGGAATCCCGGTTGCGGAAACATTTGCCGGCAAGGGTTCTCTTCCGTATAATCATTCGTGTAATCTTGGAGCAGTGGGCGCAACAGGAACACCTGGAGCAAATGAGATCACTGAAGAAGCCGACCTTATAATCGGGATAGGTACACGTTACAGTGATTTCACCACTGCATCGAAAACAGCCTTTCAGAATCCCGATGTGAAATTCATAAATATCAATGTCACTGATTTTGATTCACATAAGAATGCTGCACTTCCGCTTATTTCTGATGCCAGGGTTTGTCTCGAAGAACTATCTGAACTTCTGAAGGATTATAAGGCGCCTGCCTCCCACCTGAAACATGCAGAGAACCTTAACAAAGCATGGGATAAGCAGGTCAGCAAATTCTTCAAAGAATCAGGATCATCACCAGTGACCCAGGCAGAAGTTGTAGGAGCTGTGAATGAGTCCGCAGGTCCGCGCGACGTAGTACTCTGCGCCGCCGGCAGTCTGCCCGGCGATCTGCATAAGCTTTGGAGAACCACAGATCCCAAGGGTTTTCATCTTGAATACGGATACTCAACTATGGGATATGAATGCGCCGCAGGAATAGGCGCCAAAATGGCTTGTCCCGACCGTGAAATATTCGTCATGGTAGGCGATGGCAACTATCTGATGATGAACAATGAGATAGTCACCGCTATTCAGGAAGGAATAAAATTTACGATTATACTCCTCAATAACAACGGATTCGGAAGCATTGGCGGATTGTCAGAATCAATAGGTTCCCAGCGATTCGGGACAAAATATCGCTATCGTGATGAAAAGACGGGGCAGCTGACGGGACAAATACTTCCCGTCGATTTTGCTCAGAATGCCAGAAGTCTTGGATCCAATGTAATAGAAGCGCATGATATAAAATCATTGAAGATTGCGCTGAAACAAGCCAAAGAGCATGCGGTAACTACGGTGATTACGATTGAAACAGATCTGTATAAGGGTGTTCCCGGCTATGCCTGGTGGGAAGTCGCAATATCCGAGGTCTCTGAGATCAAAACTGTAAAAGCAGCGTATAAGGAATATGTAAAGAATAAAAAGAAACAGAGATATTTTTTATGAGCTTTTATTTCCAGAAACCCCCTTCCCGGCCTTCCCCCAGGGGGAAGGATTGGAACCACCTTTCCCCCTTGGGGGAAAATGAAAGGGGGTAATCTCGAGAATAGATATTGAAAAAATAATAAACTATGTCAAAGATTTTAAAAAATTATATAAATGGCGAATGGGTTAACAGCACGAGTTCTTCCCTGCTGAATGTAACTAATCCAGCCAATGGAGAACTCATCAGTCAGGTCCCTGCAGGATCGAAAGAAGATGTTCTCTATGCTGCCGAAAAAGCAAATGATGCGTGGCTGAGCTGGAGAAATACACCCGCAACCGGCAGGGTTCAGTATCTGTACAGGATGAAAAGAATCCTCGAAGAGAACAGTGATGAGATTGCAGGAATTTGTACGAGCGAGTGCGGCAAAACATTCCAGGAATCAAAAGGTGAACTGCTCAGGGCAATTGAAAATATCGAAGTGGCATGTGGAATTCCAAGACTTTTGCAGAGTGACTTTTCAGAAGATATTTCAACCGGAATCGATGAGTTCTATATAAGACAGCCCCTCGGTACCGGGGCTTGTATCTCTCCCTTCAACTTTCCGATAATGATTCCATTCTGGTTTATGCCATATGCAATAGCCTGCGGGAATACGTATATTGTGAAACCCTCGGAAAAAGTACCGAATACGATGATCAGGATCTTTGAGCTATTTGAGGATCTGAACCTGCCAGCCGGTGTTCTCAACATGGTTCATGGCGGGAAGGAGTGCGTGGATGCGATTCTTGAACATCCGTCAATTAAGGCGATCAGCTTTGTCGGCTCTACTCCTGTAGCAAAACATATCTACCAGACAGGTGTCTTGCATGGAAAAAGAGTTCAGGCTCAGGGTGGTGCCAAGAATCCTGTTGTTGTAATGCCCGATGCAGACGAAGAAACCGCTGTGCGGATCATCGCCGACAGCGCATTCGGATGTGCAGGTCAGAGATGTCTGGCAGCTTCAATAGTCATAACTGTCGGGAAAGCGGGTGAAAGCTTTAACGATAAAATAGTCGCGGCAGCAAGAGCAAAAAAAACCGGGGATGGAATGATGAAGGGCATTGAAGTAGGACCTCTAATTACCGGTGAAAGCAAAACCAGGATAGAAAAACTTATTCAGAATGGCATTAACGACGGAGCAAGGCTTCTTCTTGATGGCAGGAATATAGTTGTTGAGGGTGGTGAAAAAGGAAATTTTATTGGTCCAACGATTCTCACAAACGTGAATACTGCCGGTGAACTGTACACAACCGAGATATTCGGACCAGTTCTGATAATTATTAATACCGAAACCCTGGAGGATGCAATAAACCTGATCAACAGGAGCCCATATGGCAATTCAGCATGTATTTTTACCCGCAGCGGCGCCGCCGCAAGAAAATTCAGGCACGATACACTGGCAGGGAATATTGGCATAAATCTTGGAATAGCAGCTCCTATGGCCTTCTTCCCGTTCAGCGGATGGAAGGATAGTTTTTTCGGAGACCTCCACGGGCAGACAGAACATGCAGTAGAATTCTACACCCAGACAAAAGTAGTCATTGAGCGATGGCATGAAGATTGGACAAGAAAATTCTAAATTTGATTTATAGTATATCTAAAACCTTTCCACTGATGATTAAAATAGCCAATGCTCCGTGCTCATGGGGCGTACTCGAATTTGATCTTGATGGCAAAGCTGCAGGTTTCAAACAGGTTCTCGATGAGATCAGAGACACCGGTTATGAGGGCAGCGAACTGGGCGACTGGGGCTTTATGCCTACAGTTCCTGCAGATCTGAAAAAAGAACTGGATAACCGCTCACTTTCGATGGTGGGGGCTTTCGTTCCTGTTTTCCTGAAGGATCGCTCAAAGCATGCTGCCGGGGTTGAGCTGTCAGTAAAAACAGCCAGACTGATGGCCGATGCAGGTTATCCTGATGCATTCATAGTCCTTGCCGACGAGAATGGTAGTGTAAAAGAACGTACTGAAAACGCAGGAAGAGTTAAACCACAAATGGGTCTCACAAATGATGAATGGAAAGTTTTTGGTGAAGGAGCAAACCTGGTTGCTTCCGAGGTAAAAAAAAGAACAGGGTTGCGCACTGTTTTCCATCACCATTGCGCCGGATATGTTGAAACTCCTGCTGAGGTTGATGCTTTATTAAAAAATACCGATCCCTCATTAGTCGGACTGGTACTCGACATGGGACACTATATGTTCGGAGGAGGGGATCCTGTTGAAGTATTAAAAAATCAGAAAGGACGGATCTGGCATATCCATTTCAAAGATTGTCATCCTGGTATTGCTGAGAAATCGCGTAAAGAAGGATGGGACTATTTCAAATCAGTAGGCAGCGGAGTCTTCTGCGAATTAGGCAAGGGGGCCGTTGATTTCAAGGCCATTGTCAGGGAACTTACCAGTCAGAATTATTCAGGGTGGATCGTGGTGGAACAGGACGTTTTGCCTGGCATGGGTAATCCAAAGGTATGTGCTCAGCGCAATCGCGATTATATCAAATCACTTGGACTCTAAACTTATCTAACTCAAATAATATTATGACAAAATTAAAATTGGGAGTAATCGGTACAGGACGAATAGGCAAAGTTCATATTGCAACATTAGTCCAGAGTGTTCCTCAGGCAGAAGTTGTCGCCATTGCAGATATTAATTTAAAGAGCGCACAGGAGACTGCAAAAGCTTTCGGCATTACAGCTGTATTCACAAACTACATGGATGTAATAAATCATCCTGAGGTTGAAGCTGTGGTCATTTGTTCCCCTACCGACACTCATGCAAAATATGTTGTCGATGCCGCAAAGGCAGGCAAACATATTTTTTGTGAAAAACCTGTTGATCTATCCCTTGAAGTTATCGGAGGCGCTATTGAGGCTGTTAAAAAAGCAGGAGTTAAGCTCATGGTGGGCTTTAACAGACGGTTCGATCCAAACTTTGCAAAAATAAAGCAGCTTGTAACGGAAGGAAAGATAGGCGAACCTCATATCCTGAAAATCACCTCCAGGGACCCGGCTCCTCCTCCTGCAGAATATAGCGCAGTTTCAGGCGGCATGTTTATGGACATGACTATCCATGATTTTGATATGGCAAGGTTTATTACAGGGAGTGAAGTAGTGGAAGTATATACAAAAGCATCAGTATTGGTTGATCCGGCTATCGGCAAAGCTGGTGATGTCGATACAGCTATAATTACACTCACTTTTGCCAATGGAGCGATAGGTGTTATTGACAATAGCCGTAAAGCCGTATATGGCTACGATCAACGGGTTGAGATATTCGGGTCAGGTGGAATGGCGTGTGCCGATAATAATTATCCTGAAAATCACCGGTACTTCTCAGGTGATGGCGTACATGGATCACTTCCTCTGAATTTCTTTATGGATCGTTATCTTGAAGCATACGCGAATGAAATGAAGATTTTCTGCAATGCTGTCATAAACAATCTGCCATTGCCTGTTTCGGGTAATGATGGACTGATGTCAGTTGCAGTAGCACTGGCGGCAAAAAAATCTCATAAGGAGAACAGGCCGGTTAAGCTGATTGAGATCCTTTAAGTTGGTATTTTTTTACCACGGATTGCACGGGGAACACGGAGAAAACACGGAATAATTTCTGTAATAGATTGGCATCTGTACAGAGAATGGGTTTCTCCGTGTTTTTTTCCGTGCTATCCGTGTAATCCGTGGTTAATTTCTACTTATTTCCATCTATTTCCACATATTTCCACACCAAAGGCAACATAATCCTTTAGGAATTTGTTAATAAAATAAACATTAAGATGAAACAATACCTAATTATTTTATTGGTTGCTATGATTTTTAATTCCGCTAATGCCCAGACTAAACCTTCGGTGGTAAGTTCTGTAGATTTGAACAGATATAAGGGATTATGGTATGAGATAGCCCGACTTCCAAACTACTTCGAAAGGAAATTAAAGTGCACCTCTGCGGAGTACACACTTCGTGATGATGGAAAAATTACTGTGATTAACAGGGGAAATTATATATCTGATCCTCAGAAAACAAACAGCGCAAAAGGAGTTGCATGGATTCCGGATAAGAATAGTCCTGCCAAACTTAAGGTTCAGTTTTTCTGGCCTTTCTCCGGCAACTATTGGATCATGGATCTCGACAAGGATTACAGATGGGTTCTGGTTGGAGAGCCGTCATTTAAATATCTCTGGATATTGGCAAGGGAAAAGAAAATGGATGAGCAGACATACCAGATGCTTCTTAAGAAAGTAGTTGATAATGGATATGATATTAAAGACATTATCAGGGTGGAACAGGATTGCAATTAGATCTTTAACATTTCCCGCAGAATTTCGCAGATTAACGCAGATCAAGGGTTGATTATCAGCGAAAATCAGCGAAATCAGCAGGAGACTTTATTCTAAAATTGAATGGAATATAAAAAAGGCAGCCCATTAAAGACTGCCTTTTATAAATCTTAGTCTGAAACAAATTACATTTTCAATGCGATACCAAGGTTGAGATATGTGATACCATATCCTAATTCACCCATTACTGCAAATTTGTCGGTGAAATAATATCTTGCTCCTACAAACCATGCAATAACACCTCCAGCTGATGCGCTGTAGTCATATCCGGGTAACTGAATTCATATTCCTTATAGCTGCAATATTATAACCGAGCAATAATCCAGTGTAGGTATCAAGTTTTGAAACGAGAGGATAATGGAAAAGTCCTCTTGCTCCGATAATAAGTATTGAATGTTTCCAGCCTCAGCCTAAATATCCCATGTGGAGAAGAATATCCAACATAGCCACCTATACCTATTGACCCTTTATCAATAATACCATCCTTTACTCCGACTTCAAGAGAAGCGGAAAAGTGGGGGTATGTGATTCATAATATGACTCCGGTATAGAGTGTTGAACCAAGACCGATTCCAAGATTTAAACTTTATCGCCCTTTGAAAAGTCGATTCCTGGGCCATAAGTTGTGTCAAGGAGAAATACAGCAACAAGCAAAAAAAGTAAAAGTTTCTTCATAGTTTTAAAGTTTAAGTCAATAATTAATATTCAAAACAACAAATATCGTAGGTGTTTGTTTATCCATGTTCAAAAATTCATAGAACAGACCTGTGTGAGATAAAAGAGCATTTTAAAGGGCATTAAAGACAATTCTCCCCTACCATTTCCTTTACTGGCATGAAAACCAAAGCTAATTTAGTAATTGTATTTAAAGAAATGAAGTGCCCATTCCCTTTTTTTTAAAAGTTTTTGATGAATTCTGTAAAAGACAGCATGAACAGATTAAAACAGAGGCTATAAATTTTTTAATACCATGCTCCCGATTGAAAATCAGATACATTATTGCTGCGAGTGCAGCTCCTATAAATGGTCCGAGTATCGGGACCCAGAAGTATTTCCAGTCGCTGTCGCGTTTGCCCTTTAATGGCAATAGATAATGAATGATTCTCGGGCCAAGGTCACGGGCAGGATTTATGGCATAGCCTGTCGGACCTCCCATCGAAAGTCCCAGTCCAAGAACCACAATGGAAACCGGCAGGGCATTCAAGTGCACCCAGACCAACCTCCGGCTGTGCCATATAAAGAACTGCAAGTGAAAGCACATAAGTCCCGATGGCTTCAGTTATAACATTATATCCATAGCTTCTGATATTCGGAGCTGTGACGAAGACCGCAAGTATACTCTCGGCGTCATCGGTTGCATCAAAATGCTTCTTATAAGCCAGCCATACCAGTGTGGATCCAAACATTGCACCCAGGAGCTGCGCTGACAAATATGTAGGCATGAGGGAAATTGAAAATTTATTTGCAATCACAAGCGCCAGCGTAACAGCGGGATTCAGATGTGCCCCACTGAATGGAGCGGCAATCAATACCCCTGTGAAAACTCCTACTGCCCACCCGAAGGTTATGACAATCCATCCGCTGTTATTCCCTTTTGTCTTATTTAATAAGACGTTTGCAACAACACCTCCTCCAAAAACAAGGATTATTGCGGTACCGAAAAATTCTGCCCAAAATGCGCTCATGTCGTTTATCGTTTATCGTTTATCGTTTATCGTTAGTCGTTGTCGATGTCAGTTTGTCGTTTGTCACTTCCTGTCGCTTTGTGCGTTAATCTGAGTTTTCTTCTTTGTGGCTCTCTGTGCTCCTCTGTGTAACTCATGTGTAAGTTCTTTAGTCTCATTATCTTTTCTTCGATCCCCCAGCCCAGGCTTCAGCCGCTCTTATTGCCCGTATTCCAACCTTTAATTAAGTCTACTGTCTGATCCTCCTTGATTTCAGGCGAAAATACACGATCCATCTGCCATTGCTTCCTTATCTCATCAATTCCGCTCCAGTAACTGACAGCAAGACCAGCAAGATAAGCAGCTCCGAGGGCTGTAGTTTCAGTGATTTTCGGTCTGACCACCTTTGCCTGCAGCAGATCTGACTGGAACTGCATGAGATTATTATTAACCGTAGCGCCACCATCAACCCTTAATTCGCGGATATCGATCCCTGAATCCTTCTGCATAGCCTTCAGTACTTCGAGCGTCTGATAAGCAATACTGTCGAGGGCTGCCCTGGCGATATGAGCTGAAGTAGAGCCCCTTGTAATACCTACCATTGTACCACGGGCATGCTGGTTCCAGTATGGGGCTCCCAATCCCGCAAATGCCGGAACGAAATAGACCCCATCGCTGTCTTTTACTGTCGAAGCCAGTTTTTCAACATCAGCTGAGTTTTTGATAATGCCCAATCCATCACGAAGCCACTGCACCACAGCCCCGGCAATGAAAATACTGCCTTCAAGAGCATATTGTGTCTCATTTCCAATTCTCCAGGCCACTGTGGTAAGAAGCCTGCTCTTCGATTCGATTGGCTTGGTCCCAATATTCATCACCATGAAACAACCCGTTCCATATGTATTTTTGACCATCCCCGGTTCAATGCACATCTGGCCGAAAAGAGCTGACTGCTGATCCCCTGCGATCCCGGCAATAGGTATTGAATCAGCAAACAGATCCTTCTGTATTGCCATACACCTCGCTTGAGGATCTTACATCGGGAAGCATTGATGCCGGAATATTGAATATTCGTCAATAATTCCTGATCCCATTCCAGAGTATGAATATTGAATAACATTGTTCTTGAAGCATTTGACACATCGGTAATATGCAATCTGCCTTTTGTAAGATTCCATATAAGCCAGGAATCAATTGTTCCGAATGCCAGGTGACCGTCTTCAGCAAGTTTCCTGGTACCGCTTACGTTATCAAGTATCCATCGGATTTTAGTACCGGAAAAATATGCATCGATTATCAAACCGGTCTTTTCAAGGATATTTCTGCTCTGGCCTTCTGCTTTCAGCTTATCACAATAATCTGCAGTACGTCTGTCCTGCCAGACTATCGCATTGTAAACCGGCTTCCCTGTTCTTTTGTCCCATACAACAGTCGTTTCCCGCTGGTTTGTAATGCCAATAGCAGAAATGGCTGAACTTTCGAGCCCTGCTTTTGTAATAGCTTCCTGTGCAACACCTGCCTGTGTTGACCAGATCTCTTCAGGGTCATGCTCTACCCACCCCGGCTTTGGGTAAAATTGTGTGAATTCCTTTTGTGCAGTTGCCAACGGCAATCCATTGTGGTCAAAGACAATTGCCCTTGAGCTGGTTGTTCCCTGATCAAAAGCTAAAATGAATGATTTCATATTCACTAATTTAATAAATATAATTCTTAACTAACTGATTATATGATTCTACCTGTTTGTTTATCCATTCCTTATCATAGCCCAGTTCATCTGCCATTATCTCAGCAACTTCGGGGGCAATCTCAGCACTAACCCTGGCATTCAGAAATAATGCCCGTGTTCTTCGGGCGAGAATATCCTCAATATTGAAAGGCATTTCGTTCATGCATATCCATACAATCTCAGCCCTCGAATAAGGCAGGCGGGAATCAATGGGCAATCCCATACCCGGACTACCGGAGATCAGTTTTTCTACATCCGCTAAATGATCGCCATAGATATTAAGCCGCTGCTGATTATTGATATCTATACTGGTCAACCTGAGATCAGAAGTAATACATTTTGATTTTCTGAGCAGTCCTTCTTTTATCGCCCTGTCGAGAGTCTCCTCCGCCATGCGCCGATATGTGGTCCATTTGCCACCGATAATACGTCAGCAATCCTGATTCTGAAAGAGTAATTTTATGCCTCCTCGAAACTTCCTTTGTAGCGCCGGGATCATCAGGATTAGCTGCAAGGGGACGCAAGCCGGCAAATATGCAAAGTATGTCTTTTCGTTTTGGAGGTCTTACCAGATATTTTTCAGCTGTCTTCAGTATAAAATCTATCTCCTTTTCAAGAGCAACCGGTTCAAGGCTTATTGTATCGAGTGGGGTATCCGTTGTCCCGATAACAACTTCATTATACCATGGGATGGCAAAGAGCACCCTGCCGTCATCTGTTTTTGGAATCATTATGGCAGAATTGCTCCGGAGAAATGATTTGTCCAGCACAATATGAACCCCCTGACTGGGTCTTAGTGAAGGCTTTGATCCGGGGTTATCCATTTTGGCTATTGAATCGGCAAAAACACCTGTAGCATTAATTACCAGCCGTGATTTTAATTTGTATTCTTTATTTGTGTCGAGGTCCTTCACAGTTACACCACTTATTTTACCTGTAGAATCTTTGGTCAGGCCTGTAACTTTAAAATAGTTTAGAACAACTCCTCCTTTATCGGAACTTGCCTCAGCGAGGGCAAATGCCATCCTTGAATCATCAAACTGACCGTCATGATATACAATTCCTCCTTTCAGGCCTTCTGATTTCAGTAATGGTAATCGTTTGAGAGTTTCAGTCTTATTGATGAAATAAGATTTCCCCATACTCAGACGACCGGCGAGGAGATCATAGAATTTCAGACCGGCTGTATACATGAAGACATCCCAAATGTATAAACAGGAATAATAAACTCCTGGTCAAAGGTAAGGTGAGGTGCATTTTTCAGCATTAACCCGCGTTCATGAAGTGCTTCCATCACGAGAAGAAGATCACCCTGTGCCATGTAGCGCACACCGCCGTGTACCAGTTTCGTGCTTCGTGATGAAGTGGCTTTCGCGAAATCAGACTGCTCGAGTAACAGAGTCTTATAGCCTCTGGAAGTGCCATCATGAGCAATACCAAGACCAGTGGCGCCTCCTCCGATCACAATTATATCCCAGATTTTTTCAGATTCGTTGTTTAAACGCTCAACAAATTTTGACCGGTTCATTAGAACTATTTTTGAATAATAATATTACTCAGAAATTTCCGAATTACGAAATCCAAAAACACAAAGATTAAGTTTCCCCTCCTTTTTTCAAGTTAATCTTTATACACTCTACAAGCCACTCACATACTGCACATTATAAACTCACCCCCTTCCCCTCTCTGCAAGCAAAGAGGGGAGTGCATGTTGCGCTAGCAGAGAGGGGACGGGGGTGAGTATGTAAGGCTAAAAGAAAATCCAGATCGAATAACACCTACTATCTCAGCATCCCTTTACATGCTGACGGATCTCCATCGTTTTTTGCCGGATTGATTTTAAGTATCCCGCAGATGAGGTTATAAACATCAACATTATTGAGTTCTTTGAAACTATAATTTTTTTTGAATGCCGGGCCCGCGGCATAAAAAATTGAAAACATGTCTGAGTTGGAATTATCGTAACCATGTGCGCCTCCTCTTAAGATGGACCCGTCGGGACGGGTTCCGATGCTCCATGAACTGTCAGCCACGACTACGATTTCGGGTATCCGCGGATTGGTCCCGTAATGCATCTTGGCAGGAACCTTCCGTTTATCCCATGCCTTCAGACCTTTTGCCTTGTTAAGAAGATAGAGAATACTATCCTCCTTTCCGTCTTTACTATTGATCATATAAACAGGATTACCTCCTGAGATGGAGGATATCATCCTGTCAGGCACAAGTGATTTCAGGTTTATGTAACGTTCAGATGAAATAGCAGACATTCCATGATCTGAAAGAATAATAAGATTTATCCTTTTTGCATCAGGAAGAGTCGCAAGTTTAGCTCTCAATACGCCAATTAAGCTGTCAAGATGTTCCACGACTCTGCCAGTTTGAGGTGCAACCGGTCCGAAAATATGACTCGTATGATCGGGTTCGTCAAAATATAACGTAACAAGCTCGGGTCGTTTCTCCCTGGGATATCCGAGCCATTTTATAACGGTATCAATCCTCTCCCCGAAAGTTACATTGTCATCGTATTTTTTCCAGTAGGTGGGATGAATTCCACCCACCGGCGCCTCTGATCCAACCCAGAAAAAGGATGCTGATTTCACTCCCTGTTTTTCAGCCGTCACCCATATGGGCTCGCCTCCATAAAAGGCGGGATTTTCCACTGCCGCCCTGTCGCCCATTCTGTAATATAGTCCCAGATCAGGAGCAGCAAAACTATTACTTATCAAACCATGATGGTCGGGATATAAACCTGTGGCAATGCTATAATGATTTGGAAATGTTACTGTTGGAAATGAAGAAAACATTCTGTCGGCTTTCACTCCATCATGAGCCAGCCTATTAAGATTGGGTGTATTGTAGATTTGATTATAATCCCACCGGAAAGCATCGAGTGATACCATCAGCACAGAATTTTTGAAAGGCTTACGGCTGTCTTTCCTGAAACCTGTGGAAAGAGCCACAACACAAATAAGCATCAGAAATGTAAAACCCGATGCTTTTTTAAAAGAGTTAAATGAGTCCATAGTCAATTATAGGTAAAGGAGTGCGAATATAAGATAAATGATATCGTTCGTCGCTCGAAAATCAATTTATTTACCCCATCCCCAAGGGGAGTAAATTGATTTTCTTCGCTCCCCTTGGGGTCGGGGTAAACGAAGAAAATCAATTCCTAGGTCAAAATCAGCGATATGTCATCTTGGTTACTAAGCAAGTGTCTGCCGGGGAAATCTCAAAACTTCAGACAAACTGCCGCATCAAGTTTATACTCTTTGGAAGTTTCAACAGGCAAACCCGTTTTCTGGTCAACTGTGAAGAGCATTATGTTCCCCGATTTTTGATTTGCAACAAGCATAAACCTGCCCGATGGATCGATCACAAAATTACGTGGCCAGTTTCCGCCGCATGCTGTGCGCCCTGTCTGAGCAATCTTACCGTCTGATCCTATCCTGAATGTTACAATTGTGTTTTCACCGCGATTGGAGCCATAAAGAAAATGTTCACCTTTTCCCAGGTGAATGTCTGCACAGGCATTTTCTTCCTTATAGTCAGCAGCCACAGTTGTCAGAGTCTGAATCATTTTAAGACCGCCCTTTATATCAACGTCAAAAACAGAAATTATTGATCCCAGTTCGCATATGACATACATTTTAGAGCCATTGGAATTAAACACAAAATGCCGCGGTCCGCTTCCTTTCTTAAAATTTACAATACCATTTGCGCTTTGTTTCAGTTTGCCGGTTGCTGCATCGAAGTCATATATTACAATTCTGTCGAGCCCAAGATCAGTCAGGTAGACCTTTTTTCCTGCAGGATCAAATGCTATCATATGCGGATGAGATACTTTTCCATCAATTACACCGAAAGTTATTGAGTCGGTGACTTGTTTCGGTATTCCATTCGCATCGAGCTTTACCACTGCAATTGAACTGCTGGAATAATTTGCCATTAATAAATAATCTTCTCCAGGGGAAAGCGAGATAAAGCATGGCCCGCCTGAAGGAACAAGAAAATCTTTAATTTTTTCAAGATTCCCGTTTACGGAGTTATATTTCATTGTGGTAACAGCTCCACCATTCTTACCTTTAAAAGTCATTACTTCATTAGCAGCATATATCAGGGCTCTCTTTTTCGAAATACAAAAATATGACGGGCTGGGGCCTGCATCAGCTTCTGAGAGTAATTTGAATGTCCCGGCTTCCTTGTTTAAGTCAAATACAAATAAACCATTTCCGCCTGTTTCGGTGTATCTGCCGGCAAATAAGCGCACTGGCTGGCAATAAGATCTGACAGGAAGTATTAACAAAAAGAATATAATAAAGATTGGAAAAAGTATTTTTTTCATATCGCAGAATTAATATTGAACAAAGATCGAAAAAAAAGAGATCGTGTTGACACTCTTTTGTGTTCACAAAGGGTAAAATAAGTAACACAAAGTATAGAATTTTGTTATACTTCAAAACTATCAGATTCCCGATAAGCCGCTATCACCCTGGCTTCGCCATCCTTGCCTTTGATGTGCATACCATGCTCCATACACAGAACGCCCTGATACCCACGGTCATGAATATATTTAAATACATTTTTAAAATTGATCTCACCCGTAGTTGGTTCATTTCTGCCAGGGTTATCACCAAGATGGAAGGCTGCTATTTCGCTCCATGCCATGTCGATATTGGGAATAAGATTCCCCTCTGTGATCTGCTGATGATATATGTCGTCAACGATTTTACATACCGGCCTGTTAACTGCCCTGCATATTGAATATGCCTGGGGAATTCCGTTCAAAAACAATCCCGGATGATCATGAATTGTATTTAGCGGCTCCAGGACAATAGTTAATCCTGCAGGATCCACAATATCGCAACAATAACGAAGGTTATCAATCACATTTGCAGTCTGGAAATCCCTGTGCAGTCTTTCATCGTATCTTCCGGGAACAACCAGAGCCCATTTTACCCCGGTTCGTTTTGCTACTTCCACGCCTTCTTTCATCTTGTTCACGAGCATCTCCCGTGTTTCAGAATTATTTAAAACGAAGGAAGTCACGGAAAAGTCGGCATAAAGGACAAAAGGGCCCAGTTCCATTCCAAGCCGGTGCATCTCATTTGCCAGTTTCTCCTGATCTGCTGCCGGTCGTCCCATTAACCCGTTATCAAACATGGCCCTGAAACCCATATCATAACAGAATTTTATGTTATCTATAATATTTTCACCGGCATGTTCACGAAACATTCCAAAAGATGGGGCATATTTCAGTTTGAATGGAGCAGCCGCATCTGTTGCTTTTTGATTTTTGGTGAAAGAGGCGGTACCAAAAACTGCAGGAGCAGCTAATATAGCGGCTCCTGTAGTGGTGGCTCTCTTTATGAAGGTTCTTCTTGAACTATCCATAATTTGAAAATTATTTTGTTTCAGTTTCCGGAACATAGGCCAGTCCGGCTACAGGTACTGATTTATCAATATCAACAGGGCCCATTACAAATACTGATGGACCTAGTTTCAGATCAGAGTTCATCATTTCTTCGTAGGTTGTCTCTTTCCCGGTATATGCAGAAATACGTCCCATTATTGCCATCATTGTTGAAATGGCTGTATTTTCTGCCTCATTGATAGGTTTGTTCGTCCTGATTGCAGTAACAAGATCAATATGTTCCTGTACATAAGGATCAACCATTTTGTTTTTTGATGGTTTACCTGTTTCATCATTCGGATATGCATATTCCCAGATCACACTTCCTGCGAGATCTTTCATATACACTTCCTGACCCTGTGACAGAAACACTGAGCCTTTTGTGCCCTGTAACCTTTCACTGACATTATCCTTACATCCGTTTATCTGACGGCACATGCTATGAACATGGCGACCGTCTTCAAATTCGAAATCAACGCTGAAATTATCGTACTGATTTCCGGTAACCCTTCTCAGTCGAGATCCGAATCCGACAGCTTTAACAGGATGTGTCCCGGCAAACCAGTTCATTACATCAAGGTTATGAACATGCTGTTCCACAATGTGATCACCCGACAGCCACGTCCAGTTTACCCAGTTCCTGATCATGTATTCCATTTCACTCCATGAAGCATTTGGATCACGGTGCCAAAGTTTTCCTCCATTCCAGTAAACATTACCACCTACAATATCACCTATTGTACCCTCACTTACCTGCTGATATGCCGAGACATAATCGCGTTGATGACGACGCTGTGTGCCTGTGACGATACTAAGTTCCATCCCCTTTGCTTTCTGAGATGAAGCCATTACCGATCTTGCACCAACCGGGTCGACGCAAACAGGTTTTTCTGCAAAAACATGTTTTTTTGCCTGAATTGCTGCTGCGAGATGATCGGGACGAAAAAACGGAGGGGTTGCAAGAATTACCAGATCCACTCCTGCATCAAGTACTTTCTGATAAGCATCGAAACCTACAAAGCATTTTTCGATAGGAACATCCTGTCCTTTCTGCTTTTTAATTGCCTCTCTGCAAGAGTCAACACGATCCTGAAAAGTATCGCCCAATGCAACGATCTGAAGATTTGGTCCGGCACTTAGGAAATTAATTGCAGCGCCGGTTCCGCGACCTCCGCAACCAATCACACCGGCTCTGATAACAGGGCCGTCGGGTGCCTGATCAAGCATAGTTGGTAATGCGACAACTTTTTTTGTTTCACGGGTACAACCGGTAATAAAGGAGGGAACAATAACGCCTGCTACTCCTACGGTTGCAGCTTTTCCAAGAAAATTACGCCTTGAAATACTTGAATTTTTCATATGATTTTGGGTTTAAGACTACTGATAAATATTGAATTTGTAAGTTGGTTAGGAATGTAATCAAATGTAAATATAGGGTTTCAGAAAAACAAATAAATAAACCCTTAATAAGATTTTAAACTTAGGTAAGAACGATTATTAACAGACACTATCGGCAGCTAAAGTTAACACATAAAGAAATTTGATTTTATTTTTTACTACATTTCGTACTTAATTTTCCATTCTTGCGCTGTAGAAAAAGCTTTTTCAGCAGCAGGGGAATTTGCTTAAAGAGAGAGTATTGGTATGTTGGGACAAATTAATGAATTTTGTTAAATATGAAGAGGACCAAAACAATATACACTCACTTATTTATAGGACTTGTTCTTCTTTCCGGTTGTGGGAACCGACCGGATGGAAATATTCCAACTTCAGAAAAGTCGATTTTGTTGGAACCCGATTACTCTGACATTACGATCCCTTCAAATATTGCTCCTCTTAACTTCACTATCAAAGAAAAAGCACAAGCTTTTTATGTAAAATTCTCCAGCAGAAAAGGTACAGAGATTGAGATCATTTCCGGGAACGGCAAAATTCAGATCCCAGCCGGAAAGTGGAAAAAACTGCTTCATAACAGCGAGGGAGGAAATGTTATGGTCGATATCTTTCTAAAGGATGATGATGGTAAGTGGCTAAAGGGCAGGACTGTTACCAACAAAGTAGCTAAAGAACCTATAGATCCGTATCTCTGTTACAGGTTAGTGTATCCTGGTTATGAAAGCTGGTCGGAGTTGAGTATTAACTTCAGGGATCTTGAAAATTTTAAATCTGAATCATTTATCGAAAATAGCGCTGTCGATGATAATTGTATTAACTGTCATTCTTTCAACAATGGAAAAACGGATGATTTTCTTTTCCATATGAGAGGCAGTATGGGAGGGAGCTATTTTTTCAGGAAAGGGCAATTTAAAAAAGTAAATCTCAAAACAAGTGAACTTAAGAACGGAGCTGTTTATCCCCGATGGCATCCTTCAGGCAGGTTTGTTGCATTTTCATCAAATAAAATCATCCAGAGATTTCATTCTGCTGATAATAAGATGGTCGAGGTCAGTGATCTGGAATCGGCTATTGTACTCTATGACGTCGAGAAAAATGAAATAATGGATATTGAACTGGACGGAAAGGGAAAGTTCATGGATACATACCCTGAATGGTCACCTGACGGAAAATCGTTATATTTCTGCAGAGCGGCACAGATAGGAGAAAATTATGATTTTAAAAAGATCCAGTACAATTTATACCGTGTCACTTTTGAAATTGACAAACGCTCTTTTGGTAAGCCAGAACTTGTCTTCGATGCCGTACAGAATAATAAAAGTGTTGCCTTTCCCAGGATTTCGCCAGATGGCAAATTTCTTGTGGCCACTCTCTTTGATTATGGTTGTTTCCCGATATGGCATAAAGAGGCTGACCTCTACTCCATCGATCTCTCAAATTTAAAAGCTGAACATCTCACACTAAACAGTGACTATAGTGACAGTTATCATTCCTGGTCGTCAAATGGCAGATGGCTTGTATTCAGTAGCAAAAGAGGAGACGGATTAACCGCCAGACCCTACATTTCGTACATGGATGAAAACGGAAATTCAGAAAAACCTTTCCTTCTCCCGCAGAACGACCCGGAGTTTTACAAAGATTTTTTAAAGAGTTTCAATATTCCTGAATTTTCAACTTTCAGGATAAAAATGAATCCGGGAGAGATCAGAAGGCTGGCAGGAACTAAGGCAGTACAGGCTAAATGGTACCAAAAATGAAAAATCCCGTCAAGATTACCCCCTTTCTTATCCCGCAAAGCGGGAGGGTGGTTTCACTCCTTCCCCCTTGGGGGAAAGCTGGGAAGGGGGTTCTTTATCTGGTGTACTTCGCTTCGGTGCTGATATACTTTATGTATTATGAAAGTTATGGATTCTTTTACCAGGAAAAATCTTCACTTTTCATTTTCTCAATTGATTTCTTTCGCGAGAATCTTAAGGAACCAGGTGGTTTTCTGGTTTGGCTCGGAAAATTCTTTTCTACATTCTACTATTATCCGGCAGCTGGTGCAATAATCCTTTCAGCTGTTTTGACTCTGATATTAATTTCGGCAACAAAGGTTATCAGTACTTTAACAGGGATAAAAACAAGCATCATCCCCCTCTTTATCGGCGTTGCTCTATTTTATCTTAATACAGATTATCGGTTCTTGCTTTATCTTACATTGGGACTATTGGTTCAGATGACTTTAATTTGTCTTGTCATAAGACATCCGGCCTTTCTTAAGGGTTGGCTGCCTGTTATACTGGCTCCTCTGTCTTATTATTTATGTGGTGGTTTTGTCTGGATTTTTCTTTTCTTCATTACGTTTTTTCTCATTTTTGACAAAGAGAAAAACCTTTGGCCCAGAATTATAGCATTATGGAGCATAAGCTTCATTACTTTCTATCTGTCGAAGGAGTTTCTTTTTTTCCAGTCAATAAAAACTCTTATCATATTCCCATTTTCAGATAAATTAAAGGGACTGCAGCAAATCTTATGTATTTCAGTTGCAGGAATTTTCTCACTTCTTCCCGTGCTTTCAAAAATAAAAATCAGGTTACCGGAAAAACTCAGGGTCACTGAATTTTCAAAAATTCTTATTTTATCATTATTGTTGGTCATAGTCATTGCTATCATTGGGCACAAGCGTTTTGACGTTAAAACAAAACAGTACTTTTTTGTTGAAAAATTGTTTTATGAGGAAAAATATGATGAGTTGATCGCTTTCAATACTCTGAACCCGCCAAATAATTTACTGACCGTCTTTTTAAATAATATTGCGCTTTGTGAAAAGGGTAAACTGGACGATAATTTATTTCATTCACCCCAGAGTCCTGAGGGAAGTACTCTTTTCCTGAAATGGGATATGGTGGATGAAATTCTGAAACGCGGAGGCTATTTTTATTATACAATCGGTATGATAAATGAAGCGCACCGATGGGCTTTTGAGAATATGGTGATGAAAGGTCAATCGCCTGAAGGCCTGAAAATGCTTATAAGGACCGATTTAATAAATGGCAATTATACAGTGGCAGCAGCTTATATCAGCATCTTAAAGAAAACTCTTTTTTACAGTGACGATGCAAAGAAATATGAAAAACTTCTTTTCTCCGATATAGCTTTAAATGCTGAAAAAGAACTTGGCAGGAAAAGACGAACAAAAGTTGAAAATGATTTTTTCTCCATCACAGATAATCCATACATAAATATAGAATTGATCCTTGCAAAGGATTCTCTTAACCGGCAAGCATTTGAGTATAAGATCGCGTATATGCTGCTGAAAAAGAACTTTAAAGGATTATCTCATGAGCTTCCTGAGTTCGGAAAACTCGGGTTTAAGCGATTACCTGTACACATCGAAGAAGCTGCACTGGCGCTGGCTGTTTCCAACAACGGGAATATGCCAGATATGGGACGTCTTCAGATCAGCAGAAATACTGAACAAAGATGGAATCAATATCTTGATGTTCTTCAGCAGTACAGGAATGATGTTAAAGCCGCAGAACCTGCTTTAAGAAAACGTTTCGGGGATACTTACTGGTATTACGTATTTTTCAGATAGGACTTAAAATGTCTAACGGACACCCGAATTATCATTCAACAACTTTTGAATCAATGAAAACAGATCCAGCTCCTCTTTATCGAGTTTCCTTTTTGTTCTTTGTTCGTTTAATAACGCAGACGAAGTTTTAAGATCACTTCTTTTACCGGCATTATCACCTAATTGATTTCTTATTCCTGCTCTGAAATAGTAATAGGCGTATCCATCCGGCTCAAGCAGAACAGCTTTATTAAAGTCATTCAGTGCTGCCTGCAAATTCCTCAATTGCTGAAATGCCAGACCTCTGCTCAGGTATATTTTTGCATCCTCCGGAAAGTTTGCGATAATTGCGGAAAATGCATCGATAGCCTCCTGCCAGCGCTTCATGGAAGAATATATCTGTCCTGTCTTTTTCAGTACGGAATAATTGAGGGGCCATATTCTCAGATAATTTTCAAATTCACTCAAGGCGCGCTTTATGTCTCCGGTTTGTTCCATGATCTCAGCGCGATCGATCAGCAATGGTGCATTTTGCGGATTTTTCTTAATCTCGTCATCCAGCAATGAAATTGCTTTGCCATAATCAATCTGCGCAAGGTCAGGAGATGAATTATACCTGAAAAATGATCCTCTTTCCCTGAACGCTGCATAGTTATTCGGATCAACCACTACCGCCTTGTCAAAGTCAGATTTTGCTCCTTTTATATTGCCTTTTGATAAGAACAAATTTGCCCTTGAGATATAAAACGCTGACTCATCGGGATACCTGTCTATCAACCTGTTTAACACCTCAAGACATAAATCAGGCTGGTTATTACTTTGATACAGTGTGGCTAAATTATAAGTGACTTTCATATTATCAGGCTGCAATTCCAGCATCTTTTTCAAATAAGTTGCAGCTTTATTCCATTGTCCCATTTTTTGATAACTTGTCGCGATCAGTTCGTATCCACTGAAGTCTTTCGAATTTGATTCCATTACCTTTAATCCTTCACTTAATGCACCTTCATAATCGTTAACCAATAATCGTAATTCACCACGTTTGGCAAAGAGTGACATATCTCCCGGGTTTTGCTGAATTTGCTTTTCTATCAGCATTTTAGCAACAGCTCTGTCAAGCAGATCCTCCTTCGACTTAGATCTCCCTAATATTAAATTTACTGTAAGCCTGTTGCTATAAGCATCAAAATATGTGCTATCTGCTTTTATAGCGTTTTCGATGTTACTCAGTCCATCGATATACTCTTTATTAAAAATATTTAATGTGGCTAAACGGTTGTAATACATTGCATTTTTCGAAAACTCGTCAGTCATCTTTTTGAGATCCGGGACTTTCGCGGGAAAAAATTCGGGTATATTGGCTGCACGATTCTCAAAAATCAGGTTTTCGAGCAGCACCGGAGGGGAATCGTTCCCATTATCATCTATATGAGTAATGTACAGTTGTGTATATGGACCTCCTCTTTTTGAGGAAAAAACAAGCCATCTGCTGTTGGGTGACCAGGAATGCCACGAATTCATTTCGTTTGTGTTGCAATTCATTAACCGCGGAGTTCCTCCTCCTGCCGGCATAATAAATAATTTACTGTCGCGCTGCAAAAGCATGAAGTTTTGAGCCTGACAAAAAACGATCCATTTACCATCAGGGGAGTATCTTGCAAAAAAATTGCTTTTGTTGTTATCTGAAGCTCCGGTTACAGCCACGGGCTGCCCGCCTTTTCCCTCATTAAACGGTATCCGGTACAGGTCAAACTTAAATTCCTTCTGCCTGGAAATGAATTCCTTAACATCCTCTGAATTGAGCAAAACACTTTGTGATTTTTCAATTTTAGAAGAGATATACCTGTCAGCCCGTGTGAACATTATCTCCTGGCCGCCGGGCGACCAGTTCGGGTTACTTTGCACATATTTTTTATCTGAAGCGCCCTGAAGTTCATAAAATTTCTTTTCTCCTCTGTCATATACGGCAATTATACCTTTAATTGGAAAAAACAACTGAGAATAATACAGGTTATCCACAGCTACAAATACGGAGCGATCTTTTACTGTTGACAGCACAAATTTACCATCGGGTGAAATCTGGGACAGCAAGCCATAGGTTGGTTCGCCTTCGTCTCTCTGAAAGTCGCTCCATGTAATTATTTTATCAAATGTCATATGAAGAGTGTCCTGTACAGGTGCAATTATGTAAGACCCCTTGTCATTGGCGTAATCAACATCCATGGCAATTGACCCGTTTGCTGAAAATGAATGACAATTTGCACATACAGGCATGTTCCCTAAAACTTTCCGGGGTTTTCCTCCTGAGATATTTCCCGTATACCACTCTATCTCATGAACATTTTTAACTGCGTACCCAAAAGGCAACGGCACTGCTCTGTAAAAAACTGAAGCTCCCACTGAATCCCTTGAAATGGAAATGGAAGCTCTGCCGGAAGTAAAGCTTCCCTCCAACGATCCTCTTATGTATGCCAACAATAATAATTGAAACAGGTTCTGATGCTGAAACAGATTTTATATTCATCCAATCTGCTGAATCGGGCCTCCATGCGGGCGATTCAACAGTTTTACTAAACAGTTCTTTGCCGCTTTGGGTTAAAAGGCGGATATGCCAGTCAGCCTTAGTGGTCAAAGTATCTTTCCATGAGAATTCAGGCGCCGGAAATTCAGGCGGAAAAATAGTGCCTTCACAGGGGTAACTTATAGATATTCCAATTGGCCGGAGCTTATTTTCCTTTATATCTTGAAAAAGATTTGCTACATGAACGTTTCTGCAGGAGCATATTACAAATCCCAGGAGAGATATAGCAAGTAACTTTTGTATCTTTTTATAAAGTTGTGACATTGTACGTTGATTTGTAAACTCAAAAGATAATCAAAGATCATGATGTTATCAACTCAGGTCCGGTTTACTGAAGTTAAATTAAGATAAGTAAATGATATTGCAAAATGGCAGGTCAGAGACCCGATCTCTGCCTGCCATTTCACGAATCTTAACTATTCCAGGTTTCTTAATTGTAACCCGGGTTCTGAATTAATTTAGTATTCTTATTCACTTCAGATCTATAGATCGGGAAGAAATAACACTTTTTGTCCCACGATCGGGTTTCTTCTTCAAACAAGACGTTTGAATATATCGCAGGGCCCCATGTTGTTCCATCAGGCTTTCGATAGGTAGCTGTACCTTCCGGTGCTACGTAAACTACTTCCACACGATGTGTCGGTTTATAGGCATCGGGGCCGATCACCCAGCGCCTTACGTCAAAGAAGCGATGATTTTCGAATGCAAGTTCAATACGGCGCTCATGACGTACTGCCGTTCGTAAAGCAGCCTGGGAAAGACCCGATGCAAGAGGTGGCTGTCCTGCCCTTATGCGTATCAGATTGATATTAGCAGTAGCCTCGGCAAGGTCACTTCCTGTATTTTCCTCGATGCAGGCCTCAGCATAATTAAGAAGGACCTCTGCATATCTCATATGTCGGAATGGAACATCCTGATTTACAAACTGAGGATCGAGTGTGGGATCGACGAATTTGCGCATATAGTAGCCTGTTCTTCCTCCATTCCAGTCTTCTATTTTTGACTGACGGGTATCGATTCCCGGAGCAAGCTGAACTTTATCGGCCGGGTAAGTATTTCTGTAGACATGCCCTACCTGTATCTTGTCAAATGGATCATAAACCTGGCAATCTGAAGGACGCTTTCTCCAAGGAGTGCCTTCATATAGAATTGAGGCATAGAAACGGGCATCACGTTTAACATATGGATCCGCAGCTTCAGTAGGATTTGCCCAGTTGAAAGCTGTTCCATCCTTCATTTCATAATCATCCACCATATCCCCAAGAGGTGTATTGTTTCCCCAGAGATGATAGCCATTCGGGCCGCAATACCTCGCCGGAAAATAATCAGACCAGTCATAAGCTGATTTTAGAGTAAAATACTGAAGAAGGATATCTTCACTCTCATAACCGTAGGAAAGGAAATAATTTACAAAGTTCTGCGCAACTGAATCACCGGGTGCAGGGTTAGGTTTATACAAGCTATATGTTCCAAGATCCATTACTGCTTTAGCAGCAGCTTTTGCATCTGTCCAGCGTGAAACCTGAGATCCTCCTGTATAGCCCAACAATTCGGGATTTCCAAATCCCGGAGCATAAACAGACATAGCTGTGCTGCTGTGCAGATCGCTGGCTGCATAAAGCAGAGTTCTGGACTTAAGTGTAAGAGCAGCTCCTTTTGTAGCATGACCCCTCATATCGCCTGAAAAGGCGTCCGGCAGATTCATGGCGGCAGTGTCAAGCTGACCTGTTATGTAATTTACACATTCCTCATAGGTATTCCTGGCAATGCTATAATCCTGATCCAGTCCATAGGGTTGGGTAATAATGGGTACTCCGCCATAAAGCGCAATCAGGCAATGATAAGCATAGGCTCTCAGGAAGTGAACCTCGCCAATTGTGCGCTTTTTTGTTTCACCTGATGCATCAGGAAATTTCACTGTATTAACCTTAGTAAAGAATACGTTGCACGACCTGACAGTCTTGTAAAGTGCATCCCACAGGTAATGCCGACGAGTATCAGCTGTTGGACTGACCCCATCTGAAGATCCGAGTGGTCCGTTTCCCCCCCAGTTCCAGTCCCAGCCCATAAGTGCATCCTGGGTCATTAAGCTTTTGTTGAAATCGAAAACGCCCCAGTCAGGTGTGAAGGATGATTCATCAACAAAATCGCCAAGTCTTTCGATTGCGAACGGATAACCCAGAGCATTTCTGTATATTTCATTTACATAGGTTGCACAAAGATTAGGGTCGGTCCAAACGGCATCATCTGAATAATTTCCAAGTGGTGTCGTGTCAAGAATATCCTTTTCGCAGGAATACATTATTCCTGTTAGAAAAATCGTACTTATGATATATAATAATTTTCTCATATTGCTTTAATTTTTAGAAAGTTAAAGTTACTCCAAGGTTAATAACTCTCTGAAGAGGATAAGATGTACCTCCGTTTACTTCGGGATCAATCTCTTTCAGCTTGCTCAGAGTTAACAGGTTTTGCCCGCTGACATAAACGCGAAGTCTTTCTATAGCCAGTTTACTCAGGAGACTTGCCGGAAGTGTATATCCGATCTCCATACTTTTCAGACGGACATAGTCTGTTGAGAATAGCCAGAATGTATTGCGCTGGTTTCCGGGTGACCAGTACTCGTTACTACGGTTAAAGACGCGTGGCCAGCTTGCATCTGTATTTTCAGGTGTCCAGCGGTTCTCTACCCAACTTGCATAATAATTACCGATCTCACCCGATTCAGGATTAAGATAAACTGTTCCTCCGGCTGCTCCCTGGAACAAGATGCTGGCATCGAATTGTTTATAACTAAGGTTAGCGCTTATCCCGCCGATAAATGTCGGCATGTTGGTCTTGCTTTCCATAACCCTGTCGAGAGCGTCTATAGTATTGTCATTGTTCACATCCTTGAAAATCAGGTCCCCCGGTTGAGCACCGCCCCAATGAGGGTAAGCATCCAAAGCAGCTGCATCTTTGAAAACTCCTATGACCTGATAGGATAACACGGCATTCATAGGCATTCCCTCTGATAACTGATATTCTGGTATTCCCGGAGTATCAAAGTTGAAATCGATTTTGTTTTTTGCATAACTGCCATTAACAGAAAGATCATATCCGAAGTTGCCGGTATTACCATGGTAGGTAACTATAAACTCAAATCCCTTGTTCGAGACCTTTCCAATGTTCTGTGGAGGAAGTGTCATTCCGGTGGAATTAGGAATGATGGCTGATGCCTGCCATAGTATCCTGGAACGGACGTTATAGAAAACATCAGCATTTACTGTCAGCTTTTTATTCAGCAATGTTGCATCAAATCCGATGTTCGACTGGTTGGCTATTTCCCATGTTACATCGGGATTAGGGACAACGTTTTCAATCAACATCTTGCTGGCAACATTCTGACCATAGAAGTAATCAATCTGATCGAAACTATAAGTAGAAAGGTATTGATATTCTTTCAATACCCCTCCATAATAAATTCTGTCATTCCCGGTCTGACCCCATGAAGCACGGAGTTTAAAATCACTGATGAAGGGTATGCTGTTTTTCCAGAAGTTTTCATCTGAGACTCGCCAACCGAGTGATACTCCCGGGAAGAATCCGAATTGTTTGCCGGGTTTGAACATATAAGAACCATCGTATCTCAAACTCACTTCTGCCAGATATTTCTGGCTGTAATCGTAGTTGATACGACTGAAATAGCTAAGGTGAACATTCTGATCGGCCCAGCCATTATTGCTCATGTTTACATCAGCAGCACCTGCAAATAGTTGTGGGATTGCCGAGGTAACAAAATTCTTTCTGAAAGCATTTTGATAGTCATTCAGCACAGATTGGGCCTCCGTACCTGCCATCAATTTTAAATGGTTATTTGCAGCCACAGTTTTTTCATAGGTTGCATAGGCATTAAAGGTTTTTCTTGTGCCGTTTTGCCAGTTCTCCGTAAGTTGTGGAGCCGCATACCCTCTCAGGTTCTTTGAGAGACCTGATGCATCTTTGTGAATTCCATCCCATTGATAAAGATACCATGGCGTATCGAACCTCTTATCATATCTGAAATTCTTATCGAATGAACCATTAGCCTGGACCGACAGCCCGGTTACCCATGGGACCGTAACAACCAGTCTTAAATTGCTTTCGAGGTAATAGTAAGTGTCATTATTAAATCCTGTAGCATTAGTGACAGTTACAACCGGGTTATAGCCATATTCGATATCGGGTCCTGGCTCACCGGATGGGTAATAAGCCGGCATATCAGGCTTGCCCCTCATTATCATACGGAAAATATCTCCAGCTCCGACAGTAGGATAATTTTTGTTTTCCTGGCGGCCGGAAACGTCGAAGGCAATACTTATATTATCCGATATTTTACCATCTATATTGCTACGAAAATCATACTGCTCATAATTGGTTGCACTGTGTTTGTAGTAGGCGTCTTCATATTTATGGCCGAAAGAGAGAAAGTATTTCATGTTCTCAGTTCCACCGGAAACAGATACATTTTCGTAATTCTGAGCCGACCATGGTTTGAAAACTTCTTTAAACCAATCGGTATTCGGATGTCCCCATGGATCAGATCCGTCTTTAAACATTTGAATATCATCAGCAGAAAACTGTTGATTTCGTCCTTTTCCGGGAGCAGCATAATATGAAATCTCATTCAGGCATTCTGCATAAGTAGCTGCATCTGCCATCTTCGGAATAACACCAGGTTGGTTGTACCCTGTGTTCATATTTATCGTGATTTTAGGTTTCCCTATCTGACCACGTTTGGTTGTAACCAGAATAACACCGTTTGCAGCCCTGGTACCATATATGGCTGCCGATGCGTCTTTCAGAACCGTCATACTTTCAATATCACTGGGATCGAGGCGCTCAAGAGAACGCTGAGGGATTCCGTCGACAACAATGAGCGGGGCGTTGTCGCCCAAAGTATTCGCACCGCGGATAGTAATTGTGGTTGCGTCCTGGCCAGGCTCACCACTCTTCTGGATGGCTGTAATTCCGGGCAAACGTCCTATAAGACTGTTTGTAAGGTTCGTGGTGGGAGATTGCTTAAGATCATTCCCGTTAACAGCACTGATTGATCCTGTCAGTGAGGCTTTCTTGGCTGTTCCATAACCAATTACCACTACTTCGCCAATCTGCGAAACCTCCGGAGAAAGAACAAAATTTACCAAAATCTTCCCCTCAAGAGGTACTTCCTTGGTAGTATAGCCAACAAATGAAAGAACAAGAATTGAGTTTGGGTCGATTACATTTATCGTAAACTTGCCATTCAGATCTGTAATGGTTCCCACAATTGTTCCTTTCACCTGGATATTTACGCCAGGCATTGGCTGATCGGTTGATTCATCAATTACTGTTCCGGTAATTTTTATTTGCTGCTGGACATCAACTCCCGGTTTTTCCGGTTCTGAAGAGTAGGCAGGTAGCACCAGACCGCAAAGCAGAACCATAAAAAGAATTTTCATAGTTACACGTAACTTTTGAAAATTCACATCTGGCTTCAATGGCCAGATGAAGATTTGGGATTTTTTCATAATGTTACATAGTTAGATAGTTAATAAATAGAGTCTCAAAACAGAATTATATAGATTGATACACAAACCATTCAGAAGCTTAGAAAGTGTAAAATGTACACTTTCAAAAATTCAAAATAAATCAGCCACCTCCTAATTCTCCCTATGTAGCGGAATTTTGCCTATAACCTTTCTTTGTAACTTATAAAAGATCAGATTTACAAATGCAATTTAAACAATGGAATTCGAAAAAACAAATATAAATTCCCACTGCACTCCGTATGATCAGTTTTTAATTTGATGGAGCATTCCCGGTTTTCCCATCAAACTCGCAAACCACTCTGAATCCGACATTAAAACAATCAGAGTACCACCAGATACTTTTTGGCATTTGCGGATCAGTTTTCAACCAGGCTTCTGTTCTTGTATAGTCCCTTGCGGCACTACGGACCGCGCCGGCGCTACTGAGAAATGAGCCGCCTCTTATAACGTGTTCAGTGCCTTCAGCTGGTCCTCCCGGATTTTTTATCGTGGCCCCCTGATATTTTGAATAAGCATCTGCCTGGTACCAGTCGGAACAGAATTCTGCAACGTTTCCAACCATATTCTTCAACCCGAAGGGATTCGGTTTTACCTTATCAGGCGGTTGAGTCATCGAAGGACTGTTACCTCGGTATATGACATATGAGTTTATAACCGTCGTATCATTTTTTGAAAGCTTTGCTTTTATACCGGTTTTTTCAAATTTTTTCGGATCGCCGGGAAAGAAATACGGACTTGTTGAACCAGCCCTGCAGGCATATTCCCATTCTGCTTCGGTAGGAAGCCGGTATGTCTTGCCAGTGACTTTGCTCAACCATTTACAATATGTTTCAGCTGCATGGAAGGAAAAGGATATTGCAGGTCTTTTACCTCTTCCCCAACCCTGATCGGGCTGTCCATAAGGAGGAGTTGCGCCTGAGATAGCATCTGTTTCCGCACTCTGCTTTTTCCTTAGTCCTTCGGTGTCGGTTGATCTTCCTTCGGCGGCAGTCTGTACATAAAAAGCCAGATATTCATCCCATGAAACTTCTATTTCTGCCATGAAAAACTTATCAAGCTGAACCTCTGTTTCCGGACCTTCATCTTCTTTTCTGAATGGCTCCGTTAACGGACTCCCTATCCTGAATGTTCCTGCCGGGATAGCTATCATATTGAATGAGACAGCTGAATTAGGGATTGTCTCGGTATAGCTTTTAAATTCCCCGACCTTTGCAGGTTCAGTAAATATTTCCTGAACTGCTGATGATGTATTACCGAACGTACTGTTGCTGCCGTGTGTGTAACCTTCAATATAGTGCCCCGCATTCAGATGGCAGTTTATGCAATGAAGTTCATCTGTCTTTTTTGTCTGGGTATAATACAGATGTGCATCTTCCCCTTCTTTCGAAAGCTTTGAAGGGAAGAGGTTCTCATGACATTTTATACAGCTGCTTTCATAAACATAATCCTCTTGCAACTTCCAGTCGTCTTTTTGCTACCCAGTCAAATGAAGCGGAATCTTTAGTCCATTTCCCCCATAAATCGCGCAAACCGGTTGTCCCCTTTGCCCAAAGGTAACCTTTCCCTTTAGGTGGAAGATGACAATCAACACATCCGACTCTGAAACCCGAACGAGTATCATAATGTACAGATTTTTTCCACGAATTGTCAGCCATTGGATGAATATGACATGATACGCAATACTCGTTAGTGGATGTCATATGCAGAGCTTTAGCTCCGCCAAGGATCAGTAATACCCCAAGCAGCAGCCCTGGAAAAAACCAAAGGAGAAATCTTTTCATAGATATTTTTTTGTGGGGTTCAAGTTAAAAAAATAATATTTATCAGCGAACAGGTGATCTGAATTTAGAAGAATTATGAATAAAGCAATAAAGGCTATTTTTTACTTGTTGTATTCGTCGAAGAAATCATTCCCTTTATCATCGGTAATTATAAAGGCCGGCATGTTCTCCACCCGTATCTTGCCTGATAGCTTCCATCCCCAGCTCTTCGAAATCAACAATTTCAACCGATTTTATATTTTCCGCTGCCAGCAGTGCGGCAGGACCCCCAATCGACCCGAGATAAAAACCTCCGTATTTTTTACAGGCATCAATCACCTGCCGGCTCCTGTTCCCTTTTGCCAGCATAATAAATGATCCCCCCATACTCTGGAAAAGATCTACATATGAATCCATACGCCCTGCGGTAGTCGGGCCGAAGCTTCCGGATGGCATACCCTGCAGGTGTTTTGGCCGGACCCGCGTAATAAACTGGGTGATTTTTAAAATAATCCGGCATCGGCTTGACCTTCATCGATCATCTTTTTTATCATTGCATGTGCAATATCCCTCGCAACAATCAGTGTTCCGGTCAGATTCAGTCTGGTCTTTACCGGATATTTTGTAAGTTCCGCCAGAACTTCTTTCATCGGCCTGTCGAGGTCGATATCAACCGGTTTTTCAAGTTCAGGTGCTTTTTCAGGCATAAAACGGGATGGATTCTTTTCCAGTTCTTCAAGAAATATTCCATCCTCATTAATATATCCCTTTATATTGCGATCAGCGCTGCAACTGACACCCATTCCAACGGGACATGAAGCAGCATGACGTGGCAGTCTGATTACTCTCACATCGTGAACGAAATATTTACCTCCGAACTGAGCCCCTACACCATATTCATGACAGATCCTTTCGATTTTCTTCTCCCATACGATATCCCTGAAAGCTCTGCCTGCAGCATTTCCTGTTTGCGGAAGATGGTCGAGATAACCCGCAGATGCTTCTTTAACGGTCTTGAGCGTAGCTTCCGCGGATGTGCCTCCGATTACTAGAGCGAGATGATAAGGAGGACAGGCAGAGGTTCCGAGATCCTTTATCTTTTCCTTAATGAATTTTACAAGCGATTCTTCATTAAGAAGCGACTTGGTTTGCTGATACAGAAATGATTTATTAGCTGATCCACCGCCTTTTGTTATAAATAAAAATTCATATTTCCGCCCTTCGGTGGAATAGATGTCTATTTGTGCCGGAAGATTTGTTCCTGAATTTTTCTCTTCAAACATTGAGAATGGAATTACCTGCGAATATCGCAGGTTTTTCTCTTTAAAAGTTTCAAATATTCCTTTTGACAAATGCATTGCATCCATGCCTCCCGTCATTACATCCTCACCTTTTTTTGCTATTACAATCGCAGTGCCTGTATCCTGGCACCAGGGAAGTTCTTCTTTAGATGAGACAACAGTATTGCGGATCATCATATAGGCAACGAACCGGTCATTGTCAGTTGCTTCGGGATCTTTCAATATCAGCGCAAGCTTTTCAAGTTGCGATGTCCGGAGATAAAAGGAGAGATCAGAGACTGCCTTTTTTGCCAGTAGTTCGAGCCCGGCAGGTTCAATTCTGAGTATTTTCCTATCGCTTTCTTCGACAAGATTAACGTATTCTTTTGTCAGTAACTTGTAGGTAGTTGAGTCCCTTTCAATCTGATAGGGTTTCTCATAGATAAATTCTGCCATATGAATATTTGTTAATTATTATCAACTGAATTAAATCCATTAATCCCAAAGGTCGCAAAATTTTTGCACATAAGAACACAAAGAGATGAATGATATTAATTCAGTTCGTTTTGGTCATACAAACTCACCCCCATCCCCTCTCTACTAGCGTAAAGAGGGGTGACTACTTTATAAATATTCGTTTAAATGATAAGTTCTTCATGGTTAAGAAAAATCCCGGGGCTTGCACCCCTCGTTTACAAAGTGGGGCGGTGAGTAATAAAAAAAGTGAGAACATTTGTGGTTAAATGGCTAAAATATTTCTGAGAATTCAAATTTGTCTTTTGCCCTTATTCCTTTAGGAGTCATTTCAAGACTACAGCATTCCACATTCTCATCATGCTGAAAAACAAGGATATAATTACCTATGATAGCAGCTTCGAGGAGTTTTTGTTTCTCGTCAATAGTCTTCAATGACTCGATATCATAGCTCATGTTCCAGATAAGCGGGATATGACTTACTGTTGGAATAAGGTCGCCTGTGTAGACAAGTGTCTTATCTGAATATTTAATTATAGGTATCATTAGTCCGGGTGTGTGGCCATAGCATATCATAACCGAAAATCCCGGAAATAATTCACCATCTGCCTCAATAAGATTGAGATGTCCGCTTTCTCCTATAGGAAAAATATTTTCTTTAAGGAATGCATCTTCCTCACGCAGATTGTTTTTAACCGCCCATTCCCACTGTGCTTTGCTGACATGATAAGTTGCTTTTGGAAAAGTCAGCTTGTAAGTCCCTTTGCCATGACCATTCTTTACTCCGCCACCGCAATGATCTGCATGCAGATGAGTCAGGAAAACATCGGTAATATCTTCAGGTTTATACCCGCATTTTGACAATCCCTCAAATAACCCTACTCCGCCATTAAGATATACATGTCTGAAGAATTTCTCATCTTGCTTATCTCCCCAACCAGTGTCGATTAAAATAACACGCCCTTCTGTTTCAACTATCATCGACCTAAGCGAGAGATTAATAAGATTATTGGAATCAGATGGGTAAACCCGTGACCAGAGCGCTTTTGGTACTACTCCGAACATTGCGCCACCATCTACCTTGAAATTGCTTATATTGAAGAGCTGAACTTTCATGTTAAATTGATTTACTTTTAAACATCTAAAGGTAGCAATTGTTGGCAATTCTTCCTTAACTCTGTGGTACCTCTGTGGTTCTCTGTGAACCTCTGTGTAACTAAAATTAAAGAACTGACACAGAGTTACACAGAGAAGACACAGAGATACACAGAGGAAGAATAAGAATTCAAAACTTTTAGATATCTTTCAATCAAAATTCAAAACCCTTCAAAAACTTGTAACATGAAAAAGCTTCTGTCACTATCTCTCATTTTGTCTTTCTCCTGCATCCTGATGGCTCAGACAGGAATAGTAAAAGATAATCTCACCGTTCCGAGCAAAATATTGAAAATGGACCGGAAATATGCTGTTTATCTCCCACCCGATTATAATACTTCCCAGCGCAGTTATCCTGTTTTATATCTGTCTGCATGGCGCAGGTGATGATCAGACAGGGTGGGTTCAGTTCGGAGAAGTGCTCACAATTGCTGATGATGCAATTAAAACAGGCCTGGCAACTGCCATGATCATTATAATGCCCGACGCTAATACGGGAAAAAGAGGCTATGTTAATGATGTAAAAGGCGAATGGCGCTTCGAGGATTTTTTCTTTCAGGAATTCATGCCTTTTATTGAAAAGGAATACCGTATAAAATCCGATAAGAGATACCGTGCAATCGCAGGTTTATCGATGGGAGGCGAAGGCACATTCATTTATGCATTGCATCATCCCGAATTATTTTCAGCTGCCTGTCCCCTTAGCGCAGCAACTGGTCCGAAAAATATCGACGAATTGAAAAATTACAGACTCTGGCAGGGTGTTGAAGGCATTACTGCAGCTGACAAGGAAGAATATTTTAAGAAATACAGTGTTTTGAGCCTCATTCAGAGCATGCCGGAGGATCAGAAGAAAGCAGTCAGATGGTATATCGATTGCGGTGATGACGATTTTCTTTATGAAGGGAACTGTCTCGTGCATATTGCAATGCGCCAGAAAGAGATCCCTCACGAATTCAGAATCCGTGATGGTATTCACAGCTGGGTATACTGGAGGGCTGCATTACCAAAGGTTCTCGAATTTGTTTCGATGGGATTTCATCAATTTTAAGGAGCTTCATTCCCTTATTGTCAACCCCCCACCCCCAGGAGGGAATTAGTAGCCTCCATTGAGGGCTATAACGTTCTTAAAGCCCGCCCTGGGAGGATTTAGGGGGTGGGGTTGGCTTTGATTTTTTTGGCGCATGCGTAAACATAAGTCTCATCATCCCTCTGATCATCTGGTATGAGAACCAGTCGATAAGCTGAAAAAACCATGTCTTGCGCCTGGTATATTCCTCAAATGTTACCTGACGGCAATCTTTTTTTATAATTTTCAGAAGAATATTCTCAAACTTCTCAGTAAAATTTTCGTTGAGAATGTCGACATTCATCTCCACGCTGCCATAGTCGCTAAGGTGATTCATGTTATAGCTTCCGATTGTGCACCATTTACCATCAACGGTTGCTACTTTGGCATGAAGATTCGACGGAAGGTATTCATAGATTGAGATATTATTGCGAAGAATAAAATCATAAAGAAAATTGGTGGCACGTGTCACAACCGGGGCATCCGATTCAGCCGAGAGCACGATTTTAATATCAACGCCACGGCGGCTTGCATTGCGTAGAAGCCGGCGTTCATTTCTGCCGGGAAGAAAATAGCTGCCGAAAATTATCATCCTGTTCTGAGCATGCCGGATGGCCGAACGGTAACTCCTCAGAATCTCAATTTTGTTTCTCGCCCAGTTGTTCTGAATGACTTTGACTTTTACATCTTCTTCGAAGGTATTCAGAGTATGTACAGTCTCTCTGGAGCGTTCCTTTCTGGAAATAAATGCTTTGTTCCAGAGTTTTTTCAGAATAAACAGGGCATGGGCACATTCTGGTCCTTTTATCACAACGGCAAAGTCGAGCCAGGCTTTCAATTTAGGTGTTCCATGATACCGGTCCGCAATATTCATTCCACCAATTATAACCGTATCTCCGTCTGCAAGCAACACTTTATGATGGAGCCTCAAACTTAGCTGGAAACCATTTGTGATGAGTCCCGGGGAAAATTTCCGGAAAAATACACCGGCATCTTCTACTTTTTTTATCAGGTCTTTTGAAAAGCTGCTGCCACCGTAGGCATCAAGAAGAAAATAAACTCTCAGACCTCTTTCAGCGGCCCGGATAAGGGCATCAGCAATCCGTCTGCCTGTCTCATCATCATCTACAATGTATGTCTGAAAATGGATATAATGCTGAGCCTCATCAATTATCTTTTCAGCAGCTCCAAAAAAACTCTCCCCGCTTTGCAGCAGTTGTATAGAATGTCCATCCCGATAATCGTGGCGTGAAGGTATTTGCATGAACACCCGGTGTTCGTAAATATTAAACAAAGATAAAACAATAACAGGAACATGATAATTCTTGTTTAACAATACAGAACTAGACACACGGGCGAAATCTAAAGATTGAAAGCGTAACAAATATTTAATAACTTTGTGTGAAATTCAATCTATCAGACAATTTATTCAATAATTACCAGCCATGAACAGACGAAAAATGATAGAACGCATTGCCGGAGCTGCTGTAGTAACTGCAGTTACTCCCCTAAACAGTGTATTAGCCGGTACAGGCTCAGTGGATACTCCTCTGAAGGGTAACATACATCATTCAGTAAGCCAGTGGTGTTATGGCGATATCCCTCTCGATGTTTTTGCAAAGGCATGCAAGGATATGGGGATAGAATCGATAGAATTACTCGAAGAAAAGGATTGGGGCGTGGTTAAAAACGCCGGATTAAAATGTGCGGTAGGCTATGCAACCGACTGGGGGATTCCAAAAGGATTTAACCGGGTCGGGAATCACGAAAAACTGATAGCCGATTTTGAAAATAAAATCCCAAAAGCAGCAGCCGCACAAGTTCCTAATCTGATTTGTTTCTCTGGTAACCGGGAAGGACTTGATGACGATGAAGGTTTAATAAATTGTGCTAAAGGATTGAGGAAACTAATGCCTATGGCTGAAAAACACGGAGTAACCATAATTATGGAACTGCTTAACAGCTATGGTCATAAGGACTACCAGTGTGATCACACTGCCTGGGGTTCAGCTCTCTGCGAAATGGTAGGCTCACCTCGATTTAAGCTGTTGTTCGATATATATCATATGCAGATCATGGAAGGTAATATTATAGATTCAATAACTAAATACAGTCCATATATAGGGCATATTCATACAGGGGGAGTTCCCGGAAGAAACGAACTTGATGAGACACAGGAGCTTTATTATCCGGCCATTATGAAGGCACTTTTAAAAACAGGATATAAGGGATATGTAGGACAGGAGTTCGTCCCATCCCAGAAAGATAAACTTGAGTCACTGCGTAAATGCATAATGATCTGCGACGTATAAGATGAGAGTACATTTTATCGCTATTGGCGGTGCAGTAATGCATAATCTGGCTATTGCACTTCACAACAAAGGCTATACGGTGACGGGCTCTGATGATGAGATTTTTGAACCATCGAAATCGAGATTGGAGAAGTTTGGTCTTTTGCCGGAAAAATGGGGCTGGAAACCTGAAATCATAACCAGTGATATTAACACTGTAATCCTTGGAATGCATGCAAAATCCGATAATCCCGAGCTCCTCAAAGCGAAGGAACTTGGATTGAAAATTATGTCATTTCCGGAATATTTGTATGAGCAGACAAAAGATAAGAAACGCATAGTAATTGCTGGCAGTCATGGTAAAACAACCACCACCGCCATGATATTACATGTATTGAAAACTGTTGGAATTAAATTCGACTACATGGTCGGATCGCAGATAGATGGTTTTGATACGATGGTCGGTTTATCCGCTGATTCCTCGATTGCCATATTTGAAGGCGATGAATATCTCACATCGCCTCTTGATCCACGACCCAAATTCCATCTCTACATGCCTGATATAGCTGTGATCAACGGCATAGCGTGGGACCATATGAATGTCTTTCCCACTTTTGAAAATTACATCCTGCAGTTCAGACTTTTCTCTGAGAAAATTACTCCCGGCGGAGCTTTAATCTATTTTGCCGATGATACGGAAGTGAAAAAAATTGCAGATTCGCTTCCTGAAAATGTAACAAAAATCCCTTATAAGGTCCATGGGTACTTTCAGAACAAGACCGGTTTTTTTGCAGCCACCCACAACAGGGTTGTACCTGTAAAAATATTCGGTGAACATAATATGCAGAATCTCTCCGCAGCAAAAGAGGTATGTCTTACGATCGGAGTAACTGAAAATGATTTTTATGAGGCAATAAGAAGCTTTGAAGGTACTTCAAGAAGGCTGCAGAAGCTTAAAGAAAATGAGAATGGATTGATATATCTCGATTTTGCCCATTCACCTTCAAAAGTGAAAGCTACTGTCGATGCAGTAGCGGCAAGGTATCCAAAAAGAGAAATAATAGTTTGTCTCGAGCTTCATACTTATTCGAGTCTCAGCCCGGGATTCCTTCCGCTTTATCGAGGAACACTTTCAAACGCCAGTGCGGCATATATTTATTTCAATCCTCATGCCATTGCCCTCAAAAAGCTTGCAAATCTTACAAAAGACACTGTGAGCGAGGCATTTGAAGGTGATAATATTAAAGTCTATGACAATAGCAGGGAAATGTTTTCGGATATAAAAACGAGGGAATATAAGACTCCAGTATATCTGCTGATGAGCTCCGGCGATTTTGATGGATTTGACATCAGCTCACTGACAGAATAACGTCACCGGAAGAGACTGATTTTTTTTAAGTCAAAATATTTTGCAGATCAAAAAAAACATCGTTTATTTGCATCCGCATTTTACGGTTCTTTTACACGGTCCATTCGTCTAGTGGTTAGGACGTCAGGTTTTCATCCTGGTAACAGGGGTTCGATTCCCCTATGGACTACAATTTTTTAAGTAAGAAGATAATATCATATATACATGGCAAATCATAAATCCTCAGAAAAGAGAATCAGGCAGATCGATGTAAGAAAAGAGAATAACAAGTATTACGCAAAAACAACCCGTAATGCTCTGAAAACTCTGCGCAGTACAAGCAACAAAGAAGAAGCTGCTGTTCTTCTTCCTAAATTAACTTCCATGCTCGACAGACTTGCAAAGAAGAATATTATACATAAGAAAAAAGCTTCCAATCTGAAGTCATCGATTGTTAAGCATGTAAGTAGCCTATAATATTTCCCAAGATATATTCAGAAGGCTGTACCCTCAAGGTACGGTCTTTTTTATTTCGGATTGCGGATTTGGGATTGCGGATTAAGAAGAATTGCGGATTTCGGATTGTCGATTTCGGATTGTTGAATTCGTGTGGATTTTTCTTCAATCCGCAATCCCAAATCCGATATCCGAAATTCTTTGTATCTTGCATATGCATTTCAAACTTGTGCTGGATGTCATTAAAAATCACCGACTGGGCTGTCGAAGACAGACCCAGGGAAAAACTTATTCAGAAAGGAACTGCCATTCTGAGTGATGCCGAACTTCTCGGTATCCTCATCAGTTCCGGAACCAAAGACAAATCGGCTGTGGATATTGGCCGCGAATTATTAGGCGTTGTGAATAATAACCTCAACAGCCTTGGCAAACTCACAATTTCCGATCTCAGGAAAATCCGAGGCATTGGAATCGCCAGAGCAGTAACAATTGCTGCTGCACTTGAACTGGGGCGAAGGCGCAAACTGTCAGAAGTGGAGTATGTGCAGCAGATCAGAAGCTCAAAGGATGTTTCTGATATCTTTCAGCCTCTGCTCTCCGATCTTATGCACGAAGAATTCTGGATCCTGTTCCTGAACAGGTCAAATAAAGTAATAACCAGGATGAAACTCAGCCAGGGAGGGCTGAGCGGTACCGTTACAGATGTCAGGATCGTGATGAAAAAAGCAATTGAGTGCCTGGCTTCGGGAATAATTGTCTGTCATAATCATCCTTCAGGAAATCTTAACCCCAGCGAATCGGATTCCAAAATTACCCAAAAAATCAAAGAAGCCGGAAACCTGATGGATATTCAGCTTCTCGACCATCTGATAATTTCGGATAAGGATTATTACAGTTTTGCGGATAACGGTCTGCTTTGATGTTAGAGAAATTGTGGTATTATCGTCCGGTCACGCCATGGCATGTCCAAACGAAAACCCGACAAAAGGTATGATTAAGGTTTAAACTTCTTCACTTCACCTGGATCTTCACAATTTTCCAGAAGCAACCTGAAAGACTTTTTTAGAACAGGATGTATCATTTCAGGAGCAATGTCACAGAGAGGAACAAGAACAAATTTTCTGTGATGCATAAGTGGATGCGGGATTTTCAGGTCAGGTTCATCTATAATAATATTTTCATATAAAAGTATATCAATATCAATGAGTCGTGAGGAATAAGAAAAAGAGTAATGTTTTTTACCTCTGATTCTGCCGAGCAACAATTCGATATTAAGTACTTTTTTTAGAAGTTCAGAAGGAACCAGTTCTGTTTCAACCATTACAGCCATATTGAGGAATTCATTTTTTGCCTGAAATCCCCAGGGCTCAGTCTCGTATATAGAAGAAGACTTCAGAATTCGTCCTATATACTCTTCGATCTTTTCAATAGCATGATCCAGATTACTTTCCTTGTTGCCAAGATTTGTTCCAATACCAAGAAATGCAATACTCATAATTAATTATCTGTTATCAAAAGTATTAATTATGTATACCTTTACAAATTCATTTTGTTTTATAACACTTCACATTAAGAATTAAGAATGAATACTATACCTCTGCGAATCAAAACTGTCACCGAGTCAATTCCTTTAAATTATTAATCTGCTCTCATTTAATTGTCTGAAAAATGAAAAATTTTCTCAAATACACCCTGGCGACGATAACAGGAATAATTATTGCATCAATTCTGTTTTTTGTAGTGATGCTGGCAAGTTTCAGCGCTATAGTATCTTCAGGAAACAAACCGGTATCTATCAGCGAAAACTCAATTCTTGTTCTGAAAGCAGGAGTTCCGGTTCCCGATCGGGGTGATCAGAATCCTCTGGCAGGCATTGATTTGCTGAATATGACTTTTACTCCCACACCCGGACTGAATGAAATATTGCGTGACATTGAGAAAGCTTCAGGTGATTCTAAAATTAAAGGAATTCTGATAGAAAACGGTCTTTTGCCAACCGGATGGGCAACAACTGAAGAAATAAGACAGGCTTTGCTGAAATTCAGGGAGACCGGCAAATTTGTGATTTCATATTCAGATTATGTCCTTACCCAGGAATGCTACTATCTTTCCACAGCAGCCGATAAAATATATATAAACCCTGCTTCAAATGTTGATTTCAAAGGACTGAGCAGTGAAGTGATGTTCTACAAAAAAGCACTCGAAAAAATCGGAGTGGATGTACAGGTTACACGCCATGGGAAATTTAAAGGAGCAGTTGAACCATTCATTCTCGATAAACTGAGCGATGCCAATAAATCCCAGATTAAAGATTATACCGGGTCTATCTGGAAACAGATTATTTCAGATATTTCCACAGCAAGGAATATATCAGCAGATGATCTCAACACCATTGCTGACAATTTAGACGGCAATCTGGCTACAGGAGCACTTAAATCGAGGCTGGTAGACGGACTTTTATACCGTGATGAGTTAATAGATACTCTTAAAACTTTGTCAGGAATAAAGTCAGATAAAGATCTGAACCTGGTGCCTATGTATAAATACAGTAAAGTACCCGAGAAATACAACTACTCAGCAAAGAATAAACTTGCAGTCATATATGCATCCGGAACAATTGTTACAGGTAAGGGGAATGATAATAATATTGGTGGAAACTATTATGCAGATGTTATACGAAAAATAAGACTTGATACCTCCTTCAGGGCATTAGTGCTCAGAGTAAACTCCCCGGGAGGAAGCGCTACCGCATCAGACATTATCTGGAGGGAACTGGTACTGACTGCCCGAGTAAAACCTGTGGTTATATCTATGGGAAACTATGCCGCCTCAGGAGGATACTATATCTCAGCTCCCGGAACAAAAATTTATGCCAATCCCATGACAATTTCAGGTTCAATCGGGGTTTTCGGTTTAATCCCCGATGTCAGTAATTTACTTGAACAGAAACTGGGCCTCTCTACAGAAATTGTAAACACAAATAAGAATTCAGACTTTCCTACGATTTATCGTCCGATGACTTCATATGAAAAGGAATTAATGCAGACCAGTATCGAAAAGATCTATGGCGATTTTGTCAGCAAAGTAGCTAACGGCAGAAAAATGAAAGAAGAAGCAGTAGACAGCATTGGACAAGGAAGGGTCTGGAGCGGAACCAGTGCACTTAACATCGGGCTGATTGATGAAATGGGAGGACTCAGTGACGCAATCAGCGGTGCTGCAAAGCTTGCAGGCATAGAATCTTACAATGTTCGCGAACTGCCCGAATTTGAAGATCGTTATACAAGAATACTCTCACAGATCACCGGCGAGATGAAGATGAGTGTTTTAAAAAATGAACTTGGCGAATCGGTAAGGTTTTATGACATGATTCGTGAAGTTAAGGAAATGACAGGAATTCAGGCACGGGTGCCTTACTTCATCGATATACATTAAGAAGGCGTAAAGGCGTAAAAGCAGAAAGGACTAAACGCAAGATGGCGCCGATTTGTAATCGGTGCCAATTTATACTCTCCTGTAAGGCGAATAAATTATGACACGAAATAAGAATATCTTACTGTATCCGGTATCGGTTTTATACAGATTATTCACGGACTTCAGGAATTTTCTGTATGATACAGGGATCATGCAATCTGAAGAATTTGTTTTTCCTGTGATTTGTGTAGGGAATATTACAGTTGGCGGAACAGGAAAAACTCCGCATACGGAGTATCTGGTCGATCTATTGCGAAAGGATTTTAAAGTGGCAACTCTCAGCAGAGGCTATAAAAGAAAATCGAAAGGGTTTCTTGTAGCGACATCTTCGACAACTGTAAATGACATTGGCGATGAACCTCTTCAGATAAGCCGTAAATTCAGTGATATCCTCGTTACGGTTGACAGAAACAGAGTCCATGGGATACGGAAAATACTGACAGATTACGCTGAAACTGAAGTCATCATTCTTGATGATGGATACCAGCACAGAAGCTTGACACCCGGGTTCTCTATACTGCTTACAGACTTCAACCGGCTTATCGTAAAGGACCATATGCTTCCATATGGTAATCTGAGAGAAGGCAGGGAAAATATAAGAAGAGCAGATATGATTTTGATTACCAAATGTCCTCAGAACATTTCTGCTATCGAAAGAAGGATAATTGTCAAAGAAATGAACAAGTCAGAATATCAGAATCTGTATTTTACATCATTCACATACAACTCTCCCGTTCCGGTTTTCGATGAAAGAGCAACTATCGCCGAGCAAACTGACTGTGGCATTGTGCTTATAACAGGGATTGCAAATCCTCAGCCTTTGAAAGAACACTTACAAAAGAGTTATTCCGAAATAATCCATCTCTCATTTTCCGATCACCATAATTTCATCGAAAATGATCTGAATGATATCTCAACAGCTTTTAATACCCTTAAATCAAAAAACCGGTATCTGTTTACAACTGAAAAAGATGCAGTTAGATTGCGGGAAATTATTAATATTGCAGAACCGATGAAATCGGCATTTTTTTATATTCCTATCGGAATTTATTTTTTGAATGAGGATAAGGAAGAGTTTGATAATCTGATAATTGACTATGTTAGAAAAAATCATCGAAACAACTGATTTTCTGAGAGCCAGGGGGATTTTAAACCCTGATGCAGGAATTATTCTTGGAACAGGACTTGGGGAACTTACAGCAAAAATTGCAAACCGCATCGAAATAGACTATAAGGACATTCCAAATTTCCCGATTTCAACTGTTGAAGGGCACGCCGGTAAACTTATATTCGGTGAATTCGGGGGCAGAAAAATTGTGGCGATGAAGGGCAGATTTCATTATTATGAGGGGTATGGACATGAACAGGTGGCTCTTCCTGTCAGGGTTCTAAAGTATCTCGGCATTAAATGTCTTTTCCTCTCCAATGCCGCAGGTGGTGTAAATCCTGATTTCCAGATCGGTGACATCATGATCATCACAGATCATATAAATCTCTTACCAAATCCATTGATCGGGCCAAATGATGACAGGATCGGAGCCAGGTTCCCCGATATGGGAGTGGCATATGACAGATCCCTTGTAACAAAGGCGCTTTTGATTGCAGAAAAGAATAAAATCAGAATACATAAAGGTGTATACCTGTCAACAAGTGGCCCGACTTTTGAAACACCCGCCGAATATAAATACTTCAGGATTATCGGAGCCGACGCAGTCGGAATGTCAACTACTCCGGAGGTTATCATTGCACGTCATATGCGTTTACCTTGTTTTGCCGTGAGCGTCATAACCGATCTGGGCGTTGAAGGCAAGATAGAATATACAACCCACGAATCAGTTCAGAATGAAGCTGCAAAAACCGAATCCCGAATGACGACTATTATGACGGAGATGATTTCGAGCATGTAATAGAAAAAAAGAAATCCATTAACCACAAAGGAACACAAACCCGGCTTTTTTATACTCACCCCCAACCCCCTCTCTACTTCGTAAAGAGGGGGCAAGTCACAGATATACTGAATATTATAAATCAATTCTTAGAAGTTTTAACTAATCATCATTTTCGCTCTGGATTGAGATAAAAACTTCCTGGAAAGTAGAGAATTAATCATCATAATTAAATCTTTATCAATGAGATCTCCCCTCTTTGCTTGCAGAGAGGGGAAGGGGGTGAGTTTATAAAAGACATAATGAAATTGTCAATTTAAGAAATTTGTATAAAGGATAGACTTCTGGATTCTCTCAGTGCAACTCTGTGTCCCGATAGCTATCGGGACTCCGTGCAACTCTGTGTAAGTTTTTAATGATTCCTATCTCCTTGCCACAGTACAAACTTTCTTCCACTTCCCTGTCCTCCCTGTATCATTATACGATGTTATTAGAATTATATAAATCCCAGACCTGACAAAGGAACCATCAGCCGCCGTTCCGTCCCAGATGAGTGATGCGCTGCTGCCAGCAAAAAGATTTGAAACTATCTTTCTGATATAATTTCCTGCCTCATCAAAAACCGTAACAGAAACCACATTGCCGCCTCCCTGCAGATTTAAATTAATCGTAAGAAAATCTTCATTACCATCATTATCCGGACTGATTTTTGTTGAAGAAAAGACAACTTCTGCCGAACTTGAAGGACTTTCTGTATAAACTGAATTAGGCGCCCCGGGAGTCCCCCACCCCGACGTCTCAGATGCTGATCTCCAGTTCGCTCTCACCTGCGATTCCGAAACCGGATTTGATTTTTCAAGGGCAACACCTTCATTTGACGATAAAAGCGAATAATGCATTTTTTCATCATATTGAAGCTCATCTATCTTTTCCAGTTCCCTGCTATAAAGAATAAGATGCCCCTTATCGTCGGGCATCGATGGAAGAGCCGAGCTATCAAAAAGATTAAAGGGACAGGCTGAAAAATATCTTTGAAGAATACTCTTCACATCCGTTGTAATCGCATAATATTCTCCAGGCAGGATACATTTTCTTTCTTCCGACAAAGGCACAGGTTCTGAAGTATCGCCTGTTTCATTTACCGATACAACACTCAGTCTTGAGGCATCCAGAGTTTTCCCTGAGTTATTTACCAATTCAAGATAATCTGCGTCTCCCGGATAAGGATTGAACAGCAGCTCATTAAAAAGTATGTCGCCGGGAACAGGGATCTCAGTCAAACCAAATCTTAAATTACTTATTTCAATAATATTCCCCGCAAAATCAAAAACATCCGGCATCTCGATCTGATAAACCACTGCGTGTTTAAGCGGGTGATCCAGTTTAATAAGATACTCCCTTTGAAGAGCGTCGATCTGACTGATATCGGTTATTGTCTCCTGGGAAATATTGATTTTATTGACGGTCAGATCAAATACAGGCTCTGATAGTTTAAGACGGACCGTTACGCTGTCATCAGCAAAGACATTCTCAATTCCGTGAAAAACCAGATCAGGATTACTTTTTGAGACAGAATTTATCATTCCGGGCGTTCCTCCGTTTTTTGAAACTGAAGCTGTCCAATTTCCATTATCATCGAATGGTACGTCTGTATCAATCATCTCGAGTGACCATCCGCCATTTGACTTTAAGTCATCGTTGTACCATTCCGGAGAGTAATCTACTCCGTGAATAAAGGCGCCCGTGCTGTCAGAAATCCGGAGGATCCTTCCAGCGTCGGTGAGTGAAGGAAACTGGTTAAGCCCGATCGCCCTGCCAAATTTTTTAAAGAGGACAGTGTCTGCACGGGAACACAAAATACAAATACCTGAAGAAGGCAGAGTTGCTTCAGGGATAAGGGAAGTCTGGCTTTCAGTCGACAGACTCCAGTTTTTGAGGTTAAGCGGATATTTGGTTCTGTTTGTAATTTCAATATATTCTTTTCCGGGCAGTGATACCTCAGGTGTCGGATCCGCCATGATCTCGGATATTACGGCATCACCCGTTTCCGCCCACGCGGCAGAGAAGTCATATTTAATAGCAGATGAACAATTACCTGATATATCACATATATTATTAATAATCAAACTGTTTATTGATCTGTTTAAAATCTTATCTTTGAATTCGATCAGGTACGTGAGATTATCTTTTTCTAATACTGAAACTGCTTTGTTTCCATTGTTTAATGAAATATTTTGTACTAACATCCCTGATGCCGGCTCTTCATCCAGCCTGACAGATACCGAGTTCGTGCCAATTGCCGCACATCCCGTTATAACAGGAGGCGAGGTATCCTCATAAAAATTCCCCCCGATCTCAATATCATCGATCCAAATCAGCCTGTCGCGCGTTGATGAGTATCTGTAGTAAATACCGAACCATCCGGCTCCAAAAAGTTCATTATCACTCCCTGAACCGGTACCGATAATGTTTCCGGCAATCCCGATGACTGTTAACATCCAGTTTCCGCTTAAAGATCTCTCAATAATTATTTTTACAGGGGCGACTGTTCCGATATCATTCTGCCAGTTTATCGGGCTTTTAACAACTGTAATAACCTGGCTGCCTTTTATTTTCCAGATACGTAAGGTATCATCCGAACCTGTCAGATTCACTCCAACGGCATACCCGTTTGCAGAGCCGTCAGCTGACATATCTGGCGGACCAACATCTGACATCAGAAATACTGACCAGTTGTTCTGGGCGGATGGATCATAGCCGTAGCGCACGATGAATGACCACCGGGTAACACCTTCCTCCGGATGCAGATTCCTTGTACTTACAGCGATCTGGTCTGCCCCGGCATCAGGATTGTCATAAACATGATGCAATGAGGACATACCTGAAAGGTGAGAAACAGTATCCGCCTTCCAGTGTTCTTCATAACTCTGAACCCAATTTGCGAGACTTTGAGATTCGAAGTCATAAATGATCTGGCCGTATGCCTGCATGGGCATAAGCAGAGCCAGCAAAATAACTTTTTTCATGCAGCGGGACGATTTGAAAAAAAAAGTTAATTTTGACAGTTTTATTACTAGTAAATTTATGCAATAACTTATTTTATTCCAAACAAATTATTATGAAAACTGCTGTAGTAGGAGCCACAGGAATGGTAGGAAGAACGATGATGAAAGTGCTCGAGGAGAGAAACTTCCCGATATCTGACTTATTACCTGCTGCCTCCGAAAAATCTGTTGGCAAAGAGATTCTGTTCAAAGGGAAACCTGTTAAGGTAATTAGTGTTATGGAAGCTGTTGAAGCTAAACCTGAATTCGCCATCTTCTCGGCCGGGGCTTCAACTTCAAAGGAATGGGCGCCTGTTTTTGCAAAAAACGGAACGGTTGTAATTGATAATTCTTCTTACTGGAGGATGGACAAGAATGTACCACTGATAGTGCCTGAAATAAACAGCCATGTAATTAAAAAAGGGGACAGGATCATTGCGAATCCAAACTGTTCAACAATACAGATGGTGATGGCGCTTGCTCCTCTTCACAGAAAATATAATATAAAGAGGCTTGTAATCTCCACCTATCAGTCAGTGACAGGTACCGGTGTAAAAGCTGTTGCCCAGATGGAGAATGAAAGAGCCGGGATCAAAGGTGATATGGTTTATGCACATCCGATTGACATGAACTGTTTTCCTCATGGAGGCTCATTTCAGGCCGACGGTTACACTACAGAAGAACAGAAACTGATTGATGAAACCCGTAAAATACTTGAGGATCAGTCGATACAGGTTACTGCTACCGTTGTCAGGATACCTGTTGTCGGAGGTCATTCAGAAGCTGTAAATATTGAATTCTCTGAAGATTTCAAAATAGAGGATGTCATTAAATTGCTGAATGATTTCCCGGGTGTGATCGTATATGATAATCCTGCAGAAAACAAATATCCGATGCCTATTCATGCCCATAACAAGGATGAAGTCTTTGTAGGCAGGATCAGACGGGATCTGTCAAAGGAAAAATGTCTTAATCTCTGGATCGTTTCTGATAATATCAGGAAAGGAGCTGCAACAAACGCTGTTCAGATTGCGGAGTATATGGCTTCTAACAACCTTTATTAAGAAGAAATCCATTAATTCAATCCCGGGGAGACTCAGTCAGATACAGAAAGTCATTAAATGGATACCGTTTAACATGCAGTTTTTTCACCTCTTCGTAAAGAAGTTTTCGGAGTTCCTCAACGTTCTCTTTTGTTTTTGCTGAAATGAAAACTGTTGAATGATGCTCATCGCCTGACATCCACGTTTTTTTCAGATCCTCCATTGAAAAATTATCTTTCGTTGAAGGAGTAAGATCATACTCATCCTTTTCCGTATATGAAAATGAATCAATTTTATTAAAAACAATTATCAGAGGTTTTTCCGACACTCCGAGATCTTTCAATGTACTATTTACAACTTTAATCTGCTCCTCAAAGGCGGGATGCGATATATCAACCACATGTACCAGAAGATCAGATTCCCTTACCTCATCAAGAGTTGATTTAAAAGATTCTACAAGATCAGTAGGAAGCTTGCGTATAAACCCCACAGTGTCTGAAAGCAGAAATGGGAGATTTCCTATCACAACTTTCCTCACAGTAGTGTCGAGTGTGGCAAAAAGCTTATCCTCGGCAAACACATCCGATTTACTTAGGAGATTCATTATCGTCGACTTTCCGACATTTGTATAACCAACCAGTGCAACTCTAATCGTTTTTCCCCTGCTTTTACGCTGGGTCGCCATCTGGGTATCAATTTTCTTAAGTTGTTCTTTGAGGAGAGTGATCCTGTCTCTGATAACCCTTCGGTCGGTTTCAATTTCTGTCTCCCCTGGCCCTCTCAGCCCAATACCTCCCCGCTGCCGCTCAAGATGTGTCCACATACCAGTAAGTCTCGGAAGCAGGTATTTGTACTGTGCGAGCTCGACCTGCGTGCGTGCATGAGAAGTGCGGGCACGCTTCGCAAATATATCGAGTATCAGGTTGGTCCTGTCAAGAATTCTGCAGCCCAAAGCTTCTTCGATATTTCTGATCTGGCTTGGGGTTAGTTCATCGTCGAAAATTGCGATATCGATGTTGTTGTCGCCAACAAAGGCGCTTACCTCCTTTATTTTTCCTGACCCCACAAATGTCCGGGGATCAGAATTCCCAAGTTTTTGGGTAAACCTTTTTACCGGCTCCGCTCCTGCTGTTTCGGTGAGGAATGCCAGTTCATCCAGGTAATCTTCAACTTCTCTTTCATCCTGTCCGTTATATATGATCCCTATAAGGATTGCTCTTTCAAGGGATTTTTTTGTTTCAATCATTCTTTCTTCCTTAATAAAATACTTCAACATCATGAAATCCAATAACCGCAAAGTCCTCGCCAATCAAATATTGGGACTTCAAGATTCATAACTCTGTCCGTCCGTCGCTCGAAAATCAATTTGCGTCTTTGGAGGAAGTAAGTTATGACGTCACAAAGATAAGCACAAAGAACACAAAGTTAGAGATCAAATAACCTTTGTGACCTATTATATAACTTGCTTCCTTCTCGAGAGCTTTGACCCCCTTCCCAGCCTTCCCCCAGGGGGGAAGGAGTCAGCTCCGAATTGGTACAGGGTAGTGTCTGAAACCGTGGCAACCTTTCCCCCTTGGGGGAAATTAGAAAGGGGGTAATCGTATAAAAGAGACCTAATTCAATGTTAGTATATAAAGTTATTAATCTTGAAGTTCCTATTTTTTATAGGCGAGGGACTTTGTGGTTAAAAAGAAAGCCTATAGTATAAACCTTCTGTTACTCTGTATAGCACCCCTTATTGCGTTTTTAAGGGACTCGGAGCAACGTATGATCATTTCAATATCTGTGGGAAAAGGAACAATTGCCGTTTTTGTTCTGGCAAGTTGTGCTGCATTAAGAGCCTGTACATCGCCGAGGGCACGAGATGAAATATTCTCAAAATTTGACTGGGCGCCTATCGGATCTTTTTTGAGAGTCTTATTAGGGTTCATCCCAATAACTTCAATGTCACCATCAATCCTGCAGGCTTTTGTCTGAATTGTTTCAACAAGCGCACACTGTACTGTCTTATATTTTTTCTGCTTGATATCATTTCCAAGAGAATCTCTCATAACATTCCCCTTTTTATCGAGAACATATGAAAACCCATCTTCCAGATCTCTCTTAATTACTGAATCTCGCTGTACTGACTGATCGGGACTAACCACAATATTTTTGATATTCACATTTACATAATAATCATATTGTGTATTCGGGTTAAGATCCTGGGTATAGTATTCAACCCATTCGGAATTCAATCGGGGAAAATCGAGGGCAAGAAGGTCGTCCTCAAATTCTTTTGGGAATTTAATGATCGAGTTGTTCTGAATTGAAACAAAAACCCTGCTCATTCCCATCAGTTTTGCATCCTGGATTTTCGCGTCGATTCCTTCATAATCTCCGACGTATTCTTTTGCTCTGAGAAATTCTGCGAAAGCCTGCCTGTATGATTCTTTTATATTGCTTTTCATCAGTTCAGTCCCGTGGCTAAAATAGAAATCTGCGGCTTTACGCTTTGCATTCACCATTTCCGGAACATAATCAACATACGCGAAGTCAATGGATCGTCCGTTTTTGTTCAGTGGGCTTACAGTTTTTACCAGTGACTGACGGTCATTCAAAGCCCTGTAAACGAGGTATATTTCGTCCCAGTTATTGGGTTTTCCTTCCATTTTCAGGAATCTGACACGTTCATTATCCTGGTCATTTGAAACTCTGTAAGCCTGATCGAGAATATCTATCTGCTTTATATCAGTCGGGTCTTTCCGAAGTTGCTTTACTGCTTTCTGAATAGCTGCGTCATAATTGCCTTTCTGAAGTTGTTTCTTTGAGGAACCACAACCTGAAAGAAGCAGGGTCAGGACAAAGAAAAAGGGTACAATTCTTTTCATATGATTAATATTTAATATAGATGTGGCTAAAGATAAGAAAAACATTGAAAATGCAAATATTTACAACATCTTCTCTCTCTGAATTTTATGTTTCAAAACATAAAATTCAATGGGATGGAATATCGTACCCGTACCGGTTCTCCCCTCTGAAGACCGGGTGTCCATTTAGGGGATTCGGATATAGTTTTTACAGCTTCATAATCCAATAAAGGATCTACACTTTTTATAACTGTTACGTTACTGACAGATCCGTCTTTTTCCACAATAAAGGTAAGGAATACGGTACCTCGTATTTTTTTGTCATAGGCAGCCTGGGGATAGTTGGTATGCTTGTTTACCCAATCCCTGAACTTTTCCAGTCCTCCTCCCTTAAACGACGGCATTACTTCAACAAGAAAGAAAGGTTCGTCACTAATAGTACCAGCCTGCCCCGAATTTAGATTTTCACCTGCCCCCTTGCCAAACTCATCAGTCCTTTCATCAGTTGTCTGATTTATATATTCATCGGTTGAAAGCTGTGTTTTTTCCATTTGAGGAACACTGTCTACAACATTGGGAGGTACATATTTTATGATCTCTTCAACTTTTACTGACTGAGGAGGCGGAGGCGAAGGAGGAACATAGTATTCCTCACGAGGGGGCTCGAGGTTTTCCATCTGAAGCTGTGTAAACCCCCTGCTTCCGGATAATACATTATCAGTACGTGAGGAAATAATGAATGGAATGATTACGGCTAAAGTGACAACTATTGAGGCAATTATAATACCTGCGATAACGACGGCATTGTATTTTTTGCGAAGCTGATAGGCACCATAATCTTTGTTCCGCTTTTCAAAAAGCAGATCATCAAAATCCAGTACCTTCCTAAGATTATCGTACATTCTTGGTTCCTTTTCATCACATTTTATACCCGGGGAGTGAAAGAACACCCCGTTTTTGCAAAATGTTGGGCAAAATTACAAAATACTGGTGTTTCCCGCAAAACTATAATGTTAAGGAAATCATAATAATCAGCCAGAGGCTAAGGTTAAGGTTGAGAAATGTAATATGTATTATACGATAGGCGATGTGATCCTGCACGTAACTTGTTTTGGCACCGGATGCAAATCGGCGCCAGCGGGTTATTAAGCCATGGCATCAGGCATCAGGCGTCAGGCTCTTTCCCTGTGCACTGTGCTCTGTGCCCTGTGCCAAATACATCGCCTATCGCCTATAATACATAATACATCCTTTGCTCCTTTCCATTTTATTATTACATTTACCAACTCTTCGGGGGTTTAGCTCATCCCGATAGCTATCGGGAGGCTAGAGCGTCGGCACTTTTAAGTGTTTTATTTTCGGGGGTTTAGCTCAGTTGGCTAGAGCGTCTGGCTGGCAGCCAGAAGGTCAGGGGTTCGACTCCCCTAATCTCCACGGAAATAATCAGACAGTTATATACGCAAGTTGTGACTGTCTTTTTTATTTCTGCTCGACTTTGTATCTTTTTGCTACATTTGATTTTTCAAAAACCTGATTTCTCTGATGATATTAGTTCTGAAATTGCATTTGAAAATATTCTTATTCATCTTATCTGCTTTGTTTCTGAGCTCAGGGCATCTATTCGCACACGATTATACCGTTACAGGCACAATAAAAGACGCGACCGGAAAAGCAATACCTAACGCAAAAGTATCTATGACTGCCGGAAAAGCCGTATATGCAGGGATCAGCAGCCCCGATGGCACCTATTCTCTGAGAATCTCAGGCATATATAATAATAATGGGTTGCTGGAAGCCGGAGTCCCTTACCCAAACCCATTCTCGAATTCTGTAAATATTCCTTTTATTATCACTAGTACAGGCGACGTCAGGCTGGCCATCTATGATTTATCAGGAAAGAAAGTAAAGGAAATTGCCTTCGATAAAGTCGGAGCCGGAAGCTACCGGATAATATGGGATGGAACAAATCAGAACGGTTCTTCACAACGCTCGGGATTTTATATTTACACCATATCGTTCAAAGGCACTTATAAGTCGGGAAAACTCATTAAAGTAGCCGGATTTTCCACATATTCGGCCGGCACAGCGCTTGAACCTGTCTCGCTCCCTCCAATGACAGCTTCACCTACAAGCAGCGATCGCTTTCCGGTTATAACCGGTGTGACCTGCACAGATTATTACCCTGTACGGCTTACTGATATAACAATTGGCAGGGATACTATAATAGATTTTGAGCTCGCAAAGAAATCTGCCCTGCCCTTTAAAACCGATGGCGATTATATTGCCATGAATACCGGTTCGGATTACAGATCTCTGATTCTTAAAGGAATTAATCTGGGATCATCCCCTCCCGGTTGTTTCCCCGGGGAAATTGCTTACGCTATTACTCCTGACATGTATGAAAAGTGGATAAATATGATGGCTTTGGCAGGATTCAACAGCCTGAGGATTTATACTCTTCATCCTCCTGCTTTTTATGAGAAACTGGCTGAGTATAATCAGCGTAACCCGCGAAAACCGCTCCTTCTCTTTCAGGGTATCTGGTTAGAAGAAGTAGAAGACGGATCTGATCCTTCTTCATATGATCTGACGAACCGCACAACTTCTTTCACTAACGAGATCCGGGAAGTAGTTAATTGCATACATGGCAATAACGACATTGCACTCAGAGCGGGAAAATCTTATGGCAGATATCTTACTGATGTTTCAAGATGGACCGCAGCATATATAATAGGGAGAGAAATCAGTCCGCAGGAAGTGGATTCCACTGATAAGTTCCACAAAACCAGCACAACTTACACAGGTAATCAATTCAGTATTACAGGTGGTACCGCAACTGAAGTCTTTGCAACCCATATGCTTGATGAAACGGTTTCCTTTGAAGCCCAGGCTTACTCAGTAAGAAGGCCTGTCAGCATTTCGAGCTGGCCGACTCTTGATCCGCTGAATCATCCGACTGAAATATTCTCCGATGAAGACAAGGCATCATTTGATATTAACAAGATTGAAGGAAAAAATTTACAGGCCGGGCTTTTCGCATGCTATCATGCCTATTCCTATTATCCAAATTTCATCAGTCAGCAGCCCTCCTATCAGGCGTACAGCGATGAGCTTGGACGCGACAGCTATCTCGGTTACCTTGATGATCTTAAAAATCATTACTCCGGCATACCTCTTGTGATTGGAGAATTTGGTGTTCCTTCAAGCTGGGGTAGCGCTCACCAGTCATACAGTAACATGGATCACGGAGGCTATTCAGAACAACAGCAGGGTGAAACAGATATACGGTTGCTTCATAATATAGTAAATGCAGGATGTGCAGGTGGTTTCATGTTCTCCTGGATGGATGAGTGGTTCAAGCCTACATGGGTAGTTGCTTATCTTGAAGCCTTCGGATTCTTTTCATCCGGCGCTCTGGTACCTACCAGGCAGCTCTGGCATAATGTGACATCACCGGAACAAAATTTCGGGCTCGTCACATTCGATCAGACCCATACAGATCCACCCATCTCTTATACTATGGATAAACCTTCGGGACAAATAAAAGCCATTAAAGCAACAAATGATAATGGTTATTTCTATCTTAATATTGAAACTCCATCATCATTTGTTATTGGCGATACGATGATGGTTGCGTTTGATACATATCTGAGCGGCACCGGTGAATCGGTACTTCCTAACGGAAAACATCTCAGCAACAGATCGGAATTTCTCCTGACAATGGTTTTTGGGAATGATACTGCATTGCATTATGTAACGAGAGCTTACGATCTGAACGGTTTTACACCCAGGTTTAATTTGACTGATCCACTGATACAAAAGTACAAGAGCACTGTATCCGATGGAGCATCCTGGAATGAGATGGAGTGGTACAACGATGGTCAGTTCCTTACAAAATCACACATCGGCCGGCTGCCTATGGAAAATGCCGGCGATTTCACACCCGGAAAGAGATCCGCTGTCGCATGGTCAGGAAACGAAATAAAAGTGAGGATGCCGTGGACGATGCTTTATTTTTATGATCCCACTCAGATGAGAGTAAATGACGGCGCAATCTCATATGACGGAGGATGGACATTTGAAATACTATCGTCTCAGTCAGATGGAATTGGCGTTTCGGTTTATTACAAAGGAGATGTCACTTCTTCAACCAGCAGGTATAACTGGGATCATTGGTTCACCACACCTAAAACCATCCTTAGGGAGAAAAAATCATATCAGGTAGTTAAAACTGAATTAGCGTCTTTTGCTGACTTCGCCGACTGACGCACTGATAGTTTGCGTTCCTTTTTCTGTTTCTTCTTATCAAATCCCTTGCGTTCTGCGGTACCCCAGGCTTTTTTACCCAGAAGTGCTTCTATGTTGCCCCGCACCGCAAAAATAGTATGCATAGGGTAAAAGAAAGGTTCAACCATAGCAGCATATACCAGTTTCAGGACATCCCTCTTCTTTTTATATTTATGAAATGTTATTTCCTCGAAAAGTATCGCCCATACTGATAGGGACACAGCAAAAGTGTAAACGAACAGAAAAAGCAGAAGATAAAAAGGCCAGTTCATTGAATGTCTGATAACAAGATAAACTGTATAGACAAATCCGGAAAAAGCAAGAAGAGGCGACAACCATTCAAAGAAAAACCAATATGGATAACCAAGAAGTCCAAGACGGCCATAGGTGCCGTTAAAGAATATTTTCCGATGCGCCCACAGTGATTCGACAAGTCCTCTGGTCCATCGTGTTCGTTGTTTACGCAGTGACTTCATTCCAGCCGGGACTTCCGTCCAGCAAAGAGGATCGGGGATATAGGTCACTTCGTATTTTATACCATCTTCAGCCATCTTTCGCCGCATACGCAGCACGAGCTCCATGTCCTCTCCCACTGTTTTAATACTGTATCCACCAGCTTTGATTACGGTTTCGCGGTCAAAGATACCCATGGCTCCCGAGATCAGCATCAACCCGTCCAGTTCGCTCCAGGCCATTCTCCCCAGAAGAAATGCACGTGTATACTCAAGAACCTGCAGACGCGGCAGAATCTTATGAGGAAGGTGAATCTCACGGATCTGGCCACGTTCCACTTCACATGAATTGACAATTCTGATTACCCCTCCTGCTCCTATAACCTTTTTCTCCTTTTCCTCAAGAAATGGTTTTACCAGTTTCAGGATTGAATCGGCTTCTATAATGGAATCAGCATCGATTGAGACGAACAGGCTGCTCTGACAGATATTTATTCCTGCGTTGAGAGAGTCGGCTTTGCCGCCATTGACTTTGTCGATCACGGTTAAACGGGTGTAAGACGGATTTATTGATTTATAAACTCCTCTTATCCTTTCGCACGGTAAATGATAATCGAAATAATAATTAACCTTGGTAAGCTCGTACTCCTCTCTTATTTTATCAAAAGTGTTGTCTGTCGATCCGTCATTTACAAGAATAACTTCAAAATTATTATAGTATAATGAGAGAAGCGTACGGACATTATCGATGATGTTTTTGCTCTCATTAAAAGCAGGAGCTATGATTGAAATCTTGGGACTCAAAGGTGACAGTACCAATGAATTGTAATTGACATAGCTGTTTTTTCGAAGGTACTTCCGCAGTGCTATAGCTGAGAAGATCCCAAGCATGAGGTACGACCCGAAAAGGATCAGAGTGACGATAAAAATGATATGTGCAAAAATAAATCCCATGGTTTTTAAAATATCCTGCGGTCAAGTACGTGTCTGATAATGATACTATAGTTTTTATATTCCGATTTCATAAGTTTGACAAGGGCTTTAACACCTTCTTCTCCATTGTTTTCTATTGCCTTAGTGGCCTCAATCTGCAATTGAACATCATCCTCCTTGTCAAGCACCAGTTTCAGGAATCCCATCATTGAGGGATCAGGCATCTTTGCCATGGATTTTACTATCTCGAGACAGATTTTGTAATCCTGATTCTTATACATGCTCTTCATGGCATCCAGCGTGGAGCGCATATTGAGGTCACCAGCAACCTGCACAGCGAGAAACCTGACCTGGGCGTTGGGATGCAGGAGGGTATCCCTGACTTTTTCTTCAGCTTCCATCTGCCTGAACTCTCTGATCATCCGCAGCGAGAACATCACAACTGTTGGATTTGTGGAAATAAGCCATTTTTGAAATGAAGGGAGCGGAATGTTATGCTGAATTATCAGATCATGAAGTGTAATCTGTTCCCACAATGAGAATGGCGATTTGAGATCCGACAGAAATTCAAAATGATTCTCGTCGCTGAGATGTACAAGAGCTATCTGGGCTTCCATCCTGAGGATATCATTCGATGAATCAAGGGCCCTGGTTATTTCACTATTAGCCTTCCTGATATTCATAAATGCCAGTTCGCGGAATCCCTTTATCTTTAGATGCCACCGGTAATCAAAAGCTTTTTTCATTGAATCATTATCAAGATTAAGAAGCAGATATAGCTCTATCAGTTTTTTGCTCTCCTCGCCTTTGAGGTTTATACTGACATCTATCATCTGGTCGATCAAAACCTGTCGCCTGTACGTATCGGATGCTATTTTAAGGAATGAGTCGGGTGTAGCAGATCCGAATAAATAATCAATTATCAGTCCCTGGTATTTTTCCATCAGAAACTGATGTAAAATCTCTTCCTTTTCCATTTTTCTCCTGTTCATAAGGATAACGAACAGTAAAACTATCATTGAAGAAATGGATATTATAATAGCGAATATCAATGCGTTGACAAATACCAGTGATTTCCCGAAATAATTTATTCTCCGGAGCCAAGGGCTTTCGCCTTTAATGATAAAAATATTTTTGAATGCGGCTGCCAGCCTGCCGGCAGCCTTCAGGGTATTTCCCGATTTGAGACTATCCTTCAGAGTGTTACCGGAAATTGTATCAGCAGAAATAGAATCGATAACTATTGATGACAGGTTCTTATCTATATTAGTATTATTCTTTACTGTATCGATAGCTGCCAGCTTCACCACAACCGGCTTTTCATCCTTCCTGAGACTGCCAGCTCCTTTACTTGCAGCTGAGCGGGCTATCCGTACTTTATAGTAACCATCCTCATTTACAATTTTGGCATCAACATCACTTGTTTCTTTAACCTTATTATAAAGAGCTTCCGCGTTAAATCTGATTTTAAACGCTCCCAGTTGTATCGGATAATTGTCTTTTGATGAAGTCTCAAACCCCTTTAAAACAAGTGCAACGTGTTCGGTTGGCTCACTATAAGCCCGACCGCGTTCAGGTATTAAAAGGCACAATATCAATAGAAGTGAATACCTCATCATTTCATCTTAATGGCATAAGTTAAATTAACTCCGCCTTCAAATCTGTTTCTCCATATCTTATCCTCATATTCCTCCCTTGAATATCCGGCATTAAGTCTCATTATGAGACGTGAGGAAAGTGAAACATTGTACGCAAGCCGTATGCTGTTTGCGTGGAAACGCATTATGTTTGTCTGTAGATCGAATGGCTCGTCAGGGGCAGTTCCTGTACCGAGGGTAAGCTGAAGGTAATTCTTGTCGGTGAAATAGCGTCTGGCATTTAGGTAGACTGATGTTGTGGGCCCATTATCCTTGAAATAAACAAAACCTTTCAGTGAGACCCAGTATTTTCCCAGATATTTTTCAACTGACATCATTCCAATGAAAATATTCCTGTCAAAATAATAGTAATTTAACCCTGCTGAAACTGCAAAACCTGCCGGTAAAATCTGCCATAGTTCAAAAACAGCCCGATGCCGGGGAAAGTATTTTCCGGGACTATAAGCATAAGCAAGGTATGCGTAATTTTTATCACTCAGTTTTGGGTATGCATCCACCTCAAACTGCAGTTCGGTGGATTCCCGTGGTGAGGGATTACCAATTATTATGTTACCGGCATTAACCCCTGCGGATGCTGGGCCCCAGGCAAATTTATGTCCTGCTCCTGCCTTAAAAACCTGCCAGAAACGTGAATATGGTTGCGAAAACGTGTCGAAAAAATAACCTGCCCTTATATCAGTTGAAACCGGTGAGTTTTCCTTTGACCACAGGGATATGTCTCTTCTGGCTGAAAGAGCATCTTCATTGCCGGGCTCGGTTAAAAGCAAAGTATCTATTACCGCAGCAGCATTTACATAATCTTTTTGCCATGCCATGATACGTCCGAGAAGGATCCGCGCATCGCCATAAGTTGGAAAGCTATTAACCAGTTTGCGAGCCATGACTGCCGCTGTGTCATAATCTCCCTGAAAGGCAATTTCTCTTATACGCAGGTATTCTGTCTCCGGGTTGACCTCATTTTGTGAGAATGCAGGCAATATGTTCAAAAGACCGGAAAGGAATATTGCAATGGCATAGAGAATGGACTGTCTTCGCATGTTTAAACTTTGAGGATGGATTTTATTTGTTGTATAAGATCAGACGGATTAAAAGGTTTAATTATATAGCCACTTATGCCCAATTCTCCTGATTGATGTTGCATCTGAGGATCGCTGAATGCAGTCAGTATTACCACCGGAGTTTTCAGCTTCAGATCAGTCCTCACATATCTTATAAGCTCCAGCCCGCTGTGAAACGGAAGATGAATATCCATGACGATCAGGTCATAGATATTTTTTTCGAGAAGTAAAAGAGCTTTATTTCCTTCTTCAGCGGTTTCAGAAATGAACCCTTCCTTTTCAAGTATGAATGAAAGAGTCTTCATTGCCAGCTTGTTGTCTTCGCAAATTAGTATTTTCAGTTTTTCCTGCATACTCATTCGAGAATTCTGTGCAAAATTGGACTTCCGTGATTTTTCCCAAAAGTGGTCATTTTTCATTGGTATGCCAAAGAAATACTTAGTATTTTGACCGGTAAGCTGATATTGTTGAAAAAAAAGTGCTGTCAGGCAACATTTTTAGCGGATCGAAATTGCTCTTTCTTTTTTTAAAAATATGTTTTAACTTTGAACTGGTTTCGCTGCCAGTTAATTATCGTATATTCTTGATTTTTTTTGTAAAGGCTTGACATACAGCTGCATTATTTTATGTACATGAGTCTGACAGGAAGTATTGTTGAACTGTTCAGAGTGGACAGTCTCAGGAAATTTTTGTGGACAATTGTGTTATTTACAACATTGTTAATTCAGACAGATTCGACCCTGACTATAATCAGTCAACCTTTACCACAGACTGATTGTTACGGAAACCTGGTCCAATTTTTTGTCTCAGTTGCCGCATCAGTCGGAACTGTAACTTATCAATGGCAACGACGACCGCCTGAAGGAATCTTTACTGATATAGACGGAGAAAATAACTTCTCTCTTTCCGTATATAACATAGGAATGTATGGCCTGAATACTGACGGAACTGAGTACAGAGTAACGGTTACGGATGATTATGGTACTTCAGTCTCAAATTCAGCTGTTCTGCATATCAACTCCATAACAAATATTACCCCTGCTGTCGTAAATTCCACTATTTGCAGCGGAGGAAGTATTACCTATACCGTATTCAGCACCGGTATTCCCCTGAATTATCAGTGGGAGTGTAATGGCGGGTCTGGTTGGACAGTCCTTTCAGATAATCCGGTGTTTGCCGGTACAACTACCTCACAATTGATCATTTCAAATGCCACTACATCGCAGAATGGCTCATACAGAATTTCGATAACTTTTGCTACACTTAATCAACCTGCAACTGATCCTGCATGCATCGAAACAAGTTTTACCCGAATCCGGAATCTTGTTGTCATGGAACCGGTTTTAACTTCATCAATATATCACCGATAATAGTAATAACTAACCTAAATTGACATGGAAGCACAAAATCAACAAAAAAACATGCATCACAGGGAAATGCTATTCAGCGGAATACTTTTTCTGGTCTTTCTCTTTGCCACTGTTTCAGAGACAATGGGGCAGGTAGGTTCATTAACGAATACGGGCGACATGACTGTCTGTCTTAGCTCGGATGAATCATACGGGGTAATGCCGGCCCAAGGATCAACATACACCTGGAGTATAATTGCAGGGACAGGTGGAGCTGGTAATATCAGTAGTTTGGCAACTACAAACTTAATTTCAATTAACTGGACTGGCTCAGGTACGTGCACCTTAAGAGTTATTGAATCAAATTCAAATTGCACCGGTCTGCCAGTCGATATTTTGATCACAGTATTACCCGCTTTGATTCCGGGAATAACAAGTGCAGATCAGAATATTTGTTATAATGATGTACCGACATTGCTTACATCAACAGCTCCCGGCGGCATCGCCGGTCCATATACTTATCAATGGGAAATCTCAACAAATAACGGGATCACGTGGACGGCTGTTCCGGGAGCTAATAGTCTTACCTATCAGCCAGGCGGATTGACTCAGAACACCATGTATCACCTGAAACAGTCGGCGAATGGAGGATGTGGCGAAGTAACTACAAATAATCTGACTGTTAATGTTCAGTCCCAGCTTATGACTTCACCGATTTATCATAATTGAATCACGTCCCGGATTTACAATCACAAATTTTAAAGTGTCTCTAAGATACCTGTACATAATTTTCCTCCTGGTTACACTAAACCATGCTGAAACATCAGGTCAGTCGGCAATGCCTGATTATGTATATATTGGAGAAACAAAGCTTTACAATGTTGATCCAAACCCTGTTCCTGGTTCTGCCTATATCTGGCGGATTGATGGTGAAGTCCAGTCAGGATTCAGAACCAATGAATTTTACCATACCTGGAATGTCGCCGGTACATTTTTACTCGAGGTTCAGGAATTTTCCCTAAGTGGGTGCGCCGGACCTGTGAGATCGGGGCATGTTATAGTCACTTTGAGTCTTATTATTCCTGAAGCATTTTCTCCCAACGGCGATCTCATTAATGACGAATGGAATATTGCAAATATCGGAAGATACCCTGATGTTGAAATAAAGTATTCAACAGATGGGGTCAGAGTGTATGGAAATCCGGACGTGGCTATGCGCATCCATGGGATGGGAAAAGAAATGGTGATCATCTGCCTATTGACTCTTATTTTTATATTATTGATCTGCATAATGATTCAAAGCCAATCATGGGAAGTGTAACGATTGTCCGTTAACTTAATTTTTAAGCCGGGTGAAAAGATTTTTTTGGTTTTCCGTTCTTCTTGCGTCCTCAGTCGTATTTTACGGCCAGCAGCTGCCTTTATACAGTCAATATCTGTACAACAAATTCCTGATTAATCCTGCGCATGCCGGCAGCGATGGATATACAAGTTTCAATATTACTGCCAGGGAACAGTGGGTAGGTATTACAGGCTCTCCGGTGACATTTTCTTTAAGCTGGCAGACAAGGATTTTAAAGAAAGAATACAGAATTAAAAAGAACTTCCTGAACCGGACAACTTATATGCCAAAGAGCGACGGGAGAGTTGGTTTAGGTTGTAATCTCTACAGTGATAAAACCGGTTTGATAAACCGGACCGGCATTCAGTTCGCCTACTCGTATAATGTTTGGATTAACGGGAATACTCAGCTCTCACTTGGTATGGCCTTAGCTGGTTATCACTTTAGAATAAATGCAGATGAGGGCAGTTTTGGAGATTCCGGTGAACCCTGGTTAAATAACAACTTACGCAGGGGAATATTCATCTCTGATGTTGATTTTGGCGTATATATCTTGAATCCCCGTTTTGATTTTGGTTTTTCTGCTTTGCAACTTTCCCGTGCTTCTGTAAAGACTGGTGATTATGCCTCTAAGGATTTCAGAACAGACAGACACTATTATCTGTTTGGCTCTTATGATTTTGATACAGGCTCTAAATCAGAAATTGAGCCGACATTCCTTTTCAAAATCTCTGAACAGCTTATGCCGCAGACCGACATAGGCTTAACGTATATATATGGTCAGATTATTTGGGCCGGAATAGTTTACAGGACGGGGAGCAGTATGATCAGTAATTTCAGATTCAGATTCTTTCCTTCCAATTCAAAATGGGCTAGCCTGTTTATCGGGTATGCCTTCGATTTCTCACTTAATAAGCTCCAAAGAGTAACATACGGCTCACATGAATTCACTGCAGCGCTGAAATTCGGAGACAGCAAAAGAAAATACAGATGGCTTGATCGTTATTAATGAAGCAGAGACGCCCAAATCCGGCGTCTCTTACTTGTCAATCCATTTCTTAAATTCCGTCACTTTCTCACGGCTTACCACAAAAAGTTCGTTTTTTTCTGAATTCCTGAGTGTAAGCTGAAGCCTGCTCGAAGAATAGCTATGCATCAGTGTTATTGAATCGATATTGACTATGCATTCCCTGTTTATTCTGAAAAATTTCCGGGCATCCACCATCGACTGAAGCTGTTCAAGGGAATAATCAATTCCATAATCCCTGCCATGGAAGTCGGACAGAAAAACACTACGGTCATTAATATGAAAGTGGCTTATCTCACCCACAGGTACCGATTTGTACTTATCCCCTATCCTGATCAGAAATCTTGATTTATACTGATTTCTAAACTCAAACATCAATTGTCTGAAATCTCTTTTGAATGGATCATTGTCTCCATGTAGCTTCATGAATTTCGCAAGCGCTGACCGGAGCAATTCCTCATCTATCGGTTTGAGCAGATAATCGACGCTGTTCACCTTGAAAGCCTTCAGGGTATAATCATCATATGCGGTTGTAAAGATGACAGGTATATCAACTTTTACTGTTTCAAATATCTCAAAGCACGTCCCGTCGTCAAGCTGGATATCCATGAGAATGAGGTCAGGCTGAGGGTTTTCCTGAAGTCTGTTTATTGCATCTTCCACTGTTTCTATAACGCCCAGAATAGTTATTTTCTGATCAATTTTCATTAATAACCTTACCAGCTTATCTGCTGCGGGCTTTTCGTTTTCAACTACAAGTACATTCATCACAGAAGTGGTATTTTAACAATGAATTCATCAGCTGTTTCTTCAACGATCAATGCCTTACGGCTGATCAGGTTTACTCTCTGTCCGAGGTTCTTCAAACCTACCTGAGTTGATTTCATCTGCCCCGACATCTTCTGAAGATTGTTCTTAACAATAATAAAGTTATCATCAATATATATTGAAATTTTCAAGGGACTTTCACGAGTTGCCTTATTGTGCTTAACGGCATTCTCAACAAGAATCTGAAGGGAAACAGGAAGTATTTCATATTTTTCATTTTCATCGATATTGACCTGAAGTTGAATTTTTCCTTCATCCCTGATTTTATGCAGGAAGAAATAATCTTTAATGAATGCCAACTCGATATTCAATGGTACCCGGTCGCTGGTACTGTATTCAAGAATATACCTGTAAATGGATGACAATCTGTTGGTAAATTCTTCTGCAACATCGGGTTGTGTGGGAATTAATGATGATAAAGTATTAAGACTATTAAAAAGGAAATGAGGATTCACCTGATTCTTTAATGTTTCATTCTGAAATATTAGTTTTTCTTCTCTGAGCTTTTGTTCCCTTTTTAAAGATGCCTGCCAGAGCAATACTATGAAGATCACGCCTCCGAGCGACAGACCTTTTATCGTGGATTTAAACCATGATCGAATACCATTATGAAAAAAGTCACCAGGCACATTTGAGATATCTGCGCCCGCAAGGAGCAAACCTGCATATTGAAGCAGAATAAACAGGATCATGGAGGCAATCATGCAACCCGACATGAATAAAATAAACCGGGAGACCACAATACGTGTTATCTCCGCAGGACTCTGGTCGAAAGTTAAATCCGCGAACAATTTGGTTCCGAGAAATATAAAAACTTCAAGCTGGACGAACAGCATTATGAAAACACCAGGCGAGAAAGAAAAGTTTTCATTTTTCCCTGTGACAGACAGAACTACTGAGACAAGCAATGAAAAAACAAGAAAAGAAATATGAGAAAGGGGCTTCCTCTGATTGAGGATATTATAAATTTCAGGTATTTCCATTTCAACGGTTTTATATTAGTTCCATAATAATTTTTTTATCTCCAGTTCCCTGATTGTTTTAATGAGCAACTTATCAGCCATTCCTTTGACTTCAATCTCCTGGATAGTTCCACTGAACATGTCAGCATGCTCGATATCCTTATTTTTAAGTGATACGAGTACGGTGCCCCAGTATTGTTCAGTCCCTTTTGTTTTTATCATCGGTATATTCAGCTCTATCTTATTGTCAAGTGCGGTAAAATCAATAATTGCGCATAACTGACCACTAAACTCAGTTATTCCCTTCCAGCATAAAGATATTTTATTATGAGAATAATTGCCAATATCTGCCATATTGAATTCGCCATGTATATCGGGAATTATGAAAGGCTCATTGATTTTTAAAGAATCATAATAGTTCCAAGCAAAAATATCGGCCGACATCATATCCCATATAAGATTCCGCGCATAGATATTATCGGGTGATGAAGGGAATGATTTAAAGGCTTTTTCCTCCATCATATTTGCAGATGGAATATATTTGAAATTCTCCATGAATTCCTGTTTAATCCCTGCAGGGAAAGGATCAGTATAGTTATTTGATGATGATACATACACATTATTCCACATCGAGCTATCGCCGGGGAGACCTCTTGTGTAGTCACCTGAGACCTTTATTTTGCCCATAAATTTACCGTAAAGGTCACGATTGGTGTATATTGCAATCATCGTATATTTCTGAAGTGTCTTGTTTACGGGGCCTTTTGGCAACCCGCTCAGGTATTTTTTTGAGATTGCTTTTTCGCTTTGAGCATTTACATGGGAAGGCATTACTATCAGCATGCTAAACAATAGCCATACCCAACCTGAATTCATTTTCGTTTTCATTTTTTTATTTTTTTAAGTTAAACTCATGTTGCAAAGTAATGGGATGACTGAATCAGGAAAAAATAAATATCGCAGACCGGGCTTTATATCCTGCGGAATCGTATTAATTTAGGGTTAAACCGGAAATCATTTGCACGTGTCATCCGGTCATTCATTTTTTGATACATTTGTAACAGCTTAATCCGTCTAAATTATTATTTTAGGTAATTTACATTTCATGACCGCGCAAAGCCAACATAACCTTATAAGTAAACTAAAACCAGGCAGGATAATCCTGCCCGTAGTGATAGGATTGGGTATTGTTGTATGGTTTATTCTGCGAGAAATAGATTCAGATGCTCTGAGCAGATTAAACTTTACATGGAGATCGGTTTTCTGGTTAATTGTGGCATGGCTTTGCATGGTTTTCAGAGATCTGGGTTATATTATCAGAATAAGGCTTCTGACTGACCAAAATCTCACCTGGACTCAGGCGTTCAGGGTTATTATGCTGTGGGAATTCACTTCATCCATAACTCCTTCCACAGTCGGAGGTACGGCAGTTGCAGTGGTCTTTCTTAATAAAGAGGGTATATCCGTCGGGAGAAGCACTGCAGTCGTTCTGGCAACTTCATTTCTCGATGAACTGTATTTTGTTTTAATGCTACCGCTGATTCTGCTGGTTGTTGGGGGTGCCACACTTTTTACTACTTCACATCAGGTAACCAGTGTATCTTTCCTGAATGAACTCGTACTTTTTACAGTTATTGGCTACAGTATAATTCTTACATGGGTCTTATTTGTTGGATACGGACTTTTCTTTAACCCGGAAGGAATAAGAAAAACTATATTGAGTTTTTTCAGACTTCCCATTATCAGAAGATGGCATGAGGCTGCCGTTAAAGCGGGTGATGACATTGTACAAAGTTCCCATGAACTGAAAAAACGCCCCGTTTCCTTCTGGGTTAAAGCAGTAATTGCAACAATTCTTTCGTGGACAGCACGGTATTGGGTTGTGAATGCCATTCTGCTTGCATTTTTTAATATTAATGATCATCTGCTTATTTTCGCGCGGCAGCTCGTCACATGGATTATGATGATAATAAGTCCTACTCCGGGAGGAAGTGGGTTTGCCGAGCTCATAATGAGCCGTTATATTTCTGACCTGATCCCTGCAGACCCTGCTTTTGCCGGTAGTTTGGCCCTGGCAATGGCAATAATCTGGAGGATAATCAGTTATTATCCATATCTGGTAGTAGGTGCATTGCTCCTTCCTGGTTGGATTGCAAGAAAATTTATTAAGCCGTCATCTAAAACTATAAAGAAATAGTTTTTTAACTTCGTTACTTTAGATCGTTGAATTCGCAGTTCGTATATGAGTGAGCAGATTCTGAAAGCATTAATGGAATTATTTGCCCTGATCGTAAAGCAGGACAACGGCATTCTCATGAATGAACGTAAGTACGTTTCCGACTTTCTCGAAAAACAGCTTACCCGGGAAACTGTCAAGGAATACCTCACTCTATTCGATGAACACGCCGGCCCTGTAATGAAGACAGCCGTGATAAAAGAATCAACACCTCCTTCAGTTAAAGATTCAGTTAAAATTTTTGGAATATGCAAGAAGATTAACCGTACTCTTAACCAGGAACAGAAGGTTGTTGTTCTCATGAGGCTTTATGAGCTGGTAAATACCAGCCGCCAATTCACTCTTCAGAGAATGAATATTATAAATACGGTTGCGGAAGTATTTAAAATATCCACTCCTGAATTTATCGCAATTGAACAATTCGTAAAAAACGATAGCCCTGAGGATCTCCTGAATCCGTCTATTCTTTACCTTACCCCTGAGGATCAGAAGTGTGAACTTTGCAGGAAAATGGTAACCGGCTACCATAGCACGGCTATCATCATTTTAAGAGTTGCAAGTGTTGATCTTTATTTTATTCGTTATATATCAGCAGATCAGCTATATCTGAACGGTCTTCCAATAAGGTCAGGACAAGTTTACACCTTTGCGAAGGGCGGTTCAATTAAATCTCAACAGGGGCATTCTATCTATTACAGCGACATAAGTTCAAGTTTTCTTTCCGATATAATTATCCACAAAATTTCCTTCGCTGTGGAAAACCTTTCTTATTACTTCATGGAAGGGCTACCTGCAATAAATAATGTCAGTTTTTCAGTTGAGGAGGGAAAGCTCATTGGGATAATGGGCGCCAGTGGCTCAGGGAAAACAACATTAATGAACCTCATGAGCGGTATTCAGAAACCCTCTCTGGGCAGTATAAAGATAAACGGGCTGGATGTATCGGGTGATAACGCTGATCTGGAGGGTGTATTTGGATATGTTCCTCAGGATGATCTTCTGATCGAAGATCTTACAGTGTTTGATAACCTGTATTTTGCTGCGCGCCAGTGCTTCAAAGACAAATCAAAAGAGGAAATAGGTCTTCTGGTGGATCAAACTCTCTCAAACCTCGGACTGCTCGAAAAAAGAGAACTGAAGGTCGGATCTCCATTTAATAAAATAATAAGCGGGGGGCAGAGGAAAAGATTGAATATAGCCCTGGAACTGATCAGGGAGCCGCAGGTGCTATTTCTCGATGAACCAACCTCTGGTCTTTCCTCAAGAGATTCTGAAATCCTGATGGATCTGATCAGGGATCTTACGCTGAAAGGGAAAGTTGTTTTTACTGTTATCCATCAGCCATCTTCTGAAATATTCAAGATGTTTGATAAGGTTATCATCCTCGATCAGGGAGGTTGTATGGCTTACTTTGGCAATCCTGTCGACTCGGTGATCTATTTCAAAACACTCGATGTCCAGATCAATTCAAATCAGGGCGAATGTCCCTCCTGTGGAAATGTGAACCCGGAAACAATTTTTAATATAATTGAAACGCAGGTTGTCGACGAATTCGGAAATTATACCGAGAAACGAAAAGTCAAACCCTCTGAATGGGCAGCTACATTTAACTGTAACCGTCCGGTTACCGAGGTTCAGGAAGTAAAAGAGCTGCCACATAAAAATCTTCAGAGACCTGGTCTTTTAAGCCAGTTCAAAATATATTTTTCAAGGGATCTTAAGAGTAAAATCTCCAACCGGCAATATGTGCTTCTGACTCTCCTTGAAGCACCTGTGCTGGGGTTTGTCCTTTCGTTTATCATAAGATATATCCCCGATCCCGATTCGAATATTTACATTTTTTCCGAAAATGAAAATATCCCGATTTATATATTTATGAGTCTTATCGTTGCGTTGTTTCTTGGTCTTACAATAAGCGCTGAAGAGATTTTTCGCGACAGGAAGATTCTTAAAAGGGAACGATTTCTGAATCTTAGCCGGCATAGCTATCTTCTTTCAAAAGTTGCAATTCTCATACTCATTTCAGCTATACAATCGCTGCTTTTTGTTTTGATTGCAAACCCGATACTCGGTATCAAAGGTTTATATTTTAATTATTGGCTGGCTCTGTTTACAACAGCTTTTTGCGCGAATATGATAGGGCTCAATATTTCCGCGGCATTCAACTCCGCAATAACAATTTACATTGTGATCCCCCTGCTGATTATCCCCATGATGGTTCTGAGCGGAGCAATGTTCCCGTTCGACAAGCTGAACAGGAAGATCGGAAATGTCGATAAAGTTCCCGTTATAGCTGAATTGATGCCTACACGATGGACGTACGAGGCACTCATCGTCTCCCAATTTAAAGATAACAAATACAGCAGCACCCGGTTTACCAGGGATGGTGAAACTTACTACGATCTGCAAAAGACAATAAGCGAAGCCGACTTTAACAAGGTTCACAGATTAAAGGCTCTTCGCGATGCACTGCAAACAACGCTTTTTGAATTCAGAAGCAATCCTAAGAACATAGGAAACAGCGAAGATCTCATTGTTAAAAAGTCAACACGAAGTTTCAGCAAACTTTTGCTGCTTAAAAATGAACTGGAAAAAATGGCTGCCGTCTATAATGTTCCTCCTTTCAATTATATCTCCGACCTGACACCCTACGAGTTTAATCCCGGTGTCGCCGATTCCCTGATGAAATATTTCGACAGACTGGATAAATCATTCAGTCATATCTCAAATTCGGCAAGCGACAGACGTGATACTTTTTATAACATAAACGACCTGAAACTTAAGAAGCTCGAGGATGATTATTACAACTATAAGCTTCTTGAACTGGTGACAAAACCTTACGAAAGGAAAAAAATACTCATATACAATAACTCACTCGTTCAAAATACCGATCCAATATATCTTGATCCATATAAACATGGATTCTTCTCATTCAGAACTCATTTCTATGCGCCTTCAAAATATATATTCGGGCTTAAAACCGATACTTTTACATTTAATATTTCGCTTGTCCTTCTCAGTTGCATATTCTTCTACTTATTGCTTTATTTTGAGGTTCTGGGAAAGACAGTATTGTTTTTCGAGAAGTTAAAGTTTCGAAAATGAAAGATTTTGAAAATGTTAATAAGTTTTTTACTATTTTTGTTTTTAACGTATCTACAATCCTAAATGAAAGGAAGAGTATTTTTTTTGTTGTTAATCGTGTTTTTTGGATTCGCATGTAAGAATTCAAAGAGCAAGACATCAGAATTTGTTTTCCCGCAATCGGATTCCGTTCCCGTATCTGAAGCTGAGAAACTGAGCCCTGAAGCTATTGCTGATATCTCAAAAAATATTTCATCGCCAGTTGAAATTGCAAACCTGCTTCAGAGACTGGAGGTTCCTTTTTCGCAGAATTACATCGCCTCATCAATTGATGCAAACCGTCAGAGCACAAGCTTTGACAAAGCACTCAAACTTGGAATTCTGGGAGCTGATCTCGGATATCTGAATATGTATGAAAAGACGGGCTCTTCTCTTGATGTTCTTTCTTCAATAAGAAAAATTGCCGAGGATATTAAAGTCGGACAGTTCTTTGATTTTGAGTCAATAAAACGACTCTCTAAAAACAAATCAAATCTTGATTCTCTGCTATTCATTTCAATAGATTCCTATAATAAAATCGATACTTACCTGCGCGGCGATGACCGGGGCCAGCTTTCAGCTCTCATGATCATCGGCGTGTGGATTGAAGGACAATATCTTGCAACCCAGGTCGCAAGTAATTTCCCCGATAAGATGCTCACTGACAGGATCGGAGAACAAAAAATAATCTTAAATGACCTGCTCCTCCTGATTAGCCCGTACTGCAACCGCGACCCTGAATTTACAAGGCTCTGCAAAGATATGCAGGATATAAAAGATGTCTACCGCGACATCAGGATCAGTTATACCCAGGGAGATCCGGTAAGCGTTGAAAAAGATGGTGGTCTTACAATAAAACAGACCGAAACGAGTGTTGTAACAATGACCAAGGAACAGCTAAGCAACGTTATTGAAATTACAAAGAATATCAGAAACAGGCTAATTTTAAATAATTAGAATGAAAAAAATCATAATATTGGTAACATTTCTATTTTCAATGGTTCTTCTGTCGCATGGACAGATCACAGACCCATTGATCAGTAGCTGTGCCACAAATGCCGGTGCCAATGCACGTTATCTGAAGGACTTCAGAATACAGCTCGGAAAAACAAATAACCCGACAGAACCAAGGTATAAAGCTAATATGTCACTTTGGAAAAATACCAAGTACAGATTCACAATGTGCAATGCTGATAATTCAAAAGGCCAGCTTATTCTCACAATACGCGATGAAGCTAAAAAACTTGTGGTTTCCTCGCAGGATAAATCAGGCAAGATATTTTCATTTGTTGATTTTGAATGTCAGAAAAGTGGTATTTACCTCATCAGCTACGACTTCACGGACGGACAACAAGGATCTGGTGTGGGTGTTGTCTCTATGATTAAGTAACCATCATTTCAGGTGCCAGATCTGTATCAGCAGAACAAATACAAGCAAAAGTGTAAATAGTATTTCCGGCATCAGTTTCTTCCTGACAAATACAAAGTAATGAGTCAGGAAATAGCTGATTGGTATCGCAGTTATCCATATCATTTCAACTGAAACAGAGTGCAAAAGAATATAGACAATAAGTGAGATCAGCATTATCCAGATCAAAAGGGAGAAGGTCTTGCGTGATTTTATTTTCTTGGTATTCATTTGTTTAAAAACCTGTGCCATGCTTACAAAAACCAATCCCCCGCAAAAGATAAGTGTCACTATCGTAAGTCTCTGAAAAGGATAATATGCTGCTTTTGCTGTTAGATTTTCCACTAAAAGCTTCCACAAAGATCCCACATCTTTTCCTGTTACATAATACAAGCTAAATGTTATCAGGTACGGAGTCATCAACCCTAAAACGGAAATCAGAATTTCTTTAGGGTTTCCTGTTCTGAGCAGAGCTATTCCTATGATAACAAGGGGCCCGAACCATATAAGATTGGCATAAAACAAGCTTCCCGTACTGATCAGAAGTCCCGCATCAAAGTAACTATATGCTGTCCCGGAAATATGATAACCGTCCATTATCCGCATTATCGCGAGCATCAGAAAAACTGAGGCCGGAAGAACGGGGTTCAGAAGTTGCTGATCAGGGAATAATCCGCCTAACAGAACATAAAAAAATGCAGGAAGAAAAGTCCTTTCGTGTATAAAAAAAACAGTAGTGTTAAAGCTGATAAGGAGGTAAGACATCAGTGAGACCATCAGAAAGGAAATGATCACACCCAGGGAATGGCTGTTGTGAATAACTGTCTTCAACAGGCCATAAAGCGGCATCGGATCTGTTTCATATATGAACCGGGGATGCAATCTCTGATTAAGTAAAGCACTCATCCAGATTGCAAAAAGAGCAATTATTATCAGTAATATCACTCCGGGACCGGTTCCTTTGAATATTCTTAGAAACATTTATCTATAAATCAAATCCTATATCTGTCCTGAAATATTTTCCTTCAAAATTTAAAAGCTTTGCGTTTTTATATGATGCGTCAAGGGCATCTTTCATCGTCATTCCGAGTGCTGTTATGGCGAGCACACGCCCTCCTGCAGTGAGTACTTTCCCTGCTTCATTCCTTGTTCCTGCATGAAATACAACGCTTTCTTCAGTCTGTTCCAGTCCCGTTATAGGCTTCCCTTTCCCGTAATCACCGGGATAACCACCGGAGACAAGCATAACCGTCGTTGCAAATTTCCCGTCGATCTCAATATTTCTTTCTGCCAGATCTCCCATAGCCACACCTTCAATAAGTTCGAAAAGGTCGGATTTTATCCTGGGTATTATTACTTCGGTCTCAGGATCACCCAGCCTGGCGTTATATTCAATCACAAAAGGATTACCCAGCACATTTATCAGCCCAAAGAATATAAACCCTTTGTAAATAATACCTTCATCCGACAAGCCCTTCATGGTTGGTTCAATAATCTGGTCCTTAACCTTTTTCATAAAAGCTTCGTCAGCAAATGACACAGGAGAAACAGCTCCCATACCACCTGTATTCAGACCCGTATCTCCAACACCAATCCTCTTATAATCCTTTGCTTCGGGTAAAAGCTTATAACTCTTCCCATCAGTTATAATAAATACCGAAAGTTCTATTCCTTTAAGAAACTGTTCGATGACTACCTTATTCCCCGCCTTGCCGAACTTTCCGGTAAGCATCAGGTGTATCTCCTTTTCAGCTTCACTGAGATCACTTACAATCACGACTCCTTTTCCTGCGGCAAGGCCATCGGCCTTTATGACAAAGGGAGGTTCAAGTGTTCTGAGAAATTCAAAAGCGTTTTTCTCAGTCGCAATGTCAAAGCTTTTGTATGCCGCAGTGGGTATGTTATGACGTATCAGAAATGATTTCGCGAAGTCCTTGCTTCCTTCAAGACGAGCTGCAGATTTATCAGGTCCGATCAGTGGGATGTATTTCAGTAATTCATCATTAAGGAAAAAATCATGTATGCCTGATGTAAGAGGCGCCTCGGGACCGACAATCACCAGATCTATTTTATTAGACAGAACAGCTCCCTTTACATCGTAAAAGTTTTCGGGATTGAGCGCGAGGTTTACTCCCAGTTCATTTGTCCCGGCATTTCCCGGACCAATAAATATCTTATCAACCCTTTTGCTTTGTGCGAGTTTCCAGGTTAATGCATGTTCTCTGCCACCGGATCCCAGAATGAGAATATTCATTTTTCAGGAAATATTTTATTATTTCAAAAGTAGCATTTCATTCTGATAAACAAAGTCAATAGCATTGAAAAGCATTAACTCATATCCACCGTATGGCAATATTTCGAGAAAGTCTCCATAACGGTATTGACATAAGTTTTTGATACGGGGATATCAGTGAGGGAAGGATTGTCAAATTCAAGCTTCAGTCCGTCTTTGTCCTTTCTGATAACTTTTACCTTGTCGAAGTTTACTATGTATGATCTATGGCATCTTATAATCTCTGTTCCCCCGAAGATCTCCTCTATTTTCTTAAGAGTATCGCGAAGGAGGTATTTTGAAACTTTGCCCTTATTCAGATAACATATATTCACATAGTTTTCGGCGGATTCGAGATAAAAAAGATTTTCCTTTTTAACGGAAAATTTCAGGATTCCCTTATCATCGTAAAACGGGATCATATCCCTGGAATTATCGAAAAAAGGAGTGCCCTCTCCCATCCGGTCAATCTGCTCTTTTTTATCGCGCCATGAAAAATAAAGCCATAAAATAGAATACGGCAACAAGAGCACTAACGCGGTATTTCTTGATGAATTTTTTACCAGGTCAGTAAATAACCTGGGGTCGCTGAGTACCAACTTTTCAAAGGCAGCATAAACAAGAGCCATCGATAGTACTTCAAGACCTATCCACGCCAGATACTGCCAGATATTAATTGAATGATTTTTGCAGAAATGGTACATTATGATGCGGCTAATCACAACCACAAGCACTCCAGTAAGTATGGTAAGGCTGGAATATGTAAAAAACTGCAGTTTCGTAAAATTATACCACCTGTCTGCCCCGAACGGTGAATACATATTAATAAAAACCAGGGCAAAAAGCGATGTAAATATTATCAGCCTTACAATATTCTGCTTTTGATTAATATATGACGGAATCGGTTTCTGGAAATCAACCATCTGTTTCTTTCTGATATACTGCAAAATTAAGAATTTCTGAAATTAATTCCTGATAAAAGAAAAATCATGTCCCGAACAATGATGATTTCATCCCGGAAGATGGATTTACATCCCACATCCGGAAGTTTTATCACTATTGCCATAGATCTGCAACATAAATTTGACTACTCTGAAGGCCTGAACTTTCTTTACAAAAAAATTATAGAATCATTCATGGAGTATACTAAAATATATAACGAACTCAAATCAATTTTTAATTCAGAGAAGAAAGAAATTTCAATCCCCGGCTCAGATATACAAATTCATAATATACCATTCCGGTCAGAGATCACAACCGAGTTTTCCAACGCCGGCGATAAAATGATCTACGAGAATCTGTCCTTTTCCTACCCAGTATTCAGCCCTGCGAGCCGGAAAAGCGATAAAGTAATATTATTGCTGCACGGTCTTAATGAAAGAAGCTGGATAAAATATCTGGTATGGGCATACTACCTGGCAAAGAATACCGACAGTTATGTCATTCTTTTCCCCATATCTTTTCATATTAACAGATCTCCCTCAACCTGGAAAGACCCGAGAGCAATGATGAACTTCATGAAAGACCGCAACTCCACTTTCGGGAAAATAGAAAAACTCAGTTTTGCCAATGTTGCTCTCAGCAACCGGCTCACTGAAGATCCGATGAGATTCTTCAAATCGGGATACCAGACATCAAATGATATTGTAAAGCTCCTGACTTCGGTACGGGAAGGGAAACATGAACTCATACCTGCAACTGACAGATTTAACATTTTCGCCTATTCTATCGGCGCCTTTCTTGCCCAGATTATATTAATGGGAAATCCCGGCAGGCTATTTACCGGATCAAAGCTTTTTATCTTATGTGGCGGTTCCGTTTTCAGTAATATGCACGGATCTTCAAAACTAATAATGGATACTGCTGCTTTCGACAGAGTATATAATTATTACATGAATGATTTTGAAACAACGCTCACCGGAAAGAGTCCTCTTGCGGATTTCCTGAGCTCAGCACAGACAGGCCTGGCATTCAGATCGATGATTGACATCTCGAGATTCAAGTCATTCAGGGAGAATATATTAAATAAATTAAAGGATCAGATCCATTCCATATCGTTGCTAAAAGATTCTGTCATCCCGTGCAAAGGAGTCATTTCAACGCTTGACATCTTCCATAAAAAAGATTCTGTTGAGATCTGGGATTTCCCATACCCGTACACTCATGAAAACCCGTTTCCGATATTTGATTCCCCGCTTTCAGAAAAAGTCGATTACTGGTTTGAAAAAGTATTCGCCAATGCTACGATGTACCTGGTGTAATCAGTTAACGGATTTCAACTGAAAATTCATAACCAATACTTATAGCATATACAATAAACTCGTCAAGGAAATCAATCGCGGAAGAAGTCGGCTTATCATGCAATACTATTATCGATCCCGGTCTTATTTTGTCTTTAAGAACCTTCAGAGACTTCTCCTTTCCAAATGCTGCATCAAAATCATACGGCATCACATCCCAGAAAATGATTTTAAATCTCTTTCTCAGATATCTGTATTGTTTTAATTTCAGATGTCCGTAAGGAGGCCGGAATAGCTTATCTGAAGTAAATGAGGATGCTTTTTTTACATCTCCGGTATACTTTTCAGATTCGGTCTGCCAGCCATCAGCATGATCGTACGAATGATTTCCTATCAGATGTTCCGATTCAAGGATCTTTTTCATAAGCTCAGGGTATTTTTCAGCATTCCTTCCATTGCAGAAAAACAGAGCTTTAACACCATACCTTTGAAGGATGTGAAGCAACTGAGGTGTTGAAACCGGATCGGGACCGTCATCAAATGTCAGGAAGAGATTTCTGCCACTTGTCTTCACCCTGAAAATTGCATCAGGATAAAGACATTGTGTCAGAAAACCGGGCCTGAAAAGGCGCATATACGCTTACTTTGAATATAGCTTGCCGTAGTAGTTATTTACTGCCGGCTCAATAATCTGGCTCAGTGAATCCAATTTCAGTCTGACTGCCATATTGTAAACATCGAGCATACTCTGCATATTTATACCTGTCGGATATTCCAGACCATACCTCTCCTCAGGTTTGATGCTGATGGCATAGTCGAGGTATTCTTCTGAGTATGTTACGATATCATTTATAAGCTTTTCTCCTTCTTCCGTTTTACCAGCATTTATCAGAACTTCTGCAATTGAGATTGTAAAGAAATCATAAGGCATTTTAGCAGGGGGGACAATCTCCAGACCACGGTGTGCTGCTTCAATGGCTTTTATCGTATCACCGCTTTCAATAAGCGATTTTGCAAGTGTACCGAATAGTCTCCTGAAGTTGCTGAACATACGCTTATTATTCTCATCGAGATACACCGACGGATCTTCAGCATTACCCCATTTGAATTTATTCATCATATTGTCATACATAACCTTTGGATCGATCATTCCGAATTCGCCTTGTTCAGGCTTATCTGTTTTAACCGGAGCAACACGATATGCCAGGCCTTCCTGAATAAAATACTTCTCCAGACCTTTGTATTGTGTTGATGGAACAGTCGTTGAAAAATAAATTGGCCGTACCCACTTATTTGTCGCCAGCAGGTCCATAATCGCCAGATCTCCCTTAAAGGCATCTTCATCAGAATATTCCCAGATCATCGGAGAAACAATCCTGTTCTTATAATAACTTTTCACCGTACCGTTCGAGAGCACTTCTGCTGTATCTACATCAATTATGAATTTGTTGGCAGGAATATAATTCGCCCAGTCACCTCTTCCGCTTAAGTCCACTTTATACTTATGGTCATCAGATCCCGCAAATTGTACAATCTCCTTCAGATTAACAGGTTTGTCAATCCTTTTGTTAACAGGAAGTTGTTCACGCTGTCCTTCCATATATTTCTCAGGGCCGAGAGTGAGTGGCATTGGATCGGAATCAAATGCCTTTTGTCTCATCATTTCAATATACCAGCCTGCCTGTATATAACTGAGATTGGCGACTCGTATGTCGGTTCTGACACCTTCCACATCCTGGTTATACCATACCGGGAATGAGTCATTATCCCCATAAGTGAACAGAATGGCGTTCTTATCGCACGAATTCAGATAATTTGCACCGATATCACGGGCTGTGTATCTTCCGGAGCGGTCGTGGTCGTCCCAGTTCTGAGTTGCCATCAAAACGGGAGCAGCTGCTATCAGAGCTACGAAAGTGATGGCAACTGAAATTTTATTCCCCAGGTATTTCTGAAGATTCTCATAAACAAACATGAATCCTATTCCGATCCAGATGGCAAAGGCATAGAATGAACCCACATAGGCATAATCCCTTTCCCTCGGCTGGTTAGGCGATTGGTTGAGATAAACAATTATTGCGAGACCTGTCATGATGAAAAAAGTCATAACCAGCCAGAAACCTTTTCTGTCTTTTTTATATTGCCAATACAATCCGGCAAGGCCTATAAGCAGCGGTAGAAAATAATATTTATTGTTCCCGGGATTTGTCTTAAGGTCCTTAGGCAGTTTGTCAAGTTTTCCCAGACGTGCCTCATCAATAAAGTTAATCCCGCTTATCCAGTTCCCGTTTATTGCATTTCCATTTCCCTGTATGTCATTCTGTCTTCCTGCAAAGTTCCACATGAAATACCTCATGTACATGAACCCGATCTGATACCTGAAAAAGAAGCGTAGATTTTCGCTGAAAGTAGGAACAACAACAGTCTGCTTGTCGGTACCTGAACCATATGCGTATTTTTTTCCCACAATCTTTCCCCAGTACTTGTAAGCATTTTCATGATCGGGATCAGGACTGTACATACGAGGGAAAACTGTCTCAAATTCTTTATCATATGTATAATCAGGATGATAATACGCTTCATATTTCCCATTAATCTTATTGTATCCTGAAATAACCTTTTTTACATCCGTGGCTCTGGCGTTATAATAATTCCCATAAAATTTTGGAGCGCTTCCGTACTGCTTCATATTAATATAGTACGACAGCGAAAAGACGTCAGAAGGATTATTCTGATTCATCGGAGGGCGGGCAGAAGATCTGATCATTATGGCAGCGTAAGATGAATAGCCAATCATAATAACCAGAAGAGAAGTCATCAGGTAATTAAGAATAACTCTTTTTTGTTTCAGTGAATAGTAAATACCATATGCCAGACCGGCGAAAAGCAGTATCATGAAGAAAAGGAGTCCGGTGTTATAAGGCAGCCCTATAACATTTACGAACAGCAGTTCAAACCAGCCTGCAACTAATGGAACTCCGGGCATAATGATAAATACCATCAGCCAGAGCAATACCATTGCAACCAGAATTGTTTTGATCAGACCGGCTCTGGTAACGTCAAATTTCTTGAAATAGTAAACAAAGACAAGGACAGGTATAATTAAGAGATTGAGCCTGTGAACTCCAAGTCCAAGTCCCATTATATAAGCAATAAGTATGATCCATCTGCCTGAATATGATTCATCCGCTTCTTCCTCCCATTTCAGCATTCCCCAGAATACAAGCGCTATTATAAGTGATGAGAGTGCATAGAGCTCGCCTTCAACAGCCGAAAACCAAAAAGTATCGGAGAATGTAAAGGCAAGAGCACCAACCACACCACTTCCAATTATTGCCGGAACATGATTTGATTCAGGTTCTCCCCCGTTTACAAAAGCCTTTCGGACCAGATGTGTGATTGTCCAGAAAAGGAACATTATTGCAAACCCGCTGCAGATTGCCGAAAGAGCATTAACAGTAACAGCAACTTTCGTGGTATCATTGCCTGCAAAAAGCGTAGCTATTCTTCCCATCATTAAAAAGAGTGGGGCCCCCGGCGGGTGACCCACCTGCAGTTTGAAGGCTGAAAGTATGAATTCACCACAATCCCAGAAGCTGACGGTGGGTTCAAGCGTAAGCAGATAGACAATAGTGGAAAAAATAAATACAAACCATCCGGTAAGGTTATTCCACCGACGGTAATTGCCCCAAATTGAATCCATAAATGAACTGATTAAAATAAATTACTGAACAAAGAACGTAAAAAAAAATTATATGAGTTAATTTAAAATCCCAATTAACAACTCTTTAATATTGAGAATTGTCGATCGTTCCATTATGATACACCTTATCATATATAAGGTTCAATGAAATACCTCCAGGGTTTCGCTTTCCAGTATTCCCCCGCATAATCAACGCCTATTCTGGGGCCAACTTTTACCGGAAGTACTATCCCGGCATCTTCTACCCAGATCCTGTCGGATAGTGTGAGATCCTCGCCATTATATGATTTGTCTATAGCAAGAGATTTTGTAAGACGGCCCGGGCCGGGGTATTCGTCAACTCCCCTGATAAGGATTGCCTGTGGATTATCTTTTTCTCCGGTTACGATATTCAGCATCCAGTACATACCATAAATGAGGTAAATGTATAGCCGTCCGCCTTCCTGGTACATAATTTCGGTTCTCTTTGTCCTTCCCTTAAAAGCATGGCTGGCCTGATCTTCAGGTCCGCGGTATGCTTCAACTTCGGTAATCATGTACCGGCGGGTAGAGCCATCAGTCAACCGCATTGTCAGGTATTTGCCGGGCATTTCAGGTGCTACATCGAGAACATCCCTTAAATAATAGTCTTTTTTTAATTTCGTTCCCTGATTCATTATATCAATATGCGATCTTGTCTCCCATTTCATTCCATTTCCTGAATACCTCTATGCCGCCCGGCACGGGAAGTCTTTCAAATTTTACTATCCTTTTATCAGGATCAAGCATAATCTCATCATAGATAAGCTTATCGCTGAAACCCGCACCCTCGGCATCTTTACGGTCGCATGAATAAACTACCCGTTTAATCCCCGACCAGTAAATTGCCCCCAGACACATGGGACATGGCTCACATGAGGTATAGAGAGTACAGCCGTCAAGATCGAAATTACTTAATAATTCACATGCCCTGCGAATTGCCAGTATCTCGGCATGTGCTGTCGGGTCACTATTAAGAACTACCCTGTTGGTTGATTCTGAAATTATTTTATTGTCCTTTGCGATTACTGCTCCAAACGGTCCGCTTCCTTTTCGAATTCCATCTGCGGCTATTTCTATTGCTCTGAGTAGAAATGATTTATCGTTTTTCATCCTTAAAAATCAAATTAAATTCAGTAAGTACAAAGATCACAAAGTTTTTTCAGAAGGACACAAAGGAATATTTATTGATTGTATTTGTCGCCATATTTAAATTGAACTGGAGAGTACCTCAGAGGTCAGAATAAATTGATTTTCTTTGCTCCCCCTGGGTCGGGGTAAATAAAGAAAATCAATTTATTATTTTCTCAATCAGCGGGCATAAAATTAACCCTCTTTTGCAGAACAAAAATAAAATCTATTGCGATTCCTTTTTTTTTAGGAAATATGTTGTATTTTTGCAGACCTCAAAATAATGGGGTAATTACATTAAATATAAGTGTATCAATTAAAAAACAAGAACTAGTGAACACCTTAAGCTATAAAACAGTTTCAGCAAATAAAGCTACTGTAAACAAGGAGTGGGTAATTATTGATGCTGAAGGCAAGGTTCTGGGAAGACTTGCAACAGTTGTGGCCTCAATGCTTAGAGGTAAGCACAAAACCAATTTTACTACACATGTTGATTGCGGCGATAATGTCATCGTGATCAATGCAGAAAAAATCGATCTTACCGGTAAGAAATGGTCAGATAAAGTGTATGTACGCCATACTGGTTTCCCCGGAGGACAGAGATTTACAACAGCTGAAGCCATGTTGAAGAAGAATCCAATCAGTCTGGTTGAAAAGGCTGTAAAAGGCATGCTCCCGAAAAACAGACTTGGAGCTGAGCTTTACAGGAATTTGCATGTATATGCCGGTGCGGAACATGTGCATGAAGCACAGAAACCAAAAAAAATTGAAATTTAAAATATTTTAAGCAAAAGATATGGAAACAATCAATGCTCTTGGAAGAAGGAAAGCAGCTGTAGCACGGGTATATTTAAGCGATGGCAAAGGTAAAATAACTGTTAATGGCAGGGATTACAAAGAATATTTTGGGGCAGAAACACTTCAGTATGTTGTTACTCAACCACTGGTTCTTATGAATGCTGTTGACAAGTATGATATTAATGTCAATCTCGATGGTGGCGGCGTGAAGGGACAGGCTGAAGCTCTCCGTCTTGGAATTACAAGAGCCCTTATCATCATGGATGCTGAATGCAAAGGCAAACTTAAAGCAGAAGGATTCGTAACACGCGATCCACGCGAAGTTGAAAGGAAGAAACCCGGTCAGCCAAAAGCCCGCAGGAGATTCCAGTTCAGTAAACGTTAGAATTTAAAATCAGTCGATATAGATGCAAGTTTAGTATCTAAATTGTGGAGACTCCCGCCCATTGGCGGGGCTACTTTACAATTGATTGAAGAGAATGTAAACTTAATAAAACTTAAAAATGCCAAGAACTAATTTTAAAGAATTACTTGATGCAGGTGTGCACTTCGGCCATCTGAAAAGAAAATGGAACCCCGCTATGGCGCCATATATTTTTATGGAACGTAACGGCATCCATATTATCGATCTCGAAAAAACAGTAGCAAAAATTGATGAGGCAGCTTCAGCTATGAAGCATATTGCCCGTTCAGGTAAAAAAGTACTGTTTGTTGCTACAAAGAAACAGGCGAAAGAGATAGTTGCAGAAAAGGTAAAAGCAGTCAACATGCCATACGTTACAGAACGCTGGCCGGGTGGTATGCTTACCAACTTCCCTACTATCCGTAAAGCTGTGAAAAAAATGTCGTCAATCGACAAAATGGCTACTGATGGCACCTTTCTTAACCTTTCAAAACGTGAAAGATTACAGGTGACGCGTCAGAGAGCCAAACTTGAAAAAACACTTGGAAGTATTATAGATCTTACCAGACTTCCGTCTGCACTCTTCATAGTTGACGTATCCAAAGAGCACATCGCCGTAAGCGAAGCCAAAAGACTCGGCATCCCTGTTTTTGCCATGGTAGATACTAATTCAGATCCTTCCGACATAGAGTTCGTAATACCTGCAAATGATGATGCTTCAAAATCAATCTCATTGATCATCGGTATACTTTGCCAGGCTATTGAAGAAGGTTTGAATGAGAGGAAACTTGAAAAAGACAAGGAACCTCAGCAGAAGGACAAAAAAGTGATGCGCAGAGAACTTGAAACAAAAGATATTCCTGCAGCTATAATTGAAGCGATCGTTGAAGAAGAGGAAGAAGTTGAAGTTGATGACGATGATTCTGAAGATGATCAGGATATCGTTAAGGTAATTGATGAAGCTGAAGAAGAATTGTAGTAAATAAATATTCGTAACTATAAAGATTTAACTATGGCTGTTATAAATGCTGCTGATGTTGCCAAACTCAGAAGAGTTACTCTGGCAGGGATGATGGACTGCAAAAAAGCTCTCGAAGAATCTGAAGGCAACTTTGACAAAGCAATCGAAATAATTCGTAAAAAAGGACAGGCTGTCGCCAATAAACGTGCCGACAGAGAAGCAACTGAAGGTGTGGTATTCTCCAAAGTAACTCCCGATGGGAAGATGGGAGCAATAATTGTTCTTAACAGTGAGACTGATTTTGTCGCTAAAAATGCTGATTTTATTGCATTTGCAACCAAAATTCTCGATCTGGCACTCGCTAAAAAACCTGCAAATCTTGATGAACTTTTAGCAATCCCTCTTGACGGTGGCACAGTATCCTCAAAAATAGTTGAGTACTTAGGCATCATCGGTGAGAAAGTAGAACTTTCATACTACGAAAAGATAGAAGCAGCACATGTTCAGGCTTATATACATCCCGGCAGTAAACTTGCCACTCTTGTCGGTTTCACAAAAGACGGGGCTGACGTTCAGGTTTACAAGGACGTTGCAATGCAGATCGCTGCAATGAACCCGGTCGCTGTCGATAAAGATTTCGTAAAACCCGAAACTATTGCTCAGGAAATTGAAATCGGCAAGGAACAGGCAAGACGTGACGGGAAACCTGAAGAGATGCTTGAAAAGATTGCACAGGGGAAACTCGCTAAATTCTTTAAAGAAAGCACACTCCTCAATCAGGATTTCGTTAAGGATAACAAGATAACCATCAAACAGTATCTCCAATCTGCCAGTAAAGATCTGACAGTAACGGAATTCAAACGCTATTCTTTGAATTTGTAATACGTAAGTTCATAATTCAATATGTGGTGGCGCCCTGGGGGCGCCACTTTTTTTTACTCTTACACATCTTGCATGTGTCTCATTTCTTGTCATTTACCCCCTGCCCCCTAAAGGGGGTTCTGGAACTATATCACCTTAGATATAGTAGTAACTGGACATAAATTCATTTATTTGAATTTAATTCCGAGATGGATCAGCCCCCTTTAGGGGGTTGGGGGTGAAAAAAGGGAGAAACTAAATCTCAAGTTCAAAAAGATGTGTATAAAGGAAGAACCTGTATGACAAAGTATTCCAAGGCTGTTGGGGTGAAATGAATCAGCTTGGTTAAATATTGTTAAAAGGTACTTGATGGGATTGCTTGGACCTGTTATAACATCCTGATGGATCATTGTATAAGCAGACAGGTCTCGCAATGACCGTACTCATAAGAAATTTCCCAATTCTTTAGTTTAATTCAATTAGTTTAATAAATTTGTTCACTACATTTATTAAATAGAAATTCCTAAACATAACGTAAAAAAACCTACTAATGAAAGAACAATCAAATAGCAATTTGCGGATGGGTATGACCCTTATGTTAATGATCTTTTTCATTTTCGGATTCATTACCAATTTCAACATTGCTTTAAAGGACCAGGTTCAGGAGACCTTTCACTTGACCAACTTCATGGCCAATCTCGTCAATGGAGTATTCTTTTTCGCATATTTCGTATTTTCATTCCTGTGCGGAAGTATTATTAAGAAAACAGGCTATAAAATGGGACTTATTATAGGATTACTCCTGATAAGCATTGGTAGCTTTTTGTTCTATCCTGCTGTAGCTGTTCCATCTTATGCACTTTTCCTTTGTGCGGTTTTCGTGATGGCAACAGGAGTTGTTTTTCTTCAAACAGCAGCCAATCCTTATGTTGCTGCCCTTGGTTCACAGGAAACAGCATCATCAAGGCTAAATCTTGCACAGGCATTAAACGGATTGGCTACTACAGTCGCTCCTTTTGTTGTAGGAATTCTGGTACTTACACCTGCTGCTATCGCAATGGGCCCGACAGCTGTACAGACTCCTTTTCTTATCATTGGTGGTGTTGTTCTATTGATCGCAATTGCCATCTATACGATGAAACTTCCCGAGATCATTGGTGGTGAAGAAGTTGTTGGAAGAAAGAGTATCTGGAAATATCCGCATGTGCTACTTGGCGCTCTGGCAATTTTCTTTTATGTAGGTGCTGAAGTTGGTATTTCCACAGCTATTGTTCCTTATCTGAAACAGAGCGGAATGATGATCGGGGAAGCTGCAAAATTAGCTGCTATGTATTGGGGAGGCGCTATGGTCGGCCGTTTCCTTGGCTCAATTAATCTGAGCGCAATGGAAAACCAGAAGAAATTTATGTACTCCGGCGCTGTTATCATACTCGCATTTTTTGTTGGATGGCTAGTTACCAGCAGTCAGATTGTAGAAGGTACTTTTGTTTTCAATTCTCAGCCTGTAAACGGTCTTATTTTCTTAGGTATCGCTGTAGTAAACTTCCTTGCAATGAACATTTCAAAAGGGAGAACAAATGTTATGCTCGGAGTATTTGCAATTATCGGAGCAGCACTGGTATTTTCAGCAACAGTTCTTGGTGCCAATGTCGGTATCTGGGCTCTTCTGTCAATAGGATTCTTTAACTCTATCATGTTCCCGAATATTTTCGCTTTAGGTGTTAAGGACCTTGACAATTTTGAGATGCCAATGGCTTCAGGTATTATTAATACAATGATCGTGGGTGGATCTGTAATTCCTTTGGTTATGGGCTATTTCACCGACACAATAAGTGTTCGCGCTGCTTTACTGGTTCCTCTTGTATCTTATCTTTACATTGTCTTCTTCTCATTCAAGGGAAGCAAAATAAGATAGGTTAAACAGAATATTATTTTATTAATATAAAAAACATTAAAATGAAAAGGGTATCAATTGGAATTGATATTGGGGGAACAAATACCGCAATCGGAGTCGTCGACAGCGAAGGCAATGTGCTTTATGAAAGAAAACCACAGATGCCGACTCCCCAGAAAATGGAAAACCCGGGTATGACTCAGGCTGTATCTGATGCTTTGGTTACCAAATATATCGGTGACCTCACTGCAGAGATTAAAAAGGCTATAGAGGTTGTAAAACAGATCAATCCCCAGATTGAAATCATGGGTATAGGTATTGGCGCGCCAAATGCAAATTACTACACCGGCACTATCGAATATGCACCTAATCTCCCTTTTGTTGGTGTTGTTAATTTTGCTACACTCATACATAATAATTTTCCGGAGTTTAAATTTGTAAAATTGACCAATGATGCCAATGCAGCCGCCCTTGGGGAAATGATCTATGGTGGTGCAAAAGGGATGAAAAATTTTGCAATGATGACAATTGGGACCGGTCTTGGAAGCGGTCTGATCGTTTCCGGTGACCTGGTTTATGGTTCCGATGGTTTTGCAGGGGAATGTGGCCATGTTACAGTTGTTCCGGAAGGGCGTCTTTGCGGTTGCGGTGGTCTTGGCCACCTTGAGGCTTACTGCTCAGCTACCGGTATGAAACGCACTGTGTATGAACTGCTGGCAAAATACAATCCTTCTGAAAGCACACTGCTTAATATTCCGATGAGCGAAATGTCATCAAAAGTTGTTTTTGAAGCAGCTGAAAAAGGTGATAAAATTGCCAAAGAGGTCTTCCAGATAACCGGTGAGATTCTCGGCCGTGCATTGGCTGATACGGTTCACTATCTGAGCCCGGAAGCAATTTTCCTTTTCGGAGGCGCAGCAGCAGCAGGTGATTACATTCTCAAACCTACAAAAGACAGCATGGAGCGCCATCTTATGCCTGTCTTCCGTAATAAAGTTAAAATCCTCTTCTCAGAACTGAAAGAGAGCTCTGCCGCGATCCTTGGAGCAAGCGCTCTTGTTTGGAAAGAAATAGAGAAAAGCAAATAATTTAATTTCAAAGAATAGAGAATCCCTGGTCGGCTGACCGGGGATTTTTTTTATACCTGCGGATTTATTAATTTAGTTGCGCTAAATTTCTGCAGACAAAGCCGGCAGGAAAAATATTAATACAAAGCTCTTAACACCTGATGATTATGAAGTATTCCAGAATCCTATTGAAATTAAGCGGGGAATCACTTTCAGGAACCGGCAGCCATGGCATCAGTGATCTCGTCCTCACAGAATATGCCCATCAAATAATTGATGTATTGAACAAAGGCTGCGAAGTTGCAATTGTTGTGGGCGGAGGAAATATTTTCAGGGGACTGAGCGGCACAGAATCGGGATTCGACAGGGTGAAAGGCGACCAGATGGGGATGCTCGCAACCGTAATTAATAGTCTTGCTCTGGAGAGCGCCATCGCAAGGACAGGAGCAAAAGCTAAAGTCTTCACCTCAATCAGGATGGAACCTGTTGGTGAATTATATAACCGCGACAAGGTCCTTGAAGCTATGAAAAATAACACTGTTTGCATCCTTTCAGGAGGCACTGGGAATCCGTTTTTCACAACCGATACAGCATCGGCGCTCAGGGCTGTCGAAATTGGCGCTGATGTTCTGTTAAAAGGTACCCGCGTCGACGGAGTATATACGGCCGATCCTGAAAAAGACACACATGCAGTGAAGTATGATATGATATCATTTGAAGAAGTGATAAACAAAAGACTCAAAGTGATGGACTCCACCGCGTTTACAATGTGCAGGGAAAATAAACTCCCAATTGTTGTATTTGATATGAATGAACCGGGAAATCTTATTAAAATAATTGATGGCGAAAAAATCGGAACATTAGTATTCCTGTAGGAAAGGTCGCAACTGTTCCCTACAGGAATCAAGACATATTGATATTCCACCTAATTTACTAATTTTGTTAATCCTGACAATTGATTGTTAAAACCAGCTAACCTGAAACCAATGAACGAAGAAATTGAACTGATAACCGAAGAGACCAGGGAAAGGATGGAGAAAGCCCTGGAACATCTGGAACATGAACTTGCACGTTTGCGTGCCGGAAGATCAAATCCTGCACTTCTCGATGGTGTTACAGTTGACTATTATGGCGTCAATTCTCCATTGACCCAGGTTTCAAATATTAATACACCCGATGCTAAAACAATCCTTATTCAGCCCTGGGAGAAAAACATGCTGGGTACGATTGAAAAGGCTATAATGGCTGCAAATCTCGGACTCACCCCAGTAAATAATGGTGAAGTAATACGCATAAGCATCCCCCCGCTTACAGAAGAAAGAAGGCATCAGCTTGTAAAACAGGTAAGGAATGAAGGCGAAACGGCAAAAATTAGCATACGCACTGCAAGAAAATGGGCGAATGATGAACTGAAGACTTTACTGAAAGACGGTCTTCCTGAAGACGCTGAAAAAGAAGCTGCTGATATTGTACAGGAAATGACACATTCCTATAATGCTAAAATCGATAAGGTTATGGCTCTCAAGGAAAAAGATGTTATGACAGTTTAATTTCTTTCTCCTCATTTCAAATTCTGACTCCTTTTAAACCTGATGTGCAGTTCCTGCACATTTCAATCATATGCCTGCCGGTCAGAATGCTTTTCCTGAATATACGGAATTTCGGGCCTTCCCAAATATCCCTGAAAGAGTCATTGTTCAGATCTCCCATGACATATTCCGCATCTTTATCAAAACAACAAGGTACAACTTTCCCATCCCATGTAATTACAGGGTTAAACCACAGACGGGCACACCTGTTCCTGAATGAATTTTTTATTAAATACCGGCCATTATCCATTTTATACCTCTGATATTTTGCTTCAGAAGGCAACCATAAATGCATTTCAGTGTTGTCGATGATCTGCATGGATTTCAATCTCAGGGCTGCATGAACACTATTTGCTAATTGTTTTACAGCTGGTATCTGTGTCTCATTAAAACGGCTAACAAGAAATTGTACCTCAATTTTCAGAGAGGATCTGAATTTTGCCTTTGCCCGGGAAACATTTCGTAAGCCTTCCACTACTTTATTGTAATCTCCGCCGACCCTGTAGTTTGAGTATGTATTCTGATCAATACCATCAATGGAAATAATAAGCTTATCCAGCTGAGAAGTCACAATTTTTTCCGAATTCTCTTCCGAAAGGAAATGACCATTGGTAGAGACAACAGTATGTATGGTTCTGCAATTATCAAGAAAGGTGAAAAATAAAGGATGCATCATGGGTTCACCCTGGAAATAAAGATTAAGGCTATACAGATAAGGTTTCAGCTCCTTCATGATTTTAATAAAAAGATCTGTATTCATGTACCCGCGTTCTCTCTTCATCAGTCCTGTACCCGATGGACAATGTGGACAATGCAGATTACAGTTATTGGTTAATTCGGTGCTTAAAGAAACAGGCATGCCGCTGATCTCTGCCTTCCCCGTAAAAGAACTGTGCAGAAAAGAATACCCTGCCCTTAAAAGATTAGCCTGCTTAGAAATAGATCCTGTCATCGGATAAAAAATCATGGAGTAAGATATTAAAAGAAAATGAAAATCGCTAAAACCTTTTATAAGTATACCCATTCTCACTTTTTTACACCACAACCCATTCATTTACATCTTTTAGACCTGGAATTTCCTTTAGCCTTCGAAACTCACCCCCATCCCCTCTCTACTAGCGTAAAACGAAGTAGAGAGGGGGTTGGGGGTGAGTATAAAAAGCTGGGAGGAAAAGAAGAAGATTGGCTTTGGGGTAGGTATTAAAAAAATATTCTCAAAGATTATAGGGTAAGATATAAGCTAAATGGTCTTAGGTTTGAAAACGGAAGAACAGAGATTCTGAAATTATATATTAACAAGCTTAATTTAATAAAAGACGCCATGAAAAATTTTAAAACCACCGCATTGATCGCCGCAGTCCTTCTGCTGGCCTTTACTGCCCAGAACACCTCTGCCGGAAGTCTCAGGGAAAAAAAGACTGTCCAGCAGAATCTCATCACTATCAGAGGAAAAGTTGTAGATGCTGAAAACAGAGCCCCGCTTGTTTTTGCCAGTGTCTCAGTCAAGGAAACAAACGTTGCAATTGTAACAAACATCGACGGGGAATTCACGCTGAAAATCGGTGAAACATCTGCAGCAAAAACACTTGAAATCTCATTTGTCGGATACAAAAATAAGAGTATCCCTTTAAGCGAACTTAAAGAAAACGGAGCCAAAAATGTTATCGCTCTTGAGGCTGCTCCTATTCCGATTAAGGAAATCATTGTAAAACCGCTCGATCCGGTAAGTATAGTTGAGAAAGCAATCTCCAACATTGGAAAGAACTACGAATCTGTCCCCAATCTCATGACCGCATTCTACAGGGAAACGATAAGGAAAAACCGAACTTATGTTTCTATCGGGGAAGCTGTTGTGGAAGTATTTAAAGCTCCGTATGACAACGACATGCGTTTTGATGGTGCACGTATCTATAAAGGAAGAAAAGGCAGTGATGTTGAAAAAATGGATACCGTATTATTTAAACTCCAGGGGGGACCGGTAAGCGTACTTGAGCTTGACCTTGCAAAGAACACAGAATCAGTTCTTACCAGAGAATCAATGCAGAACTACAATTATTCTCTCACCGGGGTAGTGGAAATTGATAACAAACCTCATTATGTTATTGATTTCGTGCAAAAACCTTCAGTCGAGAATCCATTATTCATGGGAAGTTTATTCATCGAGATGGAGTCGTATGCCATAAGTGAAGCGGAATTTGGTTTCAATCTTGCAAATAAAGAGGCTGCACAATCAATTTTCATCAAAAAGAAACCACTTGGGATGAAGGTTACCCCTGAAATAGCAACTTACAGAACCAAGTATCGCGAACAGAATGGCAAATGGCACTTCGCATACTCCAGAGCAGAAGTTAAATTCAAGGTAGACTGGAATAAAAAACTTTTCAACACTTATTATACAACTATGTCAGAAATAGCAGTAACAGATCGTACTGATCAGGAAGTTATTAAATTTGCAGGAAAAGAAAAATTAAGAACCAATGATGTATTCTCAGACAAAGTTACAGCATTTACTGATAAAGAATTCTGGGGAGATTATAACGTGATCGAACCCGATCAGAGTATTGAATCAGCAATACGGAGATTAAGCAAGAAGCTGAAATTCAGCGACAGGGAAGGAAGCAGATAATAAAAAACAAGATGATCAGGGATACTGATATTACAGGGAGGATCAGAAACGGCGATGTAGGACAGTTTGAATCGCTTTTCCGGTCCTCCTATGTTTCCCTGGTTCGATATGCAAAGACTCTGATAAAAGATCATGACACTGCTGAAGAGATTGTTCAGGATCTTTTTTTCAGACTTTGGAAAGACAAAGAAAAATTAAATATTGAGAGTTCTTTAAATGGTTATCTCTTCAGATCTGTTCATAACAAGTGCCTGCACTATATTGAACATAACCGGGTTGTTGAACGTCATGCTGAAGAAATGGCGTATCAACAAACGGAAACACAGGAGAGTCCTTCAGATATACTGAATTATAAAGAACTCCAGGATAAAGTGGCGAGCATACTTGAGAGACTCCCCGACAGATGCGGAAAAATATTCACAATGAGCAGGTTTGAAGGATTAAAGTATACGGAGATAGCCGAAAAACTTTCGGTATCAATAAAAACAGTTGAAGCCAATATGGGCCGTGCATTAAAAGAGTTCAGAAAAGAATTAACTCAGTAAATGATGAAAAATATAGAGAGATTTACGGATAAAGAGTGGGAGGAGCTTGCCTCTATACTTTCAGATGAAAAGAGTGAACATCCTGATCTGACTAACCGTTTTAATGACGGTGATACAGGCAATTCAGCTAAACAGTGGAAAGAATTAAGGAATATGAGCAGAAATGAAGAAATTGACGTTGATGAAGCCTGGAATAATGTTCATTCAAGATTGCTTCAAAACAATCTCCTGGAAGAAAAACCAGTTGTAAGGATAAGTTTTATGAGAACCACAATAGTGAGAATCGCGGCCGTCGCTCTTATCCTTGTAAGTCTCGGTGCAGTTGGTCTCTATCTGAATAAAGCCGGCTATCTTAATAAACAAATCTCCGTTATCGCGGCAAATGATCAGAAAAATGTTCTGGTCTCTCTTCCTGATGGCAGCAAAGTATATCTCAACCGGAATTCTGAATTCACCTATAAAAGTAATTTCGGCAAACACGGGAGAGACGTAAAACTTACAGGGGAAGCCTTCTTTGAGATCACTCCCGATGTAACAAAACCATTTATAATCGATGCAGGTAAAGCAAAAGTGAGAGTCGTGGGAACAACCTTCAATGTTATAACAAATAACAGTGAATCAGCTGTTGAAGTATTTGTAAAAACCGGGAAAGTCCTTGTCTCTGATGAAACGGGTGCTCAGACAATCCAGCTTGACCCGGGTTATGTAGGAATAATGAATTCAAAAACCTCGGGTAAGATGGTCAACGAAAATCCCAATTATATCTCCTGGAAAACCGGCTACCTCGATTATAATGGCCAGCAGCTAAGCATCGTATTCACCGACTTGAAGAGAGTATATAATATGGAGATCATTGCAGATGATCCGTCAATTCTTGAATATCCCTGGAGCTCCCCTATCGATAATGTACCGGAGGAAACTATTATTCGCTTAATTTGTACTAGCTTTAACCTGAGTTACACTAAGGTCGGTGATGTTTACCACCTTTCAAAAAAATAACTCTCAACCTGAAAATGGCATCAGGAAATGGCAAAATATGTATAATACCGGCCATTGCATTATTTCTTCTGCTGATATTGCCTCAGAAAATATTATGCCAGACACAGACCATCCTTGATTCAACTTTTACATTCACTGAGGGCTTAATAAGAACAGGCAATGCTCTTGAAATAATCACTCGCCAGACTGGTTATAATTTTACTTACGACAGCCGTCTGATTGATAAGGACAGGATAACTGAAATGAATTTCAGTCAGACCAGACTGAACACTATCCTCGATAATATTCTTAAAAATGATTCACTTGTGTTTTCCGTTATTGATAAATACATTATCATATCACAACCGGAAAAGCACACTCCACCGACAGCTGATTCCACTTCTATTAATATACAAAAACAATACATTACAGGTAAAATAATTGATGAGGAGAATTCCCAGCCGCTGCCATTCGCTACAATTGCCCTGAAAAACACTGGCAAAGGAACTGTAACAAATAGCAATGGAGATTTCGGATTGAAAATCTCACCCGACCAGATAAATGACACCCTCTCGGTCTCATATCTCGGATATTTAAGAAAGGAAGTTACGGTTAGCAATTCCCTGCATGGCAATCTGACGATTGCAATGAAAAGAGAATTCATTCCCATCCCGGAGATTATCATTAAAAGTCAGAATCCTCAGGATATAATAGTAAGGACTGTCAGAGCAATTCCGAGAAATTACGGAACAACTCCGGCCGCAATGATCGCTTTTTACAGGGAAGGGGTGATGAAAAAATCACAGCTTCAGACATATTCCGAGGCTATCCTTCAGATATATAAAAGCGCATATTCAGGAACAATGTATAATGATCAGATTAAAGTCTACAAGAGCCGTAAAATTGAGAACACCGACAGACGTGATACTCTGGCCATTAGGCTCAAGGCAGGTTTGAGCACCTGTCTGGAACTCGATGGGGCAAGAAACTTATTCGATTTCCTCTCCGATATGAGCGATTACAGCTACCGGATGACTGACATCGTCACCTACGACGACGAAACTGCCTATGCAATTGAATTTGAACAACATGAGAGTGTTGAACTTCCTCTGTTCAGGGGAATAATTTACATTAATACGGTCGACTATGGAATCCTGAATGCGGAGTTTGAGATCAACCCCAAACTCATTGATAAGATGAAAGATTCATTTGTCTCCAATACCACACGTGGCTTCAATACCTGGCCCGCATCAGTAAAATATAGTGTAAGTTACCGGAAGATGAATGACAGATATTTTCTCAATCATGTAAGAGGGGATCTGGTATTTACCTCAAGCCAGAAAAGAAAATTGTTCCATACCCAGTTTAAAGTATTTTTTGAACTGGCAGTCACAGATACAAAATTAGAAAATGTGGTAAGATTTGAAAAAGAAGAACTGGCACCTATACATTCTGTTTTTTCAAAGACCATAAAAACCTATGATCCTCAGTTCTGGGGCAATCAGGACTTTCTTAGACCCGAAGACAATCTTCTGCAGGAGCTTAAGAATATGAATGTGAAAATGCAGGAATTCACAAAGTGATTTCGAATTTTTCTTCAATCCGCAATCCGAAATCCGCAATCCGAAATCTTAATATTTATTAATCAGATTATACAACTCCGTGAGATCCGGTGTGAGAATTATCTCCGTTCTCCTGTTCTTCTGACGGGCTTCAGCGGTGTTATGCTCATCCACAGGTGAAAACTGGCTTCGTCCCGAAGCAGTTAACCGTTTCGCATCAATGGATGATCCGTCCAGCAGTACCCTCACCACTGTTGTTGCCCTCTTAACACTCAGATCCCAGTTGTCTTTCAGCTGGCTGTTACCCGGATTATATGGAACGTTATCGGTATGTCCTTCAATCATGATCTGTATATCCTTGTTTTTTTCGAGCACTCCTGCGAGTTTTTTCAGTGCATTCCTGCCATTAGCATCAATATCCCAGCTAGCTGATTTAAAAAGAAGTTTTTCTTCAAGAGAAACATATACTTTCCCGTTCTTCATTGTAACAGTAAGACCGTTGTTTTCAAATCCAAGCAGGGCTTCTGATACCTTATTTTTCAGATCCTGTACCATCTTTTTCTGAGCGTCGAGAATTTTTTCAAGCTCAGCCAAACGTGCATTACGTTTCTCAAGCTCAAATGTAAGTTCATCCAGGGATGCCTTCTTGGTATCGAGATTGTCTTCCAGCTGCCTGAGCAGATCCTCTTTCTTCTGCAGATTTGCCTGAGCCGCCTGAAGCTCTGATAGTAATCTCTGGGTCTCCTTAACATTACCTTTGATCAGATCCTCCTGGGCATTCTGCAATTCAGTGTATTTTGTTGAAATACGGTTATAGTCCTCAATAGCCTTATCACGCTCATTTTGTGCAGAGGTGATTTCCTGCTGAACCGTACTTGCCTGTTTTTCCAGTAATGCCAGTCTGGCTTTTAATTCCTTATTCTGCATTTCCAGACCTATATTGTCGGTTTTAAAATCATCACGCTCATTCATGAATTGACGGCTGGTATCCTGCAGGTTGCTATATTTTTTCCCGGGAACACATGAATATGAAAATAATACGAGCCCTAAAAAAACCAGCGTATAAATTACGGATCTCTTCATAATACTAATTAAATTAATAATAAATGCCTGATAGAAACATATGTCTTTATCAACGATTCAGGAACAAAAATAAGAAAATCCCGGGGATGCATCTGCAATCACTCAGGAATAATAATTGTTATATTTGCTGGTTATTTCTTTTAACCACTCAATGGACAAAGAAGAGAATTTACTCTCTAAAATAAATTCCCCTGAAGATCTCAGGAAACTTGATCCGGCCGACCTTACACAAGTAAGCGCCGAGCTGCGGCAATTCATTATCGATGAAGTGTGTAATAATCCGGGGCATTTTGGTGCCAGTCTGGGAGTAGTCGAACTCACTGTAGCTCTCCACTATATATTTAACACCCCCTACGATAAAATCATCTGGGATGTAGGTCATCAGGCTTATGGGCACAAAATACTTACCGGCCGCCGTGATATCTTTGATACCAACAGAAAATATAAAGGCATCAGCGGATTCCCGAAGATGGCCGAGAGTGAATATGACTCTTTTGGTACCGGTCATTCCTCGACATCTATATCGGCAGCTCTGGGTATGGCTATTGCCGCTACCAATAAAAAGGAAAAAAGGCATGTGGTAGCAGTAATAGGCGATGGAGCAATGACCGCCGGACAGGCTTTTGAAGGGCTGAATAATGCAGGGATAGGGCAATCCGATCTGCTGGTCATTCTGAATGACAACAATATGGCCATAGACGCCAATGTTGGAGCATTGAAAGAATATCTTCTCGACATTACCACAAGTAAAACATATAACAGGTTTAAGAACAGAGTCTGGAAGGCTCTCGGTATTTTCGGAAAACTCGGGCCAAATGCACGAACACTTGCTGCTCAGCTTGAGGCTGGAGCTAAAAGTACGATTCTCGACAGGAGTAATCTGTTTGAAGGGCTCAATTTCAGATATTTTGGACCAATTGATGGGCATGATGTCCAGCATCTTATAAGAGTTCTCGAAGATCTGAAGAGAATTCCGGGACCAAAGATTCTGCATTGCCTTACGGTTAAAGGAAAAGGCTTCAAACAGGCAGAAGAGGATCAGACTGCATTCCATGCACCAGGAAAGTTCAACAAAAAAACAGGTGAGATAATAAGAACTTCTGTACCAGACGCTCCTCTTACTTACCAGGAAATTTTCGGAAACACCATTCTTGAACTCGCAGAGCTAAATGATAAGATAACAGGCATAACACCTGCAATGCCATCCGGATGTTCACTGAATATAATGATGAAGGCAATGCCTGAGAGAACATTCGATGTAGGCATAGCAGAACAACATGCGGTTACATTTTCCGCAGGTCTGGCTACACAGGGTCTTATCCCCTACTGCAATATCTATTCTTCATTTCTGCAAAGATCATATGATCAGATAATTCATGATGTCGCATTACAAAATCTGCATGTAGTGTTTTGTATTGACAGAGGCGGTCTGGTTGGCGCCGATGGTGCCACTCATCACGGATTTTTTGATATGGCGTTTATGCGCAGTATTCCAAATATGATCGTCACCGCTCCGATGGATGAAATCGAATTGAGAAATCTCATGTACACTGCCCAGCTTGAAAAAATCACTTCCCCTATTTCTATCAGATATCCACAGGGGAAGAGGAGTTTTCAGCGACTGGAAGAAACCTTTTACGGAGATTGAGATAGGCAAGGCCCGGCAGATAAGCGATGGAGACGACCTGGTTATTTTATCTGTCGGTCATCCCGGAAATAATGTTGCTTCCGTTATTAAGAAACTTGCAAAGGAGAATATCACAATTGCTCATTATGATATGAGATTCATTGCTCCTCTTGACGCTGGAGTACTGCATTCGTTTTTAAAAAATTCAAATATATTATTACTGTTGAAGACGGGATTTTAAAAGGAGGTTTCGGAAGCGCTGTTATTGAATTTATGTGTGACAACGGCTATAATTCTGAGATAAGGCGTCTGGGAATACCCGATTATTTTGTCGAACAGGGAACCCAGGATGAACTTTACAGGGAATGCGGGTATGATGCTGAGGGTATTGAGATGGCTATCAGGGAAGTTCTGGTTAAAAAATAAGCATTTCAGGGCTCGGATTGGATTGACGAAATGTTTTTTAATATTAATTCGAAATCCAATTCTTTGATTAAGCCGACTTGCAAAATCATGTTTACGTACAGCAAAACTATTCAAGCAATCCTATCAGCCCGGATGGCGGAATTGGTAGACGCGCTGGTCTCAAACACCAGTGGCAGCAATGCTGTGCCGGTTCGATCCCGGCTCCGGGTACTAAAAAAGAGTGAGAGTGCGAGCGAGAGCGAGCAACCTCACTCTTTTTTCTCAAATCTCACTCTCACACTCACTCTGTCACTCTCACACTCACTCTGTGAGTGATTCCGAAAGAATCGTGACACTTATTTGATTACTTCATGTTTCCTTATAAAGTCAGGGTCGATAGTGATTCCAAGTCCTGAACCTGTCGGTACTTTTATTTTACCCCCAACTACCTTTAACGGAGAAGTGGGACATTCGAAAGGTACATCTGTCTCCAGACCCTTAAATTCGTGATGCGGACCGGCATTGGGAAGCACCGAAACAAGATGTATGTTGTAAAGATATCCCAGACCACCACCTGACATATGAGGAGTACATGTTTTACCAAAGGCGTCAGCCATCAGAGCCACTCTCATCGACCTGATAAAACCTCCGAAGTAATAATTATCGGGCTGAAGGATCTCCAGTCCGTTATTGGCAATAAGCCATCTGAAATTATAGAAGCTGTGATCCTGTTCGCCATTAGCAATCGGAATAGTAAGAGCATCCGCCACCTTTTTGATATCCTCAAAATGATCAAACATCACAGGTTCTTCAAAGTAGCTGTACTTGTTTTCTCCGAGGATCTTCCCGATCCTTATCGCTCCTCCAATGTCATAATATCCGTTTGAATCTGCGTAAAGACTCCAGTTGTTGCCGTAATGCTCCCTGATCATCGGTATCAGTTTTTCAGACTTTCCTGCGAGTCCCGGATAATGAATATCCTTTGTTCCGGCAAACATATAGCCTACCTTTATCTTAAGAGCATTAACATCATATTCATTAACCGACTCCTTTATTCGTGCGAAATGTTCTTCGAGTGGCAATTCCCTGTATTCTGTAGCAACATAAACTCCAACCTCTTTATTATGAAGATCCCCTATCAGTTGCCCCATCGGCAATCCGGCAATCTTACCAAGCATGTCCAGAATCGCAAATTCTATCGTTGCAAGCGGAATCCCGAGTGAGATGCCATTATACCTGAAATTAAACTGATAATTGTATACTTTTTGCATTATCAGGTCCAGCTCCCTAACATCCTGACCAATAAAGAACGGTTTCAGCTTTTTTAGAAATATTGATGTCAGTGATGAAATATCATTGTGTGCAATTGAAATTCCTTCCGCGCCATCTTTTGAACGTACAGTACAGATATAACTTGTACCGTACTTCAAAAGCTCAAGGGAATCTATTACAACAGGATTCTTGAAAAGATCTCTTCTTAGTACAGGCTTATTCAGTATCTCATCCAGTTTTCGATACCTTTCTGCCATATTTTTTTCCGAATTCGAATTCAGATTGATTGATATAAATGGCATTGCAGCAGCAACCATCCCAGCCGACAAGGTATCTGTAACAAATTTCCGTCTTTTCATCTGTTAGAATTATGGTAACTATTTATTGAACTTGAATAACTAAAGATATAATAAATAAACAAAGTGAATGATTTAAGATGTTCCGGACAGCTCGTAAAAATTAATCATTAGCTAATCACATCTTAATGCAATCTTAACTCTGAAAGGCCCGTCATGCCTTATATTACATACATGTAATTACTCATAATAATACTGAAAAATTATGGACCGCAAAGAAATAAAATCTCTCCTTAATTACCTGGAGAACAATCGGGAACATCTGAATAAGATACAACATGAATTCTTAGCCTCCCTGGTGAAACTTTACAATGCAACCGGTGTCCTCACAAAAAAACAGATTGAATGCCTTAGTGATATGAAAGAGTACATTCCGTCTATGATGCTGAAAGATGTAGCTTCTGATCCCGATTTCTATCGGGCACAGTATTCATCTTATGATAATTTATCGCCCTTTAGATGAGATCGGGTAATATACTCACATACCGTAACGGTCAATCAGTCTATACGGAACCCTAATTAAAAATTGTGTTGCGGCTGTATTCCCTATTTATAAAATGAAGAGGTTGTCTTTGTTATTTCTGGTCCCTGATTTCTGAAATAAGATTTTCACCTCTGACTTTGAAATTTTCAGATTCCGCAGGCTCTATAAGGTAAACCATGGCACCCGCTTCCAGCCCTTTCTCAACGATCACATTTTTCTCATTTGCCTCACCAAGCATAACGATATTCCTGGTTTTATTTTTACCATAAACAAACGGAATCCCGTCTGATCCGGTATGGACACATTCGGTAGGAATATAAGTAACGTCATCATATGTGCGGATAAGGATTTTGTTCCCGGTGGTCATTGAAGGTCTGAGTTCAGTATCAGAACCATCAAGCCTGATCAGTACTTCAAACATTTTTGAATCTGTATTTGGCAGTACCTCACCGACATTTGCAATGGTATTAACCAATCCCGTATATGCTTTTTTTGGAAACGCGTCGACATTTATAAAAACTTTCTGACCAGCTTTTATTTTGCTTATATCTATCTCGTTAACATAAACTTTTGAGATCATTGCCGAAAGATCGGGAAGCGTTGCAATGACCCTGTCAAAAGGATTAACAGTCGAACCCGCTTTTCGTTTTGTCCCGTTTCTGTCTTTCTTATATATTACCATACCGGAGGATGGCGCATTTATGGTGAATTTTTCCAGAAATTCCTGAAGACCTTCCACGAGTCTTTGTTCTCTTGAAAGACGGATCTTCTGACGATTTAAATCTGCCTGCGACTGTGCGACAACCAGAGAGTAGCCTTTTATTTTCTGCTCGAGCGCTCTTTTGGCCTTATCCAGATTTTTTTCTGACTGCCGTATGGTGGCAGGAGGCTCGAATTTTGCCTGTTCGAGAGTCAGTTCAGCTTCCTCTACCACATACCTCTGATTCTTGATTGCATCCCGCTGGTTGCTTAGTACAACTGCCGTGTCAAGAATCTTTATATCCACATTATTCTGATATGTTTTGAGTTTTTCTATTTCATCCTTGAGTGAATTGGAATAGGCCGATCTGTCGAGTTGTGCTATATAATCGCCTTCTTTAACGATCGTACCTTCGGGCACAATATCCTGAATTTTAAGGTCCATCGCACGCATATCACCTCTTCCCCCCAGTCCTCGTACCGAGCCCGAGCTTATTTCAGGTCCTTTAATATCGACGGAGTTTTCAGCCATCAATTCCCCGGAGTTTGTTACCGTTATTTCGAAAAGACCCTTCTTTACTTCAGCGTAAGAATTGACATTCAGCTTTTTGGTGGTCATTTGATTAAATACCACCAAAGCTATAACTGCTATAACGACTCCACCTATAATCAGTATCCTCTTCATTTTATGATTTCCAATTTATTTTTCAACTTATTCACAGAAAGAATTGTGGTGAATGTAAAAAAAAAAATCAAGGAAAAATGTGTTTTAAAATATATCGGAATTGAAATTCAATCGAGTTCCCTCAGCATCCAGATTTTACAGCCGAAGTGTCCGGAATTCCCCATCGGACCTGACACAAATTTAAACCCTGCTTTTTCGTACAAGCTTATTGCCCTGCCTAATTCCGGAAGCGACTCCAGATAAAGCATCCTGTACCCTAAATTCCTGGCAGATTCAAATGTTTTTTCCATTAACTGCCGGCCTGTGCCTCGTCCTCTCCCCGATGCCGAAAGATAGAACTTGACGAGTTCTGCGCATCCATCAGGCAACCCGGGGGTTGGATAAACTCCGCAACCTCCGATTACGACTCCGTCTTCCTCCGCTATCCAGTATTCTGATCGGGGCTCTCTGAAAAGACCGTAAAGGTTGTCAGTTGTAGGATCGAAAAAAACAGTACCGGGAGTGTGAATATTAAATTCCCTGAAGACATTCCTGATAACTTCAGCTAATTCTTTATTGTCTTTCTCCTCTATGGGTCTGAATATTATAGCCATTCAATGAATTTCAAGTTATTTTGTTTTGTATACTACTATTAAAACTTTTCAGCTTCCAAGTTACCCCCTTCCCAACCTTCCCCCAGGGGGGAAGGAGTTAACTTCGAATTGGCACTGAACCACCTTTTCCCCCTTTGGGGAAATAAGAAAGGGGGTAATTGTATAAAAGAGACTCAATCCTCATCATCTAAAGACTAAACCAGTAATTCAGTTTTATCAGAAAAATATTATTCGGGAAGACACTTTTCAGTTGCTTGTACGAATCACCTAATGAAGCCTTTGATAATGAGGTATTTCCTGATCTTTCGGATGACCAGACAAGATAAATGAAGGACCCCAGCCGGTATTCCCATTTCGCCACCAGGTTAGACCTGAACTCATGAAAGTTAAAATCAGGATCGTCAATTGAATAATCAACCCTTGTCCCTTCCATACTATCATATAACTTATAAACCCCTTCTGCAAGCAATGGATCCTGATAAAGTTCTGTTCTTTCACCGTAGATATCTGCCTTCGGATTGGTGATATGTTTTAATTGCGAATAGCTGCCTCTCGATATAAAGGGACTGCCATAATATTGAATGGAGAACTCAGGTGTCAGATTGAGATCAACCCTTAACGTCAGGCCAAGGGTTTTCTGATCAATCGTCCCGAGTATGTATCTGTTTCCTGTCACAAGGTCAACTGTTGAAATATACTGCAACCTGTCATGATTATTGATGTAGTTTGTTGAAAGACCTAATTTCAGATTAGTAACAGGACGGTAAGTTATTCCGGGACTAATCTGGTAAATATCAGCGGACTTGTTTCCGATACTCTGATAGCTGTACATAAGGCTTGCAGTAACTTTTTTTGAAGGATCTGTTCCAAGGCTCCCAAATGTTTCCACCGAATGCGGCATTATCATATCATACCCGCCACGTAATATTTTTGTATCAAGGTTTTTTGTATGGTATATGAGGTTGGTTGTAAAACTCCACTGGTTTTTAAATTCTGCCATAAAAGAGGCATGCGCACCTGATCCGAGATAAGTTCCGTTGAAATTCCATGTATTGAATTGCTCTACGCTGATGCTGTATGTACGGAAAATCCAGGCTGGCTGATTGATCAGATAAGAGATCACGTTCTCATTGTTTACTTCATCGGAAGTATTCATGTAACCAAGGTCATTCAGTTCCAGACCGGGCGAAAGCCAGGTCACTCCGGTTGAATATTTCCATAATCCTTTTGAACCTTTGCCGATCATGACTCTTCCTCCCCATCCATTAAGATGCGTTGCGGTCGTATCATATTTAAGATACGAGGTTCCCGGTCGCTGGTAATAACGTGCTGATGATTGCTGCAACAGTGTGATCGATTCCTTGCTGCCATTTATATAACTGCCAATTAATCTCGCATCAACATAGTATTCTTTATCCTTCCAATGATGACGTAAATCCAGACCGCCTGTAAAAGCATCGCTGCTCAGCGATGCAGGATTCACATCCTTTACAGCCCGGTTTGTCGAAGTAAGGATTCCCCCTACGACTGTATTTCCCGCATTGTACCCTTTCTGTATTCGTGCTACAGTATAACTTGTGAGTGGTTCTACTTTTATGTCCGACCTGTTTCCGTCTTTGTCGCTGAGTTTTGCAAACTCATTGGCTGTCACACTTTGTATCAGCCCTACTGAAAGACCTTTCGAGGTAGTGCCGCTGAATTTCAGAGCGGTTAAAATTGATGTTTTATCGGGTGACTTTACAAACAGATTTTCATTCGGTGCTACGGATTGAGAAGGTGAGTGCCCAATTCGCCTGGAATAGAACAAGCTCTGATTATCGAATTTATAATCAAAAATAGTTAACCCCTCAAGAAAAAATGGCCTTTTTTCTTCGTAAAAAGTTTCAAAAGCGGTCAGGTTCATAACCGAAGGGTCGGACTCTACTTGTCCGAAATCAGGATTGACGGTAAGATCAACGGTGAAATTTGTTGAAATACCAATTTTAGCATCCAGACCTATATTTCCGCCCCACACCCTCCCTTTGTCGGCAAATGGATTTCCGGGTTCTTTTTTTATTGTTTTAAAATCACCCAGGGTATAAGGCATTATTTCGAGACGCCGTGACTTTTTAAGTCCGTTGATCCCATGCAGTTCTCCAAAATTAAATAAGACACCCGGGCCGGTTTTGCTCTGAATATCCCAGTCGCTCTCCTCCTGCAGACGGGAGATCCATCGCCAGACATGCAAACCCCATATCTGTTCGTCTTTCCCGCTGTATCTCAGCTGACTGAGAGGAATCTCATATTCAGCTACCCATGCTGAATCTTCAAGGCCCGTCTTGACTTTCCAGACCGCGCTCCAGTTTAAGTCCCAGTTATTAGGATTGAATAATACCAGGTCAATCTTCTGACCCCAACCCGTAACCGTAAACTCAAAGCCTGTGCGGTAATCGTGGTAACTGTCGAAATTTATGCCGGTCATCTCACCGGCAAATTCATCACGGACTCCGGCCTGCCTGAGAATTTTATGAGGTTCACCATCGTGACAACGGATTGCAACATACAGATTCTTGTCATCATACTGTACATTGAAATATGTTGGGTATGTTGGCTTTGCGCCTTCATTGGGTATCCATTGTCTGAAATTGCCAGCCCAGTTACCTTTGGTCCAGCATTCGTCATTCAGCTTACCGTCAATTACAGGTTTTGATGTTTCAAGACGTGTAGTAGTGTAAACAGGCTGTTTCACGACAGATTTAGCAGGAGTAGTATCCTGCTGAATTTCATGTTTGAATGAAAATGCATATAAGGTGCCCGGTAATTGTGAAAGCGCAAGAGACACAAGTAATATTCTGAAAATCGAACCTGTCTTGAACATAAAGATTTTATTGGTTAGAGCTAAGTGAAATTATTTTCAAAAATAAAAGAATAAGTTACAATTATTTATGTTTTAGAAAACTAAAGTCCTGAGAAAAACAAAATTATGTATTTAAGGATTAAGCTTTAATTATTCGTGCTCAATAAGTATTTTTATACTTACAATTAATATTCTGTTTAAATTAGTGAAAGACATTTCTTCCCGCTATTAATTTAAAATTATTATGAAGAACCTGCTATTGGCAATCATTATTCTCGGTTCGTTAAATCCCGTTTTAATTGGGCAAACCGATAAAGCCGATGAAAATAAAATCATCAGTATCGCAACCAAAAACACTAATCTTGTATACAAGGTTAATGGCAGTAACGGAAGGCTGAACCAGGCTTATCTGGGACCGCGGCTTTCACAATCGGGTGACCTTATTAAAACGGGTGGCACAGGTCATCCTGCCTATGCGACGTTCGGGACTGATAACCTTTTTGAACCGGCCATTCGCATGACACATACCGATGGGAATCCTTCACTTGAACTGAAATATGTGAGCCACAATATTGAAAAAACAGATGAAAATACAACTATTACCAGGATCCTGTTGAAAGATCCTCAGTACCCTGTTGAAGTTACACTTTATAATAAGTCCTTTTTCGCCGAAGATGTCATTGAACAATGGGTTGAGATTGTACAAAAAGAAACAAAGCCGTTAACAATTTATAATTATGCCTCATCGATGCTGCATTTTGATGCCGAAAAATACTGGCTCACCCAATTTCATGGAGACTGGGCTGAAGAGATGAAAATTCAGGAAAGCGAACTCACAAGCGGAATTAAAATAATTGACTCAAAACTCGGAACACGGGCACATATGTATCAGACCCCAGTCTTTTTTCTCTCACTGAATGGGAAATCTGACGAAAATACCGGAGAACTTATTGCAGGAACGCTTGGTTGGTCAGGAAATTTTCAATTTGTTTTTGAGATTGATGAAAAAGGCTCCTTACGGGTCATTTCTGGGATAAATCCTTTCGCTTCTGAATATTCGCTCCAACCAGGCAAGCCCTTCAAGACTCCTTCTTTCATCTTCACATATTCAGATCATGGTAAGGGTCAGGCCAGCCGGAATCTTCATCATTGGGCAGCAAATTATGGTATTATGGATGGAACAAAACCACGTCTGACACTTTTAAACAACTGGGAGACTACTTTTTTTGCTTTCAACGAACCGAAATTAGTTGCCCTGCTTCGTGACACGAAAAAGATGGGGCTCGATCTTTTTCTTCTTGATGATGGTTGGTTCGCAAATAAATATCCGAGGAACAATGATCGTGCAGGTCTTGGAGACTGGCAGGAGAACGAGGCAAAATTGCCCGATGGACTCGGATATCTGGTCAAAGAAGCAGACAGCATGGGGGTAAAATTCGGCATCTGGATCGAGCCTGAAATGGTAAATCCAAAAAGTGAGCTCTACGAAAATCATCCCGATTGGGTATTGAAGCTTCCAAACCGGCCTGAAAATTATTATCGTAATCAGCTTGTTCTTGACCTTACAAATCCCAAAGTACAGAATTTTGTATATAACGTTGTTGATCAGATGCTTACGAAATATCCCGGCATTTCATTTATCAAATGGGATTGTAACAGAATGATGACAAGTGCTTATTCTAATTATCTGAAAGATAAACAATCACACCTTTATATCGATTATGTGAACAATCTGTACACAATTCTGGAACGATTGCGCCAGAAATATCCCCACTTTCCGATAATGCTATGTTCCGGTGGCGGAGGAAGGGTTGATTACGGAGCCTTGCGTTATTTCACAGAATTTTGGCCCAGTGATGATACCGATCCACTTGAACGGGTATATATTCAGTGGGGTTATTCATATTTCTTCCCATCGTTTGCTGTTTGTAATCATATAACTTCATGGGGAAAACAGTCACTTAAATTCAGGACCGATGTCGCCATGATGGGTAAGCTGGGTTATGACTTAAAAGTCAGTGAATTAACAGAAAACGAATTGAAATTCAGTCAGGCAGCTATTTTAAATTACAAAAGGCTAAATGATCTGATCTGGCATGGGGATCTTTACAGAATCATATCACCATACGATGAGAACAGGGCGGTTCTTATGTATGTGAACAATGAAGAAAGCAAGGCCGTAGTTTTTGCCTATACGCTCAACTCAAGGTATAACCAGACATTTAATAAAGTCCGTTTGCAGGGTCTGGATCCTTCAAAATCGTATAAAATTCAGGAGATCAATATCTTCCCTGATGGACATAACGCTTCCGCGGATAGAATACAAACCTACCAGGGTGATTATCTGATGAATATCGGATTGGAACTTGGAACCGGAGTGCCTTTGTCGAGCGCTGTTTATGAAATAACGGAATAAGGGGCGTGATCCCGGTCAGGCGGCTTTCATTTACGCCCCTGTTTCCGCAGACTGTTGCGAAGCAATCTGGATCCCTTCGGCTACTTCTGGAATAATTCCCAGTTTTATATAGACTGGGCGCACTATTTTTCGGAGTTCAGGCAGTTTCCTGAAGAAAATCAAGGCACCGATCATGCTTGCAAAACCACCGATAAAAATAGTCGGGGGCGTTCCGATAATTTTTGCAAGGCTGCCCGCCATCAGGCTTCCGAAGGGAGCTGTTCCCATAATAGCCATGGTGTAAAAGCTCATCACCCTTCCCCGCTTATCATCATCGGTGATTGTCTGGAGGATAGTGTTGCTTGCGGCAGACTGCATCATCATACCCAGGCCGATAAATATCATTAAGAACAATGATAAAGGAAAAAGTCTTGAGAGGGACAAACCTATAAGACCGGCACCGAAGACCAGAGTAGATAGTGGCACTATCCTTCCGAGCCTTAAGATTGAGCGTCGTGATGCAAGAAACAGGGCCCCGGCGAGTGCGCCAAAACCAGCGGCAGCCATGAGAAAACCATAAGTGTGTGATCCGCCATGCAGAATCTCCTTTGCAAAAACCGGCATAAGCACCGTGTACGACATTCCCATCAGCGAAGATGTACTGAGTAAAATCAACAAATGTTTTATCGGTGCGAAACCAAAGGTATACCGGAATCCCTCCCTGAGTTCATCCATGATATGTGCCTCGCTTTTTCCTGAATCTTTTATATTCAGTCGCATCATCAAAAGAGAAATAATGACAAACACGTAGCTCACTGCATTAAACAGGAAACACACACCTTCCCCTGTTGCAGCAAGCATGACTCCTGCTATTGACGGACCAATAAGTCGGGCTCCGTTGAACATAAGTGAATTAAGAGCAATGGCATTGCCAAGATCTTCTTTTTTCTCAACCATATCAATCACAAAAGATTGCCTCGAAGGAACATCAAATGCATTGACACAGCCGAGAACGATACTCAAGACGACTATCTCCCAGATCTGAATCAGTCCGGCAAGACAAAGCCAGGCAAGCAAAGCCGCCTGTATCATGGAAATTATCTGCGTTATCAGCAGAACCCTGTATCTCAACCAACGGTCGGTGAGAACTCCGGCCACAGGAGAAAGCAAAAACGTCGGTATCTGACCTGCGAAGCTCACCACACCTAATAAAAGAGCTGAACCGGTCATATGATAGACAAGCCAGGGCATTGCAATTCGTTGCATCCAGGTGCCAATAAGGGAAATACTCTGCCCGCTGAAAAAAAGCTTGTAATTCCTGTATTGCAAGGACCGGAATATTATTTTGAATTTACCGGGATTTTCTTTGATGTCTGCCACTCTATATGAAAATATCAGAGTATAAAAATAACTGGTTTTAGGGTACAACTAACTTTTTGCACATCATTTCGGCCGTGAATTTCTTTGTAATTTACGAGAAAAGCGGCGGAGCAAGGGTGAGTATTATTTCTTTACCGGAGCAATATCCATAACATAGAATGAATCGGGTTTTGGTGATCTTCTGGGATTGGGATTATCAGCAGTTGACGCAGGAGCAGGATTAAATTCAGCAGTCGGGGTATAGATATGATGTGTCCGTGGATCAAGAGCCAAAGTTCTTGCTCCCGGCATCGTTTTAATATTTTCCAATACCTTAAAATTGTCCTTATCTGTCTCTTGAACTACCGTCATTGTGCCCTCCCCATTTGAACTATATGCTCTTTTTAGGATCGGATCGAACTTCACGCCGTCGCATCCATCACCGATTGGAAGATTTGTTACAATATGGCCATCAATTGCATCCACAATTACCATTAATTTGTTACTGCAAACGGAGAAGAGCCGATGAGTATCGTTATCAATTGCGAGGCCGCTGGCTTCTTCTCCGGGGGCTATCGGCCAGGATTTCAGGACCTTCATTGTCCGGGCATCAATTACAGAAATAATGCTCTTATCTTCTATGTTTACATAAATGCTACCGTTTCCGTCAGATACAGGGAATTCAGGTTTTCCTTCAAGAGCTATAGTGCCGGTAACCTCATCTGTAGTTGCATCGATAACCGTTGCATTTGAAGTTCTGCCATTAAATACAAACACTTTCCCGGAAAATTTATCGTACATGATTGCATCGGGATTTTCACCTGTGACTTTTACATCATCTAGTGTAGCAAGTGTCTTTAAATCAATTACTTTAACGGTTGCATTCCGTCCTACACTGATGAATGCTTTATTCAAATCAGTAGCAATCGCAATTCCATGCACCCCGGGAGTATCATTAATTGTTCCGGAGAGCTGTCCCGGTTTTAAAATCGATTACCTGAACAACTGTTCCATGAGAAACAAATAGTCTGCCCGATCCTGTCTCTTCAACAGTAAGGTAATCCCAACCACCATCTCCCGGGAGATGAATTTTATTTACGACACTATACCCTGATTTTGCATTCTGGGCTGCAAGATTCAATCCAATCAGGAGAATTAAACAACTGATAACCAATGATTTTTTCATTTTCATTTTGTTTGGTGCTGAAACTATTATTACTGACAGTTCATGCTGATCAATTATTCCGGAAACCGATGTCTTATTTTTCAGGGTTTCAGAATTTATCAGACATTAAAATGAAGCAACTGAATAACAATCTTTATATTGGAAGGTTTAAAAAATCTTAAGCAATGCCATAATCAAAACAATAATGATAGTTATCCCTGACACACCGATAGGAAGCCAGACGGGTGCAATCCATGGTTTTGGAATAAGAAAAAGAACATCGATTGTCTTTAAGGTGGGAGGCCATTTAATTAGAATATACAGCGACAGATAATAAAACAAATCCCAGAATGCAAAAGTCCAGAGAAAGAATATGCCTTTTTCAGTCGCAGATCCACCGGTAAGCCATGCAATGATAATCAACATAACTATTGTTGCAGCTTCTCTGGTCATCTCAATATTTATATAGCGCTTCGGAAATTTTTCTATTGACTCTTTGTTTGATTCCGAATCGAGCAGACCAAGTACCTTTCTGAGATAAACAACAACAACACCCTCGAGGTGAGCCATTGCAATTCCAAATATTGCAAGTAAGATTAATTTGATTGCCATAGATAAGATTTTAATATCCTTCTCACGGTGAAGTTACAAATCTGCTTTGTAAAAGTTTAAACAATCCGGGCATAGTAAGGGTTGAAAATTTTCAACCCTTAAAATTAATGTATTCAGCCTAAGATTCAATCAATTGAATTTGTACTTTTGAAAACAATTTTTGCCGGTATGTAAAACAAGGCAATTCAGAATGACATGATAAAATCGTTATTATTTATCGGAACAGGTGGATTTTTTGGAAGCATCTCAAGATTCCTTGCTTCGAGATATATACAAAACAACTTTCCATCTGCTTTTCCATTCGGAACCTTTTTTGTGAATATAGCAGGTTGCTTCTTAATCGGATTAATTTATGGCTTTTCCGAAAGAACATCTCTGCTGACGCCAGGATGGAAAATGTTCCTCACTATTGGCTTTTGCGGAGGATTCACCACGTTCTCGACGTTTGCAAATGAAAATCTTGCATTACTGAGAGATGGAGAATTCCTGCATTTTTTCTTATATACCGGGCTGAGTGTATTTCTTGGCATCACGGCTACGTTTTTCGGAGTTCTAATAACAAAAATATAACAAACATGCTACCTGAAGACAAAGCAAAACGGTTAAGGATCTACATAAGTTCTACCGATAAGTATGAGCATTCGCCATTATATGAGGTAATTGTCTACTCAGCAAGATCCTATGGTCTAACCGGAGCTACTGTTTTAAAAGGAATTATGGGCTATGGCGCCAGCAGTGAGATTTACAGCAATAAGCTATGGGAGATATCTGAAAAGGTGCCCCTGGTTATAGAAATAATTGATGAATCACATAAAATCGAACCCTTCCTGGAGCATATAAAACCATTTTTTGAAAAGGCAGGAAAAGGCCATGTCATCACTCTTGATGAGACAACTGTATTAACGCATAAAACGGGGAATAAGAAATAATTTTTTCACTGGCGCTACTGAGAATAGGAAAGATTATCCCCTCATATTGATAAACATCATCACTGCTTTGTAGCCGAAATACAATCCTGTAAAGCACAGAAAAATGCCAAGACCCTTTATGAAGGCAAGGATTATTTTAATATTGACCCTTCGCCTGAACCTGACAATAAAAAACGCCAGCAGGTAAAACCAAACTATGCTTCCTATTGCGATAAATAAAGCATAACATATGCTGATAATAATATGAAATGAAGGAGGGAAAATTGTCATATCGACTTTGCGCACTCTGTTCTTAAGAAGCGGAATTGTATCAAGTTTCTTCAAAGTCAGATCCTGGCTACTCTCTATTTTTTTACCTTCAATGCTTCCTATTTCTTTTGCATTCTGATCGATCCTTACTGCAAGTCCCCCAGTATGAAATCCAAGTGCGGCAATAAAAGAGATAACAAGTAAGGATGATGTCAGCCAGCCTATAAACAATGTCGGATTAAGCAGGTTTATCATGAATCCTGTATAGAAAGCGCCTTTTTCTTTTTGTTTTATCTTATCAGAAATATGGACCTTATCTTCCATATGTTCAATATCTATCTTAGTGTTGAAAATCTTAATTCCAAGAAAAAAAAGCAGCAAAGCTCCAAATGAAAAAATATAAGGGATTACCGGTTTATAAAAGGAATAAAGACGGGTGAGTCCGTAAACTGCAATGAATACATAGATAAAATCGGCAAGTGACGCCCCTACATTAAAAAGATTGCAATAGCGCAATCTGCCTTTAAGAGCATTGGAGGTAATCATGATACTTATCGGGCCGGCAATAGGCATTGAAAATATAAAGCCTGTCAGAAATCCGGCGATCGCCATCGTTAGTAAACTCTCTATCATGAAATCTTCTGAATTATGTTATTGGCTACCAGGTCCCGGGCAAGAACCAGATCTTCTGCCGTATCAATTTCCATGCAAAAATATTCCGTTGTGTCTACGACATAAAGATAATTTTCAACCAGCTCTTCAAATGCAGTCTCGTAAAACTGGTTAACTTTCTTTTCAACAATTACTTTATGATCGAGGATCCTGTAAAGTTCGGCAACACCGTTTTTACCGAAAAGTTCTATCCCTATCGACTCCCCCACAGCCTCGGAAACGATTACCTCTTTATTTATTGCGAGAACCCGGCCTTTCTCATCGGTCTTAACTTTTATCTCTTCATCCTGAACATCATGTATTTTAAGCGCCAGGCAATTCTCATAACCCGAATTGACGAGCTTGGTGATAATGTTTTTATCAAAAACAATGTCGCTGTCCATCATCAGCATCGAATCACCTGCCACCATCTCTTTTGCCAGCCACAATGAATAGATATTATTTGTTGATGCATAGAAGCTGTTAAATACATATGTAATATTCAATTCCGGGAATCGTTCCTTAACAAACTCCCTTATTTTGTTTTCGAGATACCCTGTCACAATAACAATTTCCAGGTTATTTGTTGCAATGAGATTTTCAATTGTCCTTTCCAGAATACATTTCCCATTTATCTTCAACAGGCATTTAGGAGTATTATCAGTAAGCGGCCTCAATCGTGAGGCAATTCCGGCAGCAAGAATAACAGTTTTCATATTTTCACGGCTACTAAAGTTTTGTCAATCCGGTATTGAATTATCCACAATATTAAGGCAAGAATATTAAATCCGGCAATAACAATCCAGAAAAAAACATCAAACCTTATAAAAAGCGAACAGATTATTAATGTGGTAATCTTGGCAGAAGGACCCATTAATACCCAGAACCGGATTATAACCCGGTTCTTATTAAAATAATTTTCCGGAGTTGAATTAATAAGTTTTACACGTTTTTTCTTTGCGGTGAGACTTCTTTGTATCCGTGAATAAACAAGGTAAGTAACCAATACAAATTTGCTGAACAGCTTTCCATTTTGTTTTTTCAGCTTCACATAATCTTTCCTGTATTGCGCAAGCCCTTCATCAAATGTATCCTCCCGCTGTAATACAATATCGAGAAACCTGGTTCTGTAATAATCAACCAGGGACTCCTGAATGATTATACTTACACCTGCAATTACCAGAAGAATAATCATTGAAAATGGCTGATCAGGTTTATTTGAGTAACCCACGGCAATCCCAAAATAAACTGCTATTGCGGCAATATAATCCGCTATCCCGTCGAGAAGACGGCCAATTGAAGATCCATTCTTTTTGACCCTGGCTAATTGTCCGTCGCTGCAGTCGAGAATATTAAACAGCAGGTAGCTTACTGCTCCGGCAATGCACCCTGCTCTTGTCCCGGACGCATAAAAGACACCTCCGATAATTCCCATTACCATGGCCGCAAGAGTCAGGTGATCGGGTCTGATTCTGGTTCTGTACACCGAAATAACCAGAAGGAAAGCAAGCGGCCTGTAAATGAGAAGATCAATTACTTCTTCGACCTCTGCCATTTTCAGGGAGTTCTTATACTCCCTGAACCAGTTCATGCCTGATTTCTTTGTGCATATAGGTCTTTATCATTTCCAACAAAATGCGATTCTGTGAATGAGTCCCCAGCGTGATCCTTATATGGCTGTCGAGTCCGTCTTCATTCATGAACTTAACAATCATATTTCTTTCAGTAAGATATTCGTTCAACGATGATTTAATCTCACGGGGAATTTTCACAAGGATAAAATTTGCAAAGGACCTGTATGCCTGAAAACCAGGGTATTCATTTAGTTCCCGGAACAACATCTCCATATCTTCAGCCATCATTCTTCCAACTGAAGAATAATATTCAGGAGAATCAAGAGCAGCAATTGCAATTTTTTCAGAAACTCTGTTAAAACCCAGATACCTGGCACTTAACATAGAGAGCTTGTCAAGATTGGCACCGGGGAATGCAAAACCCGTTCTGATGCCTGCAAGAGCATAATATTTTGAAAACGTCCGGATTATTAAGAGGTTAGGATATTTTTTTACCAGATCGACCGGATCTGTAGTAAATTTTTGGTCAAATAATGAATATGCTTCATCGAGAACGACAACAGTATCTTTCATTTTCTGAAGCACGAAATTCAACTGATCCAGCTCAAGCCTGTTGCCTGTTGGGTTATTGGGTGAACTGATAAGAACGAGTTTTGGTCTCAGTTCATTATACACCTTAATCATCCGGTCGATGTCGTATCGAAAAGAGTCATGCCCTTCGAGTATCGGATATTGTATATTCAGACCTTCCGCCTCATCGGCAATTTTTTTATAATACCACCACGATCGTGAAGGTATCATAATCTTATCACCCTTGTTAATATAACATTGAACAGCCTGTTTAAGTATGTCCTCACTGCCATAACCCAGGAGTACTTTATCCTCTTCAGTACCAAATTCTTCAGCTATCCTTTCTGATAAAATACTCTTGATTCCACGGGTGAAATCTCTGGAGTAAATATTCAGAACCTCATCATTTGATTTCCGGAGAACATCTATGCAGGCAGGCGCCGGGCCATATTGATTCTCGTTTCTGTCGAGATAGATCGTGCATTTCATATTAATGGTAGTCATAAGTTTTGATTATTAATCCCATTGATACAGATCGGGCAAATATGATAAAAAGGCGATAATAATAAAATATATTATCACTTTAATTCTGAAAGGTAAATAATTTTTTTATCAGTATTTCATCTTTTCTCTGATCTTTATATCACCACCTATTGCAACCGCTCTACCGTTGATTCTCCTTTTCGCAAGGGCACGGAATCGCCTTATACCTTTTATGGCTGTGCTGAGCAACACAACTTATTAGTGATATAATCACCAAAAACACAATAAATATCCTAAAAACCCTGGTTCTCATATTTTGATATTTTATCGGAAATTCATAGAACTTAACGGGAAAGATGACAAGATATTTTCAGATTTTTGAAAATTGATCGAGGTACTTTTTAATATAGAATTCTTTTTGTTTTGTTTTATACTGCATTATGAACCGCGGATGTTCCAGGGGAATAATTTTTCCAAAGAAATGATGCTCACTGTTTACCTGTTCAAGGAATTTGTAATTCTTCCCGGTTCCAAGACAAAAACAAAAATCAGTGTAAATCCCCAGTGCAATCTGTTTTATTAAATTCTCAATTATGAAATCCTTTAAATCATTAATAATACCTGTACTATCGTAGTAATTATAATTGATACTTTTCCCTCTGGCAGTTGAAATAAGACCTAAAGGAGAGACCGCGCCTATAAAGAATTTCCTGTAAAACATCTCAACTCCTCCGAAAGCATCGATCATCTCATAAATAAATACTGAAGATGTTTCAAATGTTTTGAGACCCGGAATTGTCAATCCGCATTTTTCTGAAAGTCTTTTACTGTCGGTAAAGGGAATTCCGGTTACTCCGGCTCCGTTCCTGCCTGGATTTATGCCGAGAATCAGGTATCTTTTCCCCTGATCATCATAATACTTTCGGTAGAATCGTGTGATTACAGGTATGACAGCCGGGTTTTCCCGGTAGGGATTCATTATGGATATTCCGGACGGCAATGATCCGGTAAACTCCAGTTCAGTCAGAAATTTTATTGTTTTATCGGCAAACATTAATCCTTTAGGCACCTGACTGAATATTTATTGTTTTTTTCAGTACCATGAATGTCCAAAATATCTTCCTTTCTTGAGATGTCAATCACTGGTTTGTCACCGATGAGGAGATAACTGAAATACTCAGCATTCGCATTATCATACTCAGTCGATGTCCAGTAATAACAGCTCTCATCCATTTCTGAGAAGACCCCTTCAAAATCCTGCATCCCTCCAAGCTGTATTCTGAAAGAAAATGGATCGGAAGATATTCTTCCCCATGCATCTTTTTGTTCATAGTAATTCATTAGTGCCTGAAATTCAGATCCAGTTGGAAGCCTCCATCCGGCAGGACAGGAGAAAACAGCTGTTTTCCATTCATAGAGTACGCCATATCCGGGGATGTTATCAGCATCATTGTCAAAAAAGTTTGTCCCTTTAATTCCCACATACTTAAGATTTTCCGACATCCAAACCTTACCTGCAATATTAATCGTGGAATATATGTTCCCATCTCTTTTGTCAACAAATTTTGATTGACCTGTTAAACAAACAAATACCAATAGTAGCTGAACGACTAAAAATAACCTCTTCATTTTTATTTTGTTATCAGATTAATGAAATACCCCGATGATGAACGATGAATATAGTATGTAATCGATGCAAAATTATGGTTAGGTTCAATATATACATGTTGATAAGTCAAAATGTTATTAACCAATTGTACTGTCAGTATAATAAGCGATATCCCATTTTTGCCGGAGCTGATTCCACTGAACTGCCCGGTTTGCGTTATTAGTAAAACAATAATAAATTAATTAACTTTGTACCCTTTAAAAATCAATCAAATTCCTGGATAATGTCAGATAAAACAGATCTGAGACCTTACGGTGAGAAACAGGTTGCATTCGATAAACGATATCTGGAAATGGCTCTCATCTGGGCTCAGAATTCATACTGTAAGAGAAGGCAGGTGGGTGCCCTTATCGTAAAAGAGAAAATGATCATCTCTGATGGTTACAATGGAACCCCGTCAGGTTTTGAAAATGTGTGTGAAGACCAGGACAATATTACAAAACCATATGTTCTTCACGCAGAAGCTAATGCAATTACAAAAGTCGCAAAATCAAACAACTCGAGTGAGAATTCAACCCTATATGTAACTACCTCACCATGCATGGAATGTTCAAAGCTTATTATACAGTCTGGCATTAAAAGGGTGGTCTATTGCAACAGATATCATAAAACTGATGGTCTCGAACTTCTCAAACGTGCCGGAATAGAATTAGTATATATTGATCCTGAAAACAAAGTTTATGAACTACAATAATTCAAAAAAGATAGTATCACTACCTGTAATTCTGGGGATTGCTGTCGTGTTGGGCGTTTTAATAGGCCGGTATCTCCCTTCGGGGACGGAATATCCCAGGCATTCGGAATTACGTACAAGAAATGACAAGTTGAGCAGTATTCTGAATATCATCGAATCAAACTATGTCGATTCGGTGAACCGTAACGATCTTATTGAGACAGCTATTCCGGCTATGTTAAAAAAACTCGATCCTCATTCTACATATATTCCGGCCAAGGATTTTGCAAGGGCTAACGAACCACTCCAGGGAAACTTTGAAGGAATAGGAATTTCATTCAGCATGCTCACTGATACTATACTGGTGATCAGCACGATACATGACGGCCCCTCTGAAAAGCTGGGTCTCATGGCAGGAGACAAAATATTGTATGTGAATGACTCTCTCGTTGCCGGGAAACATATTGCCGATGAGAAAATCATGGGAATGCTTAAAGGACCGAGGGGAACAATTGTGAAAATCAAAGTACTTCGTCCGGGACAAACGCGAGCTCATTCCGTTTGAAGTAAAAAGAGACAAGATCCCAATTTACAGTGTTGATGTTGCCTATATGATTAACGATCAACTCGGTTATATCAAGATCAATACTTTCGCCATGACCACTTTTGATGAATTCATGAAAGGTATGAAAGAGCTCAAAGACCATGGGATGACCGGGCTGATACTCGATCTGCGCGGAAATAATGGAGGAATTATGGAAGCCGCCATCCAGATTGCCGACCAGTTCCTTAAGGAGGGACAACTGATATTGTACACAAAAGGCCGTGCATCGCCCCGCGCAGAAGCCAAAGCCACAGGCAAAGGAGAATTTGAGTCGGGAGACCTTGTTGTTTTGATTGACGAATGGAGTGCATCGGCAAGCGAAATACTCGCAGGAGCACTTCAGGATAATGACCGTGGAACTATAATCGGACGACGTTCATTTGGCAAAGGACTGGTACAGGAACCAATTCCCTTCTCCGACGGATCGGAAATACGTCTTACCATTGCACGTTATTACACCCCTACGGGAAGATCCATCCAAAAATCTTATAAAGACGGTTTCGACAAATATTATGACGACATAAACACACGATATACGCATGGGGAATTTGAGGTTTCGGATAGTATTCATTTTGCTGATTCACTGAAATTTACTACTCCGGGAGGCAAAATCGTTTATGGCGGTGGCGGAATCATGCCCGATAAATTCGTGCCTGTCGATACATCCGGAGTCTCTCCATATTTTATGAAAACCCGCTCGCTTATCTACAGGTTTGCATTGAAATATACTGAAAAGAACAGGGATGTACTCAGTAAGTATACCGAAGCTGGCGAGTTGAAAAACTATCTTGACAAACAAGGATTACTGAATCAGTTCGTTCAGTTTGCAGCTGAAAATAAAATTAAGAAAGATCCGGCAGGGTTAAAAATTTCAGGAGATATAATTCATACTCAGCTTGAAGCCTATATTGCCCGTAATATTCTTGATAACAAAGGTTTCTATCCTATCTGGGAACAAATAGATACCACACTGAAATATGCGATTGACTATTTGAGTAAGCAAGAAAACTTACAGCAGTAGATGCTATAGATGCTTTAAAGGGAGTAATGGCCTCTACTGCCTTTATAGAATCTAAAGCCTTTACACCTTCCCGTCAGTAATGGCCTCTACTGCCTTTATAGCATCTAAAGCCTTTACACCTTCCCGTCAGTAATGGCCTCTACTGCCTTTATAGCATCTAATGCCTTTACACCTTCCCGTCAGTAAGTCTTAAGTTTTTATTGTAAGTGTTTGATTTGTGATAATAAGCATCATTACCTTATTGTATTTTTAATTTAAAGCAATTAACTTTGATATTCTTCCTTCCCCTGATAATTAGAAAAACTCTAAACACCTGACGTCAAATGAGTAGAATTCTATTTTCTTCAATTTCGAAAAAGTTGGTTATGGCACTGGCCGGTTTGTTCCTGATCACTTTCCTCCCCGTGCATCTGTCGGTTAACCTCATGCTTCTGAAAAATGATCCCGAGCCATTTAATACAGCTGCTCATTTTATGGCAACTTTTCCGTTGATCAGGATTATTGAGGTTGTTTTGTTCGCGACTATTTTTATACATATTGGCTGGGGAATTTTCCTGCAGATACAAAACTGGTTGGCAAGGCCGGTAGGATATGTCACTCCGACTAAGGCAGAGACCTCATTTTTTTCACGCTTTATGATCTGGACAGGCTCAACTATACTCACATTTTTTGTGCTTCACTGGTTTAACTTCTATTTCATTAAAATCGGTCTTGTCCCGGGTAATCCCGAAGATTTCTATTCAACTGCGCATCACCTTTTTAAGATCCCCGCATACGATCTTATTTACCTGACCTGCTTCGCTGTACTCGGTTTTCATTTGTATCACGCTTTCTTCTCCGGGCTTCAGACACTTGGGCTGAGGAACAGATTCTGGAGTCCGGTAATCAAAACCTTAGCTTTGATCTATGCGATAATAATACCGGCAGGGTTTGCTTTAATTGCAATTACATTATGGCTTTTCAGATAGTACAAAAGGAAAAATTTATATCATGGGAAAATTAATTTCGAAGATACCCGAAGGCCCGTTGGCAAAGAAATGGACCAGCTACAAAGCCTCTGTAAAACTGGTAAGTCCTGCCAATAAGAAGAAGATGGAAATAATTGTTGTCGGTACCGGATTATCCGGAGCTGCAGCATCATCTGCACTTGGAGAACTGGGCTTTAATGTGAAAACATTTTGTTACCAGGATTCCCCCCGACGGGCACATTCGGTTGCAGCCCAGGGTGGAATAAATGCAGCAAAAAATTATCAGAACGATGGCGACAGCATTTACAGGCTGTTCTACGATATGATAAAAGGCGGTGACTTCAGAGCACGTGAAGCAAACGTATACCGGGCAGCTGAGGTCAGCAACCAGGTGATCGACCATTATACTGCAATCGGAGTGCCATTCGCCCGTGACTACGGCGGTACCCTCGATACCCGTTCATTCGGCGGAGTCCAGGTTTCACGAACATTTTATTCAAAAGGACAGACCGGACAGCAATGTCTTCTCGGTGTCTATTCCTCGCTTAGCAGGCAAATTAAAAATGGTACTGTTACAATGTATCCTCGCAGGGATATGCTCGATCTGGTGATCATAGACGGGAAAGCCCGCGGTATAATCACCAGGAATCTTTTAACCGGAAAGATTGAACGGCATGCGGCACATGCAGTTGTCCTCGCTACGGGCGGATACGGTACAATCTATTTCCTTTCAACGCTAGCCGTTAATTCAAATGCCTCTGCAGCCTGGATAGCCCATAAAAAAGGTGCCTTGTTTGCAAATCCCAGCTTTATTCAGATTCATCCTACTTCCGTACCACAGCTCAATGAATTCCAGGCCAAACTTACTCTCATGTCGGAATCTCTTAGAAATGACGGCAGAATCTGGGTTTCAAAAACTAAAGGAGATAAACGTCCGTCAAATAGTATTCCCGAAGAAGAACGTGATTATTATCTTGAACGAAGATATCCGGCATTCGGAAATCTCGTGCCAAGGGATGTTGCCTCAAGGGCGGCCAAGGAAAGATGCGATGCAGGCTATGGTGTCGGAGAAACTGGTCTTGCAGTGAATCTCGATTTCAGGGATGCAATCAAAAAACAGGGCAAAAGTGCCATCGAAGAAAAATACGGAAATCTGTTTGATATGTATAAAACAATAACCGGAATAGATTCATATGAAGAGCCAATGCAAATATATCCGGCCGGCCATTACACTATGGGCGGTTTGTGGGTCGATTATGAACTGATGACGACCATTCCGGGTCTCTATTCCATCGGTGAATCCAATTTCTCCGACCATGGAGCAAACCGACTGGGAGCCAGTTCTCTTATGCAGGCTTCAGGAGACGGATATTTTATTCTTCCGGTTACAATTGCTAATTATTTATCTGACGAGATCCGTGTTCCTAAAATCTCAACCGATCAGGCCGCGTTTGATGAAGCTGAAAAGAATGTTGCCGAACGAATTAACAAGTTTCTCTCCATCAGGGGAAATCAATCAGCATTATCATTTCATAAGCGGCTGGGAAAAATAATGTGGGACCATTGCGGGATGGTAAGAAATGAAGAAGGTTTAAAAAGCGCTCTCTCACTCATAAGAGACCTGAAGGAGGAATTCTGGAGAGATCTTAATATCCCGGGTGATTCTGAAATGGTTAACCAGGAACTGGAAAAAGCAGGACGTGTAGCCGATTATTTTGAGGTTGCCGAACTTCTGATAACCGATGCATTAAACAGGCGGGAGTCGTGTGGTGCACATTTCAGGGAAGAATTTCAGACCCCTGATGGCGAAGCACTAAGAAACGATGATGAATTTGCCTATGTCGCTGCCTGGGAATATGCCGGAGAAGGAAAGCCTCATATACTTCACAAGGAAGAACTTAAGTTTGAGGAAGTGGAGATGAAGGTGAGAAGCTATAAGTAATGGTGACCGCATACCCATAAACGACAAACGACAAACGATAAACGACAAACGATAAACGACCAGGATATGAAGTTAACACTTAAAATATGGCGACAGAAAGATGCCGTTTCTAAAGGGAACTTTGAAACATATCAGATGGATAATGTTTCACCAAAAATGGCTTTCCTTGAAATGCTTGATGCCCTGAATAAAAAACTCGTTGAAGAGAATAAGGATCCGGTGGCTTTCGACAGCGATTGTCGGGAAGGGATCTGCGGGTCATGCGGCATGTATATTAACGGTCATCCTCACGGACCAGTTCCGGCAATAACAACATGCCACCTTTCAATGCGTTATTTTAAAGATGGCGAAACAATATGGATTGAACCATGGAGAGCCAAACCATTCCCTGTTATTAAGGATCTGATCGTTGACAGATCTGCATTTGACAAGATAATGATCGCTGGAGGATTTATATCAGTAAATGCCGGCGCAGCGCCTGAAGCTAATGCCACTCTCATAAAGAAGCATGATTCGGATCTTGCTTTCGACACTGCTATCTGCATTGGTTGCGGTGCATGTGTAGCAGCCTGTAAAAATGCTTCTGCAATGCTTTTTGTTTCCGCGAAGATTTCTCAATATGCGCTTCTTCCGCAGGGCAGGATTGAAGCGAAAGAAAGAGTACGTTCCATGGTTTCAAAAATGGACGACATGGGATTTGGTAATTGCTCCAACACGGGCGCATGTGAAGCCGAATGCCCGAAAGAAATAAAACTTCTGGATATTGCCCGCCTTAACCGCGAATTCATTAAGGCATTCTGAGAAATCGAAAAAAATTACTCTGTGACATTTCTTTGTTTTTTATTACAAAGCGGGTCACAGAGTAAAGCTCATTTCAGGAACAAACTGATTCTATTTCTTTTACTGTCTTGGGTATTGGTTTACCAAGCAGCTTATGACCCTTTTCGGTGATAAGCACGTTATCTTCAATACGTATACCTCCAATTGACATATAACCTTCGATCTTGCTGTAATTGATAAATTCCCTGGACTTCCCTTCAGATTTCCATTTTTCTATCAGCTCCGGTATGAAATAACATCCGGGTTCAACAGTAAATACATGTCCTGGTTTATATGGAAGCGCAAACCTTAGAAATGCTGTTCCGAACTGATCGCTTCGTTTGACCTCTTCGTTATATCCCACAAAATTTTCACCAAGAGCCTCCATATCATGTACATCCAGACCCATCATATGACCCAGCCCGTGAGGCATGAAAAGTGCGTGAGCACCAGCTGCTACAGCCTCATCCACATCACCCTTCATCAGTCCGAGATTTTTCATTTCTGTGACAATGATCTTACAAGCCATAAAATGGAGATCACGGTTAGACATGCCCGGTTTCGTCGCTTTGATTGTTTCGGTATTTGCCTTCAGTACAATCTCATAAATATCTTTTTGTTTCTCACTGAACCTGCCTCCGACAGGAGTTGTCCTTGTGATATCCGATGCATAATGAAGACTTGTCTCTGCACCTGCATCTGTCACCATCATCTTTCCTTTTGCCAGTATGTTGCCGTGAGAGTGGTTATGAAGTGTTTGTCCGTTAGTACTTAAAATTATCGGAAAGGAAGTTCCGGCTCCTTTTGAAAGGGCAATTCCCTCAATAATGCCAAAGATATCCTGTTCTCTAGCTCCCTGTTTGCACATTCTCATTGCTGTAACGTGCATCTCATAAGCGATCTCAATAGCCTTCTCGATCTCGTCAACCTCGATCTTTTCTTTTACAGATCTCATTGAGATAACTGCTTTTATCAGATCTACAGAGGCCTTGGTCTTCATCTGGCATGGATTTTCCTTCAGAAGTTTCCCGAGAGCCATTTTTGATTCTCCCCTGTATGGCGGTAGAAAATGTATTTTCCTTTTTTTGGAGATAGCATCCTCCACCAGTTCATGAAGCTTGTTCAGAGAAGCTGTTTCGGTAATCCCGCATTTCAATGCAAGTTCCTTTACTGATGGCTGTGGACCCATCCAGATGATGTCATCCATAACATAGTCGTTGCCGAATATCCTGTCCTTTCCCGAATCGAAATCCATCAATCCGGTGAATCCCGGAAGATCAATACCGAAATAATACAGGAAATCGCTGTCCTGACGGAAATGGTAAGTGTTGTCGGGATAATTCATTGGTGCTTCAGAGTTGCTGAGGAAAAGCGCAATTCCTGATTTAATTTTTTTATGGAGTTCTTCTCTCCGCCGGGTATATACCTCACTTTTAAACATATCTGAATATTATTACTTATTAGAGTACTAAGTTACTAATAAAAATTTGGAGTGCTAAAGGAAGTTTGGAGTGCTAAAGGAAGTTTGGAGTGACTAAAGTGAGCTAAAGTGAGCTAAAGTTGAAAAAAGAAGTGCCTAAGGTTAATAGAACTGAATTTGAACTTTAACTTTAGGCACTCTGGTCACTTTAGTCACTTTAGATCACTTTAGTCACTTTAGTCACTTTAGTCACTTTAGATCACTTTAGATCACTTTAGTCACTTTAGTCACTTTAGTCACTTTAGTCACTTTAGATCACTTCTTCATAATGCTCCAGCCTCCTTTCAGACCAAAAATAAACCATGCAAGAGCCACAGTTCCGGCGGCAAAAATTGTATCGCCGAATACTCTCATCCATTTTAAAGTTTGTATCGCAGGTTGATGAAGGAATTCAGCCGAACGGGCATACCAAAGGCCTTCTTTAACACTGGCTACCGTTTGGGCCAGACCGATAGGCAACACGCTTATCAGTACCATTGCAGCAAGACCAATATTAATGCTCCAGAAAGAAAACTTTATCCAACGGTCTTTCCATTCAGCTTCTTTGTCAAGATCACGAAGAACAAACAGCATTAGTCCTATTCCAAGCATGCCATAAACGCCGAAAAGGGCAGTATGTCCGTGAACAGGTGTCGTATTGAGACCCTGCATATAATATAATGCTATTGGAGGATTGATAAGGAATCCAAAGATCCCGGCGCCAACAAGGTTCCAGAAAGCGACGGCTATGAAGCAATAGACCGGCCATTTATAAGCCTTGATCCAGTTGGTGCTCCGGCTCAGTTTTACATTGTCCCATGCTTCAAAACCCATAAGCACGAGAGGTACCACTTCAAGAGCGCTGAATGTAGCACCAAGAGCCATTATCGCAGTTGGAGTTCCTGTGAAATACAGATGATGGAATGTACCAAGAATTCCACCTGAAAGAAATACAATCGTCGAAAATAAAACTGCTGTTGTGGCTGTTGAAGATTTTAGCAATTGCAGTCTCACAAAAAGGAATGCTACAACAACCGCAGCGAATACTTCAAAAAAGCCTTCAACCCAGAGATGAACCACCCACCAGCGCCAGTATTCGGCAACAGCGAGGTTTGTTTGTCTGCCCCACATGAGACCTGCTCCATAAAACCCTGCTATTGCGATGGTTGAGATAAGAAACAATAATAGCAGACTCCTGCTTTCTGATTTTTTCTTTAATGCCGGCAAAATAGCGCGCCCCATAAGGAGGAGCCAGATAATGAGACCTACAAAAAGAAAGATCTGCCAGAATCTGCCAAGATCAACATACTCATAACCCTGGTGTCCGAACCAGAAATTCTGAATGAATCCCAGTTTCTGCATAACACCCATCCATTGCCCGGCAAGTGATCCAACAACAATTATCAGCAATGCGCCAAAAAGAAAGTTTACGCCAAGTTTCTGAAATTTTGGCTCTGTTCCTGATATTGCAGGAGCATAATATAAACCTGTTGCGAGCCACGATGTCGCAATCCAGAATATGGCAATCTGTATATGCCATGTTCTGGTTACGGCATAAGGCAATAATTTCGCGAGAGGTATGCCATAGAATGCCTGCCCTTCAACACCATAATGAGCAGTTATCACACCCATAATAACCTGCACCAGCAGAAGCGCGGATACTATCCAGAAATACTTAACCGTCGCTCTTTGCGAAGGAGTCTGAACCTCTTTTAATAATGGAAAAACCAGTGGGACTTCATCTGCTTCTTCATCCCTTCTGCGGGCATAATACCAAACCATAAGTCCGATGCCGGCAATAAGGACAATAACGCTGAAACCTGTCCACAGCAATAGCGAACCTGAGGGTTTGTTTCCTACCAGTTCATCAGCAGGCCAGTTATTCGTGTATGTTATTGCCTGGTCAGGGCGTTGTGTAACACAAGCCCACGAAATCCAGAAAAAGAAGCTGTTCAAAAGCGGCAGACGCGCCGGATCTTTTATTGAGTTAAGCGGTATACTGTACGCATCACGGAGATTTGTCAGATCCCTGTCATCAGTGAATAATCCGGCATAAAACTTACTGTTTGAAGCTATGGCCTCTGCTCTCAATTCCGAAACAGTAAGTATCCCTGTTTCGGGATCATAAGTATTCTTGCGAAGCTCTTTCTGAAGTGATATTTTCAAAAAAGCCTGCCGTTCTTCACTCAGATCCTTATAAAGCATCCCATCCTGGTACATTGACAGTTTGTTCAGAATAAATACAGCTTCCTTATGAAGCCAATCGGCACTCCAGTCGGGTGCAACGTAAGCACCATGGCCCCAAACGGTACCCATTTCCTGACCTCCCAGTGACTGCCACACATTCTGTCCATCCTTAATGTCCTGTCCGGTAAATAATACTTTCCCGTCAGGCGTAACCACCTTTACTGGTATAGGGGGAGCCATCTTATAGATCTCCCTTCCAAAATAAAGCAATACCGAAAAAGAGATCACCATAACAGCGATAAATCCAATCCAAAGTTTTCTTGTCGTCATCATTTTTTTGTTTTAGAGGTATGCTAAAATATAAATGTCAGGTTTAAAATTTGTTAGCAATTGATAAAGCTTCCGGGAATAAAATGTTATTTTCGAGATGCACATGTGTGTGAAGATCATCCTCAAATTCAGCCAGGAGCCTGAATGTAACATGATAAGTATTGCATCCGTCTGAAGGAACCAGGTAACCAGATGTTATTTCATTTATTTTATCCATAGCACCTCCGGCAAATTCATGTTCGCCCGAAAGACGTGAAATTTCGGAAATAATCGTCGTCTTTGCTTTTTTTGCTCCGGAGAGTATTGCCTCCTTAATAGCAGGAAAAAGCACTTCCTCCTCATTTTTCATATGCTGAAGCAATTCAGCATTTATCTGAGAAAACAAATCCGCAACAATTCGAAGTTCAGGATGATTTTCACCATGCACAGAAGCAATTTTTTCAGTATAGATTACCAGATCAGGTAAAGATTTTAGAACGTACTTATGATGTATATTAACAATATAATCGCATAAAAACGGCGTCTCCCAATCAACAAATTTATGTGCCATCGTGTTCGGCGTTGACTTAATTATTTCAAGTTTGTTCAACAACTCATTTTTGTCAATCCCATTCTCAGAACAAGTTTGGTCAATAGATTTTTTTCCTCCGCAGCAAAAATCTATCCCCGCATCTTTAAATACCTGAGCTGCTCTGTAATCGAGAGCTACTATTTCACCTATTGTCATATCTTTTTCCATTTCTGTTTATTTTTACGATGCGACAAAGCTAAAAATAAATTACCAAAAGACAAAAAGGTCTTTTGGTAATTTTTAATTTATTTTTTGTATTTTTGTCGTAACAAGAATATTAACTTCAATACAAAATGTTTAACAAGGAAACAGAATATGCACTCAGAGGTTTGGTTTACATTAAGTTACAAAATCTTAAAGCCAGAAGACCCGGGACATCGGAAATAGCAAAGGAAATTGAGGCTCCCCCATTCTACACTGCAAAAATATTACAGCGTCTGGTCAGAGCCGGTTTTCTCAAATCGATGAAAGGAAAAGGAGGAGGCTTTTTCTTCGATCCCGCACAACCTGATCTCTCGCTTAAAACACTCATCATGGCAACAGAAGGAAACAGTTCATATTCAGGATGCGGCTTTGGACTTAAGCAATGCGATGCAAACAATCCCTGCCCGCTACATGAGAAATATGCACTTGTAAGAGAGTCGATCAATAGTCTTGTCTCAAATGAGTCAGTTCAGAGTCTTGCAGAAAAAGTCTACAAAAAGGAACTCAATTTGATTGATTCACTGCAATGATGGTGTATAATTACTAACATTAAAATTTTTTACTTAAATGAGCGAACTGATAAATAATTCACTAAAGCGTAAAGAGCTTCTCAAGCACATGATTCTTCAGCTTCACAAAGGCGAAGCGCCTGATCTTGTCAAGAAAAGACTGGTTGACTTATTACAGTCAATCCCCTATGATGAGGTCGTTGAAGTTGAGCAGGAACTTATCTCCCAGGGCTTACCCGTAGAGGAAGTCCTGAAACTATGTGATATTCATCAACTGGTTCTCGATGGTCATATCGATCAAAGCGGAGCCAAAGCAATACCTGACGGTCATCCTGTTGATACTTTTAAAAAGGAAAATGCCGAGCTTGAGAAGGTTATCGCCGAAATTGAAAATCTTTCCGATTCTGTAAGAAGCATCAAAGATCCAGCCGGCATTAAGCAATGGCTGATAAAAGTCCATACGCAACTCAACAGCCTTATGGATGTCGACAAACACTACAGAAGAAAAGAGTATCTGTTATTCCCGTTTCTTGAAAAACATGAAATTACCGGACCGCCAAAGGTCATGTGGGGGAAACACGATGAAATCAGGGCGCTCCTGAAAGCATCAATCGAAGGTGTAAGCACAAAAGGGGATGTCTCACCTGAAGAAGCTCTGACTATCTCAGAACTTATCCTTTTACCTGCCGTAAAAGGTGTGTCTGACATGATTTCCAAAGAAGAGGAAATTTTACTTCCGATGTCAATGGATAAACTGACAGATGAAGACTGGTATTCGATCTATCGTCAGACAAACGAGTTCGGATTCTGTCTCTACGATCCGCAAACTGAATGGAAACCAGAAGGTATCGAGTTAAGCGAGATCAGCTATAACACGGGCAATAATATTCAACTGACAACAGGCAGCTTCACAATCCCTGAAATTGAAGCATTGTTTAAAACACTACCTATCGATGTTACATTTGTCGATAAAGACGATAAGGTGAAATTTTTCAGTCTCGGCCCCGATCGCGTATTCGCCAGGAACAGAGCAATTATAGGACGTGATGTAAGGATGTGTCATCCTCCATCAAGTGTTCATGTGGTTGAACAGATATTGGCCGACTTTAAAAGCGGTAAAGAGAACAGTGCTGCCTTCTGGATATCGTTGATGGGGAAATTTATTTATATCGAGTATTTCGCATTGAGAGGCGGAGACGGAGAATACCTGGGAACAGTAGAATTCACCCAGGATCTCACAAAGCTACGGAAACTTGAAGGGGAACAAAGACTTCTTTCTTATTCAGCAAATAGTTAATTTATAAGTTCGGATGGTTATAATATCGCCAAAAACTAAAGTTGGGGAACTTCTTGACAGTTTCCCGCAACTGGAACCTGTTTTAACAGATATGTCACCTGCCTTCGCAAAACTGAAGAATCCCATTCTCAGGAAAACTGTTGCAAAGGTGGCAACTCTTCAACAGATAGCTGCCGTAGGAGGATTAAAGGTCGATGATATTGTCAATCGTCTTCGAAAAGAGGTAGGTCAGAGCACCGGTCCGGAAGATGAATCAGAGTCAGAATATCTTTCAGACGAAAAGCCTGAGTGGTTCAATGAAGTAAAAATTGTTAAACAGTTCGATGCATCCCCGGTTATCAATTCAGGCGGCAGTCCGATGAATGATATTCTGTCTCAAACAAACCAATTAAAAACGGGTGAAATTTTTGAGCTGCGAACTCCATTTGTACCGGCACCTGTTCTTGATATGCTTAAATCGAAAGGATTTAAGATTTTTAGTATCCAAATTGAGGAATCTGTTATGAGCTATATTACCCGATGACATAATTATCCGGTCCATTTGTAACCAATTTGTTTTCTTTTCGTATAAAATTATGTCCGGAAAGTCGGGGAATGAGATATTGAGTATTTTAATAATCAGAATAATATTAATGCGAATGCATATACTTTATAACAAATGTTTGTTATATTCGCAATACTACAAAGGTTTTATTACAATCCGCGTCGAATATGCCGTACAGAAGATTACCGAATACCGATACTGCCAGGATAAGGGCAATGAAGACTGCTCTTGAAAAGGGCAAAGATCTGCCGCCAAATAAACTGGCGTATTCTTCAAAGACAATTGTCAACCTTCGGAGGTTTTTACCTCAGTTTGACCACAATCTTCAATTGTATCGTCATTCACTCGCTTCCCAGAATAAGAAAAGCAAAGACTATAATGAAACTTTAAGAAAGTCGCGTGTTTATCTGACTCATTTCATCAGGGTAATGAACATGGCTATATTCCGTGGGGACCTTCCTGCAGAAACCAGGGCATTTTATGGTCTCGCCACCGACGAGTCAACTGTTCCCTCTTTCACCACCGAAAATGAACTGATGAGCTGGGGCAGAAGAATAATCGAAGGAGAAGAGTTTCGTATTAAAAAAGGCGGAAGTCCGATTACAAATCCTACCATCGCAGTTGTTAAAGTAAGATTTGAAAATTTCATTGAAGCATGGACCTATCACAATACCCTGGCAAAAAGGACACTCGACTACACTGAAAAAAATTATAATCTGCGTAAAGAGGCTGATGAAATCATCCTTCAGTTATGGAATGAAATTGAAAGTACGCATGCCTCATATCCTGAAGATGTCAGAAAAATTCTCTGTGAAGAATACGGGATCGTGTATTTCTACCGAAAGGGTGAGATTGACAAAGCCGTCACGGCTGAAGCGGCAGAACCTCCAATCAAAGTCTGGTCCTGACTTTCCGGAATTTTTATCCCCCGGAAGTTGAGATTCCGTTATTAATGGATTTCAGCCTTTCAATTTTCTGATTCCTGAAATAGAGCATTATCAGAATTATAACAGCCAGTGGAACAGGGAGTACAATTGCCTGCTTCCATAACGGAATACCAGTTGGCTCTGCAAGAAATACAGTACCATGAGCATATGTCATTATTACAGGAAAGGCATTATTAATAAAATGTGCTGTTACAGGTACCCAGATAGTACTGCTCCAGAAGTAAAGATAACCAAATGTGAGACCCAGGATAAATCGTGGTACAAAACCAAAAAACTGGAAATGGACAGTACTGAATACAAATGCTGTAAACCAGATCCCGAAATGATCAGATCTGAATAATTTGCTGAAGATCTTCTGCAGTACTCCCCTGAAAATTAATTCTTCAGCTATCGCCGGCAAAACAGCGATGGTTAACAGATTGAGGAGCATCACCCAAAACCTTTCCGAAGAGATCAGCGAATCAATCAAATTATCAGCCGTTTGCTCTTTCTCAATCATCCACTTTTCGATACCCGAGAGCCATGAAGGAAGATGTACAGCAGCGTTTATCTCTCCTGTGAAACTGGTTACCGGAAACATGCAGAATGCGAGTATTATGATAAGCGAGGTGTCTTTCAGAGAAGGAATCCTCAATCCTGCTGATTTTATTCCCCGTTCATTGTCAGAAAGCTTTAATATTATCAAAGAAGGAATGATCAGAAGTGAAATATCCTGAACTATCAGCATATATCTGAGAAATGAAACATCTTTGTCACTGAATAAAGTAGTTGATCCGTTAAATACCGACAATTCACTGCCAGATATTGCTGTTCCTGCAAGAGTCAGCAAAAGCATCACGACAGAACCAACGCCAAGGATTGTCAATACTGTCACAAGAAGCTGGAACCAGGGCGATTCTCCGGAGAAATTCAGAAGTCTTGGCTTGTCATTCATTTTATTAATTTTGCAGGCACTTAAATATACACAAATTTAACGCTTTGAAAATCGCTGACATATCACTTGGGAATTACCCGCTTTTTCTTGCTCCTATGGAGGATATTACTGATCCTTCATTCAGGATGATCTGTAAGATGAATGGCGCAGATTTTATGTATACCGAGTTCGTCTCATCCGACGGACTTATACGCGATGGCCAGAAAAGCGTGAAGAAACTTGATATCTATGATTTTGAAAGACCAATTGGGATCCAGTTGTATGGACATTTAATCGGGTCGATGGTAGAAGCTGCACTTATAGCGGAACAGGCTAATCCCGAACTGATAGACATAAACTTTGGTTGTCCGGTAAAAAAGATAGCAAACCGTGGCGCCGGTGCCGGCATGTTGCGCAATATACCACTCATGGTTGAAATGACAGAAGCCATTGTGAAGGCTGTGAAGCTCCCGGTAACCGTTAAAACCAGGTTGGGCTGGGATGATGATAACAAGAACATTGTTGAAATCGCAGAACAGTTGCAGGATGTTGGCATTCAGGCATTAACCATTCATGGAAGAACCAGGGCACAACTTTATAAAGGGGAGGCTGACTGGACACTCATAGGTGAGGTAAAGAATAATCAAAGAATGAAGATCCCCATTATCGGCAACGGTGATATTGACGGTCCAGTAAGAGCAAAGGAAATGTTCGGAAGGTATGGCGTCGATGGCATAATGATAGGAAGGGCGACAGTAGGACGCCCCTGGATATTCCGTGAAATAAGGCATTACCTCAATACCGGGGAACTGTTACCTGAACCATCAGTCAACGATAAAGCTGATCTGGCGCTTCAGCACATCGGCAAATCACTGGAATATAAAGAAGGTAAGAGAGCAATATTTGAAATGAGGAGGCATCTCTCAAACTACTTCAAGGGCCTGCCCCACTTCAGGGAAACGCGCCTGAGGCTTCTTACTGCCTTTGACATTGATGAGATCAGGATTATTATTGAAGAGATCCGAAGCAAGTGGGGTGACTTCAGATCTGAGGACAAGACCTCAATTTATAATATTTAAACTCTGAAGAGCCTCCACAGAATTTCACTTCACCGGAATTTTGTCCTTTACTGTTTGGATATCTTTTAGTGGCTTATTGATTTTGCTGAAAAGCATAGGGAAACTCTTCCATTTGAAAATCACCTTCAGAATCCAGATAAAAAGTATTCCTGAAATTACTAAACCTCCGAATTCATTCCAGGGTTTTGTCGTATGCTGAATATAAAGGGCAGGCGTCTGTAGTATCGCAGATTCACTGGTTACCATAATGCAGAGAAAAATATTATTTGCCGCATGAGCTCCCAATGAGACTTCGATTCCATCATCAAATATTGTGGCAATTCCGAAAATAATCCCAAAGACAATATACTGCGGAATCATTGTAAAGAATCCGAACTCCTTTACTTCGGGATTAAAAGCATGCAGGAGGCCAAATAGAACCGAAGTCATGAGAAGCGGAAACCATCTGTATTTTACCAGCGTTGCAAAACCCTGCATCAGATATCCTCTGAATATTACCTCTTCGAAAGCTGCCTGAAAGGGTATCAATAATACCGAAAGAATTGCAATAGTTATTAATGAAGATGCATTGCCATTAAGAGTGAAGTTCGACGGATCGAATTTAAGATATAAAGTAAAGTATATAGCTGACAGGAGAAGCCAGACCAGTGCAGAAATAAAAAATCTATTCCATCTTATTCCGGAAGTTCCGTTTATTACAATTTTGATCGTCCTGTCATTCAGAGGCTTAACAAGCAAAATAAATGCTATCAATCCCGTTATGAACGGAAACATCATTATCATAAACCCAATATTCGGACTCACTCCGAGTACGCTCATATCTGAAGGGTTGGCAGCAATCTGAGCATAAACCGTCGGATCAGATTTTGATTTTATGGCTAAAGCGGTCAGTAATGGAACAGACCCGATACTATTTGTAACAACCAGGATAATGACGAGCATTACAACATACCTCCAGAAGGCATTTTTCCCTAAAAATGATGACTCAAGATGATTCATAATAATTTTTAATCAGAACTCGGAACTGGTCCGTTTTGGATGATCGATCGAATAATGAAGACCACGGCTTTCCTGTCTGTTCTTCGCCATCTTAATAATAAGGTAGGCGACATTAATAAGGTTTCTCAGTTCGCAGATCTTTTTTGAGATCAGCGATCTTTTATAGAGGCTCTCATTTTCCTTATATATTATTTCGAGCCGTATCAATGCGCGCTCGAGACGGAGATCTGACCTGACAATACCTACATAGTTGCTCATAATCATCTGAACTTCCTTGTAGTTCTGTGTTACAAGTACCATCTCCTCGAGATGAGTTGTTCCTTTGTAATCCCAGTCGGGAATTTTTTCTTCAAAAGTAAGTTCAGTCAGACGCTTACATGAATGTTCTGATGCCCTGTGAGCGTATACCGCAGCTTCTATCAGTGAATTGGATGCAAGCCTGTTTGCTCCATGAAGGCCTGTGGATGAAGCTTCTCCCAATGCATAGAGACGGTTAATGTTGCTCTGACCATCCATATCTACCTTTATGCCCCCGCATGAGTAATGTGCGGCAGGAACAACAGGTATCAGATCTTTTGTAATGTCGATACCTCTTGCAAGACAATGCTCATGTACGTTCGGGAAATGATCCTTCAATCCCTCCTGATTAAGATGAGTGCAATCGAGCCATGCATGATCATCTCCCCATATTTTCATTTCATTGTCAATAGCTCGTGCCACTATATCGCGAGGAGCGAGTGATCCGCGGCTGTCGTATCTCTTCATGAATTTCTCGCCTGCCATATTCTTCAGTACTGCTCCATAACCACGAAGCGCCTCTGTGATGAGAAAAGAAGGCCGGGTATTCGGATCCCATAAGGATGTCGGATGAAATTGCACAAATTCCATATTCTCTATCGTTCCCTTAGCCCTGTAAACCATTGCAATCCCATCACCTGTAGCTATCTCGGGGTTGGTGGTTGTCATATAAACATTACCCATGCCTCCTGTGGCAATAACAGTCACCTTCGACAGAAACGTTATAACCTTCTGGTTTACCAGATCAGCGACATAAGCACCAAAACATTTGATATCGGGATAATTCTTTTTCAGAACATCTCCGAGGTGGTGCTGAGTGAGTATCTCTATGGCGAAATGCTGTTCATAAACTGTTATATTCGGATCTCTTCTGACCTGTTCCACCAGGGTTCGTTCTATTATCTCCCCTGTTTTATCTTTATGGTGAAGTATTCTGAACTCTGTATGACCACCTTCTTTTGCAAGATCATAAGAGCCGTCATCTTTTCTGTCAAAGGATACTCCAAGCTCTATAAGATCTTTTATCCTGGCAGGAGCCTCTTCAACAACCATCCTTACCACCTCTTCATTGCAGTATCCGTCACCGGCAATAAGAGTGTCTTTGATATGCTTCTCAAAATTATCGGGTTCGCTGAATACGGCAGCGATACCTCCCTGTGCGTACCTGGTGTTTGAATCCTCAAGACTCGCTTTTGTGACTACAGATACTTTCCCGAACTTCGATGCTTTTAGTGCAAATGTGAGCCCGGCAATTCCTGAACCTATTACCAGGAAATCAGTTTTTTGTTTCATTTTCCCTGAATGAAATGAGTGGCAAAGATACAAAATTGCCTTTATGGTTGAAGGATAGACAGGGCGAGTTAAGAATAATATGGAAGACCATGCAAATCTGTGGTTTCTGATTTCATAAACCCCAGAGTTTTGGTTTTGCTGCGTTTATGATCAATTTTAAAACCGTATTTTTCAATTAAATTTCTTTCGGAAGAGTCAATTGCCCTCACCGGAATATATGCTTCAGCAGCGCCTTTTAACCTGCATTCCTTTATCATTTTTTCAAGAACACGCGGAAATAATTCTTCTTTATTATATTTTTTTTCTGTTAAAAAATCATATAAAATAAAACTATTCACCGGCGTATTGAATTGCATGATCTCATCCGGAGATTTCTGGCATGCCCCTCCCCTTGTCATCCATCCATATTGAGCCAGCACACCTTCAAGGACAACAGTATACAGCATATCCTCCTGACAAAAATGTCGGAGGGCATTCTTTAAAAGTTCCTTTTTGCACTCTGATCTCAGTTCGGCAGAAAGAAGGAGGTCAGGATATTTGTTGATATGAACCATTCCGGAATGATCGGGGTCCGTAGCACGATGACCATCAACATTCAATTTATAAAGGATAAAGACTTCTTTGTTGTAAATAAACGAGCTCAATTTGTTGAAGAGGTCTGAAAGGTTCAAGCTTAAAAGATTTTTAATTGATCCTTTAAACCTCTTCATCTTATTGGAAAAGGCTTTTGGTTGCCCTCCTGTTTTAGAGATCAGATATTTAAGAGTATCCCAAGCAAAACCTTTACAGTCAGCAATAATTTTCTCCTTTCTTGAAAAATATATTGTAGGAATGGACAGCTTCTGGTGAAGATTGCAGTACTTCTCCTTGTAATCTCCTCCAATTGTCAAATCGAGATAATGATATCCTTCCTCCCTGAGCAACTCAGCCAGTTTAACAATAAGTACACTACCGGGAGAATTTTTTTCCTCAATAGGATTATACCCCATAAGACCCAGATAAACAGTATTGGAATCGCATGAACCAAAATGGTATGCGACTATGCTGCCGTTTGACCATAAAATAGTGAAGTGATTTTTTTCAGGATAATTCAATCTTTCGATGAAAAAATCCTTCTTGTTCCTGTCATTAGCAAATGGCATTGACTCATACGCAGCCATTTGTCTGAAATCACATTGCTTTGCAAGCTCATCAAATACTAATCTGGCCTTTTCTTTTGATTTAATGCGCTCCAGGTAGAATTCACCTCTCCTCTTATATCTGTTAACCTGATTTGACCGGTACCTCTTGAGATTGTTTAACTTTCCTTCATCATAAAGATCCAATAAGGCAGAGTTCACCGAATAATATTTTATGTATATTTTTTGTTTTCTGAAAATATCTGAATCCAGCCATGACACTTCAGACCCTGGCGGTATGCTTCTCCATTTCCATGTTTTTAAATTAAATTTTTTTCTGATTGCAATGAAAGCCTGTAACAGAAAATCGGCATCAATGCTTTTCCTGCATATCCATCCATGGTATTCAGCCTGATAATCGCCTGCATGCGAGATACATTTATTTTTCAGATGAAACGCGAGTGGCATAAGACCAACCAAAGAATCCTGACTATCATATCCAAGGATCAGTACCGGTTCATATTTATCGACATATTGCTTATACCATGTAATCACGAAGGCCGGCTCCTGTATTATTGTTGCCTTTTCATCATCATGTGCCAGCTGCTTCCACTGGTATACAAAATTTTCATCATCCAGCAATGAGAATACAGAATTGCCTCTAAGGGTACTAATATGAATATTCATAAATAAAAATATTGAATCGACTTTCAACGGTTAAAACAAAGGTAAAAATATAATTGGTTTAGCAAAATTTAGTCCGCCTCTATTACATTTAAAACCCAATAAGAACTTACACAAAAATATACATCATTATATTAGTGTAAATCAGACAGGAAAAGAGGGACTCCTGAGATCGCTCATGGTTTGTTTAACACAAGTTTTTGAATTACTTTTGTCTTCCGCTAAAAGTAAAACAAACCAATTATGGCTCAGGAAGATCTTTTCAAAAAACTGGTTGCTCACTGCAAGGAATACGGATATGTTTTTCCATCAAGTGAGATATATGACGGGTTAAGTGCAGTATACGATTATGGCCAGTACGGGGTAGAACTTAAAAACAATATAAAGAAATACTGGTGGGACAGCATGGTGCTTCTGAATGATAATGTTGTAGGCCTCGATTCCGCGATCTTTATGCATCCCACCATCTGGAAAGCTTCTGGTCACGTTGACGCCTTTAACGATCCGTTGATAGACAATAAAGATTCAAAAAAGCGATACAGGGCTGATGTTCTCATCGAAGAGCACCTCGCAAAACTCGATGATAAAATTACAAAAGAGGTAGATAAGGCAAAGGAAAGATTTGGCGCTGCATTTGATGAAAAGAAATTCAGGGAGACAAATCCAAGGGTTCTTGCAAACCAGGTAAAAATAGACGAACTGAATGTCAGGTTCTCAAAAGCTCTTAACGACTCAGACCTTGTTGAACTCAAGCAGATAATAATTGATACCGAGATTGTTTGTCCGATTTCCGGTACCCGCAACTGGACCGATGTAAGACAATTCAACCTTATGTTTGCCACCGAAATGGGTTCTACTTCAGAGGGAGCCAATAAAATATATCTCCGCCCCGAAACAGCTCAGGGCATCTTTGTTAATTTTCTGAATGTGCAGAAAACCGGAAGAATGAAGATCCCATTTGGGATTGCGCAGATCGGGAAAGCATTCCGAAATGAGATTGTCGCCCGTCAGTTCATCTTCAGGATGAGGGAGTTCGAACAAATGGAAATGCAATTTTTTGTGCAACCTGGTTCCGAACTTGAATGGTTTAAAAAATGGAAAGAAATCAGAATGAAATGGCATCAGGCTCTTGGATTTGGAAGCGAGAATTACCGATTCCACGATCATGTGAAACTTGCTCATTACGCTAATGCCGCCACCGATATTGAATTTAAATTCCCGTTTGGTTTCAAGGAAGTGGAAGGAATCCATTCAAGAACCGACTACGACCTGAAACAGCATCAGGAATACAGCGGAAAAAAACTGCAGTATTTCGATCCTGAAAAAGGAGAATCTTATATCCCATATGTCATTGAGACCTCAATTGGTGTTGACCGGATGTTCCTTCAGATAATATCGGCTGCCTACCAGGAAGAGGTATTAAAGAAAGAAGACGGAAGCACCGACATAAGGGTGGTTCTGAGACTGCCTTCATTCCTGGCTCCCGTAAAGCTGGCCGTGATGCCACTGGTAAAAAAAGACGGGCTTCCCGAAATAGCTGAAAAAATTGTGCATGATCTCAAATTTGACTTTAATTGCCAGTACGACGATAAGGATTCAATAGGCAGACGCTACAGACGTCAGGATGCAATCGGCACACCGTATTGTATCACTATTGATCATCAGACCCTCGTGGATCAGAGTGTCACGATCAGATACAGGGACACGATGCTGCAGGAAAGGGTGAAGGTGGAACAGTTGGTTGACATCATAAAAGAGAAGGTCTCGATTCAAAGCCTATTAAAAAAGCTATAGAGGCTGTAAAGGCTTTAAAGGCTATAAAGGGAAAATCAACTGAAAAGCTAAAGAGGCTGCAAAAGGCTTTTAAGGCTATAAAGAAAATAACTATAGAATGGCACATCCCTGGAAAGATCTGATAGTTTGGCAAAAACTTGAAGAAACACGCTACCATTTACTTCTATCAAGAGATCTTGAATTATTAGACTCAGAAAAATATGAGAATCTGGAGCATTTGGCTTCAGAGGTCAGTTTTCTCCTGAATAAACTCATTGAAAGTATTTCCAAATGAATAATTCAGGTGAAAATATCAATGATTTTCCAAATGAATCGGACCAGAACGATGCCTTTAATGCCTCAATACCCTCTACAGCCTCTACAGCCTTAACCCCCGTCCTCATAATCACCTACTACTGGCCTCCAAGCGGGGGAGCGGGTGTACAGCGATGGCTCAAATTCTCAAAATATCTTCCTGAAGCCGGATGGTTGCCTGTCATTCTCACTGTTGATCCTGCATTTGCTGCATACCCGGTTACTGATGACTCACTTTCCGGAGATTTACCTGAGTCTGTGAAAGTTCATACAACACGGGCGACAAATTATTTCAGCATTTATAAAAAAGATAAATCGGCGATTCCCACTGCTGGATTTGCTAATAACACCGGTGATTCGTTTAAGGGAAAATTCCTGCGTTTCATAAGAGGCAACTTTTTTCTGCCTGATCCGCGTCGTGGCTGGAACAAATTCGCATTTAAAAAAGCATGCGAACTAATTGAGAGCGAAGGAATTAAAAATATTATCACAACCAGTCCCCCTCATTCGACCCAGCTCATAGGCTTAAAACTTAAACACAAATATCCTGCACTAAGATGGGTTGCCGATCTCCGCGATCCATGGATTGATATTTATTATTACAGGCAGTTCTATCCGACAGTTCTCTCCAGGGCTATAGATGGTAATTATGAAAAAAAAGTGCTGAAACATGCCGACAAGATAATAACAGTGGGTGAATCCCTGAAAAAATTATTCGCTTCAAAAATCAAAGGCCTTGAAAATAAAACGACAGTAATAACAAATGGCTACGATGATTCAGATTTTAATGGAATAATTTCCGTTAAACCTTCGAGATTCACTATTACCTATGTGGGTACTCTTTCAGATATTTACCCTGTTGAAGGTTTAATTGCTGCCTTGAAATCTTTTAAGGATAAAGACTATCTCCTAAGGTTTGTCGGAACTGTTTCAGCAAGAACAGCAGCGTTGTTAAGATCCGGCCTTCCCGAAAAGTCCCTGGAATTCATCCCATATGTGATTCATGATGAAGCTGTAAAATATATGCTGAATTCTTCTCTCCTTGTCCTGATAATACCTCTTCATCAAAGCAATAAGAGTATAATAACCGGCAAATTATTTGAATATCTGGCAACTTACCTTCCTATCCTTTGTATAGGTCCTGCAGATGGTGATGCAGCCAATATAATTAAGAGCTGCAGATCGGGTGCCACATTCTCATATTACGATGTAGATAAAATATCCGGATTTATGGCAAAGGTCAGTCGAGGGCCCGGTGTAGCGGACAGACATGAGGTTACTGGTTTTTCACGCTCAAACCTGGTTAAAAAGATTGCTGAGATCCTTGATCAGAACTAAAACAATTATCAGATGAAAATCCTGTTCATACTTGAATCTGAATTTCCTCCTGACGTAAGGGTTGAAAATGAGATGTCAGCACTGACCGGGTCAGGACATACCGTTCACCTGGCATGTTCCACCAGAAAAAACCGTCCTGAAAATGAGATAACTGACAAGATTGTTATTCACCGGAAAAAGATGTCTGATTTCATCTACAAGAGCAGTGTGGGATGTCTTAAGTTTCCATTCTATTTTAATTTCTGGAGAAAATTCATTTTCAGTTTATTTAACAGGGAATCATTTGATGTCATTCATATCAGCGACCTTCCTTTAAGCAGGATTGGGGTAGATGTTAAAAGAAAATATAATACTAAACTGGTAATTGATCTTCATGAAAACTGGCCGGCATTGTTAAAAACTGCGGCTCACACTCAGACTATTGCCGGGAGACTGCTCTCCTCAAACAGACTCTGGGTGAAATATGAAAAGGAGATGTTGCCACAAGCCGATATGATTGTCACAATAATTGAAGAAGCCAGGGATAGGATCATTAATCTGGGAATTGAACAGAAAAAAGTATGCATGGTGTCGAATACCATAAATTTTGAAGGACTCTCATTTGAAACCAGCCAGAGACAGACAGATACCCTGACTATATTTTACGGAGGGGCAATCAACAGGCATCGCGGACTTCAGATTGTATTGGAAGCTCTGAAAATCTGTTCTTTGAAAAACAATAATATCAGACTTTGGATAGTCGGTGATGGCAGCTACAGGAAAGCTCTTGAATTGTTGTCTGAAAAATTGAATCTCGCTGATAAAGTAAAATTCTGGGGACATAAACCATTCCGCGACATGCTTGGATTACTTTCGCAATCAGATGCGGCGATCATTCCACATCTCAGGACAGACAATAACGATGCATCGAGTCCGAACAAACTTTATCAGTATATGTACCTGAATAAACCAATTATTTCATCTGATTGTACTTCATTGAAAAGAATTATAAACCAAACGCATACCGGATTCATTTATCAAAATGATTCCGCTGAAGATCTTGCTGCGCTTCTTGAAAGACTCTCGACCGACAGAAAAATTCTCGAATCGATCGATGGTAACGGAAGAAAGGCAGTGTTGGAAAAATATAACTGGAATATCGATAAGCAGCGCCTTTTAACTGCATATCATGGATTGTAATATAAAATCTGAATAGTGACTGAGAAAATGAAGACTCTTGTTTTAATTACCTCTCATTTCCCGTTTGGAACAGGTGAATCATTTATCGATAACGAATTCACTCTGCTCGCAGAAAACTTTGACAAAATTTTAGTTTTCTCCCAGGATATATCATCTGAAAAGAAAAGGAAGACATCTGAGAATACAATTATTTACAGATATAATCCTGCCACATCATTCCCGGGTTTACTCTATTTCCCATTCCTTGTGATTCTAAATTTTGGCACGATATTAAAATTATCCCGTGAGGAGATAATTTTCCGCAAAAAAAAGGAAATCAATCTATCCGTCAGTAGTCTTTTATTCCTCTTCAAAAAAATTATAAAAGCCCTGCAATTAAAGAATTTCATCACAAAAATCCTTTTAAAAGAAAATATAAACCATTCTATAGTATTCTATTCCTACTGGTTAAAAACAGGGGCACACGCCGTGGCGTTGCTTAATTATAAGAATTGTGTTAAAATAGCCCGGGCTCACGGGAGCGATATCTATGAGGAGAAGACAGAATCAGGATATTTGCCATTAATGAGATTTTCAGCCCTGAATCTCGATGCAATATTCTTTATCTCAAAAGACGGGAAAGACTATTTTCAGAAGAAGACAGGGAAAGAGAACCCACTTTTTCTAGTCTCATATCTCGGGGTTAAAAAACCCGCTCAGACTGATATTATTAAGAGGAAAACTGACAGATATCTCATTGTTTCGTGTTCAAATATGGTACCGCTCAAGAGAATAGATCTGATAATCTATGCCCTTAAGATGGTGAATTCTGAAAGGGATATCGAATGGTTGCACTTCGGCGATGGGATATTAAAGAAAGAATTGGAAGAACTTGCCGGGGATCTGCTTCAATCTTCAGGAATCAGTTTCAGATTCATGGGGCATTATCCCAATGAAGAATTATTGAAATACTACTCTCAGAACGAGATTGATCTGTTTATAAATACCAGTTCAACGGAAGGCATTCCCGTTAGTATAATGGAAGCGCAGGCATTTGGGATTCCGGTAATTGCTACCGATACAGGTGGATTGAAAGAAATAGTTGTTGAAGGAACAGGTTCTCTCCTTCCTGTTAATTTTGCACCTGAGGATCTGGCGCGTTTAATAGAGTATTATTTAAATTTGACGGAAAAGGAATCTTCAATATTAAGGACTAATGCATTTAATAACTGGAACTTGAATTATAACGCAACATCGAACTATCGCAACTTTATCACAAAGGTTAATAGTATCTTCGCAACAGTAAAGTAAAAGCCAAAAAGCTCATGCAGATAGACTCACAGGTATTAAAATATCTTAAGGGAGAAGCCTTTCAGACAAGTCTGAATGTTGATATCGGAAAACAAAAGCATAAAATTATCTCGCGGGAAACTGCTATTACAGATATTATTAGAAATACGGCAGTTGTGCATATAGGTTGTTCTGATCATATCCAGGTTATCAATGAAAAGATCAGAAATAATATGTGGCTGCACAAATTAATAACTGAAAATGCCACTAACTGCATCGGAATTGACATTGATAAAGAGAGTATTGAATTTATCAAAAATGAGTTAGGTTATACAAATGTTTTTCATGGAAATATTCTCACCGACGACTTAAAAGATCTTAAGTCAGGAAAATGGGACTATGCGGTATTTGGTGAGATTGTAGAACATCTTGATGATCCGGTTCATTTTCTAAAGGTTTTCAAGGCAAAATACGGAGAGAATGTGAGCCGGTTTATAATAACTGTTCCGAATATTTACAATGTCCGTCAGTTTACAAATATGATGAACTTCAGGGAGGTAATTAATTCAGATCATCGGTTCTGGTTTACGCCCTATACAATCTCCAAAGTTCTGGTCTCAGCAGGATACAGTCCTGATAAAATCATTTATTCCAATCTCCAGAGTCTGAATATCAGCGACCTGATCAAAAGAAAAATCAGGCGGCTTCTTGGAATGAGAGTTGGATATCCGTTTTATTACTTTAACACTATTATTATAACCGGTAACATAAATTGATTCCTGTTTAATCTGAAATGCTGAAGTCCATCAAGATATCCTTAAAAGACACTATAATTTATGGTCTTGGCAACGTTGCGGTTAAGGTTGTCGGATTAATCCTTATCCCATTATTTACCAATCCTAAGTTTTTTTCGACCGAGGAGTTTGGAGTTATGGGAATTCTTGAAATATCGGGTCTTGTTTTAACCGCACTGCTTGCATCAGGTTTACCTCAGAGTCTGACAAGATGGTTTTGGGATAAGGAACACAGGAATAACCAGAAAGGGATTTTCTTCATGTCGCTTTCAACCCAGGTAACAATCTCTATATTATTTTGCCTCGTTCTGATTCCTCTTTCAGGTGTTATTTCCACGCTGATATTTTCCAAACCAATCTGGGCAAAAGCTATCACTTATGTAATTCTTGCTTCGGGAATTCAATCGATAAATAATGTTATAAATACACTGATGAGACTTCAGTCAAGATCAGTGCTTTATACAATAACGAATCTTCTTAAGCTCAGCTTCGTACTTTCGGTTACCCTGTATTTTATCCTCTCAAAAAAGATGGGACTCGAAGGATATTATCTCGCCCAGGTTGTCGGTAATGCCTTTATCGTACTTCTGCTCGCAGGCTACACGTTTAAGAATACCAGGTTGTTCTTTGACAAAGAGATTTTTAAATCTATGAATGTCTATGGCTTCCCACTCCTGCTTGCCAATATCTCGGCAGCACTACTAACAGTAATTGACAGGTTCTCTCTTAATTCACTAACAGTACTTAAATCAGTTGCATTATATACTCTCGCCTTCAAGATAACAAGCGTCTTAAAGCTGGTTCTTGTTGATTCTATAAAACTGGCTCTCGGTCCAATGATGATAAAAAGGATCGGAACACCCAACAGCACAAGGTTTTATTCGAAAGTTCTTTTATATACCTCTTTCATCCTGATGTTTGCCATTGTGGGGGTATCATTGTTTTCTTTTGAAATTATTAAAGTTATAGCAACTTCAAGAACTTACTGGGATGCAGTAGTAATAATACCTTTTTTATCTCTTTCAATATTTTTTGTCAATATGAAAGAAGTCACTGTTTATGGCCTGCATATCGCTAAGAAAACAAGGATAATCGGGTATATCGTGGTTTTCTCAACTGTATTGAGTCTGGCTCTGAATATTTTACTGATCCCTGTCTGGGACATTACCGGTGCAGCAGTCGCCACACTTCTGTCACAGTTCGTTTACTGGTATGCATGTTATTACTTTTCGCAGAAAGTATTTTTCATACCATATGAAATTAAAAAGATATTGTTAATGTTAATCACCGGAGCAGTATTAAGTTTTGCGGGTCTTCTGTTAAATGGAATAGATCTTCTCCCAAGAATAGCTATTAAAACAGTCTGTCTGGTCAGCTTCCCATTTATCCTTTATCTTTTCAGGTTTTATGAGCCTATTGAGTTGCAATCCATCAAAGAAATTGCAATCAAATGGATCAATCTTAAAAATCTCAGAAAGAATCTTGCATCTATGAAAGGTCTTTCGGACATAGAATGACCTCCTGATTATTCTTTTTCAGCGATATCGTGTCCCGCAGGATCAATAATTACATCTATTTACATATTTTTGTCACTGGCTAAGGTTCTTAACAATAAATTCACTGAAATGCAAACTGATAAAATCAAACCCTTTCTACCGCATCTGATCGCTGTTGTAATTTTCACAGTCGTCTCCTTTGCTTATTTTTATCCTGTCCTGGAAGGCAAGGTTCTTAAAGCCAACGATTCCACAGTCTCTAAAATCAATTCAAAAGAGATCCAGGACTTCCGTGAAAAGAACGGAAGGGAACCGCTATGGACAAATTCCATTTTCAGTGGAATGCCTGCATACCTGATATCAGCCAAATACCCTGGTAACCTGGTAAAATATGCTGATAATTTCCTCAGGATATTTAAAATGCCTGTCTCGGTATTATTTCTCTCGATGCTTGGATTTTACATTCTTCTGCTGATGTTTGATGTCAGTCCGTGGCTTGCAATTGCCGGCGCTTTGGGATATGGCCTTTCGTCATTCTTCTTTCAGATTCTGGGAGCCGGACATAATACCCAGGCAATTGCTCTTGCTTACATGCCTCCCATGATCGGCGGGATCTATTACACATACAGAAAGGATGTTATCAAAGGCGCAATTTTTACTGCCTTCATTCTTTCACTCGAAATTCAGGCAAATCATCCTCAAATCACATATTATGCGATGATTTGTCTGCTGATTTTCGCAATTACAGAGTTTGTTTCAGCTCTGAAAAATAAAACTATACCCCGTTTCCTGAAAACATCAGCAATACTGATTATTCCATTTGTTATCGCTATTGGAATTAACTTCGCCAGCTTATACACCACATACGAATATGGGAAATTCTCCATCAGGGGAAAATCTGACCTGAAAGCTGAAAACAAAAGTGTCACCTCGGGCCTGAACAGGGACTATATAACATTCTGGAGCTATGGTGTGGATGAGACTTTTAATCTTCTGATCCCCAACTACAAAGGAGGTTCGAGCCGTCCATTCGACAGAAACTCTGAAACTTATAAAGTTCTGCGTGAAAATAATAACCAGGCTGCAATTAACCAATTGCAAAAGTACTGGGGGACCCAGCCAGGCACGGATGGCCCGCATTATGTAGGAGCCATAATATTTTTCCTTTTTGTACTCGGGCTTGTACTTATTAAGGGTCCTGAGAAATGGTGGCTGCTTGTGGCAACGATCCTTTCAATTATGCTCGCGTGGGGTAAGAATTTCATGCCTTTTACAAATCTTTTTATCGATTACTTTCCGGGTTATAATAAATTCAGGGCGGTGACAATGACTCTCGTAATAGCCGAATTTTGTATTCCTCTTCTCGGATTTATTGCTCTCAGGGATATCTTCAATGGGAAGCTTACAGGAAAGGAGATTATAAAAGGTTTAAAGATAGCAGCAGGGGTAACCGGAGGGTTTATTTTGCTGGTACTCATCCTTCCCGGTATAGCAGGTTCATTCCTCGGTCAGAACGAAAACGAATACCCTGAATGGCTCAAAAGCGCTTTGATTATCGACAGGAAGGGACTATTGAGAAGTGATGCTTTCAGATCGCTTGTATTTATTTTGCTTTCTTCAGGAGTGATCCTCGGGTTTGTTCTTGATAAATTGAAGAAGGAATATGCAATTTTTGTGATCGGTTTGCTTGTTGTTCTCGATCTTTGGACCGTTGATAAAAGATATCTTTCTGCTGATCGTTTTGAGAGACCCGCCCCTACCCAAAAATCATTTTCACCTGCACCTGCAAATGCATTTATCCTGAATGATCATTCTGATTACAGGGTTCTCAACTTCCAGAATCCATTCAGTGATAATTCACCGACATCATATTTTCACAAATCCATCGGAGGATATCATGGTGCAAAAATGATAAGATACCAGGAATTAATTGATTCATGCCTCTACCCCGAACTGGCAGAGTTCAGTGCGGAAGGTCAAAAGGCAAAATCTGTGGAAGAGCTTCAGACGGCTTTACTTAAAACCCCTACTCCGGTCCTCAATATGCTCAACACCAAGTATTTGATTTATGACATTAATTCAGTCCCGTTAATAAATACTAAAGCACTGGGGAATGCCTGGTTTGTTGAAAAACCACTGATAGCAGAAAATGCCAACAAAGAAATTTCCATTGTGCGATCATTCGATCCCGCGAAGGAAGCAACCATTGATATTCAATTTAAAAATCAGATCTCTCAAACGGATTATCCTGTCCTGGAAAATGATAAAATAGAACTGAAATCCTATCAACCCGATGAGCTTCATTATGCATACCATGCAGTCGGGGAAAAGCTTGCCGTATTTTCAGAAATCTATTATCCTAAGGGATGGCAATGTTTTATTGATGGAAAAGAGAGCTCTTATTTTCGTACTGACTGGGCGCTGAGAGGGATGATCGTGCCTGCCGGTGATCATGAAATAAAATTCACTTTTAAACCTGCATCATATTACATTGGTAATAAAATATCGCTGGCAAGTTCTGTGATTCTTATACTTATATGCGCAGGTTATTTATACACGAGGATTAGAATAAAAGCTAAATCTGAATAGTATGGTGCATCACAATGTATGCCCTCTTTGTTCTTCGGAAGAAATTGCACTGCTGTTCAGAGGCACTGACTATTTTGTAAGTAAAAAGGATTTTCCTGTTTTCAGATGTAATTCCTGTACTTTCACCTTTACCCAGGATTATCCTGAGGAAGATGAAATAGGCAGGTATTATGAATCTGATGAATATATCTCTCACAGTGATACGGCAAAAGGCTTCTCCCAGAAGCTCTACCATATCGCCAGGAGAATTATGTTGCGCCGAAAAAGAGGTCTTGTCGAAAAGACAACCGGACTCAAAAAAGGCATTATTCTTGATATAGGAAGCGGCACAGGTTATTTTGCCTCGATAATGAAGGAGGCGGGCTGGAAGGTGCAAGGCATTGAAATAAATGAAAAAGCAAGGATTTTTTCTGCCACACACTTTGGCCTGGATATAAGCTCGCCGGATGAACTTAAGGGTTTTAAGACCGACAGCTTCGACTGCGTCACATTATGGCATGTGCTGGAACACTTCCATGATCCTGAAAAATACATTTCAGAAATAAGAAGGATATTAAAACCTTGTTCCGTTTGTATTGTAGCCCTGCCAAACAGCAGCTCATATGATGCAAAGTACTATCAAAGTTTCTGGGCTGCATGGGATGTACCACGTCATTTATGGCATTTTAATCCTTCAACCTTCGGGGTTTTTTCCGAAAAAGCAGGTTTCAAAGCTGAAAAGAATCTTACACTTCTCCTCGATACTTTTTACATTTCACAGTTGAGCGAAAAGTATAAGGGCAAACCAGCGGCATTCATAAGGGGTATCTTAAAAGGTTTTGTTTTTACTTTTCTGACTCTGTTTAACAGGAGAAAATGCAGCTCTGTGATCTATATCTTAAGAAAATCTTCAGATTAATATCTGTCAAGCCAGCGATAGCGTCTCAGGTTGTCTCCGAACTTAAGTGCAATTGTAATTTCATGAGTGCCAAAGGTAATTCTTTGTATTTCCTGCATCGTGAAATCGAAAGCATACCCGAAGTATATATTCTGATATTTTACGCCTATATTGGCAATTAAAGCTCCGCTCGTCCTAAAGGCCAGTCCGGCCCAGAAGCCCTCATTGTAAATATATGTTGCACCAATATCTGCCTGAGGCTTCAGCTGATCAGACATCTTCAGGAGAAAAGATGGTTGCAATATTACAGCTGTTCCACTGTTGAAATCATAAGAACCGAAAATATAATATTGTCTGTTCATCGTATAATTTTTGTAAGCTGCGCCGCCAAATTTTGCGGAAGCTTCCGACAGCTGATCAGCAGAAAATCCGAGACTGTATTTTGCGTTGAGCAGATATACACCGAAGCTCATATCAGGCACGAATACTCCCTTACGAAGATCGTTGTTCAGCCACGGTTCATTAGGATCTTCAAAGTTTATCTGCCTTTCATCAATCTTGTAGTAGTAGCCGGTAAGGGCTAGTCCAAAAGAGAGTTGAGTGCTGCGTTGTACCCAGGTATGATAAGCATATGACAACTGGAATCCTGTTCTCGAAACCAAGCCGTTTTTGTCACTGAATACGTATCCTCCAAACCCGACTTTCCCGTCAGACTTTGGTCTGTACAGCTCTCTTTTTACCCTGGTTTGTTTCAGTATGAAGCTTTTTTTTAGTACTCGTGTCTGCCAGCTGAAAGAGAATGTGCGTGGGGCTCCGGAATAACCCACCCATTGCTCCCTGGCAGTCAGGCTGACGCTGGTATACCCATCGCTGCCTGCCACGGCCGGATTGATCAGATACTTGTTATAAAGGTACTGGCTGAACAATGGCAGCTGCTGCCCGAAGGCTAAACTGCCAGACAGAAAGAACAATAATATAAAAACCGGTCTTTTCAAGATCGTTAAATGTATTATTTTTTATCTTACTATAGTCACATTACCAACAAGAGGTTTGGATCCGTTGTGCAAATCGATGATATAATGGTAAGAATCTATTGGCAGAGCTGATCCATTGCTTGTCCCGTCCCATGGCCTTGGGTATCCTCTTTCCGATCTCCAGAGGGCTTGTCCCCACCTGTTAAATATTTTCACCTCCATGGCAGGATACAACTCAATCAAACCGATATTCCAGACGTCATTTATGAGATCGCCGTTTGGAGATATTGCGTTTGGAATAACCAGACAGGTTTCATTAATTGCTGTCACATCTTCTGATTTTTTAGCTGTACAACCGTTAAGATCCGTTACAGTAACTTCAAAAAATCCCTCAGGAATATTAGTCAGATTACTCCCTGTAGAGTTGTCAGACCAGTCGTAAGAATAACTGCTTACACCTCCTGTAACATCTGTCTCAATCAGCCCGTCTGGTTTGTCAGGACAGAACGGCGGAGTTATTCTGAATCCGATCTTCAGTGTATCAGGTTCTGTAAGTGTAATTGTCTCATTTGCATGACAGTTATTCGCATCAGTTATGATAAGATTATAACTCCCTGCAGCAAGATTTGTCCTGGTGTTCCCGTATATCCCATCGTCCCAGATATAATCAACTGTCTCAACCTGATTTAGAGGGATGACCGTAATTGAACCGGTGCTGTCTCCTGCACAGTTGATATTATATCCTCCTGCTGTGCTTTCCGACAGATCGAGGGTAATTGTAAGTTTTTCCGGTTCAGTCAGATCAAATATTTCGGATGCCTTGCACTCATTGACATCTGTAATAAGCAATGTATACTGCCCCGCTTTAATATCCGTTAAGTTCTTCGAAGCAGATGTAAACCCATCAGGACCTGTCCAGCTATATGCAAAAGGCGCTGTTCCTGTCGTAGGATCAATGTGGATATACCCATTGCCCAGTCCATTGCAACTAATATTAAATCCGTTATAGTCTGAAAGGTTTTTGGTATAACTGAGAGCCGGCGGCAGTTCAATGGTTGCCGTTCCTGTTTTTATGCATCCGTTAATATCGGTGACCGTAACAGTATAATCACCTGGTATCAGGTCGGTTAAATCTTCTGTGACATCTCCATTAGACCAGGAATAGGAATACGGAGCCAAACCTCCGGTTACTGTGAGATTTATTGATCCATTGTTGAACCCGGGTGACTTGCAGGTAATATTTACCGGAGTGAGCTGTATAACAAATTCCGGAGGCTGGGTAAGAGTTATATCTTTACTGATAACACAATTATTCAGATCCGTTATCACCAGATGGTATGTGCCGGCTGTCAGACTGTTCTGATCTCTCTGCCCCTGTACTATTCCCGAACCGTCTGAAGTACTCCAGTTGTAGGAATACGAACCGGTACTCCCTCCTGTTACGGACAGGTTTATCCAGCCTGTACCGGCACCATAACAGTTTATGTTGTATGCACCATCAGACGAAACGGAAACAATAGTGGAATTAATTACCAGAGGTGCAGGTTCTGTAAGATTAAATGAAGGTGATGGTGTTAGTATACATCCATTAAGGTCTCTGACCGAACATGTATAAACGCCTGCCTTAAGACCGGTGAGGTCTTTTGTAGTTGCCGTAAATCCGGCAGGGCCTGTCCAGGTGAAGATGTAATTTCCGGAACCGCCTGTCACTGATATATTAATTGCTCCGTCACTTCCGCCGTTACATGAAATATTGAAATTCCCATCGGGAGATCTTGATAGCGTAGAACCAACCAGCTGCATCCCGTCAGGTTCGGTAATTACTGTGCTCTGATTCATACTACAGCCAAGGATATCCTTGATCTCAAGGAAATATGTACCCGCTATCAGATTATCGATCCTGTCAGTATTAATTGGTCCGGGAATAATACCATCTGACGTATACCATCTGTATGTATAACCTCCCCTCCCACCGCTGACAGGCTGAACGACTGAGGCAGAACCATCATTGTATCCTCTGCATGAGATATTAAATCCGCCGGCAAAAGTTGATTTCTGTATTGGCGCTACTATAGGCGGAGGCACTCTCAGAACTATTCTGTTGAGATTCTCGCACAAATTAATATCTCTGATAAAGAGAGTATAGCTTCCTGCCCCAAGATTATTTATAGTTCTGAATGTCGTCGGATCAGGTGGATTGAAATTACCAGAGAATACACCGTTAAATATCGTATCGACATCATTTTTTATGACCCAGTAGGAATAAGGCGGTGTAATGCCACCTGCAACAGAAACAATTATAGTTCGCATCAGTTGATCCGATACAACTGATGTTATAGTTTCCCGGAGCTATAACCGCTGCCTGAATAGTCGCCAGGGCTGTTTTAGGCACAAGAGTGACTGAGTCCTTGTAGTTACATCCAAGATTATCGGTCACTTTTAAAACATACTTCCCGCTTTCCAGGTCGGAAATGGACAATTCATCCTCCTTATGGTAACCGAATGAACCGTCCCACACGATCTTGTAAGGATCGGCGCCTTTTGAAATAACCCCTTCCAGTGCAGCAAGTCCAGCTCCCTCAGAGCAGGTCAGCTTTTTAACCGTTATTATACCCTGTACCGGAAGTGCATGTACCTTCACTTCACTCACAACTCTTTTCCCGGGAACACATATAGCGTTGTCAACTTTTGGAATAATCTGGTAATAAACTGACTGTATATTGTCAGAATTATTCTCGTAAGAACTACTGATCGTATAATTTATAGGACGGTTAGTACCTGGAGTGGTATTTCCGACAATCACTCCGGGTCCCCCAGTCGGATTTACCGTATAATCAAATACGACAGTACCAGATGTCATAACAGTTGGAGATGTTAATATAATTTCAGTCGTAACCGGTGCGTTTTTGGTTTCTGCATAACAGATTGACGGAACCAGATTTTGGGGAACTGCCCTGGGAGTCGGATTTACTTTTACTGTGATGCTTCTCGCAGTACCATCAGCACATCCGGAAGGACTTACAGGAACAATTGTATAAGTTACAACCTGGATAATGATCTGAAGTATTAATTAATTTGTCTCCGATGATATGATTATTTGGTAATGTGGCTACAGGCGTTGTGAATCCTGTAACTGATCCGGTTGATGTAACTGTATACTTAAATGTTATCACACCATTTGAGAACAAGCTTGGACTCTGCAATCTGATACTGGTTGTCATGCTGTCGCATTGAATAGAGTTTGCAGGGATCGGGTAGATCCGGGGCGTCGGATTAACAGTTATAATGACAGTCTTCATGGGACCAGGGGTACAACCTGCGGGACTCACAGGGACAATACTATATGTTACAGTCTGTGAAACATCAGTCGGATTATGGAGAATGTCAGCAATTACATGGTCCTTAGGCAGGCCGTTAACCGGAGTGGTGAATCCCGTGACTCCTCCTGTTGCTACAACTGAATAGTTAAATCTGATTACTCCATTGTTAAATGTAGACGGGCTGCCAAGAATGACATTAGTAGCCCCGTCATTACAAAGAGTCTGAAATAATACAGATGGTACAACCTGAGGAGTGGGGTTAACAGTTATTACAACTGTCTTCACAGGGCCTGGGGAACATCCGGTCGGGCTCACCGGAACAATTGTGTAAGTTACAGTTTGAGGCACATCTGTTGGATTATGCAGGAGATCCGAGATAACGTGGTCTTTCGGCAGGTTGTTTACAGGAGTTGAAAAGCCTGTGACACCCCCAGTTGCAACTACTGTATAATTAAAAGTTATTAAGCCGCTTGAAAAAGTACTCGGACTTCCCAAAATAACATTGGTTAACCCGTCGTTGCATATTGTTTGCAGCAACGGATTTGGCACTACCTGCGGAGTTGGATTGACCGTGACTGTTATAACCTTTACCGGGCCGGCAGGACAACCTGTAGGACTTAATGGTAGAATTGTATAAGTTACAGTCTGTGGTGCGTCGGTCGGATTATGAAGTACATCAGCGATAACATAATTATTCGGCAAATCATTGACAGGAGTTATAAATCCGGTCACACCTCCGGTTGCAATCACAGTGTAATTAAATTTAATCACTCCGCTTGTAAATAAGCTTGGACTACCGAGGATAAGATTAGTAGTTCCTTCATTACATATTATCTGTGAAAGTGTATTTGGAATAACCTGAGGAGTTGGATTAATTGTAATAATTACCGTTTTGGATGGTCCGTCTGCACAACCACCCGGACTTACAGGCACAATTGTATAAGTAACTGTCTGCGGAATATCTGTCGGATTATGGAGCAGGTCGGTGATTATGTGATCTTTGGGTAATCCGTTCACAGGTGTGGAAAATCCGGTTACCCCTCCTGTTGCAACTACGGTATACTTAAATGTGATAACGCCGCCATCAAATGTGCTCGGGCTTCCTAAAACTACACTTATGTTGGAATCATTGCAGATAGTCTCAGCCATCGTTCCCGGAACAACCTGGGGTGTCGGATCCACTGTAATTACCACAACTTTCCCAGGACCTGCAGGGCATCCTGTAGGGCTTTGCGGAATAATGGTATATGTTACGGTCTGCGGTGAATCGGTAGGATTATGAAGCACATCGGCGATGATAAATCCTTCAGGCAAATTATTCATCGGACTGGTGAATCCGGTAACACCTCCTGTTGCAATAACAGTATAATTAAAACTGACCACTCCGCTGGTGAAAATACTTGGACTTGATAAAATAACGTTTGCCGCATCGTCGTTACAAATGGTTTTTGCCAGGGTCCCGGGGTATACCTGCGGTGTCGGATTAACTGTTACAACGATAACCTTTGCAGGACCGGCGGGGCATCCTGAAGGGCTTATCGGGACAACCGTATATGTTACAGTCTGAGGCGAATCGGTAGGATTATGCAGAACATCGTTTATTAAATAATTTGCGGGCAGACCAGTTTCTGTCGGACTAAACCCTGTCACACCCCCGGTGGCAGTAACTGTGTAATCGAAAGTTATAACACCACTGTCGAAAGTACTTGGACTTGCCAGAGTAATATTTACAGGTGCATCATTACATATTGTTTCAGCAAGGGTTCCCGGCACTACCTGAGGAGTCGGATTAACAGTTACAATAACCGTTTTCACTGGTCCATCGGGACATCCCGTAGGACTGATTGGCGTAATGGTATAGGTAACTGTCTGGGGAGCATCAGTCGGGTTATTCAGAAGGTCTGAAATAAGATAATCTCTCGGAACTCCGGTTCCTGATGGGGTGAAGCCTGTAACCCCACCCGTAGCTGTTGCGGTAAAGTTGAATGTAATTACTCCTGAAGTGAAAGTACTCGGACTTCCCAGGATAATGTTTGTTGTACCGTCATTACATAACGATTGATTAAGCACATTTGGAGTAACCTGAGGTGTTGGCTCTACAATTACGACTACAACCTTCACAGGATCTTCGGCACTACATTCAGGACTGATAGGTACAATTACGTAGGTAACGGTCTGAGGAGCATCACTCGGATTGTGAAGCACATCTGATATTGTGTAGTTATTCGGAAGGTTAAACATCGGTGTTGTAAAACCTGTGACACCACCTGTTGCTGTAACAGTATAGTTAAATGTGATGACGCCGTTTGTAAATGTGCTTGGACTGGTAAGCAGAATGTTTGCCGTACCATCATTGCAAATTGTCTGGGTAAGCGGTCCTGGCGTAACTGACGGTGTTGGCTCAACAGTTATGACAACTGTCTTGGTTGGTCCGGCTGGGCATCCGATAGGACTAACCGGTTCAATTGTATAGGTTACCGTCTGAGGATCATCAGTTGGGTTATGTAGAAAATCTGATAAAGTAAAATTATTAGGCAAACCTGTGGTTGGCGTGGTAAATCCTGTAACCCCTCCGGTTGCCACCACTGTGTAATTAAAAGTGATATCACCGTTTGTAAAAGTTGATGGACTGCTTAATACAATGCTTGTTATTGCGTCATTACAGATTATCTGTGTAGATGCACTCGTAACAACCTCGGGAGTAGGATCTACACTCACCACCACCACTTTTACCGGTCCGTCAGGACAACCTGTCGGACTTAAAGGAGTAATTGTATATGTAACTGTTTGTGGTGCATCAGTTGGATTATGGAGAACGTCAGAAATCAGGAAGTCAGCGGGTACTCCTGCTCCTGATGCCGTAAAACCGGTAATCCCGCCGGTAGCCACCGCATTAAAATTAAATGTGATGACACCCGAGGTAAATGTACTCGGACTTGCTAATATGATATTGGTTGTACCGTCATTACAAACTACTTGTGACAGAGTGCCTGGTGTTACCTGAGGAGTAGGATTTACTATTACTGTAACTACCACCGGGGGACCGTCGGCACAACCCGACGGACCAACCGGGATGATCGTGTACGTAACGGTTTGAGGTATGTCAGTAGGATTGATAAGTACATCTCCAATTACATGATCTTTTGGCAACCCTGTAGCTGGTGTCGTAAAGCCTGTCACCCCACCCGTCCCTGTAACAGTGTAATTAAATGTTATGGCGCCGGAGGTAAATATGCTGGGACTTCCCAGAATAATATTGGTGGTTCCATTATTACAAATGATCTGAGTAAGGGTATTTGGTACAACCACCGGAGTCGGCTCAATGGTAATTACTACCGCTTTGGAAGGACCTGCCGGGCATCCTGCCGGGCTTATCGGGACAATAGTATACGTGACCGTCTGCGGTAAATCTGATGGATTATGCAATACATCAGCCAGCAGATAATCCCTACCGATACCAGTGCCTGATGTAAATCCGGTAACTCCCCCGGTCGCTGTTGCAGTGTAGTCAAAAGTAATTACTCCGCTGTTGAAGGTACTAGGACTTGCCAGGGTAACACTAGTCGTGCCATCGTTACATATTGTCTGAGTAAGCTTATCAGGGATTACCTGTGGAGTCGGGTCAACCACCACGTCAACTGACTGAACAGGACCATCGCTGCAACCATTTAATTGTGGAAGCACTGTATATGTGACAGTTATAGGGGCATCACTGCTGTTCGTGAGCGATCCTGCAAGAGTATATGGCAACTCTGACTTCAGAATAGAAAATCCGGAAGAAGCTGTTCCTCCCAGATTTAAAGGATCCGTGCTGGTCACGGTAACTGTATATCTCAGATCACCCTGAACTCCACTTATAGTGGGGCTGCTGAATATGAGATTTACATTATTCCCATCACAAACTAACGGTGAATTATTCGAAATTGAAACGGATGGTGTGGGTTCAATCCAAATTGTTTGAACCTTAACTGTAGTATTTCCTGTAATGTCCGACAATGTCCATGTTCTCAATATAAATCCATAGTTGTCACAGTCAATTAAACCGGAAAAGTCATCAGTAAAGGTTGCATCGAGCAAGTTTCCCGGAGTACAGTTGTCTGCTTCATCTGTCACGTCACCGGTTATGATTATTCCAGCATCATATGTACAATCTGAAGCGCGGCAAACAGTGATAGTGGCTGGCGCTGTAAATGTCGGGTGCGTAACATCATTAACTGTGATTATCTGAGAACATTCACTAAGGTTTCCTATGACATCGGTTGCCCTCCATGTTCGCGTGATGGTATAGTTATAGTGAAGGATATCAGATGGATCAGGGCTTTGTGTACTTACATAAGTGCTGGTTATTACGATGTTAGCTACAGGTGTGCAGTTATCAGTCGCTGTTGCAAAACCTGTTCCGGCAGGAGTGTTGTCATCTTCACAATTTATTGTAACATTCCCGGGGCATGTAATTACCGGACTGGTGATATCATGAACCGTGATAGTCTGCGAACACTCTTCGTAATTACCTGCCACATCCGTTGCGCGCCAGGTCCTTGTAATGGTATAGTTATAATAAAGAAGAACGGAAGGGTCGGCGCTTTGCGTGCTTATGTCGCTGTGTGTGATTTGAATGTTGGCAACTGGTGTACAAATGTCTGTTGCCGTTGCAACTCCTGTTCCGGCAGACGTGTTGTCATCCTCGCAATCTACCGTTACATCAGCCGGACAGGCAATAACAGGCTTCGTTACATCATGTACTGTTATTGTCTGGTTGCACTCACTGATATTCCCTGCCACATCTGTTGCACGCCATGTTCTCGTTATTGAATAGTTATAGTGCAGGACGTTTGAAGGATCACCGTCATATGTGCTGACATCAGAGTGAGTAATGTTTATGTTGACAACAGGAGTACATATATCTGTTGCAGTCGCTGTACCGGTTGCAGCAGGCGTATTGTCGTCTTCACAATTTAATATTACATCTGCAGGACAGGTGATTACAGGATTACTGACATCATGAACTGTTATCGTCTGGATACATTCACTGAAGTTTCCTATTACATCGCTTGCCCTCCATGTCCTCGAAATGACGTAGTTATAGTGAAGTACGTTTGAAGGATCAGCATCATAAGTGCTAATATCAGAGTGAGTGACCAGTATGTTGGCAACCGGAGTACATATGTCTGTTGCAGTTGCAATTCCTGTTCCTGCTATTGTATTATCATCCTCACAGTTTAAAGTGACATTTGACGGGCAGGTAATTACTGGGTTGGTTATGTCATGTACTGTTATCGTCTGAATGCACTCACTATAGTTCCCCGTTACATCCTTCCCTTTCCAGGTACGTGTGATAATGTAGTTATAATAAAGGATATCAGATGGATCAGGGCTTTGTGTACTCACATCGCTATGTGTAATTTCGATATTGGCCAAAGGGGCGCAGTTATCAGTTACTGTTGCCGCACCTGTTCCGGCCGGAGTGTTGTCATCTTCACAATTTATTGTAACATTCCCCGGGCATGTGATTACCGGATTGGTGATATCATGAACTGTGATAGTCTGCGAACACTCTTCGTAATTGCCTGCCACATCCGTTGCGCGCCAGGTCCTTGTAATGGTATAGTTATAATGAAGAAGAGCCGAAGGATCAGCGCTTTGCGTGCTTATATCGCTGTGTGTGATTTCTATGTTGGCAACTGGTGTACAAATATCCGTGGCAGTTGCAAAGCCTGTTCCGGCAGGAGTATTGTCATCCTCGCAATCTACCGTTACATCAGCCGGACAGGTGATAACAGGTTTCGTTACATCATGTACTGTTATTGTCTGGTCACACTCACTGATATTCCCTGCCACATCTGTTGCACGCCATGTTCTCGTTATTGAATAGTTATAATGCAGGACGTTTGAAGGATCACCGTCATATGTGCTGACATCAGAGTGAGTAATGTTTATGTTGACAACAGGAGTACATATATCTGTTGCAGTCGCTGTACCGGTTGCGGCAGGCGTATTGTCGTCTTCACAATTTAATATTACATCTGCAGGACAGGTGATTACTGGATTACTGACATCATGAACTGTTATCGTCTGGATACATTCACTGAAGTTTCCTGTTACATCGCTTGCCCTCCATGTCCTCGAAATGACGTAGTTATAGTGAAGTACGTTTGAAGGATCAGCATCATAAGTGCTAATATCAGAGTGAGTGACCAGTATGTTGGCAACCGGAGTACATATGTCTGTTGCAGTTGCAATTCCTGTCCCTGCTATTGTATTATCATCCTCACAGTTTAAAGTGACATTTGACGGGCAGGTAATTACTGGGTTGGTTATGTCATGTACTGTTATCGTCTGAATGCACTCACTATAGTTCCCCGTTACATCCTTCCCTTTCCAGGTACGTGTGATAATGTAGTTATAATAAAGGATATCAGATGGATCAGGGCTTTGTGTACTCACATCGCTATATGTAATTTCGATATTGGCCAAAGAGGCGCAGTTATCAGTTACTGTTGCCGCACCTGTTCCGGCCGGAGTGTTGTCATCTTCACAATTTATTGTAACATTCCCGGGGCATGTGATTACCGGATTGGTGATATCATGAACTGTGATAGTCTGCGAACACTCTTCGTAATTGCCTGCCACATCCGTTGCGCGCCAGGTCCTTGTAATGGTATAGTTATAATAAAGAAGAGCGGAAGGATCAGCGCTTTGTGTGCTTATATCGCTGTGTGTGATTTCTATGTTGGCAACTGGTGTACAAATATCCGTGGCAGTTGCAACGCCTGTTCCGGCAGAGTGTTGTCATCCTCGCAATCTACCGTTACATCAGCCGGACAGGCGATAACAGGTTTCGTTACATCATGTACTGTTATTGTCTGTGTACATTCACTGTAATTGCCGGCTTCATCGGTAGCCCGCCATTCCCTTGCAATGGAATAATTATAGTGGGATACACTTGAAGGATCAATATTATAAGTGCTGACATCAGTGAAGCCGATATCAATATTCGCCAGAGGGGAACAATTATCTGTAGCAGAGGCTGTCCCGGTAGCCGAAGGAGTACTGTTATCTTCACAATTAATTGTAACATCAGCAGGGCATAATATCGCAGGAGAAGTATTATCAATAATTGTTATAGTTTGTGTATAAGGCAAACTCACATTTCCACAATCATCGGTTACTGTCCATGTGTTAGTGTATGTTCCTTCACGTGGATTCCCCCCGGGAACGAAAACGCCTGATACTTTAATGAGATCCGACAAATCAATATCGCAATTATCAGCAGCTGCAGGCTCTAAACCCTGAGCTATCGACAATCCTGCTGCATCGCTGCACTGAACAGTACGATCCAGTAGATTCGGTGCAGTACCCCAAACAGGTATTTGTGTATCAACAATAGTTATTACCTGACTAAAAACAGAGCTAGTATTTCCGCATGCGTCTGTAACTGTCCATGTATTAGTATATGAACCAGACTGCGGACAAGTACCGGCAATAAATACTCCTGAAACTCTAACAATATCAGATAAATCGGTGTCACAGTTATCAGAGGCTGACGGGAATAAAGCCTGTGCGGCTATCAATCCCGCTGCATCATCGCATTGAACAGTCCGGTTGAGACTTCCAACAACAGTTGTCCAGATTGGTACTATAATATCTGTACGTGAAACAGTATAATCTGAAGTAGAGGTAACACAGCCTGTGCCTGAGATTGTCTCAGTTACCTGAACTGTGCCGGTTCCACATGTATTTGGCCAATTAACAGTCAGAATATTTGTGTTTTCACCTGTAAATGAAGAAGCGCCTGTTATAGTCCATGTATACGTATTCCCCGGAATCAGAGGAGTCGAATAGATTACGCCATTTGAACCTGGACAAACATCTGAGGGGCCCGAAATCACAGGAGATGGATTCGGGTTCACTATCCATGAGGCAAGTGTTGCCCATGCCGTCCCTGTGCAGCCTGCTCCTGCCGTGCAGCCCGCTCTCTGTCCCTGTATCTCTACAAGGGTATGACCTGTTGTGGTTAGATCTGTTCCCGGGGTATAGCTGGTCCATGTGCCTGAGTCGTAGCGGTACTCAAAGACATCCGTACAGCCTACCCCACCACTGCCTGCGGTGAAGGTTGCCGAGACGGTCTGTCCGTCACATACCGTGGCTAGGTTTGGTGTCTTTGCATTTAAGGTTGGACCTACAGGTTGTGGGTTGACAGTCCATGTGGCAAGTGTTGCCCATGCCGTCCCTGTGCAGCCTGCTCCTGCCGTGCAGCCTGTCCTCTGTCCCTGTATCTCTACAAGGGTATGTCCTGTTGTGGTTAGATCTGTTCCCGGGGTATAGCTGGTCCATGTGCCTGAGTCGTAGCGGTACTCAAAGAAATCCGTACAGCCTACCCCACCACTGCCTGCCGTGAAGGTTGCCGAGACGGTCTGTCCGTCACATACCGTGGCTAGGTTTGGTGTCTTTGCATTTAAGGTTGGACCTACAGGTTGTGGGTTGACAGTCCATGAGGCAAGTGTTGCCCATGCCGTCCCTGTGCAGCCTGCTCCTGCCGTGCAGCCTGTTCTCTGTCCCTGTATCTCTACAAGTGTATGTCCTGTTGTGGTTAAGATCTGTTCCCGGGGTATAGCTGGTCCATGTGCCTGAGTCGTAGCGGTACTCAAAGATATCCGTACAGCCTACCCCACCACTGCCTGCGGTGAAGGTTGCCGAGACGGTCTGTCCGTCACATACCGTGGCTAGGTTTGGTGTCTTTGCGTTTAAGGTTGGACCTACAGGTTGCGGGTTGACAGTCCATGAGGCAAGTGTTGCCCATGCCGTCCCTGTGCAGCCTGCTCCTGCCGTGCAGCCTGTTCTCTGTCCCTGTATCTCTACAAGGGTATGTCCTGCTGTAGTTAGATCTGTTCCCGGGGTATAGCTGGTCCATGTGCCTGAGTCGTAGCGGTACTCAAAGAAATCCGTACAGCCTACCCCACCACTGCCTGCCGTGAAGGTTGCCGAGACTGTCTGTCCGTCACATACCGTGGCTAGGTTTGGTGTCTTTGCATTTAAGGTTGGACCTACAGGTTGTGGGTTGACAGTCCATGAGGCAAGTGTTGCCCATGCCGTCCCTGTGCAGCCTGCTCCTGCCGTGCAGCCCGTTCTCTGTCCCTGTATCTCTACAAGGGTATGTCCTGTTGTGGTTAGATCTGTTCCCGGGGTATAGCTGGTCCATGTGCCTGAGTCGTAGCGGTACTCAAAGACATCCGTACAGCCTACCCCACCACTGCCTGCCGTGAAGGTTGCCGAGACGGTCTGTCCGTCACATACCGTGGCTAGGTTTGGTGTCTTTGCATTTAAGGTTGGACCTACAGGTTGCGGGTTGACAGTCCATGTGGCAAGTGTTGCCCATGCCGTCCCTGTGCAGCCTGCTCCTGCCGTGCAGCCTGTCCTCTGTCCCTGTATCTCTACAAGGGTATGTCCTGCTGTAGCTAGATCTGTTCCCGGGGTATAGCTGGTCCATGTGCCTGAGTCGTAGCGGTACTCAAAGACATCCGTACAGCCTACCCCACCACTGCCTGCCGTGAAGGTTGCCGAGACGGTCTGTCCGTCACATACCGTGGCTAGGTTTGGTGTCTTTGCATTTAAGGTTGGACCTACAGGTTGTGGGTTGACAGTCCATGTGGCAAGTGTTGCCCATGCCGTCCCTGTGCAGCCTGCTCCTGCCGTGCAGCCCGTTCTCTGTCCCTGTATCTCTACAAGGGTATGTCCTGCTGTAGCTAGATCTGTTCCCGGGGTATAGCTGGTCCATGTGCCTGAGTCGTAGCGGTACTCAAAGAAATCCGTACAGCCTACCCCACCACTGCCTGCCGTGAAGGTTGCCGAGACGGTCTGTCCGTCACATACCGTGGCTAGGTTTGGTGTCTTTGCATTTAAGGTTGGACCTACAGGTTGCGGGTTGACAGTCCATGTGGCAAGTGTTGCCCATGCCGTCCCTGTGCAGCCTGCTCCTGCCGTGCAGCCCGTTCTCTGTCCCTGTATCTCTACAAGGGTATGTCCTGTTGTGGTTAGATCTGTTCCCGGGGTATAGCTGGTCCATGTGCCTGAGTCGTAGCGGTACTCAAAGAAATCCGTACAGCCTACCCCACCACTGCCTGCGGTGAAGGTTGCCGAGACGGTCTGTCCGTCACATACCGTGGCTAGGTTTGGTGTCTTTGCATTTAAGGTTGGACCTACAGGTTGCGGGTTGACAGTCCATGTGGCAAGTGTTGCCCATGCCGTCCCTGTGCAGCCTGTTCCTGCCGTGCAGCCTGTCCTCTGTCCCTGTATCTCTACAAGTGTATGTCCTGCTGTGGTTAGATCTGTTCCGGGGGTATAGCTGGTCCATGTGCCTGAGTCGTAGCGGTACTCAAAGAAATCCGTACAGCCTACCCCACCACTGCCTGCCGTGAAGGTTGCCGAAACGGTCTGTCCGTCACATACCGTGGCTAGGTTTGGTGTCTTTGCATTTAACGTTGGACCTACAGGTTGCGGGTTGACAGTCCATGTGGCAAGTGTTGCCCATGCCGTCCCTGTGCAGCCTGCTCCTGCCGTGCAGCCCGTTCTCTGTCCCTGTATCTCTACAAGGGTATGTCCTGTTGTGTTAAGATCTGTTCCGGGGGTATAACTGGTCCATGTGCCTGAGTCGTAGCGGTACTCAAAGACATCCGTACAGCCTACCCCACCACTGCCTGCCGTGAAGGTTGCCGAGACGGTCTGTCCGTCACATACCGTGGCTAGGTTTGGTGTCTTTGCGTTTAAGGTTGGACCTACAGGTTGCGGGTTGACAGTCCATGTGGCAAGTGTTGCCCATGCCGTCCCTGTGCAGCCTGCTCCTGCCGTGCAGCCCGTTCTCTGTCCCTGTATCTCTACAAGGGTATGTCCTGTTGTGGTTAGATCTGTTCCCGGGGTATAACTGGTCCATGTGCCTGAGTCGTAGCGGTACTCAAAGAAATCCGTACAGCCTACCCCACCACTGCCTGCCGTGAAGGTTGCCGAGACGGTCTGTCCGTCACATACCGTGGCTAGGTTTGGTGTCTTTGCATTTAAGGTTGGACCTACAGGTTGCGGGTTGACAGTCCATGTGGCAAGTGTTGCCCATACTGTCCCTGTGCAGCCTGTTCCTGCCGTGCAGCCTGTCCTCTGTCCCTGTATCTCTACAAGTGTATGTCCTGCTGTGGTTAGATCTGTTCCGGGGGTATAGCTGGTCCATGTGCCTGAGTCGTAGCGGTACTCAAAGACATCCGTACAGCCTACCCCACCACTGCCTGCCGTGAAGGTTGCCGAAACGGTCTGTCCGTCACATACCGTGGCTAGGTTTGGTGTCTTTGCATTTAACGTTGGACCTACAGGTTGCGGGTTGACAGTCCATGAGGCAAGTGTTGCCCATGCCGTCCCTGTGCAGCCTGCTCCTGCCGTGCAGCCCGTTCTCTGTCCCTGTATCTCTACAAGTGTATGTCCTGTTGTGTTAAGATCTGTTCCGGGGGTATAGCTGGTCCATGTGCCTGAGTCGTAGCGGTACTCAAAGAAATCCGTACAGCCTACCCCACCACTGCCTGCGGTGAAGGTTGCCGAGACGGTCTGTCCGTCACATACCGTGGCTAGGTTTGGTGTCTTTGCGTTTAAGGTTGGACCTACAGGTTGCGGGTTGACAGTCCATGTGGCAAGTGTTGCCCATGCTGTCCCTGTGCAGCCTGCTCCTGCCGTGCAGCCTGTCCTCTGTCCCTGTATCTCTACAAGGGTATGTCCTGTTGTGTTAAGATCTGTTCCGGGGGTATAGCTGGTCCATGTGCCTGAGTCGTAGCGGTACTCAAAGACATCCGTACAGCCTACCCCACCACTGCCTGCGGTGAAGGTTGCCGAGACGGTCTGTCCGTCACATACCGTGGCTAGGTTTGGTGTCTTTGCATTTAGTGCCGGACCTACAGGTTGAGAAATTACTACGACGTCATAGGTTAATGAATTTCCAGTGCAGGCACCATCAGATTCTGAAAGTTGAATAGTGTAAGGTCCGGTTGCGTTCCATGTTACATTAATGTTGTTTCCGGTAGTAGCTGAAGGACTACCTCCAATAACTGTCCAGTTATATGTGTGACCACCGGTATTTGGCACGTTATAGACTATGGGGGAACCTGAGCAGATATTTGCAAATTTGAATACAGAGCAGACTGACTCAGAGCCGAGGTTATAAAAAGTAGTTGGTGAACCTTCGTTAGCATATTCTGTCTTTATCCAGTCAATCGACCGGGTTACTCTGGATATTCTTATTTCATCCAGCAAACCATTAAAACCCTGACCAGTCTCTGCTTTATCACCTATGGTTAATCCTGTTGAGCTATATTGACCTATTGATCCAGGGATGGGATCTGTTCCCCGTAGCACATCATTGAGATAAATTCTGTCATTAATACCGTCGTATGTTCCGGTCAATAAATACCATGTGCTATTAGCAATTATGGCACCTGTTTCGCAAAGCCGAAGTCAGTTCCGATCCCTATATGATAACCCAAATCGACATCGCTGGTATTTGAGAATTCAAAACCATATGGTCCCCATGGACTAACACTGTTTGTTCCATACCATAACGGGGAAGCCCAACTATTCTGAGCTCCGTTCCTTTGCATCCAGAGAGAAACTGTAAGTTCTTTTGAGGGTTCAAAGATTGAATTCTGGGCTACATTTATCCTGCTTGTTCCGTTAAACTGTCTTCCCGTGCCTATAAATCCGGCAGCAGAAGTTGATCCGTTATCTGTCCCGTTATTGCTAAAAGTGGTTGCGTCAAGAAGATTATTTAAATGGTAGACAGCTGAGTATCCGGTTTCCCAGGTATTGGGGGTGGAGGGATCCAATGTTATTAGTGGATTTCCGTATAATATCCTGATAGTTGTGTTTGATGTTGTTGATAAGACCGGTATTCTTACCCAGGCAATTAAACTCCCGTCAGCTGAAGTATAAGATTCAAGCTGATGATCGAGCTTATTGTAATTATTATCCGCGAAAATAATATCAAAGCCGCCTGGATTTTCAACATGTCCTGAAGGAGTGCTTCTCAACTCCGGAGATGGCGAAAGCTTTATCAGTACCGGGAAGTTTATCAGATCCGAGCTGCCACTTACTTTGTTGTGGTCGATTATTATTGTCTTTTCGAACCCGTAACCTAACACGGCACCCGGATGAGGAATTGACAATCTGGCTTGCTGTGATGTTTGTGAACTGCAATTGTCTGTTACCACACAAGAATATGAAGATTCGTCGGAATATGCCAGATTAGAAATAGAAAGGTTTGTTGTAGCAGATCCGGATACGTTAGCCCCATCCGAGAGCGGGCATCCATTCTTGTACCACTGATAGATCTTTGCTCCAATGCCCCCTGAAACAGAAATTGAAAAAGATGCATTACCTCCCAAACAGCGGGAAATTGATACAGGCTGACCGGTGAAAGTGAAACAATCTCCTGTACCAGCGCCAAATCGAGTTCCCGATGAGTTGTCAATCCCCGAACATGAAATTCTCTCAAGGATAGTTCCCGAAACAGTCCCCGGCGTACCATTGATACCCCAGGCACCTGTTCCGGTCCGCTTTATAATCCTCGTGGTGGAATTTATGTTGTCAGGGTCTGTAAATCCATTCGCGTCAAGTGTAAGTGAATAGTTAGTACTTACCAGACTGTTTCTTGCAAGAACGGTCCAGTATCCATCGTTAAATTCATTCTTGATGATCTGATCGTCGGTGTCTGTCAATGGCAATCCGCTCCCTGCCGGGTCCGTTGCCTTAAAACTTAATCTGAGAGAGCCTGACGTAAGATTGGTAAAATTGAATTTGGCCAACTGACGTTGTGAAACACCTACCGGGAAATAGTAGTCGGCTGATGTCTGGTTTATAGAGCGTTCAAAATTTCCATTAATGAATGCCGTTCCTCCATAAACGAGGGAGCCGGGTGCGGTATTTGAAAGGTAAAGATTATTGCCTGCAGTATTTATATTCCCCTGAGCAAGTGTGAGAGTTCCGCTTACTGTGATTCCGTTCGAGAGTGTCAGACCAGCAGGGTTATCTGCTTTAAAGTTGCGCGCATTAACTATTGCATTTCCAGTAAACTGTGCGGCAGATCCATTGTAGGTATAGTCAGCGTCTGAGTTAAATGTCTTTGTTCCTGTTACCCGAATACTCCCTGTTCCGGCTGTGGTTGATAAGCCCTGCGGATGAGCAGTAACTATTGCACCTCCTGCATTTAAAGTAAAACTCCCTGCGCTTCCACCGATGATGTCCGTACCCAAATTCAAAATGGCTCCATTGTTTACAGTAAAATTGACTGTATTCAGAAATGTCCCGCCAGTGTTAGAATATGTCTGAGGTGTTGTGCCGTTGAATAAAATTGCACCAATGCCACCTCCGCCGTCTAATTGAGTTATTGATCCTCCTGAAAAATTAAAGTTACCTTTCAGTGATAATGATCCGGTGTATGCATTTCCATCTTCTTTTAAACACAACGTTCCGCTTGAAATTGAGACATTTCCTGTAACATTAACGAAAGAATTTGCCGTACCCGTGACAATTGTGAAATTTCCGCCGTTAATAATTAGATTACCGTTTATATTCAGTGTACAGGAACCGCTTAAGTTATTTATTTTAAAAGTGGCATTGTTGTCTACTATGAAATCCCCGATTACAGTTATAAGATAGCCTGTTGAGGTATTCGACATTCGGAGTGAATGATCAGAAGGAAGAAAAGATCCTGTGCCAGCAACTGTAAAATTGCCTGCAACCGTAAAATTTGACTGCATGTATAAGGAGGAACCCTGAACCGGACAATTCCAGTTAAAGTTTCCGAATGTTTGATCATTCAGCCCTGACAAACTTCCACTGTTGACAATTCCAGTAATATTGCAGTCTGAAGAAGCATTCCATATTGCATCAGGTACTGTGCCTCCATCCTGCGTATGATTGTAATCTGATCCGGCGTTAAAATTAATTGTTCCTACAGGATTAATAGTTCCGGAATTATTTACTGTCCCGCTGACATCGAGATCAATTCCGGGACCAGCAGCAACGGTAAGAGTTTGTCCTGTATTTATTGTGAGTATTCCATCGCCATCAACTTTAACCTGATCGAGGTTTTTTGACGTTGTCAGTGTGGCTGTGTGACCTGAAAGGATGGTAATAACCCCATCAGCTGAGCCAGGTGCGGACCCTGCGCCTACCCAGGCACTGCCATTATAAATTTGCCAATTAGAGGAAGAGGAAAATGTGACATTGCCATTAGTTCTGTAATCGCCGGCAGATTGTCCAAATAAACTTATTGTTGCCAACAGGCAGAAGAAAATGAACAACAATTTTCTAATGCTCTGCCCATTCAGTCTCTGCAAAACTGACTTAACTAAAGAATCTATATTTACAAAATTTGAAATCAAATTCTCAGGTTAGGTATATCACAAAAAAATTATTGCCCGGTTCTAAAATTTTTTTTTTTAAAACCGGTCAAGATTATTTTTTTTCGTCTCCGTCCAACTGAATCCAACAGTATCAACTAATCAGTATAACTTAGACTAAAACACTTCAACGATGGTTGCATGTTCCAACCATTTAATAATAAGCTAAAGATAAAAATTATTTCAAAATTCAGTCGCTTTTTTTGACAAACGAGATTAAATCTTTGATAGCCATTCTGATATCCCCGGAATTATTGTGAACATCAGCGTTTAAAGGGAACCAAAAATGAGCTATGGATGGGATTACCGCACAGGAATCCAATCACTGTATACCTTTGTATTACAGGAGTTTAGACTAGCCCCGTCAGATAAGCGGGTATTTGAACAAAAGAAAATGAAATATCAGATAATCAACATAGCATCACCATAGGTACCAAAACGATATTTTTCCTTCACAGCCACTTTATATGCGTCAAAGAGCAGGTCATAACCTGCAAATGCCGAGACCATCATCAGAAGAGTGGAATATGGGAGATGGAAGTTGCTTATCATCATGTCGGGGACTTTAAATTCATAAGGCGGAAAAATGAATTTATTTGTCCACCCGTCGAACGGTTTAAGGTACCCGTCAGTGGATACGGAACTCTCGAGAGTTCTTACTACTGTTGTACCAACAGCACATATCTTGTATTTGTTATCCTTGGCTCTGTTTACAATTTCAACTGATTCATCGGTAATGAGTATCCGTTCAGAGTCGACTTTGTGTTTCGTAAGATCTTCAACATCAACACTGCGGAAGTTACCCAAACCGACATGAAGGGTTATTTCTGCAAATTCCACACCGATAATCTCAAGTTTTTTTAATAATTCCCTGCTGAAATGCAGACCGGCCGTAGGTGCGGCAACCGCTCCTTCAAATTTGGCAAAGATTGTCTGATATCTTTCACTGTCTTCTGGTTCAACTTTGCGGTTAATAAATTTAGGCAGCGGAGTTTCACCCAGACCGTATAATGTTTTCTTAAATTCTTCATAGGTACCATCGAACAGAAACCTCAGAGTCCTTCCTCTTGATGTTGTATTATCAATAACTTCAGCAACAAGCAGATCGTCTTCGCCAAAGTACAGTTTATTTCCGATTCTGATTTTTCTTGCAGGATCGACAAGTACATCCCATAAACGTTGTTCCCTGTTAAGCTCCCTTAAAAGAAATACTTCTATCTCGGCACCTGTTTTTTCCTTGTTGCCGTAAAGTCGTGCAGGAAATACTTTTGTATTATTGAATACAAGAACATCATTCTCACTGAAATACTCTGTAATATCTTTAAAAATCTTATGCTGGAGCTCTCCCGTTTTCCTGTTAACGACCAATAACCTCGATTCGTCTCTGTTTTCTGTGGGATATAGTGCAATAAGCTCCTGTGGCAGATTATACCTGAATTGCGATAGTTTCATAATAAATAAATAATCATTGTAAAATTAAGAAGTCCTTTATACGTAAGAGTATTAAATTTGTTTCACAAGAGTGAATATATTTTTTAAATAAATTTTTCAGAACTCAATTATCTCAAACAGTAATAGTTCCGGAGCGTAATTGTTCAATATGTACCTTAAAATCATCAAGATTATAGGCATCTCTAACATGATAAACCCCGATGGAAGACCTTTCAAGCGCCGATAAATAGCTTCCGCTCTGTAATGCATGACCAAAATCCCTTGCAAATGATCTGATATATGTCCCTTTGCTGCAAACCAGCCGGATAACAACTTTTGGCATCTGAAATGATATTAACTCGAGCTCTCTGAAAAAAACTGTCACAGGCTCAAGTTCCTTATGAACACCCTCTCTTGCAAACTCATATGCTCTTTTCCCGGAAATAAGCTTGGCGGAATACATAGGCGGAAGCTGTTTCTGTTCACCTAAAAAGGTCAGAAGCTTCTCTCTTACCAGATCCTCATTGATATGGCTGGTTGGATATTGATTATCAGTAACAGTTTCCAGATCAAAGGAAGGCGTTGTTTCTCCAAGGTGCAGGGTCGCAATATACTCCTTGTCGAGATCCCTGAACTCATCGATCCGCTTGGTAGCCTTGCCTGTACAGATAATCATTAATCCGCTTGCAAGTGGATCGAGGGTACCGGCATGACCAACCTTGATTTTTTTGATCCCGAAAGTGCTTCGGATCATATTTCTCACTTTATTTACAAGGTCAAACGAAGTCCAATAAACCGGTTTATCAAACAGTAATATTTTCCCTTCCTCAAATACAGTTGGTTTTTCAGATGGCATGCAACCTTAATAAAATGAAAATAATCCGGCGAGTACTTATCTGTTATTTATTCTTTTTCTGAATCTTTAGGCTTTTTCATAATTGCCCAGATCTCGAATATGAACCCGGCCAGCACAACTATTGGCGCCAGTGTAATTCTTCTGAAACTGAAAATATTATCACTGAATTTATCAGGACTCGGAGATTTGCCGCCAAGCATAAGTAAAAATCCAATTACTATTATAGCGAATCCGATAGCCAGTAATTTGTAATTTTCGCTGCCAAGAGCAAAATTTAGTTTTCCTCTATTTTCGTTTTTTGTGCTCATAGTAAATCAATAATATAGTTTGTCATCAGAAATACTCAAATATCTGTTAACTGAAAAAAATGTAGAAACAACATTTATAAGAACACCGGTAACTATAATTGCAGCACCGAGCAGGAAAAGAAGATATGTGCTCTCAAAACTGAATAAAAGCAAAAATTCCTTTTCTATAAGATAAAGCATTCCCATCAGCAGACTCATAGCAATAAGGGCCGCGAGCAAGCCATGGATAGCGCTTTGTATCAGAAATGGTTTTCGAATGAATGCCTGTGTAGCTCCGACAAGCTGCATGGTTCGTATAAGAAAACGCCTGGAATAGATAGATAACCTTATGGTATTATTAATGATTGTCAACGCTATAAGAAACAGAAAAGTGCTTATAATGAGCAGAAACAAACTGATTTTTCTCACATTTTCATTAATTAAAAACAGCAAAGATTCCTGATAATAGACCTCTTTCACAAACGGATATTCCCGTACATATTTCTCAATTTTTGCCACGCTGTCGGGACTTGTAAATCCTGCATACAGATATACATCTATAGTGGGAGGAAGAGGGTTGTCTCCCAGGAAACTTATAAAGTCTTCCCCAAGATCCTTTTTCATTTTTACCGCTGCTGCATCTTTTGATACGTATTCGGTCGATTTAACATAAGCTTTGGCGTCAAGGTCTTTCTGAAGCATTCTGATATCAGGTTCCTTTGCCTCATCATCAAGAATTATAAAGAATGAAACACTTTCCCTCAGGTAATCCGACAATTCCTTAGCGTTTATGAGGACAAGACCTAATACACCAAGGAGAAAGAGAACCAGGGAAACACTGACGACCAGAGTGAGATATGAACTTCTCAATCGTGTCTTTGAATATCCTGATTCTTTATTCTTCACACTAAAACTTTTATCTTAAATAACCCTAATCATTCATTTCGTTCCTGACGAAGAAAATATTTTATTCAATAACTGTCACCCATCCAAAAGGATCAGGTTCATCACCGCTCTGAATTGCAGTAAGACGTTTATAGAGCTTCATGGTAGCTGTCCCTGGTTCTCCGTCCTTACAATATTCATAAATTTTGTTTTTATCAGGGTCAAATATTTTGGCGATAGGGCTGATAACAGCTGCTGTGCCGCAGGCTCCCGTTTCTGTAAACGATGAAAGCTCCTCAACCAAGACCTGTCTCCGTTCGGTTTTCATGCCCAGACTTTTTGCAATTTCGATAAGGCTCATATTAGTTACCGAATTCAGTATTGACTCTGATTTTGGCGTAACATAGGTATTGTCCCTTATACCGAAGAAATTGGCAGGACCGCATTCATCAATATATTTTTTCTCTTTTGCGTCGAGGAAAATGGTGTTTGAATATCCGCCATTCCGGGCGGCAATTATTGCCCTCATGCTTGCAGCATAATTTCCTCCTACCTTATAAATACCTGTTCCAAGAGGAGCTGCCCTGTCAACATCCCTGCATATAAGCATATTCACCGGCTTAACGCCTCCCTTGAAATACGGCCCGACCGGTGTCACGAATATCAGAAATGTGTATTCCGATGCGGGCTTAACGCCAACTTCAGCCCCGCTCCCAAACAATAGCGGCCTTATATATAAATTTGCTCCTGATCCGTACGGAGGAATGAATTTCTTATTCAGATCAATCACTTTAAACAATGCTTCGCGAAATAATTCAAAAGGAACCGGTTCCATTTTAATTCCTTCGGCAGATGCAGCCATTCTCCTGGCATTTTCCTCCCAACGGAATACTCTTACTTTTCCATCTTTCCCCATATACGCTTTCAGGCCTTCAAAAGCTTCCTGCCCGTAATGCAAACCGGTTGCAGCAATATGAACATCAATATATTCCGACGAAGAGACGTCAAGATTGCCCCATTTTCCGTTTTTACTGATACAACGGACATTGTAATCCGTTTTTACATAACCGAAGCCAAGGTTTGCCCAATCGAAATTTTCCATGAATAATGGCAGTTAAAATGAGTTTGTAAAAGTACATCTTTAAAACAGATTTAAAGCACTTTTCAACAGGAATTTGGATTATTCTGTGTATACCTGAAGACCTGCGATCTGATCTTCCTTAGATACACTCCTCAGCAGTCTGGCAGTATTGGTGATAAATTCATGCTCGTCAAGTTGCCTAAGCTGGTACTCAAACCAGTCTCTATTCGACGAAAGTTTGCCATATTCTGTCCTCTCTCTGAATAATTTTTCGGTGAGCTTCATATAGTCCACCCTTCCCAGATAATCATACCGGGCATCATGAAGGATATAATCCGATAAGGTCGTCTTAGTGCCTGTAAAACTGTTTTTTATAATCTTTTTTGCAGCTTCAACATTTTCCTGGCTGAATCCATATCCTGGTAATATTTCCTCAACAAGTCTCGACGATGCTTCCATCGGTTTCTCGTAGTCAGAAATAAAGCCTGTCAGGAGAAAAACCGCTGCAAGCTTAAGATTTATATATTCTTCGTCAGGGATATTTTCTGCTCTGGAAAGAAGCTCCACGTGGTTACAGATGTTTTTAACCATTGATGAATTATGGAAATACAGGTTTGGAGAGGCTTCATCGTCAAACAGCTTGATAATCATTTCCTCAATATCCTGAAGCTTGATGAGCTGCATCTTCAGGATAAATTTCCTGTTGGGGCCTCCCTTCTCATCACTTAATTCCGGAACTATTCCATTCACAAAATACATTTCCAGCTCGCCTTTATACTTAACGGGCATTTTTCCCCTGAATTCGCAGCTAAAGAATTCCTTCACAAACTCATAAGTTGTCCCCGAGATATTAATTTTCCCTGCCTCTCCTGATGACTCCATTCTGCTTGCGGTGTTCACAGTGTCGCCCCAGATGTCATATGAAAGCTTTTTCTGACCGACAACACCCGCTACAACAGTTCCGGTATGAATGCCAATGCGGATATCCCAGAATTTCATCCCTTCCAGCTCAGAGGTTTCCTTAAGCTTTTTCATATAAGCCTTCATCTCGAGAGCCGCAAGAATAACTTCCACCGGATTAGTCCTGTTCTTCTCCGGAATACCACCGGCACACATATATGCATCACCGATGGTTTTAATTTTTTCGATCCCGAACTTTTCCACAACCGAATCAAAGTAAAAGAAAAACTTATCCAGTTCATCGATCAGTACCTCGGGATTCATCTCCTCTGCAATCTTTGTGAATCCCTGTATATCTGAAAATAATACGGTTACAAAATTATATTTGATCTTTGTTGCTTTCCCTTTTTCCATTATCTCGCTGGCGGTGTTTTTGGGAAGTACATTTGCCAGCAAGGCTTCGGTTTTTTCTTTTTCAATTATCAGGTCCTCTGTTCTTTTATTGATTATCTGCTCAAGCGTAAATAGCTTCCTGGCAAACCTGAGATTGAAAAAATCATACAAGAACCAGACTACCAGCAATAATATTGCCAGGTAAAACAAAATAGCCAACTTTGAAAAATACCAGAGAGGCAAAACCCTGAGGGAAAGCAAAGGCATTTCACCCCCGTTGTTTCCCTTTTGAATGTATCTGATTTTAAAAAGATAATTTCCGGAAGGAAGATTTGTGTATTCCTTAAAATTCACCATCTTCCAATCGCTCCAATCCTTATCAAAACCCTGGAGATAAAACTGATATTTTACACTGTCTCCGGGATGCAATTCAATCAATAGATTATTGTAATGGTAACCTAAAGAAAAATTCTGCGGAACATCCCTTTGATTTATCTCTGAAGCGCCGGAAGAGTAAAGTACTGAGTCGTTGTTAACTAAAACCCGTCTTAAGGAAGGTGTAAATTCTGACCCGTCATGTGAAACCGATGCCCGGGCACTAAGCATAACCAAAAACAAAATAACTCCTGAAAGAATGTGAAACCTTACAAAATAGGACATAAACAATTATCTTGCTATTTAATTATTCCAAATGTAGTACTTAAAAGAATCAGGTCAAAAGGAAAGCTCAATTTTGAGTACTTTTATACACTAAATATCATGAGGTTATGACTTTGGTTTTCGCATCAAATAATGAACATAAGATAGTTGAGATTAAGAGTCTTCTTGGCAACAGCTTTAATCTGTTAAACCTGGATGAAATAAATATTACTGAAGAAATTCCCGAAGAAGAATCACTTATCGAAGGCAATGCCCTGGCAAAAGCCAGGTATGTGTTTAATGCCACAGGGCTGAACGTCTTTGCAGATGATACAGGTCTGGAAATTCATGCCCTGAATGGATTGCCGGGAGTCCACTCTGCAAGGTTTGCAGGCGAAATGAAGGATTCCTCGGCAAATATAGAGAAAGTACTGTCAATGCTCAGGGGAAAAGAAGACAGGAGCGCGAGATTCAGAACTGTCATCGCTCTGATACTCGATAAAAAAGAATATCTCTTTGAAGGCATTGTAAACGGTGAGATTATAAAGGAAAAAAGGGGAACGGGAGGATTTGGATATGACCCTGTATTTATTCCTGAAGGCAAAAATTTAACATTCGGACAGATGGAACTGACAGAAAAAAATACAATATCGCACAGAGCCCGGGCGTTTGAGAAACTAAAAGAATTTTTACTTCACTGCAAATGAATAAAATTCTTATACTGACTTTATTACTCCTCTTTGAACTCATTTCAAACGGACAAACGCCGGTAGGTTCCTGGTCAGATCACCTGGGGTACTCTTCTGCTAATTCTGTTGCTATAAGTGCAAACGAGATATTTGCATCTACCGGATCATCATTGATAATTTACGATAAGTCATTTGCGGAGCTGAAGAAAATGTCGACGATTAACGGGCTTACCGAAACCGGTATCAGCACCATTGCCTGGTCGGATGAAAATAATACCCTTATCATAGGCTACACAAGCACAAATGTCGATCTGTTAAAGGACAATATTATTTATAACATCCCCGATATTAACAGGAAATACATCCCTGGCAGCAAAGTAATCAACAGAATACGGACTACAGGCAACTACGCCTACCTGGCATGCAGCTTCGGAATAGTTGTAATCGACCTTATAAAGAAGGAAGTTTACGACACATGGAAACCCGGCACAGATTCAGAAATTACAGCTGTAAACGATATAGCCTTCGGAAATGAGAGTATTTATGCGGCTACTGATATAGGAGTGTTTTCGGCAGGCACATCAGAGCCGGGACTGTCTTACTTTGGCAATTGGAAACAGGTGAATCTTCTGCCCAACCCCATAGGGAAATATACGTCACTGGTTTTTTCAGGAAACAGACTCTATGCAAATCTATCAGATCCATACCAGGTAGGCGATCATGTTTATGTGTTCGATGGAAACAGTTCACAGTTCTTATACAGTCCCGGAATATTCTACAAGTCATTCGATAATGCGCCAGACGGTTTCATCATATCTGCAACTTCTTCAATTCAGCTTTTTGATTCGAATGGCTCTCTTACGGAGACCATAAATTCTTATGGCTTCGCATTGCCCGCTATTTCCCAGGCTGTAACAGATAACAATGATATCTGGATTGCCGATCTTAATTCAGGTCTGATAAGAGGAGAAAACATGAAGGTATTTTCTGTTTTAACCCTCCCCGGACCAGTTTCAAATAATGCTTTTAGTATTACATCAACAGATGGCAAGACAATAATAAGCGCCGGAGGTTCTAATGTTTCGTGGAATAATCAGAACAGACCGATGCAGATTTCAATTTTCGAAAATAATAATTGGAGCTCAATATCAGAGATTTCGATAAGGGACCCGATGAGGGTGTTGATTGATCCCGATAATAAAAATCATTTTTTTGTTTCTACATGGGGAGCTGGATTGCTTGAATATGAAAATAATAAACTTGTTAAACAATATACTGAAGCCAATTCACCCTTGCAGACAATCATCCCGGGAGCTCCATATGTCAGAATATGCGGCCTTGCAATGGATAAATCAAAAAATCTCTGGCTCACCCAGACTGAAGTGCCGGGCAGTATAAAAGTATTGAAACCCGACGGAGGCTGGATCGTAAATCCGGTAACAATAACTGCTCCCACAATTGGTGATATTATTATTACAGCAAAAGGAGACAAATGGATCATTCTCCCCAGGGGACATGGGTTGTTTGTACTGGATGATAATAAAACACCCGATGTCTTCACAGATGACAGATCAAAAATAGTTCTGGTTCAGGATGTCGAAAATCAACCTATTTCAATTGTATATTCAATTGCGGAAGATCTGGATGGTAATATCTGGGTTGGCACTGACCAGGGACCTGTGATCTATTTCAACCCTGAAAATGTTTTTGACGAGAACCCGAAAGCAAGCAGGATAAAAGTTCCAAGAAATGACGGAACCGATAATGCCGATATAGCTCTGAAATCTGAAACTATAACATCAATAGCTGTCGACGGTGCAAACAGAAAATGGCTTGGAACTTCAGGATCCGGGACTTATCTCCTTTCACCTGACGGAACAAAACAGATCGCGAATTTTAACGAACAAAACAGTCCCCTTCTCTCAAATACAATAGCGAGTATTGCAATCGATAATAAAACAGGCGATGTCTGGTTCGGAACATCCAGGGGGATCCAGTCGTACCGCGGTGATGCAACAACGGGTGAGGAAAAATTCTCAAAAGTCTTTACATTCCCAAACCCGGTAAGGGAAGATTTTAACGGGAATGTGACTATTACCGGACTTATCCGCGATTCACAGATTAGGATAACCGATATAAGCGGTAACCTGGTATACCAAACGGTTTCAGATGGCGGTCAGGCGACCTGGGACCTGAAAACATATAACGGAAAGAAGGTGGCAACGGGTGTTTATCTTGTATTCTGCGCCAGCAAAGACGGATCGCAATCTGCCGTTACAAAAATGCTGGTGATAAAATGATCGATATTGTAAGGAACAGTCGCGACTGTACCCTACAACGGGGTAATCAGATTTTGTATTCTTTCGATCTGAAGTTGTTTATTTACCTCGCGCAGGCTTCTGGCAGTTTTTGTAAAATACTGATGGCCTGAAATGAACTTAACCTGAATTTTATTCCAGTCGTTCAGAGACCCCATTTTATTCTGGGCTTTCAACTCCTCAAACAGTGTGTTTGAAACAGGAATGAAATCGCTTCTTCCCAGGTAATCGAGATCTGAATCGCACATTATGCTTTCAAGAAGGTTTGTCGGCTGGGGCGGCAGCTTTGTAGACATTATCAATTCACAGATCCTGTTGATCTGATCGCTTGAATAATTGAATCCCGGGAGAATTTCCCTGGCTATCTGTGTTCCATAAAACTCATGGTTGTCATAGGCAACAATGTGTCCTGCATCATGAAACAGTGCAGCAGTTTTTAATAACAATATCTCTTCATCAGAACAACCTTCCGCCCAGCCGATAAGTTCCACCTCGGTTACTACGTCGACTGTATGCTTTACATTATGATAAAACAGATATCCCGGCAGGTCCATTTCCAGTTTATCCAGAATTATCTCCTGTATGTCGGTAAACTGAATGAGACCAAATTTAATTCTGAATAATTCATTTGGGATCACACCTTCTCCGTTTTCCGAGAATTCCGGTTTCAGGCCTCTCACCCTGTACATGGGAAGATCATCCTTGTATTTCACCGGCAGCCTCCCAAAATATTCACAATCAAAAAATTCTTTTACAAGTTCATAACTCATAATTGAAATGAGGATCATGCCGCTGTCAGAGACTGTTTCAATACGGCTCGCAATATTCACAGTATCACCTTTTATATCATAATTGATTTTTTTTCTTCCGGAGATTGCAGCGGTAACAGGTCCTGAATGAATCCCGATCTTCAGATCCCATATCCTCTTTTCACTTCTTCTCTTTCTCTCAAACCCTTCAAGGAAATTTCTCATTTCGATAGCTGCCATCACAACATCCACGGGGTTTGTAATGTTCTTAACCGGGATGCCTCCTGCACACATATAGGTATCACCGATGGTTTTGATTTTCTCAATTTTATATCTGACAACAATTGCTTCAAACTCGATTATTATCTCATCCAGCTCGTCCATAACTGAAGATGAATCCATCCCTTCAACCAGGCGTGAGAATCCGTGAATATCCGCAAAGAGAACTGTCGCCATGTTAAATTTAAGCGAACGTTCTTTCTTCTCCCCTTCACTGGTTTCCTTCATGGTCTCCGGTGCGATTTTTTCATACAGTACTTTAAGTTTCTGATTGTCGCGTATAAGCTTTTCATTCACTTTCTCCATCTGCTTTATACGCTCCTCAAGATCCTTGTTCTGCTTGGCTAATCTGGCGATCCTTCTTACGAGCTCTTCATTATTTGATTCCGGCATAACTGTGTTGATTGATCAGTAAATATAATTATTTCCATTGAGATCCCTTACAAGGACTCATTTCGTTGATTTACCCCTAAATTCCCCTACCGGGCCCCTAAATCCCCAGGGGGGAGTTTAAGATCTCCATAAATCCGGAAAGTTTTAGGGGTAAAAACCTCAGGATGTAACAGAAAATAAAGTTTACTGAAAACCCAAAGTCCCCGGGGGATTTAGCGGTAATTAATTGTAATTTTGATAACTATTTTGAATATCATGCTCGAGAAAACACGCGGAATAATACTTCATCAGATAAAATATACCGATTCAGGTATTGTCTCTCATATCTATACCAGGAAATTCGGAAGACAGTCATTTCTTATTAAAGGTATGCGAAGTAAAAAGACCGGGAAGCACAATATACTTTTTCAACCATTGTTTATACTCGATCTGGTTTTATATTACAAGTCAGCACATGAAATGCAAAATCTGAAGGAATTTTCTGTATCCTTTACACCATATGATATCTATTCGAATATAAAAAAAAGTTCAGTTGCGATTTTTTTGGGGGAAGTGCTGACTTCTGTGCTGAAAGAAGAAAGTCCTCATGAAGAGCTGTTCGACTATATCGAAAAATCTATTATTTATTTTGACAATTGCAAAGACGGATATGCAAATTTTCATATTGCTTTTCTTGCAGGACTAAGCAGTTACCTGGGTTTTGAACCAGGACCAGGGACAGATAGTGATAATGCGTATTTTGACATGCAGAATGGCATCTTTGTTTCTGTACCTCCCGTTCATGGTAATTATGCGAACGAGGAAATTTCGGGCATCCTCGCTGATTTCTTTTCTTCATCATATGACTCTATATCCAACATATCACTTACAGGGAAGCTTAGAAATGACGTTCTTGAAACACTCGTCAGGTTCTATTCACTTCATCTTCCCGGGTTAAAGAAGATAAAATCTCTCGAAGTGCTCAAGACGGTTTTCAGTTGATAACCCTGTTGATTTTTATTTATCTTTAAAAGTCAAACCTAATGGAAAATGTCGATTATTCCTTCTATAGTTAACTGGCTTTATGTCAAACGCATAAATCAAATAGAAATATTTAAAAAATATCCTTTTGAGACTCAGAAGGAAACACTTTACAAGTTGCTTGCCAAAGCTGCAAAAACGGAATGGGGGAAAAAACACAGCTATTCCTCGATCCTGTCAGTTAAGGAATATCAGTCAAGATTTCCCATACAAACATATGAGGACATAATCCCATATGTTGAGAGGTTACGTAAAGGTGAATCTGATCTGTTGTGGCCTGGCGAAATAAAATGGTTCGCAAAGTCTTCAGGTACAACCTCAGCGAAAAGCAAGTTTATTCCTATGAGCCGTGAAGCGCTTGAAGATTGTCATTATAAGGCAGCAAAGGATATTCTGGTAATCTATACCCTTCAGAAACCAGACACCAGAATATTTTCAGGAAAGGGATTGACTCTTGGGGGGAGCCACCGGATGAATCAGTTCAGTAACGATTCTTTATATGGCGATCTGTCGGCTATCCTGATTGAGAATGCACCGTTCTGGGTAGATATAATCAGAACACCAAAACAGAAGATTGCCCTTCTGGAAGATTTCGAGGAAAAGCTTAATATTATCACAAAATCGACCATAAACGAGAATGTGACGAGTATATCAGGAGTACCATCATGGTATCTTGTTCTGATAAAACAGATCCTGGCTTTTACGGGAAAAAATAATCTGCTCGACGTGTGGCCCAACCTCGAGGTTTTTTTTCATGGAGGCATAAGTTTCGCCCCTTACAAAGACCAGTATAAAAAACTTATTGCCGGCGATCAGATGAATTATATGGAGACTTACAATGCTTCGGAGGGATTCTTCGGAATACAGGATGATCCTCAAAAAAGCGATATGCTTCTTATGCTCGACTACGGGATATTTTATGAATTCATACCTGCCGACAAGATCAATTCAGCTAACCCGCCCGTGTATACTGTTACGGAAGTTGAGGCAAGGGTCAACTATGCAATTATCATTTCGACAAACGGTGGTCTGTGGCGCTATATGATGGGCGACACAGTGATATTTACCTCTCTTGATCCGTTTCGCTTCAGAATTTCGGGCCGTACAAAACATTTTATAAATGTTTTCGGGGAAGAAGTAATAATTGATAATGCCGAAAAGGCTCTTGAAACGGCTTGCAGGGAAACAGGTGCCGAAATTGCGGAATATACTGCCGGACCAATATTCATGGATACATTGTCTAAAGGTTCGCATGAATGGATCATTGAATTTGAAAAAGCTCCTTCAGATCATACCCTGTTTATAAAATCCCTTGATGATGCGCTAAAATCTGTTAATTCCGATTATGAAGCAAAACGGCACAAAGACCTGAATCTGGTTCTGCCTGTGGTAATTCCTGTGCCGCGGGGTACATTTAACAAATGGCTTAAAACAAAAAACAAACTCGGAGGACAGAATAAGGTGCCGCGCCTTTCCAATTCCCGGGAATATCTTGAAGACCTGTATCTGATAGCAGGCATAAAAAAACCATTATAACCAAAGAAGAATACCCGCAAAAAATACGCCGGTATTCCTGAATACTTATTTATCTAAAACAGTAAATCCTTAACCAATTTTTATTAATTTTATAAACGTAAAAAATAATATACTGAATTATGCATATAGCTATCGCAGGAAATATCGGGTCGGGCAAGACTACTCTGGCCGGACTTCTTGCAAAACAGTACGGGTGGATTCCTCATTATGAAGATGTGGATGACAATCCATATCTCAATGATTTTTATGAAGATATGCAGCGCTGGTCGTTTAACCTGCAGATATATTTTCTGAACTCACGCTTCACCCAGATACTCGAAATCAGAAAATCCGACAAAACAATAATTCAGGACAGGACCATTTATGAAGATGCTTACATATTTGCACCCAATCTTCATTCGATGGGACTGATGTCAACCCGTGACTTTGAAAACTATTCATCACTTTTCAGGATGATGAGCTCTCTCGTAAAGCCACCCGACCTTCTATTATATCTGAGAGCATCCGTACCTACTCTCGTAAATCAGATCCAGACCCGTGGCAGGGAATATGAAAGTTCAATCCGAATCGATTATCTGAAAAGATTAAATGAAAGATATGAAGCATGGATGGAATCATATAATCTGGGAAAAGTTCTTATTATCGAAGCTGATCATTATAATTTCCCGAATAACAGGGATCATCTGAGCGAGGTTATTGATAAGATCAATGCCGAGCTGCATGGACTTTTTTAAAAAGTTTTGTTGTTTAATCCTTAATTGTTTAGCTTTACATTTCATCAAACTGCAATTCTGGTGAGTGTGCTGGCATTTCATTCTGTTTAAAATTCTAAATCATTTAAAATGAAAACATTCAAGTCATTGTTCTTGCTGGTTATTACTGCATTTTCAATTTCGGCAATCACCTGTGCCCAACCTGATCTTACACAATCGGCTCCGATCGATCCTGATATCAGAACAGGAAAACTAAGTAACGGACTTACATACTTTATAAGAAACAATAAAGAACCTGAAAAAAGAGCAAGCTTTTATATAATTCAGAACGTTGGTGCGATATTGGAAAATGACGACCAGAATGGACTTGCTCATTTTCTGGAACATATGGCATTTAACGGAACTGAGCATTTCCCTGGCAAAGGGATCATAAGCAGCCTCGAAAAACATGGAGTTGCTTTTGGAAGCAATATAAACGCCTATACCGGTTTCGATGAAACAGTTTACAATCTTAGTGATGTACCCGTTGAAGCGCCCGGACTGGTTGATTCCTGCTTACTTATATTAAACGACTGGTCGCATTATCTTACACTTTCCGACAAAGAAATAGATCTTGAGCGAGGTGTTATAAGCGAGGAGTGGAGAACAAGCAAAAATGCAAGCAGACGAATGATTTTTGAAGTAATACCTGTTATTCTTAAGGGGTCAAAATATGCGACAAGAGATATCATAGGAAACATAGATGTTATAAAGAACTTTTCTTACAACACATTACGGGACTATTATCATCAGTGGTATCGTCCCGATCTCCAGACAATTGCCATAGTGGGCGACATAAATGTTAATGAAGTGGAGTCCAAAGTTAAAACCCTCTTTTCAAAAATCCCGGCGAGTCAGAATCCCTCGCCGAGACTGATGGTCAAAGTTCCATTTCACAAAGAGACAAATTTCGTTCTGGCACAGGATAAAGAAGCACCTCAGACATCAGTTTCCATTGTTGTCCTGCACGATGCTGTTCCTGCCGGAGAGAAGAATCTAAAGTATCTCCGGGATTCACATATTATTTCTCTGATGAATTCGATGATAAACACGAGAATTAACGAACTCCTGCAGAAGGCGAATCCCCCATTTGTCACCGGGTCGGTATCATACGATGGCTATTACGCAAGAGGTTACGATGCCTTTACCATATACGCTACAGCCCGTAAAAATGAAGAAGCCACAGCTCTCGAAGCAATCTATACTGAGGCGGAAAGAGCTAAAAGATTTGGATTTACAAAAGGAGAACTCGACAGAGCAAAAGCAAAAATGCTTTCAGATTTTGAGAACAGGTACAAACAAAAAGACAAAATTGATAACGACACCTATATCAACGGTATACAGAGCTATTTCCTTACCGGTGAACCATTGACTTCAATGGATTTTGATTATGATTTCCTGAAAAGCGTGATCGGCAGCATTACTCCTGAAGAGATCTCTTCACGGTTTAAGGAAGTAATGATCGATGAGAACAGGACAATTGTGGTTCAGGGCCTTGAAGGCGATGATGTAAAGCATCTTACCGAACAGGAAGCGATTGACATACTGACAAAGGTTAAGAATTCCAGTCTGACACCATATGAAGATAAGGAATTGAGTTCTTCATTAATCGGAGAAGATCTGAAAGGATCCAGAATAATAAAAACAGTATCGCTTCCACAGTTTGATGCAGTCGAATGGACCCTGGCTAACAACACAAAGGTGATCTACAGACGCGCAAATTATGAAAAAGACAATATTATATTGTCTGCATTCAGCTTTGGTGGTATTTCAAAACTCGATAACGACCTTGTCCTTGCCGGAAACCTCATCTCAGCTGTAGTCCCGATGTACGGTGCCGGAGATTATGACAACGTAACACTTCAAAAAATGCTTGCAGGGAAAAAGGCAAGTCTTACACTCGGCCTCAGCGAAACTGTTGAATCAATTTCCGGAACATCAACTCCTAAAGATTTTGAGACAATGATGCAGCTGCTGTATCTGCGATTTGCAAAACCAAGGTTCGATAATGTGGCACACGACGCGATAATTGGCAGATTTGCCGGTATGATCGCGAATATGGAAAAAGATCCGAATAAAATAAAAAGCGACAGTATCTCATTGATAACTACCGGCTATAATCCCCGCACTCCGCTGCTCACAAAGGAAACTATAAGCAAAATAACGCTCGATGAAATCCAGAAAATCTATACTGACCGTTTCAACGCAGCAGATGAGTTTACATTCTTTATTGTTGGAAATATAGGGAAGGACACGGTAATGCCGATGGTTGAAAAATACATAGGCTCGCTTCCTTCAGCCGGACGGAAAGAAAGCTGGACTGACAGAAAAGTGGAGCAGCCAGAAGGCAGGATAACACGGGAAATCAGCCTCCCGCTGACAATACCGAAATCGACAGTCTTTATCTCCTTTGCACGTGACATGAAATATAATCCCCATAACTATCTCGGACTTGAGGTTATTAAGGGAATTCTGGATCTTGTATATACCGAGAAAGTAAGAGAAGACAAAGGCGGAACTTACGGTGTGGGAGTATCACTTTCAGAACAGAAGAGACCTGTGCAACTCGCAGAAGGGATTATCAATTTTGACTGTGACCCAGCCCGTGCAAATGAACTGAAGACTATTATTTACAATGAGTTGGATAATCTGATGAAAAACGGTCCTTCACAGGAAAATCTCGATAAAACAGTAAACAATATCCTCAAGACCCACGAAGAGAATAAGATGCATAACGCATACTGGAGCAGCATTTTGAGCAGGTATTACAGTTATGGTATTAATTCGAATGATCCGGCAAACTATGAAAACATCCTTAAAGCTTTCAAAATAAAAGACATTAAAAAGATAGCCAGTGAAATGTTTAAAAAACCGGATGTTGTGGATCTGATTTTCAAACCAACTACGGAACCGGCTAAATAGGTTAAGGTTAAGGAGTCTTGACCTTGTCCTCAACCTCAACCTCAACCTCAACCTCAAAATAAAATACTAACTTGCCTTTTGTTATAAACCAATTTTTATCATGAATAGAACAAGAAGAGATTTCATCAAAACTGCCTCTCTATTGGCCGCCGGAGGCGTTATACCATATAATGCCATATCCGCAACCAGAATGTCGGTAGCAGCAAGCGATAAAATCCGGGTTGCCCTTATTGGAGGACACGGACAAGGTTTCAGTGATCTTCTTTCATTCCTGAAAAATCCCGAAGTAGTATGTGTGGCATTATGCGATATTGACAGGAATGTGCTGAATAACAGGACAGATGCTCTGGTAAAAATGGGGTTACCAAGACCTAAACTTTATGTTGATTACCGAAAAATGCTTGAAAACAAAGACATTGATGTAATTATAAATGGAACTCCCGACCATTGGCACTGTCTGATCCTTGTTGATGCTCTGGAAGCGGGCAAACATGCATATATCGAAAAACCTGTCGGTAACTCAATTGCAGAAATAAACATTATGCAGAGGGCAGTAAAGAAGCATGGTAAAATTGTGCAGGTGGGACAGTGGCAAAGAAGCCAGCCTCACTTTGTTGATGCAATAAATTTTGTGAAATCGGGCAAATTAGGCAGGATCCGCACCTGCAAAGCCTGGTCATACGTCGACTGGAAGACGGCAGTTCCTAAAGTCGCCGATTCACCTGTTCCCGACGGAGTAGATTATAACATGTGGCTCGGCCCCGCTCCAAAGAGGCCATTTAATAAAAACCGCTTTCATTTCACATTCAGATGGTACTGGGATTATGCAGGAGGACTGATGACAGACTGGGGAGTTCACCTGATCGATTATATTTTATATGGAATGGGCGTAAGTATCCCGGAATCGGTGATGGCTATAGGCGGGAAATATGCATTCCCTGACGACGCTATGGAAACACCCGATACGATGACTGCCGTTTATGATTTCAAAGATTTTACAATGATCTGGGAACATACAATAGGCATTGGTCTTGGTAACTGGAAAAGGCCTCATGGCATGTCGTATATAGGGGAAAACGGCACACTGGTGCTCGATCGCAACGGCTGGGAGGTTTTCCCGGAAAAACGAAGAATGGAAGCTCTTCCGGTCCAGAAAAATGTAGGCGACGGTCTCGACCTTCATGTAAGAAATTTCCTCGATTGCATGAAAAACAATACTCCGCAAAAGCTTCATGCCGGGATTAACATCGGACGTGATGTGGCGCTTGTTGCCCAGATGGGAAACATAGCCTTCAGGACAGGCGAAAAGGTGAATTGGGATGATTCAAAACAGTCATTTCAGACAAGTACTGCAAACAAATTAATAACTCCTGAATATCATAACGGCTGGTCTTTGCCAAAATATTAAGACTCTTAATGATATACAAGTTCTTAAAATTCTTAATCGTTGGTTTCTCCGGCTTGTTTGTTGATTTTTCCGTAACCTACCTACTGAAGGAAAAGTTTAAAATTCACAGATATATAGCAAGCTCTACAGGTTTTGTATTGGCTGCCAGTTCGAATTATTTGTTTAACCGGATCTGGACATTTGAAAGCAACAATCCGGAAGTCCTTACGGAATACGGAACATTTATAATGATCTCACTGGCAGGGCTGATTATAAACAATGTATTCCTGTATATTTTTGAAAAAAAATTACGGTTCTATTTTGCAAAATTTCTTGCTGTCCTGGTTACTTCAATATGGAATTTCGGCGCAAACTATTACTTAAACTTTACTCACTGACTCTGGCTTCCCTGAAATTGCTGCTATAGGTATCATACAGAATTCCAGTTTCAGAACAAATGGCAATTTTGTAAATTCCGGGCGCCAGATCATTCAGGGTAACATTGCAATTTACATTTATCGTATCTCCCGGCTCAAGGACAGAAATATCTCCGGGGAGCTCCAGGTTTTTCTTTACTTCCCTGTAGCCATTCTTTAAAAAGGCAAGCTGAAAGACAACAGGGAACTCTTCATTTCTTAACTCAATATTATACGGATACGGGTTAAAGATCTTCATATGAATAATATTATTCCCCGACACCTTGAATGAATATTGAAGTTCATCAAGACTGACACATTCTTTCTGCAGTGACTGGAAATTTTTAAATACAGCAACAAAGATCGAATCGCCGTTTGTAAGAATTTGTTTCGTCAGATGTTTCTTATAGTAATCGTTAAAGTAATGAGGAACATACAGAACTTCTTTTCCGTGGACTCTTTCTTCGAAATCCCAGATGTCATATTGTGTTTTACGGTATGCAAGATTATCAAGCGTATAAGAGAACTTGCCCGTATAAAAAGTATAAACGGCAGGTCGCTGGTATGAATTTGTAAATACAACCGGACGGTCCCCGGCAAGTTTACTAATGTCTCTGACCCACTGCTTTTTATTATGAAATTCCTTCTTTAATATCGGAAGCGGCAAAAAATCAACGGCACAGGCTGCCCGTACAAACAATAATCCGGAGAATATAAAGATTGTTACCCATTTCAAATAATTCCTAATCCATGGTTTGAAGCTGAGATTATTGAACAAAATAATTACCATGGGAACACATATCAGGGCAGTCCATTGTGGCTCGACCCGGTAGCGGAAGCTTGAAATGAAAAAGAACAGAAAAAAGCCGGTGATAATGTAATAAAGAGCCCTATCGAAAAGATTCTTTGTCCTTACCCTGATCATGATCCAAATCAAAAGCGTAAATATAAATGGATTGTGAAAAAAATACTGCCCCACTATATATTCCGGTACGTGTGCGGGATTAAAATGTGAGACCCTGTCTATAAGATGATATCGGAAAGAAGGAAAATTGTTTGAATATTGCCAGAAAAGATGGGGAGTAAACAATAGGAATGCCAGAAATGAAGCGGTATAAAATTTGATTTTTAGTAATAACCGCGGATTGGAAAGTATTATGAGAATTAATAGAAGACCGCTGTGATATTTGCTGTACATAAGGGCAGCAATTGAAAGGCCCAGCAATATTGTGTTTTTCCACGAATCATCTGCCAGAAAGCGCTTATAAACCAGCAGAAAAACAGCGCAGAAAAGTATCAGCGGTGCATCGGGAGTGGCAAAAAAGCTGTAAATATTAAAAACAGGAAGAAGAACAATGAGCATGAAGAAAATCAAAATATTTTTGCTTTTGCCTTTCTCCGGTTCGTCAGTCAGGGACCACATGATCCAAAGAGTTGCTAACTGGCTCAGAACAACGACAATCCTTACTCCCAGCTCATTATGAAAAAAGAAATAACCTATTTTGACCAAAAGAGCGATCATTGGAGGATGATCGAAATAGCCCCATGCAAGATTATTGGAGAACATCCAGTAATAGGCCTCATCATTATTCAGGGGCGTAAGCCTGGCTTGAAAAATATTCAGGATGCCCCAGGCAGTGAGGAATAAAGTGAAAGGATTGAAGAGAAATCCTTTTAACTTTTTATTCATTTTTCGTTCAGAATAGTCTCAATTTTCTTTAATTCCGCCTCACTGAAATCAAGATTTGCAAGTGTTTTAAGATTATCGTCAAGCTGACCAACACTGCTTACACCTACAAGTACAGACGTAATGCGTTCATCCTTCAGAAGCCATGCTATAGCCATCTGGGCGAGCGATTGTTTTCGTTTGGCTGCAATTTCGTTCAGACGTTTTACCTTGGATACTCTTTGTTCCGTAATATCTTCAACTCTCAGAAAGCCGTTTGGATTTGAAGCCCTGGAACCGGCCGGAATTCCCTTCAGGTATTTATCGGTAAGCATCCCCTGTTCCAGAGGTGAGAAAGGAATACAGCCTATTCCGGTTTCTTCAAGAACGTCAAGCAGACCTTCCTCGACCCACCTGGTGAACATTGAATACTTTGGCTGGTGAATAAGACAGTTGACTCCCATTTCCTTAAGTATTGCAGCTGCTTTTTTTGTGGTGTCGGCAGAGTAACTTGAGATCCCTGCATATAAAGCTTTTCCCTGGTGTACAGCCTGGGCCAGGGCTCCCATAGTTTCTTCAAGGGGAGTCTGCGGGTCGGGACGATGGGAATAAAATATATCGACATAATCAAGGTCCATCCTCTTCAGACTCTGGTCGAGACTTGCCAGAAGATATTTCCGCGAGCCAAAATTGCCATATGGCCCCGGCCACATCTCCCATCCTGCTTTGGTTGAAATTATCATCTCATCGCGCAGATTACTGAAATCTTTTTTCAGAATCTTACCGAAATTTTCTTCGGCAGACCCTGCAACAGGACCGTAATTATTTGCAAGGTCAAAATGGGTGATTCCGGAATCAAATGCTCTCCACAATATCTTCCTGAAGTTTTCAAAGATATCCACAGAACCAAAGTTATGCCACAAACCAAGTGAGATCTCGGGCAGCCTAATGCCACTTTTACCGCAGCGACGGTAATTCATATTATCGTAACGCTTTTCTGAAGGATTATAGCTCATCTGAGTCGTTTTAGAATTACTAAAAAAGTACCTTAATCTGATAGGATGAATACCAGGAAAACTGAAAATACACAGTTTTCTATTCCAAAGTTAAACAATTTTTGTGTGGAAGAAGTTCTGACACGAAGCTTTGATTTAATGGGAGAAAAGCAGCATACTGCTGAATTTCTCAAATTTTGAATCAAAAAAAAGCTTCAATACGATGGTGTATCAAAGCAGATTGTTTTTTATGGCTCCCCAGGTAAGACTCGAACTTACGACCCACGGATTAACAGTCCGTTGCTCTAACCAACTGAGCTACTGAGGAATATATCTTTTCATCTCTAATAAATCTTTTCAGAATTAAAATTACGTTTGCACGAAATTAATTCAGTCTGATCTATTTTTTGATGAATATTCTGAAAGAACGCATTCGTATTTAGAGTCGCAAAAATAACCGCTTTTGATGAATTAACCAATATCTTTACCGAAATTTTTTAAAATGGATAAAATACTGGGAATCGGAAACGCACTTGTCGATGTTATGACCTTGATAGACAATGATAATATACTCGAAAAATTTTCTCTGCCAAAGGGCAGTATGCAACTCGTAGACGGTGAAATATCTGCTTTTATTAAAGCAGAGACTTTAGGATTCAAAAGAAACCTGGCCTCGGGAGGATCAGCTGCAAATACAATTCATGGTCTGGCTATGTTGGGAGCTGTTACCGGTTTTATAGGATCGATAGGAAAAGACGATACCGGTGATTTCTTCGAGAACGATATGAAAAGAGCAGGAGTAAAGACTTTCTTAACACGCAGGGATACGATAACCGGGACTGCCGTTGCTTTGATCTCCCGCGATTCTGAAAGAACATTTGCAACTCATCTCGGAGCCGCTGTTGAACTGGGACCAGTTGATATTAATTCTTCGGACTTTATTGGCTATGACATTCTCTATCTCGAAGGATATCTGATTTTAAACAAGGAACTCGTGGAGCACGCATGCATAATTGCAAAAGAAAATAATATGAAAATTGCTCTCGACCTTGCCAGTTATAATGTTGTTGAGGCGAAGCTTAATGATTTTAAAGAGATTATTGAAAAATATGTCGATATCATTTTTGCAAATGAGGACGAATCAAAATCATTCACCGGTCTTCCTCCGGATGAAGCTCTTGTACTTCTTTCATCATTATGTGAGACAGCAGTAGTGAAAATCGGGAAGGATGGTTCAATTATAAAACGCGGAGACGAGATTATCAGAATTGGTACTATCCCTGTTAACTGTGTTGATACAACCGGAGCAGGGGATCTCTATGCTTCCGGATTTCTGTATGGCTATGCCGACAGATTATCACTGGAGAAATGCGGATTATTCGGATCCATCCTGGCAGGACATGTCATTGAAATTGTAGGTGCCAGGATGGATGAACACAGGTGGAAGAAAATAATGAGTTTGCTTAAGGATCAGGCTCTCAGTTTAGAAGAGTGATCTGGCTTCTGTGCATAGAAGTAGGTTCTCCCATTCATCTCAGTCATATCAATAATCCGGAAACCGTATTTGTGTAGACGCAGGGAAAGTTCTTTTTCATCTAGATTATGATCTGTCCTGAAATCAAGAAAATTATTAAACCTTGTATAAAGACCCGAAATCAAGCTGTCGCCCGTAAAACTGAATTTGTTGTAGGAAAAGTACCCCAGAAAATTTGCTTCATCGGGAAGAAGCCTGGCAAGAGTATACAAAAATGAATCCAGATCTTTTATCAGGTTCAGATTCTTAAGATTTATTAATGTTCTGATATGGTGTAATTCTTTTTCATCAAAATAATAATGATTGTTTGGAGGTAAAATCAATAAATCGGGGTCTTTCGACAGATTAAAATTCTTCAGATACCTGAAGAAGTTTTTCCCCTCTTCCACAGGCAGACCGAGAGTGAATTCGCTGGTATCAGTCTTTTCGTATTTACTCTCAATACTTATGATAGTCTGGTAGATATTATCAGAGTTTTGTTGCAGCTCTTCTGTTGCTCTATTATTTTCCATATTCAGTTAGTTTAGTGATTCATTTCTCTCTCAATAAAAGATTTTAAAAAAAATTCATTTATTAAGACCATCAATTATTATTCTGATTCATCTGAGTAAATTGAAACAACTCAAATCATTAATTTGTTCTTACAGCGAAAAAAAAATTTAATGTTGGAATCCGTAGGGGCCCATAGATATGTCAAAAACAATTCATGGTTTCCTCCCTGTTGGCTCAATTTTTGATGTTGTTCTTTATCATTTGTAAAGCTGGTAAGAAATTTTATCTTTATCGTGTCTACAAATGCAGTACTGTAAATTTAACAAAGGAGAATCTCAACTATGAATATGCTTGAATTTGTAACAGTTAAGGATAGTATACTGAAATTCCTTGAAATACATCAGGATGAAGTTATTGATTCTGATATTATTAACAACAATGCAAAATTTATATACCAGCCAAATGGAGTAGTACTGGCCTGTATTGATGAAATGACGACAGAAAAGACCATAACGATACATAAAGCAGAAGCTAAGATCATTCTGACCATTACTGGCAGTGGTAAGAGATTACTGGCTGATGGGGGTTATGTAAATAAGCTTATTGAGGAAAGAAAATTACGGAAAATAAATTCAGATACTGCCCGCACAATTTATGCGTCATATAAAAGAAAGAAGCAAATAACTGTTTTGGCTAATACAGCCAATGCCTTATCAGTTTTATCAGCAATCCTATTCAAAAGAATTTAATTTTCTTTTTACAATAAAAATCAAAAAACCCGGCAGCTAATGGAATCGCAAAGATCTCATTAGCTATCGGGTTCACCCGGAGCCTGTCGAAGGGAGCCTGTCGAAGGGAGGGTTACCAGATGACCGGACGCTGATCGGCTGGTCTGAAAAGTTTATCACCCTCTTTTACCTGCGGAAATGCTGTATAGAATTCAGGTACATTATAGACAACACCGTTTATCCTGACTTTTGCCGGCGAATGTTCATCTGTCCTGACTCTTTTCTTTAATTCCGCATCACGCATATTGGTCCTCCAGATCTGTGCATAAGAAAGGAAGAATCGCTGGAGATCCGTAAAGCCGTCAATCGGTTTTGGAGCTTCTTTACCTTCAAGTGACAATTTGTATGCATTAAGTGTAACAGTAATTCCCCCGAGATCCGCTATGTTCTCACCAAGAGTAAGCTTGCCGTTCACAAATGTTGAATCAAGGACCTCATACTTGTTATACTGATCAACAAGGATCGCTGCTCTTTCGTCAAACAATTTGGAGTCCTCTTTTGTCCACCAGTCGCGGAGATTCCCATCCTTATCAAATTGCCTTCCGTGATTGTCGAACCCATGAGTCATCTCATGCCCTATTACCATCCCGATGGCTCCATAATTTACAGCATCATCGGCGTCGAGATTGAAAAATGGTGGTTGCAGTATCCCTGCCGGGAAAACTATTTCATTCTTGTTGGGATAATAGCCTGCGTTGACAGTCTGTGGTGTCATACCCCACTCCTCCCTGTCAACAGGTTTGCCTATCTTATTCATGGTATATTTGAACTCAAAAGCATTTGAATTCAGAACATTCATTACATAGGAATCAGGAGTTATCTCAAGACCTGAATAATCTCTCCATTTATTGGGATAACCAACTTTTACCCCCATGTTATTCAGCTTTGCAAGAGCTTCTTCTTTGGTTTGTGGCCCCATCCAGGCAAGATTCTCAATTCGTTGTTTTAGCGATTTTTTTAGATTCATTACCAGAGCTGTCATCCTTTCTTTTGCAACAGGCGGAAAATATTTCTCCACATAAAGCTGGCCTATGGCTTCTCCGAGTGAACCGCTGGTAACATCAAGCACCAGCTTCCACCTTGGCTCCATCTTTTCCTGGCCTGATAAGGTAGTGTAATAGAAATCAAAATTCTGATTTTCGAAATCTTTGGAGAGATAGGCTGCTGTACTGTTTATGAGCTGCCATCTCAGAAATGTTTTCCAGTCATCAACAGAAACGGTTTTCATCATCTTCCCAAGTTCTTTGAAGAATCCTGGCTGATAAACATTAATCTCCTTCAGATCAGGATAGCCGGTCTGAGCAAAGTATTCTGTCCATTCTATTTCGGGCGAGAGTTTATTCAGTCCATCAATATCAAGTTTGTTATATGTTTTCTGCGGATCCTGGTTCTCAACATTTGTAAAAGATGCTTTTGCAAGCTGCGTCTCCATTTGCATAACTGTGTTGGCATTCTTCTCAGCAACTGATGGTTCATCTTTTAAAAGGATGAACATTTTTTTAAGATGTTCGAGGTATTTCTCCCTGATCTTTCTAGTCGATTCGTCGTTGTTCAAGTAATAATCCCTCTCAGGAAGACCAATACCTGCCTGATAGCACTGTGCGATAACATTTGTGCTGTTTTTTGAATCCTGATTCGAGAAAAAGTAGAAGAACGGGCTTATCGAATAACTCTGCATGAATGCCCCGGTCATCTGGACATCCCCGATAGTCTTGATGGATTCGATTTTATCGAAGAACATTTGTATCGGTTTAACACCCTGTTCTGCGATCTTAACAGTATCCATACCTGAATTATAGAAAGTACCGATTTTCTGCTTATTGCTGCCTGGAAGAACTTCTTTTGAAGAGGCTGCATCAATAATAATTTCTTTAATATTCTCTCTGTTTCTTTCAACAAGCTCATCAAAAACATTTTTTGAATTTTTGTCTGCCGGAATAGGATTGTTTTTTATCCAGTTACCATTGGTATATGCAAAAAAATCATCTCCCGGTCTGATTGTAGTATCCATGTTCTGTACTTCGAAGGCGGGATATTTTTTAATAGCATCAGAAGTTTTTTTTGTACTGCTGGTACATCCCTGCAGAAGCGCAATAGATAGGAGTCCGATTAAAATTTTTTTCATGATTTCATTTAAAAATTTTTAAAATATATTTTCCGTGGTAAAAGTAATGAATTATCATGCCAAAATGGAATCTGTTTAACCAATTGCAACTTTCACGCTATGCTCTGCACCATCCCCGAATACGGGTATCAGATTTGATGTGGCCGGCTTACCGTCAATTGTAACCTCTTTAATGCCCTTTGATTTATTATCAGGGTTAATAACTTCAATCTGATAAGTGTCTCCCCTGAATTTCCTTGTAGCCTTAAATCCCTTCCAGTCATTTGGAATACAAGGATCGATTAACAGACCGTCATACTCAGGGCGTATGCCCAGCATAAATTGTGTAACTGCATAAAAATTCCACGATGCTGTTCCTGTTAACCATGAATTCTTGGCTTCCCCAGGTTTGAAAGCATCTTTGCCTGCTATCATCTGGGCATAAACATAAGGCTCTGTTTTATGCAGATCGCTGATTTCTTCAAGATAGGAAGGACAGATTTTTTTGTAATAATCCCAAGCCCGGTTTCCATTCCCGACTACCGTTTCACCGATCATTATCCATGGATTGTTATGACAGAATACTCCTGCGTTTTCTTTATATCCTGCAGGGTATGAAGATATTTCACCATATTCAATGTAATATCTGGTGAAAGCAGGGTTGTTGAGAACAATGCCATATTTACTGTCAAGCTTCGTTTTCACGGAATTTAATGCTTTTTCACAGAAACCTTCCTCCCTGCCTATTCCAGCCATTGTGCACCATCCCTGGGATTCAATGAAAATCCTGGCTTCTTCATTTTCATTGCTGCCTATTTTGCGGCCATAGTAATCATAGGCTCTTATAAACCATTCTCCGTCCCATCCGTATTTCTTTATTACTGAAACCATTTCATCAACAAGTTTCTGTGCCCTGCCGGCTTCAGAATCTTTTCCAATCTTACTGCACAATTCCACATAATCACGTCCGTACACTACAAATAAGCCTGCTATCATTACAGATTCGGCCTGGGATCCTTCTGTCTTGTTTTCTGTTGTCTGGAACGATTCGTCCGGATCATTTGAAAAGCAATTCAGATTCAGACAATCATTCCAGTCGGCACGGCCTATAAGCGGCAGTCCATGAGGTCCCAGATTATTTACCACATGATCAAATGAAACAGTGAGATGGTCGAAAAGACTCCTGGCTACAGATGCGTCATTGTCGAAAGGAACTGATTCATTCAGAATTCCAAAATCACCGGTCTCTTTTATATAGCTTACAGTACCTAGGATGAGCCACAACGGATCATCATTAAAACCTCCTCCTATATCATTATTCCCTCTTTTATTGAGTGGCTGGTACTGATGATAGCAGCCGCCGTCCTGAAATTGGGTCGAGGCTATGTCTATTATCCGTTCTCTGGCACGTACAGGGATCTGATGCACAAAGCCAGTCAGGTCCTGATTCGAGTCCCTGAAGCCCATTCCCCTCCCGATACCCGATTCAAAGAATGAGGCCGACCGTGAGAAACAAAATGTTATCATGCACTGATACTGATTCCAGATATTTACCATCCTGTCGATCTTATCATCACCTGTGTCAACAGAGTATATACTCAGAAGGTTGTCCCAGTATTTCCTTAGGTCAGCCAGTGCGGCATCGACTTTAGCGGTGGTATTGAATGCCGCTATGGTCTCCTTTGCCTTTCTCTTGTTTATAATGTTTTTTGACTCCCATTTTTCATCTTCCTTGTTTTCGACATAGCCAAGTACAAAAATGAAATCCTTCGACTCACCCGGTTGCAGCTCAACTTCAATATAATGTGATGCAACCGGTGACCAGCCATGAGCTTCGGTGTTTCCCGATTTCCCTGATGCAACAACCTGAGGTTCTTCAAAACCATTATACAAACCGATGAATGTTTCCCGATCGGTATCATAACCCTGTATCGGGACATTCACCGAATAATATGCATAATGATCACGTCTTTCCTTATACTCGGTTTTATGATATATCACCGACCCCTCAATTTCTACTTCCCCTGTAGAGAAATTCCTCTGAAAGTTTTCCATATCCGAAACAGCATTCCACAGGCACCACTCAACAAAGGAAAATATTTTAATTTTTTTCGTTTTTCCCGAGTTATTAGATAGAGTAAGTTTTTGCACTTCAGCCCATGTTTTCAGCGGTACAAAATATAGTACACTGGCAGTTATTCCGTTTTTCTCTCCTTTTATGACGGTGTAATTCATTCCATGACGGCACTCATAACTATCGAGTTCTGTTTTGCAGGGTTTCCACCCGGGCGACCATATGTTTTCTCCGTCATTAATATAGAAATACCTGCCTCCGCTGTCCATGGGAACATTGTTGTACCTGTAGCGGGTAATCCTTCGGAATTTGGCGTCTTTATAAAAAGTATATCCCCCGGCAGAATTTGAAATGAGGGAGAAGAAATCTTCATTTCCCAGGTAGTTAATCCATGGCCATGGTGTTCGTGGATTGTCGATAACATATTCCCTGTTTGTATCATCAAAATGGCCGTATTTCATATTGTTGCTTATTAGTTGTTCAACTCAAGTTCTTTTGTTCTTCTGCTATTTAATTCGAGTGTGATTTCATTCATTTTCTTCTGGTTCAGAGGATAAAGAGTCATAACTCCTGCTGTCATCAGTGCTATGATTGCAGGGATCCAGCTCATAAGCATAACGATGCCGGGAACAGCGCCCTGGATAGCAACTGTATCATGGCCATTATAATTAAATGCTGCCAGTACAAATCCTATAATTGCGCCTGCTATACCTCCTCCAAATTTTGTTGCAAAAGAGCCGGCCGAATAAACCAGTCCTGTAGCCCTGCGACCGTTTTTGAATTCCGAATAATCGGCAGCATCTCCGAGCATGGCAAAGAAGAGAGTAGGGAATATAGCCGCTCCAAACTCCGAAATTAAACCGATAGTGAAGATGGCTGTGATATTACTTGAAGAGCAAAATACAAGTGTGGCATTTACAAGACCGGAAAAAATCAGAGCGTAAATAAAAAGATTCCGTTTGCCAAAACGCTTGCCCAGCGGAGATGTTATCATGGCGCCTGCTATTGAAGCAAGCATAAGCCCGACCATATATGAAGCGGCTAATAATTGATTGTTCAGATAATGACTGAAGTAAATTACGACGATACCCTGTTTGATGGAATTATATACATTAAACAGCAATCCTATCACGAGGAGGATGATCCAGGGCCGGTTTCTGATAAGATCGTTAATATCGCGAGCCAGAGTTGTTTTCTGTTCTTTAGGTGGAAGAACGCGTTCTTTTGTCGTTGCGAAAGTTATGATGAGGAACAGTGACAGGAACACCGATAACAAGTAAATAGCCCTGCTATATCCTTTCTTCTGGTCTATAATAGTTATGTCTTTAGCATCGAGATTTTCTTCACCCGAAACCATGAAAGAATATTTTTTCTGAGCTTCCATTGAAAAGCTTTTTCCCCTGGTCGGCACATTTACAGTGTCATTGAGATTTGCATCAGCCCAGGTAAACATTGCTACACCAGCATCAGTTTTGATATTCACATTTTCAACATTCCGTGGTGAAGAAACGGTTATTTCATATTTGTTTTGCTCAAGTTTGTCGATGTTAATGGTCGGATTTATATTCCCAAAATGTGCTACAAGGAATAATAATGCACCCTGAACCACCATTCCTCCTGTAAATGCTCCGACCATGCGATAGGAACCCAGACTTGTCCTTTCCTTATCATCGCCTGACATTACAGCCATAAGTGCACCGTATGGGATGTTATTGGCCGTATAAACCAGGGTGAAAATAATATAGGTGGTATAGGCGTAAATTATTTTCCCGGTCATGCTAAAATCCGGACTCGTGAATAACAGTGACAGTATAACTCCGAGAGGAATTGCTGTCCATAGTATCCATGGACGGAATTTACCATATTTGCTTTTGGTCCTGTCGCCGATAATGCCCATAAGCACATCGCTTACTCCATCACTAAAACGTGCGATCAGCAAAAGTAATCCAACGGCTGCAGGACTAATTCCAAAAACATCGGTATAAAAGATAAACAGGAAAGTAGATACTCCACGCCATGCAATATTTGCTGCACCATCACCGAGTGCATAACCGATTTTCTCTTTTAAGGAAAGCTTTTCCACATTTATTAAGATTAGAAGTTTATACCAGTATTCAGGAAGCGAATTCTATAAAAAATATCAGAGAATCAATCTGACCGGATATCTGTTGTAATGGGTTATGCAGTTTTTACTTTGTAGCCCTTCAATCCAAAGAATACTATATACCCGAAACAGGCTAATGGTACGATAAAACCGAGCGCCATGCTCGATATATCGGCGATCCATCCCATAAACATAGGCAAAATTGCACCACCGACTATTGACATCACCAGTATTGATGAACCTTTTTTGGTTAACGGACCAAGCCCGCTGATTCCAAGAGCAAATATTGTAGGGAACATCACCGACATAAAGAAGTAGGTTGAAAAAAGTGCTACTACTGAAATCCACCCAAGACCTGCAACGACAAGACCCATGGTTAACACATTCATGAAGGCATAGAATGCCAGCAGCCGGTTTGGTTTGATAACTCTCATCAGAACGGTGCTTCCTGTAAATCTTCCCAGCCAGAACAGACCCATCCCTCCAAAACCAAGGATCTGCGCGGCATGCGCGTTAGTCATCGAAGGAATTTCTTCCGTTACATAGTTAATAAAAAAGCTGTTTACGCCCGTCTGGGCCGCCACATATAACAATTGTGCAATAACAGCTAAAACAAAGTGAGGGTGATTAAGAAGATCTTTCAGTTTTCCTTCTGACTCCTGTTTCGCGAAATGAGCTTCTTCCTTTATTTCAGGAAAGGTAACTCTCCAGAAAAAAAAGGCAACAATAAGAACCAGTGTGCCTATCAAAAGGTAAGGCAGGGCAATTGAGGCAAATTTATTGCTGTTGTCATTTACAGAAAATATCAGCATACCTCCTACCAGTGGTCCCGCTATCCATCCCAAACCATTAAATGACTGGGAGAAATTGATCCTGCGTGCACCACTTTCGGCCGGACCAAGCACTGTTGTATAGGGGTTTGCGGCAGTCTCGAGACATGTTAACCCGCAAGCGATTACGAAAAGGCAAAAAAGAAAGCTTCCGAAAGTTTGTATGAGAGTTGCGGGCAACATTAAAAATGCTCCGCCGGCAAACAGGAGAAGCCCGAAAATTATTCCTTTTTTATACCCGAACTTCTGCATAAGCAACCCTGCAGGTATTGCCATAAGAAAATATCCTCCGTAAAATACAAATTGGACGAAGGCGGACTTTGCTTTCGACATGTTGAGTAATTCCTGGAAGTGCTTATTCAGCACATCGAGACAGCCATGGGCAAAACCCCATAAAAAGAACAGGCTCGTTACCAGAATAAACGGGATGAGAAACCCCTGAAATACGAATTTTTTTTGATCGCTGATTGCAGTAGCCGCGTTTGTCATCTTGAATATTGTTTTGGATATACAATATTGTCAGGATTTATGACATTACCAAATAAATTGTATGGCTGGTTTAAGTCAGGATCAGAGTTTGTGGATATTGAGGCCGCCGCTGATTTCAAAGATCATCCCTGTTGAAAAATTCCAGTCACCGCGTGATATGGAAGCCACAGCTTTTCCGATCTCTTCCGGCATACCCCATCTCTTCTGGGGTACAAGACCTTCTTGTATCAGCTTGTCATATTTATCCTTGATCCTGGCTGTCATATCGGTCTGTATAATGCCCGGACGAACTTCATAAACAAGAACTCCTTCAATTGCAAGCCTGTCGGCAAAAACAGTTGAAGCCATGCTCAATCCTGATTTTGAAATGCAGTATTCCGCTCTGTTGGTGGAAGATCTTTCAGCTGAGATGGATGTTATAAATATTATGACAGGTTTATAGTCAGTGATTTGTTGTTTAAGCCATATCATTTCTTTGGCAATTTTCTGGGCGAAGAAAACCGGTCCTTTGAGATTAATATTCATTACTCTCTCATAGCTTTCCTCAGTCATATCCAGAACATCATTGCGCTGCAAAGGAGCTACTCCTGCATTATTTACAAGAACATCTATCCTGCCATATCTTTCGAGAATATTTGCGACAACTTCTTTCTGGCATTTGGTACATGAAATATCCAGCCCGACCGGAAAAAACTGACCTCCTTTATTTTCAACTTCCCGCCTAATGTTTTCCATTCCCTCGCTATCGACGGAACGGGCAATAGCAGCGATATCGTAGCCTTCAGCAGCTAAAGCAATTGCCACCGACCTGCCTATCCCTCTGCTGGCGCCAGTTATGACAGCTACGGGTTTGTTATTCATACATTGAGAATCTAATCAGGTTTCACAGTAAATTCGGTTTAAAGGTAATGATTTGCGTGAATTTGTCAACAATAGAGCAAAATATCTTAAATATATTCTTCCTACTCTGTTTTGAGCAGGTCCCTAGAGTCCTGCAACCCTCATTCCATGTAGGATTAAGTGTTGAAGGAACAGTACCGGAAAAGATAGGTTGCTGCTATGGAAAACCGACTAAAATTCTCTATTGTTTAATCTGTGCTAGACATTTTTTTCTAATAATTCAACTAACTTTTAGATTAAGTTATAAAGACTGACTATGATAATTTACGGACCTCGGGCTTATCCATGAAAACCTGATGAGCGCTATGATATAGTATTTTAATAATCTTCCGAATATCAGCGTTCTGGTGAATAGTTTTGGAATAAAAAACAATACTAAGCCTATCATAGCCATTATTCCACTCGATATCAGGTTATTCAAAACAAGAAACATCTGGATCAGAATCTTTTCAATTCCTCTCTTATGTTTCGATATGTATACATGCTTTGAAATATGAACTTCTGTTTTTGTAAGAGAAGCAGTTTTAAGGTTAATCCTTGTACTGCCGCCGTGATTATGTTCAATAATTATATTCCTGCAAAAGGCAATTTCATGGTTATTGCTCCTGACTCTTTTACTCAGGTCAACATCTTCAAAATACATCCAGAAATCTTCATCGAAACCATTAATTTGTATGAAAGTCGCCCGTCTGATTAAAACAACTGAACCCGAGATCCAGTCAGGATAAATAATATCCTGCTTATTGTCAACCCTGAAATTTCCCGATCTGAAAATTGCTCTCAGAAGACCGGTGAGATTAAAAAACGATGGAAATTGCCCTATGGCAACACTTTCCCTGCCCTTCTCATTTACCTGTGCACATGAAACTATTCCGAAATAAGGATTTCTGCGAGCAGTCTCCAGGAGTTTTTCTACCGCTGACTCCTCGGCAACGGTGTCAGGATTCAGAAACAGGAAGAATTCTCCTATTGCATATTTGGCCCCGAGATTACATCCGTTTGCAAATCCTCCGTTTATAATGTTATGTATAAATTTAAAATGCTGATACTTCTTTTCAATCCTGAAGATTTCAGGATCATCCGAGTTGTTATCCACAATGATAACTTCGGTTTTGATTTTTACACCCGTGAAAACCGTAAGGGAATCGAGGCACATTGTGAGCCTGTCCCATCCTTTGTAACATACTATGATTATCGAAAGATCTGTCATATGCTGGTTGCTAGATGCTGGTTGCCAGGTGCTGGCTGACGGGTACTAGGTTTTCTCCCGCTCCCCCATTCTCCCCTTCTCCTCTTCAATATTATCATCGTCAGTTGTATCTGATACATCCACATCCTCCGTATCATCTTCCTCCATCCACTGATAAACCGGTCGTTGCGGACCCTGTTTTCTATACCAGACGGAAAGGAATGCTCCTGAAAAGAATCCAAGCATATGAGATTCCCAAGATACATTCTTATATACACCCGGGAAAATACCCCAAACCATCGAACCGTAAAGAAAAACTATTAACAATGATAATGCAATAAGTCTGAAGTACCTCCGTATTATGCCACTGAAAAACAGAAAAGATGCCAGACCATAAACCAGTCCGCTCGCTCCGATATGCCAGGCAGACCGCCCGGCAAGCCACACCAGCAAACCTGTAAGGAGATAAATCCAGAAAAATACGCTTAATGCAACTTCCGAATAAAAATAAAAAAGGGCTATCGCCAGAAAAAACAGCGGCAGAGTATTACTAAACAGATGGACAAAATCAGCATGAATGAACGGAGAAAGGAAGATCCCGGGCAATCCCCTCACCGTGAGCGGGTATATCCCAAAATCGGAAAGATCTATTTCAAAGAGAACCTCAATTATTTTTACGAGCCACATTAAAAAAACGAATATTCCGGGAATGATCATGCTCAACAGAAATTTTTTCCTGTAAAACGCGCCTTCTCTTTTTAAATCTGTATATTCTGACATTAAAAGAGTTTTTCGTTTGTCGTTTGTCGTTTTTGTTTGTCGTTTCCAGCAAACCCCGGAACCATTACAGTCATTGCGAACAAAGGGAAGCAATCTGCAATCGCATCTAGTTTCCCTTTTCTTCCTTTAGCATTTTATTCACCCGGATAAACAATTCCTGCTGTTTTTCTTATTCTGTCGAGTGTATCAATAAGGTCGAGACTAAAGGAGAGAGGAACGACATCGCTCTGAATTTTTCCTGCATCGAGGCACTTCATAACCTCAGCGGCTTCAAACTGATACCCCATGGCTTCTGGCAGAAGTGTATAATCGACTGTTTTCTTACCATTCAATTCCACTTTAAGTTGCTGTGACATGTCTCGGGCACGGGAAAAGAAGAGATTTCCGTTTTCACAATAAATATCACAGCCTATACCGCCGGCAGTCCTGAAAGAACTGTATAGTGTCGCCATCCGGCCATCTTCATATGTGAATATAATACAAATCAAGTCTTCTGATCCGGTCGGTGAAAAAGAAGCTTTCGCAGTAATTCCGGAAGGAACACCTAAAAAATAGAGAGCATCAATTACGGCGTATATTCCAATATCCAGAAGAGAGCCGCCTCCGAGACTCATATTGAATTTTCTGTCAAGAGGATCGTAAGGAGCCTGAAATGAAAATCGCGCATTAAGGTGAATTATTTTACCCGGTTCTCCACCCGAAAGTACTTCTTTTGTTTTTCGGTATATTGGCTGGAAAGGAGGCCATAAAGCTTCCATCAGAAACACTTTTTGCCTCCTGGCTTCTTCGATCATCTCCCGCACTTCCATGCCGTTAAGAGCAAATGATTTCTCACAAAGAACCGCTTTTTTGTATTTAAGACAGAGAAGGGTGTGCTCGTGATGGAGCGAATGAGGTGAAGCAACGTAGACTACATCAAGCTCAGGGTCCGCCAACATTTCCTCATAACTGCCAAATGATTTTTTAAAGCCATATTCATCAGCAAATTTCTTCGCTCTGCCTGCATCTCTTGAGCCTACTGAATAAAGTTCTGCGTTATCCAGCAATTGAAGGCCACGGGTAAATTTTGCAGCCATTTTCCCGGCAGTCAATACGCCCCATTTGTATTTTTTCATGACAAAAATTGTTTTGATAAATATAGATATAAGAGAATGGATGAAAGTTTTTTTTGTGAATTATATACGAAATATTTAACAGTTTGAGATTTTCTTTGCCTTAGCTTAAATCTCTATCTCAACCAAGTTCGATATATTAATAATCACTCCCAATCTCTCTCTTCGCTTACCTCACCCCAACCCCTCTCCTTGAGGAAAGGGGCTAGCCCCGGCATTATAACATCGTGATCAATAGGTTCTTACCCACTTCTCTTTAAGGAGAAGAGGGCAGGGAAATGAGGTGAAAAAGGACCTCATAATCTGCTTTTTATAAAATATTTTAAATAAATATCAATATTTTTAGTACTATGTATTGCATAGTATAATTATTTATATATATCTTTGCATTGTCATGTTACATGTATTAAACAGTAGTAAAAATTTATTAGAACCATGAAAATCACAGTAAGTGTTAATCTCGGAGGATACTCATTCAACATCGACGAAGATGCATATGCCGAATTAAAGAGATACCTGAAAAACCTTGAATTTCATTTTGCCGGAGAAGAAAGCTCCTCAGAGATCCTGTCAGATATCGAGACCAGAATGGCAGAACTGTTCCGCACAAAATTAACCAGCTACAAGACGGTGATAAGCATACAGGATGTGCAGCAGGTAACAGCAGTTCTTGGTTCGCCGGAGGACATTTCCGATACAGAAGGCCGCTCAGCCCGCGAGAAATTTTCATCACCCGGCTACCACAGGATGTACCGTGATCCTGATCACAGAGTCATTGGAGGGGTTTGTTCAGGTATTGCCGCATACTGGAAACTTGAAATATGGCTTGTCAGGCTGGTGTTTTTAATACTTGCCATGATGGGAGTAGGCTTTCTCATATACCTGATTTTATATATAGTTCTCCCCGAGGCAAAGACAACTGCTGAAAAAATTGAAATGAAAGGGAATCAGGTCAATATACACAACATTAAAGATTCGGTAAAAAAAGAGTTCGACACAGTTAGAAAGAATATGAATCTGTAAATATCATCACTACGAAAATTATTATTGAAGAACAAAACATTAAAAAATATTATCATGGATTTAGAAAATAACAAGGCTCAAATGCGTAAAGGTATCCTTGAGTATTGCATCCTCTCGGTGCTCTCGAGAAATTCCTGCTATGCAAGTGACATTATCAAGGAACTCAAAGAGGCAGAGGTGATAGTTGTCGAAGGAACTCTTTATCCTTTGCTGACCAGACAAAAAAATGCGGGATTACTAAGTTATCGCTGGGAAGAATCGCAACAGGGGCCTCCCCGCAAATATTACGAGCTTACGGAAGATGGCCGTAAATATCTGGCCGATCTCGATAAATCGTGGCTGGAACTTGTCGAATCAGTGAATCTTATCAGAACCCGATAACAAATTACTAACCAAATAAAAGCCGACACTAATGGACAAGACAATTAATATAAACCTGGGTGGCACTCTTTTTCAGATTGACGAGGAGGCGTTCCGGATATTGCGTGATTATCTCCATGCGATAAACTCACGTTTTGGAAATACACAGGGAGGGCATGAAACAGTTGAAGATATCGAATCAAGGATAGCCGAAATATTCCAGTCACAAAAAGGCCTTGCAGGAGTAATAACAAAGGATAATGTGGAAGAAATGATCTCAGTTATGGGTAAGCCTGAAGATTTTGACGAGGGAGAACCTGAAACCGGAGCTCCTGTTAATTCTACAAGGAAAAGAAGAATGTACCGTAATCCCGATGACGTGATAATAGGAGGTGTAAGTAGCGGAATAGCAGCCTATCTCGATACTGATCCCGTTCTTTTCAGAATCCTTTTTGTGGTATTTTCACTCTTCTTTGGCGTGGGATTTCTGATATATCTTGCATTATGGATCGCATTACCGGTTGCAAGAACAGATTCCCAGAAGCGTGATCTTCACGGGAGCTCATACCCTACAACATTGCCGGGTGATTATAGTGGCAGTACATCGGGCAAGGGGTATAACAGCCCTTCGGCAATTGGAAATGCAATAAATGAAATTTTCAGGGCAGTAGGCAAGGTGTTTTACATTATTTTCCGCATCTTCCTTATAATAATCGGAGTCTCATTTGTTGTAACAGGGTTCCTGAGCATCTTCTGCTATGCAATGGTGTTTCTTTACCCCGGTATCTTTTCATTCGATTCGCAGGGAATCAGTCTGATAAATATTCCTGATTTTCTCAATTATGTAGTGAATCCTTCTGCAGTACCATGGATTATGATACTGGCCACTTTATCCTTTGTTTTGCCAATGCTAGCCTTTATCTACTGGGGCGTGAAGATGATATTCTGGTTCAACGCGAGAGACGGCGTGGTGAGCCTGATCGCATTTGTTGTATGGGTAATGGCAGTATCTGCACTGGCGATAATCGGATTTAACGAAGGAGTCAGCTTTGCACAGACGGCAAAATCATCCACTGAATCAGTTATCGTGAATAAATCCGATACCCTTTTTATACGATCGGGAAATAAGATCGCAAATCTTAAATATGAAAAGCTAATAAGCATCCCTCATGATGAATATTCCGTTTATATGAATGATGAAAGCAGGGAATTGTATATAAGGCCCTTTCTGGATGTTGATAAATCTGAAGATAATAAAACTCACCTGGAAATCAGGAAACGTTCTGCCGGCAGAACTGAAATGGACGCCATGAAAAAAGCAGAAGAGCTCAGGTTTAACTATAACCTTTCGGGAGACTCGCTTAACATTGATGAATATTTTACGCTGCCCGCCGGGCGTAAATGGGCAGCAGACAACGTCGGCATCCATCTTGACGTCCCGGTTGGCACGATACTGAAATTTGACAAAGCATCCCGGATTCTAATACACTCCCATATTTATGATGGATCCGAATATTATAGTTCACACTGGAGATCAGGGACGGAGTGCTGGGTGATGACTGATGAAGGTCTGGAAACTGCCTATAAGAAGACAAAAACAAAAAAATAACTTCCTTGATTTTTCATTCCTCAAATCCGGTGTCAGTTCTGCGGCACCGGATTTTTTATAATCTGTTCACTCCGAATCTGACAATTTATTTTGAAGGAAAGCTTTAAAAAGTTATATTTATGTCTGATAATAACTTTAAAATCTGTTCTATGAAGAAGTCCATTCTCTTTCTTTTAGCTATCTGTCTTGTTTCAGGAAATCCGATAGAAGCCCAGATGAACCGGTTATTGAATAAAGTAGCAAAATCAGTGACCGGCGACACAAAAAAACCGGGGGAAAATTCCCAATCTGAAAATAAAGATCCGGAACCAAAGAGTGCCTGCGAGGATCCTGAGCTCATCGTTGACCTGGGAGGAAAATTGAAGCTGATGTATTCCGAATTATCAATCAACATAAGGGAGGATGGTGCAATCCTGCTTAAAGACAGATTGGGCACCGATTATTATATAGTAAAAAACGGCTCTCCCGAAGGTCCGGTTAAAGCAGGGGATCCCCGGCTTGCAGGCTTCAATAAATCAGTGGAGGAAAGTGACGGTGATAAAGCCCGGACATGGGCAAATAATGAGAACATTTCGAAATCAGGAGAGAAATTTGTCATAAATTTTGGCGGGAAAACTTATGGTCCGTTTGCTGAAATCAGGCAATTCAAAGTCACAATGTCGAAAGAGAAATTTGCAGCAATAGTTGTCCAGAATGTCGCCATTAGTGAGGCAAGCCTAAAAAAGATGGAAGAAGCTATGGAAAATGCCAAAACCGACCAGGAGAAGATGGATCTTTCAATGCAATATGCACAGGAGATGGCGCGCAATATGCAAAAGGCAGGCGGGACGGAAGGTACCATGCCAAAACTCATAACCAATATACAGGGCGCGACATGGGATCCGCTCAGAGCTCAGGGTCTTCTAAGCAATGGTATAAAATATGACGAAATCCTTGTTCCGGCTTATGACAAGATCATTGACCTCTCAGGCAAGGTTCTGATGACCATTAAACCTGAAGTCGGCGCTGCTGAAAATCTGTTTTTGAATACACAGAATACAAAATATGCTTATTATAAATACGGAGTTCTCACGTTCGCCGATGGAACCCTGATATCGGATCTGTTTAACCCACATCTTGTAAAATCAGACGGAGCAGTCAGCATCGCTTATATGTATTATTCACCAAAAACTAATGCAATAATGCAGTGTAAGATACCCTTTTAACCGCTCTTATTTGTGAAATCATTATTGATATTTTTATCCATATTTTTGTTCTGCAAGCCTTCTTTCGCCCAACCTGATTACCGTGAAATATTTGGTGAAGACTGGGTCAAGGCAGATAAGTATGAGAAAGAAAACCGGGTATGGTTAGAACCGCTTCTGAACAGGAGCCATATCTCCTACCCTGTTGCCATAGCTGTCGTCTTCCCGGAACTGATAAGGTATTCTGCTCTGCGCGACAAAATGGAAACCACTTTGCTCAAAACTCTCTATGTAAACCTGGGTGAAGATTACTCCAATTTTTCAATCGGTGTTTTTCAGATGAAACCTTCTTTTGCCGCGATGATCAGGTCGAAATTTTCAGGTAGCTACAGGGGCAAAAATGTTTTTCGAAAAATTTCAGAATATGATGACATAAAAGATTTCAGAAAATCGATTGTAAAAGATCTCGATGATCCTAAAATACAGGCGGTTTATCTTATGGCGTTTATTAAGATCTGTGAAAGCAAATTTAAGGTGTCCGCTATGGAAGAATCATATCAGATCAGGTTTCTCGCCACCGCTTATAATTTTGGTTTTGACAAAGCAAGAAAGGATGTACATGCCATGATAGACAGGAAATTCTTTAGCACAAAGCTGATTAAAGGAGAAAATTATTGTTACGCTGATATTTCATTATACTGGTATAATAATTTCCCCCGCCGGTAAGGGTAAGTCGTCCCTGCGGTCAACTATTATCACTCCACTTTTGTTATTGTTCAATACCGGGTTATAAATTTATAAATCTATGACTACAATACATAATTCATTAGCACCATGGTTAACAGTCACAAAAACCATCGAAGCAATTGATTTTTACAAATCTGCATTTGGCGCCAAAGAGGTCTACAGAATGGAAGGGGCCGATAATGATCTCGTAGCACGACTCTCAATAGATGGTGCTGAGTTCTGGGTCAGTAACGGAACACCGGAGAACCCTCTTGGCGGTGAAAATGTCAGGATGATCCTGACTGTACCGAATCCCGACAATTTATTTCTTCAGGCACTGAAAGCAGGGGCTACTGAAGTCTTCCCTGTCGGTGAAGATCACGGATGGAGATTGGGCAGGCTCGCTGATCCTTTTGGACTTCACTGGGAAATCGGACGTCCATTAACCACATGATTTTCCGTACTGATTAATTTATTATCCCTCTTCATGGATGTCGGCTATTTCTCCAATTAACTGGAAACATTATTCTTGTGACTATTGTTAATATACAGAACTTTATATTTTCAGTATGGATAAACAGGAAGAATACTATCAGAAGAAGCTTGCTTATGAGATGGATCCAAGCGATTTGTTCAAAGCTTTGGAAAAAGGAGAAGATTTTATTCCACTCGATGCAAGAAGATCAGGCAGTTTCGAAAAAGAACATATCCCCGGAGCAATAAGTTTCCCATATCGTGAAATGAATGAAAACAGCACAAGCCAGCTGGATAAGACTAAAACATATGTTTGTTATTGTGACGGAATCGGATGTAATGCCTCAACAAGAGGCGCTTTGATAATGACCCGACTCGGTTTCAGAGTGAAAGAACTTATTGGGGGAATTGAATGGTGGAAATTCGATGGATATCAAACAGAGGGAAAAGAAAATTTTAAGGGTCTCGAAGTGAAATGTGCCTGCTAGAGAAATAAGGTTGCACAAATTAAATACATATTGTAATGAAACGCCTGATAATCTTAGGCCTGATGGTATTATCTATTAATGCCGCAGGCCAGATGACCAAACCAATAACAAAAGGAAACATGCTGATAGAGGGAGGTGGAACCATACAATTTCAACGCGACAAGTACATAAGCAGCAGTAATACCTCCAGGGTATCTTCGTATTTCATTTCCCTCAGTCCGGGAGTTGCATATTTTTTTATCGACAACCTTGCCGCAGGTCTGAGTGCGACAATTTTCTATAATGGAATAAAAAATAATAAGTTTTATACTCTCGGTATAGGGCCAATGGTAAGGTATTACTTTAATAACGGGTTCTTCATTAAAGCCGATGCAGGCTATTCTCTGATCAACTATATTAGTTCCAGTGCCAGCAATGAAAAATATCTGTCCCTGACACCGGGAGTAGGTTATGCCTTTTTTCTAAACGGGAATGTATCTCTTGAACCCGCATTTTGTTACGAATTTGACAATATAGATCTGAATATATCTAATACTCACAAAATAAACAGTTTCAGACTCGAGTTGAAATTAAGCATATTCCTCTGAAGGAAACGGTTTTATTTCCCACCGGGAAGATCTGATTTTTCCACTTTTCTAAACAAAATCAAAACTGTTTCTGTTTTTAACTGAGGAACAAATCATGTAGAATTATGGCGGATCCGAAAAGCCACACGAGTAGGAATAATAAAATTTATGTTAAAATGACTAACCAGATTTATCCATGCATGTGGTTTGAAAATCAAGCCAAAAAAGCAGCAGATTATTATTGTTCGATATTCAAAAACTCCCGGATAACTTCAGAAAATCCCATGGTTGTCACTTTCGAGCTCAACGGAACTAAATTTATGGCGCTGAATGCCGGGCCTGAATTCAAATTCAATGAAGCCGTTTCCTTTGTAGTCGATTGTGATTCACAGGAGGATCTCGATTATTACTGGGATAACCTTACAAAAGGTGGAAGCGAGGGTCAATGCGGATGGCTCAAGGACCGTTTTGGCGTTTCATGGCAGATAGTTCCGACCATTCTGGGAAAACTGATGAGCAACCCCGAGAAATCACAGAGGGTCATGCAGAAAATATTGCAAATGAAAAAACTGGACATAAAGCAACTTGAAACTGCCTGAAACAAATAATTGATTTTTGAAATTATAAAACTTGAAACATAAAAACCAAAGTCATGGCACGAGTAAATACCTATCTCAATTTCGTCCGTAACACGGAAGAGGCTTTCAACTTCTATAAATCAGTTTTTGGTGGTGAGTTTGTGGCGCCGGGAATACAGCGCTTCGGCGATATACCACAAACTGACGGAATGCTTCCATTACCCGAAAGCGACAGAAACCTGGTAATGCATGTGGCCCTGAATATTCATGGCGGGCACACTATTATGGGTACTGATGCTCCTGAATCCATGGGATTTGATGTAAATTTCGGAAATAATGTATATATAAGTCTTGAGACTGACAGTAAAGAGGAAACGATCAGATTATTCAAAGCCCTGTCCAATGGGGGGAAAGTGACCATGGAGTTGCAGGACACGTTCTGGGGAGCATACTATGGCAGCTGCACCGATAAATTCGGAGTTCAGTGGATGTTAAATTATTCGTCAAAAATACTCTGACTAAAATTCCTGATTTTGAATTTGAACTTTCCGCCCAATCCATTCAAAAATTATCAATCATCCTTGAGTGGCATTGGCAACATTTCATTATTTTCACTGTCTTAAGATAAATCGCATCAATGAAAGATGAATATTAAAGATCTTGGATATACGGGGGAAATTAATGACGATACTTACGATGGATTGAAAATAGGCAGAGTAACCAGCGAACATCGTGAGAGGTATATTGTATCAACAGGGGCAGAAGAATATGATAGCGAAATTACCGGCAACCTCAGGTATACTGCTGCTTCCAGGACTGATTTTCCTGCTGTTGGCGACTGGGTTTTAATTAATCCGTATGATCAGGGAATGGCGATCATACATAAAGTTCTTCCCCGCAAAACAGTGCTTGAACGGCAATCTGTCGGCAGATCGGGCGAAAAGCAGATCATATCGGCAAACATTGATATTGCACTGATTATACAATCTATTGATAATAATTTCAATTTAAACCGCCTTGAACGTTATCTTACAATCTGTTATGGTGCAGGTATTGAACCTGTTCTTGTGATCAGCAAAATTGATCTTGTTACCGAGGAACAGATTGCTTCAGCTATTCATCAGCTTGGGTCAAGAGAGAAAAAGCTAAAAACCATTCCGCTCAGTAATACTTCACTCATTGGCCTCGATCAGATTCTTAAATTTCTGCAGAGCGGCAAAACCTATTGTGTTGTCGGATCTTCAGGGGTCGGCAAATCAACTCTGATCAATAATTTATTGAAGAATAAGATATTAAAGACTGCAGAAATAAGTCAGAGCACAAATAAGGGCAGGCATATTACGAGTCACAGAGAGCTGTTTGTACTTGATAACGGAAGTATTGTAATTGATACCCCCGGAATGAAGGAATTAGGCGTAACGGAAAACCAGGATGGAATAAAAACCACGTTCGGTGATATTTACACTCTGGCACTAAAATGCAAGTTTCCCGACTGCTCACATACTACGGAAATCGGGTGTGCTGTTTTGCAAGCAGTTGAGAATGGCACCATTGACAAGGCTGCCGTTGAGAATTTTATGAAGATGCAGAAGGAGCAGCAGAGATTTCAGACAAGCATAGCCGAGAAGCGAAAGAAAGATAAGATGTTTGGAAAGGAAGCTAAACTTATCATGATGGAGAAGAAAAAAAACAAATACTGAGTACATTTACACTCCAAAACAGACTATGGAGCACAGTCATACACATGACAGTTCAATAAATTTAAGCAATGCCTTTAAGATCGGCATTACAATTAATGTAATCTTCATTATTGCAGAAGGTATCGCCGGATATCTTTCCAATTCAATGGCACTGATTGCCGATGCCGGCCATAATCTCAGTGATGTCCTAACACTTGTTTTTTCCTGGATTGCGATTCATCTTTCAAAAAAAGAGCCTACCCTGAAATTCACTTATGGTTTTCGCCGCTCAACGATACTGGCTGCCCTGCTGAATACAATACTGTTAATTGTAGCAGTCGGGTTTATTCTCTATGAAACAATTTCGCGACTCAATCAACCACTGACAATAAATGCAAAAAGCGTGGTAATAGTGGCTTCAATCGGGATAGCAATTAACGGATTTACAGCATGGCTGTTCATGAAGGATAGAGAGCATGATCTGAATGTGCGCAGTGCATTCCTTCATTTTGCTGCCGACGCTCTTGTTTCCCTGGGAGTTGTGGTTGCAGGAATCGTGATCAAATTAACAGGTGCTCAATGGGTTGACTCGGCAGTTTCTTTTATTATAATAGCGGTAATTCTATATGGTTCATACAAACTTCTCATAGATTCTGTTAATCTTGCCCTCGATGCCGTACCCGAAAATATAAAGATCGAACTCGTTCTTGAATATCTTAAAAGTCTACCTGAAGTCGACGGCGTTCACGATCTGCACATCTGGTCTCTTGGAACAACGAATGCTGCATTAACAGTCCATCTTACTACCTGCGTGCCTACAAATGTTAATTTCATAAGCTCCATTCAACATCATTTGCGCGAACGGTTTGAGATAGAACATTCCACAATTCAGATCGAATACGGAAATATGGATGATTGCGGTAACAAGTTCTGAAACAATTATCATTGAATGATTGTTAAACAAAATAAAAAGAAATGCAATGGGAAACGAAACTCTTGAAGTAAAAGCAACGATTCAGATCATAAAACCTGTTGACGTTGTATTTGAAGCAATAGTCGATCCTGAGAAAATGTCTAACTATTTCATTTCAAATGCCAGCGGGAGAATGGAAGAAGGCAGCCAACTGACCTGGCAGTTCCCCGAATTTGAAACTAAATTTCCGGTAAAGGTTGCTAAAATTGAAAAAGACAAATATGTTTCTTTCTATTGGGAACATGAAGGTTTCGAAACTTTCTCCGAAATGACTCTGAGCCATATCGAAGATAATGCTACCCTGGTAACAGTAACCGAAAAAGGCCGTCAAAACGATGAAGCCGGCATAAAATGGCTGAAAGGGAATACGGAAGGATGGGCTAACTTCCTTGCGTGTCTCAAAGCTTATCTTGAATATGGCATCAATTTAAGAAAAGGCGCTTTTGACTTCATGTCAGACAAAAAATTATCCTGAAATTTCGGCATCCAGTTTGAGTCCGTGAGAGCAATCTTTCATCTTTAAACAATTTGAATGACAGATAAATTTTTTAACTTTATCTGATAATGTCGACTTGCTCAACACTTGACTCCGATGTTCACAAAATTGAGAGCTCTGTTTTTATCAGTCACTTTTATCCTGCAGAGCAGTTTGGTTTTTATATACTCTCAGCAGACAGATTTCGTAGCTGGAAAAATCATCAATTCCGGCACAAACGAACCGGTTCCTTTTGCGACCATCCTTCTTAAGGACAACCAGCTGGGAGTATATGCAAATGCTGATGGTGACTTTAAAGTACTCAACAACCCTGAATTTCGGACCGACAGCCTGATAATAACGTGCATTGGGTTTAAAAGATATTCTATGGCATTCAGCCATTTCAGCAATAATCCTGAAAATACCATTTTCTTAAAACCAATAATTTACGGCCTTGGAGAGGTTAAGATCATCTCAACCGGGAAAAAACTGGGATCACTGGCCATTATTGGAAGGGCTATCAGGAATATCCCCCGGAATTATCCTGAGAGACCCTTTAATTACATTTCATATTATCGTGATTATCAGAAACGCGATGGAAAATACATAAATCTCAATGAGGCGATTGTTCAGACTCTCGACAAGGGATTCACCCTTGGTTCACTATTCAATAGTTACCGCCTCCTTGATTTCAAAAAGAACCTCGATTTTCCGAGGATAAATATTTCTCCCTACTATGAGAACGGATCGGAGGGGCCTGATGAACAGGTAAAATCAATCCCCGATGCGACAATAGGCGATCAGTATGGAAATGAACTATTCGTTCTGATGACACACGACGCCATTAGAAATTTCAAAACAAGATCATTTTCATTTATTGAAGTTTTTTCAGAAGATTTTATACACAATCATAATTTCGCGGAACCGGTAGCCGTCTATGATAATAATCTGCTTCTCTACAAAATCATGTTTAACGGTAAGACAAAAGTCATAGGCAATTCGTTTATTATAAACGGAGCAATTTATATACAGCCAAAAACTTATTCAATACACAAAATAGAATATTCATGCTCCTATGAAGCTGATGGCAGGCGTTTGGGTGAAATGTTCAATGCGGATATTGAATATGGTCAGGAAAACGACGTTGATTCGCTAATGTGCCTGAAGTATATTTCTTTTAATAACTTCTTCAAAGTGGTTGATATGGACGACTCCACCTATTTCAGGTCTTTAAAAGCATACTGGGAAACGAACCTTTATCTTAATCCCACACTGGTTGTTGTCTTTAATAACAAAATTGATCCTGTAAGCGGTTCTGAAAAAGAAAATTACCTGGTAACAATCGGAACGAAAAAATTAAAGATCACAAGTGTACAGATACGTCAAAATACCGCATATATCAGAACTAAAGAAGAATATATAAAGCGCCCTGGGGATTCAAGTTATATCTATGTTCAAAATTTAAAGGACATAGATGGAAAAATGGTAAATAAAAAGAAAACGATAGACCTTTATCAGTACAGGGAGCTTTTTGTTCAGGAATACAATAAACCGCTTGTTTTAAAGGACAGCTGCCTGATGGAATACCATCCGCTTGAACAAAATTGCAGATCAAGTTATGCCGGTAATGAAAAATACTGGATGAATACACCTGTAAATATCAAAATAACAGACAATTAGCATACAAGGGGATCTTTAGCACAAACTCATTGCCTTATCAGGCATCAGTGGATAAACATTTTGTACTTTTACAAGAAAATGTAAAAAACTTTAAAGGATCTGAAATAATGAAAAAGATTTTTATTTATTTGTTCTTACTGCTGGCGTCAGGCTGCACAAATAAGAATACGAGCGTTGCAAAATGGGATTTCCTGTCGCTCTATAAACCTGCAGAAAATCCGGTCCTTAAAGGTGATTCAACTTTCATTTTCATCGATCCTATAAAAAACGATACTGTAAAATGGCAAAAAGCAGATGTATTCAATCCCGCTGCCATTGTAAGAGGAAGCAAAGTCTATTTGCTTTACAGGAGCGAGGACAATCCGGCAGCGATCCTCGGCGGAAGGACATCCAGATTAGGATTGGCTTACAGTGAAGACGGACTGCATTTTACAAAATATCCGACACCGGTACTATATCCCGACAGCGGTGAATACATGAAATATGATTACCCGGGAGGATGTGAGGATCCCAGGATCGTACAGACAGAAGACAGCATTTATGTGTTGGCTTATACTTCATGGAATTATAAAATTGCCAGGTTAAGCATCGCATTTTCAAAAGATCTTATCCATTGGGAAAAGAAAGGCCCTGCATTTGTTAAGGCCGAAAACGGAAAATTCCTCGATACATGGTCAAAATCCGGTTCAATAGTCACTAAAATGGTTGACGGACACCCTTTTGCAGCCAAAATAAATGGCAAATATGCGATGTATTGGGGAGAGAATTTCGTTAACCTCGCCTGGTCAGACAATCTCTCCGACTGGTATCCCACTCTCGATGAAAAAGGGGAACTAAAACCTGTGATCAGTCCCAGAAAAAATAAATTTGACAGTCAGCTTACCGAATGCGGTCCACCTGCTTTGATGACAGATGAGGGCATTGTGCTTTTTTACAATGGCAAAAATTCTGAAGGAGATGATGCAACAGCTGACGTACCTAAAGGAACATATTCTGTAGGTAAAGTAGTTTTTGATGTAAATGATCCTGCAAGGGTGATTTCTCGTTCAGACACCTGTTTGTTAAGACCAACGTTACCCCACGAAATTTCAGGCCAGTATAAAGCCGGTACAACTTTTTCGGAAGGGCTGGTATATTTTCATGATAAATGGTTTCTTTATTACGGAACTGCTGATTCGTTCGTTGGTGTAGCCGTTTCCAGGTAAATGTATTATATATAACATGCTATGTGCGATGGAAAAGCACACATCGCAACTCCCAGAATCCGATCAACAAAACTTCGACAATTTTGTTATATCCCTGAAGTGAATGATTCCTTATTTTTTGAAAATTTAAATTATTAAAATATGTCATTTCAGGCTTATTTAGATAACATTAAAGCCCAAACCGGAAAGACTCCGGCGGACTTTTACAGTCTTGCTGAAAAGCAGGGGTTGATTCGCCCCGGTGTAAAAGCCGGAGAAATCGTCAATTGGCTAAAAAAAGATTTTGGGCTGGGACATGGCCATTCTATGGCAGTTTACGCAGTCTTCAAATCATATATGACCGGTGAAAAAATTCCCGGCGAATAGCATTACACTAAAATATCATCTTAATGGAAAACAGAAAACATCCTACCCTGTCAAATGGTAAAATTTGCTACATCGAGATCCCTGCAAACGATGTGATGATATCTGCATCATTTTACAAAAAAGTTTTCGGTTGGAATATTCGCGAGAGAAGCGATGGACAGATTGTTTTCGATGATGGGGTGAATGAAGTAAGCGGCACATGGGTAATCGGCAGAAATGCTACTACCGAAACAGGATTATTAATCTATATCATGGTAGATAGCGTGTCGTCAATTTTAAAGTCCATCGTATCGCATGGTGGTAAAATTGTACTTCCAATCGGCCTTGATGATCCTGAGATTACAGCCAGATTCAGCGATCCATACGGAAATGTTCTTGGACTTTATCAGGAACCAACGAAAGACTGACTGGCAGATTCGGATATTTAACTGTCACCGGATGAATAAATTAAAAAATAAAAAAATTCTTATAACCGGAGCATCCCAGGGGCTCGGAAAAGAACTTGCCCTGGCTTTCGCAAAAGAAAATCCGGAATCCATTTCCATAACTGCGCGAAATAAAGAGAGTCTGCATATGGTAATTCATGAGATCAATAATATTAGTCCCTCAACACAGGCAATTGCAATAACGGGTGATCTGAGCCTTCCTGAGGATGTTGAAAGAATCGTAGCCACAACCCTGAAAGCTTTCGGTGGACGAATCGATGTTCTGGTAAATAATGCCTCGGCAATCGGACCTACTCCTATTCCATATCTGCTTGATTACCCCCTTGAGGATTTCAATAATGTGTTAAAAACCAATTTGATCGCACCATTTCTCATGATCCGGTATGTCTTATCCTCAATGATAGAAAGCGGTGGTTCAATAATTAATGTAACCAGCGATGCAGGAGTAATAGGATATCCCGGCTGGGGAGCATATGGAATTTCAAAATTTGGTCTCGAGGGAATGTCGCAGACATGGGCATCAGAACTTGAAGACACCAATGTCAGAGTTAACTGGGTTGACCCGGGAAGCATGAATACTTCTATGCACAGAGCTTCTGAACCCAAAGAGGACCCTTCTGAATGGGCAGATCCTTCAACTGTTACAGATGTATTCGTATTCCTTGCCTCCGATGAATCAATGTCTGTCACAGGCAGACGGCTACAGGCTCAGGATAACTGGAGGGAGGCAGTTAAAACAAAATATCATGCATAACCAAATAAATTCAAAATCACCTTTCAGCTTTGAATTACCAGATGAATTAAGCGCAAGAAAACCTCCTGAACTTAGAGGCGTAAATCGTGACGGGGTAAAGTTGCTGGTAATAAACAGGGATGATGGAATGACTTATCATTCGACGTTTACCCATCTTTCCGATTTTATCAGAGGCGGCGACCTGCTCATCTTCAATTCAAGCCGGACATTGCCTGCTTCGCTTAAGACTGTTAATACAGGCAAGAATCAACCTTCAGAAGTAAGGCTGGCCGAACATCTTCCCGACGACACGTGGCTGGTACTTTTCCTGTTTGATAATGAAAAGCAGAAAAACGCGTTGATCTATCCCGGTCAGAAGATAGAATTTGATTCAGGATTGTCGGCAGTAGTGGAAAAAAAGGATTCCCGAAATCCAAGACTATGGAAAATAAAGTTTTCCGAATCAGGAGCTGCACTCATCGATATTTTTTATCAGATCGGCAAACCAATCCGATATGGATATATTTCTGCTCCTCTGCCACTGGAATACTATATGACTGTCTTTGCAATTGATCCGGGGTCATCTGAAATGCCAAGTGCCGGAAGGGCGTTCACATGGAAAATGCTCTTCGACCTGAAAAACAAAAATATCAGTACCTGTTTCCTGACTCTCCACACAGGTTTAAGTTCATATATGGATGACGATCTGTCAGCGACCCGCATCGTGTCTGAAGAGGAATACTTTATTCCGGCAGGCACAGCTGCTAAAATCAGAACCACCAAAGCTAAAGGCGGAAGAATAATAGCAGTCGGGACTACTGTTGTAAGAGCACTGGAATCTTCTGCATCCCATACCGGTAAAGTCATTCCCGGACATGCCTATACAAACCTGAAAATAACTGAGGATCATAAACTTAAAATTGCAAGCGGATTGATTACCGGCTTTCATGAACCGGAAGCGAGTCACCTCGACCTGATAAGCGCGTTCATGAGTCCAAAACAAATAATAAAAACCTACAAGGAAGCAATAGATCGCAAATATCTCTGGCACGAATTCGGCGATCTCTGCCTTATCCTGTAAATCCTCCTCACCGCCTGCAACCACAAAGTCTCTTCCTGACATACCACCTGGACGCGAAAAATCACCCGTACGTGTGTAACAGCTATAGGGTGTTTGATCTTTTTCCGGTCATATCTGTTGAATACTATTATCATATTAAAGAAAGAGTATGAGATTATACAACTCTTTGATATTCCTGTTAATTCTCTCCTCGGTTTTAGTAGCTCAGGAGCCCGACAGCAGTTCCGCCATATTCAAAATGAGAGAAGCAGAACGGAATTTCGCCCGTGAATCAGTTATGATCGGACGAAATGCTGCTTTTGTCAAGAACTTTGCAGAGGTGTCGGTAATCTTCACCGATAAATGGCTTACAAACGGAAAACAATACTGGAAAAACAGGAAGAATGCCCCGGTGGTGCTGAAATGGGAACCGGAATTTATGGACATTGCTGAAAGCGGCGACTTCGGTATCAGCACCGGACCGTGGGAAGCTCAGGAATACAGACCCAACACCCCCAAACTCTCCACCGGCTATTTCCTGACGGTTTGGAATAAGATTAATGGAATATGGAAAGTAATATTAGATGCAGGTTCGGCAACACCTCCTGCAATTTCAAATCATAGTTTTTCATTCCCTGAAGGAGTAGATAAGCCCGCAGGCGCTCCGATAGTTGTCAGTGTCGAAAAATCATGCAGGGAAATTCTCAACCAGGAGAAGACATTTCTTATGGAATGGAAAAAGAATCCTGATGCAACTGTCTATCTGACATTTCTCGATCAGTCTGCCAGGATACAAATTAACGGACATCTCCCGGCAATGAATCCCGACACACTTAAAGTCTTGGTAAATAAGAGAGATAAACACCTTAACTGGAATTCAATCGGTTCGGGAGCCGCCTCATCCGGCGATATGGGTTACACATATGGCTTATTGGAGAGTCAGGGAAACCCGACAACCGTAAAAGGACATTACGTGAGGATCTGGAAAAAACGTCATGAAACCAGGTGGAAAATTACTCTTGAGATGATAAGTATCGACTAAGCACATAATACATTCATTCATTTCTTCCATCGCCAATCGCGCATCGCACATAATACATTTCTTTTTACCTTTGTGTTCATGACATCAATAAAAAGCCTGGCCGGGCAGACCGCCATTTACGGAGTTCCCAGTGTTTTGGGCCGGGTTCTCACTTACCTGCTGGTTCCTCTTTACACTTATGTGTTTCATTCCGCAGATTATGGAACAGTTAATGTCTTTTATGCTTTAACTGCATTCCTTATGGTTGTACTGACTTATGGCATGGAGACGACCTTTTTCCGTTTTAACGAACAGGAGAAAGAGAAAGATACAGTACTCAGTACGGCTATGATCTCGCTTATTATTTCGTCAGTATGTTTTTTAATACTGGTTCTCCTGTATTCGAAACAAATTGCAGTATGGATGCTTTATCCCGCTCACCCCGATTATATCAGATGGTTTGCCTGGATACTTGCTCTCGACGCTCTTTCAGCAATCCCATTCGCTCATTTGCGTGCGATTAACAGACCGATCCGCTTTGCCTGGGTTAAAATGGTAAACATATCTATCAATATTTGTCTTAACCTGTTTTTCCTGTTATTCTGTCCATATATCTTAAATCATAATCCTGACGGGCTCATCGGTCATCTGATCTCAAAAATCTATCGCCCGAACTGGGGAATTGAATATATATTTATATCTAATCTTGTTGCAAGCACCATAACCCTTTTCATGCTTTTTCCCGAGATCTCGCATATTCGATGGAAGATCAATACCGCTCTCTGGAAAAAAATGTTGTTTTATGCATTCCCACTTATGTTTGCTGGTATGGCCGGAATAGTTAATGAAACATTTGACAGGCTTCTCCTTCGCTATCTTCTTCCGGCAGATATTGCAACTTCACAGGTCGGCATATACTCAGCCTGTTATAAAATTTCGATATTGATGACTATTTTCATACAGGCTTATAAATATGCTGCTGAACCATTCTTCTTCGCAAAATCGAAAGAAAAAGATGCAATTGTGGTTTATGCAAAAATCATGGATTATTTCATCATTATCGTCGCATTGATCTTCCTGGCTACAATGCTTTATCTCGATGATTTTATTCTTCCTTTGCTGATCAGGAATAAAGAGTATCTGGAAGGAAGAGGAGTCATACCCATACTGATGATGGCAAATCTTTTTCTTGGGGTATACTGGAATCTGGCTATCTGGTATAAACTTACAGGAAAAACTTCATGGGGTGCATGGCTGTCACTGACAGGAGCAATTATCACACTAGTTTTAAACTTCTGGTGGATCCCATTGAGCCCGTCTCATCTTATCTATGGCTACTATGGCTCTGCATGGGCAACTTTCATCTGTTATGGCTCGATGATGATCCTCTCCTACTTTATCGGCCAGAAATACTTCCCGGTAAAATATAATGTGGGTAAATTTACAGGATATCTTGGACTCTCAATCGGGCTATATGTATTCAGTACAATCATCAGGCCTGATGATGCTCTTTTAAGTATCGGATTTCATACTATTCTAATTATGATCTTTCTGGGCGTGGTCTTAATGATTGAAAAGCCGAAGCTTTCATTGAAATAATCACCCGGAGGGGATCTGTCAATACTGGAATAACTCAAATACCATGACAATAACAAAGTTGGTTCATAAAGAAGAGCATCTGAGCAGCTCGGAGTTCATTACCGATGTGGTGATTGGAATGGCTGACGGCCTGACAGTTCCCTTTGCTCTGGCTGCAGGCCTTAGCGGGGCGGTTCAGCATAATTCAATTGTAATCACTGCCGGAATTGCTGAAATAGTCGCGGGCAGTATCGCAATGGGTTTGGGCGGATACCTCGCCGGAAAGACAGAACAAGAGCATTATCAGTCTGAACTAAAAAGGGAATTTGACGAGATTGAGGAGATACCTGAAGAGGAAAAGAAAGAGGTAAAACTTGTTTTCGCGCAATACGGACTGAACGAACAGACTCAAAACACAATAGCAGAAGAGCTTGCTAAGGATAAGCACCAGTGGGTCGATTTCATGATGAAATACGAACTGGGTCTGGAAAAACCAAATGCTAACAGGGCTCGAAACAGTGCCGCAACTATAGGGATTTCTTATATCGTCGGCGGATTAATACCTTTGTCGGGGTATTTTTTTACAAAAACACCATACCAGGGTTTGATAATTTCAGCCATACTGACTGTAATATGTTTATTTCTTTTCGGCTATTTTAAAAGCAAAGTAACAGGCCAACCTCTTATAAAAGGAGCTCTCAAAGTTACTCTGATAGGGGTTATTGCAGCTACAGCCGCATTCCTGGTCGCCAAAACATTTAATAACATGTTTAGCTGATTTATATGAAGATGAATTTTCGTTTTGAGCATCATACACAGAAAGTTGTCCCTGTCCGCCAATTTCTTCTAAGATTATTACGGTACAGTTTGTTTGCCGGAATCCTGATAGTTTTTTCAGTAATGGCCGGATCCCTAGGTTATCATTTTATCGGGAAGTTGAAGTGGCTCGACAGCTTTCACATGTCATGCATGATACTGACAGGTATGGGTCCCGTTGCAGAAATGAAATCCGACGGAGCAAAGATATTTTCTTCTTTTTTTGCATTATACAGCGGAGTGGCATTTCTCAGTATCACTGCTGTATTCTTTGCTCCCATTGTGCACAGATTTTTACACATCCTGCATGCGGAACCCGATGAGGAAAAGGATAATTCCATTAGTTCATAAGACAACATATGTCCCTTGGTTATCTTGGAGAAATAAACCAATGGGAAATGGAATATTAGTAACTTTGTATCCGTGAACATAAATATCTGACGCAAATGAAAACAAAGAGAATAACCAGGTATTTTCCCGCAGTTTTTCTTGGATTTTTATCATTTCTCCCTGTTAATGCCCAGGAAAATGTAGTACGGTATGATCTTCCTTCCATGTCGGTTAACAGTCAGCTCGAGGTTTTTAACAGAAAAATCAGCGCATTTTCCGAAAACGACACCAATGGAATAAGGTTTTCAAAAAATGAAAATGACGGGATTGCATGGCTTAAGCATGTGATTTTTTCAAATGGAAGTATTGAAGTCGATATTAAAGGAAGCGATGAGCCGCAACAGAGTTTCGTGGGTATAGCGTTCCACGGAATGGATAACAATACCTTCGATGCCATCTACTTTCGTCCGTTTAATTTTCAGGCTGATGACGCGGTTCGGAAAATTCACGCTGTTCAATATATTTCAATGCCCGATTACTCATGGGAAGTCCTGAGGGAGAAATTTAACGGAAAGTATGAAAAAGCTGTTTCCCCGGCACCTGATGCCAATGCATGGTTCCATGTGAAGATAACCATTAAATCACCACAGATAACCGTATTTGTAAACAGGAATCAGGAAGCCTGTCTGACAGTCGAAAAACTCAATAACAGAGCTTCTGGTAAAATAGGATTATGGGTAGGAAACAATTCCGCGGGCGACTTTGCCAATCTACAGATCGAATAATTTCTGACAGATGATTAGAATTAAGATCTGTTGCATAAACAGCAGGGAAGAAGCTAAAATAGTGATCGGACTGGGAGCCTCTGCTATCGGACTCGTGGCAAAAATGCCGAGCGGACCCGGACCGATTTCCGACGAGCTTATCAACATCATTGCAAGATCAGTTCCTCCCCCTGTAGCGACTTTCATGCTCACAAGTGAAACAAGTGTGAAGGGCATAATTGAGCATCATCACAGAACAAATACAAATACGATACAGATAGTTGATGCCCTGTCGGAAGGAACATATGTCGACCTCAGGTCAGCCCTGCCTGCCGTAAAAATAGTACAGGTAATCCATGTGATCGATCAACATTCAGTTGATGAAGCAATAATGATATCATTACAGGTAGACGCCATTCTGCTCGACAGCGGAAACCCTAATCTGAAAATCAAAGAGCTCGGAGGTACCGGAAGAGTTCACAATTGGAAGCTGAGTCGTCAGATTTGTGATAAAGCAAAATGCCCTGTTTTTCTTGCAGGCGGATTAAATCCTGATAATGTCATCCAGGCAATAGAGGAGGTCCGTCCATATGGTGTGGATGTATGCAGCGGAGTTAGGACTGACGGAAATCTTGACAGGAAAAAAGTGGAACTGTTTATAAGAAATGCAAATAGTGTCTAATAAAGGTTGAGGTCAACGTTATTTAGGCATTGACAAACGCTAAACGACAAACGACAAACGATAAACTAACCATAGCAATGATTAAAAACAAAATTATCAGTTTTTTGATGGTGTCATTACTGATCACCTGCAGTGTTTCGGCGCAAAACATTAATAAATCAGCCTCGAATCTCAAAGGCCAGCCTTTAACGCTATCAACGTTCAAACATAACGATATAGGAAATCCCTCTATTTCCGGGGTTGTAAAAATTCAAAAGAACGGAATAGATATGACAGGCGGGGGAGCCGACATCTGGGGAACAAAAGATGAATTCAATTTTGTATATATTCAACGTACGGGTGATTTTGACCTTGTTTCAAGGATCGAGAGCCTGAATGGAGCTAATCTATATACCAAGGCAGGATTAATGGCCAGGGAGGACCTGACAGCCGATTGCAGGCATGTATACTTCCAGGTATTCTCTGACAATAATGCAAGAAATAATAATAACGGTGGCTATGAATTCCAGTATCGCACTACAAAAGGAGGCGAAATGAAAGCTGTTTATCCCAAAAGCGCAGTGGGCTCACCTGAATTCCCTGTCTCATATCCTAACACCTGGATAAGGCTCCAGCGGGTTAAAAATGACTTTACCGGCTATTACAGTGCTGATGGTTCAAACTGGAAACCATATACAACCTTCACACTTGAGCTGCCGTCAAAAATATATCTGGGATTTGCTGTCACCTCTCACAATACAAGCCACAATGCATCCGCTAAATTCAGAAACATCCTCGAGCTGAAACATTAAAACCCGATTATGACTATCGACCATGTAGCAATCTGGACTAACCAGCTGGAAGAACTTAAGGAGTATTATGTGAAATACTTCAATGGCATCCCGAATAATAAGTACACTAACAGAGACAGAAACTTTGAGAGTTATTTTATATCCTTTGAATCGGGAACCCGCCTTGAATTAATGCAGATGCCCGGAATTCCTCCTAACCTCAACGATACCGTTGGAAAACAGTATAGGGGCATCATCCATCTGTCATTCGAAATGGGTAAGCATGGATATGGTGAACGCGAAATTCAAAGAGCTCTCAGCCGGTGGCTTTAAAATACTGAGAGGTCCAAGGAAAACAGGTGATGGTTATTGGGAGTTTGAAACGCTCGATCCCGATAACAACAGACTGGAGGTGGCTGCGAGGTTCGTAGAGGGTTGAGGTTGAGGTTGAGGTTGAGGTTGAGGTTGAGGTTGAGGTTGAGGTTGAGGTTGAGGTTAAGGATGATCTGCTATATAATCCATAACTATTGATTTGAGGATGTTTGCAAATTTTACTCCGGGAATTTCGGATCTTTTAAAATATTGCGGACGAACTCCCTCGAGAAGTGTTATTTCTTCAATTGGCAGGTTTATTGTGGCTGTATATACGTATTTAATGTTTTCATAGGCGTCGCCGGTAAGACATTCGTACTTTTTATAAAATGTATACACTTTCAGATCGAGATCCAGCTCTTCTTTAAATTCACGCTTAAGAGCCTCTTCCGGTGATTCACCATCTTCAACATGTCCACCAATAAGATCCCAGTGATCGGGGAATGGAATGCCCGGTTTGTTATCACGCAGATAAAGCAATATCTCCTTATTGTCGTTTTCAAGTATTATAGCGGCTATTTCTTTCATTTTAACTTTGTCTCTTTGTCATAACAAATGTAAAAGGATATATTTACAAAACCACAAAAGCAATTCTCTTGAATAATCCTGAAAAATCCGGAGAATGGAGAAAAACCAGTCAGTTTCTATTACCGGAGAACAAACCTTTGCCGGCTAAAGGTAGTTATGACATTTATCCTGCCTGTAAGCTCAGCGAAAATCTTATTTTTTCAGGGTTTGATGCTCTCGGGGCGGAAATCCTTAAGCAAAAGACTATAATTCTGGATGGATATGAAGGAGTTTATTATGATAATTTCCGGGAAAAACTATCGGATTATCTGAAAAATCACGGAAGAAATATTTCGTGGAAAAACACTTCCGCTTTTCTCAAAAAGCCCGGAATAATCGCAAACCTGATATCGCCCTTTTTAGGAGCAGACGATCCGGTATTCGGAAGCCGCACTACATTATCTCTGGATGACTTTTATGACAATAGGCTGAAAAATTTATTGCCCGATCCCGATGCTGATATCAGCATAATAGCTGGTCCGGGCGCATCACTTACCGGGTGGAAAGGCTTGCTGATATATGCTGACCTGCCGAAAAACGAAATTCAATTCAGGGCAAGGGCAGGAAGTATTACCAATCTGGGAGCAGAAGCTACGGCGGAACCGCAGGAAATGTATAAGAGATTTTATTTCGTCGACTGGGTTGTTCTGAATAAACACAAGCAGGATATTTTGCCAGATATTGACATCATAGTAGATTCCCGGAATCCTGACAACCCGGTATACATGAAGGGTGATGTTTTCAGAATGTCGCTGGCAGAGATGAGCAGGAATGTTTTCAGGGCAAGACCATGGTTTGAGCCCGGGGTGTGGGGAGGATCATGGATCAAAAATCATATAAACGGATTGTGCAGTGATGCAGCTAATTACGCATGGTCATTTGAACTCATTGTTCCGGAGAATGGTCTCCTTTTTGAGAGTTCCGGAAGATTGCTCGAAGCTTCCTTCGACTTCATGATGTACCAGCAAGCGAAAAATATTCTCGGCGATGCTTATGAAAGGTTTGGTACCGACTTCCCGATAAGATTCGATTTCCTCGATACAATGGACGGAGCAAATCTATCTGTTCAATGTCATCCCCGACCTGATTATGCAAAAACACATTTCGGAGAATCCTTCACACAGGAGGAAACATACTATATACTTGATACTAAAGATAACGCCATTGTTTATCTTGGTTTTCAGGATGATATAAATCCTTCTGAATTCAAAAAGGAACTGGAAACAAGCCAGAGGGAATCAAAACCAGTTGAAATTGAGAAATATGTTCAGAAACATCAGGCATCAAAACACGATTTGTTTCTGATTCCATACGGGACTGTCCATGGTTCCGGAAAAAACAATCTCGTCCTGGAAATAAGCAGCACTCCTTACATCTTTACCTTCAAATTGTATGACTGGCTTCGACCTGATCTGAATGGAAAGCCTCGTCCGCTGAATATAAAACGGGGAATGGAAAATCTGTTTTTTGATAGGAAGGGAAGATATGTGAAGGAAAAACTGATCTGCAGACCCTATCTTATTGAAGAAGGCGGTAACTGGAAGAAATTTCATCTGCCGACTCATGAAACTCACTTATATGATGTGCACCGATATCATTTCAAAGATACAATTGAGATTAAAACTGATAACAAATGCCATGTGCTCAGTCTTGTGGAAGGAAGCTCGGTTATTGTAGAAACAGGAAAAATATCGCAGAGATACAATTATGCCGAAACATTTGTAATACCTGCGGCTGCCGGTCAGTACAGGATAGTCAATGAATCGGATGGAGAGGCTGTTGTTGTAATGGCATTTGTAAAATAAACCCTGGTTTGTTGCCGAAACAATAATTTGTATCTTCATCTCAGTTAATATTTTTCATTATAAATATATTATGAAACGAATAGCTCTTGTAATATTTAGTCTGTTTCTGCTCCAGGCATGCTATCTGAATGCCCAATCATTCCTCTCACCTGATGATAACCTGATAAACGGATATTCAAAAAAGATCTCCGGACTGGATTATGAATACCAGTCCTGTATCCCCGGATTCCGTGAGAGCATGCTCCTCCGGGCCCTCAATGGAAAAGACTGTATTGAATGGGAAACGGAACCTGTTCCTTCTTCAATTGAAAATAAATACGCCACATTCATCTGGGTTGCCGCTCTCGGATCAAGTCCCGGAACTGCTCGTATGGATCTGACGGCAGACGGGAGGCACGACTACTCATTTTTTACCGATGGGAAACCTGGCTGGACTGTAATAAACCCTGACGGCTCTTCATTAAGTTTTAATTCAATTATGGTCGATCAGAATGGTGATAACCATGGATATATGATTCTCAGAATTCCGGCAAAGGAAGTAAGACCAGGGATCCCCGTCAGAATAAAAGTTACCGGCAGTCAGGCCAATCTCACATCATGGTACATGACATTCAAAAAGCCTGTAAAAACAGGAGTTGCTATGCGGGCTTTTCCTGCGATAATAAGGAAGGGATCCACTCCTCTTCAACTCGTGGAAATTGCAGTATTTTATTTCGGGAATCAATCAGAGGCACAAATTTATTCGAATGGCAGACTTGCTGAAAAAACGACACTTAAATTTGGATATAATACTATCAATCTGGGCTTAACCCCTGTAACAAAGCCAACAAAGATTAAACTAAAAGTAGTAGCTGGTACTTTTTCAGCAAACAATGAAGTCATGCTTGATCCCGTAAGGAAATGGGAAATAAAGCTCATTCAGCATACACATACCGATATTGGCTACACCCGCTCCCAGACAGATATTCTCGCCGAACACCTTAGATACATTGACTACGCCCTTGATTATTGCGATGCCACTGACAGCTATCCCGAGAATGCCATGTTTCGCTGGACCTGTGAAGCATCGTGGCCTGTGGACGAATACCTTAAATGCCGGCCACAAAGTCAGATCGGGCGACTGATAAAACGCATCAAAGAAGGCAGAATAGAAATCACAGGAATGTATTTCAACTTTGATGAACTTCCTGATGAAAAAATACTGGCAGCCTCGCTTGCAGCTGTGGGCAGGATTAAAGATAAGGGCATTCCTGTAACACTGGCGATGCAGGATGATGTAAACGGCATCGGGTGGTGCCTGAATGACTATTTCAACCAGCTTGGAGTAAAATACCTTAACATGGGCACACACGGACATCGTGCCCTGATCTGCTTCGATAAACCAACAATGTTCTGGTGGGAATCTCCTTCCGGAAAGCGGTTGCTGACATTCCGTGCTGAACATTACATGACCGGAAATACTGTTCTGGAAATGCAGAATGGAGATATTGAAAGATTCAAAAGAAACCTGATGAATTATCTTCTCAGTCTGGATGCCAAAAATTACCCTTTCAACGAAATAGCTATACAGCACAGCGGATATCTTACAGACAACTCGCCTCCTTCCACTATTGCAAGTGATCTTGTAAAGCAATGGAATGAGATGTTTGTCTGGCCAAAAATCTCTACCTCAGTAGCCGGCACTTTTTTTACTGATATGGAAAAAGATCATGGAAGTGAATTTCCGGTTATCCGTGGAGCATGGCCCGACTGGTGGACTGATGGGTTCGGTGCCTCGGCAAGGGAAACAGCGACAACCCGTTTAGCATCATCGACACTTACAGCAAATGAAGCAGGATTGACGATGGCTGCACTCACTGGCACTAAATTGCCCGATGAGATAAACAACAGCTTTGATCTTACTGACAATGCGTTATTGTTTTATACTGAACACACTATGGGTTATTCTGAAAGTGTCCGTGAGCCTCTGAGTCAGCCAACAATGGAGCAGCGGGCTCTTAAAGAATCATATGCCTGGGAGGCAAACAGAAGGGCAGCCGGAATCGGGGAGGAAGCAATGGGACTGCTTCAAAGCAGATTCACGCGTGAAGAACAACCCAGTCTTATTGTCTTTAATACCCTTAACTGGAAGCGATCGGGCCTTGCATATGTGTATATCGATCACCAGATAGTGCCAAGGGGCAAAATTGCCGGCATTTATGACCATGATGGCAAGAGGTTAGCCGTTCAGCCGGTTCAGAGCCGGTCAGATGTGACTCAATGGGCTGTCTGGCTGAATGATATTCCTGCTTTTGGTTATAAAAAATATATCATCAGAGCAATAGATGACGATACCGCCAACTCAAATACTGGCAATTCCAAAACTCTTGAGAACAAATGGTACAAAATAAGAACCGATACATTGAAAGGAACAATCACATCATGGTATGATAAAGATCTTTCACTTGAAATCATTGATCCCGGCAGCGAATATAAAATGGGTGAGTTTATCCTTGAGCAGCTGGGAAACAGATCGCAGATGGAGAGCCACAGACTCAATGATTTCAGGAGATCGTCACTGGATACCGTTTGGTTCGATTCCATGAAAAAGGGAGAAATATGGAACAGTATTAAGTTTTATGGTGAATCTTCAACCTCCGAAAAACCAAGAGGTTTCATGTTTGAGATAAGGCTTTACAATACTGAAAAAAGACTCGATCTCGCATGTTCAATCATTAAAAAAAGCATTACTGCTCCCGAGAGCTTTTATATAGCTTTCCCTTTTAACATAAAAGACGGAAAGCATTTTACTGAGGTTCAGGGAGGGGTTATTGAAACGGGAAAAGATCAGATAACAGGATCTTCTAACGATTGGTATACTGTTCAGAATTTCACCTCAGTCAGAAATACACGCAGCCAGTTGGTTATTGGTAGCGCCGAAATGCCATTAATGCAATTCGGAGCTATAAATACAGGGCGCTATGTTGCCGGGGCAATGCCGCAGAGCACTAATCTCTTTTCCTGGCCGATGAATAATTACTGGGTAACCAATTTCAATGCCGATCAGCGCGGAGGTCATTCTTGGACATATTATCTTACGACGTCAGGGGATGCCTCAAATAGCTTTGCAACAAAATTCGGTTGGGGATGCCGTATCCCGTATCTAACCAGAATCCTTCCCGGGTCTGGGAAGGGGGATAACAATTGGGAAGGATCATTTATTACAGGATGGCCTTCTGATATTTTACTTGTCAGCGCTGAACCGGCAAAGGATGGCGATTATTGCATTATTCATATCCGCGAGATGAATGGAGAAAATGCATCACTTGACCTTAAAAACGGAATAAACGGAGAACACCTTCAGCCAACCGAGGTTGATGTAACCGGAAAACCCGTACAAAATCCTTCTCAGGAGATAGGACCTTTCGAATCAAAATTTTACCGGATTCCTTTCGGCAAAAATCAATAATAATGCTGACACATGATAAAATTTCATGAGACCGGTAAAATCATAGCAGAAATAACAGAGGATCATCCAATAATTTCAGAAGTTCAGGACATGCTCGACCTGATGGGTGATTGCAGCTACAATAACTGCGACAGGCTGATTATCAGGGAGGCAAATCTGCATCCTGATTTTTTCAGGCTTAATAAGGGTATGGCAGGTGAAATACTTCAGAAATTTTCAACATACAATTTCAGGCTTGCAATTATAGGAGACTTCACAAAATTTACGAGTAGGAACCTGCAGGATTTCATCAGAGAAAGCAATAAGGGCAACAGGGTATTCTTTATGAGTGACTTTAATGAAGCCATGGAGAAATTAAGGAATCTGTAATTGTTAAAATCCTCTTAAAATATGGCATACAGATGTTAAAGTCAGGGAATTTCCCGAACATTCTAAATCTGTATATGTTGGTTTTGTTTCTTTGTAGATTTCTTACTTTACCAATCATTAAAACATAATCTTATGGAAACAAAAGTGTTTGTTAATTTACCGGTAAAGGACCTTGACAAAACAGTTGGGTTCTTCACAAAACTAGGTTATGATTTTGATCCTCAATTCTCCGATGAGAATTCACGATGCATGATTTTAACTGATGATATATCCGTAATGCTCCTGGTTGAACCTTTCTTTAAAACATTTACCAATAAGGAAATTTGTGATACCAGGAAGAGTACTGAATCCATTCTGGCGCTTTCCGCCGATAGCCGTGTACAGGTAGACCAGATAATTAAAAATTGTATTTCTGCCGGCGGAACAGAAGTGAATAAAGCACAGGATATGGGTTGGGCGTATGAAAGAAGTTTTCAGGATCCCGATGGTCATCTCTGGGAAGTAATTTATATGGATCCTACCAAGAGGCCACAGAGCGCACAACGAGTATCATAATAGAAATATGGGTTAAATCTTGTACGGGGAATGGTCGCAACCATTCCCCGTTTTTTTCATTTGTATTTCTCGTCCCTTGCTTTCAAGGACAAAAACCCTGCTGGCATGGGAGATTCTATCGTTATTGATTTGCCGGATGAAGGATGAGGGAATGATATCGAATATGCATGCAACCGTACTCTGCGGATAAATTCCGCTGAAGCGCCGTATTTTCGATCACCGATGATCGGACAACCTATATCCGAAAGATGAACCCTGATCTGATTCTTCCTTCCAGTCTCCGTTCTAACATCAAGCAGGGTGTTTTCATTAACAGTTCTTATTGTTTTATAATGCGTTATTGCAAGCTTTCCTTTTGAATCATCCTTGCCCGAATGCATCTTCTGTGTTCCATCCTCAATAAGCCAGCTCTTAATAGTCCCTTCAGCATCACCGGGAGCACCTTCAACAAATGCATAGTAGTGCTTTTCGGTCTCGATCCATTTATCTTTTATGGCATCCATGGCGCTTTCCGACTTGGCAAGTATCAGAACACCTGAGACTTCCTTATCCAGTCGGTGAACGACATAAGTCCTTACCGCTCCTTTGCTTTTTTCCTTCAGATATTCCGATATCGTCCATTGTACATTGGCGCTGCCATCAACGCTTGAGGTGGATATTCCCGCAGGCTTGTCCACAACGATCACTTCCTGGTCTTCATATAAAACAGGAAATGGCAGATTTGTTTTTGCAGCGACACCGGGACGCAAAATAAAATCCACTGAATCGCCGGGTTTTAACTGGTAGGAATGCAGGCTGGTAGGTCTGTTATTGACTTTTATAGTACCGCTCTGCAAAAGTTTCTTTACTCTGGTCCGCGGAGAATCGGGATACTGTTCAATTAGAAAATCAAGCAGAGTCTGAGATTTATTTATGGTTGTCTTCAAGTAGTTACATGTTAAATAATCAAAGGCCGAATATAGGAAAAATAAGTTGAAAGTTGAAAGTCCAAAGTCCAAAGTCCAAGCTCCTGGGACAACATTTGACTTTCGACTTTTGACTTTCAACTTTCGACTTTCCGACTTTCGACTTTTGACTTTTAACTTTCGACATTCGCAAAAAAATAGTATCTTTTGAGGGTCAAACAGATCTGAGAGAACTTGGCATGGCGATGATCAATTCTGTACTGAATGGTTATGACAAACCGGTTCTGGAAGTCAGGGATATCGTGGAACTTGCAAAAAAAAGCTGACAAAAAATTTACATAATAAAAAATACATTATGGAAACTCCTTCTACCACATCAAAACCTTCTTTCATGAGCAGTGTTGCCCGGGTTATAAAAAAGATCCTGAAATGGCTGGCATTCCTTATTGTAGTTTTCGGGGCAGCATTCGTCTACTGGAAGTATTTCTACACTTATAGTGAAGGTTACCGGGCCGGATTATTGCAGAAATTTTCCAGCAAAGGCAATCTGTTCAAGACATATGAAGGTGAGATAATACTCAGCAGTGTATCCTCGAGCAGAGATGTTACCATAGCCTCTGAAAAATTCTTTTTTTCACTTTCAAACAAGGCTTTGGTCAGAGAGTTTGACACTCTGCAGGGAGAAAATGTCATAGTTCATTACAAACAGAAAAATGCGGTCATTTTCTGGAGAGGTGACTCCCCGTATCTTGTTGACAGTGTAAGGGTCAGGAGATAGCACTTATTTCATCACCTTTTTCAGTATCCCGAAAACTCCCCTGATAAATGTGGCGCTGGTCAATACTTTGACCATCTCATTCTGTGGCGTTCTTCCAGCTCTTCCATACGAGGTTGGGGAATACGTTTTTCCCTGTGGCATCCTGCTTTCTGTGCGTTGTCGTTTTTCCCATTGTTTCTGAGCTTCAGCATCAGCATTTGCCCGTTCCAGATCTGATACTTTACGGCTGAGAATTTCATAGGCACTTTCCCGATCAACATTCTGGCTGTATTTTCTCACCAGGTCGGAAGAAGAATTAATTGCATCGATCTCCGGTTGTGCGAGGATATCCATACGGCTCTCGGGAGCACGAAGCATTGTCGCAGCAAGCGGGGTTGGTATACCTTTTTCGCTAAGAGCTGTTACCAGCGCTTCTCCTATCCCCAGACTTGTGATTGTCTCGTCTGTTTTATAAAATTCTGAAACAGGATAGTTCTCAGCTGAAAGCTTGATTGCTTTCCTGTCAATTGCCGTAAAGGCGCGGAGCGCATGCTGAACCTTTAGTCCGAGTTGCGCCAGTACCCCATTAGGTACGTCCATCGGGTTCTGGGTAACAAAAAATATCCCCACTCCTTTTGAACGGATCAGCTTAACTATGTTTTCAATCTGCTCAAGCAAGGCATTGCTTGCCTGGTTGAAGATGAGATGTGCTTCATCGATAAAAATAACCAGTTCAGGTTTGGAAACATCACCTTTCTCCGGCATCTGGCTGTAGATCTCGGCCAAAAGAGAGAGCATGAAAGTCGAAAAGAGTTTGGGTTTATCCTGAATATCTGTCAGACGGATAATGCTTATATAGCCGTTCCCGTTTCTGTCGACACGCATGAGATCCTTTATTTCGAAGGAGAGTTCACCGAAAAACAGATCAGCACCCTGCTGTTCAAGTTCAAGAACTTTTCGCATTATTATGCCTGTTGTTGCGGTGGATATCTTTCCGTAATCCTTTTCGATCTCTGCTTTGCCTTCATCAGTTACGTACTGGACGACTTTCTTAAGGTCTTTCAGATCGAGAAGTGCCAGGCGGTTATCATCACAATATTTGAAAATCACAGAAAGCACGCCTTCCTGCGTATCATTCAGATCGAGGATACGCGAGAGCAGGACAGGTCCGAATTCAGAAACAGTAGCCCGAAGACGGACCCCGTCTTGTTGAGACAAAGTCATCAATTCAACAGGAAATCCTTTTGCTGAATAAGGAATGTTCAGCTTTGCATGTCTTTCCTGTATGAATGGCTTCAACTCCCCCGGTTTTGCAATTCCGCTCAGATCACCTTTCACATCCATCAGCAGAACGGGAACTCCTTTCTGGGACAATTGTTCGGATATTACCTGTAAGGTTTTGGTTTTCCCCGTTCCCGTAGCGCCTGCTATCAAACCATGTCTGTTCATGGTTTTTAAAGGGATTCGTACCTGTGCTCCTGCGACGGTCTGACCATCGAGCATGGCGCCTCCTAAAATTATGCTGTCCCCAATGCAGGTATATCCGCTATTGATCTGAGCTGTAAATGATTCTTTTCTGTCCATTGTCCGAAAATTTAAACAATTTATCTGAATTTCTGCTCTTGCAATTTACCGGTTTAAATCCGAATTTGAAATATGAAAAACATTCAGACAGATTCTTTCAAAAAAATTAATATTTGACCAATTGAAGAAAATACAATATTTTCACATTACGTTAAACAAATTGTTCCGGGTAATGTTATTCAGAAGATAGTTGAATATGGCAGACCTGCTGCCGGTGATCACTTCCTGAATAAATAAAAGTGTTTTTTTAATAATTTAATTAAACCAATATAATCTGCCTGCTGAGTAATATTGTAACCAAAAACTAAATAATAATGAAAAGGAAATTCTATGCTATAGCTTTGCTGTTTTTAATATACAGCTTATTAACATTTGGTCAGGTGACTGATGCTGAAAAAAACCTGAGGGCTCTTTCAGCTGATACAATACAAGGGTGGAAAAAAGGTGGGGTTTTTTCTCTGAATCTTGCCCAGACATCTCTCACTAACTGGGCATCCGGAGGTCAGAATTCATTTGCCATCAATGGTTTGCTTAGCACTTTTGCCAACTATAAAATGGGTAAGACCTCCTGGGTTAATTCTCTTGATATGGGTTATGGTCTTATCAAACAAGGTACTTCAGGATACCGGAAAACTGACGACAAATTTGATTTCCTTTCTAAATACGGATATGAAGCCTTTAAAAACTTCTATTATGCTGCTCTTCTGAACTTCAGGACTCAAATGGCTCCGGGCTATAAATATAATGATGTAGGGAGTGAGAAGATCTCCGATCTTTTTGCCCCTGCATACCTGTTGATAGCTCTTGGTCTGGACTATAAGCCCAATGATCATTTCAGCGCTTTCATTGCACCAGCCACAGGAAAAATAACAATCGTGAATGATCAGGCGCTTTCAGATGCAGGAGCATTCGGAGTGAAACCGGGGAATAAGTCGCTAAGCGAATTCGGCGGCTATCTGCGTGCAATCTATACACGTAATGATTTTAAAAGCGAATTTCTGAAAAATGTAACCTTTACGACCAAGGTCGATCTTTTTTCAAATTACGCGAAGAATCCCCAGAATATTGTAGTAAATTGGGAAACACTCATCGCATTCAAAGTGAATAAGTTCCTTTCGGCAAATATCAATACACAACTCGTATATGATGATAAGGTAAAAGTTCCTGTCTCCAGAAATGGTGAAGAAAAATCGATAGGATCTTTAGTCCAGTTCAAAGAAATACTCGGAGTCGGATTTTCGTATAATTTTTAATATTCATTCTAAACCTGGGAATTATGAAATTAGCTGATGAATTTAAAGCCTTCGCGATGAAAGGCAACGTTGTAGACATGGCAGTTGGTATTATAATCGGAGCTGCCTTTGGCAAAATTGTATCCTCAATAGTGGCCGATATCATTATGCCTCCGCTGGGACTCCTTATTGGTGGTGTAAATTTTACAGAGCTTAAAGTTATCCTTAAGGCGGCTACTGAAACTAACCCCGCCGTAACATGGAATTACGGGAACTTTCTTCAGGTCACTTTTGATTTTCTCATTGTTGCTTTTGCTGTTTTCATGGTTATTAAAGCTATTAATGTTTCAAAAAGGAAACAGGCAGCCGCACCACCGCCACCACCTCCCGCTCCTACAAAAGAGGTTGTGCTTCTTTCAGAGATCCGCGATTTACTGAAGAAATAAAGATAACTTTCTCCAATTTGCTAAGGCTGTTCTGCATGGACAGCCTTTTTTGTCTAAGCCTTTGTGATACCTCTTGTGCTATTTGTGGTAAAAACCAAATCCATTAAACACAAAGGATCACAAAGGAGTTAAAAAAATAACACAAAGGAAAAAATTCAGATAAATTTACATCAACAATTAAACATGAACACCGATGAATTTTAAAATTCTGATCAATTCTTTCCTTTTATTCTGCCTCTATTCCACTTTCAATCAGGCCACAAATGCCCAATCCACTCCAAATGGAATGACAATCTGGTTCAATAAGCCTGCAACAGAATGGAATGATGCACTACCTGTAGGGAATGGAAAGCTTGGTGCAATGATATTCGGCGGAACAGAAATGGAACATCTCGAATTAAATGAATCAACTGTATGGACGGGAGAACAGCGATGGGACGCTAACCCTGCTGCTCTTAAAAGCCTGGCCGAAGTTCGTCGGCTCCTTTTCAGCGGGAAATATAAGGAGGCAGAGTTCCTGGCTCAGAATAATATCATGGGACAAAAGCCACAGAACCCGGCCGCATCATATCAGGCTCTGGGTGATCTGATTCTTGATTTCGGCACTCAGAAAAATATTCTCAATTACCGACGGGAACTAAATATCGAAGATGCAGTCGCAAGAGTATATTATACTTCTGACAATGTTAATTATCTCCGTGAAATTTTTTCATCAGCTGTTGATAACGCTCTCGTAATCAGACTAACTGCTGATAAGCCAGGGAGCCTGACTTTTAAAGCGTACTTATCACGGCAGAGCAGCCATACATCAATCTCCGCTAATGGCAATGAGATCGATATGAATGAACATATTGGGAATGGTAAGGGTGTGAAAATGTTCTCCAGGCTCCGGCTGAACCCCGATGGCGGTACATTATTCACAGAAGGAGACAGCATCAGGGTGGATAAAGCAAACAGTGTAATAATCCTGCTAACAGCAGCAACAGATTATTTTGGCGAAGATCCGTCGATTCTCACAAAAACATCGGTGGATGCTGCACAAGCAAGACAGTATAATGACATCAGAAAAGACCATATAACCGATTACCAGAGATTTTTTAAACGCGTTGATCTTGATCTTGGGAAGAGCGATGGCAACTATTTCACCACCGACTCAAGGATAACAGCGATGCAAAACGGGTACATAGATACTGATCTTATTGAACTATATTATCAGTTCGGAAGATACCTGCTTATCAGCAGTTCACGTCCGGGCGGATTACCCGCAAACCTGCAGGGGATATGGGCAGATGGCATGAACCCTCCGTGGAGCGCAGATTATCATATCAATATTAATATCCAGATGAATTACTGGCCTTCGGAGATTACAAACCTTGGTGAGCTCCAGCAACCTTTCATTGATTTCATAGACGCGCTCCGACCCGATGCCAGGCGCACCGCAACAGAGGTCTATGGTTTGAAAGGGATAGTGGCACATTACACAACTGATCCGTGGCATTTCACTGAACCGACAGGATCAATAGGCTATGGCATGTGGCCAATGGGAATAGCATGGAGCTGTCAGAACATCTGGGATCATTATCAATTCGGGGGTGATATTGAATATCTGCGCACGAAATCATACCCGATAATGAAAGAAGCTTCCGAATTTTGCATCGGATGGCTGACAACCGATCCTGAAAGCGGACTTCTCGTCTCGGGGCCATCGATCTCACCGGAAAACAGCTTCAGGATTCCCGGGAGTTCAGGTAACGCCAGTATGGTGATGGGACCAACAATGGATCATATGATTATACGGGATTTGCTCCAGAATACAATTCAGGCAAGTATCATTCTTGATACTGATAAACCATTCCGTAAAAAGATGGAAAAGACTCTTGAAAGACTTACGCCGACAAAGATTGGTTCTGATGGGCGGATAATGGAGTGGACTGAGGAATTTGAAGAACCGGAACCCGGACACCGGCACATTTCCCATCTCTATGGATTGCATCCGGGAAATCAGATTACCCGACAAAAAAATCCGGAACTGCTCAAAGCCGCAGGAAAAACAATTGAATACCGGCTTGCCCATGGAGGTGGCCATACGGGATGGAGCCGGGCGTGGATCATTAATTTTTACGCCCGTCTGAAAGAAGGTGAGAAAGCATATGAAAACCTTTTGGCTCTCCTAAGGAAATCAACTATGTACAACCTTTTCGATAATCATCCTCCTTTCCAGATCGACGGTAACTTCGGAGGAACAGCAGGAATTACGGAAATGCTGCTTCAGAGCCATGCAGGAGAAGTTGAACTTCTGCCTGCACTGCCGGCTGCATGGAAAGATGGTCATATCCATGGAATAATGGCGCGTGGAGGATTTGAGGTGGATATTGACTGGGAAAACGGTCATCTGAAACAAGCGAGAATAATCTCAAAACTTGGCAACCCGCTGAAGTTAAGCTATTCCGGAAAGTTAATAGAGCTGGCTACGGAAAAAGGCAAAGAGTATAAATTTGGAGAAACACTAAACAGGTTAGATTAAGTTTTTTTACCATAAATTACTCCAGCTATCAAATTGGTATCTCAAGATTAATAACATTATGTGTAAAGATTGAATTTAGTCTATCTGATTTAATTACCCCCTTTCTTATTTCCCCCAAGGGGGAAAGGATGCCGTAGATTTCAACATTGCCCAGTGCCAATTCAGAGCACACTCCTTCCCCCTGGGGGAAGGTTGGGAAGGGGGTTAGAGACTCGGAAAGAAATTAAATTATTTGTGGGTAACAAAGTATTAAAAGACAAAAAACCATGAAGAAAATAACACTGTTTTTCATACTGATCGTTTTTATAACAATCAATTCTTATTCCCAGTATAAACTTGAGATTGAAATTTCAGGTTTGAGGAATAATAATGGAAATGTAATGCTTCAGCTTTTTGATTCTGCTGAAAAAGTTATTGTATCGCAAATGAATCCGATAACTGAAAATAAATGCTCATTTTCCTTAGAAGTACACACGAGGAAAATATGCCGTTCGTTATTATCATGACGAGAATCTGAACGGCAAAATGGAAACCAATATGGTTGGAAAACCAATTGAGGGCTATGGTTTTTCAAACAATGTAACCGGGAAATTCGGACCGCCTCCATTCAAAAAGTGGCTCTTTGAGGTAAAAGGTGACAAAAAGATAAAGTTGATGCCTGTCTACTAGTTATCGACTAACCGCAAAATCTCTCGCCGGCAAATATAGGAACTTCAAGATTATTAACTTTATTTCTAAAGCTTGAATTAGTCTCTTTTATACGATTACCTCTTTCTAATTTCCCCCAGGAAGGAAAGGTTGCCAAGGTTTCAGACATTACCCTGTGCCAGTTCGGAGCAGACTCCTTCTGGGGAAAGGCTGGGAAGGGGCTCAGTTATGCCAGAATTTGTCTTCTGGTATTTTCCTTTTTTTTTAAGAAAGTAAAATATTAATTTGCACCCCAATACGGGACACAACAGATTATTTCGAGTCTTTATTCGGATTTTAATTAAATAAAAGATGACCGGAAAGAAATCGGCAGCCATCATTGGCGCCGGGATAGGAGGCATAGCGACTGCAATATACCTTGCAAAGAGCGGGTATTCTGTTTCCGTATTTGAAAAAAATTCAACCGCCGGAGGCAGATGCGGACAGCTTATCAGGGATGGCCACAGGTTTGACCTGGGGGCAACCATGCTTATTATGCCTGATATTTATCGCGAGATCTTTGATTCTCTTGGAATTCCCCTGTTCGAAAAAAATGAAATAAAACCGCTTGAAGATCTGTATAAGATCTATTTCGATAATAATGAAGTCATAACTTTTACTACCGACAAGGAGAAGATGGAGCTTCAGCACGAGCAGATCGAGCCCGGGAGCTATGAAAAATCACGCAAATATATCGATGACGGATATCAGATTTTTCAGATCGGAATTCATAAGCTTATAGGTCGCAATTTTTATAATATTTTTCAGTTCGCCAATTTCAAAAATATAGGTATGCTGATTAAACTCAAGACCTATATTTCGAATTACAGATATGTCAAAAAGTTTTTCGCCAGTCAGCATCTTAGGATGGCTTACACCTTTCAGAATATTTATGTTGGACAGAGTCCTTTTGATTCTCCGGCACTGTTTTCAATGGTTCCTGCTGCAGAGCTTACCGAAGGCTCATTTTTCCCGGCAGGCGGCATGTACGCGATTGTTGAGATCCTGCTGAAAGAGGCTGCTGCCTCAGGAGTAATTTTTCATTATGACTCACCGGTAGAAGAGATCAGGGTCAAAGGAAAAGCGGCGGAAAGCGTTTTATTGAAAGACGGATCTGAATACGGATTTAATATCATTGTTGCAAATGCCGATCTTCCGTATGTTTACAGGAAATTGCTACCTGTCCGTGGCAAATCACGGAGGCTGGACAGATTGAAATATTCATGCTCGGCTATTTGCTTTCACTGGGGTCTCGACAAGGTCTATCCTCAGCTTGGCCATCATAGTGTCTTTCTCTCTGATGGGTTCAGGGAAGGACTCGATGCTATCTTTAAAAAAAAATCGGTAGGCTTGCACCCAAGCTTCTATATTCACGCTCCCGCCAGGACAGACCCTGGGGCTGCACCTGCCAATCAGGATACGCTCTCATTCATTGTCGGATCAGGACATATTGACAAGCTGAAAAAACAGGATTGGGATGAACTGAAAAAAAGGACCAGATCAGCTGTCATCAGCAGGCTTAAGCAACTCGGTCTTGAGGATATCGAGGAACATATTAAATTTGAGATCAGCTATACTCCCGAAAACTGGGAGAGTGCCTGTAATATTTCGAGGGGATCGGTGTTTGGAAGTCTGGCTCATAATCTGCCCCAGATGGGTTATTTCCGTCCTCATAATCAGCATGCCCGCTACAGAAATCTGTTCTTTGTCGGAGGCAGTACACATCCGGGAAACGGAATACCAAATGTACTCCTGTCGGCAAAATTAACCTCGGAAAGGATTTTAAACAGTTATTAAATGAATTCACAGATTGAAAAGTTCAGGGATATTTTTAATTCTATAGATTTCGAGAAGATCAAAGATCATCCGAATATTCTTGTAGCCGCCAATTTCTGGGACAATGACAGGTTTTGTGCCGCCAAAATCTGCTATAAATTCATGAGAGCTATCGACGACATGATCGATGATCATAAAGCAAAAAACAAGCTTATTGATCCGGCAGAAAGAAAGGAATTTGTAGCCAATGTGGACGGCTGGCTTAAAATGGTCATAGTCTCTGAAGAGTGCAATGCAATGGCCGCAGAACTAAGAGAAACAATCAACAGGTTCAGAATTCCTCTTTGGCCAATGGAAGTCTTTGCCAATTCGATGATTTACGATATTAACAACGACGGATTCCCAACGCTTGATGCCTTTCTCAATTATTCGGGCGGAGCGTCGGTTGCCCCTGCATCGATATTCGTTCACCTCAACGGACTTCGGAAAACAAACGGCCGGTATGAACCCCCGCAGTTCGATGTGAAATGGGCCGCGACTCCATGCGCAATCTTCAGTTATCTTGTTCATATTATCAGGGATTTCCAGAAAGATCAACTGAACAACCTCAGTTATTTTGCTGATGATCTGATTGCTAAAAACGGACTGGCCAGAAATGACCTTCAGGAATTTGCGAATGGGAGACCTGTGAACTCCGGGTTCCGCAACCTGATTAAACATTACTATTCATTAGCTGATGAATACAGGCTCAGAACATACGATGTCATCAAAGAAATAAAGCCTCTTCTCGAGCCTAGGTACCAGCTGAGCCTCGAGATTATATTTGATCTGTACCTTATGGTTTTTGAAAGGATCGATCCTGAAAATGGCACCTTCAGAACCGATGACCTTACGCCCACTCCGCAGGAGACAAAAGAAAGGGTTTACAGGGTGATTATGGATTTTGCTTAAGCATCCCCCGGAACAATTCCCCTCCAAATCTGTTTAAATTTCAATAGAAACTCGGTTCAAAATTCCAGACTTTTAATTACTATCTTTGCAAATCAATTGTTAGCTAGCAAGATATGACTTTAGAGACTTTGATGCCGGTAAATGAGATGGATGGCCGGCGACTCTACTACACTTTTATTGCAGGTGCAAGGAAAGTTATCGAACATCAGGTAGAACTAAATAAAATAAACGTATTTCCTGTAAATGACGGAGATACAGGAACGAATCTTGCCTCTACAATACGTGCGGTTATTGATTCCCTTCACCCGCACAGGTCTTATAAAGTGACCTTTGACAGGATTGCAGAAATGACGCTTGTGAACGCCCGTGGTAATTCAGGAATTATTTTTGCTCAATTCCTGCATGGCATGAATTCTGAAACGGGAAATTTTAAAACTATTACCATATCTCAATTCGCCGAAAGCATTAAAAATTCGGTACGCTACATCTATGAAGCCGTAGCCAATCCTGTTGAGGGAACAATGTTGACCGTGATCAAAGACTGGGCTAACTACATTTATGAGAACAGGAATATAATAACCGATTTTAATCAACTCTTCATTGGTTCTGTTGAAGTATTAAACAGATCGCTAAACGCTACCAGATTAAAGCTTGCTGTCCTTACCAGAGCAAATGTCGTTGATGCCGGGGCAAGAGGCTTTGTGTTTTTTGTTGAAGGGATCATCGACTTTATTAAATCGCACAATCTGAAAGAACTCATCCAGATCAGAGCCGAAACCGCAATCTTCGGCAAACTGGAAGAATCACTTCCAGAAAAAGTGGAATTCAGATACTGCACCGAAGTTCTGATGAAGAACAGCAAGATCGATAACAATACTCTTCGACCCATGCTTGAGAGATACGGCAATTCAATAGTCGTTGCGGGATCTGACAAAATGAGGCGCCTGCATCTTCATACCAACAACCCGGCCGGTCTGTTTAAAGAACTGAGAACCCTTGGCACACTGACACTTCAGAAAGCAGATGACATGGTCAGACAAAGCGAAGTGGTCTATAACCGGAAATGGAAAATAGCCCTGGTCACTGATTCAACCTGCGACCTTGACCAGGAGACAATTGATAATTACCAGATAAACATGCTGCCACTGAGTGTTAACTTTGGCGAAAATAATTATCTCGACAGAATCACGATTCAGCATGAGCAGTTCTATACTCTCCTTAAAGAGAATAATGATTATCCGAAGACATCACAGGTAAATGAAAAAAGCTTTATCAATCTCTATTCCCACCTCGCATCGCATTATGATTCGATCATTGCGATTCATATAAGTGATAAATTAAGCGGAACGTTCAACAGCAGTCAAAAGGCTGCGGAAAAAATCAGCAGGGAATTCAATAAACCGGTTTCTGTTATAAATTCCAAAAACATTTCAGGCGGACTGGGATTGATAATTCTAAGGACTGCCCAGGCAATCGAAGCAGGAAATTCGCATGAACAGGTTGTGAAGATGGCAGAAAAGTGGTCTGACAATGCACGGATCTTCGTTTCAGTGAGAACAATGAAATATCTCATCAGAAGCGGAAGAGTTTCACGATTCAAGGGATTGGTGGCTAGAATATTGAATATAAATCCCATTGTTTCAATCGACAACACCGGAAAAGCTATTGTTTTTGATAAGTCCTTCAACCAGAGAGCCAATATGGAGAAGGTGATGCGGCATGTCAAAAAACTCAATAAAGAAAACAAAATATGGAATTATGTTGTTCTCCATGCAAATAACACTGATGCAGCACGTTGGTACTCCCGGAAAATGGAAATCCTGACAAACAAAAAAGCCACCGGTGTTGTAAATATTTCACCTGTGCTAGGGGTACATGCCGGAATTGGCGCTGCAGCTGTAGCGCTTCTCTTTGACTAACCTATATCATATGAGTTTCTATCTGACATTTTTCCTTGGATTGTTATTGATTATGATCATGATGACAATCTTATGGGGTGTCAGCATAATTGTGAAGAATGTAAGTATAGTAGATCTTTTCTGGGGATTGGGATTTGTTCTGACAGGTGGATTTTATTTTCTCAAGACAGAAGGATTAGAGCTCAGAAAGATTATAATACTGAGTCTCGTAGCCATCTGGGGATTGCGGCTCTCTTTTTATCTTGCCTGGAGAAATATAGGTGAAGGAGAGGACTTTCGCTATAAACAGTTCCGGAAAAAGTATGGCGAAAAATACTGGTGGATAAGTTACTTCCAGACATTTCTTCTGCAGGGAGTGCTTATGTGGCTTATTTCAGCCCCTCTTCTCGGGGCTCAGTACTATGGCAGGGAGATCAGCCTGGGCCTTCCCGACTATCTGGGAATACTTCTCTGGCTCATAGGATTCTTCTTCGAAACAACCGGGGATCTCCAGCTTGCGCGTTTCAAAGCCGACCCATCAAATAAAGGCAAGGTTATGGACAAAGGTCTATGGCGATACACACGACATCCTAACTACTTTGGTGATTCGGCCGCCTGGTGGGGTTTTGGTCTTCTGTCTATTGCATCAGGAAGCTATCTCCCGGCCCTCGGATCAGTACTTATGACCTTCATTATCGTAAAAATATCAGGAGTTGGATTGCTTGAAAAAAGCCTGAAAAACAAGAAGCCGGGCTACCGGGAATATATCGAAAAAACCAGTGCGTTTCTGCCCTGGTTCCCAAAAAGAAAACTTTAAGTACTTCCTGACTTCTGCATATTCGTGATTGTATTTCCCTTCATATTGAATATCTTTATCTCACGAAGGCATGTGAAATTGGAGATCATACAGAGCTCCTTCGTAAAATCACAAAATATGAACAGCAAATACAAAAATTTCATGAAGCAATCTTTAAATATAATCATTGTCCTTATTCTGATTTTGTTTTCATGCAAATCGCAAAATTCCGCTGATCCGCATTTTAAGCTGAACCCGGCTGAGAAATCAATTCTGTTCCAGGGAATGGTGGATTGCAATATGGCGGAGGCCTGGATTGGTGATACATTCAGAATTTTTTCAGGGAAATGCGGCGAAGACCCGGTTTGGGGACCGTCAGACCAGCTAAGATTTGCCAGCGGTACAAATGCAGATTCTGTTTTTAATATGAGCTGGAAGTTTTATGAAAAACCTGATATTCCTCCGAATGTTAAACCAGAAGAAGAAGGCCTTCACGGAGCAGTCTGGTTCGAGACCGTTTATAAAGATGCAAACGATAAGACTGATAAAACACTTTTTGCACTATACCATAACGAAAACTATCCTCAGAATTTCCCATACAGGCCCGAAACTGGCGAAGGATATCTGTCCGAAAACTGGCCGGCAGGATTACTTGGTGACAGCACACAGGCAGCGGTTTGCAGGATCGGCATCATGAAATCAACTGATGGAGGACGCTCATGGAGTGACAAAGGCATAATCCTGGAAGATAAGCAACCCCGTCTTATACTGAAACAACATAACACATCCATAGATTTTGCGGGAGGTGTCGGCGACCCGTCCGCTGTCGTTTCAGGTAATAATCTATATATCTTTTATGGTGAGTATGGTTATCCGGGAACTTATGATGATGAAAACTACGATCCCCAACTTGAATGGTCAGGTCAGTGTATTAGCGTGGCAAGACTTCCATTAAGCGACCTGGATAATCCTGCAAAAAAGGCGAAGAGATGGGATGGAAAAGATTTCACTGTATCATTTGACGGAACAGGGAAACCCATTCCGGTATTTCAAATCCCGTTGTCTGAGGGAGGCGGTCCGGCTTCGTCTGCCGAAGCCAAATACTATTGGGGACCTTCCGTCAGCTGGAACACTTATCTTGAAGCCTGGGTTCTCCTGATGGCAAAGGCGGAAAGACCAAAATGGGGTGGTTCTTCAATTTTCATTTCATTCAACCGCCATAAAGATCTCGGTGAAGGCTTGAATTCACAGGACTGGTCAAAGCCTCAGTTATTGCTCGATAAACCAGGAGATGTTATATGGTATCCGGCATTACAACCAACGAGCTCAAAGGAAGATATCAGAGATAAGAATACTTGTCTGAAAATGGGAAAAAAGGCACGTCTATACTATAAACACTTTCCAAAGGATAAGAATGACAGATATGTCTCTGAGTTTGAAATCGAATTCATAAAATAAAATAATAAATCATCCACATGAAGAAAGCGCTTTTCTATGCAATGGCAGCCGTTCTTTTGTTTTCCTGCGTACAGCAGCCAAAGGAAAAAGGAATGGAAACGTATAAAGCTGATGTAATAGTATACGGGGGTACATCCTCGGCAGTCAGTACAGCCGTGGCCGCATCAAGAATGGGCAAATCAGTGATTGTGGTCTCTCCCGATCAGCATCTTGGCGGTCTTTCGTCTTCCGGTCTTGGTTTTACCGATACTGGAAACAAAACAGTTATCGGAGGCATTGCAAGAGAATTTTACCAGCTTATCTATCAGCATTACCAGGCTCCGGGTGCCTGGAACTGGCAAAAGCAATCTGAGTATGGAAATGTAGGACAGGGTAACCCGGCAATTGATGGTGAAAACCGCACTATGTGGATCTTTGAACCTCACGCAGCAGAGGAAGCTTTCGAAAAGCTTATCAACCAGCCAAATATAAAAGTTTACAGAAATGAATGGCTCGATCGTGATAATGGAATAATTAAGCAAGATGGTTCCATCATATCTTTTAAAACAATCAGTGGCAAGACATTCGAAGGTAAAGTATATATCGATGCAACTTATGAAGGCGATCTGATGGCTTCTGCGGGCGTTAAATATTCAGTTGGCCGCGAGGCTAACAGTGTATATGATGAAAAATGGAATGGCATTCAGAAAGGTGTCTTTCATCACCGCCATTATTTCAAAGAAAAAATTGACCCTTATAAAGTCCCCGGAAATCCTTCGGGCGGATTACTGCCTCGTATTTCTCCCGACTCACCGGGAGAAAACGGTACCGGCGACAATAAAATTCAGGCGTACTGCTTCAGGTTATGCATGACAAAGGTTGCGGAAAACAAAATCGCCATTACAAAACCCGAAGGTTACGACAGTATACAGTATGAACTCCTCGGGAGACTGGCAAAAGCCGGCTGGATGGAGTTCTTTGATAAATACGATCCTATTCCCAATCAGAAAACCGATGTAAATAATCACGGCCCTTTTGGCTTCGACAATATTGGCATGAACTGGGACTATCCGGATGCAACTTACGAACGACGCAAAGAGATAATTAAGGAACATGAACTGTATCAGAAGGGATTACTTTACTTCATTGCAACAGATAAACGCATCCCTTCTGTAATCCAGACTAAGATGAACGAATGGGGTCTTGCAAAGGATGAGTTCAGGGATAACGGAAACTGGCCTTATAATATTTATGTCAGGGAATCACGACGCATGGCCGGGGAATATGTGATGACCGAAAACGATGTATTTGGAAAAAGATCGGGTCCAAGATCTGTCGGTATGGGCTCATATACCATGGATTCACATAACGTCCAGCGGTATGTCACTCCTGAAGGATTTGTCCAGAACGAAGGCGATATAGGCGTCTCTCCAAATGAACCATATCAGATTGACCTTGGCTGTATACTCCCAAAAAAAGAATACTGCAAAAACCTGCTTGTACCAGTGTGTGTGTCCTGCTCTCATATCGCTTTCGGATCGATAAGAATGGAACCTGTGTTTATGATACTCGGCCAGAGCGCAGGTACAATAGCTTCCATGGCTATCGATGCAAAAAAAAGCATTTATGAGCTGTCATATGATGAAATAAAATCAAAGCTCGAGGCATCAGGACAAATTCTTAAAAAACCGTGAAAATAATTTGTATAACTAATTTTTTCGTTATATTTATAACTCATTCATAAGCTTGCTTCTTTTCTTATCCCGCAAAGCGGTGGGTGGTTTCACTCCTTCCCCCCTGGGGGAAGGCCGGGAAGGGGGTTTTAGCTTGAGAAGGGAGTATAAGTATTAAAATCCATATCATGAAAAAAATTATCTTAGCATCTGTCCTCCTGTCCTTTATCTCTTTATTGCCGGCCGTTTCCCAAAACGACTCCAGGAATAAATCAATTGATAATCTCCTTATAAACGGTGATTTCAAAAAAGTTATCGATACCTGTACGATGATTGTGAAAGTGGATTCATTAAACTCCAAAATTTATTATGATCTCGGACTGGCTTATCAGAATCTACTGTCAGATGATAAAGCATTCGATAGTTTTCTCCATGCGTATTCTCTCTCACCTGAAAATGATTACTATAAATTCATTGTTGCCAAAAATTATTTTACCAGGAATAAATTCAAGCTGGCAAAACCAATTCTTCAGGATCTCTTTTCGTCAGACTCGCTGAACTGGCCATATGGTTCGTTCCTGGCGAGCATATATACGCAGGAAGGAAATTATGACGAAGCTATCGGGATCTATACCCGTTTTTACAACCAGGACAGTTCAAATTATGTGTTTGCCGATAAGATCGGATTTGCCTGTCTCAGAAAGGGAGAGAGCGCAAGGGCCATCGATATGTTTAACCATTCATTGTCGCTTAATAAAAAGAATCTGAATGCAATAAAAAATCTTGCTTACCTCTACGCGGGAACAATAGGTGGGGACACAGCTGTGAGATTATTGACGAGAGGAATAGATATTGACTCAACCGACATAGATCTTTATGCACGCCGGGCCGCAATAAACTATACTATTTCCAATTATCAGAAAGCCTTTCCCGATTATTTAAAGATCCTCAGTTCGGGAGATTCTTCATTTTTCAATCTTAAACGGGCAGGGATATGTGCAGCCAAGACTTTTCAGCCGAAAATTGCAATTAAAATTCTTTTAAAAGCATATGAAAAAGATACAACTGATGTTGATGTATTGAGTAATCTGGCACTGAATTACAGAATTACAGGCGATCACAGGAAAAGCATATATTTCTACAAAACTTTTCTTGCCAGGTTAGCTCCGGTCGAAGACCAGCTGGGACTGGGGAATCTTCTTCTGGCTGAAGAACTGAAAGAAGATAAACAATATTCGAAAGCCATAGCTGCTTACAACAAGAGCCAGGTATACAGATCGGATGATAATGTCATAATGATCATAGCAAATCTCTATGACGAAAAGTTAAAAGATTCGCCAAGAGCTATCCGTTATTACGAGACCTATCTCAACAGGATCAAAAACTCAGAAGACTATGATCCCAGGTTTATTGAATCAATAAGAGCACGTCTGAAATCATTGAAAAATCCAAAACCTGCAAAATAAACAGATCTCTTTTTCGATTCAGCAATGATCCCTTACAAAACATAATTTGTTTTGTTGGTCAGCCTTTTATAACTTTAATAGTAAATTAACATTTTGCCGTGATGAAAAAATTCATGAAATGGCTTACAGGGATCATCCTCGTTTTGGTTCTTGTTTATCTTGCCGGGCCAAAGCCCTCAAAACCTGTTTTTGAGGACCAGCCAAATAATCTTCCTGAATCACTTACAGTGCTTGAGAAACAGATTAACGAAAGTGAAAAAGCCGTCCGGGGTATTAAACCTGATAATCAGGCAAGGATCGTGTGGGCCGATAGTTCAAAAAAAGAGAAGACGAAAATTGCTTTTCTGTACCTTCACGGCTTTCCGGCAAGTCAGGCTGAGGGAGCTCCTGTTCATACAGATCTGGCCAGGATTTATCATGCCAATCTTTATCTCTCGCGTCTTGCAGGACACGGAATAGACAGAGGCGACAGCACTATGATTGACCTTACGGCAGATAAACTGGAAGCATCAGCAGAGAGGGCATTACTGATTGCCAAAAAATTAGGAGATGAAGTCATAATTATTGGTACTTCAGGAGGCGGGGCTCTTACGATATTCCTTGCTTCACGGCATCCGGAAATAAAATCAATAATTCTGTATTCCCCATGCATAAAGCTATTTAACAAAACTACAGCCATTCTGACAAAACCATGGGGCCTTCAGATTGCCCGGAAGGTGAATGGGGGACCCGTTGTGATTGATAAATCTCTCAGCGCTGAGCATGCTAATTACTGGGATCTTCGCTACCGTCTCGAAGGCGTGGCCGCCCTGGTTAATTTTACCACGCATACAATGAAACCGGAAGTTTTTTCAAAAGTTAAATGCCCGGTATTCATGGCATATTATTATAAAAATGAACAAGAACAGGACCCAACCGTTTCTGTTCCGGCAATGCTTAAGATGTTTGATGAACTTGGAACACCCTCAGAACTGAAAAGGAAAGAAGCATTCCCAGAGGCAGGCGCTCATGTGATATCATCTTACATCAGAACAAAAGAATGGCCGCATGTTGAAAGTGAAACAGTAAAATTTCTCAGTGAAATTGTGAAGCTTTAAATTTCCTGAAGTTTGGGGCAAGTCTCTGAGCAGGAAAATATTTGAATTCTCAGAAAGATGAAAACAGTTCCAGGATTGATTCTTCTGATTTTTGCATTACTGACACTCCGGTGCAGCAAGAATGATACGACAACCGATCCTGTAACTGATACAGAAGGGAATACCTACAAGACCGTAGCTATCGGCACCCAGGTATGGATGACAGAAAACCTCAGAACGACGAAACTGAATGACGGCACTGAAATCCCGCTTATAAAAGATGCAACTTCATGGAACAATCTCACCAGTGAGGGGTTTTGCTGGTATAATAATGATGAAGCATCATTCGGAAACACATACGGGGCTCTTTATAACGGCTATACAGTATTAACGGGTAAGATATGCCCGACAGGATGGCATATTCCTGACAATGAAGAATGGAAGATTCTGAGAAACTTCCTCGGAGATTCGATCAAGGCAGGTGGCAAACTGAAGGAAGCCGGAACTGAACATTGGCTTCCTCCAAATAAAGGAGCCGATAACAGCAGCGGATTTACAGCTTTGCCGGCAGGATTACGTTATTTTGAAGGCACATTTGCATCTGTTTCTTCCTTTTCAGGAACATGGTCGGCAACTGAGACTGGAAATGAAGAATGGTATATAGGTCTCTATCATTCCGATGCTTTTTTTGTAATGGACCACCGGAATTTGAAACATGGTTTTAGCATAAGGTGCCTCAAGAATTAACAGTTATGGCAGAAACTCCTGATTCTAAAAAATTTTCAATCAGATCAAGACTGAGAAGTTTCAGCTTTGCTTTTCATGGGCTGTCTTCACTCCTGAAATATGAGCATAACTCAAGAATACATCTTGTTGCAGCAACATCAGCCATCTTCGCGGGGTTTCTCCTTAAAATAAAACTTTATGAATGGATCCTGCTGATAATCGTAATTGGCATTGTATTTATTGCTGAACTTCTGAATTCAGCACTGGAATCCTTAGCAGACCGGATTACCACTGAACCAGATGATATTATCAGGAGAGCAAAAGATTATAGTGCTGCTGCAGTCCTCATTTCAGCCATTATCGCTCTGGTAGCAGGCTGTCTCATTTTTATTCCCAGGATTCTCCCTTTCTAAGCTCATTAGCAATATGATAAATAGCATATTCTGAGTTTCAGGATGGCATGTTTTTTGATTTTCTGCTTATTAAATTAAAAATATATGTCATGAAAACATTAGGCAAAATAAGTAGACTATTCCTCGGATTTTTTCTGTTCTTAGTATCTTTTAGCGCTTTTTCGCAGGGTACAAATCTTACAAACGAGGATCTGAAAGAGTCAAAAAAAGAAAGAGAATACTATAATTTTCTGGTCATGGATTCAATACTTCAAAGCCAGAGTTTTGTGCTTGAAGCTGATTATCTCGAAAATCAATACGGATATAAGCGACCTGTAGTTTCAACCCTGAATTTCATCAAGGTCGATTCATCAAATGTTGTTTTGCAGACCGGATCGAACAGGATGTTGGGATCAAATGGCGTCGGAGGCGCAACAGCTGAAGGCAATGTCAAAGATCTGAACATTGTCAAAGATCTTAAAAATCATACACATTGGCTTCGGTTCTCCATCGTAACAAACATCGGGGTCTATGATGTATCGATGACCGTATATGCAAACGGGCTTGCCAAAGCGACAATCACCGGTCTTACACCAGGTAAGCTGATCTATGATGGGCGTATTGAAACACTTTATAACTCACGGGTTTACAGAGGAAGGAATTCGATTTGAAATAAAGGAGTCAGGGTATAAAGTGTAAGGGAAGGCTTAAAGGCGGAAAAACGACTCATCTTAAACAATTTTTCGTTTCAGAGTGTTAGTTTTGTCTAAACTTCCTGAAATGATCAGTAACATTAAAATTATCGATACCGAGATCCTTTCCGATAACTGGTATATCCTCAAAAAGATAAAATATTCATACAAAAAGAAGGACGGTTCTCCGAAAACCCAGGTCCGTGAAGCATATGACCGGGGAAACGGGGCAACCATCCTGCTTTATAATCCCGGTAAAAAAACAGTTATCCTCACCCGGCAGTTCAGGTTGCCGAGTTACATAAATGGCAATGAATCAGGTATGTTGATAGAGGCATGTGCAGGCCTTCTCGATGATGATAATCCTGAAGATTGCATCAGAAAAGAAACTGAGGAAGAAACGGGTTATAAAATAAAAGACGTCAGGAGAATATTTGAAGTCTATATGTCACCCGGTGCAGTGACGGAAATTTTATATTTCTTTGTTGCGGAGTATTCAAGTTCGCAAAAGATCAGCGATGGTGGCGGAGCAGAGAATGAAGAGGAAAATATCGAGGTACTTGAATTGGATATTGATGAAGCAATGAAGATGATTGACACCGGCGCGATAAAAGATGGGAAAACTATTATCCTGCTTCAATATGTAAAGCTGCATAATCTTATATAAACTGTTGTAGAAATAATACATGCCTACTCTGTGTTTAAGGATTTCAAATTTCTTTGTCCCCTTATATTTTGTGACATTTGCGGTTTGGAGTTACTATTCAACCTTTATCTATGAATGCAATCGGAAGAACCCCGCTAATTAAGCTGAAAAGGCTATCAGAACCCGGATGTGCAACGATCTATGTAAAATATGAAGGCGCAAATCCAACCGGAAGCATGAAAGACCGTATGGCGCTCTCGATGATTGAAGGCGCCGAACGGAGAGGTGAATTGAAACCCGGAGGAAGAGTGATCGAATATACCGGGGGAAGTACAGGAAGTTCCCTCGCAATGATATGTGCGGTAAAGGGATACAAAGCTCATTTTATCTCATCCGATGCGTTTGCGGAAGAAAAACTTAAAACAATGAGAGCATTCGGAGCCGAACTCGAATTAATAAAATCCGAAAATGGACAAATAACTGCGAAACTCATAAATTCATTAGTAGAAAGAGCACGGGAGAGAAGCAGAGAACCCGGCACTTTCTGGACAGATCAGTTTAACAATACCGACAACAGAAGAGCCTATCACGCTATGGCCCTGGAAATAATTGAAGTTCTCGGAACCGATATCGATGAGTTTGTAATGGGAATCGGCACAGGAGGTTGTTTTTCAGGCAATTCTGAAGTGTTTAAAGACAAGATCCCCGGCATCAGATGTGTCGCAATCGAGCCAACGAATGTAAGGTCACTGTCGGGAGGTGACACTTCAGGAAGCCATAAACTGGAGGGAATTGGCGCCGGGTTTGTTCCTTCTATCTGCAGACTCGATCTGGCGGATGAGATAATTTCAGTTTCCGATGAAGACGCTTATGATACAGCCCGGAAACTGGCAAGACTGGAAGGCATCTTCGGAGGAACAACATCAGGGGCCAATGTCTGGGCAGCCATGCAGCGGGCAAGAATTATCGGACAGGGAAAAACGATTATCACAATAATTGCAGATTCCGGGTTAAAGTATCTGGAAGGGGATTTATTCAGATAAGATATCTTAACCTTAATCTCAGCCTTAATCTTGAAAATCCGAAGTCCCGAAATCGGAAAGACTATTAAAATTGACCCGTTTTAATATATTTCATAACTTTGAAGGTCTGTTTAATAAATCTTAAAAACTGCAATTATGAAACGTAGGGATTTTATTAAAACAACTGCAATTGTGGCTCCTGCAATGAGCCTGTTTCCTCCTGATCTATCATCTCTTACAAGAGAATCAGTTGAAGGAAAATTAGAAAAACGATCCCTGGGCAAGACAGGTGAAATGTTATCGGTGCTGGGATTCGGAGGAATAGTTGTCATGAATGTTTCCCCCGAAGAAGCATCCGGATCTGTCAGGTCTGCAATTGATGCAGGCATAAATTATTTTGATGTTGCACCCTCGTATGGTGATGCGGAAATTAAACTCGGTCCAGCTCTCGAACCATACCGGAAAAATGTCTTTCTTGCCTGCAAGACAGGGAGACGCAGTAAAGCTGAATCGAGAAAGGAACTTGAACAGTCGCTCAAAAATATGAGGACTGATCATTTTGATCTTTACCAGCTGCATGCCGTCACAACACTCAAGGATGTTGAGACTATTTTCGCAAAAGACGGAGCGCTTGAAACATTTATTGAGGCAAGGAAAGAAGGAAAAGTCCGGTTTCTCGGATTTTCTGCTCATTCGGTGGAGGCAGCATTGGCCTTAATGAATGGCTTTGATTTTGATACTATTCTGTTTCCGTTTAATCTATTCACCTGGTATGCGGGCAATTTCGGGCCACAGGTGCTCGCTCTTGCGCAGGAAAAGAAAATGGGTATCCTTGCGCTGAAAGCCATGGCGAAAGGCGGATGGCCAAAGGATGCAGACCGTTCAAAATATGACAAATGCTGGTATGAGCCACAGACCAATCCGGAGGACATCCTCACCGGATTGCGTTTCACATTATCTCATCCCATTACAAGCGCAATTCCTCCCGGTGAACCCGAGCTTTTTCGTACTGCCCTTAGTCTGGGTGATCAGATCAAGCCTCTTGGTAATGAAGAACTTGAGATTATCAGGTCAAAAGCTCTGAAGGGTGATCCGTTATTCAGGTATCCATCTGTTGCCGCGGTGTAGATTAGAGGAACGCGCCTGAAATGTATAATAACAATGCGGAATTCGGAATGTTGAGTGCTTCTCTGTGATGCTCTGTGTAAGTTTTTTATTTTCTTATTTCAACTTCCAGCGAAGCACCTTCCTTAACTAATTTATCAACTATTACCTTCTTTTCCGAATCGGTAATTACCACATGGATTTTATCATTCTCCCTTTTTACGTTGACATCAAAATCGGAATTAAAAGTATGGATTTTTTTCAAACTCATGACCGGCCACTCTTTAGGCAGGCGTGGAGTGATTGTGAAATTATTAAGTCCTGTCGGACGAATGCCAAAAATACCCTCAGTAACTATACGGCAGAACAATCCGCTCTCTGCAGAGAGTTGCCTCTGACTTCCTTCGGGCCATGCCTCGATGGCATAAGGCACATGGTCTCCAAGTAATCTCTGATGAGAATAATATGACAGGTAATTAACTGCCTTCTCCGTTTCACCGGCAGCAAACACGCCCCTGAGTGCATATAATGTCGATCTGTCCCAGAAAGTCTCGGTACCTGCCTGGGTAAGCAATCCATCCTTAGTCCATAATTTCGGTGAAAAAAGCGCATCGATGGTTCCAGCTGATCTTTCGTTTATTCCGACAACCAGAGGCATGCAGATCCACGAACGCAGCACCGTGTTTCCTTCATAGTAGCGGTATGTTTCATATCCATCGACAGTTGCTCCGAAAAAGGAATTTATAGCCTTATGTAATGCCCGGGCTTGTTTCCCGTAGGTGGCAATCACTGAAGCAGGTTTTTTCAGATCTTTCCCGAGATATGATGCCGACAGCAGCGCGTCGTAATAAAGAGTTGAAGTACAAAGATTAGCCTTACCCGAAGGGAATCTTCCTTCAAGCTCATCGGAGTCGGAAGTTACTACACCTTCGGGGTTCAGTTTTCTCCGGCAATATTCCAGGCACCATTCGATGAGCGGCCACAGGGTTTCCGCTTCAGCTTTGTCACCCCGCGCAAGAGCAAATCTTGCTGCCCCATAGGCGATCATGGCAGCGTCTCCCCTGTCTCCTGCACCGTCCCATATGTCTTTTCCTTCGGCGATTATTGAACTTGGAATTGGTTTGTACTGATCATTCATAAACCTTGCAAAGTGAAGGTAGGCATTGAGTGAAGCTTCGTTTCCGGTTTTATATCCCAGGTACGGGAAGAATGGACCAACATATTCCCCCTGGTCGTTTGCCCATATAGCGGCATAATATGACTCCCCGCCAGGTCCGTGCATCAATCCTCCACTTGTTCTGTAAATGCTCTCAGAAGCTCTTATTTTGGCAAATGCGAACATTTTATTAATCTGTTCATCGGGCGATTCAAATACCAGGTCGCTCCACATCTGCTGAATAAATGCTAGCCTTGAATTAATTTCCTGATCGATGTCCGGGATAAAGGGAGTCTGGCTTTTTGAATAAGCCTGGATGTAGGTATCAAAATGTAATTCTTGTCCGGGGGCAAGGTTGTACACCCCGCTGCTGAGGATCCCGGTTTCGATAGTATAGCTGCCTTCCACTCCGGTTTTTTCATCGGTTTTGAAAATCGACTTCTGTTCAGGGACTGTAACTGTAATCTGTTTTCCGGAATTGTTTCTTAGCTGATATCTTTCGCAGATCATTGGCCGTGTCGTGGAGGGGAAAACTGTACGAGTCAGGAGCACAGGAACGGGTGAGCTGAATTCACTTGCAACAACAAGCGTTCCATTCAGAGAAACTGTTTGTACTTTCTCGTTTTGAAGAGTTCTGCCATTAACGGTGAGAAGTGAGGGGAAATCGATGGCATAGCGCTGCATCAGGCTGGCATGAGTATTGTTTGGCAGGGTGCGCAGCAAAGGCCAGATGAGGGATCGTTCAAGCCGGAATGAACCATCTGCATTGACTCCGTAGCGCAGCACTGTTGACACTTTTTCGCCACTCATTTCAATATGGTCGTAATGAGGAATATCTTTTCTGATCTCCCATATTATCGAGCCGTCGGGCTGAATTTTCCAGCGGTCCTGGCCGAAGCTAAGGAATGGAAGGAGTGTAAGAGTGAGGATGAGGATGTATTTCATGATTACGCAATATACAAGTGTGTGGAACCGATAAATCCTGGTTACTCAAAGACAATCAGACATTTAATAGATAAATGGGATGAACTTTTTTGTTTTTTTCTGATAGGAATCAAATTGCTCCCGGTATTTTGACTTTAGGTAAGCATCAAGTTTGGGGATATTATAAAAGGCAAAGAAGCAAAAAAGGAAAACCGGAATAGATATTGAGTACCAGTTTCTGGTTAATAAAGCATAAGCCGAGACCCAGAGAAGATCGCCAAAATAATTAATGTGCATAGAGTATCTGAATAGTCCGGATATATACATATGGCCTTTGTTTTCAGGTTTTCTTTTCCAGTTGTCCCTGGCCAGTTCTGAACCTGTATTTAAGAATGAACCAAAAAGGAAAAGCAGGATTGCAATGATTTCCACAAGACCAACATTCAGATCTGATCTGTACCCGAACATGGCAAAACCTATATAATACAGTGCGAATGCAAAAGGAATGCTGAATGCTTCTTCCCATGGCATTCTTCTTTTTAAGAACCGGAATGTTGTAAATAACATCCTAATGAATACAATGATGTTGAAAGTGAATAAAATCTCATGCCTTAAGTAATTACCTGTCACAGAATTCACCGGATGGAAAATTTTATTATAGCCATTCTCAAAAAGAATCCAATAGCTGATCAGAATAATAATTATTTCCAGTATTGTCAATACTGTCTTTTGAGGATAACTCTCGTCTTTCTGATTGTACATTTCCATATTATGATTTTATTCCTTTATAAAACCCGGCACACTTCCGTGACCCCTCTCTGCAAACACCTATGTTCCCAATCTCTTTCAGGACTTAAATTTTAGTTTGCATTAATTTTGTTCAAGTGTTATACTAAATCTTTCCCAAAATTTTGGAGGAAACGTAAAGATATCATCAGATGTGTAAGGGATATTATCATGGCCCGAATAGATCTGAATTAAGTTCTGTGAGTCAAAACTAATAGTTGTAGTTACTATTTTGGTTGAACCATCTGGCGGAGTAAGAACAGGAGTAACATATATATTGCTTCTTGCCACGTAACCACCTCCTGCCATATTAATCAAATCACATTTTTCCCAGGAAGGAATATTATTTGCACTAACAAGATAACATGAGTCTGTGCCACCAAAGATATAATTACCCGGAGAGTTTGCTGCGCCGGAGTATTCATGTTGTAAGAAATAATACGACAAACATTTCATTTTGTTTCCATTGCGTTCTGCCAGATCAGTAAATCCCTCCGGAAGTCCGATACCCTGGTCAGGAAAATGATTCATTTGCAGTTGAACCGAATTGTATTGCTCAGGCAAGTTAAATTCAAAGAGCATGTATTCCTGAAAAATCCCAAGATATTTCAGAACAACATTACCCTCAGCGAACCAACCGTCCTTGCCAACATTACCGAATATATCAGGCGTAACCTCAACAGAATTTCCGTTTGTAAAATCAGCAAATCGGCGCGGATCATCCTGAGTCCAATTACCGTTAACAACATCAACAACAGTGGGCCATGAATCATCGCCGTTTGAGTAGCGAATTGTCGTAAATTTAGCTGTAACATTTGTCGGGGTTAAAGTTCCTACAAAATTCCCGAACTGTCTAATGGCAGCACCAGAAGATTTAATAAAAGGAGCGTTCTTTAAATTCTGGCTATTGTTTGATGAAGCATTTTTGTAAACTGTCCTGAACTTCAGATCAAGTCCATCCTTGCCACAGGCAGTAAGAGCTAAAACAAATACAATCAGATAAAAATATTTTTTCATAGCTTGGTTAGATTATAATTTTTTCAACTTAATGAAAGTTGCACATAATATCTCATTTATACAAACTTACTGAGGATTTTCGTTTACACCTAAAAGGAAGCATCGCAACGAAGCAACAAAAGTCAAATGCCTGTATTTTTCCTCACAGAGAATTACACAGTTTAGTGCGAAGGGCCTTTGAATCAGCGTGATTTTACCACATAGATTTTATCCAATTCTTTTGATAATTCTATTGCATCTGATATTATCCGCTCAGGATAATCATTTATCTCAAGAATCCTGATTGCATTTCTGCTTTTTAATTTTCCTTCCTTAAGTTTAAAGTCAAAATCAACAGTTTTACCTTCCACCTGTTCACTAAAATGGTACAGACTATAGGTGTCTTTTAGCAATTCAGCTAATTCAATGTCATGCGTGGATACAAAAACAATATTGCTTTCATTATTCAGATATGATAAAACTGCTCTTCCGGCAGATATGCGCTCAATGGTATTTGTCCCTTTGAAAATCTCATCAAGTAAAAACAAATTTGATTCTTTGGTTTGACTTTTTTCAATCATTTCTTTTATAGTGAGAACTTCCTCAAAATAGTAGCTTTTATCATTCATTAAATTATCACTTAATCTGATCGCTGAAAATATTTTCAACCTGGGAAAACAAATTTGTTTGGCAAAGCAAGTGTTTATCGTCAGTCCGGTTATTAAGTTTAGCCCAATAGTCCGGATAAAGGAGGTCTTGCCCGACATATTCGAACCGGTTAAAAGAATAGAATTGCCATCAACACGAATAGAGTTTGTAACACAGTTTATAATGAGAGGGTGATATATTTCTGCAGCATCAATGATTTTATGGATATTCTCAATCTGAGGTAAGCAATAAGACTTAAGCCCATACCTTAAGGATGATATAGAAACGAGAGTGTCGACATACCCAACAAATGAAAATACATTTTCAATTTCTCTTCTTTTGGTATCTAACTGCTTCAAGACTCCAAACAGGAGAAGAGGTTCCAATAGAAATAATGCCTTAAATAACTCGAGGAAAGTTAAAAAGGCGGTTCCTATATCAGTCTGGACATCCACCTCGAGCTTAAACAGTGACATATGACGCTTAATCTTTTCAATGCTCCGTATTGATTCAGGCACATCACCTTTTATTTCTTTTAGTACTTTGCACAGAAGCAGCCTTTTAGCTGTCCGGGTTAATAAGAGAAGCTGAGGAATTGTTCCCAGATATTCAAAGAGATTTTCTTTATTCCAGTAATGAATCGCCATATTTACAATCATCACTCCCAATAAGAGAAAGAAGATTTTTGGAATTACCGGGAGCAACAATATACATGTCAGACTGGTAAAGGATAATATGGGAATAATAAAAAACCATTTAGGCTTCTTAAGATATTCGTCCTGAAACAATGTTGTTATAAAATAAGAGCTTTCTCTGGTTAATTTGTCTAACTGAAGTTGAATATACAATCGCAGACCCGCATCGTCCGTTATCTCCTGGATAAGCTTCTCCTGTTCAGTGAATTTGTCGCTATCTGAAGGAATAGTTCTTAATGTGTTGTACAGATATTGTTGGCCTATTCTTGAAGTAGTCCTGTCTACAAACATGAATAGTTCATTCAAATCCAAATCATTACAGGTTTTATCTGACAAGATCTGAAAAGCTCCTTTATGGTCCTTGTTTCTGAAATATTTTTCAATGGAGTCGAAATGGAATGGGTCATCTTTAATCTCCCCGAATGATTCAGTCAGTCTTTTCTTTATCTTCTTTTTTGTTTCAAACATTAGTCTTGACTTGCTATAATTTTTGATAAGGATTATTGCAGAGTTAAGATACGAGTGCGCCTTACAACCTGTGCGGATTCTGGAAAGTTTATTTTCTAAAATTCATAAAATCTCCATCAATTATCATAAGCTTCACCCCGTCTTTTGTATTTGATCTATGGGAACTCATATCATCTGAAACAACATAAGTCATTCCCTTCTTCAGATTAAAATTGTCTCCGTTGTCCAGCTCACTGTTAAATTCACCTTCCAGGCAATGCACGATATGCCCTTTCCGGCACCAGTGATCAGCTATATATCCCGCTGAATATTCTACAATTCTGATTCTTAATCCCGGTAACTGAACTGTTTGCCAGTAAGCAGTACCTGCTTCTCCTTTATGGGTAGTTTTAGGAATATTTGTCCAGTCAATTGTCTGAAACGGTATTGTTTTATCTTCTTGCATTGTATTAAAATTTCCCTTAAGGTAGGCTGAATTTCTGAGTGTAGCAAATGGGTACCAGGTGTCTCAACCTCAACGGTTAATGGATTTATGCCCGCTACACAAGGCCAACGCGCCACAAAAAAGGGTGAGGTTCGCACCTTTTCCGGTTTGCCCGCGCACTTATAGGATTTCTGTTTTTATTTCAGATCATCGTTGTTTATTTAATCAAAATATACTCCCTTTGTCCCTTAGTTTCTTAGTCCCTCATTCAGATTTCCCTTTCTTCTTCGCCTTCTGCGCGTCCTTCAGCATTTTCTTTTGATCGCTCTCGAGCTTCCTTTTCACCTTGGCTACATCCTCTGATGCCGGGAGCATCTCGGGTCTTACACCTCTCTCGATAAGCATCTTCCTGACCGCAAGATTATTTTCGACATGTTCTCTCCCGATACTTTCCGGACCTTTAAGGTCTTTCTCCACAACATTATGTCCTGTAAGTTCGGAAGCAAAATCTTTAGCTTTTAATGTGAGAGTTGACAAGAAATCGGCAAGCGGTCTGTTCTCAGGCACCTGTAGTTTACGTTTCATATCATTTGTGCTATAACCGCCAAACAGGGCCTGATCGCCTCTGCTGCGAATCAGGGCAAATCCTTTATCATCCACCCCCCGTTCGTAGATAATACCTGATAACTTTTTTTCGGACTTTATAAGCTTTTCACGGGCGGTGACCCGGTCAACATCGAGCAGCCTCTGCTCGACTATCTCCTGTTTCCGGGTCTGGACAGCAAAATATGTCTGCGCGAAAGCCACTTCACTTTTTGTAGGATCTCCATTCTGGGCAACCAGGTAACAGGCATATCGTGTAAGAGCAATATCATCTATTTCCCTTTGTGAACCACTACCCAGATCAACCATTTTCCTGATATCGGCAAAATGGTCTGAAACCTCGAGCCCACTGCCGGTACAAGCTTTTTTTGCTTTTTCAATCACCTTGAAAAAGTTATCCCATTTAGTGTATGAGAGTATGCTTTGAAGTTCTCTTGCACTCCAGCATTCCAGATCCTTGTAGATATAACATGCCTCTTCAAATTTCTCGAACAGTTCATCAATAAGTTCTTTCTTCATGGGGCAAGTACTTTTGAGATAAGCCGGGAATTTATTAAGCTATAAAAGTAGTGATTTTAAGGAAGATAAAACACTAAAAACAAGACTGCAGGTGCTGCGTGCTACTTCCCCTGAGCACTGAGCCCTTTGCCCTGCGCTTTTAAGTTTACTTCTTCTTCTTCGGTTTTGGCTCCGGAAGCTCATTCACTGTTAATTTGACCAGAGTACTCAACCAATCATGATCTTCGATCTTATCTTCTATTAAAAAGCTGGGTTTTGCCCCGGGATAGGGCGAGGCTTCTACAACATTCTGAATAAAATTCCTGCCGGCAACAGTCGGTTTTATAAAAAGCTTATTATCACAAATGAGCGCGAAGATTTTGTTGCCGGAGTAAAGCGCATACTCTCCAAACATTTTCTTGTATGTAATATCCCCCGCAGACTGCAACTGGCCTGTTAAAAAGTCTACGAAATCTTGATTTGATGACATATGGAGGTTTTGTCAGATTGAATTACTAAGATATATTCAGGTTTGCAATGCGATATTTATGCAAAGGTATCTTCTTTTGTAAAGAAAATCAAGCCCCCTGCCCCATATAGCCGTCAACCTAAGGAAACCATCGCGTGCTCCTCACCCCTTACTCTCCATGCTGCGCCGGCCAAGGTCTCCCCTTTCCTGTCTCGCAGTACAGCTTCAGGCTCCTCAGAAACTGACCCCAGGTATAATTACATTCGGCAAACATTGGTGTGTCTGCTTTCCAGTCATCATGCTGAAAAACCAAAAGCGTTGTGATATTTCCCTCCGGACTTTGGCTCAGCTGATCCTGTATTTCCGGATGGATTTTCAGGACTGTTTCTCTGGTGCCGGAAAGGGGAAGGGGGTATTTGGCGATGAAAAGAACATCAGTTATCAATATTGATGTTCCTGCTCGTGCAGGTGAGTGACTTTGTGGAAAAACACTAATTCGGGAATATCAGCTTTGAACAATTTTATGTTTTTTTTACTTTATCCTAGGAACCAAACATAAACAACTAACTAAATGGATGGAGGAAATTGATATGGCAAAATATGTAGATGGATTTGTCTTAGTAATACCTGTCGGCAAAGAAGCCGAATACAGGAAAATGGCGGAAGAAGGAAAAGATGCATGGATGAAGCATGGAGCGCTTTCCTATTATGAATGCAAAGGAGATGATTTAAATACCAGGGATATGGGTGGCGGAAAACCGCTTGAATTCACAAAACTGGCAAATACCAAACCCGGTGAAAATGTCTGGTTGTCTTTTATTGTATTTGAATCAAAAGAGCAACGCGACGAGGTAAATAAAAAGGTGATGGCCGAGATGGACGAAAAATATAAAGATGCAAAGGATTTCCAGATGCCATTCGATATGCAGCGATTTACCTACGGCGGATTTGAAGTTGCAGTTGAAGGTTAAAGAAGGGTAAGGGTATGAGTTTTAAACAATCTTACCTTACAGGCTTCATATTGTACGGTATGTAATTCTCCCATTTCCAGGGCATATACACATCACCGATTGCAGTTTGTAGTAATTCTTTAAAAATACTTTCTCCATTATCACTGTTGCACATGATGAGAATGCCCATTTTTTTCTCCGGAAAAATAACCGAATAATGCTGGAATCCGTCTCCGTGTCCTTCTTTGAACGCGCCCCATCCGTAAGGAGTTTTATATAAACCCCAACCAAGACCATAGCTCAATTCGATACTGTCATTCAGAGTGGAATCTTTAAGCGAAAACGGACCAAACTGGTTTATGGAACGGATGCTGATCTGAGGTGTAAACATTTCGTCCCTCGTTTTTTCAGAAATAATTGTATTTTTCATCACAGCAGTCAGGAAACGGGTATAATCTTCCGGAGTAGTTTCCAGTGTGCTGGGGGCACGGGCTGCATTGTCTTTATCTTTTGGCAATACTTTTTGAGCGCTGTCGTGCCCGTAACAAAAGTCCTTTTCAAAACGCGGTTGCCAGGTGTATGAAGATGTTTTCATGCCAAGCGGTTTGAATATTTCCCGATGCATCATTGAATCCAATGGCACACCCAGCATTTTCTCAAGCACTACCTGGAGGTAAACCATGCCCTCCCCTGAATACGAGTAACGCGAACCGGGTTCAGTGAGGACTCTTAATTTCTGATCATCGACAAAAAACCGCCAGTTGGGAAAACCTGTTGTATGATCGAGGCACATGCGTGCAGTTATTTTATGGTACAGGCTGTCATCTTTTAAGCTGCTGTAGTCCTCATGCCATGCCCGTGGTGTTACAGGCGGGTAATCGTAAATGGGTTTTGGCAGGTATTCCTGTAAGGGTTTATCCAGGTCGAGAACACCCTCTTCCACCAGCTTCATTACCAGGATGGAAAAAACGGACTTACTGAGTGACGCGCCATAAAACTCAGTGTTGATCTGTAATGGCTCTTTTGTATCTGCATTCTTATACCCAAATGCTTTTTCATATACCGGTTTATCATCATTGAAAACAACCAGCACCATACCCGTGACATGTGCAGCACTGGTCAGCCGGTTAATTTCGCCTGTCAGTTTTGCAGCTGAGATGGAAGAATTGTCAAGGCGTTCGATCTGCGTGGAGCAGGCACTTAGTGCTATTATTGAACTCAACAGAAAAACTATTTTTCTTTTCATATTATACATATGTTAAATCAATTGACAATTTTCATGTCTTATTGTTGTAGCGTGCACCCAAAAATAATTTTTCCGGGTTTCAGATGTCTTCCTGCGCAATGTCTATGGTATACTAAACAAGAATTATAATGCCGGATGCAATTTTACTGTCGTATAATGATAGCCCGTTTTTTATATTTAAGGCTGAGGTATAACCCAATGATCCCCAGCATAATAAAAGGAATGCTCAGCCACTGACCCATGTTAAGCTTCATGGTAGCCTCAAAAGCTACCTGGTCTTCTTTCACAAATTCGACAAAGAAACGTGATGTGAACACCAGAATACATACCAGACTTACGAGCAGACCCTGATAATGCTCACCCTTTTTTCTCCAGTACAAGTAATAAAGAAGAAAAAATATAAGCAGATATGCCAGTCCTTCATAAATCTGGGTAGGATGTTTTGGAACAACTTCCTGATTTCTTAGAAAAATGAAACCCCAGGGTAATGTCGTTTCAACACCATAAATTTCTGAGTTCATAAGGTTTCCCATTCTGATTAAGAAGCTGCAGAGGGCTGCAACAATAGCGATACGGTCGAGTATCCAGAAGTAATCTTTTTTCTCTTTCCTTATAAAGAGCCACAATGCTATGAGGATTCCAATAGCTCCACCGTGACTGGCGAGACCACCATGCCAGATCATCAGTATTTCAACAGGATGTCTTAAATAATATTCTGGTTCATAGAGAAGGCAATGACCAAGTCGCATTCCAACAATAACACCAATGGACATGTAGATTGTCAGTCTGTCAAGAACAGCTTTACCCAGATTTTCATTTTTGAAAATTTTGTTCATGATGATATAACTGAACAGAAAACCAGAGGCAAATAACAAACCATACCATCTGACTGCAAAGGAGCCGATTCGGAATATTTCAGGACTAACGTCCCAGGGGATCACAACCAGATGCATAATTCATTTTTGTTAGCGCCTAAGTTAAATAAAACTGAGCGCATCCTGATTTATTTTGCCCTTGAGTTTCGATATCTTTCAATTGATGCTTTAAGATCGTCAATATTCTTTTCTGCAATGGCAGATTTGTTATTACTGACATTTTATAAATCAGTTTGAGTTTCTTCTACGTATTCCAGAATATCAGAAGGTTGACAGTTTAGTGCTTTACAAACTGCTTCTAACGTGCTAAATCGTATAGCTTTAGCTTTTCCTGTTTTTAAGATGGAAAGGTTAGAAAGTGTCAGTTCAACTTTTTCTGACAGCTCATTAAGCGACATTTTTCGCTTTGCCATCATTACATCAAGGTTTACAATGATTGGCATAGCTTATACAGTTAAGTCGTTTTCATTTTGAATTTCAAGTCCCTTTTTGAAAATAGTCGCAATAACATAGATTACGGCAGCCATCAAAATAAAAGCCTGACTGTCTACCCAAAACTGATTCACCTGGTCGATTTCGTATCCACGCTGCAGCAAATATTTAGCTGATTCCCGGGCTATGTAACTTAATAGTCCTATGGATAGTGTGAAATAACTTATTCGCGTAATTTGTTTTGAAACAAAACTGTTGAATGGTTTTAACAAATCAAGTTTGGTAATAAGAATGACGACTAAATAAAATAAGTACGCCTTCAAAATGGAGATGACCAGTATAAAAGTATACATACTGAAGAAAGCCCATTTGTTAAGGCTGTACATTTCACTTAAGTCCAGCTTCTGATATAAATTCTGGACGAATTCAGGTTTGTAGAGACTGAAAAAAAAGTTGACTATCAAGCCTCCGGCTTCAATTGCCAAGCCAACGAAGATGACCCAGGCCATTATAACCAGGACTTTAAATATGAAGTTATCTTTTTTTGACATAATCGTAAAATTTAAGTTTATGTCGCAAAAATAATAATTATTTATTGATAAACAATAAATATATATTTCTATTCAAAAAAAACATATTAGTGCTAACAATGAAGTTGGTACCCTGGGATACCCCCTGTCCCGTACCATTATCTGCGAAAATCTGCTTAATCTGACTCGGTTTACGAAATATGCTTTTAATTTTTGAGAATTATCATCTCGATTATGAAATCCTTTTGAGGAGTAAATATATCTGTCTCGGGATAAGGATTAACACTTAATACTTTGAACGTATATCCGGCAATTGCAATTGGGTTCTTTCTTGAATCGGAAGTGCTGATCAGAGTATCAATTGTGGAAAAAGTTTTATGAAATTTTATGTAAAGGTCTACTCCGCCTCCCCAAATACAATAAACGCCTTTTGGGCAACGATAGTCATTAACACTATCTATTTGGAAGGATAAATTTGCATTCACTCTGAATTTGTCTCCAACTTTGCCTTTAAATGACTCTCCTATCTCAACTTTATCACAACTAACCAAGATGAGTGGAATTAGTAAGGCTAAGTAAAAAAACTTTTTTGTTCTCATGGGCTAATTCATTAGGTCATACTCTTAGCATCAAAAATGATACCATATTTGTCCCCTGCACCGTTCCATTATCTGCATCTGAGAAAATCTGCGTAATCTGCAGGAAACGAAAACCTGCCTATTGTGCCCTGAAATCTATACCATTTGACAAAGCCAGGCATGGGCATTAAAAATTGGCCAACCCATATCGTATTGCCGCTTCGAGTATATCAGTGTTTATGTCTTTCAGAGATCTGAATTTAATGCAATAACCGGTCACACTGGCCTTGCCAATTTTATCCCCATATGTTTTGGCTAAGAATGTCTTATCATTTATACCAAGAATGTAGACAGAGATTCCGGTTTTGTTGGCACTGAGACCAATCTGATAAAACTCTCTGGTTTTTTCATCAGCATATTTTATGTTTTGAAATCCATATCCGATATTAGGATTAGAAACAATTTTATTTTCACTGTTTTTGCCATCAAGGAACCAAAGTCTGCACGCCGGCATTATTTCCAGTATGATGAGATGCAGCTCTTGCATATCGCTGCGTTTGGGTTCAGGCTGGCCTGTAATATACTCTTCGATTTGTTCCTGTATGTTCATTCTTATTCCAATTCTTTGAAGTAAAATTAATATTTCTGAATTATCCAATGTTCATGTCCTTCCTGACTTTACAATCGCATAATATTTTCGTCCGCCGCGCAGGTGTTAGCAAATGGTTAGGGTGAGGTAGTCTTGTTATTTTCTGAATGAATCTGATATGTAGGTCATAAATTCAGGTAAGACTTTACGCCAAAATGACCAGTCGTGTGCTCCATTATAGCTTCTGAATTCGTGTGGTATACCCTTGGATGTCATGGCTATATGTAACAATGAATTGTTAGCGGATAATCGATCATCGTCTCCACATACAATATACCACTTTGTTTTACTTTCAGTATTTTCCGGAAGGTTTTCAAAGTAACTGATAGCATCATATTGTTTATACCATTCCATAAGTGTTTTTTCACTAACCTTTGGAAATCTGTTTTTAAAATATCCTGATTCGTACTTTCTTACGGCTGCGCTTAATGCACATGTAACAGAGAATAAGTCAGGCTGATGCAAAGCATACTGAATAGCAGCCTGTCCTCCCATCGATGCCCCTGCAATAGCTCTACTTCCTTTTTCTGTTCGGCAACGATAATTTTTTTCAATGAATGGAATGAATTCTTTAAAAAAGAAATCTTCGAAATTAAAATCTCCCTCAGGATCATTAAAATAACTAATTCTTTTTGATCCGAAGTTGGCATCTGGAGTAACAACAATCATAGGGGCAATGTCTCCAGCTGAGATGGCTTTATCTAAAAATTGTTTCAGTTCTCCATAGTATAACCATGATTGATTGTTAGGAATGGTATTGGCAGGACCAGCGGGATGTAGAAGATATACCACCGGATAAACACGGTCAGAAGATTCATAACCTGCAGGTAAATAGATCGAGAATTTGCGATCCATTTTTAAAATGTTGCTGAAGAGTATTTTTGATTCGTAAACAGTGCCTTGAGTTTGTGCTTCAACAGCAATTGTCAACAATAGTGACATAAGTGTCGATAATAGAATTCGCATAGCGTTGTAAATGGTTTAGTTCAAAGGATCCATAATAAATCAAAGGTACAAAGTATTTTGAGTCCTTTACGTCAAAGAAAAGCATGGCTTTTATTCAATTGTTTTTGGTGCTTACGTTTTTGACCTTATAATATTCGTTTATCTTCAAAGTCAGGGAAATCAGAAGCAAGAGCTCCTTTAATGGTTCGTTGCTCTGCTTTTAGATTTTTTTGCTATTTAAAAGCTCGTCTAGTTTCGTCAGAGCTTCACGCCAGCCAAGTTCATTATCTTCTGCTAAGATTCCTTTTGGGAGGGTAAGGGAAATTCTAAAACTTCCGCCCTCGCCAGGATCAAAGTAATGGATTTGGCTTTTCATTGAACTTGGCACTCTCCATTTTTGAATTGCCTGGCCATCAATCAAGGCATTATAGACCTTTTCTCGTGGTGCATTTATATGCCATCGGATTTTGGTCGATTTTTGATTCATAGTGGTTTCAATTGAATAACTGAATGTAATATGACAAAACAGAATTTGAGTAGAAATGTTTTTTAGTCAAGGTTCATTTTAAAGCTGGGAAGCATGGTAGTTATTAATAATTTCATCTGTTGTCTTCACTTTTGCAAACCATCGGCCAATTATTTTATAAACTCTTCTCATAAACTCCGGTGTCTTTTTATTCTTGTTTTAAATTTCTCATGGCTTGCATCAAAGTCGTATAAACATCGCTCGGCTTTTTGTTATGCCAGTCTGTATCAGATTTATTCTCAAGCAAGCTTTCTTTACTCATTTTCTCATACAACCACCAAATATTTCCCCATTTATCCTTAAATCGAGCAAGTTTTAATCCATTGTAAAAAACACTGACATTGGTTATGATCCGGGCTCCTTCTTTTTCAGCTCTTTCAAGTGTTTCCTGTGCATTATTAACATAAACTTGCAGAAAAGAAGGAGTAAAAGGCCAATCTTCTTTTGAATCTGCCAATAGAATCATAGAATCTCCTATTTGAACTTCAGCATGAATCAGTTTACCATCTTTATCAGGAGTTCTGACTTGCTTATTTTCCTCCGCATCAAACACTTTTTCAACAAAGTCAATAAACCTGGTTGCACCTCCTTTTACAATTACGAAAGGATTTACCTTATTGTAATGAGGTGTTTCTAATTCTTTATTGTCCATAATTGTAATTCTTTATTTTGTTATTAAACCAGCTGACTTGTTTTTACAATTACCACTAACGTTTTCGGGCTTTGCGTTCGGGTGGAGCAAACTTTAGTTTTCAATGTGTTATGCTTACGAGAAGTATTTAATTTTTGATTGCATTAATTAAAACAAACGGAATAGAAAGCTTTATTCCGCCCAGTGTTTTTGCCTGATCGTTAAGTCGCATTTCAATAGTGTCAAATATTTGTTCTAATTTATTTTTAGGCAGAACTTTAATCCATGAATCCATAAACGCTAATCGAATGAAATAGTGGTTTAACATTGCAGAGCCATCTGAAAACTTATAATTAAACTGATCATGTACTAAATCCTTGATTATAAAACCATGGTTTTGAATCATTGAAATCATTTCGTCAAGAGGTCGACGTTTTTCATAAATATGACGTCGCATTAACTCAATCTCTTTACTCATGTTCAAATCAGACAACACTTTCTCCAATTGTCCATAAAACTCAAACATAGATTTATCCAGGTTCATAGTCTGAACAAATTGTCCCGCTGGTTTTATTATTCTGGAACACTCTGAGATTACCTGATTAATATCGCTTACATTGTTTATACCGTTATTGCTTACGATCAAATCCGTTGAATTGTCCTTGAGTGGTATAGATTCGGCAACTCCTTCAAAGATTTTAATATTTGTTATACGATAGTATTCAATCTTTTTATTTGCTCTTATAATTGCGTCAGTCCATGGATCAATTCCATATACTGTTGAACCGTCTCCAAGTCTCAACGCAATCTCAGTCAAAGGGAATCCTGTTCCAAATCCAATATCGAGAGCAGTGATATTTTGTTTATAATCAATATAGTCCAGCAGTTTAAGTCCGAATGGAGCAGACCAAACAGAACACTCATCAGATACATTTACATACTCACTAAGATCAAAGTCGTTACTTAAATATTTTTTCATAGTTGTGGTAATTTCATTCTAATGCCGTTTTGTGGTATAGCTCTTTTAAAATCCCCCTAAAAGATACGAAATTGTCCTGTTCCAATAAAATAGTTTAGGTGGCATTATTCAATTAAACGGACGGGACTTTCGAGACTTAGAGACTTTGGGACGAGTTGTGAGAAAACAACTTGTGCCGTTGCACCATAAATTAATATAGATCAGGCTTGGCTATTCCCCGCTTCTCATAATATTCTTTGTTCATCTCATAATGAGAACTCGTCATCATATTCAGATAATCTTTCAGCGGTTCCAGACTATACGCTTTTCTGACAGAATCAATATTTGCCGAATCAACAAGACCGATTTTTGGGAGAGCCCTGCCTGTCGTTTCCAGGTCGTAAGTGACCTGCGTTCCGAACATCTGTTTTTCACCTGCGTTCACTTTTACCCTGTCATACAAATAAGCATAATTTTTTGGATCAGCATTTCCTTTTTTTACTTCCTTGTCCATTGCTACAAGAACCCTCTTCTGAAATTCCGGGAATTTATCGCAGTGTTGCACTAAAAGCCAGTAATCGGATGAACTCTCCTTTCCTATTTTATCAAATCCGGGAAATCCATATTTATCCAATAATCCTTCGGCAATATTTTTATGTACAGTAAATACGCTGTCTTTAAAGCTATTCCACTTTTCTCTTGTGTAGTCTTTGTATTTTCCGGTTGGAATGTATGCTGCAATCTGATCAACTTTAACCAATTCTTTCAGCTGATTTTCAAGCTGAATTCTCTTGTCTGACGTTAGTCTGCCGGAGCAACCGGAGAGAATAAAGGTAACTAAAATGAAAAGGGTTATTTTTTCCATTTGATAGCTTGTATTTTAAAACGATACAAGATATAAAAAAGATAAGAACTTACACTTAACCCTTTCCTCCTTAACCTTCCTTAACCCATCCCCAGCCCTCGCGTCAGTCTGGCTCCTTCGCTAAAATAGCCCACAGGGCTATTTTTTAACGCTCGGCCCTCTTAAATAATAAGGGAAGGGAGCTCTCCGCCCTGAATTTCAGAAATTTTCGCATATTATCTCTTAAGTTGACGGCTATGGGATTTAGGGGTGAAACCAAGGGAATACCGGAACCCTTCACATCCCCCTTGCCCCCTTCAAAGGGGGAATGGCTTTCGTTTTGGTTTCGCAGGTATTTATACAAGGGAAGAGGCTCTTAAAGTCCCCCCTTGATTAAATTAAGGGAGGCTAAAATGATGCCAAAATGCTATATGCATGATATATACGTTTTTATGTAATGTGCTTTTCAAATTTTGTAAATAATTTTTACAGATAATCGTAAAATAATTTTACATAAATTGCTGGTTGCTGAATATTTTTTTTACCACAAAGTACCCTCCTACGAGAAAAGGTAGGAGCTTCAAATTTAATAACTGGTGTTATATTCATTTCCAGATACCCCCTTCCCAGCCTTTCCCCAGGGGAAGGAGTTAGCTTCGAATTAGCACTGGAACCACCTTTCCCCTTGGGGGAACTCCGTGGCAGTTCTAAATAATCTCATTAAAAGCAGGAGTTCTTTTGGGTAAATGACTTATTCCAGATCGGAGACACGAAGGATGTTGGGTCACTCCTCACTCCTCACATAATAAAGGATCACTGCTCCACTGGTAAATGTTTTTGTTTTCAGGAGCTTGAAATTAATTTTATCCCTGATATTTTTAAATAATGGCAAACCGGTTCCTGAAACAACCGGATGGATGCAGAGCTGGTATTCATCAATCAGGTCAAGCCGGGTTAAAGCTACGATTAAACCCGGACTGCCGACAAATATGTTTTTACCTGTCTGCTGTCTGAGTTCCAGGATTTCTTCTTTTTTGATTTCCTTTTTCAGTATTGTATTACCCCAGTCAACATTTTTCAATGTGCGTGAGAAAACAATCTTAGGAATGTTATCAATTGCAACTGCAAATTCATCAATGGATTTGTTGCCGGTTGGATTTTTTACGACAGACGGCCAGTAGCTTTCCATAAGCTGATAGGTTATCCTTCCGTATAAGAGCAAGCCACCTTCATTCAAAAGATCACTATAGTGCTGATGTATTTCCTCATCCGGGTCCACGGCCGTATGGTCGAAAACCCGTCAATTGTCATACTGATAGCAGCAATTATTCTTCTCATTTTGCAGTGATAAATTACATAGAATGAAACAGGTGTTTAAGATAGATGTTCAGTACGGTATGGCGTAAGGACATGGAACTCCTGATACCCGGGTCCTCCGTGGTAAATGCATTTTATTCAAATTGATTAATAAATGTCTGATCTCCCGCTGCCTTTATATTTCAGAAGGTAGAGTTGAATGTAAATCCCGTTATTAAACTTGTTGTCGAATACGGTATCTTTTTTAATGAGTTCCGATTCCGATAAAACAAGGTCCAGATTTTTTATATTCAATTCCAGATTGTGAAATCTTACCACACAGAATTCTTCACGGGGCTGCAGAAATTCTCCCGGCGTTGAGTATTGGCGTATTTCGGGGAAAGCATCAACATTCGACATATCTGCCCGGAGCCAGTAATGCTTTAGACCTGATTGCATTGTATTCAACCATTGGGCCTGCTAACTTCAGTAATATGCAAAATCTTCCTGATCCCGGGGTAAGAGTGGCTAATATAGTCCATCGTTTGTTTATATGGTCCGTATGAAAAAGAGAATGCTGAAAGAGAAATCCGTAAGCCGAGATATAAGATAACTACTATCGAGACAACTTTCAGCATTTTCATCTTTATCCGCGTAAGAAGTATTGTCGCAGGCACAACTAACATGGTGACAATAACCGCGACATACCTGGAATACAGTATTGGTTGTGAAAACAGGGAAATAATTCCCGCACAAAACAATGTTCCTGCAAAAATAAATAACGACAGCCAGAGAGCTGTCCTGTACTCAGAAAACGATTTTTTAAAACTCAATACTATAGTCAGGACGATAAGAGCGTACATCAGAGCAATCAGGATTCTGAATTTCCACTTGTCCAGAACTGTTCGGAGAATGGAATGGTAAAACACGACAGAATAGACGGGAGGCTTACTTCAGGGGCCCAAAAAGCGCCCTGAACCCTTTTTATCTGAATAATAAACATAGATAGCCACGGGAGGAACAGCAAAGCAGCTATAATAAACGAAATAAGGTGAATATGCCATTTTTTGTTTTTAGTAATGATAAGTTGAAGAAAAACAAACAAGTTCGCCATAAAAGCAGCAATCGTGCTATAGTAGTGGATATACATTGCTGCCACGGTGAAAATGAAAAGTAGAATCAAATCCAGGGTTTTCCCTGTTCTCAGGTACAAACAGGAATATATAAATACGCCTGTTACAGAAAAAGCTGCCCAGCTGTACATTCTGGCCTGATGGGAATATACTGCCAGCATCGGAACGGAAATAAGCATCAGGCAAAAATACAGTGCACCTTGTTTACCAAATATACGTTGACCTGCAAAATATCCTAATGACAAAATTGCCAATACTCCGAGAACGGAAAATGCCCTTAGTGATGTAGCGGAAAAACCGAACAAACCTGTGAACAATCTTAATCCAAGGTAATATAATGGCGGGTGCAGATCGTTTTTAAACATGGAGTAAAAATGAGCCAGGTTGCCTTGTAACATTGATTTGGTATACGTCTCATCACTCCATAGATCACTGAGCCCGATTTTATAGTAATAAAATACTGCGGAAATAAGAAAAATCAGGAAAAACAGCAGCAGGTGATTTCTGGTAAGTTTTTTCAGAATTATTTCCATAAAAAATAATTTGAGTAAATTTAAGAAATAATTCTCGGAAGTTCAATTAGGTAGCACTCTGTGTCGTATGCTGTTAACGCATGTAGATCCCCTGCGGGAGGAAACGCCCCGTTATGGCGTAACGGCGCAAAGGCGTAAGGGCGCAAAGGCTAAGGGTTCAACGGCGTAAAGGCGGCTTCTACCTCTGCGTCCTGCGTTTTTTCCTCTGCGTCCTCGTGCGGTTAATGGACTTGGATTTCAAGCTGGCCTGTGTTGGCTGCCACTTTATTCGTTTGAGTGCCTTTCTGCTCCTTATCGACTTCCTTGTTAATAGATGTAAGAAATTTGGCGAAAGCTAATTGCCGCTCATTACTTTCAGCCTCAGGCCATGCACTGTTGACTGCAATAACCAGTCTTCTTGAAGGGTCGACATGGATTCTCTGGCCATAGATCCCCAGTGCATCAAAACTTCTGCTATTAAAAATCCACCATCCATATCCATAGCCGCCACCGGGCCATAGCGGCACTTGTATTTGAGTTGCTGTCTTGAACCAATTACCGGGAACAATGGATTCGCCATTGATGCGGCCATCTTCCAGAACGAATTGTCCGAACCTTGCGAAATCACGGAGTGTCATTTGCAGGCAACATCCTGCCAATTCCTGGCCTGTTCTATCCAGGGTCCATGTTGCATTCTGCTCCATACCGTAAGGTTTCCAGATCTTCGAGGAAAGGTAGTCTGACAAGTTTTGACGGGTTGCTGCGCTTACAAGTACCCCCAGTAAATGAGTTTCACCTGTACTATACAAAAATTTTTTACCTGGTTCTTCTTCAGCCGGTAAACGTCTCATGTAACTAACTGTCGCATTCATGCCTGGCTCAATCGAATCTGTAGAAAATCTGGCAATGTCACCATTCGGATCAGTATAGTTTTCGTTCCATCTAATACCTGTGGTCATGGTGAGGAGATGCCGGATCTTCACACTATCGTAGGCGCTCCCCTTTAATTCGGGGATATAATCTGTAATGTAGTCATCAACACTTTTAATGTAACCATCCCTGATAGCAGCACCCACAAGGGTGCTTGTTACAGACTTTGCAACAGACAGTGAAGACCATCGGTTGGATTTGCTGTGTCCGAGAGCATAGCGTTCTAACCGAATCTTTCCATCCTGTAAAATCAGAAGACCGGCTACTTTTTGTTCTGTAATATAATCTTTCAGTTCATTCTCTTTTTCTCCGCCTTTGCTAAATGGTGCAATGGGTAATCCCTGTGAAAGCTTATGCACTTTGTTCCCCTTCAGAACTTTTCGTTCTTGCTGGTTCCACTTTGATGCATTTTTTGAAAGTGAATCCGGGTCGGTGATGTGTTGTGCAAGAGAGGATGAAGGCGAGGTAACTATTGCCAAAAATAAAACGATAGTGATTAGCGAAAAAGTAACTTTTATGCGCATGATCTGACTTCTGTTTCTGAGTTGTTAATAATAGAATAACCACTGCAAGCGATAATAGTTTAAATGTACTCACATTTGGTTCGGGAAGATAGTCCGGCTTCTTCCTCTTCGTTTTTTCCTCTGCGGTTACGGATTTGGCCTTCTATCTCTCAGAGAGCAACTTAAAAAGAGCATCATTTACATAATAATTTGCCGTACCTAGTTTCATTTTCGTAAGTAGCTTATCATCTGATAGTTGATTAAGGTAGTTGGCCGCAGTAATTCTTGAGACATTTAAGTCGTGCTGTATAAACTCAATTTTGGTATAAGGATGTTTGAACAGGTTGTTGAGTAAATCCTGACTATAGAATTTGTAGTTGTCACGCAGTGTATGTTTAAAATACATCATAAGCTCGCGGATCCTGAAGATTAAATCAATGGTTTCCCTTGAAGTCTGATCTACGGCTTTGATCATGAAAAGAAGCCATTCCTCCCAGTTATTACCTGTCCTTACTTCCTGCAAAAGCCTGTAATAATCAGCTTTATTCCTAATAATGAATTTGCTTATGTAAAGAATCGGAAGGTCCTGCAATTTTTCCTTAATAAGATAGAGAATATTTAATATTCGGCCGGTTCTGCCATTACCATCATAGAATGGATGAATACTCTCAAACTGATAATGTATAAGCGCCATTTTGACAAGTGGATCAAAATCACATAATTCCCTGTCGTTGATGAATTTTTCAAGATCAGACATTAGACTTTTGATCTCTTCAGGATCCTGTGGCGGAGTATAGATTATCTCCCCGCTTGCAGAATTTTTCAGTGCAGTTCCCGGCAGGACACGAAAGCCTGCATCATTGCCTTCGAGTATTTCCTGAATTCTTAGGATAGTCCGCGAAGTAAGCATTCCTGTTTCAGAAACAAGGTCAAATCCTGATTTTGTTGCTGCTATATAGTTTTGAACCTCTTTAGCCTGTGATGATCTGAATTGATTGAGTTTAAGTTCCGATTTATAAAGGTCGTCGTGTGTTGTTATTATGTTTTCAATAGCTGAGCTGTCTTTAGCTTCCTGAAGCCCCAGGGTATTAATTAATATACTCTGGTTTGGCATGATGGATGCAATACCCTTTAGCTCGGCCAGTGAAGCATGAGCAGAAGGAAGGCTTTTCAAAACTGTTTTAGTTTCAATATCCTGATTAATAGGAAGCATTGGCAGAATTTTAAATTCTTTCATCTGTATAAAAAAGTAAATTTTTTATTCATTTGATTCTTCATCTGTAAAGAAAATGCAATTCCCTATACAAAGATACTGCTTTTGTAAAGAAAATCAAATAATCTATATAAATAAAAAAGGTGCAAAGGCATAAAGGTGCAACGGTGTAAAGGCGGCGGCGTCTTCTGCGTCCTCTGCGTTGCCCCCCTGCCCCCCTGAAGGGGGGTGTCTTCGGAGCATGGTGTTACTTACACAGAAGAGCCACAGAGGAGCACAATGGGCCACAGAGATTTTCCCCTGTACCCTGTGCCCTGAGCCCTGTGCTTAAATCTTCTTTCCTATATAGAAAACATAGCCATAATACTCTTTATACCTGGAGTACAACAGAGCTTCATGCCTGCAGTTTGCTATAAAATCTTCAGCAACTTTATTCCCTGCATATTTCTTCAGGAAGATTTCTTCAGCCATAACTTGCGGAGAAAAGAAATGTTCTGTCCAGCAGATATCAGGCAGGATAAAGCTTGCAACGGGCAGATATCCGGCTCTTTGCATCTGATCAACCTTATTTGGAATAGTGTCTATCTCAGGATAAGCATCCATCCAGAATTCATCGATTTCAGCAGGCCGTTCTTCAGTAAACCATGATGCTTCTGAAACGGCTATGAAGCCTACTGTTTTCAGGAATTTCCTCCACTCCTTCAAGCCCTCTTTATAACCGATATTATAGATTGAGCCTTCCGACCAGATCAGATCCAATTCTTCATTCTGAAAAGTAAGGTTATGCATCGAACCTACAACACCTTTAACTCTATCCTGAAGATTCAGTTTACCGGCATTTAAGTTGAACAAGTCAATAAAAGCGGGAAACAAATCGATTCCTGTAATGTGTCCCGGGGCTTGCTGTGCCAGCACCATTGTCTGACCTCCTGTTCCGCAACCAATGTCGGCAATATGGGATTTTTGGGAAAGATTATCAATAAAGCTCAATGCTTTAATGGTTATTTCGGGACTGCCAGGCCCCTGACGTTCGAGGTTTGAAAAATATTCACAGATTAAATCGAAGTCGAATTCGTGTATTGATTTATTTTCGTTACTCATGATGTTTAAAACTATTATTTTGAGATAAATAGCATATTACTACCAGATAGTCCTGCCACACCTCAACTTGTTATTGATATATAGAAATATTATACTCCGGCATGAATATGCCTGAGTTCAATTATGGGATAACCTTGAGTAGAATACCAAGGTTATTTAATTTACCAGATCCGCTTTATATTTAAACATCCAACGTTATTAGTGTGACAAAGATAGGGCTTTTTTTAAAATGTTTAATATTTACTTCAACAATCGGCTTTGTGGTGGAGAGCCTGTGCTGATTTTCCCCTGTGCTCTGTGCCCTGTGCTATACGCGACTTTTATTTAAGACGGTCTAATATTTCTTTTCCTGATTCAAAATATCCGGAAATAATTTTCTCACATACCTTATTCCCATTTTCTCCATTTGTAAAAATTATTATCCCTTTTTTTGATTTTGGCAAAAGAAAAATTTTGGTGTTTTGGCCACGATTACTTCCGGAATGGTATAGAACATAACCTCCATCAATCAGATTTTTTATCATGAACCACCCCAAACCAACCTCAATTCCATTTTCTAACATAGCTTGTTTTTGGATCATCTCATTTTGTACCTTTTGAGATAAATAATTTCCTTTAAGTATTGCAACACCGAACTTTCCATAATCCTCAACGGTTGTCAGAACCAGGTTTGAAGCATTTGCCGAATACCATTTTTCTTTTTCATACAGTTTCCCATCTTTATCGTACCTGTCAGCATAAAGGGTTGTATCCATTGTTTTATCCCAATAAAACCGGGTATCATTCATATTCAAAGGTTTAAATAGCATGGAGTCAACTAATCTTTCAATTGGAATATTGAATTTATTTTCCAATGCTTTCCGAAGATATTCGAATCCTTCACCGGAGTATTTCCATTGTGTACCTGGTTCAAATGCAAAGGTCAGTTTCCCATTGGGTTCATGTCCTCTCCAATTTGGTAAGCCTGATTGGTGGCTAAGTACATGACGGGTTGTTAGTTTTCTGTTTAAAGAATCATTTACAACATCGGGGTCAGTCCAATAATGACACAGAGGTTCATCCAGGTCCCACTGTCCATTGCTGACTAATTTTAATGTTGTCATTGACAATAAAGGTTTGGTCAATGATGCAATATTAAACAGCGTATTTACAGGTGCAGGAGAATGATATTCAATATTTCCAAACATCCTGACCTGTTGTACTTTGGCGTCTTCTATAATACAGATACCTACTGTCGGCACATTTTCATCTTTCATCCAATTTAATATGGATTCGTCAATCAGCAAGTGTTTTGCAGAACATGAGGTTAAAATTATTACCACGATGAGAGCTTTCCATCCTGCCGTTAATATGATTTTCTTTGAGTTGTATTTCATTCTCTATGTTTTATTAATGACAACTATAGTTGTCAAATGTTGCCTTTTCTGAAAGGACAGACGGTATATCCCACTTATGAGGCTAAAAATGCTCATGTAGGTCAATACCGGAATCTAACTTGAATACTTATAAAATGTAAATTGGTTACAAGGAAAACATAGGGCGAGCATAAGAAGGCGTGAAGCGTATAACATGCAAACCTCAGGAACTTACACAGAGTTCCACAGAAGAGCACAGAGGGCCACAGAGTTGACTTTCCCTCCGCCCTGAGCACTATGCTCTGCGCCAACCCATCGCCTATCGCCTATTATACATAATACATCTTGAAGGGCGTCAGGCGTCAGGAATCTCACTCCTCACTCCTCACTCCTCACTCCTTTCTCTGCGTCCTTTGCGGTTAATGGAAGTCCCTGTTATTTTACCAGATTCTTAAATGCTGATCCAAAAATGAGATAACTGGTGTTTCCGGCAATTGTGCCCTCGTTTTCGCCCCACAGAAATGGCCAATCGTCGTAGTTTTCAAAGTGGTCAGGTTTTCTGAATAACAGACCTGGCGCTACATTGCCCGGAATAAATGAGAAGTCCGCCCTGTTACTTCCATAGAAGACTGATTTAGGACGAGCGGCACCAACAGTTGCCACCAACGAATAGTTATGATACGGATGGCAGCCAAATAACCAGTTGCTGATCTTGAAAGCATTGCCGGCATCTACAATATCGGGGAAGTATTTGTTTGCAAAACAGACTGTGGTTCCAAAATTTAACAAGGCTCTGATCCCTGCCCAGTTACCCAGACCGATAGGTACTCCGTAAGGGTTCTCTTTCTCAAGCTTTTTGATGTATTCATTGTACTTTACAGCATAAGGCCTGAGCTTGTCTTTGTACGACGCATCCATGTGCGGTATGGCATTTAAGGCTGTCAGAAGGTTTAAATTCAGGTAACTCTCAAGAGCAGGCCACAGGAGTTCCTGAAATTTATTGATGTATTGTTGCTCCCCGGTTGAAATATATAGCTGAAGGTTAGTCGCGACATCTGCTGATCTTCCCCAGCCTAAGCTATCCTCTGGCTGTCTTACCAGTAATTCCGTTCCCTCTGTAAGAAGCCTTTTTGACTGTTTCAAGGCTCTCGCCGAAAGATCGTCGTTATAACCTTTCAATGCCCGGCTTGCTTCTGCAAACATCGTCGCTGCCTGCAGATCGAGGCCGGGATTACGGCTTGTAAATGCCCACATATCATCCTTGACTCCACTTGAGCGGCCGTCGGGGGCTATTTCGTAAGGGCCAAGGTTTGGATTATATGGAAGGCCATCAGTTATCGAGGCTGCGTCACCAAGATGATGATAATTATCAAGAACCGAGTTAGTGAGTGTTTGTGCCATGTGGCCGATATTCTCCGCCTGAGCAACCAGGTTCAATGTTCCATGCTCGATATATTGCAGTACATCGGGTGTTCCATCGGGGCGGTGAAGATCAACATAGCGATGTTTCTCATCTACGAAAGTCTCATCCCGTAAGGGTTTGAAATACTCCCATGTCTGGACAAAATTCTCTACCACGCTGATGTTCGAGCCTGTCTCAATATCAAAATCCCCGGCGTCGAAAAATCCGCCTGTGTTTAATCCTGGAATCAATTCCAGCGCTTTATACCTGGTATCAGTTGTCGGGCCCTGATAATGCATGTCAAAGTGATCGGTATTTGGCGGAGCCTGGAGATAACCATCCTTGAAAGGCTCACCATGCCATACCCTGTAAGCTTCATTAACGAACATATGATCCATATGTATCGGGATCCATACATCACTGGTGGCATCAGTGATTTTATCGTAGACGTTTTTTTCAATTAAGAAATTATTTGTTTTAAAGTTGCCATATTGAATGTAGTATATACCCGGAGCTTTAACCGAAGAGAAATCAAATTTCACATAGTTGTATTTAAAATAGTTGCCCCATGGTACGATATTGCCACTATAAACTTCAGCAGCATTACCGTCGCCGGTTATTTTATAGATTGATGCTTTAGCAAGAGGTATGTCTTTTTTGTCGAGTTCAATAACAGAGACTTTAGCTTGTGAGGGAATGTAGCCTACCTGTGAAAAACCTATATTCGGTTCTCTTATCCAACCTTTAATGGCATTTGGTTCAACTGTCCAGGTCAATACCTTGCCTGTTTTTCCTGCCGGAATTAAACTGCGAACCACATACCAGCCGTTTTGCGCCAGCATACGGCCGTCGAAGAGCATAAGATCGGCATCTGGCGAGGTGATTTTCACCAAACGTTCAGGGGCATCGGGTGCAAGAAGTAAAGTATGGCCGGTTTCGAGAGGAAGTGGTTCAATAAATTTGCCCGTACCCCTGTCATCGGAAGTTACATACCCTTTGAATTGTTTGATTTTCTCACTGTTTGGTTTCGTAATAGTATTACTTACCGCGTAGCGTGGGAAGCGGTTGGGACGCCCATCCATCAGATAGGTCTTTGCCCAGTATTGCGAAGGTAGAAACTCGAGATTAAATCCTGCTTTACCTTCAAGGATCTCCGGAATTGGTTTATCAAGGTAAACAGAGATCTCAACACCATTACCTTTCGCCGTGACAACTACGCGCGAATCAAAATCGAAATCTTTATACCTTAAAGATGCCTCAACGGTTTTGGCCGATCGGTCTATCTTTCGGTTTGACACTGCGGGTACAAGATCCCACTGTTCCGGAGTGCTGGAAAGTCTTACAGCACCGCCTTGTGCTGTTCTTACGCCATGGTGAATCAATTCTATACCCGCGTTCTTCTCATCATTGAAACCTCCCGTAAAAAGGTTACTGTATACAAGGACGTTGACACCTTGTGTTTCGAAATACTCAAGATTATTGAGTTTCAAATCCTGGCCCCAGGCATGATTAAATGCAGTCATGAGTAGCACTACAACTGAAAAAAATATGTGTCTGTTCATACTTTTTAAAAATTAATAGTTCAAACCATCTCGAAGATAGTAATTTATCACTGTGAAGGATATTAAATGTGAATATTTGTGCGACACAGACTCATTCTTAGCAGAAATAAGAACTTACACAGAGGGACACAGGCCTGCCTGCCGGTAGGCAGGGGAGCACAGAGAGCTATAGAGGTGCTTTGCGATCGTCTCTAAAAGAGTCTTCCTGTTTCTATCATGTAGCTTCGTAGTTTTTATTGTCTGTGTATCATATTTATATAGTCCTCTGCCGGCTTTATGTGGCGTATTTTTTTTCAAGATATCTGATTATTTGTAATAAGCCCCATTTAGTTTCTCCATTCCCGGCATTTGCCATAATTGATATTACGATACCAGGTTCTTTAATGATTATCGCATTCGCATAATAATTTCCAGCACTTCCGCTATGACTGTAATAATGATTCCCGTTTACAGTTTCATTACCCCAACCCATGGAATATTCTTTTGCTCCGTTAAAAATGAAATCGTATGTTGTTGATGTCAGATAGTTGTCCTGTCCTCTTAGTCCATTCAGGTTTAATTGTAAATATTTTAAATAATCTGTCACCGAAATACTATGATGTCCGGATGGAATATTGTAATATAAAAAATCTTCCCCCCATTCTGTATATTTATCACCATTATGTATCTCAAGTATCTTGCTTTCACCCCATCCTGATTCAGATGGGACTAAATGACCACTAGGCTGATTATCAGAAAAATCTAAAGGCCAACCAATAAAAAAGTCTACGCCTAAATCGCTGTTTGTTTTATTCAATAATTGGGAATATTTTAATCCACTTGCCTTTTCAATCATCAGACAAGCCAGAACATAACCCATACTCGTATAATTGTAAAATTGACCTGCGTCATATTTGACAGGCTCCAATGAAAGTGCATATTCTGCAAATTTATAGTAAGAGAATCTATCATCCTTATATTTTTCATTATACACATCGATGGTCTGTTTTACACTCCAGTCATTTAAACTTCGCAATGTTGTTCGCATAGATAACAGGTCCTTTAATTTCAAAGCAAGATATTCTTTTCTTGAGGTTTCTCTCATTTCAGGAAATAAATCAAAAAATCTGGTATCCCAGGTAATCTTACCTTCATTTACGAGCTTTCCAACAATAAATGAAAACAAACCTTTTCCTAATGAAGCGATATGAAATTTATCTTTTATTGTAACTGAGTCTGCTGTATTTATTTGCCTTATACCTAAAGCACCAATTATTAATATGCTATCACAATTAGCAACTCCAAATGTAATTCCGGGTATATGAAATCGTGTTCTTATGCTGTCGATTGCATTTAGTATTTGTTGTTTTTCAGGAAGATGTTGACTTTTACAGGTAATAAATGTTAAAAAACATAACAATACAAGTAATCCTCTTTTCATAATTTAAACTCTTTGTAATAGGACGAAGTCAATAGTTTAAAGTTACAGTCAATTAAAACAAGGTCAAAATATTCCACAAGTTTGATGAGCGGGTTGATAGTTTTCTTTCATAGACTTTTAGGGCTGATAATCCAAACATTGGTGATTTCCCCAAATACGTATCATCATATATGTTTGCTCTTTAAAATCATTTCAAGCGTATATCGGTCAGCTCGAAGGACACACCAAGTAGTGGGTTTCCTGAAAAGGAGTCCGAAACCACCTCCACTACCTATCATGGAGTTACAATGATCTTTCTTACCAGCGGTGACAGCAAAATAATCTTGTCCAACCATTGTGAATACATTATTGGAGTCACATATTTCTTCCTGAGATATTTGTTTGTATAATTGATCAAAATTCATCTTATAGATTAAATTAATTTGTCTTGCGAAGGTAATGATCAAATCTGAAATTTCGTTGATGTGACAGATCCGTTGAGGCTTGCCACTAACGGGAGTCTGTCTATTTATCTATCGCTTTTATTAAAAAAGAGTTCATTTACGCCAACTTAAACGATGGATTATAAATATGCCCGCCGGAATCTGTTAAAAGGTCTCTGATTAGCTTAGAAATGACGAAAACAACGATAAAAGTATTCCGAGATAAAATTATCGGGACGGAGGTTTCATGTCATGATGAAACTGGTTAGATGACGAGCAAAAAACCTACCTTCCCTTTGAAATCCGTTCAAGTATCTTTTTACCACCTTGATTGTTAGGATTTAAATCAAGCGTCATTCATTGAAATCCTGTTATTTTTTGGATAATGTTGCCAATAGGTTTTCCAGGTTGGTCATGCTAACGGTGTATCCTTCTTTAAAGCCCATTTCGATCATCTTCTCCATACGGGCAAGAGACTCATTATAAATCGAAATACGCACCGTTGTTTTTCCGTTTTGTTCACTAAAGGTGTAATCCCAATCGGAACCCGGTAACTCAGCGTTTTCATCTTTGTCCGCAAAAGTATTAAACATTTTGAAATTGGTTTTGGGGCTGATGGAAGTGTATTTCTGAATTATCCAGCGCTCCTGTCCTTCAGGACTTACCATCGCATAAAATCTTCGTCCGCCAACCCTGAAATCCATAAATTTTGTCCTTGACGTCCATGGCTTCGGCGCTACCCATTGGTCGAGAATTTCCGGTTTGGTAAAAGCATCCCAAACCAGTGAAAGACCAGCATCAAATTCCCGGGTTATTAATACCGTTTTTGCTGCTTTGTCTACTATAAAATCTAGAATATTATTTTCCATTTTTCTGTTTTTTTAGTGTTAATAATACCTGGTCGAGTTGAGAGAACTGAGTTTCCACTATCTTTTTGAACTGTTCTACCCATTTATCTATTTCATTTATCTTATTTACATTAATGTGATAATAGATTTCTCTTCCTTTTTGTTCCTGTTTCACCAATTCACATTCGGTAAGAATCTGAATATGCTTTGAGACCGCTTGTCTGCTGGTGTGAAATTCTCCTGCAATTGCATTCGGTGTCATTGCCTGAGCAGCGATCAATAGCAATATTGCCCTTCGTGTCGGGTCGGCTATTGCCTGAAATGCATCTCTTCGTGTTTCCATGATATTCTGATTGCGCAATTATCTGGTTGCAAATATAAGCGCAACTATTTGATTGCGCAAATTTTTTTTCAATTATTTTTTCCGGAGGATGAAAAAGTCGGAGGTTATGACCCTGGAAAAAGGGCCGACATACAATGACTGCTATCGATGGCTTCCCTGTTAAGAGTCAGGGCTCTTTTTTTTCTTCTTTCTTCGGTATTGGCTCAGAAAGCTCACTTACTGTTAATTTGACCAGAGTACTCAACCATTCATGGTCTTCGATCTTATCCTCAATCAAAAAGCTGGGTTTTGCTCCGGTACATTGCCGATCACAAAAACATAGAATCTGACAACAAGGATAAGCTTTACCTGGCTATTAACCAGTTATCATATATTGAAAAAGCGATAATGATCCTTTACCTGGAAGATTTCAGTTATCATGAGATCGCAAAAATAACCGGCATTTCAGAAAATTATGTCCGGGCTGCCGACCGTGCCAGCCGTAGCCGCCTCTTCCATTTAGACAAATTTAAGGGTTGTTACACGCGGCGAAGTCTGAAGGCAATTAATTAAACCGTCCTAGTTATAAACCGTTTTTTTTCTAGGTTCATTGTTTATTCACTGCGTGTATCCTTTACTCTTGGTAAACCCTGCCAGGTCCTGATGCTTCCTCGTGCATTCACATATTGTAGCAATCGGCTTATTGTGGCAGTTATTTAATTCATAAATTTGTAAAAAGCGCACAATGAAAAATTGGATATCAATTATCGCTGGCTTTATTTTCCTTTTTTGTATTTACCATTTTCCGGAATTTTTTCATCCTTTTTGGATAACTGCTGTATTTAAGATTGGCTTTTTAGCTGCAGCAATATTGCTCTGCAGATTGCAAGGATGGAGGCTATTGGAAGGATATGGCCTATCAATTACTGGAAAATGGTATTCAATATTACTTGGAGGTCTATTAGTAGGAATTGTTTCATTCAGTTTATCAATCATACTTTCAGTTAGATTAAATTTTGAAGAGTTAAAAAATATACAATCATTTAGCTTCTTTCTGAAAAGTCTTCCTCTGACTTTGGTCATAACTTTTTTCCCTTCAATTGCTGAGGATATTTTAACTCGGGGATATTTATACGGACATTTGAAATCTGTAAAGCCAATTGTCTGGATATTGATATCTGCTACAATCTATGTATTAAACCATATTTGGAGACTTAATGATGATCTGTCAGTATTATCTTATCTGTTTCTATTGGGGTTGGTTTTAAGTTTTTCTGTCGTTATAAATAAATCACTTTGGCTTGCATTTGGGATTCATTGGGGGGCAAACATCACGTATGAACTAAGTAATGCAGGTCTGCAATTGAATAGGTTAGGAGATAAAAATGGATCGACTTGGATGCTGTCATTAATATGGGGACTGATATTGATTATCCTGATAATGACAAACCGTAATTCCTTGAGCAGATCTGAGTTGGATGATAATGGTTTGTAGCGGCCCGGCAATAAAGGGCGGTTGTGTTACCCGACGAAGCATCCGGGCAGGGTACCCAGCAACCAGCAACCAGCAACAGTTTTGATGCTCCACGCCCTTCGACTTTACTTTACTTCAATCTTCACTGCAATATCTCTCAAATATTCAGGTGATTTGATCTGAAACCAGCCACCGTTCGGATCGTTCCGGGTTTCAGATGTTTCTGATCCTGTCTTGGTATCGGTCCAGGTTAGACTATATGATCCTGCCGGCAGGTTAATTTCAAATACCGATGAGATGCTTGCTGTGTCTTTTACTGATAAGTACAGAGCCCATTTCCTGCCTCCTTCAACAAGTCCCTCGATGGAAGTGTTTTCACTGAGGGATCTTACAGCATCTTTATCAATTGGTTTCATGTTAACAAAGTCCAGCGATTTCATAAAGCCTGCAAGTATTCTGAATTGCTCCCTGAGCTCTTTGCTTCCGCCTCCCGGCTCACCCTTCTGAACGACGTAGCTTCCATCCTCATTTTCAGTAGTGAAGGAATAATCCAGATGATTGAATAGCGCTCCTCCAGCCATCAGGAACCGCCATGCCTCGATCCGGTAAATTGTACCTTCAATCCCTCTGAATCCTGTTTCATTATCACCAAGTGGCATGTTCAGATGATAATTTAACGGGACAGTAACCGGAGGCTCCGAATAATGAAAGTTGTAGATTGAAACATACGGCCTGGGCTCCGGAACCAGCTTTTTAAAGTTCTGAATATTATTGGAAATAAGATGCTTATTGACAAAATCCTTCTCCGCATCTGCTACAATCGCTGTCATGTGAACTTCCCACTCCCTCAGGGCCAGGGTATCGCCAAAATATGGTTCGTTGCACACTTCATAATACAGATTGCCGAAATCCTTTAGTTCTGTGATAATCATTCTTGCCACCTTTTCCTGCTCAGCAAGCATTTCAGGGTGCCGCAGCGACAATACTTCCTTATGATCGCGAATATTTCCTGTCCTATTTATATTATTAATTGAATTCATCGGGCAGAGTTTCCATTGGATTGTATCATAGTAATTTGAAAAAAGATCAAGCTCCACAACGATTCCTCTTTTGCCGGCTTCTGTAATGAAATCTTTAAGCCTGGCAAAATATGCTTCATCCCATTTGCTCAGATCAAACTTATTTCCACCATTTGAATACCCTGGTTCAGAGCTTCGTGCCCATGGCGCTATATATCTTTCCGGTGCCGGGGCCATAGTATTTTTAATGATACCGAAAGCTCCGCCCGGCTCAACATAAACACCGGAAAATGTACGGGTGATATTGAGTCCGCTTGCAGCCAGCTCATCAAGATAGGGGATATAGTCAAAATCGAGGTTCATAACTGCTCCGTAGTGCTCGGTCGAGCCAATCAGAACCACAGGCTTACCGAGATAAAGAAAGTAATGCGGATTCTGAGGATGAAGACTTATTGGTTTGTTAGATTCAGGTGAGCTGCACGCCGTGAAAAGAACTGCAGTCATAAGCAGGATAGAATGAAGTAAAGATTTCATAGAGCAATCAATTAAGAGTTAAACCGTGACATAAAGTTCACAGATTATTCAATACCTCCAAAAAAAAATTCTGGTTTTTTCCTTTTTCTGAAAACATCCCCCTTGCCCCCTTCAAAGGGGGAATGGCTTTCAGTTGTTTCTTAGTTCTGTATACAAGGAAAGTGGTTTAAAGTCCCCTTCAGGGGATTTAGGGGTGCAAACCAATCTGTCCTATCGCTTCATCAACCAACCGGGCAGAAGTGTCGTCATTTAACGCTGTTCTTCTCTTTTTGACTTCTTTGAGCAATTCAATAACCTTACCGGAAACACCAAATTGCTTACCCAGGATCCCTAATTCTTTTATTGCTGTGATACCTCGTTTTGCAAAAACCGGATTTTCGACCCGCCCTGTCAGACTTGCGAAGCTTTCAATAATATTAAATCTTTTCGGGGGTTTCAATGAAGAGAATAATTCATAGATATAATTCCATTGCTCATTCCCTCCATATGTACAATACAGAATTAGTATGGCATCTGAAACCTGATGCTTGCTGTCATTTTCATATTCTCTGGCAAGTTTCATTGCCCTACCGGGATTTGTAAGACCAATCGCAACCAGTGAAGCGCCCTGTACGGCATAAGATTCAGTCTTTAATGATTGTTCAAAAATTGATATGTTGTTGTCTTGTTTTAATTTTCCAAGAAATGTTATTGCCGCCGCTTTTACAAGATTATTTTCATCACCGGCAGTAAGCTCCCTCAACACTGGGACGGCTGAATTTATAATTTTCGCATTGGCTGTGTCCAGACCATTAATAGTTTTAATACGATTCCCGTAGTATTTATCTTTTAAGGCGGCGAGTAAAATCTTTTGTCCGTCTTTTTCATTCTGCTTTTCAAGGGCAGCTTCTATGGCTTCATAACGGTCTTCAAACAGGGGTGCATTGAAATATTGATAACCAAATTCAGGAAGAGTCTTGTTATCAGTAATTTTTGCAATCAAAACTTTGTCGGCATCAAAATTCACAAGATCCGGTTTCGCCGGAAATTTATAAGTAAGCGTATCTGTTTTATCTCTCATCCAAATGTTGCGCCTTTCTGCTTTATTGCCAGCATAAAAATCTATATTGACGGGCAGAATAAATGCCTTACCCTCCTGGGTTTGCTTCAGATAAATGGTTTGTGTTTTTGCATTTTCATCCCAGCTGTATGAAATATCCAGATCGGGATGACCGGCACCAAAATACCATTGATTAAAAAACCAGTTCAGATCCAGTCCGCTGGCTTCTTCGAATGCCAAACGCAATTGTGTCGATTCTGCAGCTTTAAATGCATTGTCCTTCAGGTAAATATTCAGTCCTTTATAAAAAGCATCCTTCCCTATATAGTTTCTCAGCATATTTATAATACAGCCGCCTTTCTGATAAGTCACGCCATCAAAAACCTCCTGTATTTCTTTGTATTGAAAACGGACAAGTGGTTTCTTCTCCTCATTCTTATCTTTCAGATAGCCATGTAAAGCTTCAAAATTGTGAGCGTCGGCAACATCTTTTCCGTACTTATATTCGAGCCACAGATATTCTGCATAAACACCTAATGATTCATTCAGAGTCAGGTTACTCCAGCTCTCGCACGTGACGTAATCACCAAACCACTGATGAGATAATTCATGGGCAATCCCCGTGTTGTAATACCTGTCCGCAAGCTCTTTGATTGTTCCCTGCATTGACTCGCCAAAAACAGCTGCAGTTGTATTTTCCATTGCCCCGCTTACATAATCTCTTACAACTATCTGAGAATATTTATTCCAGGGATATTGCATGCCCGTAATATTTGAGAAAAACTCAATTACTTCAGGTGTTTCCCCAAAAATCTCTTTCGCGTATGGAGCATATTTTGGTTCTAAATAGTAGCTCACTTCCTTTCCTTTCCAATTGTCTTTATGGATTTTAAAATCCCCTGCAGCCATCATAAATAAGTAGGGTGAATTTGGCAATTCCATTTTCCAGGTATCTGTTCTTGTTCCGTCACTATTCATTTTTTGTGAGGCAAGCCGGCCATTCGATAGGGTCACAAACTTATCCGGAACGGTCATAGAGATCTCCTGAGTAGTTTTCTGGTTTGGCTTATCAATAGTCGGAAACCAAACAGAGGAGCCTTCGGGTTCACCTTCAGTCCAGAGCTGCGTCGGCTTATCTTTTTCCGCAGAGTCGGGATTGATAAAATACAGACCTTTCCCATTCTTTTTTACACCTCGCAGTTCATCCGGTTTAGCGATATAATCAATAAAAACTATATAGCTATCAGTGTTTTGATAAACCTTATCAAGCTTAATTTTCAGGCGGCGGTTGTCATAAGTAAATTTAAGAGGGATGGGGTTTCCTTTTTTCATTATTGAGACATTCCTGATTTCCATTCCTTTGGCATCGAGTATCAAAGAGTCGGTCGGATACATATGTGGTCTTAATGTAACCCATTCCTTACCATATAGATATCGCTTTTTAAAATCAAAGCGCACATCCAGTTTTGTATGAACCAGGTCATTGATCCTTACAGCGGTTTCGTGGTACAATACCGGGTCGTAGGCATAAGGTGAGCTGAGTTGTCCTCTGAGTGGTACGATCATGCTGCCTGCAATAAAGCAGCATCCTAATAATGTTAATTTTAGAGCTGATGTTTTCATGATTTAACAAAAAGGTTAAGGTTGAGGTTGAGATTGAGATTGAGGAAATCCCGGAAACATCCTCCTTGCCCCCTTCAAAGGGTGAATGGATTTCGGTTGTTTCGCAGTGCTGATTACAAGGAAAGTGGCTTTAAAGTCCCCTTCAGGGGATTTAGGGGTGAGACCCAGGCTGTGTGCTTTGCTCTTTACGATTTATCCCCCTGCTTTGTAAAAAAGTAGTACCCCAGAAAGCTTGCAGCGATACAAAATGCAAGAATTGCCAGGGAATGAATTCCAAGAGGCTGGGTATAGTTTATTATTGTAAGCGCGACACCTAATCCTGCAAGTATGGCAAACCATTTCACATTAATATTCCTGTCTTCTTTTGGATTCGTTTGCATAATTGACGAAACAAGATTTTCAGGGATCCCCTTTTCAATTATTTTCCGTTTCAAACGAAAGTCAATAACTCTTTTCATGAAATTCATGATAAATACCATGAATAATCCTACTACAAATATGGTCGCAACCACATTAAAGACCTCCATATTCATATGAGCGGAATTTACATCCTGTGCACTTAATGTCAGAGGTGCAATAACGGTTGCTGCTGTGCTGATAATTTTTTTCATCTGTGTTTTTATAAGTTATGTTGGATTAGACAGCCATGAGTATCAGATGTTGCAGAAATTAATAAATATCTAAGGCATTCATCTTCTTTTTATACTGCAAATAGACATCAATGGACTGAAATAAAAGGAGACTTAACATGCCTGTTGCAGTCAGGTAAATAAAGAATGGCGATATACCGGTAAGCAGGATTGAAAACCTGGTATAAAAAAGGAAAATCAGAACTCCCGCTGCGGGCAATGCAATTAACAAAATAAGATAAATTAATGACTTCCCTGCTGAGACCTCTACTTTGTGGTATGGCAACTGTTCCATAACCAGCTCAGTGAGGTTAAATCCGAAAACCGGCTTTTTCTCTTTTCCTGCCGCTTCGAATATATATTTATACTGATCAACTTTAATTCTGCATTCCTCACATTGCTGAAGATGAGTGGAAATGTCATGGTCAGGATCTGATTCCTCAAAAAGGAATTCCTGAATTTCAAGATCTGTAAGATGTATGTTTTTCATAAAGCTTCTTTTTTATATTTAAGCAATATACTGTCCCTTAGTTCTTTCCGTGCCCTGAAGAGGTAGTTTTTAACTGTCCCCTCCGGAAGACTGGTAATCTGTGCTATTTCTGCATAGCTTAATTCCTCATTGTGATACAGGGAGATAAGTGTTTTATATACCGGTGAAAGATTTTCAATTTCAATTTTCAGAATTTCTGAAAGCTCTTTCTGAAAGAGGAAATCTTCAGTGTCATTTTTAAGTGAATGATTCCTGTTGCTGAGTATATCCAGAGCGTCGTCGGCATTATCATCAGTGTTTGAGAAATTTCCGGGGAATATCAATTTCTTTTTTTCAAGATAATTAAGACAGATATTATAGCAAATCTGTGCTACCCAGGTGGAGAGTTTTGATTGAAATCTGAAGCCTCGCAGGTTTTGAAAGACTTTCAGGTAAACGTCCTGTGCAATATCTTTTCTGTCTTCATTGTTGGGTATCATTTTGAATACTATCTGAGCCACAAGCCCTTCGGTATTATTAATAATAGTTCTGAAGGCATTAGTTTCTCCTTTAATAACCTTTTCTACCAGAGCCTGGTCTGTGAGATTTATTCCTGTTTCTTGTTTCACTTATTGGATTAGACAGAGATGCATGGGAAATGTTGCATGAAGAGGTGCTGGGTGCTCCATGCTTCTTGTCCTCTGCTCCCTGCCTTGAGCTATTTTTTACCACAAAGGAACACAAAGAGGGGCACAAAGGTACACAAAGGGTTGAGGTTGAGGAAATCCTGAAAACATCCCCCTTGCCCCCGTCAAAGGGGGAATGGTTTTCAGTTGTTTCTTAGTTCTGTATACAAGAGAAGTGGATTTTAAAGTCCCCTTCAGGGGATTTAGGTGTGCCCCTTCTGTACACATTGGCAGTGGCCTTCACATCTTCAATTTATACGCCCTCATCGCAAAGAAGTACGCCACGATCATAATTCCCATACACCATGCGAGAGCGACCCATATTTCATTGCCCACAGGCTGATTTGAGAGCAGCGCCCGGATCGTCTCCACTATCGAAGTCACCGGCTGATTTTCGGCAAAAGCGCGAACGACCGGTCGCATTGTCTGGGTCGGCACAAATGCCGAGCTGATAAACGGCAGGAAGATTATAGGATAGGAAAATGCGCTGGCTCCATCCACCGATTTTGCAGACAGTCCGGCTATCACCGCTATCCAGGTCAGAGCCAGGGTAAACAGTACCAGTATTCCGGCAACAGCAAGCCACGACAGTAAGCCTGCCGGTGATCGAAAGCCCATAATGAGCGCTGCAAGAATGATTACCACCACAGAGATGGCATTTGATACCAGCGAGGTCATTACATGTCCCCACAACACAGTGGAATGTGCAATAGGCATTGAGTGAAAGCGCTCGAATATGCCTCGTTGCATATCCAGGAACAGGCGGTATGCTGTATAGGATATACCACTGGCAATAGCAATCAGCAGAATGCCTGGCAGAAGGTAGTTCACATATTTATCCGTTCCGGTTTCAATAGCACCGCCGAACACATAAACGAACAAAAGCATAAACATGATCGGCATAAGTGTAACCGTTATGATGGTGTCCATACTACGTAAAATATGGCGCAATGAACGTCCCAACATAACTCCCATATCACTAAAAAAGTGTGTCTTTATTGTTTCCATTATTTTTCCTCCTTTGTGCCGACGATTGCAAGAAATACTTCCTCCAGAGTCGGCTGTTTTTCAATATATTCTACTTTTGCGGGCGGGAACAGTTTTTTCAGTTCAGCGAGCGTACCGCTCACTATTATCCTGCCCTTATCAAGAATGGCAATTTTATCGGCGAGCTGTTCTGCTTCGTCCAGATACTGGGTGGTCATGAATACTGTAGTACCGCTGCCAGCCAGCTCCCTGACAATCTTCCAGACCTCAATGCGTCCCTCGGGGTCAAGCCCGGTGGTAGGTTCATCCAAGAAAATGAGCTGCGGTTTTCCCACAAGGCTCATGGCGATGTCGAGCCTGCGGCGCATGCCTCCTGAATATGTTGATGCCCTGCGGTCGGCAGCCTCTGTCAAACCCAGGCGCTTTAACAAATCCTCAGCTATCTTGCGCGGATTATCGAGGTGTCGGAGCCTGCCAATCATAATCAGATTTTCCCTCCCGGTTAATACCTCATCCACGGCTGCAAATTGCCCTGTAAGGCTGATCGACTGCCGAACATTACCGGGATTTGACGTAACATCGAATCCGTTTACGGTTGCCGTTCCACTGTCTTGTTTCAGCAGTGTGGTGAGTATTTTGACAATCGTTGTCTTGCCAGCCCCGTTGGCGCCGAGCAGTGCGAAAATACTGCCTTGTTTTACTTGCAGATCCACCCCTGTCAACACAGGTATATTCTTATAGGATTTTTTCAACCCTTGCACCGAGATGGCGCTATTATTTTGCATCATATTCATTCCCTCCTTTGCTTGTTAATAATGTGATTCCGGTTAAATCAGCTTTTCCGCTTTTCAGGAATTCATAGGTCATACGATCTGCCTGACAGTCAATGAACCGGATCCGTTTTAAACTTTTGTTTTTAAAGAAAGTGTTTAAAAGCGTTGAATTGCGGAATGTCACCCTTGTAAAGACGCAGTTTTCAAAATAGCAGTCCTCCAGAGTCCCGGTAAAAACTAAATCGGCAATCTGAGTATTAATAAAAGAGGTGCGGTTCCACACAACATCAGTAATTGTATTTTTCTCCAGGTCTCCGGATTTAGATGCCACTCCGCTAAAGCCACCCGATTTTACCATCACTCCTGTAAAATCAGCGCCGGTTAAGTTGCAGCCATAGATACTGCTCTCTGAAAATTCAGATGCGGTAAATTTGGCGCCGGAGAAATCGCAGCTGTCTATATTGCTTCGGGTAAATTCAGTTTCCTTAAGGGAACAGTCCTTAAACAGGTTTTTGAGTAAGTTGGAACTCTGAACGTGACTGCCACTGATGTCGGAACCTGAGAAATCACAGCTGTCAACATTGTTGCTTTTTAAAAGAAGGCCCGACAAATCTGAACCGATAAACTTGCAGCGTTGCATGTTTGATGAACTGAATTTTTCATTCAGATTTTTCAATCCTGAAAAGTCAGCGTCTACCCAGTTCCCGCGTGACATATCCCAGCTGTGCTTTTTTCCAGCCTTGCCTTCTGATTGTCCGGCAGACAAGGGTGATATTTCCTTTTCTCCCGATGACCCTTCAAGCGGTTGCTTATCCATAGGCTCAACATGAGCATTTTCAGAGGCTGCAGATTGGAAGCCTTCCGAAAAATAGTTAAGGTCAACACCCAGAATCTCCGCCAGACGGTTAAAAGTAATAATGTCAGGCATTGACTCGCCGCGTTCCCATTTTCCTACAGCCTGAGAACTGATAAACAGGCGCTGGGCAAGTTCGGCCTGAGAAATATTTATTCTCTTTCGTGCGTCTGTAATTTTATTTCCAATAATCTTAGTATTTAACATTGTCTTTTTATTTTATTGTTATTACTCTTTTTCAGTTTGTCGACACTGCAAAGATACCGGGCTTCATTTCCCGAATCAATAAAATACCGATACTATTAGTTGTAATTACGCTACTTATCGTTGTTATTTAACAACGGAAGGTGGTATTTGGCGATTTATTAAGAGGAGGTGAGATATGAGAGAGATGTGAGATATGAGATATGAGATATGAGAGGTAGGATGTGAGATATGAGAACTACATCGTACATTATTATCACGTAATTCCCTTTTGGGAAGGTTTCTTTACTTATTAAGTCTGGCCCATGAACCAAACCAGTTCTTATCCTTAGCGCCCGGCCAATTATGTTCTATGGAAACAATCGCCTTGTGGATCTCATACTGACACAGTTCCGTGTTGTGATGATATTTGCACGTTTTGCCTTCAGGATCGTTTTTGTAAAGCTTTTTAAGTATGGGCAATGCCTTCTGTGACCGGATTTGTCCTAATGTCCAGACTGCTACATCTGACCGCTCAAGGGGAGAATGAGTTGTATCTTCCAGATATGCTATCAGGGCATCTTCTGCAATCCCTGAATATTGTTGTTTTGCAATGCTGATACGTTCCTTAATTCCTTGTCCGATCCAGATACGAATTACGAGAATAAAGCAAATTAACAAAGTTCCCATAATTGTCCCTGACAGAACAATAGTTCGTTTCATCTCCTTAAATTTACCTGCCTTACTTAGTAAGATCGTTATAAGACTGATAACAGGCGTCAGGATTACACCCAGCGCAAAGGAGGTAACGATGAAATTCCAGGGATGAGGAACTTCGTTTACGAATGTCCGGTAAACAAATCCTGCCAGGACTAAATTTAAGACAACTGCAATAATCTTAACAAACAGATAACCGGATGATGTTTTGCGGGTCTCCGTTTGGTCCTGCGAAGTCTTAAATTTATTAATCCGCCCAAAGTCTACCCTGCTACCGAGCATAAATACAATGTTGAGGACCGGAACTAACAGCAGCAAAATTGCGAAAAACGGATTTAATGGCTGGCTGGAACTTCCCCTGGTTAAGAAACCAATGCAGGTGATTCCAAATAAACCAAGATTAAAGATGATTGTCAGGATTTTCATGATATTAAGATTTATGTCTACAAATATACTAATATCTATTAACAAACAATAGTAAACATTAATATAAATTTAAATTGGAAGACAAAAGCAGGAAGACGGAAGAGGGAAGATTGGAGGTATTTATCAACTCTTCGGTTACTTTATTAAAAAAATTACTAAGTTTATTAATGTCTAAAAAGGGAAAGATCTAATATAACTACACAATCTTAAAGTCAGAGGGATATGTGCTATTTTGATTTAAACTTATAATCAATTATGAAAAAACTTTTAAAATTTTCAGTTCTAATGTTATTTACCGTATTTAGTTTTAATAGCGCAAAAGCACAATACACAACATTTACTGATTTTCCCAACAGGGGAACATCACAAGAAAAAAGTTCTAAATCAGCTAAAAAAATTATTTCTGGCGGCACATACTCTTATGAAATAACAACAAATGAAAGCAGTAGCTCGAGAGCCGCTTTAAAAATGGGAATTGGCGACGGTAAATATACCAAAATACTGGATTTTGCCGGCGCTGCCAACGGAGGTAATCCATGGGGTTCGCTTATCACAGATAACACATATCTGTATGGTATGACAACAACCGGAGGATCAGCAAATTCAGGTACCATTTTTAAAATCAAAATCAGCGACAATTCTTATACAAAAATATTAGATTTTACAGCTGAAACAGGTAATTATCCCTGTGGCTCTCTTATTTCTGATGGCACTTATTTGTATGGAATGACAAATGAAGGAGGTACAAATAATTATGGAACTGTATTTAAAATTAAAATTAGTGACAATTCATTTACCAAAATATTGGATTTTGACTATACTAACGGTAGTAAACCCCATGATTCTCTTATTTCCGATGGCACATATCTGTATGGAATGACAAGTGAAGGAGGTAATTATGGAGGAGTTGTTTTTAAAATCAAAATTAGTGATAATACATATACCAAATTATTGGATTTTGGTAGTCCTGACACAGGGGTGTCTCCTAAAGGTTCTCTTATTTTTGATAGTGATTATCTTTATGGGATGACAGAGGGTGGAGGTACATATGGATTTGGAACAATATTTAAAATCAGAATCAGCAACAATACATATACCAAAATTTTGGACTTCGATTACGCTTTAAATGGTAGTTATCCATTTGCCTCACTTATTTCTGACGGTACATATTTATATGGAACTACACCTTATGGAGGCATACTTGGCTGTGGCTTACTTTTTAAAATCAAAATCAGCGACAATTCATACACCAAAATTATTGATTTCGATAATTTTTCAAAAATAAGTCCATATGGCTCTCTTATTTCCGATGGCACTTATATTTATGGGTTGTCCCCTGGGGGAGGAACACTTCGACAAGGTGGACTTTTCAAAATCAAAATCAGTGACAATACTTATACCAATATATTGGATTTTTCAGGTATAATCAACGGAAGCAATCCATATGGGTCTCTTATCATTAATGATTCCTATCTGTATGGCATGACAACTAATGGAGGTTCTGTAAATTTAGGTACTGTTTTTAAATTTCAAATTAATAGTCCCGAAATAAATGTAAAACAAAATGCAACAAACATAACAGATGATATTGGAACCTATAATTTTGGCAATGTAAATTTAGGTGCATCTCAACTCCAAACTTTTACAATAGAAAATATTGGAAATGTTGACTTACATTTAACTGGTTCTCCGAAAGTATTGATTTCTGGTACAGGTTTTATTTTAGCTGATGATGCACCATCAATAGTGAGTGCTGATGGAACTGCTACTTTTGCGATAACATTCACTCCTAATGCTGTTGGTGCATTTAGTGGTGTTATAAGCATTGAAAATGATGCAGATATTGAAAACCCTTATACATTTACCGTTAACGGAACAGGAATATTAGCTACCGGATTTGTCGAATTATCAGAAAGTATTGTGACTGTATACCCAAATCCTGCAAATGGCATAATAACTATTTCAGGATTGTCAGCATTTAAAGGATTTAAAGATATTCAGGTATTGATTGTAGATATACTTGGGCAAACCAAACTGACAAAAACATTTGAAAACCAAATAAATAGTGGAATAATTGATGTTAGTTCATTGACAAATGGAACATACTTTATCCGACTGCAAACAGATACTGAAAAAATTATAAAACAATTTTGTATACAATAAAACCATGGTGTTTATGTCAAGATAATCCTCCCGGGATAATGTAGACGGCAACAAATTAAACCGCCGGAGCTTGAGGTTGGGCCTGAGGTTGAGGTTTTGAAAGATTTTAAGTACATTTATTTGTTTAACTAGCTAATTTTAGAGTGTCAGATGTTTCATAAATTATCATTCAAAGGTGCAATCCTGATATTGACGACAATCTTAGGATTATTAAATAGTCGGGATATCATATCTCAGAATCTTGCCGACAGAGTAGATCTAAGTTTTGGGATTAACACCTGGGACCCCGTGCATTTAAAGGTGGAAGAAAAAACCGGATCTGCTACTACAAATCCGATTCGTTTTACCGCACTTAATTCAACTTATTATCCGTTTGACCTGGTAATTGATTTCATCCTGTTTGAAAATCTGTCTCCAAGGCCTCCTGTACGTGCAATCACAGTAAGTCATGGAACAAATAATATTTTTTCCTGTTCAGTTCAGGTTCCCGGAGTTGGTTATGGATACAAGTTTTCTTACAGCTATTGGTTGACTTCATCGGATGAGATCATAAATAAGGAATTCCCATACCTGATCCCATTGTTCGCGGGTAAGGATGTAAACTCCAAAAAAAGTTTCTCCGGCAGAGTATCTGATAGCTTCGCAGGTGAAAAAGGGGATACTGTTTATTGTATGCGCCGGGGACTTGTAACAGCTGTCCCCCGATCTGAGACGATGGAATTCCGTCTCTCCAGGCTTGATTGTCTGGAGGTTCTTCAAATTGATGGGACGTACATGATTTACCACAATCTGAACAGAAGTGAATCTTTCACTGCACCAGGAAAAACTGTGCTGCCTGGTCAGCCAATCGGCACATTATCAGATAGTTCATATTTAAGGGTAACCCTTTTGAAAGCAGATAAGTTGAAGAATATAATGATTACCCAACCAATAAGATATACAATTGGCAAGGCCGCGACGGTAACCTTTAATGAACTGGATGGCATTGAAAAATCTATACATCCATGGGAGGTAATAACAAAGGAAATGAAAAAGAGGGAAGTAAAAGAGGCAGAGGGGAAGCGCTAAATATTACCAACAAATAAGATATATTTCATTGTGCAAAAAAAGAGTGAGTGTGGTCGCTCCCGCTCTCACACTCACTCTTTTTGTTGACCCACCTGGGCTCGAACCAGGACTCTGCGGAATCAAAATCCGACGTGTTGCCAATTACACCATGGGTCAGTGTGTTAAAATGAGCTGCAAAATTATAAATATTTTTCAAAAATGATCACCATCACCTGAATTTGTAGGGACGTTGCATGCAACGTCCCTACATGTGGGTACTATTATAGATCTTTTCGTATCGTGATTTGTTCATCTCGCTCACCTCAACAACGACAAAGGGACAATCGACAAGTGACCGGAGAATGAATCCAAGCTCGCACATGTCCTCATCTCCATGTTCATAATACCAGGTAACGCTGGTATTATTTCCGATCTCCCTTATTTCGGAAAGTTTCCTCAAAATGGTAAAAATCCATTTTATTGAACTGGTATTAATATATTCAAATCCGAATTCAATCTTTGATCTGTCTGCACAATTCTCCACATACCCGGAAATCCAATCCAATACCGGCCGGTAGAAATCGGCGGGATTTTCAGGAATGGATCTCCCCATAATAAAGATCCTTCCCGGTTCGAGTATTATCCAGGGTGTCCTCTTGGTAGGATTATTTTTAAAACTATCAGGATACATCTTTAAATATTAAATCGGAGATAAACCCCTGTTCTTCATACAAATATACGTTGCATTGGCTAAATTATTGCCATTTCACGCAATCTATTTAAACAGCAGCATGTAAAATTAGAAAAAGGCGGGTATTATGCAAATTTTAAAGACTGACATTCTGATTAAAAAGACCCGGGTCATTCTCTTCCCATAATGTAGGATGTTCTTCCTCAAATCTTTTCAAAATTGCTTTCATTATCGTTTCACGCAGGAATTCCGATTTATTTTTTATCCTGTAGCGGTTACAGTAGATTCCCAGTGCTCTCATCTCCCTGTTGTTAAGCATAAGAGAAAGACGGTTTGTCCTCCGCAACCGGTCTTCTTTATAAACTGAGTGTCGCAAGCTCATTAACATTGATTCAGACTGCTAAATTAAAAAAACGATGTTTCAGAAAAACAGTGGGCGGAGTTAGTTTTTAACAAAACAAACCCGATCTGTCTGTATTTGACTGGGGGGCTGTTATTTATAGTATTGACAACTTTTGAATTAACCACACCCTTTGGTAAACTCTTCATTTCCAAATACCCCCTTCCCAGCCTTCCCCCAGGGGGGAAGGAGTAGCTTTTATAAAAGTAGAGACGCCCAATCTGGGCGTCTCTACATATCATAATTGTTTGGGTTGATTTGCAGGGGTTGAAAATTTTCAACCCCTACAGATATTATTTCTGAAAACGGTTCATTGCATTCAGATCAACAAAAGCCTCCTTGAGCCTGGTAATAAATGACTCTTCACCTTTTCTAAGACAATACTCTTGGATCGTAATACTTCTTGTTAGGCTTGTCTTCACCTTCAGGATTGCCTATCTGAGCCTGCAGATATCCGTTTTTCTCCTTTGAGTACCTGTTAATACCATCCCAGAATGCCCATTGCATATCTGTATCAAGATTCATCTTAACGGCACCGTACTTAATGGCTTCTGTTATAAGATGCTTCTCTGAACCCGATCCGCCGTGGAAAACAAAATTTACGGGATTCGGTCCTGTCTTAAATTTGTTGATGATATAATCCTGTGAATTTTTGAGAATTACAGGTTTGAGTTCAACATTTCCCGGTTTGTAAACTCCATGTACATTACCGAATGATGCTGCAATTGTGAACATGTCGCTTACTTTCAAAAGTTCTTCATACGCATAGGCAACATCTTCAGGCTGGGTATACAGACGAGAGCTGTCAACACCCGAATGATCAACGCCGTCTTCTTCTCCGCCTGTTACTCCGAGCTCGATCTCAAGAGTCATTCCGATCTTGCTCATTCTCTCGAGGTATTTTTTGCAGGTTGCTATATTCTCTTTCAAAGGTTCTTCGGAGAGATCAAGCATATGAGAACTGAAAAGTGGTCTGTCGTTTGATTCGAAAAATTCTTCGCCAGCATCAAGAAGTGCATCTATCCAGGGAAGAAGTTTACGTGCTGCATGATCGGTATGAAGAATTACAGGAATACCATAATATTCAGCTACATTATGAACGTGGAGAGCTCCGGAAATACCTCCGGCTATTGCCCCGATCTGATTTTCCTTTGGCAATCCCTGTCCGCCAAAAAAGTGTGCTCCGCCGTTTGAAAACTGGATAATCACCGGAGAATTCACAAGCTTTGCAGTTTCCAGGACAGCATTTACAGAATTTGTTCCTACTACATTCACTGCAGGAATGGCAAAGTCATTTTTGTTTGCATAATCAAAAAGTGCCTTCACGTCATCTCCGTAAATCACTCCCGGTTCCAGTTTTAATTCCTTATTCGTCATATGTTTAAGTATTTAATAAATAAAATAGTGTGCTTTTGGAGGTACAAATATAAGAAAATTATTTTGTATTAAAGATGATAGAGAATGTTAAAAATCAAAATATACCTCACCAACCCCCAATTAAGAACTTACACAGAGAGCCACAGAGAACCACAGAGGACCACGGAGTTTTTTCTCCCCTTCTCCCTCTCTCCCACTCTCCCCATCAATTTCCTTACTACCTGATTAAGCCATAATTTATAGTATTTCATCACTTTTGAAATAAAATTATTTCTTCTGTCTAAGATATTATTTATCTTCGTAAACTTATTTTGAAAGGTATTCTGTCCTGATTTTATCTAATGAAATATAAAATTTTATGACGTTAAATAATCTTAAACTGAACCAAGTTCTCTGATGATTATTTCAAAATTCAAATAATAAAATATGAAAAAACTCCTTATACTCATTTTTACCTGTCTCATTGTTTCACAGGGTTTTATCTTCCCGCAGCAAAAAGTATGGTCGCTTGAAGAATGTATTAAATATGCCATTGCAAATAATATCCAGATCAAGCAACAATCTGTCCAGACAAATATTCAGAAAAACGCACTTGATCTGGCAAAATATAAATTGCTGCCTTCAATAAACGGCCAGGCATCATATTCGATTTCTTCAGGACGAGCTCTGGACCCATCCACTTACACCTATATTAATCAGACTCTTCAATCTGAGTATTTCTACATAGGAGGTCAGATGCCAGTTTTCAATGGCTTACAGAATTACAATAATATCCAGAGAACAAGTACCAGGTTCTTGCCAGTGAGCAGGATCTTCAGAATATAAGTGATAATGTGGCTCTGAATGTCGCTCTTTCTTATCTTCAGATACTCTTAAACAAGGAACTTGTTGCAGCTAATGAGAATCAGCTTGATATTACCCGGCAGCAGATTGAAAAAACCCGCAAGCTTGTTGATGCGGGAAGTGTGGCAAAAGGAAATCTTCTGCAGATACAGGCACAGGCCGCGCAGGAAGAGCTTTCACTTATAACACAGGAAAACATGCTCGAAACTTCTGTTCTTATCGCTCACCCAGCTTCTTGAGCTTAAAACTCCGGCAGGTTTTGAAATTGTTGCGCCGGAAATAAATGTCGATCCAAATTCGATCGTGTCGGGTAATATAGATGAGATCTATGCTACAGCTGTTAAGAACCGGCCAGAAATAAAAAGCTCAGAGCTGAAACTTACGGCAAGTGAGTATAATCTGAAAATTGCAAAAGGAGGCAGAAGTCCACAACTTTCTTTAAATTACTCATATAATGCCCGATATTCAAATCCTACCAATCTTCCGGGCGACCAGTCTTTCGTTGGCCAGCTCAAAACCAATAAGAGTCCGGGAGCCGGACTCACTTTGAATATCCCGATTTTAAACGGATGGCAGGTTAATAAGAATATCTCCAATTCGAAGTATGATGTCGAAATCAGCCAGTATACTCTCGAAGGAACAAAAAAACAACTTTATAAAAATATCCAACAGGCATATACCGATGCAGTTGCTGCACTTAAAAAACTCAATGTAAGCATAAAGGCAATTGCCTCAACCGAGGAATCTTTCAGATATACCGAACAAAAATTCAATGTGGGAATGGTCACCCCTGTTGATTATAATGCTGCAAAAACTCAACTTCTTAAAAGCACAATCAGATATGCACAGGCAAAATATGAATTTATTTTTAAAACAAAAGTTCTCGATTTTTACAAAGGTCTTCCGTTATCGCTTAACTAAAAACAAATTATAATACCTTATATTTTTAAGATACAAAATCATGAAAAACAATAAGATACTTAAGATTTTACTCCCGGTAGTAATTGTCCTGATACTTTTTGCAGTAGTTGGAAAGAAAGCCGGCTGGTTTGGTAAAGCTTTAACGGTTAAGGTTGCAGTTGAGAATGCCGAAAAACGTACGATTGTTGAAACAATAACGGCAAACGGCAAAATTCAGCCTGAAAAAGAGGTAAAAATCAGTCCCGATGTTTCAGGTGAAATTGTTGAACTCACTGTCAAAGAGGGAGATCATGTTGAAAAAGGTCAATTGCTTTTGAGAATCAAACCCGACAACTACATTTCCCAGAGAGACAGATCACTGGCAGAAATCAGCTCAGCACAGGCACGCCGCGCACAGGCCGAAGCACAGTTTACGCAGGCCGAACTGGCATTCAACAGAAATAAACAATTATATGAAGAACAAACTATTTCAAAAGCTGATTTTGAACAGGCTCAGGCAACATATACAGTGGCAAAAGCAACAGTTGATGCAGCCAAATTTGCTATTATAAGTGCTGAAGCTTCACTCAAAGACGCAAACGAGAACCTTACCAAAACATCTATTTATGCTCCGATGACAGGTACGGTTTCAATGCTTCTGGTTGAACTCGGAGAAAGAGTTGCCGGAACAAATCTTATGGCAGGCACCGAGCTGATGCGTGTTGCTGATCTGTCACGCATGGAAGCACAGGTTCAGGTAAACGAAAATGATATGCCAAGAGTTAAACTTGGTGATACCGCTCTTATTGAGGTTGATGCATATCTCGATCAGAAATTCAAAGGTATCGTAACTGAAATTGCAAATTCCGCAAAGACAACCGGAGTATCTGCTGATCAGGTAACTAATTTTGATGTTAAAATCCTTCTTCTTCCTGCATCATATCAGAATCTGGTTGATGCCGGCGATAAGAATCCCTTCAGGCCGGGAATGTCGGCAACTGTGGATATCCGTACACAATCAAAAACCGATATACTCACAGTTCCTATTCAATCTGTAACAACACGTACAGATACTACAAGGATCACGGGTACGCCATCTGAAAAAGATATTCGTACCATCGTATTCGTAACTGATGGCAAATATGCGCTGGCGAAAGATGTGAAGACAGGGATCCAGGATAATTCATACATCGAAATTCTCTCCGGAGTAGCGGAAAATGATAAGGTAGTTTCTGCACCCTTCAGTGCAATAAGTAAAAAATTATCTGACAGCACCCTTATTGAAGTAGTAAAAAAGGAAGACCTTTTTAAGTCTAAGTAGGCAGCTGTTATCAATTTCAAAACATGATTATATGTCTTGAAACCGCAACAAACCTCTGTTCTGTGGCATTATGCGACAATGCAGGCGTAATCTCTCTGAGAGAAAGCGATGAATCAAAGTCACATGCTTCCCTGCTTACGGTATTTATTGAGGAAATCCTAAAAGAGCACGGAATGAGAGCGCGCGATCTCGAGGCTGTTGCGGTGAGCAAGGGCCCAGGTTCATATACCGGATTACGGATCGGAGTATCTGTAGCAAAAGGAATATCATATGGCGCCTCGATTCCCCTGATAGGAATCGAAACAACACTATCAATGTTCCGGGGCATTGCAATGAAAAGCAATGACAGTCAGATGAAAGGATACTTTCTTCTGCCCGATGCTGGATGCCAGAAGAATGGAGGTATATTATGCAGTCTATGACCATTCAGGAATCAGGATAAAGAATATTTCAGCCGAAATAATAACTGAAGATTCCTTTAATAGCTTCCCTGAATCAAAGAAGATTATTTTTTTTGGTGACGGGGCAATGAAATGCAGGGATATAATCAAGCGGAATAATGCTATTTTTGCGGAGGATTTTGTGATATCGGCTGCCCATATGTATAAACCTGCTTTTCAGGCATTTAGCGAATAATAGATTTGAAGATGTCGCTTATTTTGAACCATTCTATCTGAAAAACTTTATAACTACCACGCCAAGAAAAAATGTTCTTGGAATTAACCCCTGAGCTTGACGAAGGGTTAATTTTTTACAGAAAATGAAAACTAAATATTTCATTATATCAATTTTACTAATCGTTTCATCCCTGGCAAAGGGTCAGCCACCGTCATATAAAGTCGGGGAAAAGGTTTTCTATACAATTCAATACGGATTTATAACTGCCGGAAATGCTACTCTCGATCTTAAGGCTGACACTGTTAACGGGAAAACGGTTTGGCATTCGAGTCTGTCAGCCAGAACCACCGGTATGGCCGAAGCCCTCTTCAAGCTTACCGATATCTATGAAAGTTTTATCGACCCTTTGACGGAGCTTCCTGTAAAGTCAATAAGAAATATCCGCGAAGGCAGATACAGAAAATATAATGTGGTTCTTTTTGATCACAAAACGCGTGAGGATTCGAGTATTCTTGCATAGCGATCTTACAGGAATCCATATCGCTCCTCCTAATATTCATGACATCCTTTCCTGCTTCTATTACTTCAGAAATCACATCCTGTCTGATAAGCCCGATCTGAAAAAAGGTGATATGATAACAATAAACACATGGTTCTGTGATGAACTTTACCCGATAAGACTAAAATATATTGGAACTGATGAAGTAAAGACAAAAGTCGGAAGGATAATGTGTTACAAGTTTAATCCCGTCACAGAAGCCGGCAGACTTTTCAAATCGGAGGAAGATGTTTCCTTCTGGTTTTCAGCCGATAAAAATTTTTTACCGGTTAAAGTACGATTTGATATATTTGTAGGCGCATTCACCTGCGAAATTATGAATTATGAAGGGTTGGTATATCCGCTGGAGGTGAAGAAGAAATAGGGGAAATGAATGCGGATTGCGGATTGTGGATTGCGGATTGAAGAAAAATCCGAAATCAAAAATCCGAAATCCGAAATTATTATTACATATAAACAGATTATTAGAACAATAATTTTATGGCAAGTACTGCAGATTTTAGAAATGGATTAGTCATTGAATTCAATAATGACCTTTATACAATTGTACAATTTCAACATGTAAAACCAGGAAAGGGACCGGCTTTTGTAAGAACAAAGCTTAAAAGCCTGAAAAACGGCAGAGTAATTGACAATACCTTCTCCTCGGGCACCAAAGTGAATCTGGCCAGGGTGGAACGGCGTCCCTACCAATATCTCTACAAGGATGATATGGGCTTTTATTTCATGCACCTCGAGACTTTTGAACAGATACATGTAAATGAATCATTGATTGAGAACCATGAGTTTCTTATGGAAGGCGCCGGGGTTGAAATAGTTGTACATGCCGATACTGAAACCGTACTTTCAGTTGATATACCACAATCGGTTGTGATGGAAGTGGTTTATTCAGAACCCGGACTAAGAGGTGACACTGCCAACAATGCATTAAAACAGGCAAAAGTGCAGAATGGTGCAATTATAATGGTTCCGCTCTTTGTCAACACTGGTGATAAAATAAGAATTGACACCAGCAACAAATCATATGTTGAAAGAGTAAAGGCATAGTAAGTATCATGGAAGAAAAGAAAAGCCGGGTTGACAGATTAACAATTTCTAAATTTAAACTTGACTCTTTGCTCGATATTACATTATCGATCAATGCCAATCTGCCGACTGAAGAACTTTTATCCAAATACGAATTCATCCTAAGAAACAGTCTGGGAATAGGGAAGATCCTTATCTTCAAACTTTCGGGAAATACCTGGGAGTGCCTTCTTAACGGAGGGTTTCCAAAAGATGTTGAATCAATTGATGTAAGAAAACAGTTGCATGGCATCTGCGATATCTTCTGCAATGCCTCCGAACTGGGTATGGAAGGAGTTGATATAATTGTTCCTGTATACAATAATAACGTTCATATCGCATTTGTGCTTATAGGCGATATCGATGAAGAAGGTGAGGGAATGAGTCCGGTGCTTAAACACCTGAATTTCATACAGACCCTGTCGAGTATATTAATTGTAGCGGTGGAGAATATAAGGCTGTTTAACGAGAGCCTCCATCAGGAAGCGCTGAAGAAGGAGTTGGAGCTTGCAGCCAGGATGCAGCAGATGCTCATTCCCGACAACAGCCAGATGCCAAAAAATCCGAAAATAGTTGTAAATGGGTTTTATTTCCCGCACTATGAAGTCGGCGGCGATTATTATGACTGCATCAGGCTGTCAGAAACAAAAACAGGTTTCTGCATCGCCGACGTATCGGGGAAAGGAATATCGGCTGCAATACTGATGTCAAATTTTCAGGCTAGTCTGCGGGCTCTGTTAACTGCAGATATTGAACTGGAAGCCCTGGTACATAAACTAAACTCTATTGTTGTCATAAATGCCGCCGGTGAAAAATTCATTACTCTTTTCGTAGCGCGTTACGATCACCGGAGCAGAGTGCTTGAATATATAAATGCAGCTCATAACCCACCTGTGCTTTATAACACTCTGACAGGAGATATATTTTACCTGCGGACTTCGTGTGTCGGAATCGGCATGCTCGATGAGATCCCTTCAGTAAAAAAATCGGAAGTAATAATTGAAGACTATTCCAAGATAGTGTGCTATACCGATGGCCTGTCGGAATTAAAATATGCCAATGGAAAAGATATCGGCACCACCGAAATAATCAGGCATATCACAAACACTATTCCGGTCGAAACAAACATGAGGGAGATGATTGAATCTCTGGGTTTACCGCATAATAACCCTTCAACTTTCGATGATGTTTCTATTATTGCGGCGGATTTCGTGAAATAAAGTTCTTCCTCTGTGATCCTCTGTGCTTCTCAGTGCAACTCTGTGTAAGTTCTTTTTTTTGTTACACAGAGAGCCACAGAGAACCACAGAGAGCCACAGAGAAATCCTACATCAGCTTACTCTTATCAGATAGTAGTTCTTCTTCCCTTTTTGCAGAAGGAGATATTTCTTATTAAGCAGTGATCCCACGCTTACAGGAGCATCAGGATTATCTATTTTCTCCTTATTGATGCTGAATCCTCCCCCCTGGATGAGTCTTCTTAATTCGCCCTTGGAGGTGAAGACTTGTGAATGATCCGTACAAAGATCGGCTATTGAAACACCCTGCTGCAGTATTTCCATCTTTACGTCAAAAACAGGAACTCCTTCAAAAACCGAGAGGAATGTATTCTCATTCATCTTTCTGAGCGATTCGGTTGTTCCCTTTCCGAACAGGATCTGCGATGCCTCAACAGCGCCTTCATAATCTGCCCTCGAATGGACCATAATTGTTACTTCTTCAGCCAGACGTTTTTGTAAGAATCTTTCGTGAGGAGCCTTCTGATGTTCGCTTATGATAAGTTCAATCTCATCATGGGGCAGTATGGTGAAGATCTTGATATATTTTGCCGCATCTTCATCGGAAACATTCAACCAGAACTGGTAAAACTGATAAGGAGTTGTCTTTTCAGGGTCGAGCCATACGTTGCCCGATTCGGTTTTTCCGAATTTTGTGCCGTCTGACTTGGTGATAAGCGGGCAGGTAAGCGCAAAGGCCTCTCCGCCTGCTTTACGGCGTATGAGTTCAGTCCCCGTAACGATGTTGCCCCACTGATCGGAGCCCCCCATCTGAAGCCTGCAATTGTAGTTATTATAGAGATGAAGAAAATCGGTGCCCTGTACAAGCTGATAGGAAAATTCAGTGAATGACATTCCGTCTTTTGATTCTGATCCTATCCTCTTCTTCACCGAGTCCTTCGACATCATGTAATTCACCGTGATATGTTTTCCGATATCCCTTATAAAACCAAGGAAGGAATACTCTTTCATCCAGTCATAATTGTTTACCATGACGGCGCTGTTCGCTCCCCCCGACTGAAAATCGAGGAATTTGGAAAGCTGTTTTTTGATAGCTTCCTGATTTTTCCTTAGTGATGATTCATCTAGCAGGTTTCTCTCCTCGGATTTGCCCGAAGGGTCACCTATCATTCCTGTAGCACCTCCCACAAGAGCTATGGGAGTATGACCGCCTCGCTGAAAATGGACAAGCAGCATAACCTGTACCATGTGACCAATATGCAGCGAGTCAGCTGTAGGATCAAAACCTATATATCCGCTTGTTTTTTCCTTATTCAAAAGTTCTTCAGTTCCCGGCATAATATCGTGTATCATGCCTCTCCATTTCAGTTCTTCAACAAAATTCATATTATGATTCGAAATTTATATTATAAAGATTAATTTTTTCGGTGCTGGGTGCCCGTTAACCTCACTCACCCCTCACTCTGTCTCCTCACTCCTCACTCCTCACTCCTCACTCCTCTTTCCTCATATCACCGGATCCTCGGGTTTCTTCTTAAACCTGTCGAAACTATGTGAGAAACTGCCTTCTCCTATTATCGGGAAGATTGCCGGGGCTATATCTGAAATCGGAGCAAAAAACCTTGATTCTTCTATTGTTCTTTTTGGCAGAAATGACCGTTTTGCGTCAATCGCATTCAGCACAGCAAAGAAAACACTCATAATCAGTATTGATTTCAACAGACCGAAGAATATCCCGAGAATACGATTCACAAATCCCAGGGCAGCTGCATTCACAATTTTATCCGCAAGAATGCCGATGAAATGAATTATGACTACAATTAATGCGAAGGTGATAATAAATGCAATTATGCCGACATAACGGCCTGTCATATCAAAATAATCATAAAGCTTTGCCGCCGTAAATGTCGAAAATTTAATTGCCCCCCATATCCCAAGAATTAAGGCGGCCAGCGATGCTACCTCTTTTACCAGTCCATTTATAAAACCCATTACCAGCGACAGAATGAGAATTATGACGATAGCAGCATCTAACCAATTCATGATAATTATTTTTTATGGTATCAAAGATAATTTAATTTTCAGAAAACCTGAGCCTCATCTTTCCTACAAGTCTAGCTAGAGGCATACAATGGCTTTCGAGTTGTTTCGGGGTTCTATATACAAGGGAAGCAGATTTACAAACCTACGGGCTTTTTACCCCTAAATCCCCAAGGGGGACTTGAGCTTTAAGTAAACATTATATTCAGTTTCATTCCTTAGTTTTTTACACCCTATTTTGTAGCAAAGCCAAAGCCATTATGAATGCTTAAAGTCCCCCCTGGGGGATTTAGGGGTGAAAACCAGGGAATACTGTACAGTTTACATCCCCGGACTACAATCGAAAGACAAACATAATTTATTGGTTACCTATTTATTCGAACCTAAATATGCCTCTAGCCAGGAATTCCCCCTTTGAAGGGGGCAAGGGGGAGGTTTGAGGTGAGTTTCAAAATATAATTAATCTTTTAGTTGTATAACTAATTATTTCGTTGTAAATTTGGTATGAAGATCAATTTTTAACTATTCGCTTTAAAAACAAGTGCCATGGCAAAAGAATTAAAGGGAATACCAAATTTCGATGAAATCGTATTCAGGACAAGGAACAAGGAGTACGGCGCTTATGTACTCCGCAGAAATTACAACCGCAATTTAATTATTGCACTTCTCATCGGAGTTATAATAATCGGAATTTCGGTTATTACTCCTTACCTCAGCGCAAAAGCATCCGACATCCGGTCGAAGCATGATGAGCGCCAGGTGGAAATAGTAATGGAAAATCTTGACCAGCCTACGGAAAAAGTAGCGCCTCCCCCTACTCTGCCGCCACCTGTCGATGTAGTCCAGCAACAAAAGTATGTTCCACCCCAGGTTGTTGATTCAATAAAGCCTGAGGATGTCAAACAGCTTATGACGGCCGACGAAGCCCAGGTTGAGGTGACAAACAAAGATGTAGTCGAAGTAATTCCGCAGGTCAAAGAGGAGGTACAGGAAGAAGAAGCAGAACCTGAAATCTTTCTCATTGTGGAAGAGATGCCGGTTTTTCCGGGCAATGATCAGGCCCTCATGACCTGGCTTGCCGAGCATATCCAGTATCCGGTGGAAGCGCAGGAGAACAATGTTCAGGGACGCGTAATTGTAAGGTTCTGCGTAACTTCCAAAGGGGGAGTCGATCTTGTTAGTGTATACAAAAGCATTGACCCTCAACTCGATGCCGAAGCACTCAGGGTGGTAAAAACGTTACCTCCCTTTAAACCCGGAAAACAGGGCGGAAGAGCGGTTCCTGTCTGGTTCACGGTGCCAATCAATTTTCAAATAATAAATTAATACAGATCCAATCTGATTGTATAATTCCAGATACCAACAGGACTATAAAAAGCTGAATATTACTGTTTTGTAAAAACATTTTTATCCTCTGAATTGTTTGAACTTTTATTAGAACCCATGCACGGTTTGATGTATTCATGTTCATTCAAATTCAAATAAATGGATAAAAAAGTTGTTCTCCTTGTCGGGGGTACAGGATACCTTGGAGAAAAAATCGCAAAGGAGCTTATTGCTCAGGGAGCACATGTGAGAGCACTGGTCAGGTCAGGGAGCAATAAGGCCAATCTTCAAAAACTGGGTGTCACCGATTATGTTATCGGAGATATGATGAACCCTGTATCGTTAACGACCTCCCTGGCCTATGCTCCGAAAGCTGATGCGATAATTTCCTGCGCAGCAGGCTATACCGGGCACTCAAAAGGAGATGATCAGAAAACCGACACGGCAGGCTACAGGAATCTGATCAATGCAACAAAAGCAGCATCCATTCCGCGGTTTGTACTTATCTCCATACTCGAATGTGACAAAGCGCCTGAAGTTCCCCACTTCTTCCATAAGTTTCTGGTGGAACAATATCTTAAGGCGATAGATCAACCATTCCTTGCTCTGCGGGCCGGAGCTTTTCTTGACCAGGCAAAAGATAATGTTTATTCAAAAGTGCAGAGAGGAATTTATCCGGCATTTGTTCCGGGTGTCTCCATGGGCATGATCTGTACCGCCGACCTTGCACGTTATGCTGCCATGGCTGCCACAGTAATACCGGCCTCTGAACTGGGAAAAAGTGTCGATGTCGGATGGGATCGTCCCGCCTCAGGTGAAGATCTGGCGGAAGCATTTTCAAAGGTGCTTGATAAAAAAGTGATCAGTAAACCAGCCTTCCCGGGTTTTGTTAACACCATAGTGTTTCCGGTTGTCGGGATATTCAGCGGGGCTGTAAAAGATATGGCCGCGATGATAAAATGGATGAAAACAGGAAATTATAAAAGCAAAAATACACAGAACCAACAAGAGTTATTCTCCGATTTACCTACCGTTGAAGAAGCGGTAAGAAGATATTGCCTGGAGAAGAAGTTGATTTGATGAAAACTGGATTTCCCGGCAGATTACGCAAATTTTCGCTGATAATAAATCTGATCTGCGTAATTCAGCGAGATCTGCGGGAAACACAGAGTTTCGGGATCAACTAGTATCCCCACTGTTTCATTGCTGTAAGGTCATCTTTCGCACAATCCATCGGACTCTCATTCTGGTATGCTTCCTGTTCAATGATCAGCAGCCATGCGCCATTCTTAACACCGAGAGCAACCACATCTTTTACATTCAGAACACCTTTTCCAAGAATTGTACTGTCGTGCATATTATTCTTGTTCTTCTCTTTCAGCACATCTTTCACATGCAGAGAGACGAACCTTTGAGGATATTTACTTATGATTTCCTTTGGGTCAGTTCCGGCAGCATTATATAGATTTGCGATATCAAACTGCTGGATCGTAAATTTCGGATTTGAATTCTTCATGATTATGTCGTAAAGTTTCATATCATGGAGAACTGCATTTTCGTTGAAATCATCATGATAACCGAACTTCATCCCCTGTTTCTGGCAAAGTTCGCCGCATTTATTCCACAGATCGAGCACTTTCATGAGTTCATCATAATCCTTCTGGGCATTTTCGTCGAGCTCAGGTGTGATCACAAAATCCTGTCCCATAAAGGCTGCATCTTCAACAGTCTGTTTCCAGGTATCCGTAAAGTCTTTTTTTGAGGCATCCCATTCTTTCATGCCAAAATCGACATGACCGCTATGCATCTTCAGTCCAAGATCTTCCAGGATTTTTTTAAATTCCTTTGGCTCAAACCCATAAAATTTCCCGTTGGAATAACCGGCATGTTCAACAACTTTATAGCCCATATCGGCTACTTTTTTTAATGAGCCTTCCGGATCTTTGGTCATGTCATCCCGTACAGAATAGAGTTGCAGCCCTACGGTTGCCACATCTGCGACGGACTCAAATATCAATCGGGGGAAAATTGAGGCACCCAGGGCTGCCAGGGTACCTGATTTTAAGAATGTTCTTCTTGATGTTTTCATTGAAATGAACTTTTAGTAATGTTGAATTAGTCAAATAAATAACGCTCATATATAACAAACTAATGCCCAAACTGTTATTCTTTTCCTCCTACACTTACCTCTACCTGGGCTTCCTGTATAATAACGTTGTTATGGTTTACCTGAGGTTTAATTATCCTGGTAATTATCTGTTCTCCCTTTTTAAGAGTATCGTCGTGTTTAAATTTTGCCGATACTTTCATAGCCTGGTCATATGGTTTATTGAGCAGCTCAACCATCTCATATCCATTTTCGGTGAAATTATCCTGAATCCTTTCAACCGCAAATTCCAGCTGCTTTAAACCCCTTGTTTCCGGATCCATCGCGCTTAAATTCCTTTGAATTCTGATTATTTCGTCTGCAACTTTTAATGCAAGGGTGTGATCGACATTCCCAAAATCATTTTGTTCTTTCTTATTAAGGGTTTTTTGAAAATCCAGTGACCAGAACACCTGATTATCCAGTTTTATTATTTCTTCCCGGATTGATTCTGATGATTTTTTTATCTGGTCCGACAATTCTGTTTTTCCAATTGTTAACCTGCTTCTTAACCAGAAGAAAAGAATTGCAGAAAACAGTAATACCGATACAAAACCAAGGATCCAGTAAAGCGAATTACTGCTTACTCTTTTATCTAATGCCAGATAGTCGGAATTTGATTTCTCGCTTAACCGCAGTATTTGCGATTCAAGCTTATCAGACATTGCATTCAGGCTATTGTTTGTAAGTACCAGTTCATTTTTCAAAACAGCTATGCTATCGCCGTTGGAAGTGAGTCTGTCTTCAAGATTTTTAATATTTGAAATTGCGGCATTGATTTGTATTGACATTCTTGAATTAAGTTTTTCAAGATTCACAATCTGCTGCTGAAGTAATTGAATCGTGTCATTCTTTGTCTGCGCAAGCGATATTGTACTAAAAATTGCAACGACTCCAATGATTAATATTGTCTTTTTCATTTTGTAGACTTATGAAAATTAAGACTGGGTTAGTTATTTCAAATTTAAACAAATTGCATGGATTTGACTGCCGTCTGAAAAAAAAAGCCCCGACCAGGTTATTTGTCAGGGCTTTATATTATCACATTGCACGTCTCGGCTGTATCCGCGTTTGATTGTTATTTTTTATCCGCTGCCGGTAGTGCAAATTTAAAATCACTGCCTTTACCGCACTCGCTCTCTACCCAAATTTTACCGGCGTTTTTTTGCACAAATTCCTTACATAGGATTAAACCCAGACCTGTTCCTGTCTCCTCTGCAGTTCCTGCTGTTGTCTGTCTGTGCGAAATATCAAACATCCTGGCTAATTTTTCAGGTTTTATTCCGATTCCGTTGTCGGATACGGAAACGATTACTTCATCAGGTACTTCTTCTGCTTTAATGTTTATTATGCCGCCCATATTTGTGAATTTTATAGCGTTCGAAACAAGATTACGCAGCACCGTTTTTAACATATCAATATCTGCAAAAACGAAGATCTGCTCTTCTATATCACATTTGATAGTTATATTCTTTGAGTCTGCGTTTCTGCTAAGTGTAGCAAGTACGGTTTTACATATATCTGCAAAATTCAGTTTTTGCGGGTTAAAAGGAATTTTGCCCGATTGTGTGCTTGTCCACTTCAGTAAATCCTCCAGTAGGGTAAAAGTGTCATGTGAGGCATTTTTAATATTCTTAAGCAGATTTTCAATCTCATCGATGTCATACACCCGGACATTTTCTATCAGCAAGTCCGATAAACCCAGTATAGCTGTAAAGGGACTTCTCAGATCATGTGAAAGAATTGAAATGAACAGGTCTTTATCTGCATTCAACTTCACCAACTGCTGTAACTCAACATTCGTAATTACCAGTTCCGCAACCCGCTTTGCTTTTTCTTCTTCAGCAATCACAAGCTCAGCTACGCGTTTAACTTTCTCTTCGTTGTCAATAATCAACTCAGATACCCTTTTTGCTTTTTCTTCTTCAGCAATCACCAGCTCAGCTACACGTTTTTGCTTCTCTGTATTGGCAACGATCAGCTCAGCCACGCGTTTTGCTTTCTCCTCGTTATCAATAACCAGCTCTGCTACTCGCTTTGCCTTCTCTTCATTTGCAATAACGAGCTCTGCCACACGCTTTGCTTTTTCTTCGTCAGCAAGGACTAATTCATTAGCACGCTTTGCTTTTTCTTCATTATCAATGATTAACTCGGCAACACGTTTTGCTTTCTCTTCGTTGGCAATGACCAGTTCGGCAACCCTTTTTGCTTTTTCTTCGTCCGCAATTATCAGCTCCTCTGCACGTTTTGCCTTCTCTTCCTCAGCAATGACAATACCGGCTATCTGTTTTTCTTTCTCTACGTTTGCTATGACCAACTCAGCTGCCCGTTCCGCTTTCTCTACGTTAGCAATGACCAATTCGGCTGCCCGCTCTGCTTTGTCTGCCTCAGCTATAATCATTCCTTCTGTTTTTGCGCCTTTATCCATATACATGATTTGATTATATTAAATTGTTATGTTTCTGCTGGTTTTACAGATTGAATCCTTCTCCCAACAATCACTCTCTGCTAAATATGCCCTTTCAGTCAGTATTATACCCCGGAATTGGGGGTCCGATAAACTGCTAAATCACTGGTAAAAGGTTGCAAAGGTATATCACCGGCTAGCGATAATCATTACAAAAATGAACAGATAGATTACATAGTTCACAGATTGGAAACTCCAGTGTTGTTCTCAATTTTTCAAACAGCGGACAGATAGTCCGTCATTTTTATCAAGAGAGCCATTTTCAATGAAGCCGCTGTCGAATGATAGTGCGCAACCCTGCCATGCAAACTTGGTGTCTTGTTCTGTTGCAGACCACCATGAACAAGTCTTGCCTGACTTGTTGGATACTGTGTTGACAGATGTACTTACACGGTAGCCGGCCGGAAGAGCAGAAAATCCACTCCTGTTATTGCCAGTTTGATCGACACCTGTAGTCCCTCCAATCCACCCCGAAAACCAACCAGACGTGTAAGCCATCGATTTGGCTATCTTATACCTGCTGCCACTATCGCCAAAACCATTATTTATCAGATAATCCGTTAAAGCTATCCATTCCGTATGTGTAGGGACATGCCAGCCTTCGGGGCATACATTGCGGCTGTCAGTAACAGCAAACCATGTATATAACCTTCCATAAAGTGGCACATTAGTTTCTTTACCGTCACACGCCCATTGGTACCCGGGCGCACTTTCATTTGAAATATCCAATGATGCAGGTGTGGTAGTACCGATTAAATCTCCATTGCTATACCTGATGGTTTTCAGATTCTGCTGCATCCACACCTGATTTCCAATGGTTATTGTACTGTAAATATTGCCATCGATATCGGTAAGCGATGAAACAACTGAAGATGTGGTAAAACTTACCTCATTACCATAGTTTGTTCCCAGATCGCTGGTAGTGTATGCTCTTAAATAATAAGTTGTTAAGGGTGTTAATCCGCCAACAGGACTTATAAATTCGCCGGTTAATGCACCATCGGTAGTCTTTCTGTCTGACACAGTCGGATTTGCAGTGGTACTCCAGCAAACGCCACTGGCGCTAATAACTGCTCCGTTATCGTTTATAATATTTCCACCTGTTGTCGCAGTCGAAGAAGTAATATTTGAAACCGGAAAAGTATTCAACTCCGGCAATTTAGCCGGTTCGGTCGTAAATGACACTTCATTCCCATACTCAATTCCCGATTCATTTGTTGCAAATGCCCGGACATGGTATTCTGTACCTCCTTTAAGACCTGTTATATATCTGAAAAATGAGCTGCTGAAATGCATACTGTCGAGAGTATGGTTATCATCAATTGTGGGATTAGCACTTATGCTCCAGCACAAACCAAAAGTTTTCGGACGGAAAGGAACATATCCTTTGCCAGCTGCAGAGTTTGATGTTATAGCTTCAACTGGCAAAGTGGTTAGAACGGGGGTGACCGTAATTTCTTCCTTTTTACATGTAATGAGGGAAATGGTGAATAATGCAATCAAAACTATCAGGATCTTTTTCATAGCATGATTTATTACATCGCATTATAAACGACAAAGATCCCCCGGAATTGTTTTTGTTCAAAGGAATTTTAACACAATTATCTGCCCTCAGGGTAAGCTTAAAACAAAACTTCACTCATATCGCAGGGTATTTACCGGATTTCCTGATGCAGCTCGCCAGCTTTGCCAGCTGACCGTTAACAGAGCAATCACAAGGGCAAGTAGTCCTGCATAAGCAAAAATCCACCAGCTCATGTCAGTCTTGTATGCAAAATTCTGCAGCCACTTGCTCATGGCAAACCAGGCAACAGGAGCTGCTATTATAATCGAGATCACAACCAATTTCACAAAGTCGTTATTTAAAAGAACCATTACCTGGCTGATTCTGGCTCCGTTAACCTTGCGGATACCGATTTCTTTGGTTCGTCGGGTAATGGCATAAGCGGATAAGCCCGATAAACCAAGGCATGCAATGATTATTGCAAGCAGTGAGCTTGCAAAGAATAACTTACTGAACCTCTGATCAGACAGGTATTGACTGTTATAAGAATCATCCAGGAAAACATAATTGAAAGGATTATCCGGATAATGAGAAGTCCAGATCTTTTGAATCTCTGGTATCAGCCGGTCAATACCCTCCATATTGACTTTTAAACTGTAATATGTATTAGCGGGCTGATTAAAAAATGCAATCGGACCAGGCAATTCTTTCAGTGATTGCTGATTGAAATCGTTAATTACGCCTTTTATCAAAACTTTGTCATCGCCACCTCTTAGTATCTTCCCGACTGCAGCCTCTTTGTCTTCAAATCCATAGTAGACCAGCGCCGATTCATTCAGGATAATATTAATGGAATCTTCACGTATAGCCGGACTGAAATTTCTTCCGGCAAGCAAAGTCAGACCATAAGTTTTAAAAAATTTACTGTCAACATAATACATATCAATTCTCTTTTCGGTGTTGCGACCCTCCACAGGGACGCCGAACACACGTGAATTTTTTATTTCCGTGCCGGGCACGTTTGAGGAGGATGAAATGTCTCCGACACCCGGTAACTCAGTAATATCATTTTTGAATGATTCCAGACTCTTCATATAAGATTCAAATGAATTTGCCTTTATTATCCGGGGACCATCGAGAATCATCATCCCTTCCATGTTAAAGCCCAGATTATGATTACGCATGTAGCTGACCTGGCGGTAAATTGTTATTGTTCCTGCGATCAGTATGACAGAAATAGTAAACTGCAGAACAACCAGATAATTTTTAAGCCTGCCTGTCCAGTCAGAGAGCCCTGGGTTTTTCCCTTTTAAAACGAGTCCCGGCGCAAACCTCGAGATATAAATCGCCGGCAGCAGCCCGGTAAGCAGCGAACCTGATAGTATCAGTAAAACGAAGAGTATCGACACAATCAGGAAATCAATCTGAAGCGGGCTTTGCATTGCATGCTTAAAGAAAGGAAGCAGAAGCAGTAATGCAGTAAAACTTACTATCAGAGCAATAAGGTTTAGCATTATGGATTCAGTCAGGAACTGGGAAACAAGATCTTTTTTTAACGCGCCTGACACTTTGCGGATACCCACCTCATGAGCTTTTTCTATTGAACGTGATGTTGCCAGATTGATGTAATTTATAAAAGCAATCAACAAAACCAGACAAGCAATAATCCCCAGTGAAACTACATTGCGGTAGCTTCCATTGATCTCAAGTTCATTACTTATAGAGGAATGTAAGTGAATATCGGTAAGTTTTACCAGTCTAAACTCCAGCAGGAAAAATGCTTCCTTCATAAATTTTCCTATAAAGGCTTCCGGTAACTGCGGAAGCTTGGCCTGTAATGCCTCAGCCTTTGTCCCGGGGGCAAGAAGAACATATGAATAAACCCTTTCGCTTACCCATGCATTATCCCAATATTGTGAGCTCTTAATGAGATTTTCGTACGATACAAGAATATCGAATTTAATATGAGAATTTGAAGGGATGGATTTTACAATTCCTGTCACCTCAAAATCGATAGCACCATCTATTTTAATCATCTTCCCCATCGGATTTTCATCACCGAAATATTTCCGGGCAGTTTCCTCTGTAATAACAGCATGATTCAGAGCAAGAAGGTTAGAATCAGCCTTACCCTCCAAAAGAGGAAATGTGAAGAGATTGAAAAAGGATGATTGTGCAAAAAGGACATTCTTCTCCTTAAAGAATTTCTCCTCATGGGTCACAATGCATTCCGTACGATAGAATCTGGTATAATCCTTAACTTCAGGGAACATGTTCTTCATCTCTTTCCCAACACCATGCGATCCTGAGGCGGAATGTTTTTCAAGGATGCCTTCTTCATACAGGAGATAATCGACTCTGTAAATGTTATCCGCGTTCTTGTGAAACTTATCGTATGAAGTTTCTGCTTTTATCCATAATACGATGAGAATAAATGAGGTAATCCCTATTGTTAATCCCAACAGATTAATGAAGAAATAACCCTTATTTGACATCAGGTTCCTGATGGTCAGAGTAATGTAATGTCTTGCCATACCGAGGATTTTTGAAAAATTCAGGAGTTTAATACCATACAATCAAATTTAAACCTTTGAAATATCTTAACCAATTTTATTTTATCAGATAACCCGGGGCTCTGTTGTATAAAAATAAAAAGGAGTGAGGCTGGTTTTGTTTAAAGAATTTTCGACACGTACTATTCAGTCCTTAAGGCATTTACAGGATTTCTTGTAGCTGCACGCCAGCTTTGCCAGCTCACAGTGAGAATGGCTATCCCCGATGCGATTATCAGAGAAAATACAAAAATTAATATACTGAGATCAGTTTTATAGGCAAAGTTCTCCAGCCATTTGTGCATCGAATAATAGGCGACCGGTGCGGAGATGATGAATGCGATGAACACCCATTTCACAAAATCCCAGTTCAGCATTAACATCAGTTCCGTCACTGTGGCGCCATTTATCTTACGAATTCCAATTTCTTTCGTACGACGTTCAATGATAAGAAGAGATAGTCCTGCCATTCCCAGTACTGCGATTGAAATAGCCAGAATCATAAAATAACCGAATATCAGCTTTATCCTGTCTTCTGCTTTATAAAGTTTGTTATACCTGTCAGTAAGATATTCGAAAGAAAACGATTCATCCGATATGTTGTAAGTCTGCCAGATTTTTTCAATAAAAGCAATGCTCCCTGTAATTTTACCACTGCGGAGCCTGATAGCCACAAGGTTAAAAGATGAAGGATCATAACTCATGAGAATCGGATTTACGGGTTTATGCAATGATTCGTAGTGAAAATCATTTACAACACCGATTACGCTGCCTCTTTTGCCACTATACTCTATTACCCTTCCGATAGCGTCTTCCGGTGATTTCCACCCTATTTTCTTAACTGCAATTTCATTAATGATGAATTCATTGCCTGTGGAAATATTCTCACTGAAATTTCTGCCTGCAACGAGTCGAATTTTATACGTATTAATAAACTGACCATCAACACGGACATGCGCAATCCTGAATCCGACCGGCGTAATATTATTATTGTCGGATACAATACTTGCATCGCCCGAATCCATCAGCCCGTCAGACGGCACTCTCTTGGATGCAGATAATGATATTACGTTGGGATTTTGAATCAATTGCTGCCTGAAGGCATCCAGTTTTTGCACAAGATTTCTGGTGGCAGGTATTATAATAATATTCTCTTTATCCAGTCCCAGTTCTTTGTCCTTCAAATAATTCAATTGCTTCGAAACCAGAAGAAAGGAGATAATCAAACCTGTCGAAACAACAAACTGAAATACAACGAGCACATTCCTGAACACTGTTCTCCGCTTCATTATTGAATCAACAGTATTAATCATCAAGGGTTTATATGATGATATTGTAAAAGCAGGATAAATTCCTGAAATAAATCCTGTTATCACCGATAATACAATGAAGCCAATTGTCATTTCGATATTTTCTCCGATATTGAATTTTAGGGGATTATCGGAGATCCTTATAAATCCTGAGACAGCCGAAACTGCAATAAGAGCGAGGACTACAGCAATAAGGCAATACAGTACAGTTTCAGCGAGTAATTGCATTGCGAGTATATTCTGTGAGGCGCCAATGACTTTTCTGATCTTTATTTCCCTGAGCCTCTTGAAAAATAATGCTGCCGTCAGATTCATATAATTGATGCTGCCCAGGATCAGGATGAGAATGGCTATTGATATCAGAATCAAAACGTAGGAACGGCTCCCGTACCAGTTAAAATGAATATCCTTCAGTGCCTCAAGCCTGATCTTTGTTGCCTTTGAAGTATCTTCATTATATTTATCAATGAATAAATCCAGCTTCTTATCTATATCGGGTGACAAAACAGGAATAAGCACAAATGTTTCATAGTTATTACTGCCCCAGCTTTTAAACTCAGAATCATCGAAAAATGATTTAAGGGTACTGAAGGAGATTAAAAAATCGGGATTAAAATGATTGTTCCCCTTCCAGGTTTTAAAGACGCCAGTAACCCTGAATGCGTATTTTTTAGATGAATCATCCTTGAACTCAAAAGTTTTTCCGATAGCGTCATCACCATGGAAATATTTTTCTGCTGCTTCCTTTGATATTATTACAGTGAATGGTTCGGCAAGAAGAGAAGTATCTGCCGGCAAACCTTCAAAATCGAAGATCTTAAGTACATCAGGTTCAGCAAAACTGACA
>CAWBYC010000007.1:0-42000 GCA_963792925.1 uncultured Bacteroidales bacterium | reverse complement strand
GTGAATTAAAATATTTTACACCAATCGCCGGAATATTCGTCGGGGTGTTATTGATCTCCAACACTGTAGCGGGCAAATTTTTTTCCATAGGGTCCCTCTCCTTTCCTTCCGGCGTCATACTGTTTCCTGTCTCATACATTTTTGGTGACGTGCTGACTGAAGTCTATGGATATGAACGGTCAAGAAGGATTATCTGGACAGGGGTGTTTGTCGAAATATTAATGGCATTGTTCTATTCTTTGGTCCTTATTCTCCCGTCCGCATCATTCTGGCATGACCAGGAGGCATTTTCAGTTGTCCTTGGTCAGGTTCCACGGACAGTCGCTGCAACAATTGCCGGGTATTTTGCAGGAGAATTCACGAATTCATTTATTATGGCAAAGCTCAAAATATACACCAGGGGAAGATTTCTATGGGTAAGGACAATCGGATCGACGATTGCCGGAGAAGGAGTCGATACCATTCTTTTCATAGTGATTGCTTTCGCAGGAATAATGCCGGGAAATGAGCTTTTCAGATCATCCCGGCTGTATATATTTTCAAAGTCGCTTATGAAATACTGGCAACACCGCTCACCTACTCTATTGTCAGGTTCCTGAAAAGAAAAGAAGGAATCGACATTTATGATTATGAGACAAATTTTTCACCGTTCAGGTGGTAACGCTTTAAAATATTTGTATAAACGGAGTCTTTTATTTACTTTTCACAAATTAATACACAATACAAAACCAAACTATCACTTTAATCATTAATAGTGCCTGATGAGAAATTATTCGCTTGATAAAAGCAAGATCAAAGTTCTGTTACTTGAAGGAATACACGAGAATGCCAGCAAGTATTTCATTGAAAATGGCTACACGGATATTGAATGTCTGAATGGTGCACTATCCGGTGAAGAACTGGAAAGAAAACTGGCGGTCACGCATATAATAGGAATCAGAAGCCGGACGGAGATCAGAAAAGAACTTCTTTTAAAAACTCCAAAACTGTTTGCCATTGGTTGTTTCAGCATAGGCACTAATCAGGTAGACATACAGGATGCGAAAATGCTTGGGATTCCCGTTTTTAACGCCCCTTTTTCAAATACCCGGTCGGTAGCCGAACTGGTTATTGCCGAGATCATAATGCTGATGCGTGGCATTCCTGAAAAGAGCATGCTCGCACATCAGAAAATCTGGATGAAATCGTTCAATAATTCAGTAGAAATACGTGGAAAGACTCTTGGAATTATCGGCTACGGGCATATCGGCACACAGGTTGCCATCCTCGCTGAGAGTCTTGGAATGAATATCATCTATTATGATATTGAGAAGAAGCTGAGTATCGGCAATTCTAAACCGGTATCAAGCCTGAATGATCTCCTGAAGATCTCCGATACTGTCACAGTTCATGTTCCATTAACTGAACTGACAAGGAATATGATATCGAAAGATCAGATTGCCATGATGAAACCCGGATCGTGTCTGATTAACGCTTCACGCGGTGATGTTCTTGACTACAAGGCTGTTGCTGACGGACTAAGATCGAAGCGCCTTGCCGGAGTTGCTGCTGATGTTTTTCCTGTTGAGCCATCATCAAATGATAAGCCTTTCGAGAATGATCTGCAGGATTTCAATAATGTTATACTCACCCCTCATATTGCGGGCAGCACACTTGAGGCTCTTGCAAATATAGGGCTGGAAGTGGCCGAAAAACTGGTGAGATACAGCGATACCGGTTCAACAATCGGAGCCGTTAATTTTGTTGAGATTGCGCTTCATGCCAACTCTTCAAAACAGCGCTTTTTACATATCCATAAAAATGTCCCGGGTGTGCTTGGTGAGATAAACCGCTATTTTTCTTCACGGGATATCAACATCTCAGCAGAATATCTACAGACTGATGCTGACCTGGGTTATGTTATTCTGGAAACCGACACAGAACTTGATCCCTCGGTACTTAAAGATCTTAAAAATATCCCAAACACAATACGTGTCAGGATACTCTATTAGACCATTACACAGCTGCCAATCCGCAGATAACCGGAGCTGCCTTTGTTAGTTTCCGGATGCGGATCTCGAGTTCTTCAGGATTAAAAGGTTTTACGATATAATCAGTTGCTCCGAGTTTCAAAAGGTCAGTCCTGTCTTTGAGCTCGTCATTGCTTGAAATAATAATAATGGGAATATCCCTGAAATGTGTGCTTACCCTCACCTGACTCACAAATGATCTGCCATCAACAAAGGGCATATAAAGATCAGAAACTATAATGTCGGGGATATATCCTGAATGAAGCCTTGTGATTGCCTGTAATCCGTTTTCAGCAGTTTCCACATCAAAACTTCTTGAGAGAAACAAATCCATAAGTTTTAGAAATTCCAATTTGTCATCTATCAGCAATACTTTTGTTTTCATGTCAATAATTTTATATTTTTTGTGACAGTTTTTTATTTCGTTGTATTATTAACAGGACAACGATTGTGCCACAATACATATATCATTACATATCAATATGTTATATTGTTTAAATGCAAATTATTCATGAAATTAATCTTCGAAAACGAATAGAAAGTCTTCTTTTTTAGCGGAATTTTCAGGTGTTTCCGTCAGGGAGTTCTATATTGAATTTCCTGATACGTCTGTAGAGCGCATTCCACTCAATGTTGAGAAGTCTGGCAGCTTCTGCTTTGTTGAAATTTACTTTGTTAAGAGCTTTGATAATGGTCTGTTTCTCAATCTCCAACAGATCAAAACACCCCTGATCCGAAAGTGCGGCGTGATTATTATTAGTCTCCGTATTCAATGGCAGAAAATGGTGCGGCATTATAATATCTGATTCACAGATAATTATAGCTCTCTCAATGATATTTTTCAGTTCCCTTACGTTGCCCGGATATGAGTATGACTTGAGAAGTTTGTATACATCAGCATGCATCCCGGTAATCTGACGACCAAGCTTTTTAGAGAGTGAAACAAAGAAAAAATCGGCCAGCTCCTTTATATCAAACAACCGTTCCCGCAAGGGTGGCAATTCGATTATAAACGCACTTAACCTGTGATACAAATCGAGCCTCAGGCTCTTACCTCCCGATAATTCTTCATTTGATTTATTTGTCGCTGCAATAATCCGTACGTCAAAACTCTGTTCTTTCTGTGTACCTACCCTGGTAAATCGCCTGTCCTCAAGAACTCTTAACAGTTTCACCTGCAGGAACATTGACATCTCTCCTATCTCATCGAAGAACAATGTACCGCCATTGGCTGTTTCAAACCAACCGGCCTTATCGGCAAGAGCCCCGGTAAAGCTTCCCTTTTTATGTCCGAAAAATTCGCTCTCAAACAGCGATTCAGGAACTGCTGACATGTTAACCGCACAGAACAGCTCATCTTTTCTGTTGCTCATATTATGAATAGCCCTCGCAACCAGTTCCTTTCCTGTACCACTTTCGCCTGTTATGAGCACAGAAGTATCAGGTGTCTGAGATACCATATTTATCTGTTTTTTTATGGATCTTATTTGTGCCGATTCGCCGATGATATTGTTACCCAGTTCATTATTTACAACTTCGGAAAGGAGGGAATTTTTTTTCTTATACTGATTCAGGTTATTATCAAGTTCACTGAATTTCTTAGTCCGTTCTATTGCAACCCATAATTCCCCCGGGGTGAAAGGTTTCTTCAGAAAATCTACTGCCCCGTTTCTTAAAGACATGATGACAGTGTCCATGTCGGCTGCAGAACTGATCATTATAACTGCGATTCCGGGATATTCTGCTTTAACGGTTTCCAGTACTTTCAGCCCGTTCATCTCCGGAAGCTTAAAGTCGCAGATCAATATTTCAACCTTTTCGTTTTTTAGTATTTTGAAAGCAAGAGATGGCAATTCAACAGCAAACACATTGAGTTTTTCTTTTAGTATGGCACGTAAAAGATTCCTGTAAACCGGATCATCATCAAGGATCAGAACATTCGCCGGTGAATTATCTCTGGTCATTTCGGATTATTTAAGTGGCAAACTTATGATTACTTCAGTTCCTTTTCCAGGTCTGCTGTTAACTTTTATTTTCCCATTGTTTACTTTCACAAAGTCTTTTATTATGAAAGAGCCAAGACCAGAACCCCGTTCGTGGTTTGTCCCGGGTGTTGTAAAGTGCTGATTGTCATGGAAGATTTTGTTTATCAGTTCTTCCGGGATGCCAACTCCGGTATCTTTTACACTTATATGGACGAACCCTGCATCCGTGCCGGCAGTAACGTCTATCTTCCCGTGTTCAGGTGTAAATTTTATTGCGTTTTGTATAAGATTCAGAAATACGGCATGTATTGAAATCTCATCTGCGAAAGCGCTGACATCTTCACCAATATCAATGGTTATCTTTATGTTCTTATCATCGGCATTCACTTTCACTACCTGCGAGCAATTTGATATTACAGGATAAATATTCAGTGTTTTTGGCGAAAAAGGAATTGTATTACTCTGTAATTTTGTCCACTCGAGCAGATTATCCAGAAGGAGACTCGTCTCCCTGGTCGTCTTTTCAAGATGTGTTAAGACTTCCCTGAAATCGTCGGAGTCAGTTTTAAGATATCCGTTTGCGATAGCATTGACAGTAAATGTTATGCCTGAGAATGGAGTACGCAAATCATGAGCTATGATTGAGTACAGCTTACTCTGATTTTTATTCATTTCAAGGATCTTCTTCCGTGAATCCGCAAGCTCAATATGATTTTTAACACGAATCAGCAATTCCTCACGGTTAAATGGTTTATTAATATAATCTACACCACCCGCTTTGAATCCTTCTGCAAGTTCTTCCAGCTGTGTTTTTGCAGTCAGAAATATGACCGGGACATCGCAATGCTGTTCGTTTTTTTTGATCTGCCTGCAGAGCTCATAACCGTCCATCCCAGGCATCATAACATCAAGAAGAATCAGATCAGGTTTCAGCCCGGTCAATTGTTCCAAAGCGTTTTTCCCATCCTGAGCAAGACTGATAAGATATCCTTCATCCTTAAGAACTTTTGCTATTAGCTGAAGATTTTTCAGATTATCATCTACAATGAGGATATATTTTGCCGGGTTCAGAATGTTCATTAAGCTATGTTTTGTGATTTTTTATCAATGAATCAATTGTATCAATTATACGAGGAAAGTCATTTAAGGTTACTCTGATGGCTTCGAGGTCCACAATTTCAAGTTCATCTTCCAGTCGTTGGGAATATGTAATGAGATACTTAAACCCAAATTCAATGGCTATTTTTTTAAGCTCCCGGGCAAATTCTTCAATCCTGAAGAGTACCAGCTGATCCTTGATACCTCCCCACACTGGCATCATAATTTCTTCAAGAGTTGTTTTGATCAATGGCAGATTTAGCAATAATTCGCCGGTTATTTTGCCAGTCGCGGTTAAATTAAGTTGTTCATCATACTGATCGGTTGGTTTGAGCCTGTATTTCAAAAACTTAACAAATTGAAGAAGCAAATCATTTTTTGTTACAGGTTTTATGAGAAACCCATCAAATGTTCCGGCGCTCTCAATTTTTTCAGTGCTGAAAACTGATGCGGTAAAGGCTACAATCGGAATGGAAGACAAACGCGGATTGGATTTTATTTCTCCCGAAACTTCATATCCGCTTTTCCCCGGCAACCTTATATCGAGAAGTATCAGATCAGGAGTATAATGATTTAGAATCTCAAGAGCTTCTTCTCCGCTTGCCGCGGATGTAATTTTAAAACCTTCCGGAGTGATCAGATTTTCAATTGCTTCTATATTCAGGCTTACATCATCTACAATAAGGATTCCGGCCTTCTCAAATTCAACGCGATTAATAAAATTATCCGTTTCTTTTTTCGCTGTACCTGAAGCGGAGATCTCAATCCCCGGCAAAGAAACTTTGAATACCGATCCTTTGCCTTCCTCGCTCATTACAGTTATTTTTCCATTCATCTTCTCAACGAGTCGTTTGGAAATTGCCAGACCCAGACCTATGCCTCCATAGATTCTGTTAGATTGGCCGGACTGTTGTCTGAAAGCCTCAAATATTAAAGTTTGTTGAGATTCCGGTATGCCGATACCTGTGTCTTCAACATCGATTGTCAGATCTCCCGACTTCTCTGTGTTGAGATGATAAGTCACCCTCAGATTGACATATCCTTCATGAGTGAACTTAATTGCATTTCCCACGAGATTAAAAATTACCTGTTTAATTCTTATCTCATCGAGAAGAAGAAACCCCCGGGGTTTGCAGTCATAAAAAATATTTATTTCGATGCCCTTTTCGCCGGCTTTATCATTAAAAAGCAATTTTATTTCCTGCAGAATATTCTTAAGATCAATAGGTTGGAGAGATATTTCAAGCTTGCCTGCCTCAATCTTTGACAAATCAAGAATATCATTCAACAGCGAAAGAAGAAGATTCCCGCTGCTTAATACCGATTTGAGCATTTTCTTGTGCTGTGCCGAGTCGAGCTTATGAAATAGCGCTTCAGAGAAACCGAGGATGGCATTCATTGGTGTCCGTATTTCATGACTCATATTTGCCAGAAATTCGCTTTTCGCATTGTTTGCATTGTTTGCTTTGTCGCGCTCATCAATTATTGATTGTTCCATCATCTTCCGTTCATAAGCATTTGAAATAATCCCGGAAAATGTCCTGAGAAGTTCCAGTTCGGATTTTGACCAGCTTTTTCGTGAACAATTATCAAATCCAATAAAGCCGAAGAATCTGCCTTTCGCAAACATAGGATAGGCAACAATCGATTTTATATTACCTGGCTCAAGTATAGACCTGATATCCATTGGCAGTTCTGAAATATCTTCTGAGTAGAGGCGTCCTTTTTCGAATAATATGGATTTCCAGGAAGGTATGCTTTCATATGAAAGCCCCTGTAAACGGTTTTTTTGAGGTTGTATGTTTTTATTGCACCATTCGAATGTTTTGTATGTTCCCATGCCGTCCTTCGAGTCTTCGGATATATAAACCCTGCTCACACCTATATTATTCCCAATCCTTTGCAGGATTGTCTGAATTCTTTTTTCAAAATCCTCACGGGAGTTGAGTTCGAGAGCCACCTCAGATAATAGTTCCTGCCGTTTCAGATTTTGCTGAAGGGCACGCTCATTTTCTTTTTTTGTCTGGCGTAATTTATCTTCATGCCTGGCCTGAACAATAAATGACCCCAGATGCGAGGCAATTTTTTCAATGACGCTGCGTGAGAAATCCGATATTTTTTCAATCGACAAAGAGGCTATATGGAGACATCCTATTGATTTGTCGAGATAAATAACCGGAAGAATAGCCAGCACCTTAATATCATATGAAATAATATTACCAAAGGAATATACCGGTTTCCCGGCGTGGATGATCTTCGAGTCGTGTGACCGTGGGGCGAAGTGATCCCTCTTTTTTATATAATCTGACGGCATCCCGTTGTTCTGAGAGAGAGTGAATCCGCCTCTGATTTCATCTTCAATATAAATGCATCCACAATCCATTGAGGAATAGACGATAGCAGCTTCGAGACAATATTTAAGAGTATCATCAAGAGTTACCAGTTTATTTAATTTAAAGCTGATATCCTGTATAATCTTCGTAAATACTTCATTATATTTTCTGTCCGATATATCGGTGTGAGTGCCGACTGCCCTCAATGCATTACCTGACGTATCTCTTTTGGTTACCCTTCCTGTATCCAAAATCCATTTCCACTCACCGGTTTTCGTTTTTGCCCGGTACTCCGCCCTGTACATAGGGCTTTTATTGTTTAAATGGTTATTCAGAGCTTCTTCCGCAATTAGCAAATCATCGGGATGGACAAGTTTCTGCCATGCGTCTCTGTCAAATTCAATTTCTGAAACCCGATAGCCAAGCATACTGCACCACTTCTCACTGTGATAAACTTCACCGGTTGTAATATTCCAGTCCCATAGACCCGCGTCGCTGCCAAGTAAAGCAAGTTCAAGTCTCTCGGTATAAAGTTCCAGTTTCTTTTCGTTTTCCCGCAGGTCTGTAATGTCTACAATTATGCTTATCAGTCCATCTGCTTTATTATTCTTTAATAAACGGTTTGTATATACCAGCACCGGGAAAGAGATTCCATTTTTTTGAACAAGTGTATATTCATGCGAAGGTATTTTTTCTTCATTCTGTGAAACGACGAAATTTCTTAATAGCCGTTTATGATCCTCAGTATGAAAAAGATCCATAATATTTATTCCCTTCTTCAAATCCTCTGCCGTGTAACCCATCCTCTCAAGTGCGTAAGGAGTGGCATAAGTTATTATTCCATCGAGATTCGTTTCGCATAACATCTCAGGCAGAAGTTCCTGCTGATGACGATACCGCTGTTCACTTTCTTCAAGGGCTGCATTGTTTATGCATGCTATGCACGCCGTGGCAAGTTTATCATTTACTTCCTCAAGCAAACTTATTATTTCAGGGCCAAGGAACGCCTTCTGGCGGATTAAAACCAGGAAGCCAAACTCCCCGAGAATCATAATATGGAAATAGAATTGTTTTTCTGCTTTTCCTTTGAGAGGGAGACGTGTGCGATAGTTTATAAGATCGTTTTCTGTAAAATTTCCGGGGACAAGTTTTTTAATTTCCCTATAAGCATCTTTAGTTACCAGGGCATAGGGAATCGAAAAAATCATTTCTGATCTGAATACTGAGTTTCCTGTTCTCTCAACCCTGTAGACGATACCTGTGATACAATTGAGTCTTTTGAGATAGGCGTTAAGCGATGATTTCAACATTTCATAAAGGTTGAGACTACCGCCCACTTTCATGGCTATATCATAAAAAGCATTAACCAGTTCCGGTGATTTTACCATGTTGATCCAGATTAATACGACTTCCCCTGATCGCAAATATAACCAAAAACGAATATGTCATCTAAAATTTCAGGAATCCTTCACAAATGTATATAGCTCTCCCATCCGGGTAACTTATACTTAAATCATCGACCGATTAATTGAAAAACAGGATTACCTGCCCCCGGGAGGACAATTCTTTTTTAAATAATTTGTGTAAAGTGTTGCCAGATGAACAAATGTGCCCGGACCTTCGGAAATGCTGTGAGTCCGGTTGGGGTAAGCCATGAACTGAATTTGCTTATTGTACTTAATTAACTCATTAAGAAGCATTTCAGCGTTCTGATAATGGACATTATCATCGCCTGTCCCATGGATATATAAAAGATTTCCCTTGAGATTTTTAGCATATGTAATCGGAGATCCTTTAATATACTCATCCATATTTTCCTGGGGCAATCCCATGTAGCGTTCCTGGTAAATATTGTCATAGGTCAACTCATTAGCTACTGCTGCTATTGCGATACCTGTTTTATAAATTTCAGGATACTGGAACATCAGATTCAAAGTTGCAGATCCTCCTCCGCTCCAACCCCATACAGCAACTCTTTCCGGATCTACAAAATTCCATTTTAGAATTTCCTTTGCTCCCATTGCCTGATCATGTATGTTAATCTGACCAATTTTTCTGTATATCGACTTCCTCCAGACTGCGCCTTTAGGTGCAGGAGTACCACGGTTATCAATAGAGATATAAATATATCCGTCCTTAGCCATGTCGCCCATATACAGGAAGTTACGACCTCTGCCATAAGAATCGGTAACTGTTGCCTGAGCAGGTTCGGTATATACAAAAAATACAACGGGATATTTTTTAGTCGAATCAAAATCCGCAGGTTTAACCATCCATGCGTCCATTTCAACATTGTCGGCTGTCTTAATTTTAAAAAATTCCGTTGTCTGTTTTACCTTAAGCGAATCGAGGTTCGCCAGTATGCTCTTTTTTTCATTTACGGACTTATGATTGGCAACCGTGATAAACTCACGTGATGGTCGTGTGAAATTATTTGAAAATGAATGTGAAGCATATTTACCATTTGGTGATATTGAATAGCTGTGTGTGCCTAATTCTTCAGCAGGACTAAGAGGTTCCAGTTTTCCCTTGCCATCAAGTTTTGTACGGAATAAACCATTCTGAGTTGCGTTTTCCGGAGATGCCATGAAATAGACATAACCCTTTTTCCTGTCAACATATGTTATATCACTGAAATCATAGTCGCCCTTTGTCACTAGTTTTTCGGGTTTTCCTTCAAGGGAAACCTGATACATATGTCTCCATCCGTCTTTTTCCGAATCCCAGAGAATGCTTTTTGCATTGTCGAGCCAAATAAAGCTATTTGTAAAGTCGATTGAGTATGGATTGCCTGGCTGATAGATGTCAACCCATGCAGAATCAGATTCCTTGTATATTTCTCTTGAACTTCCGCCCAGGCTTTCGGAGATAAATAGCTTGCTTTCATTCTGCTTCCTGTTAAGCTGCTGTGTAAGCAGATCGGTGGTGCCGGGGATGAATTCAAGCCTGACAATATAATTTTGCCTGGTATCGCCCGGTATTTTCAACCAAACTTTACTGGTGTCTGAAACAGCAACAACTCCTATTTTGCAGGCTGACGGATTTTGTCCGGTCTTAGGATACTCGATAGGAATAACACGTGAGTAAATAGAATCAGTATAATTTATAATATAGAATTTCTTTATTTCGCTGGCATCTATTTGCCAGTATGCGATTTTCCTGCTATCGGGACTCCACCTGAAACCATCGCGGCAGGCAAATTCTTCTTCATAAGCCCAATCAAAAGTTCCGTTTATAAGAGTAGTTGTGCCATCGCTTGTCAACGGTTTTATAGATGAGGTTGAAAGATCTTCAGCATAGATATTGTTGCCACTGACATATCCGACAGATTTACCATCGGGTGAGAATTTAGCAAACATTAATGATGACTGGGGAAGCGTTTTTCCCAATTGTCTGAGAGTACCGGTGTTTCTGTCGAGCACCCAGTAATCTCCTTTTGTGTTCAGCCTCCAGACACGCTTCGTGTTTGTAAATAACAACACTTTTTTCTGGTCTTCTGAAAAAGAATAATAGCTGACCTGCAGAGGGTTTGTATCACCTTCGGGGGTAAGTTGCTGTTTTGAGAGTACAACCACAGGTTTGTTCTCAGGCAGGATGTACTGGACGAGTTCGTTTTTTTCCAAACGATAATATGAATTGCCATCGATGGCCCATTTGTCACCGGTCTGTGACTTTGCAATAACAGAAACGAACAGGATAGCCAAAATGAGAATAAAGACTCTTGTTTCCTGTTTGCTTTTAAATAACTCAGATTTAAACATGTTAATGAATTTTAAAATATTTTAAAGTTAAAATTAATACTCTGGCAGGTTAAATCAAATCTAAGTATGATAATCCTTATTTCAAAGAAATTGAATCTTTTTTAAATATGATGGTTCTGATTGACAAATTGATTGTTTGATGCAACTTCAGACACTTTCAACTGGTATTTCTGAAAAAACAGAGAGTTTTACCTTTACGGTGAAACTCTCTGCAAATCTATAAATATGTAAAATGGCAATATCAGCCAGAAGAAATTTCGTCAGAACAGACTCTCGTAAATTGCTTCACCCCATAACCTTCCCAGGACATTAGCGCCTTTTTTATTGGGATGAAGATAAAATGTACCTGCATTACCCGATTCAGGGATCAGATCGGTGAGATAGTTATTGCGGAAGTAAGCAAATCCTTTCAGATCTCCCAGGAATATCTTTCCAGGTTCGATTGTAGAATATTTTAAAACAAGCGATTGCAATTCGGGGAAGTAATTCTGAAGCCTTGCTAATCCTTCAGACATATATTTAGCGCTGTTATAGGTATTCGGACTATACCAGATGGGTTGCAAAAAAACAATCTTACAATGAGGAAATTCGGAAAGCAGCTTGTCGGTAATCAGAGTAAGATTATTCTGATAATCTGCAGGATCCACTGGAGAGCCATTTGGACCTTTTTCAGCGCTGTCGTTGGTACCGAGTGATATTGTAAAAATTAAAAGACGTGAGCTATCTGTATGAAACTGTCGTGTTGCATTGATCACATCTTTCAATGCTCCGTTTTCTGACGGCAGATAATCAATAGTAGTGAATCCGCTTCTTCCCTGATTAAGAAATTCTACATTGCCTACACCCGATTGTCTGCGCAGATAGTGGCTGGCGGTGGCGGGTGGAGCGTCTTCTCCTGGTTTTATGAGCTGAGCTCCCTGTGTTATACTGTTACCAATGTAGACAATATCCAGATCCCACTTTTTTTCAAATGGCTGATCTGACATTTCTATCAATGAAAAAAGAAGCAAAAAAACAGTTATTAAAAAAGATCTTGGCAGTTTTTTGATACTCATGATTTTCATTTTAAATCCTATGGATATAAGATGTATTTAGCTAACAGATAAATCGGAAAAAGGTTGAATTACATCCTCATAAAAATTAAAACTGTCATTTGGCTATTTGTCTGTAACCCAACTTTTTGCCTATTCTATAGTTCTGCCTCTGATTAACCGGAGGATTATTGCAACGATGGCAATAACAAGAAGAATGTGAATCAGATAGCCTGCGCTGTAACCAATGAATCCTATAGCCCAGGCAATTATTAAGATTACTGCTATATAATAAAGTAAATTATCCATGGTTTCTATTTTCTGGTTAATGACTTATGATTCAGATATTTAAAATCTGAAACCCAGGGTAGCCTGATACCACATATTCCGGTAACGCGGACTGGTAGATGTTCCGTCACCATTATTATGTATCAGATCCCAGCCGACCCTGGCTCCGATCACCGCATTCCGGATATTGAAATCGAGGCCCCCAAGAACGCCTAATATATTTTTCCGGATGTTGATATTATCAAAATCATTCTGCTGCTGGACTGTGAGTAAAGAGCTTTCGAACTTATTCTTAGTGCTGACCAGATAAGAATATTGTGGTCCGATGAGCACTGTGAGAAAATCACCTGGCTTAATCTGCAGCAAAATCGGAATATCAATATAGTCAGCCGTATGAGTTATCTTATAGGCAGCTCCAAGGACATTCCCATTTGATTCATAGCCCTTCTGGGAAAAGAGGGCTTCAGGTTGAATGCCAAGGTAATCCCCAAGAGGTATAGCTACGAAAATACCTCCTGCAAAACCAAACTTGTAATCAGCACTGAAATCCTGCCCTTTTACATCATATACATTTGATAAATTAGCTCCAGCTTTGATGCCGAAATGCAATTCATCACGATCCTGTGCATTCAGACATGCCGCGAAAAATGCGAATGCCGCTGCTATTATAATTGTCCTTTTCATAATATACTTATTTTGAGTTACTGAATGATTGTGTATTTCTGCCAGGTTAAAGTTCATCCATAAGCTTTTGAAGCTCGGTTTTTGACTTCCCCAGTTTTTTCTGAAGCTTCCCGTATAATTCATCTTCTTTTCCAACTTCATACATCAGATCATTATCAGTCAGAACAGCAAATTTTTTCTTGAGTTTGCCTTTTAACTCGTTCCAGTTGCCTTTTATTTCAGTTGAGTTCATATGTGAAATTTTTAATTATCAATGATATTTCTTTACGATACAAAGTTGCAACAAGTCTGCGGCTAAAATCTTACACTATTAGGAATTAATATTACAACATTCCCATGCGGTTGTCGTAGAAAAAGAGAATGAGAGATCTCCTCACATACTCTCGAATATGAGGCGGGTAAATTGCGATGAAACTAAAAAATGGGAGAGCTAAGAAGCCCGTTTCTTTTTGCCCTCGAGACTTGCTTTGAGCATGCTCATTAAATCTTTCTGAGGATGCACAACCCGCATGTGAGGAACAGCAGGTTTTTTGCCTTTCGATTTATCTTTGATAATCTTCAATAATTTGGCGGTATAAGTATCCTGATACTTTGAGATATCGAACTTTTCTGTAAGCTGATCGATGAGTTTATTGGCCATTTCCATTTCCTTGCTTTTCGCTTTTGAAACTTCAGGGAGTTTCAACTCTTCAGTTGCACGAATCTCTTGCGTAAAACGTATCTTATTAAGCACAATCACCTTTTCGTAGGGTTTAAGGATAGCCAGAGCTTCCCTGTTGCGCAAAACAAATGTTGTTACACCCACTTTTCCTGAGGCTTTCAGGGAATCACGCAACAAGGCGTAAGCTTTCATTGCACCCTCTTCAGGTTCGAGATAATATGGGTTCTCGTAATAAATACTGTCGATCTGCTTCTGCTCAACAAAATTAATGATCTCAATAGTTTTTGTTTTTACCGCGTCGGCAGCTTTGAAATCTTCCTCGTCAAGAACTACATATTCATCATTCACTTTATAACCTTTCACAATATCTTTATAGGCTACTTCCTTGCCGGTATTCTCATTTACCCGCTTGAATTTGATATTCGAATGATCAGTGCTGTCGAGCATGTCGAGGTCAAGTGTACTTTCCTGCGTTGCGGTGTATATCTTGACAGGTATATTAATAAGACCGAAACTAATCGATCCTTTCCATATCGATCTCATAATATTCAATTTTAATAATACAATGGATATAATAAACATTAAACTTTGAAATATGTTTAATGCTCAACCATTAATAATCTAATCTCCACTGATATCACCTGCAGTGTAACCCGCCTCATCGAGGTCTAAAAACATGACAGAGCCATAAAAGAAAACCGGAGGAGGAGGCATTTCAACCTCCGGCCCCGGTCTTGATTGAGTTTGCCCTTAAACAACTTTTTTCTTAGGATTGCTTTTTTGCATAACTCATTGACTTAAACTCTTTTATTTTTTTGCAGGAACTTTGCCACCAGCTTTTCTGGCCTCACTTATTCCAATTGCAACAGCTTGCTTCCTGCTTTTAACTTTTTTGCCGCTTCTCCCCGATTTTAATTTCCCTTCTTTATATTCTTCCATAACCTTCTCAATTTTCTTCCTGGATTTATCCGAATATTTCTTTTTTTCCATGATCGTAAAATTTATTGGTTAATATTGATTGTAAAAATAAACTCGCAAAAGACCAGATTTTTACATAATAGAAATATAGTATTACATAATTTCAACTTGACCGGTAGCTGTTTTTACGTGATGTTTTTTTCCTGCTATGAGTTAATGCTGCTGCATCCAGAGAATGTGATTCTTCTATTGAAAGCTCTTTTTGGGCCAACGCGGCAAGATGTTTGTAAAAATTCCGGATCACTTTCAGATCTTCTTCGCTAATGTCTTCTATGGATACTAATCTGTTATTTGCATAATCATGTGAAACAATAAGTTCATTTAGTTTAAGATGAATGGCGACAAAATCTTTATTCTGGCTTCGCTGAATGAGAAATACCATCAGGAATGTGATAATGGTGGTGCCGGTATTGATCACCAATTGCCAGGTGTCAGAAAAGTGAAAAAGCGGTCCGGTTATTAGCCACGTAAGGATGACCAACATTGCAACTATGAATGCAGCAGTACTTCCGGAAGCTTTGGAAACTCTTGATGACAAGGTTTCAAAAGCTGAAGGTTTTCTTTTCTGATTGGCGCTTGACCGGGATTTATAAGTTTTCTTTTCCATTTCATTTAGTCCTTATTTTCTGCCAATTTGTTTAACCAAAGAAAGCGTAGGGTCACAACCTGCGCTTTCACTAACAAAGATAGGATTCCAAATTATCTCAATCGCGTTATTACCTGTCGGCCTGAACATTAATTGCAGTTACTGCTATCTTTGACAATTTATCATCAGCAGCTTTTTCCTCACTAAGAGTCTGTTCGAGTAAGTCTGCCCGGGAATCGTCATCGCGCCAACTGTTTTTTGTTTTCATATCTATCTGTTTTTTAAAATTTTAAATAGAACTATCTGAGTTTCATAAGTCATGGTGTTTTAAAAAAGTAAAATTAAATGAGCCCTGAATCAGGCATATTACAGTAAACAATGGAAATGTTACATGATTTCCATTGTTCGTGATGTTTTTCAACAAACAACAGCTATTGTCTGTTAAATATAAGTTATACAACCTGCCGAAATATGAAATTATACCTTCTTGCCATTCTTTCTGAAAAACTTAAACTTGGAATAGCCATTGCTTCATTTATCTTATTATTGATTGTCATTTTTTTCATTTATAAATATCTAATCCTGTTTATTAAAAAGAAATTTTTGATTTCAGAAAAATTCATTGGGTTTGTAATTGAAATTCTGAAGATTCCCGCATTATGGATAGTTTACTGGATCTTATTGAAGATATTCACGGCAGTTTTTCTAAAGAATTATAAATTTTCCCCGTACCTGCTCCATGTAAATACCCTTCTTATAATATTTTCAGTTGCATGGATTATCACAAGGCTCATTAAAGCCGGAGCTTATTATCTGCAGAGTAAACTTGACTTTGGAGCCAGTGATAATCTGAGTGCCCGGAAAAGATTAACCCAGATCAGGGTATTGGTTGGTCTGGCAAATACCATTACAATTATTATAGCCATTTCAGTCGGTTTGCTAACATTTGAGAAAGCCAGAACTATCGGATTAAGCTTGTTAACGTCAGCAGGTATAATCGGCATTGTAGTCGGTTTTGCTGCTCAGAAAAGCCTCGGACTTATACTTGCGGGCATTCAGATCGCATTTACACAGCCTATACGAATAGACGATGTTGTAATAGTTGAGGGGGAATGGGGCCGGATCGAAGAAATAACACTGACTTATGTTGTGGTGAAAATATGGGACGAGCGAAGACTCATACTGCCTGTAACATGGTTTCTTGAAAAACCTTTTCAGAACTGGACCCGCAGCACCTCCGATATTACTGGAACGCTGTTTCTGTATGTCGATTACAGCTTTCCCGTGGAAAGTCTAAGGCAAATCATTCCCGGGTTACTTAAAGATAATAAAAACTGGGATGGAAGAGTCTGGAATGTTCAGGTGACTAATTCCAATGAGTATCATAAAGAGCTGAGGATCCTTATCAGCAGTTCGGATGCAACAAAAAACTGGGACCTGAAAACCGAACTACGGGAGAGACTGATAGATTTTATTAATGACAATTACCCTGATTCCTTTGCAAAAAGAAGGTTCAAAATGGATAAATAGTTTAAATCTCACATCTGCATCGCCTATCGCCTATAATACATAATACATCCTTTAGATTCTCCAATACGTTTTTACCAGATCAATCAGATATTCAGTTTTCTCACGTACTCTTTCCATCGATTCAAGTTTCCACTTCCAGCTGTCTTTGCTTCCACCGGGGTTATTAAACCGTTCAGTATTTCCGGAGCCCAAAACATCCTGCAAAGGTATGATGGCTATAAATGCCACGGAAGCGTAGGCCAGCCTGATGAATTCATCCTGAATTGTTTCACCTGATACTTTCTTATTGAGGTATTTCTCTACTCTTTTTTTATAATACCCATTCAATTCCTTCTCATACCATCCTCGTGTTGTATTATTATCGTGAGTCCCGGTATATACAATACAATTTGAAATATAATTATGCGGAAGATGTATCGATCTCTCATGCGCATCATTAAAAGCAAACTGCAAAACTTTCATCCCCGGAAGACCAAAGCTATCCCTCAGCCTGTAAACTTTATTATCAATATCTCCAAGATCTTCGGCAATAAATGGCATATCATGAAAATCCTTTTTCAGTCTCAGAAAAAAATCCTCACCGGGTGCATCCATCCATTGTCCGTTAACGGCCGTCTTTTCTCCGGCTTTCACTTCCCAGAATCCTGAAAATCCACGAAAATGATCAAACCTGACAATATCATACCATTCCATATTCCTGTAAACGCGCTTCCTCCACCAATTATAATCCTCATTTTTAATATTGTCCCAGTTATAAACAGGCATATTCCAAAATTGTCCGGTTTTACTGTAGTAATCAGGAGGAGCGCCTCCGCTTCCCATCATTTTTTTATTTTTATCAAGTTTAAAAACTTCAGGATTCTGCCAAACATCCACACTATCGAAACTCACATAAAATGCCATATCCCCGATTATTCTGATTCCATTTTTCCATGAGTATTCCCGAAGTTCCTGCCATTGAGTAAAGAACAGAAACTGGCTGAATTTCTCATTCTCCAATACATACTTATGCGACACCCTAATGCGATCAATTTCATCCGGCTCCCTGTCCCTGATTTTCTTTGGCCATTTGAACCAGGATCTTTCCTTGAACTCTTTCTTCAATATCAGAAATAAGACAAAATCATCAAGCCAGTACTTTTCCTTCTCACAAAATACGTTGAACTTTGAGGACAGATATGGCATCTCATTTTCCTTAAATGTTGAAAATGCTTCATCGAGCAGCTTCATTCTGAATTCTTCAGCTTTTGGAAGCTCTGTCTTTCTCGTTTTTGCGGATCTGAAAGGGATAAGACTCTTATCTGACACCAAGCGGTACCTTACAAGCCACTCCGGATCAATTAGTAAGACGTTCCCGGCAAATGCAGAGTATGTGCTGTAAGGTGAAAAATTGCTGCCACTGGTGACAGGATTGATTGGCAGGATCTGCCAGTAAGACTGACCCGATTTACTAAGGAAATCTATGAACTCATATGCTTTTTCTCCCATATCACCGGTGCCATATATTCCCGGCAATGAGGTAATATGCAATAAAATTCCGGCTTTCCTTTTGCTTTCTTCATTTGTTCCTTTCAATACAGCAGGAATCGGCATTTTTAGTAAGTCCGAAACCTTTAGTTGCCCATCGGTATAAATGGTCTCTGAGCTTGCGACAAGTGACCATTTACGCGGAGCCAGTCCGGTTAATTCGATATGAGTATCACCCCAGCCTGATTCGTCATTATACTCATGAAATCTCGCCAAAAATAACGGGATGACAACTATAAGCCAGGCATTCTTATGGGTACGGGCATAAGCCAGAATATGATTCCTGTATTTTCCTGAAACCTTTAGCGGAAGATATTGTCCATAAGCGAATAATTCGGGGTTTAACTCCCTCTCCTTCAACAACAAGTGAGTCATCCATAATTTAATCTTGCCGTTTTCCCTGTTCAGGTAGAGTTCGTCCATCAGATTTCCCGGTTTTTCCTGACTTCTTTTAATCAGGCTCATGAGTATTTTTGAGGGTGTGCTGTAATCGACAAGCCTTCTGTTATCGGGGTCAACCAATGAAAAGTCCCATTGCTCGGTTCCCTGATAAAAATCCGGTACACCCGGGCAGGTGGTCTTCATTGTAAGCTGCGAAAGCGAATTTATAATTCCATATTCGCAGATTTTTTTTTGCAGCGGCAAAAATGACTTCATAAATTCATGTTCAGGGTTAAGGATTTTATGAACAAAATCAATGACTGCACTTTCGTACTGTTCATCAGGTTTGTTCCATGAAGTATTAGCTTTAGCTTCACGGAAAGCTTTTACCAGATAGTCTTTAATCCTCCTGTCAAAATCTTCATCAATAATCTGATCAAAAGGGAATATGCCTGTGAGGGTCTGGTAAATGAAATATTCCTCGTTTTCATCAGGAGCTTGTCTGCCGTTGACAGATGTTTTATAACTCTTGTTTGTTTTCAGCCAGTGACTAATGTTTTTCAACCATTCATCAGGAATTTCGCTGATCACATTCAAACGAGCCCTCACATCTTCTCCTCTTTTTGTATCATGAGTAGAAGTCGCATTAAGACTAAGTGGAATCATCCTCTGCCTCTTCACCATAATTTCATGAAATTCATCTATACTGATTCCGGGGGAATCAATTCTGTCACCAACCTCATTATGAGCAATAAAACAGTTATAATTATACATGGCGGTATCCTCAATCCCCTTTGCCATGAGTGGTCCGGTATATTGCATACACCGGAGAAAAAAATTCAGGGCTTTTTCTTTTTTGTCTTTTTCTATATTGGTCTGGTCAAGAAATATATCCTGGATCATACTAAGAGGCAACGAAAGCCGGGGAGTCCTTTTTATTGCAGTCTCAATGATCAGTTGTATTATTTTCCTGTCTTCTCCTGAGAGCGGGAAAAAATCAGAATAAAGTTTATAACGGGGACATGCAAGAAGAAATTCGCTGATTGCTTCTTTCAGTAAGTCAGGACTTATATTCCGGGAATCACCAAAAAAATCAGCCTCAATGAACATCCTGCATAGGTTTTCCAGATCTCCCTGCATACTTTCTGTAAGAATCTGCTTTTTCTTTTGATAGATAATATCCTGTGCATGGCAGCCCGTAAGGTCTTTATAATACTTAAGGAGTTTCTTATAGTTTGTAGTATCCGTCAGCAGATTATTCACCGTAACAAGAAAATCATAACCCGTAGTACCCTGGATGGGCCAGTTACGGGGCAGGTCTTCATCATTTGCGAGGATCTTTTCTGCTACAATAAATACCTCATCACCAGTCAGGATGCGTAATTTTTCAATGTATTTTGCAGGATCCTTTAATCCATCGATATGATCGAGTCTTATTCCCTGTATCTTATTTTCTTTTACCAGATCAGAAATAAATGAGTGATATTCGTCAAAGACATCATCCTGTTCCATTCTCAGACTTATCAGACTGCCGATGATAAAAAAACGTCTGTAATTCATCAGGTTGTCAGCTGTGTCCCATCTCAAAAGTTTATAATGCTGGGATGAAAGGAGGTCCTTAAGTTTTGCAATATCTGAATTAAACACCTGAATGATTGAACCTTCCTGACTGTCCGATATACCACTGGTTCTAATTTCTGCTGAAAGCTTTTTAAGATGCGGACTAAGATCTGCATCCAGAATATCGGCAATTGACTTAACATTTACAGGAAAGACAAAGTCAAAGTATACAAAACAGAGTTTATCATTTTTAACGGATAGCTTTATCTCCCCATTTTCCACAGCTTCTTCATCGGATGATCCTAAAAATGGCAAACCTATTTTTTCGTTAAATCCCGGATGATCAAAGTCAATATCAAAAAATGAAGAATATCTTGAATGTCTTCCATTTTCAAGGACATCCATCAGCCAATCATTCTGATGGTTAATACCCATATGATTTGGTACGACATCCTGAAGCCATCCGATATTCATATTTTTTAACCGTCTGACTATTTCATCAAATTCCTTTTTCGTACCAATTTCCGGGTTGAACCTGTGCGGGTCGACAACATCATACCCATGCATACTACCGGGAGCAGCCGCAAAAACAGGGCCTGCATAAATTGTTCCGGTCCCGAGAATTGAGAAATAATCGAGATGCTCAAGAAATTCCCTGAAAGTAAAATCTTTATTAAACTGAATCCGGTATGTTGATATAGGATTATACATTTGAATCAGCCTTTCATATCGGATAGCAAGATGACAGATTTCGGGTTGATGGTTATTTTTTTTTCGTCGAGCTTCACATTGTGCTGGCTCTTCCAGCTTTTTCCGGAAGAATTAAGCAGGACAAAGAGTTGTTTTTTTGGTGCAGCCAGTTCAAGAGTAACCGGTTTCTCTTCAAAATTCATTATACAAATGATCAGATTCTCATGGTATTGCCTTAACAGAACAATAGCCTTACTTTCCTTAACGACTTCTGCCTCCGTCCCGATCCTTTCAGTATTTTTCAATACCGGATGTGTTTTTCTTAATCGTATAAGCTCTTTATAAAAATCAAGCAGATCTGTTTGCACTTCTGTATGATTTCCCCATTGAAGACGTGATTTTTCGAAGGTTTCAACATCTTGTGGATCAGAGATCTCGTCCCCGCCAAGATGAGCGAATTCCCGTTTCCTGCCTTCGCGCACTGCTTTTATAAGGCCTTTATCGCCATGACTGATAAAATAAAGGAAAGGATTGATTTCTCCATATTCTTCCCCCATGAAAATAAGAGGTATATACGGACTAAAAAAAACAGTCGCTCCTATAAGTTTCAGCGTTTCATTATCTACAATTGATGACAGCCTTTCTCCTTTAAAACGGTTACCTATCTGATCGTGGTTCTGCGCAAATACTACAAACTTTGATCCATGAAGACCGGTTGTCTTATTTCCAAATGTTCTTTTTCTGTACGGAGAGAATATCCCATCGTAGACGAAGGCATTATTGAGTGACTTACACAGAATCTCAATAGTTCCAAAATCCGAATAGTAACCTGTCTTTTCACCTGTGACCAGCGAATGAAGTGAATGATGAAACTCATCGCTCCACTGGATATCCACGCCATATCCTCCTTTTTCGGAAGGATTAATATATCTCACGTCATTAAGATCCGTTTCGGCGATCAACAGCTGCCGTCTACCGGTTAATTCACTTAGCTTTTCAACATTTTCCCGGAGCTCTTCCAGAATATGTTTTGCCCCTAAATCTCTTATTGCATGAACGGCATCGAGTCTGAGACAGTCGATATGAAAATCGCGAAACCACATGAGCGCGTTTTCGACGACGAACCTCCGTACGCCGTCACACCACTCATCATCGAAGTTAACAGCGCTTCCCCATGGAATATGATACTTATCGGTAAAATAAGGACCAAAAGCTGAAAGATAATTACCCTCAGGACCTAAATGGTTATAGACCACATCGAGAATGACCGCAATATTTTCTCGATGTAAATCATCCACCAGCTTTTGTAATCTTTCTGCGCTTCCGTATGAATTTTGCACTGCGAAAGGAAAAACGCCGTCATATCCCCAGTTGCGCGTACCCGGAAATTGGGCGACTGGCATCAATTCTACTGCAGTTATCCCGAGCTCCTTAAAATATTCAATTTTCTCCCGGATGCCATCAAATGTTCCTGCCTCAGAAAATGTCCCTGTGTGTAATTCATATATTATCAGATCTTCGGGAGCAATCCCTTTCCACTGATAGTCAGTCCAGACAAAACTATTCAGGTTTACAATGGCAGAGGAACCGTGAACGCCATCGGGCTGGGAGAGTGATACCGGGTCGGGAAATTGTTTCCCGTCAATAATAAATTTATAATGATTCCCCGAAGCGATATCTTGCAATTCAGTGTCCCAGTAGCCATAATCCTTCTTCTGTAAAGGTATAGTTGTATCGCTGATATTTATGGAAACTGATCCGGCATAAGGAGCCCATACAAGAGCGGTACCGGAAGAAGCAGATGTAAAATTCAGCCCGAGAGTGCGTTTTTCGATGTTATGAAGCATCATTGTTTGTTTTCTGGGTTTGCTTCAGGAGAATTATTGATCGTTCCTTTATTTCGATATTATCGCCTGCATTGACCTCAAAATTACCTTCAAGGTCAAATGATCCATAAAAAGTATCAATCAGTTTCACCCACGACTTTCCCCATCTCTCGTCGGGAATCTTAAACATTACAGATTCAAAATGAGAGTTGAAAACCACAAAAAAACTATCATCTATAATCTTTTCACCTTTGTCAGTCTGGGCACCGAGCTGCTCACCTGATAAAAATATACCGAGTGATTTTGCATACGTTGAAGTCCAGTGAACTTCTGTCATTGGTTCACCCTCGGGCAGGAACCATTCTATATCAGTAACTCCCTGTCCGATTATTGGTTTATGCTGAAACCATTTCTTCCTGCAGAAGACAGGATGATCGAGCCGGAAATGAATCAATGCTGAAGTAAATTGAAGTAAAGCTTCGTCCATGTTTTGCCAATCGATCCACGATATTTCATTATCCTGGCAATAGGCATTATTATTGCCTCTCTGTGTCCTTCCCGATTCATCGCCGGCTACCAGCATTGGAATACCTTGTGAGAGGAACAAAGTGGTTAAAAAATTCCTGCACTGCTGTTTTCGCAATTTATTTATTGCTTCATCATCGGTAGGTCCCTCTATACCGCAGTTCCATGAACGATTGCTATCCTCACCATCCTTATTATTGTCTCCATTATTTTCATTATGTTTTTCGTTGTATGAGACCAGATCAAGCAGAGTAAACCCATCATGAGCGGTTATGAAGTTAACGCTTGCCATTGGAGTTCGTGAGTGGCTTAGGTAAAGGTCGGAACTTCCGGTAAGACGGTTTGCAAATTCCGGGATCATTTCATCATCGCCTCTCCAGAATTGCCGCATGCAGTCGCGGTATTTTGCGTTCCATTCCATCCAGCCTGCCGGGAAATTGCCAACCTGAAAACCGTTTTCCCCAACATCCCATGGTTCGGCAATCAACTTAACCTGCGACAGAATAGGATCCTGGTGCAAAATATCAAAGAAAGATCCCCACTTATCAACATCGTCAAATTCCCTGGCCAAAACAGTTGCCAGGTCAAACCGGAAACCATCGACATGCATCTCGGTAACCCAGTGTCTGAGGCTGTCCATTATGAGTCTTAAAACAGTGGGATGAACTGAATTAAGCGTATTTCCCGTACCGGTATAATCCATGTACAAGCTTTTATCTTCTTCCATCAGACGGTAATATGAAATATTATCAATACCGCGGAAGCAAAAAGTGGGGCCCATTTGATTTCCTTCAGCGGTATGATTATACACTACATCGAGAATAACCTCGATGCCATTTTTATGCAGAATTTTCACCATTTCCTTAAACTCATTTACCTGCTCACCTGATTTTCCCGAATTTGAGTAACGGGCATCAGGAGCGAAGTAACCAATAGAATTATAGCCCCAGTAGTTGGTAAGGCCTTTCTCTAAAAGATGCCTGTCAGCGACAAACTGATGCACAGGCATAAGTTCAACGGCATTAACGCCAAGATTCTGAAAGTATTTTATCGATTCGGGATGAGAGACTGCAGCGAAAGTCCCTTTTATATCGTCGGGAATATTGGGGGCCAGCTTTGAAAATCCTTTTACATGCAGTTCATAAATGACAATTTTATGCAGTGGGATATTAAGCAGATTGTCGCTTTGCCAGTCAAAAACTCTGTCGACAACGACACATTTAGGCAGAAAAGGGGCACTGTCGGTTTTACTGAATGACAGATCCTTGTCCTTGTGCCTCAGATCAAATCCGAAAAGTGCATCATTCCATTTAATAGTTCCATTGATTGCTTTTGCGTAAGGATCAAGAAGAAGCTTATTCGGATTAAACCTGTACCCATTCTTAGGCTCATATGGGCCATAAACCCTGTAACCATATTCCTGTCCGGGTTTTATACCCGGAATATATATATGCCAGGTGCTATGAGTCCGTTCAGTTATTTTAATACGGGTTTCTTTGCCCCGAAAGTCAAACAAACACAACTCTACCTCCGAGGCGTGCTCGGAAAATAAGGAGAAATTAACTCCTGTCCCATTGTAGAGCGCACCTAAAGGATATGGATTGCCGGGCCACTTTAAGAACTTATTAGCCATCGCTTAGTCCTGATAAATAAACACTAATTCTATCTAGTTAACGATTAAAATGGAATTATGTTTATGTTTGGGGTACCAACGTTACACAGGCAGGAAGACGGAGAAAGTTGCACCAGCCCCTGGTTTACCTTCGGCAATAATGTAACCCCCGTGATTCTCCACAATCTTTTTGCAGATAGAAAGACCAATCCCGGTTCCGGGAAAATCGGATTTTTGATTCAGCCGGTAAAACAGAACAAATAAGCTCTCAGCATATTCCTGTTCAAATCCCAATCCGTTATCGCTGAATGATATTTTGTAGAACCATAAATGGCTGTCCTTCAAAACCGGAAGTTCACCTGAACTTACAACATGGCAATCAATATTTATTTTGGGAGGAATACCTGGTTTGCTGTATTTCAATGAATTTCCTATCAGATTCATAAAAAGTTGCTGAATCTGAAAGGGTATTACATTTAATACCGGCAGTCTGACGCTGGTTAACACAGCTTTCTTTTCCTCGATGTCAGTAATTATTTCCTGTTGAGCGTAATCGAGAAGCATGTTCAGATCAGTCTTTTTGTAGATCTTCTCTGATTTGCTGGTCCGGGAAAAGAGTAATAAATCATTTATCAGATCCCGCATTTTTTTTACTGAGACCTGTATCTTTTCGAAATATTCTTTGCCGGTGTCTGAGATTGTATCTGCCTCTTTATCATTTATCCGGGAAATAAATGTCTGTATTTTCCTCAAAGGCTCCTGCAGATCGTGACTGGCGATATGGTTGAATGAAGCAAGCTCGGAGTTACTCTGTTCCAGTTCGCTGTTTCTTTCTTCAAGTGCAATATCCCTAAGATGTTGCTCAGTTATATCGCTGTTTATGCCTATAAATACCAGGTCATCATGAAAATCTGTCAGTTTGGCTACAGAGTAAAAATAACGCAATTCCCCATCTTTCCTCATTATTCTGAAAAAAGCATTTGAAGGTTTTCTTTCGTCCAGAGCAATTTTCACACCTTCTGTAATAATATGCCGGTCATCAGGATGGACAAACTTGAGAAAATTATCAATTGTAGGTTCAAAGGAATCGGGTTCTACGCCAAGCAGGCCATACTGGTTTTCGGAAAAAATATACCTATTGGAATCTATGTGCCACTGCCAGCTGCTAAAATTTCCTATCTCTTCAGCGTGTTTGAATGATTCTGTTGTAATGCGCAGATCAGCATTCGTTTTCTTCAGAATTCCGACATCTCTGTTAATCTTTATGAATGCCAACACAAAGACCATCAACGAGAAGAATATCAAAAATAATGTTGAAAGCGGCGTAAAATAGAGCTCATGTGCGTATTTTCTCTGATGATCATCAAAATAGCTTACTTCAAGGTCAATCATTTTGTTGGTTTGCTTCCTTAACTGATCCATGACATCCTTCCCCCGCATAAGATTTTCAGCGAGGTCCTTTTTACTGTGCTCTGAATCATTTAACATTATCAGTGAGTTGGCAAGAAGTTTAATTCGCAGATTGACTAATACCAATAATGAGTCGAGATTATAGTATTGTTTTACGTTATTGGATGTTAATGCCTTGAGTTCCGAAACCGGCAGTTCAAATCTCTTTCTGGCATTGTTATAAGGCTGCAGGAACGCAGTATCACTTGATATTATGTACCCTCTTTGTCCGGTCTCGGCATCTTTAATTAAAGAAAGAAGCTGCTCAAGTCTTACCTGTATATCATAAGAATGAACCAACAATTCAGTCGATTCTTTCAGAGCAATGGTGTGTTTGTATGATATACTTGAAATGAAAATTAAAAGAAATACAGATATCACAAGAATACTTCGGATGAAAAATGTTGATGTGAGCAGACTCCGGAATTTCATATCAGGATCATTTACAATTACTACCGGTTTAGTAAGTAGATCTCTCTGTTAAGCCCGGATGTGTGGTACTGCCAGTTAATAGTTATTACTTCCTCCAGTATCCGTTTGAGTTCTGTAAAATCGCTTGGTTTTTTTATATAGATATTAGCTCCCTTTATAAACGTTTCCTCAATCTCCTCTTCTGCTGAAGAGGTCGAATAGATGGCAACAGGAATATCTTTAAGATTATTTGAATTTCTTATTTCCATAAGGCATTCTATTCCGTTTTTGCGCGGCATGTTGAGGTCAAGAAAGAGGATATGAGGCTTTGGATGACCATTGCGTCCCAAATGGTTCATAAGCTCTACTCCGTCATTTACCAATGTTACATTTGTTTTTATTTTTATTTCATCAAATGCCTCTTTGAAAAAAGCACGGTCGTCTTCATCGTCGTCGGCAAGCAGTACATGAATTGCTCCATTTTCCATTGAATCAACTTTTAAAGAATCTTTAATTAGTTCCGGAGATAGTTTCTTCCTCAGCTTTGGCTGTGCGCCGCCGGTTAATAATTCGCTGGAACATGGAAGGGGTTAATCCAGTAACATTTTTAAACTGATTACTCAAATGCGCAACACTACTGTAATTAAGCTTCCATGCAATTTCAGTAATTGTCAATTCATTTGTGATCAGCAGTTGTTTAGCTCGTTCGATTTTCTGAAGGATAATAAAATTTTCAATTGATGTGTAAGTAACTTCAGAGAAAAGATTAGATATGTAACCATACCTGTGTCTCAGCTTGTCGGCCAGGTACTGGGAAGTCTTTGAGGTTGGAAGCTTATCTTCCATATAGACCATTTCTATTATAGCATCTTTAATTTTTTGAACAAGTATACTTTTATGGCTCTCAACAATCTCAATACCATAATTGTTTAGTCCGGAACTAAGTTCCCTTAGCATTGATTCTGAGAGAGTTTCCTTAATCTCCACCTCCCAGAAACTAACAAGTGAATAATCCACATTATATTTATTAAGTATATCCTGCAATACTTTTTTACAGGTGAACGGAATGTCATACTTTATATACAGATTCATAGTTGTAGCCAAATTGGTTTTGCTGCAAACAATTTAACATTTTGATCCTGTGGATATTCTGATTGAAGGATCAGAATGTAGGCCACCATGGAAGCGACACTCAAAATTTATAATTCTTTTCGGGAGAAGAAATAAATTGTAGTCATTCACCCGAAAAGAATTTGAGTTGATGGAATAAAGAATATGCTGTTTCAGAAGGATTTATCAAGATACCAGTCAAAAATATTTTATCCTGCTGAGGCTTCCATATCTCTTTTTGTTTCTCTCGATTTTCTGCCCTCGGCAATGTCTTCAACTTCATCTTTTACCCTGTCAAATTTTATGGATATGCCATCGAGAAATGAATTGAATGTCCTCTTTATGGATTCCAGATAGTCTTCCCCTTTTTTGACAATTTTTCCACGGCTCTCAGAACCTTTATCGGGTGCAAACAGCATCCCGATCAATGCCCCGGCAGCAATTCCTGCCAGTGCTCCTATTATTACTTTTTGCGGCCTCATAATTTAAAATATTAAATTTTTACTTGAATATAAACAACTAAACTATTGTTACCCGAAAAAATAAGGGCTTTCACACCCTGTTGTAAATCAACAATAAATACCGGTTTTTGTTTTGACAATATTAGAGGAAGGCGCTCTAAAGAATTCAGATGCTTTAAATGCTAAACAAAATAATCAATGATCAATAAAGAAGAAAAAAATACCCAAATTTGCGTTTTAATAAATACCTGATAATAATGCAAAGTGCAGAAAGTCTGAAAAAGAAAATAGAAATGGAAATAAGGAATGATTTCAGAAGTGAATCTCCTTCAGAATCCGCAACAATTAAAGTATCGGATGATTCAAATTCAAATGAGATCCTTGTCTTTACCTCCCTGTGTAATGTTTATAAGGTTCAGAAAAAGGAACTTATAGACAAGTTTCATGCTCTGCAGAAAATTGATCTTGAACCCGGAGAAAAACCTATATATCTGACAGGAGACAAGAGATATAAAGGATTTTTGATAGTTGCATTTGAAAATGGCAAAATAGGAAAGATTTCTATGGACAGTTACCAGACAGAGTACGCAAGGAAAAAACTCAAGAATGCTTTTAGCAGTGAATCTCGTCTGATCTTTATCGAACTCATTGAACATGATATTGACCTTGTCTCCATGACAAACATCAAGAAGGTCGTACTATTCAACACCTCTCAAATAAATGCTGTCGGAAGCAGGGCAACAAAAGGTGTTCAGGTGATGAAATCGAAGGCTGGCAGTTCTATGATAAAAGTTAAACGTCTGGAAAATACAAAGCTTGCTGATCCTGAATATTACCGAAAGAGTGATTCTCTTAATGCAATCGGATTTTATTTGAAACCCGGAGATGAAATCTGATTTTTTCAAAAATGGTTTTTATGTATTGGGGGAAGAAGATGCGCGGTTTTTGCCAATACCGATATTATAAATGCCCGGCAAAGGGGATTTGTGCGCTGCGCAAGTTGCCTTTGTGAGGTTTATTGAATCTTTGCAGGATATTATGATCCTGGTCGAGTTGTACTAAAGATACGTTTTAATATATCCTTTGTGGCGGGATCTGGGGAAAAAAGAGACTTTAAAACGAAAATAAATACAGATTAACCCAGACATAGATCACTAACAAATAATAAATCAGTCTGTTATTTTTAACATTCCTTTCTTTTTTTTGTTTGGGTATTGGAGCTCGATCAGCGATCTGTGAAGGAAGAAAATTAATAAGGGATATTACAGAGATTTTAACAAGATCACTTCGATTTATAAAAACTTTAATATTCATTATATGTCAGCATTTAAACTAAATGTCAATGGGAAAATTTTTCAGATAGATGTTGATCCTGATACCCCTTTGCTTTGGGTGATCAGAGATACTCTGAAAATGACCGGAACAAAATTCGGTTGTGGAGTGGGGCAATGCGGAGCATGCACTGTTCACATCGATGGCAAAGCTGAAAGATCCTGCATGGTTTCCGTATCAGATGCAGGAGATCAAAAAATCACCACTATTGAAGGTTTATCAGAGCAGGGTAACCATCCGGTTCAGAAGGCCTGGCTCGAACATGATGTCTCACAATGTGGTTATTGTCAGCCGGGACAGATAATGTCGGCTGCTGCGTTTTTGAATTCTAATCCGCATCCCACAGATGCAGAAATTGAAACAGCGATGCAGGGTAATATTTGCCGCTGTGGTACTTATCAGAGGATCAGGGAAGCCATCAAATCTGTTGAACAATAATCTAAACTGAAAAGAAATGACGACAGAATCTGCAAAATTAGGAAGGAGATCATTTTTAAAAATCACATCTATAGCCGGAGGGGGACTTGCACTCGGTTTTAACTGGTTTTTAACTCCTGCCACGAAAGAGGCAGGCAAGTCCGGTCTTGAAGCTGTTGGTTCAGAGATAAATGCTTACCTGAAGATTTCTGAAAATGGTGTAGTTACAATCATTGCGCCGAACCCTGAATTTGGCACCGACGTCAGAACTTCCCTGTCAATGCTTGTTGCAGAAGAACTGGATGCCGACTGGGAAAAAGTAGTTGTTGAGCAGGCGCTCTTCAACCCAAAACTATATGGTAACCAGTTCACAGGCGGCAGTATGTCGGTTATGACCAGGTGGCAGCCATTGCGTACCACCGGGGCAACTGCAAAACAGATGCTGAAAGAAGCTGCAGCACTGAAATGGGAAGTTCCTGTTTCTGAGATTACCACAAAGGAGGGTATCCTCACACATAAAGCAAGTGGCAGATCAGCCGGATACGGAGAAATGGCAGGAGCTGCCGCAAAAATACATGTACCGGAAATTGTAAAGCTTAAAGATCCAAAGGATTTTTCCATTATCGGGACCTCACGAAGAAATATTGAAGCAAAGAATTTTATTACAGGAAAAGCCAGATATAGCTCTGACACTGACCGTGAAGGCATGTTATATGCCATGGTCATTTTTCCTCCTGCCTTCGGGATGAAACTTAAATCTTTCGACGCCGCTGAAGCAAGAAAAATGCCCGGGATAAAGGATGTTTTCTCTTTCAAAACTTACCTGGATGGCTATAAAAGAAGCTGGATTGATTCAAATTCATTTCCTGAGATGATAGCCGTCGTAGGATCTTCGACATGGCAGGTGATGAATGCAAGGTACTCGGTTAAAGCTGAATGGGATCAAGATGTTGTTTTTCCTACAGGCCTTGAGAGTACTTCAGACCATAAGGCAAAGTTAAAGGAAGGTATTTCCAAACCAGGAAATGTTGTACGTAAAGATGGCAACGTTGAGGAAGCTTTCAGGAATGCTGCAAAAGTAATAGAACGAACATATTCGGCGCCATTTCTTGACCATGCGACAATGGAACCAATAACCTGCTTTGCACATTTCACTGATGACAAACTGATTGTTTGCGGCCCGAATCAGGCGCCTGACGATCTTAAGAATACACTTTCTGCAAGGATGAACCTGCCGGTTGAAAAGATTACTATTGAATTGCCAAGGATGGGCGGTGGTTTTGGCAGGCACTTTTATGCACATTCGGCAGTGGAAGCATCCGTGATATCGCAGAAAATCAAAGCTCCTGTCAAGCTGATTTATTCAAGGGAAGACACCTTCAGATTTGGTGTATACCGTCCTGCATATATTGCATTGTACCGTGCTGCTCTAGATTCACAGAATAATCTCATAGGCTTGCATATTAGAGCAGGTGGAGTGCCGGAAAGCCCCTTAAGCGCAAATTCTTTTCCGGCAGGAGCTGTTGACAACTACCTCGCTGAAGAATTTTCAATTCCTTCAAATATTTCAGTTGGAGCATTCCGTGCTCCGGGTGCTAACTTTATTGCCTGCGCCGAACAATCATTCCTTGATGAAGTCGCAGAGCTGGCAGGGAAAGATCCTATCGAATTCAGGCTTGATCTTTTAAAAAGATCTGCTGAGAAACCTGTTGGCAGTCGAAATGATTATGATGCGAAGCGATTTATAGAATTGCTGGAACAGGTCAGGGAAAAATCGGGCTGGAATAGCTCGCCGGGCAGACATCTGGGTGTTGCTGCCTATTACTGTCATAATAGTTATGCAGCTCATGTTCTTGACGTAGCGCTTGTGAATGGAGTTCCCAGGGTGGAAAGAAGTTGCAGTGTTGTTGATTGTGGCATTGTGGTTAATCCTGATGCAGGAACCAACATGGTTCAGGGCAATATTGTTGATGGGGTTGGTCATGCGATGTATGGAGAGCTGACTTTAACAAAGGGAGAAACCGATCAACAGAATTTCGGAGCATATCATATGATTCGTATTAATGAATCGCCGATGAATATGGAAGTTTTTTTCGTAAAAAGTGAAAAAGCGCCAACTGGTCTTGGAGAACCTCCATATCCTCCGGTTTTCGGAGCGCTTGCAAATGCTCTTTACAAAGCTACGGGAAAACGGTATTACCATCAGCCATTTTCACGCAATTCATTTGAATAGGTAAAAATGCATGAGGTTTAACTGCGAGATTAACTTAAAACCTCTCTGCAGGCATTGATATATGCGCTGAAAGCTGAAGTCTTTTTAATTTTTTTCAACCATTTTTTGTTTTCCGGGAGCGATTTTGCAAAATATTCCCAATAAGGTTTTACCTTATTCATCAGATGTGATTCTCCGCTGAGGCGAATGCTGTTCTGATAGAGCAACTGTTCGTGTATTTGGCTTATTGCTGTTTTTATTTCCTGCGGGGTAGCCTTTGTGTTTGTTTTTATTTCGTTAATAAGAAGCGGGTTTGAAATGAGTCCCCGGCCAATCATCCATCGTGATACAAGAGGCATACGCTCCGAAAGCGATTTGAAATCGTCAAGTGAATTTATGTTTCCATTATAACAGACAGTGTGTCGTAACTGACTTGCCATATCCAGAAAAGAAGTTTCATTCACATCGCCACTATACATCTGGCTGGCTGTACGTCCGTGAATTATCACTTCGGTAAGCGGGTAGCTGTTTAATATCGGAACGAGAGCTTTCCATTCGTCTGGGCTGGTTAGTCCAAGTCGCATTTTTACAGATAACTGCAGTGTAGTAACCTTATAAAGCTCGTTCAGGATCTCTTCTATTTTTTGTGGAAAAGGCAACAGGCCGGCTCCCAGTTGCTTTTTTGTAACCATAGGATAAGGACAGCCGAGATTCCAGTTTATTTCGGAATAGCCCAGTTCGTTGAGATGTGCAATGACTTGCTGCATTTCATCTGCATTGTTTCCCAGGATCTGAGGAATCAGGGGAATACCTTTATTCCGTTCGGGTAATACATCGCGATAGGCGCGGTGATCAGGTTTATGTGATTCGATGAAAGGTGAAAAAGCAAGATCGGGAGCTTCAAACTGAGTATAGAAAGACTGGCGGAATGCATAATCGGTAAACCCTTGCAAAGGGGCCAGGTAAATTACCGGTTTTGATTTTACGGGATTAGCATTCATAAGTTCTCTCTTTTTTGGCCAGCAAAATACAAATCTTTTTAAGAGAAATCAGATATTGCCTTCCTATGGCTTGTATTTCAGGCTTCGGAGCCATTCAATATCTGCCAACTACTCCTGAATCGTTCTTTCCAGATACGGAATTAAAAATGATTGAATTATGTAACATACAGCCATAATTGTATAACACTCTTAATAGCTAATAAACTTAACTTTGGTGTCAGAATATCTTATTACTGTTTTCAAAAGATTTTTAGCCCTTCCATACTGAAAATAAATTGATAATGAATGGGATAGATCAGGGGGAAGAATATGAAAAAAAAACTTATTTTAACGGGGACTAGTTTGATCGGAGCATTTTTATTATTGTATGTCTTCACTAAAATTACATCAAAGAATAACACACCTGAATTATATACAAAGGTGCAAAATGGTGAATTTGTAATATCTGTAACTGTTGTTGGCCAATTAATTGCAGAAAATTCAATTGACATTAATGGACCTGCATTTGGCCAACGCAGAGATATAAGGTCGAGGCATATCAAAATACAAGACCTTATCCCGGAAGGAACAATTGTCAACAAGGGTGACTATGTTGCTGAACTTGACAGAACTGAGTTGGAAAACACCCTCAAAGATCAGAGTGAAGTACTAAAAACACTTCAGACAAAAATAGAAATGAAAAAACTTGACACTACTGTTGTTCTTAATGCATTAAGAAACGGAATTAGAAACCAGAGATTCGTTATTGAGGAGGCTGGCATAACCTTTCGTAATTCGAAGTATGAATCCCCTACTATAATCAGGCGGGCAGAAATTCAACTAAATAAATCAAAACGTGTTCTTGGACAGTTACAAAGGAGCTATAAGCGAACATCTGCCCAGTGTATAACTGATATATCTAATCAGGAATATTCCATTTCCAGAGTCTCCCGGAGAGTTAAAGATCTTGAGGAACTTCTTGATGGGTTTACCATAACATCACCTGCCAATGGCATGGTTACTTATAAAAAAGAATGGACAGGTAATAAAAGGAAGATTGGATCAACAATCAGTCCATATGACAGGGTGGTCGCTATCCTTCCGGACCTTTCATCAATGATTTCAAAAACCTATGTCAGCGAAACTGATTTAAGCAAAATGAAACCAGGACTAAATGTTAAGATAACAGTTAATGCTTTCCCAAAAAAAGGATTTAAAGGTACTGTCTTGTCTATTGCCAATATTGGCGAAAAACTACAGAATACATCTGATAAAGTGTTTGAAGTGCAAATAAAAACAGGTGGTTCTGATCCTTCACTCAGACCTTCGATGACAACGATTAATAAGATAATTGTTAAAACAATTGATGATGCTGTTTATGTACCTGTCGAATGTGTTCATGCTGGTGCCGACAGCATCTCATATGTTTATACCAAAAACGGAGATAAACAGATAGTACTCCTCGGAGACTCTGACGAAAAAAATATAGTTATTGAAAAGGGACTTATTTCCGGCACTATTGTTTACCTGAATAAACCTGAATCACCAGAAAAATTCAATTTGACTGGGGAAAATCTGATACCAATAATAAAAGAGCGTTATAAGGAGATAAGAGCAGAAAACAGTAGTTACATGAATTAAGCCTCAATTATCCTCCAATCTAAAACAAAAACCACGGAATAGAATTCGATTTTGAATATACATGTCGCTTTTTGTGAAACATCCTGGTTGTAACTTTTCATGTGTTCAGTGCGTCTAAAATTTATCTCCATAAAGATAATGGGCAGATTGAATTGAAATGAAACAGTAGTAATCATGGAAAAATTTAAATTTAATAAAGGGCTCAAGCTGAGTTTTTTGTCTATTGTTTTCCTTTGGGTTTTCATATGCTGCAACTACGCACAGAAGGAATATAAATATCCCCCAACTGGAAAGCTGGTAGATGGAGGTGGTCATCTGTTGCATATCCATGTAATGGGCAAGGGGAATCCTGTAATAGTTTTTGAGAATGGCAGTGCCGACTTTTCATTTATATGGGACCTCGTTCAACCTGAAATATCAAAAACCACAATGACAGTTTCATACGACAGGGCAGGATACGCCTGGAGCGAGAGTGGTCCTGTTCCGAGAACAGGCAGACAAATTGCCTATGAGCTTCATACTGCCTTACATAACGCGGGAATAGAAGGCCCATACATTCTGGTCGGTCAATCATTTGGAGGATTTCTTGTAAGATCGTTTGCCAGGTATTATAAAACTGAAGTTGTTGGCCTCGTATTAGTGGATGCTCTTAATGAAAATGAAAAGATAAAGATTGGAAATGAGGCAGTCCGGATAAGAGATATGGCGAAAGGAAGAAATGTGCCGGAAATCCAAAAAATAAAAGTGAATGTTGACACGGTTATCCCCGGTGAAGGAAATCCAGTCGCAACAAATACTAAAATCGAACCTCCTCTCGACAGACTCTCCCCGCAAGACCAGAAATTACAGCTTTGGGCACAAACCCAATACTCTTATTATAAAGCGGCAAGCGGTGAAATGGACTGGTCACCTGAAGATGTATCGGATATGTATTTGAACAAGGGCAAACCCGGCTATCTTCTTGGCGACATTCCCTTAGTAGTAATTATGAAAGGTAAAGGTAATTATTCGGGGTTGCCAGATTCTGTTGAACTTGAAAAGCAACGGATAGATCTGCAGCAAGATCTGGCTAATCTCTCAACAAACAGCAAACTGATTATGGATAAGAATAGCGGCCATAATATTCATCTGGAAGATCCTGTAACAGTTATAGATGCAATCAAGCAAGTCATCAATTCTTATGAAACACATACAAAACTGAAGTAAAATGGCCCCGTAAATACTTTATTTACAGGGCTATATATCTCATTTTTTCAATAGCCCCTATGCCATACCGGGGAGAGCTATATTTCAATCTTTCTTATCATAAGCCAGGGTAGTATTCATATCGCCCATTGGTGTGTTCATTGAAGATTTGAGAGTCATGGTCTTTGAATCAGGAGAAAGGGACCATTTTTCGGTTGACTTCATTTCCTGGGTTTGTCCATCCATTGTAAATGAAATAACTTTGGTGAAGGTAAGTTCTTTTTTGTCTGCTGACCAGGTCAGAATTGATTTAACCCTGGAATCCATCATCCCGGTATTAACAGATTCTTTTCCGTCGAGAGTATACTTTTCATTCTGAACCATCTCATTGCCGTCGAAACCTGTCGAGGTACGTTTTACCTGAACATCATTTCCTTGCTGCGTAACAACCAGAGTTTTTGCTTCCATCCTGGGACCCTGTGCATCTCCAAGAACACTCTTTGATTCATTGAATGCCCATGTTCCTGTGAAATTTGTCTGTCCAAACAAAGTGGCAGGCAGTAATAATAAAAATACAAAAGTGAGTTTTGTAATTCCTGAAATTGATTTTTCATTTTTCATACTGAGTGATTTTAAATGATTAACTATTTATCGAGATTGAATATTCTGCCTTATTAATATCATAAGATTTTCAATCTGAAATCTATATCAGATTCTGTCAAAAAAAAATCAAACAAGACATATAGACATTTATTATAGATGAAAAGGCCATTTCTATCGAAGAAATAAATAACACGCATTTATTAATTTTCTTACTGCTATGGCAGTAAATATTGAGTTAAAGATCCTCATACTTCATTAAAATTTGAATCTTTTACTGCTAAAGCGGTAAAGTCGTGTAGCACAGATTTGATAAATCCATTTATAATATCAGCGGAGTTTGTATCTTCACAATTGAAATTCAGAATCTGAAACAACATGAAAAAACTAATTCTTCTGATTATTACTACCATTCTTCCCTTAGCTCTGTATTCGCAGCAAAAAGGGTTTATACTCAACGAACAGGAGTATTTTGAGAATGGCGGTGTAAACGTGATGGCCTTTCATGACATATACCCTGAGGGTCACCAGGGAGGTGTGGCAATAATAATGCATGGAATGAGAATTGCCACCAATGGCGACCTGCGGCTCGATGAAACACCGGGTCAGTGGCAACCTATACCGAAACAGAAGAAAAGAACTACCGATAAAACGAACAATGCGATCACTGCATATCTGACATATCCCGATTCTGCAATCAATGGCAAGGGGTTCAATCCGGTCTTTTATCCCGATCTTTATTTTAATTATACGGTTACAACCCGTGCCCGTGGCGCCTCTATTGTTGTAACCGTTGATCTTGACCGCCCCATTCCCGGGGAATTTGCGGAAAAGGTGGGATTTAACATGGAACTTTTCCCTGGTGTCCTGTTTGGAAAGACCTGGATACTCGGGAATAAATCGGGAATCTTTCCACGCCAGGCAAACGGACCGGGCATGTACGATAAAAACGGGAAACTGGTTTCAGCTCAGCCAATGGCTGCAGGGAAACAACTCACTGTCGCTCCTGACGATCAGATGCTGAGATTAACAATCAGTTCATCTGGATCAGATCTTCAGCTTATCGATGGCCGTTACATCCATAATAACGGCTGGTTCGTGGTAAGGTCGCTCGTTACACCCGGGGCAACGAAAAAAGCAATAGAATGGATTATTACACCTAATTCGATCAGCGGCTGGACCAGTGATCCGGTAATTCATGTATCGCAGATAGGATACCGCCCCTTGCAGCAGAAATATGCACTGATAGAACTTGATAAAAACGATAGTAAAAGATCAGATCCGGAACTCGAAAGAATCAATCCCGACGGAAAGTCCGAAGTAGTCAAGTCTGCAAAACCGGATCAATGGGGCAGGTTTTTAAGATCCGATTACCTGAAATTTGACTTTACGTCTATAGAAAAGGAGGGTCTGTACAGGATACGTTATGGAGATTTTGAATCACAACCCTTCAGAATCGCTGAAGATGTTTATAAGCGCGATGTCTGGCAGCCAACTCTGGAGTATTTTCTGCCGGTACAGATGTGTCACATGCGTATTAATGAAAAATACCGTGTATGGCACGACCTATGTCACATGGACGACGCACTGATGGCCCCAACAGATAAAAACCATTTCGACGGATATTTGCAGGGTCCGTCGACTTTGACAAAATTTAAATCCGGCGAACATGTCCCTGGCCTCAACACCGGTGGCTGGCACGATGCCGGCGATTATGATCTCAGGGTTGAATCACAAAGCGGAGAGGTTTATATACTCACTCAGGCATACGAAGCTTTTGGGATCAGGTATGATGAAACATCTGTTGACCAGCGTACACACATAGTTGAAATTCATCAGCCTGATGGGAAGCCTGACATACTACAGCAAATAGAACATGGAGCCTTATCTGTTGTAGGAGGTTACAAAAATCTTGGCAGGCTATACAGAGGCATCATCTGCCCCACTCTGAGGCAATATGTACTGCTTGGCGATGGTGCTGCCATGACCGACGGACTGGCAGGTCAACCTGAACCGCCCGATGACAGGTGGGTCTTCACTGAGGAAAATCCCTCAAGAGAACTTACAACTGCAGCTCACCTGGCGGCTGCATCCAGGGTGCTTAAGGGATTCAACGACACACTCAGTATCCAATGTCTTGAAGTAGCTGAAAGCATCTACAACCTCGACCGCACAGTCAGCGGACGATCAATGACATCAAAAATACATGCTGCAAAGGAACTGTACCTCACCACCGGGAAAACTGGCTACAGAGATTATATCGTTAATAATGAGTCGTATATAATAAAAGAGATAAGAAGTCTTGCCTGGCTCATTGGTCCTTCTCTTACACAATTAGGAAATGAAGGATTTACACGTTCGGTAAGGGAGGCTGTAAAATCGCTCTCATCAGAAATTATTAAACAGGGTGCCGAGACTCCCTTCGGAGTACCTTACCGTCCACATATCTGGGGTGCGGGATGGGATATCCAGAGCTTTGGGGTAAGACAGTATTTTCTGCACAAGGCTTTTCCCGACATTTTCCCTTCTGATTATATCTTCAATGCACTCAACTTCATTCTTGGAGTTCATCCGGGTGTAAATACAGCTTCCTTCGCCTCGGGAGTAGGTGTAAGGTCGACGACTGTCGCCTATGGTGTCAACAGGGCCGACTGGTCATATATTCCTGGCGGGGTTTCATCGGGAACGGCTCTCATCCGTCCCGATTTTCCCGAGTTGCTCGACTGGCCGTACTTGTGGCAGCAGCAGGAATATGTGATGGGAGGAGGCGCGACAAATTTCATGTTTCTTGTACTTGCAGCAGATCAGCTGCTTGAAAAATAAGCTACTAAATGGCCTCGTAAATATTTGATTTACAAGGCCATTTGATTTACTCAGTCGGGGTGAGAAGCTAAGTATTAAAATGGACATGTTTTGACGACGTGTCCAATATTATTGAAATATTGGACATGTATTATTGTTTTTAATGAAAATAGTACATAAATTTGCAGCATGTCCATAATTGAGCGAATATTGAACAACTATGACTAAGCTAAAATTCGACAGGAATAGCCCGTTCAACGATCTTCTTCTTCTTCCACCTTCATCGAAAATAGATGATGACAGTGATATTTTAAAAAAGCTGGTATCTGCTTCAAGAGCATTGGCCTCAGTAAATATCAATGTTATGAGACTCCCAAATCCGTATATGCTAGTAAATACAATAGCATTACAGGAAGCTAAAACATCAACTGAAATAGAAAATATCTTCACAACTGAAGACGAATTGTATAAAGCAGTTTCGGATAACAAAAGTGAAGAAAAAGCAGATTTGTCTGCAAAAGAAGTTCTAAGGTACAGGGAGGCACTTTGGGCAGGATACCATGCCATGCGGGAAACAAAAATTTTAAATCTGGAGTCAGTTCTGTCGATCTTCCGTCAAATCAAGAATACAACAGCAGGGATGCCTCCACAAGCTAATGTTGTAATCAAAAGAGGACAAAGTGAGTTACGACCAGGAGAAATAATCTATACGCCTCCAAGAGGTATAGATATTGTTGAGCGACTAATGGATAATCTTTTAGGTTATCTTAATGACAATAATAAATATTCCACAGATCCATTGATAAAAATGTGTATTGCCCATTATCAATTCGAAGCGATTCACCCTTTTCAGGATGGTAATGGGAGAACTGGTAGAATTATCAACCTGATATACCTTGTACAAACTGGACTATTGAATCAACCAGTACTATACCTGTCAAAGTATATAATTGTTAATGAATCAGACTACTATTTTAATCTGGGAGCTGTAACGCAACTAGGTTCATGGAAAAATTGGATTCTGTTTATGCTTGACGCTGTTGAAAATACCTCTGCCCTGACCAACAATCTTATTAATGACATCATTCAACAAATGGATTCAACTTTTATTTATGGTAAATCAAAAATCAGATGGTATTCAAAAGAGGTAAATGAGGCCATCTTCAGTCAACCATATATCAAACCTAAGATAATTGGAAATGTCTTGGGCAGATCATCCCGTACGACTCTTTCAAAACGCATGGAGGAACTGGTTGCTGCAAAGATTTTAACTCCAAAGAAGGATGGATCTGAAGTCTACTACCTGAATGATGACTTGATAAGAATCTTAGCCGGGTAATTCAGAAATGTCATTTTATTCTTGTTTAAGTCAGATATCTCTTATGTTAAGGCAACATTTTTTATACTTTTTACCACTTCCACAAGGGCAGGGATCATTTCTGCCGATTTTTATCTCTGCTCTTATTGGTTGATTTTCTATTAAGGATAGCTTGTCTTTGTTGTATCCATACCATGAAGTAGTAATCTGTTTGTACCGGTCAAAAATATTTAGAAGTTCCCTCTTAAAGTATGTTTCCTCTGGTTTGAACATATCCTCTTCGACTTCATCAAAATTGCCGCAGATACTCTTACTTACATACTCAAGGTCAAATAATCTTTTTATTTCCGGTAGCAACTCAGCAGATCTCAATTCCAAGGCATCGCAAATTGCAAGACCAATGAAATCACTATCAATGATTTCATCCTTTAAGGATGCTTCCGAAAGATGACTGAATACATTCCTAAACCAATTAATTACTTCTTGCCTTTTATCTGGTTGATGAAGACCTATTTGTCCGACACAACAGGAAACTTCACTTCGTGCATTAGTACAAATATTCGGAGAGAGTGCAAAATTGGTAAGACCTCCAAGCTGTTTATAGGATATATAATAAAGTGGTTCCCACAGATTTCCTGTAAGATGATCTCCATACCAAAATTCAAGAAAATCTTCCCCCTGCCTGAAAGTTTCAAGGATAGATGGAAGAGATTCCTGAGAGTGCAGTTCACCAAGAAGATAGAATGCATGAATGGCGAAACTGACCTTTTCTTCATCATATCGATCCGCATCAAACAATTTTTTAAAATATTCATACCGGCAAATGCAATCATGCAATACATTTCTCAAATCTGAAACTAATGATTCATATGGTAATGAAAGAATTTGTTTCAGTTTTTCTTCGCCTATTCTCAATCCACTTTCATAAAGCAAGTTAATTTCATCATGAATAAATTCAGGAGGTATTTCAGTTTGTAACTCTTTATTATGACTTTGTACCTTAACTTCAATTTTGTT
>CAWBYC010000006.1:0-25398 GCA_963792925.1 uncultured Bacteroidales bacterium | reverse complement strand
AATAGTAGGGGTGATCGGACCAAACGGCGCCGGGAAGACAACCTTGTTCAGAATGATAATGGGACAGGAAAAAGCAACAAAAGGATCATTCACAACCGGGGAAACAGTCACTCTCGGTTATGTTGATCAGGCCCATGCGGCAATTGAACCCGCAAAAACTGTCTATGAGGTCATCTCCGGTGGTCAGAATGATGTTATGGTTGGAAGCAGGCTGGTAAATGCAAGAGCCTATGTTGCGCGATTTAATTTCACCGGAGCCGATCAGGAGAAAAAGTGTGGTGTTCTGTCAGGGGGTGAGAGAAACAGGCTGCATCTCGCCCTTACGCTTAAATCGGGGGCAAACGTGCTTCTTCTTGACGAACCGACAAACGATATAGACGTAAATACTCTCAGGGCACTGGAGGAAGGTCTTGAGAACTTTGCTGGATGTGCCGTGATTATTTCACACGACAGATGGTTTCTCGACAGAGTCACCACTCATATGCTGGCTTTAGAAGGAAACTCCACGTTTCTCTGGTTTGAAGGCAATTACTCAGAATGTTATGAGAACTATAAAAAACGCGTATGGATACTACCCCGGCCCGAAATCAAATTCCCGAAAAATCTGGTCTGAAAGTGTCCTGCGGTCCTCCGGTCCTGCGGGTCCGAAGTAAATAATTGAAGGACTTGTACGACTTGCATGACTTGCATGACTGCATGACTTGCACTCCCCTGAACCTTAGCCTGCTAAAATTGTTATCCGATGGTAAAACAAAATCCTGATGAAAACCAAGATTCTTTTTCTTATCCTCGTTTTCAATATATCAACAAAAGCAGCTGTAAGATCTGACGATTCCCTGAAAATCAGGAATCTTCCCCTTGTCATAACGAACTCCATTGTTCAGAACACCGACGCACCCGTTGCGCTTCTCATCTCGGGTGACGGAGGCTGGTACCATTTTGAACAATCTATTGCAGATCATCTTGCAGAGAAAGGCATTCCCACAATCGGGCTCGATTCAAGGAAGATATTTCTGGAATCGTCGCACACCTGATCAAAAACACGCCCACTAAACTTAATGGCAGATGCTCTCGCCTGGTATGCAAGAGAATGGAAAAAAGATAAATTTGTGCTTATGGGGTACTCCCTGGGAGCGGAAATTGTTCCCTTTATTGTCAACAGATTACCTCAACAGATGAGAATGCAGCTTCAAGCAACTGTACTTCTTTCCCCCGATATTACCACTGATTTTGAAATTCACATTTCAAATATGTTAGGTATGGGAAATAATCAGAACACCTATAATACCATTGCTGAATTAATAAAAATGCAAAACATTCCCACACTCATTATCTTTGGTGAAGGTGAGAAAACTAAGGTTCCCGGTCTTCTTGCCGGAACCAATATGAAAATAAGAAAGATCCCGGGTAACCATCACTATAAGTCAAATCTGCCGTTGATAATGAGGACAATAAGTGAAAACACGAACTTTGAAAAGTAAAATCCAGACATCGATGTCCATCAGGGATTTCTTTCGGGATAAGGTCTTTATCTTTTTAAGTGAGAATGGAAAAATCATTACTCAGTTCCTGTTCACTGCCTCCTTTATATTTCTGGCAGCATGGTTTGTCCTCCATGAAAAAACTGAACTTCATTCCGTAAGCCTGATCCTTTCGGGTGCAGATATCCCGTGGGTACTTGCCGGGTTATTTCTGGTGTTATTCTACATATTAATCCAGGGACTGATGTATGTGACTTCATTTGCATCAATTGACATCAGGCTAAAACTATGGCCTGCAATAATCCTGTTTCTGAAACGGAATTTCATCAGTGTTTTTCTCCCGGCAGGAGCCGTATCTTCACTTGCATTCTTTAACAGTGATATCGAAAAAAAAAGGATTCACCAAATCACAGATATATTTTGCTTCCGGGATTTATGCTTTTGTTGGAATTCTTTCAGTAGTGATTGTTGCCATACCTTCTTTTCTTTTTGTTATCAGCGGGGGAAATACCGGACCTGGAAAATGGTATGCTTTGGCGGGGGTGGTTTTAATCCTGTCCTTGTTTGTTTTTCTTTATTATTCTCTTTTGAGAAAGAAGAAACTTTACCAGCTGATACTAAAAATATATCCCAAAGCTGAACTTTACATAGGGGAGGTTAAAAGCAACAGGATAAACAGAAAACAATTTATCTATACGGTTCTGATCTCTGTCCTGATAGAATTTGTTGGTATTGCCCATGTTTATATCGCAATGCAGGCTTTGAGCGATGCTCCTTCACTTCCATCAGCCATTATGGCATACATTGTAGTTGTAATATTCCTGATAATCTCCCCTTTCCTAAGGGGTCTGGGCGCGATAGAAGTTTCGATGACATATATTCTTATAAAATCGGGGTTCAGCAGTGTCGATTCAATAGCCATTACCATTCTTTTCAGGTTTTTTGAATTCTGGCTCCCCCTTCTTGCCGGGATGGTAAGTTTTCTTTTAAAAGTCGATAAGCTTTTAATGCGCATTCTCCCGGCTATTTTAATATTCAGCCTCGGAATAATAAACATTATCTCCGTGCTTACGCCCGCGCTTCCTGAAAGGCTGGTATTATTAAAGGATTATTTTATGGTGGGATTTGTAAGCTTTTCCAACAGTTTTGTGCTCATAGCCGGACTCTTTTTACTGGTAACTGCGGCATTTATGTTACGAGGTTTACGCACAGCCTGGTGGTTTGCACTTATGTTAAGCGTATTTTCAGTTTTTGGACACATCACAAAAGGCATTGACTATGAAGAAGCGTTTGTAGCATTGCTGATTGTCGCTTCCCTTTTAGCAACGAGAAAAGAATACCACGTAAAAACAAATCCTCGTCTGGGAACTGTAGGTCTCCAGACAGCAATGCTGAGCATGTTTGCCGTTATTTTGTACGGGGTGATCGGTTTCTACTTTCTCGACAAAAAGCATTTCAGGATAGACTTTAATTTCCTTCAATCTTTAATTTATACGTTGAAGAATTATTTCCTTATTGGCAGTAACGATCTGGTTCCCCGGGATGCATTTGCACGCGATTTCATTTACCTTATAAAGATAAGCGGATTCGCCTCCATCTCATTTCTCATCTATTCACTTGTCAGGCCTTATGTATTTAAAGTAACACATGGGGAGGCAGAAATTGCCAGGGCGAAGGACCTTTTACAGAAATTTGGCAATTCAGCTGTCGATTTCTTCAAAACCTATTCCGATAAATTTATTTATGCACCGGAGGGCATTAATGCATTTATTTCATATCGCATCAGCAGGAATTTTGCCGTGGTACTCGAAAATCCAGTCTCGGAAAACGCAGACGAAATGAAAAAATGTATCATTTCTTTCGGCAGATATGCTTATGAAAACGGGCTCAGGGATATTTATTACCGTGTACCAAAGGAGAGTCTCCGGCTCTATGCAGAACTGTCGAGGAAAAGTTTCTTTCTCGGCCAGGAAGGCATTGTGGATCTCAGTTCTTTTTCTCTCGAAGGCGGAGAAAAGAAATCTATACGCAATGCGTTGAATAAAATAAAGGAACAGGGCTATACCACACAGATAAACACCCCCCCTCTGCGGGATGGGCTTATCCAGAAACTCGGTGCTGTAAGTAATGAGTGGCTTAAGATTACAGGAAGACAGGAGATTATCTTCTCACAGGGAATGTTCGTCGAAAAAGAGATAAAGGAACAGACCGTTATAACAGTTGAGAACAAAGAAGAAAAGATTATAGCATTTTTAAATATCATACCTGATTACGTCAGGGATGAAGGCACATATGATCTGCTCCGGAAAACTGCTGATGCTCCCAATGGGATAATGGATTATATTCTTGTTGAACTATTTAAGTATTTTAAAGACAATGGAATAAGATACGTAAATCTGGGATTTGCCCCGTTATCAGGACTGGACGATCCCCATAATTTCCCAGAAAAATCGATGAAGTTCGCATATGAAAAAATCAGGTCATTCTCTCATTATAAAGGACAACGGGAATACAAGGAAAAATTCAACCCGGTGTGGCATGATAAATTCCTGATCTTTAATAATGATTACGATCTTCTGCAGGTTCCCGGAGTATTGGCTAAAGTGATCAAAACCTGATAATTGAACGGTGTGACTGACTATTAATTATTTTCAATATTCATTAATAGGAAAATAATTGACACTTTTGTACCTGTAGTTAATCACATAAAATGAAGCGATACTTTATTCTTTCCTGGTTACTGTACTGTATTTTTCAAACTTCATATTCTCAGATTTTTACCGATAGTAATCTTCCTGTTGTGATAATTAATACAGATGGGGGAGTGAATATCCCCGATTCGCCCAGAGTCCTGGCGGAAATGAAAATAATATATCATGGTGAAGGAATGCGAAACGCGCTGACGGATCAGAATACGCCTGCTTATCTGAATTATAATGGCAGAATAAACATTGAAGTGAGAGGATCATCATCACAAACCCTTCCGAAGAAGCAATACGGTTTTTCCACACTGCTGAATGACAATATCACTAACAATAACGTGAGCCTTCTTGGAATGCCCGCCGATAATGACTGGATCCTCAATGGTCTCGGTTTTGAACCATCTCTGATAAGAGATTATCTGTGTTATAATCTTTCACGGATGATCGGAGAATATGCGAGCAGGACGGTCTTTTGCGAAGTGATCCTTAACGGTTCTTATAACGGTTTGTATGTTCTCGAGGAAAAGATCAAGCAGGGCTCAGGCAGGGTCAATGTTTCCAAAATGGAGACAATGGATAATTCCTTTCCCAAGGTAACGGGTGGTTATATTGTCAAAGCCGATAAAACAACAGGGAATGACCCTGTTGCCTGGACCATGTCGAGTTTTTATGGCTCGGATGACGTAGATTATATTTTTGATTACCCGAAACCCGAATTTGTAACTTCAGCCCAGATAACATATATCCATTCTGAATTCACCAAACTGGCTACCCTGTCGTACAACGGAAATTCTTCCCCCTCCAGCGGATATCCTTCAGTTATCGATATTCCTTCTTTTGTCGATTTTATGCTTCTTAATGAATTGGGCTCAAACGCCGATGCTTACACATATAGCACATTCTTTCATAAAGACAGGAACGGGAAGCTGAGAGCGGGTCCCCTGTGGGATCTTAACCTTACCTACGGTTACGACCTCGCCATCTGGGGATACGACAGAAGCAAACCCGATGTATGGCAGTTTTCAAGTGGCGATAATGATGGAGCACGATTCTGGAAAGATCTTTTCAATGAAACTGAATTCAGATGTTGTATGAACAGAAGATGGACGGAGCTCACCCGGCCGGGACAACCGTTTAACTATAATTCAATTATCTCTTTTATCGATAAAACGGTGGCTTCTATCAGCGAAGCAGCCGTCAGGGAAAATCTTAAGTGGGGAACGGTGCCGGATCTTACCCGTGAAATAAATAAAATAAAGGATTTCCTCAATGTTCGTATACCGTGGATGACAACTGCCCTTACCCCGCCCTCTAACTGCAGTAATGTCATCGTTCCTCCGCTGGTAATTACGAAAATAATGTATCACCCCGACAGTACGTTGAACTTCCCCGACAGCAATCAGCAGGAATTTATTGAGATAAAGAATACAGGATCAACAACCGTAAGTCTTACCGGAGTATATTTCAGCGGAACGGGATTCGTTTACCAGTTCCCGGTATATTCTGAGATATTACCAAATTCAACAAAAATTCTCGCCGGAAATTCGGCAATCTTTCGCGAAAAATACGGACAGTTTCCATTCGGCCAGTTCACGCGAAACCTTTCAAACCAGAGTGAAAAACTCATATTGGCCGATGCTTTTGGCAATGTGATCGACAGTGTCACCTATTCCGACCGGTCGCCATGGCCCGATGCAGACGGGAATGGCTATTACCTTGACCTGTCAGATCCACTCTCTGACAATAGCATAGCTGCAAGCTGGACGGCCTCCACAAACATATTGCTGTCAACACCTGAATCAGAGCATAACCAGGGTTTAAGGATTTATCCGACTCCGGTTAAAAATAATCTGACGATTGAATCCTCACTTGCCGTCAGTACCCTGTTGCTATTTGATTTTCAGGGCAGACTAATAAAGAGCATCGATATTAATTCGGCAATATATATATTCGACATGAGTTCCTTTCCTTCCGGCATTTATATTATTCAGCTTAAATCGGCAGAGGGGAATTTCGTTCAAAAGATAGTGAAAGAATAAATGGAAACAGATGGAAACATTTCAATTTCATTTCAATTTCAATTCAACCTTATTTCCATTTATTTCGTTATAAAGATATTAGGGGAATATGCGCAGAAGAGGTATTAGTTTTTAATACCGGGATCGGTAAAAAAGAGCCCGGTTAAATTTGATTGAATGACGAAGAAGATCTGCTTTTTTCTATTAATATTTTCATTTCTTATCCTGCGATCGGGATTTTCTCAGACAAAAGGTCAGAGGGAAGCTTCCGTGAGTGGATTTATAATGGATTCGAGGACCGGCGAATCATTAACCGGTGCTGTGGTGTATCCGCGCGAAATTCCTTCGATAGGGATTACTTCTAATGCCTACGGATATTTTTCACTTTCGCTTCCTGCGGGTAAATACTCCCTGTTAATCCAATTCATGGGCTACAAGACAAAAACGATTACGGTGGATTTGAAGGACGATATGAAGCTCGATGTTGAGATGGAGGAAGAATCGATTGCATTGAATGAGGTCACGGTAACAGGGGAGAAAAATAATATCAATGTGGTACAGAGTGAGCTTATTTCAAAAATCAATGTAAGGGAAATCCAGAATATCCCCGTCATCCTGGGAGAAAAGGATATTCTGAAAACCATACAACTTCTTCCCGGAATCACACCTGCGGGCGAAGGCAACGCCGGCTTTTTTGTAAGAGGCGGTGGTGTGGACCAGAACCTTATCCTTCTTGACGAGGCGCCGGTATATAACCCTTCCCATCTTTTGGGTTTCTTTTCAACTTTCAACTCTGATGCAATAAAGGATATTGCACTTTATAAAGGTGGTTTCCCGGCTGAGTATGGCGGACGCTTATCATCGGTAGTAGATATTAAGATGAATGAAGGCAATAACAAAGACATGCATTTCTCCGGAGGCATCGGTTTCATCGCCTCCCGATTAGCGCTTGAAGGACCGGTATTTAAACACAAGGGTTCATTTATGATTACAGCCCGCAGAACGTATGCGGATCTCTTTCTGAAATTGCTTTCTGCAAAGGGAAAGGATTCAACAGCCAGGAGATCAACATTGTATTTCTACGATTTAAATGCCAAAGCGAATTTTCAGATTTCACCTAAGGACAGACTTTATTTTTCAACTTATCTCGGACGTGATAACTTTAATCTGGGAGGAGCGCTGGGTCTTGACTGGGGCAATGTAACTGCGACAACAAGATGGAACCACATATTCAGTAAAAAAGTGTTTTCCAATACTTCAATGATCTATAACCGCTACAGCTATAAGTTCAACATTGACATTGGCAATCTGACAATGAGAGTAATCTCAGCTATAAAGGACTGGAACCTCAAAGAGGATCTTCATTTTTATCTCAACTCGAAAAACACAATCAGATTCGGATTTAATTCAATTTATCATACGTTTATTCCAAGTAAGGTCGACAGCACCGCATTCCTGTTTGTCAGATCGATGGATAACAGGTATGCCCTTGAAAATGCGGTTTATATTTCAAATGAACAGACTATCGGCAGACATCTTAAGTTAAATTACGGATTGCGGTATTCCCTTTTCAGCTCGATAGGTCCAGCCACTATTTTCACCTATGATAAGGTTGCTGATGTGATAGATTCATCAACATATGCCAAAGGGAGAATTTTCAACACATTTGGCGGCCCCGAACCCCGTTTTCTTGTGAATTATATCATCAATGATTCAAACTCTGTAAAGATTTCGTATGCTCGCAGCAGGCAGTATATTCACTTACTCTCCAATACGACTTCCACCACTCCTTTTGATCTGTGGGTCCCGAGTAATATAAATATTCTGCCCGAGATAGCCGATCAGTACACGCTGGGTTATTTCAGAAATTTTTCAGATAACATGTATGAGACTTCCGTTGAGGTTTATTATAAAACCCTTCAGAATCAGATTGATTATCGTAACGGAGCAAATCTTATATTGAACAATAAGGTGGAATCTCAGCTGGTATTTGGCAAGGGGTGGGGCTATGGTGCTGAATTCCTGGTCAGGAAAAAGTATGGCAAACTGACAGGATGGATAAGCTATACACGTTCAAGAACCAAGAGACAATTTCCCGATATCAATAACGGAGAAGTTTTCCTGGCAAAACAGGACAGGCCGAATAATCTTGCAATTGTCGGCATTTATGAACTGAATCCTAAAATAACATTCTCCGCAACATGGATATACATAAGCGGAAATGTCGTCACATTTCCGAGTGGCCGATACTATACCGATGGTAATATTGTTCCGTATTATACCGAAAGAAATGGTTACAGAATGCCTGATTATCACAGGCTCGATATCGGACTGACCTGGCAGAGGAAAAAATCCGATAATTTTGAAAGCAGCTGGAATTTTTCAATTTACAATGTTTACGGACGTGCGAATGCCTATGCAATAAACTTCCAGCAGGACCCCGGTGATCCGACTAAGATGCAGGCTGTACAGCTGTCGTTGTTTCGTTTCGTACCTGCAGTAACGTATAATTTTAAATTTTAAAAAAAATTTTGAAATGAAAATACGCCGACCGATATACATTCTTTTATCCATAATAACCATTATCATCACACCTGCATGCCAGAAGGTAGTATATGTGGACCTTAACGATGCTGCACCGCGGATTGTCATAGAAGGACTGGTTACGGACAGGCGGGGGCCATACACTGTAATGATTAGCCGCACGGGAAGTTACTTCAACCAGCCTTCCCTTGAAAAAGTGTCGGGCGCTACAGCAATAATTGCTGACGATTATGGTAATATAGATTCGCTTCAGGAAACATTGCCAGGTACATATCTGACGACAAAATTACGGGGAATCGCCGGACGCACGTTTACACTCAAAGTTGTTTCCGATGAACAGGTGTATACCGGTATCTCAACAATGATGGACAGGGTTAATATCGATTCGTTAAAACTTGTAAAAAATGAATTCGAACGCTTCGACATGAGTGGCCATTCGCAGAGCGACATTCATCTTGATATTTATTGTTATTTCAGGGATCCTTTTGAAAAAAATTATTACAGGATAAAGGTGTTTAAAAACGATTCCATCAACACTGAAAGTTACAGGCTGTATGATGATCAGTATACCAATGGCGAGGAGATTGAGTTGCGCGTCGCCCGGGCTACAAAGGATGGCGTTTTCAGAATTGAACTTATGTCGCTCGATAAGACGACATACGGATACTACCGTACACTTTCCGACCTGCTTTATCAGAATCCTTTTTTCGGCTCAACTCCTGCCAATCCGAATAACAACATCAGTAACGGTGCACTGGGGTACTTCGGCGCCTGTTCCATCTCTACAAGAGTAATAATAATTACACAGGAACTGATAGACAAGGTTCCTTAACAGACATCTCAAAAAAAACTATATGAAAACAAACAAGCTGAACCCGGGTAAAATATTATTAAAGATTCCTGTTCCATGGGTTTTTATTCTAACATATCTCGCAGGACTGATTCCTCAGTTTCTCTTCCCGGTAAAAATCATGTCGCCTGAGATACTGCATTCAGTAAAGCTTGTAGGCGTTGCCCTTTTTGTTATGGGCGCTCTTTTCGCAGCCTGGAGCCTCGCAATATTCCATGAAGCCAGGACAACAACCACACCGGGAGAAAACTCCAAAAAACTTGTTACATCAGGGCCATATAAGATTTCGAGGAATCCGATGTATGCCAGTCTGACGATTGCTTATCTGGGTGAAGCAGGCATTCTTGCGCAGTTATGGCCGGTACTTTTTCTTCCATTGATGCTCCTGTACCTGAATAAAGTTGTTATACCTTTGGAAGAGGAGGTTCTCAGCAATGATTTTAAAGATGCATATAAGGTCTATTGTTCAAAAGTAAAACGGTGGATCTAGGAAAGCTCAAGCCTTATGATAACACTGAAAAGAACAGATTCCGGCGATCACGATTTTATCAGTCTGGTTAAATTGCTTGATGCTGAACTTGCCATTGTGGATGGAGAGGAACATCTTTTTTATTCACAGTTCAACAAGATTGTTAATATTAAGTATGTTGTTGTGGCTTATCTGGATGATACCCCTGCAGGTTGCGGAGCAATAAAGGAAAACGGGCCCGGGGTCATGGAAATAAAAAGGATGTTTGTTTCCCCTGAATTGCGGAAAAAAGGTATAGCATCCGGAGTATTGGGAGAACTTGAAAAATGGGCTGTTGAGCTTTCTTGCTCAAAATGCATTCTTGAGACCGGGAAGAGACAGGCCGATGCTGTCGGCCTTTACAGAAAATTCAACTATGTGCCCATACCCAACTACGGGCAGTATGCAGGTGTTGAGAACAGTATCTGTTTTGAAAAAGATCTCTTTGCGCATCTTCACTGACACTGCCGTATGTCGCCCTATGCTATGCCACCGGCTCATTAAAGCTAAAGCCGAAATTACTTCATGATTGAAAGCTAAGTATAATAGTAGTTATTGAGAGGAGGGTTTGATTAACAGAAAAAAAACAATACTTTTGCGACTGAATTAATGGCCTACTTTACGATATCCAGAGAAAAAGTAGAATTAAGAATATGGCCCCATAGTTCAATGGATAGAATGGAGGTTTCCTAAACCTTAGATTCAGGTTCGATTCCTGGTGGGGCTACTGAAAAATAAGCGCAAACAGACATATATTGTCTTCATGCGCTTTTTTATTTTATTTTTCATATCCTGATGTAACTATTTACTCCAGCTGACGTCTTTATTGAAACCCCTCATCTGATAATATATTTATGAGACAATTTTTCATTTCCGTTTTCAGAAATAGCAAAAGGAATCCTCTTATTACCATTATCAATCTTTTAGGATTGGTGATTGGATTTACATGCGTCATCTTTATAATGTTCTGGACTAAAAACGAACTTAGCTACGATAAGTTTCATACAAACAGGGACAAGATCTATCGTGTTCACAGATATTTTTATGATGCCAACGGAACAGAGAACCTTCATCTTCCTTATGTTGCACCCATAATAGCCCCGCTGTTAAAAGATGAATTCCCGGAAATCACGTACATCACAAGAATTTATCATACAAATCTTGTTTTATCAGCAGGCGACCAGAAGTTGATAACTAACGATGTCAGTTTTGCTGAACCTGATGTACTTAAGATCTTCGATTTTGAAGGTTTGCCGGCAGATACTTCTCTTCTTGCCGAACCATTCACTGTAATAATATCACAGGAAGCAGCAGAAAAATATTTCCATGGTGATGACGCTATCGGAAAAACCTTTGAGTTCAAGGATGATTCATCTAAAAAATACGCATTCAGGGTTACTGGCGTCTTTAAAACCTGGAAGGGGAACAATCATTTTAATCCCGATTTTTTAATCTCCTTCAGTACCCTTAAATCATTTTTCGATGATTCTGAGTTTAAAAGCTGGGGCAGTAATAACTATGAAACATTTGTGCTTATTCCTGTTTTGTCACCCGATATAGATAAGAAGCTGGATTTATTCATTGATAAATATAATGAAGATACTTCAAAGGCAACAAAGATCAGGCTTGAGGCACTGAAGGATATTCATTTTAACTGGTACGGGAGCCGTTCCTACGTTTTGATTCTGATATCAATAGCCATTCTCATCCTGATCCTGGGCAGCATCAATTATATGAATCTGACGGCAGCATTATTTTTCAAGAGGCTCAGGGAAATAAAGATCAGAAAAGTCATTGGCGCCTCACAGAATATACTCGCAATGCAATTACTCGCTGAAACTGTACTGTATTGCCTTATTGCTGTAGTCCTCGCTCTTATTGCAGTTTCGGCTGTCTCAGGATTTATAAGGATCTCCGATAATCCCCTAAAATTCAATATCGGAGAAAATATCGAAATGACAATTGGCTTCATTGTATTATCGGTGATAACAGGATTTATTTCAGGAATTTATCCTGCTTTTACAATATCATCATATAAACCCTTGATGATTAATACTGTTGATTCAATAATGAAGCGGAGAACAGTGTTCAGGAATGTGCTCGTTGTATTTCAGTTTGTTGTTTCGACAGGTTTGATTATCTCCTTTCTTCTGGTTTCGAAGCAATTGAATTATTTGAAGGACAAAGAACTGGGACTGGATAAAGAGAATATTATTATAATACCTGCCACCAGAAATCTTGTGCAAAAACTGGATGCCTTCAGGCAGCAATTGATTCAAAATCCCAACGTAATATCATTATCTGCATCCAAGAGAGTGCCGTCTGACGGGCTGATGGATTCGGGCGATGCAAGTATTGTATCCGACAATAATAATATTACGCCGGTCGGATTCAGGATTGCGCATGTCCGTGTTGATGGTCAGTTTATTAATACGTATAAAATTCGACTCGTTGCAGGCAGAAATTTCAGTGAGAATATTTCCACAGGCAATGAATTCATCATTAATGAAATTGCAGTTAAGAAAATAGGGTGGAAATCACCGGAAGACGCTATCGGAAGGGTAATAGAGTATAGTGGCAAAAGAGGCAGCGTAATCGGTGTTGTAAATGATTTTCACTACGAATCATTGCATAAACCCGTAAATCCGATTCTCATGAGTTATGATCCTTCATCTTTTAACCTTGTGGCTATCAGGCTCCGCAGTGGTAAAATTACAGGGAGCATTGCTTTTATTGAAAAAATCTGGCAGACTTACAACATATCGGATGAATCGTTTTCTTTCGAATATCTTACTGACAGGTATAACAAACTTTATAAAGCAGAAGACAGGATAAAGCTGATATTCGGTTATTTTATGATTCTGGCTATTTCAATCGCAGTACTGGGAATGGCAGGACTATCTCTTCTTATCATTGAACGTCGTACGAAAGAAATTGGAATTCGTAAGATAAATGGCGCCACAGTGACGGAACTGATGTTAATGCTGAACTGGGATTTTGTGAAATGGGTGTTCATCGCATTCATCATCTCCGCACCGGTCGCCTATTATTCGATGCACAAATGGCTGGAGAACTTTGCCTATAAAACTGATCTCAGTATATTAATTTTTGTATTTTCTCTGATAATCGCATCGGGGATAGCCATTCTCACTGTGAGCTGGCAAAGCTGGCGTGCAGCTACAAGAAATCCTGTAAATGCCTTAAGGACTGAATAGTACGTGTCGAAAATTTTTTATACAAAACCACCTCACTCCTTTTTATTTTTATACAACAGAGCCCCGGGTTATCTGATAAAATAAAATTGGTTAAGATATTTCAAAGGTTTAAATTTGATTGTATGGTATTAAACTCCTGAATTTTTCAAAAATCCTCGGTATGGCAAGACATTACATTACTCTGACCATCAGGAACCTGATGTCAAATAAGGGTTATTTCTTCATTAATCTGTTGGGATTAACAATAGGGATTACCTCATTTATTCTCATCGTATTATGGATAAAAGCAGAAACTTCATACGATAAGTTTCACAAGAACGCGGATAACATTTACAGAGTCGATTATCTCCTGTATGAAGAAGGCATCCTTGAAAAACATTCCGCCTCAGGATCGCATGGTGTTGGGAAAGAGATGAAGAACATGTTCCCTGAAGTTAAGGATTATACCAGATTCTATCGTACGGAATGCATTGTGACCCATGAGGAGAAATTCTTTAAGGAGAAGAATGTCCTTTTTGCACAATCATCCTTTTTCAATCTCTTCACATTTCCTCTTTTGGAGGGTAAGGCTGATTCTAACCTTCTTGCTCTGAATCATGCTGTTATTACAGAGGAAACTGCCCGGAAATATTTCGGTGATGAAAATCCGATGGGGAAGATGATTAAAATAGATGGTGCTATCGATTTTGAGGTGACAGGAATTGTAAAATCCATCCCTTCAAATTCTCATATTAAATTCGATATTCTTGTATCGTACGAAAATCTCATTAAGAGCTCACAATATTGGGATAATGCATGGGTAAGCGAAAGGGTTTATTCATATGTTCTTCTTGCCCCCGGGACAAAGGCTGAGGCATTACAGGCCAAGCTTCCGCAGTTACCGGAAGCCTTTATAGGAAAATTTATGAAGGAAGCATTTTTCCTGCTGGAGTTTAGACTGGTAAAACTTACCGATATTCACTTACATTCCTCTATAAGTAATGAACTTGAGATCAATGGAAGCTACCGCAATGTAGTTTCACTGGGGATTATTGCTTGTCTGGTTTTGTTGATTGCTTTTATAAATTACATCAATCTGGCAACATCACGTTCAATAGAAAAAGCTCATGAGGTGGGTATCCGCAAAGTGTCAGGCGCGTTAAAAAAAGATCTTGTTTCCCAGTTCCTGACTGAATCCATAATGTTAAACCTTATTGCTCTGATAGTAAGTTTTACTGCATTACTGCTTCTGCTTCCTTTCTTTAAGCATGCAATGCAAAGCCCGCTTCAGATTGATTTCCTGATTGTGTCGATACTCTTCGTTTTACTGATACTATCAGGTTCGCTGCTTACCGGGCTGCTGCCGGCGATTTATATCTCGAGGTTTGCGCCGGGACTCGTTTTAAAAGGGAAAAACCCAGGGCTCTCTGACTGGACAGGCAGGCTTAAAAATTATCTGGTTGTTCTGCAGTTTACTATTTCTGTCATACTGATCGCAGGAACAATAACAATTTACCGCCAGGTCAGCTACATGCGTAATCATAATCTGGGCTTTAACATGGAAGGGATGATGATTCTCGATGGTCCCCGGATAATAAAGGCAAATTCATTTGAATCTTATATGAAGAGTCTGGAATCATTCAAAAATGATATTACTGAGTTACCGGGTGTCGGAGACATTTCATCCTCCTCAAACGTGCCCGGCACGGAAATAAAAAATTCACGTGTGTTCGGCGTCCCTGTGGAGGGTCGCAACACCGAAAAGAGAATTGATATGTATTATGTTGACAGTAAATTTTTTAAAACTTATGGTCTGACTTTGCTTGCCGGAAGAAATTTCAGTCCGGCTATACGGGAAGATTCCATTAATATTATCCTGAATGAATCGGCGCTGGTCTACTATGGATTTGACGACAAAGAGGCTGCAGTCGGGAAGATACTAAGAGGTGGCGATGACAAAGTTTTGATAAAAGGCGTAATTAACGATTTCAATCAGCAATCACTGAAAGAATTGCCTGGTCCGATTGCATTTTTTAATCAGCCCGCTAATACATATTACAGTTTAAAAGTCAATATGGAGGGTATTGACCGGCTGATACCAGAGATTCAAAAGATCTGGACTTCTCATTATCCGGATAATCCTTTCAATTATGTTTTCCTGGATGATTCTTATAACAGTCAATACCTGTCTGATCAGAGGTTCAGTAAGTTATTCTTTGCAAGCTCACTGCTTGCAATAATCATTGCATGCCTTGGTTTATCGGGCTTATCCGCTTATGCCATTACCCGACGAACCAAAGAAATCGGTATCCGCAAGGTTAACGGAGCCAGAATCAGCCAGGTAATGGTTCTTTTAAATAACGACTTTGTGAAATTGGTTGTGATCTCGATTATAATAGCAGCTCCTGTTGCCTGGTTTGCCATGAGCAAGTGGCTGCAGAATTTTGCATACAAGACTGACATGAGCTGGTGGATTTTTGCTTATGCAGGACTACTTGCCCTTGTGATTGCTCTGTTAACGGTCAGCTGGCAAAGCTGGCGAGCTGCATCAGGAAATCCGGTAAATACCCTGCGATATGAGTGAAGTTTTGTTTTAAGCTTACCCTGAGGGCAGATAATTGTGTTAAAATTCCTTTGAACAAAAACAATTCCGGGGGATCTTTGTCGTTTATAATGCGATGTAATAAATCATGCTATGAAAAAGATCCTGATAGTTTTGATTGCATTATTCACCATTTCCCTCATTACATGTAAAAAGGAAGAAATTACGGTCACCCCCGTTCTAACCACTTTGCCAGTTGAAGCTATAACATCAAACTCTGCAGCTGGCAAAGGATATGTTCCTTTCCGTCCGAAAACTTTTGGTTTGTGCTGGAGCATAAGTGCTAATCCCACAATTGATGATAACCATACTCTCGACAGTATGCATTTCAGCAGCTCATTTTTCAGATATATAACAGGTCTTAAAGGAGGTACAGAATACCATGTCCGGGCATTTGCAACAAATGAATCGGGAATTGAGTATGGGAATGAAGTGTCATTTACGACCGAACCGGCTAAATTGCCGGAGTTGAATACTTTTCCGGTTTCAAATATTACTTCTTCGACTGCGACAACAGGTGGAAATATTATAAACGATAACGGAGCAGTTATTAACGCCAGTGGCGTTTGCTGGAGTACCACTGCAAATCCGACTGTGTCAGACAGAAAGACTACCGATGGTGCATTAACCGGCGAATTTATAAGTCCTGTTGGCGGATTAACACCCTTAACAACTTATTATTTAAGAGCATACACTACCAGCGATCTGGGAACAAACTATGGTAATGAGGTAAGTTTTACCACATCTTCAGTTGTTTCATCGCTTACCGATATCGATGGCAATATTTACAGTACAATAACCATTGGAAATCAGGTGTGGATGCAGCAGAATCTGAAAACCATCAGGTATAGCAATGGAGATTTAATCGGTACTACCACACCTGCATCATTGGATATTTCAAATGAAAGTGCGCCCGGGTACCAATGGGCGTGTGACGGTAAAGAAACTAATGTGCCACTTTATGGAAGGTTATATACATGGTTTGCTGTTACTGACAGCCGCAATGTATGCCCCGAAGGCTGGCATGTCCCTACACATACGGAATGGATAGCTTTAACGGATTATCTGATAAATAATGGTTTTGGCGATAGTGGCAGCAGGTATAAGATAGCCAAATCGATGGCTTACACGTCTGGTTGGTTTTCGGGGTGGATTGGAGGGACTACAGGTGTCGATCAAACTGGCAATAACAGGAGTGGATTTTCTGCTCTTCCGGCCGGCTACCGTGTAAGTACATCTGTCAACACAGTATCCAACAAGTCAGGCAAGACTTGTTCATGGTGGTCTGCAACAGAACAAGACACCAAGTTTGCATGGCAGGGTTGCGCACTATCATTCGACAGCGGCTTCATTGAAAATGGCTCTCTTGATAAAAATGACGGACTATCTGTCCGCTGTTTGAAAAATTGAGAACAACACTGGAGTTTCCAATCTGTGAACTATGTAATCTATCTGTTCATTTTTGTAATGATTATCGCTAGCCGGTGATATACCTTTGCAACCTTTTACCAGTGATTTAGCAGTTTATCGGACCCCCAATTCCGGGGTATAATACTGACTGAAAGGGCATATTTAGCAGAGAGTGATTGTTGGGAGAAGGATTCAATCTGTAAAACCAGCAGAAACATAACAATTTAATATAATCAAATCATGTATATGGATAAAGGCGCAAAAACAGAAGGAATGATTATAGCTGAGGCAGACAAAGCAGAGCGGGCAGCCGAATTGGTCATTGCTAACGTAGAGAAAGCGGAACGGGCAGCTGAGTTGGTCATAGCAAACGTAGAGAAAGAAAAACAGATAGCCGGTATTGTCATTGCTGAGGAAGAGAAGGCAAAACGTGCAGAGGAGTTGATAATTGCGGACGAAGAAAAAGCAAAAAGGGTTGCCGAACTGGTCATTGCCAACGAAGAGAAAGCAAAACGTGTTGCCGAGTTAATCATTGATAATGAAGAAAAAGCAAAGCGTGCTAATGAATTAGTCCTTGCTGACGAAGAAAAAGCAAAGCGTGTGGCAGAGCTCGTTATTGCAAATGAAGAGAAGGCAAAGCGAGTAGCAGAGCTGGTTATTGATAACGAGGAGAAAGCAAAACGCGTGGCTGAGCTGATCGTTGCCAATACAGAGAAGCAAAAACGTGTAGCTGAGCTGGTGATTGCTGAAGAAGAAAAAGCAAAAAGGGTATCTGAGTTGATTATTGACAACGAAGAGAAAGTTAAGCGCGTAGCTGAGCTTGTGATTGCCGAAGAAGAAAAAGCAAAGCGGGTTGCGGAACTGGTAATTACGAATGTTGAGTTACAGCAGTTGGTGAAGTTGAATGCGGATAAAGACCTGTTCATTTCAATTCTTTCGCATGATCTGAGAAGTCCCTTTACAGCTATACTGGGTTTATCGGACTTGCTGATAGAAAATGTCCGGGTGTATGACATCGATGAGATTGAAAATCTGCTTAAGAATATTAAAAATGCCTCACATGACACTTTTACCCTACTGGAGGATTTACTGAAGTGGACAAGCACACAATCGGGCAAAATTCCTTTTAACCCGCAAAAACTGAATTTTGCAGATATATGTAAAACCGTACTTGCTACACTTAGCAGAAACGCAGACTCAAAGAATATAACTATCAAATGTGATATAGAAGAGCAGATCTTCGTTTTTGCAGATATTGATATGTTAAAAACGGTGCTGCGTAATCTTGTTTCGAACGCTATAAAATTCACAAATATGGGCGGCATAATAAACATTAAAGCAGAAGAAGTACCTGATGAAGTAATCGTTTCCGTATCCGACAACGGAATCGGAATAAAACCTGAAAAATTAGCCAGGATGTTTGATATTTCGCACAGACAGACAACAGCAGGAACTGCAGAGGAGACAGGAACAGGTCTGGGTTTAATCCTATGTAAGGAATTTGTGCAAAAAAACGCCGGTAAAATTTGGGTAGAGAGCGAGTGCGGTAAAGGCAGTGATTTTAAATTTGCACTACCGGCAGCGGATAAAAAATAACAATCAAACGCGGATACAGCCGAGACGTGCAATGTGATAATATAAAGCCCTGACAAATAACCTGGTCGGGGCTTTTTTTTTCAGACGGCAGTCAAATCCATGCAATTTGTTTAAATTTGAAATAACTAACCCAGTCTTAATTTTCATAAGTCTACAAAATGAAAAAGACAATATTAATCATTGGAGTCGTTGCAATTTTTAGTACAATATCGCTTGCGCAGACAAAGAATGACACGATTCAATTACTTCAGCAGCAGATTGTGAATCTTGAAAAACTTAATTCAAGAATGTCAATACAAATCAATGCCGCAATTTCAAATATTAAAAATCTTGAAGACAGACTCACTTCCAACGGCGATAGCATAGCTGTTTTGAAAAATGAACTGGTACTTACAAACAATAGCCTGAATGCAATGTCTGATAAGCTTGAATCGCAAATACTGCGGTTAAGCGAGAAATCAAATTCCGACTATCTGGCATTAGATAAAAGAGTAAGCAGTAATTCGCTTTACTGGATCCTTGGTTTTGTATCGGTATTACTGTTTTCTGCAATTCTTTTCTTCTGGTTAAGAAGCAGGTTAACAATTGGAAAAACAGAATTGTCGGACCAGATAAAAAAATCATCAGAATCAATCCGGGAAGAAATAATAAAACTGGATAATCAGGTGTTCTGGTCACTGGATTTTCAAAAAACCCTTAATAAGAAAGAACAAAATGATTTTGGGAATGTCGATCACACCCTTGCATTAAAAGTTGCAGACGAAATAATCAGAATTCATAGGAATTTAAGCGCGATGGATCCGGAAACAAGGGGTTTAAAGCAGCTGGAATTTGCGGTTGAAAGGATTCAGGATAATTTCACCGAAAATGGATATGAGATGGTTGAGCTGCTCAATAAACCATATGACCAGGCTATGAAAGTATCGGCAAAATTTAAACACGACGATACTCTTAAAAAGGGAGAACAGATAATTACCAGGATAATTAAACCTCAGGTAAACCATAACAACGTTATTATACAGGAAGCCCAGGTAGAGGTAAGTGTAGGAGGAAAAGAATAACAGTTTGGGCATTAGTTTGTTATATATGAGCGTTATTTATTTGACTAATTCAACATTACTAAAAGTTCATTTCAATGAAAACATCAAGAAGAACATTCTTAAAATCAGGTACCCTGGCAGCCCTGGGTGCCTCAATTTTCCCCCGATTGATATTTGAGTCCGTCGCAGATGTGGCAACCGTAGGGCTGCAACTCTATTCTGTACGGGATGACATGACCAAAGATCCGGAAGGCTCATTAAAAAAAGTAGCCGATATGGGCTATAAAGTTGTTGAACATGCCGGTTATTCCAACGGGAAATTTTATGGGTTTGAGCCAAAGGAATTTAAAAAAATCCTGGAAGATCTTGGACTGAAGATGCATAGCGGTCATGTCGATTTTGGCATGAAAGAATGGGATGCCTCAAAAAAAGACTTTACGGATACCTGGAAACAGACTGTTGAAGATGCAGCCTTTATGGGACAGGATTTTGTGATCACACCGGAGCTCGACGAAAATGCCCAGAAGGATTATGATGAACTCATGAAAGTGCTCGATCTGTGGAATAAATGCGGCGAACTCTGCCAGAAACAGGGGATGAAGTTCGGTTATCATGATGATTTCAACGAAAATGCAGTTCTCCATGATATGAAACTTTACGACATTATCATGAAGAATTCAAATCCGAAATTTACGATCCAGCAGTTTGATATCGCAAATCTATATAATGCTGCCGGAACTGACCCAAAGGAAATCATAAGTAAATATCCTCAAAGGTTCGTCTCTCTGCATGTGAAAGATGTGCTGAAAGAGAAGAACAAGAATAATATGCACGACAGTACAATTCTTGGAAAAGGTGTTCTGAATGTAAAAGATGTGGTTGCTCTCGGTGTTAAGAATGGCGCATGGCTGCTGATCATTGAACAGGAAGCATACCAGAATGAGAGTCCGATGGATTGTGCGAAAGATGACCTTACAGCAATGAAACAGTGGGGATACTAGTTGATCCCGAAACTCTGTGTTTCCCGCAGATCTCGCTGAATTACGCAGATCAGATTTATTCAGCGAAAATTTGCGTAATCTGCCGGGAAATCCAGTTTTCATCAAATCAACTTCTTCTCCAGGCAATATCTTCTTACCGCTTCTTCAACGGTAGGTAAATCGGAGAATAACTCTTGTTGGTTCTGTGTATTTTTGCTTTTATAATTTCCTGTTTTCATCCATTTTATCATCGCGGCCATATCTTTTACAGCCCCGCTGAATATCCCGACAACCGGAAACACTATGGTGTTAACAAAACCCGGGAAGGCTGGTTTACTGATCACTTTTTTATCAAGCACCTTTGAAAATGCTTCCGCCAGATCTTCACCTGAGGCGGGACGATCCCATCCGACATCGACACTTTTTCCCAGTTCAGAGGCCGGTATTACTGTGGCAGCCATGGCAGCATAACGTGCAAGGTCGGTGGTACAGATCATGCCCATGGAGACACCCGGAACAAATGCCGGATAAATTCCTCTCTGCACTTTTGAATAAACATTATCTTTTGCCTGGTCAAGAAAAGCTCCGGCCCGCAGAGCAAGGAATGGTTGATCTATCGCCTTAAGATATTGTTCCACCAGAAACTTATGGAAGAAGTGGGGAACTTCAGGCGCTTTGTCACATTCGAGTATGGAGATAAGTACAAACCGCGGAATGGATGCTGCTTTTGTTGCATTGATCAGATTCCTGTAGCCTGCCGTGTCGGTTTTCTGATCATCTCCTTTTGAGTGCCCGGTATAGCCTGCTGCGCAGGAAATTATCGCATCAGCTTTCGGAGCATAGGCCAGGGAGGTCGTTAACGATACAGGGTTCATCATATCTCCGATAACATAATCGGTGACACCCAGTCTTTGAAGATTGGCCTTATTGCTCCCTGACCTGACCAGTGCTCTCACATGTGCTCCCTGAGCAATAAGCTCCTTTGCGATTTTTTCTCCAAGGTATCCTGTACCCCCGACAAGGAGAACAACTTTTTTATCCATTTATTTGAATTTGAATGAACATGAATACATCAAACCGTGCATGGGTTCTAATAAAAGTTCAAACAATTCAGAGGATAAAAATGTTTTTACAAAACAGTAATATTCAGCTTTTTATAGTCCTGTTGGTATCTGGAATTATACAATCAGATTGGATCTGTATTAATTTATTATTTGAAAATTGATTGGCACCGTGAACCAGACAGGAACCGCTCTTCCGCCCTGTTTTCCGGGTTTAAAGGGAGGTAACGTTTTTACCACCCTGAGTGCTTCGGCATCGAGTTGAGGGTCAATGCTTTTGTATACACTAACAAGATCGACTCCCCCTTTGGAAGTTACGCAGAACCTTACAATTACGCGTCCCTGAACATTGTTCTCCTGCGCTTCCACCGGATACTGGATATGCTCGGCAAGCCAGGTCATGAGGGCCTGATCATTGCCCGGAAAAACCGGCATCTCTTCCACAATGAGAAAGATTTCAGGTTCTGCTTCTTCTTCCTGTACCTCCTCTTTGACCTGCGGAATTACTTCGACTACATCTTTGTTTGTCACCTCAACCTGGGCTTCGTCGGCCGTCATAAGCTGTTTGACATCCTCAGGCTTTATTGAATCAACAACCTGGGGTGGAACATACTTTTGTTGCTGGACTACATCGACAGGTGGCGGCAGAGTAGGGGGAGGCGCTACTTTTTCCGTAGGCTGGTCAAGATTTTCCATTACTATTTCCACCTGGCGCTCATCATGCTTCGACCGGATGTCGGATGCTTTTGCGCTGAGGTAAGGAGTAATAACCGAAATTCCGATTATTATAACTCCGATGAGAAGTGCAATAATTAAATTGCGGTTGTAATTTCTGCGGAGTACATAAGCGCCGTACTCCTTGTTCCTTGTCCTGAATACGATTTCATCGAAATTTGGTATTCCCTTTAATTCTTTTGCCATGGCACTTGTTTTTAAAGCGAATAGTTAAAAATTGATCTTCATACCAAATTTACAACGAAATAATTAGTTATACAACTAAAAGATTAATTATATTTTGAAACTCACCTCAAACCTCCCCCTTGCCCCCTTCAAAGGGGGAATTCCTGGCTAGAGGCATATTTAGGTTCGAATAAATAGGTAACCAATAAATTATGTTTGTCTTTCGATTGTAGTCCGGGGATGTAAACTGTACAGTATTCCCTGGTTTTCACCCCTAAATCCCCCAGGGGGGACTTTAAGCATTCATAATGGCTTTGGCTTTGCTACAAAATAGGGTGTAAAAAACTAAGGAATGAAACTGAATATAATGTTTACTTAAAGCTCAAGTCCCCCTTGGGAATTAAGGGGTAAAAAGCCCGTAGGTTTGTAAATCTGCTTCCCTTGTATATAGAACCCCGAAACAACTCGAAAGCCATTGTATGCCTCTAGCTAGACTTGTAGGAAAGATGAGGCTCAGGTTTTCTGAAAATTAAATTATCTTTGATACCATAAAAAATAATTATCATGAATTGGTTAGATGCTGCTATCGTCATAATTCTCATTCTGTCGCTGGTAATGGGTTTTATAAATGGACTGGTAAAAGAGGTAGCATCGCTGGCCGCCTTAATTCTTGGGATATGGGGGGCAATTAAATTTTCGACATTTACGGCGGCAAAGCTTTATGATTATTTTGATATGACAGGCCGTTATGTCGGCATAATTGCATTTATTATCACCTTCGCATTAATTGTAGTCATAATTCATTTCATCGGCATTCTTGCGGATAAAATTGTGAATGCAGCTGCCCTGGGATTTGTGAATCGTATTCTCGGGATATTCTTCGGTCTGTTGAAATCAATACTGATTATGAGTGTTTTCTTTGCTGTGCTGAATGCGATTGACGCAAAACGGTCATTTCTGCCAAAAAGAACAATAGAAGAATCAAGGTTTTTTGCTCCGATTTCAGATATAGCCCCGGCAATCTTCCCGATAATAGGAGAAGGCAGTTTCTCACATAGTTTCGACAGGTTTAAGAAGAAACCCGAGGATCCGGTGATATGAGGAAAGAGGAGTGAGGAGTGAGGAGTGAGGAGTGAGGAGACAGAGTGAGGGGTGAGTGAGGTTAACGGGCACCCAGCACCGAAAAAATTAATCTTTATAATATAAATTTCGAATCATAATATGAATTTTGTTGAAGAACTGAAATGGAGAGGCATGATACACGATATTATGCCGGGAACTGAAGAACTTTTGAATAAGGAAAAAACAAGCGGATATATAGGTTTTGATCCTACAGCTGACTCGCTGCATATTGGTCACATGGTACAGGTTATGCTGCTTGTCCATTTTCAGCGAGGCGGTCATACTCCCATAGCTCTTGTGGGAGGTGCTACAGGAATGATAGGTGACCCTTCGGGCAAATCCGAGGAGAGAAACCTGCTAGATGAATCATCACTAAGGAAAAATCAGGAAGCTATCAAAAAACAGCTTTCCAAATTCCTCGATTTTCAGTCGGGGGGAGCGAACAGCGCCGTCATGGTAAACAATTATGACTGGATGAAAGAGTATTCCTTCCTTGGTTTTATAAGGGATATCGGAAAACATATCACGGTGAATTACATGATGTCGAAGGACTCGGTGAAGAAGAGGATAGGATCAGAATCAAAAGACGGAATGTCATTCACTGAATTTTCCTATCAGCTTGTACAGGGCACCGATTTTCTTCATCTCTATAATAACTACAATTGCAGGCTTCAGATGGGGGGCTCCGATCAGTGGGGCAACATCGTTACGGGGACTGAACTCATACGCCGTAAAGCAGGCGGAGAGGCCTTTGCGCTTACCTGCCCGCTTATCACCAAGTCAGACGGCACAAAATTCGGAAAAACCGAATCGGGCAACGTATGGCTCGACCCTGAAAAGACAACTCCTTATCAGTTTTACCAGTTCTGGTTGAATGTTTCCGATGAAGATGCGGCAAAATATATCAAGATCTTCACCATACTGCCCCATGATGAGATTGAACTTATCATAAGCGAACATCAGAAGGCTCCTCACGAAAGATTCTTACAAAAACGTCTGGCTGAAGAAGTAACAATTATGGTCCATTCGAGGGCAGATTATGAAGGCGCTGTTGAGGCATCGCAGATCCTGTTTGGAAAGGGAACAACCGAATCGCTCAGAAAGATGAATGAGAATACATTCCTCTCGGTTTTTGAAGGAGTTCCTGTTTTTGACGTAAAAATGGAAACTCTGCTGCAGGGTATTTCAATAGCAGACCTTTGTACGGACCATTCGCTGGTTTTCAGTTCCAAAGGCGAATTAAGAAGACTTGTCCAGGGGGGAGGGTTCAGCATCAATAAGGAGAAAATAGATAATCCTGATGCTCCTGTAAGCGTGGAATGGCTTCTTAATAAGAAATATCTTCTCCTGCAAAAAGGTAAGAAGAATTATTATCTGATAAGAGTAAGCT
>CAWBYC010000005.1:0-664129 GCA_963792925.1 uncultured Bacteroidales bacterium | reverse complement strand
TCAGATTTGGTGTATACCGTCCTGCATATATTGCATTGTACCGTGCTGCTCTAGATTCACAGAATAATCTCATAGGCTTGCATATCAGAGCAGGTGGAGTGCCGGAAAGCCCCTTAAGCGCAAATTCTTTTCCGGCAGGAGCTGTTAACAACTACCTCGCTGAAGAGTTTTCAATTCCTTCAAATATTTCAGTTGGAGCATTCCGTGCTCCGGGTGCTAACTTTATTGCCTGCGCCGAACAATCATTCCTTGATGAAGTCGCAGAGCTGGCAGGGAAAGATCCTATCGAATTCAGGCTTGATCTTTTAAAAAGATCTGCTGAGAAACCTGTTGGCAGTCGAAATGATTATGATGCGAAGCGATTTATAGAATTGCTGGAACAGGTCAGGGAAAAATCGGGCTGGAATAGCTCGCCGGGCAGACATCTGGGTGTTGCTGCCTATTACTGTCATAATAGTTATGCAGCTCATGTTCTTGACGTAGCACTTGTGAATGGAGTTCCCAGGGTGGAAAGAAGTTGCAGTGTTGTTGATTGTGGCATTGTGGTTAATCCTGATGCAGGAACCAACATGGTTCAGGGCAATATTGTTGATGGGGTTGGTCATGCGATGTATGGAGAGCTGACTTTAACAAACGGAGAAACCGATCAACAGAATTTCGGAGCATATCATATGATTCGTATTAATGAATCGCCGATGAATATGGAAGTTTTTTTCGTAAAAAGTGAAAAAGCGCCAACTGGTCTTGGAGAACCTCCATATCCTCCGGTTTTCGGAGCGCTTGCAAATGCTCTTTACAAAGCTACGGGAAAACGGTATTACCATCAGCCATTTTCACGCAATTCATTTGAATAGGTAAAAATGCATGAGGTTTAACTGCGAGATTAACTTAAAACCTCTCTGCAGGCATTGATATATGCGCTGAAAGCTGAAGTCTTTTTAATTTTTTTCAACCATTTTTTGTTTTCCGGGAGCGATTTTGCAAAATATTCCCAATAAGGTTTTACCTTATTCATCAGATGTGATTCTCCGCTGAGGCGAATGCTGTTCTGATAGAGCAACTGTTCGTGGATTTGGCTTATTGCTGTTTTTATTTCCTGCGGGGTAGCCTTTGTGTTTGTTTTTATTTCGTTAATAAGAAGCGGGTTTGAAATGAGTCCCCGGCCAATCATCCATCGTGATACAAGAGGCATACGCTCCGAAAGCGATTTGAAATCGTCAAGTGAATTTATGTTTCCATTATAACAGACAGTGTGTCGTAACTGACTTGCCATATCCAGAAAAGAAGTTTCATTCACATCGCCACTATACATCTGGCTGGCTGTACGTCCGTGAATTATCACTTCGGTAAGCGGGTAGCTGTTTAATATCGGAACGAGAGCTTTCCATTCGTCTGGGCTGGTTAGTCCAAGTCGCATTTTTACAGATAACTGCAGTGTAGTAACCTTATAAAGCTCGTTCAGGATCTCTTCTATTTTTTGTGGAAAAGGCAACAGGCCGGCTCCCAGTTGCTTTTTTGTAACCATAGGATAAGGACAGCCGAGATTCCAGTTTATTTCGGAATAGCCCAGTTCGTTGAGATGTGCAATGACTTGCTGCATTTCATCTGCATTGTTTCCCAGGATCTGAGGAATCAGGGGAATACCTTTATTCTGTTCGGGTAATACATCGCGATAGGCGCGGTGATCAGGTTTATGTGATTCGATGAAAGGTGAAAAAGCAAGATCGGGAGCTTCAAACTGAGTATAGAAAGACTGGCGGAATGCATAATCGGTAAACCCTTGCAAAGGGGCCAGGTAAATTACCGGTTTTGATTTTACGGGATTAGCATTCATAAGTTCTCTCTTTTTTGGCCAGCAAAATACAAATCTTTTTAAGAGAAATCAGATATTGCCTTCCTATGGCTTGTATTTCAGGCTTCGGAGCCATTCAATATCTGCCAACTACTCCTGAATCGTTCTTTCCAGATACGGAATTAAAAATGATTGAATTATGTAACATACAGCCATAATTGTATAACACTCTTAATAGCTAATAAACTTAACTTTGGTGTCAGAATATCTTATTACTGTTTTCAAAAGATTTTTAGCCCTTCCATACTGAAAATAAATTGATAATGAATGGGATAGATCAGGGGGAAGAATATGAAAAAAAAACTTATTTTAACGGGGACTAGTTTGATCGGAGCATTTTTATTATTGTATGTCTTCACTAAAATTACATCAAAGAATAACACACCTGAATTATATACAAAGGTGCAAAATGGTGAATTTGTAATATCTGTAACTGTTGTTGGCCAATTAATTGCAGAAAATTCAATTGACATTAATGGACCGGCATTTGGCCAACGCAGAGATATAAGGTCGAGGCATATCAAAATACAAGACCTTATCCCGGAAGGAACAATTGTCAACAAGGGTGACTATGTTGCTGAACTTGACAGAACTGAGTTGGAAAACACCCTCAAAGATCAGAGTGAAGTACTAAAAACACTTCAGACAAAAATAGAAATGAAAAAACTTGACACTACTGTTGTTCTTAATGCATTAAGAAACGGAATTAGAAACCAGAGATTCGTTATTGAGGAGGCTGGCATAACCTTTCGTAATTCGAAGTATGAATCCCCTACTATAATCAGGCGGGCAGAAATTCAACTAAATAAATCAAAACGTGTTCTTGGACAGTTACAAAGGAGCTATAAGCGAACATCTGCCCAGTGTATAACTGATATATCTAATCAGGAATATTCCATTTCCAGAGTCTCCCGGAGAGTTAAAGATCTTGAGGAACTTCTTGATGGGTTTACCATAACATCACCTGCCAATGGCATGGTTACTTATAAAAAAGAATGGACAGGTAATAAAAGGAAGATTGGATCAACAATCAGTCCATATGACAGGGTGGTCGCTATCCTTCCGGACCTTTCATCAATGATTTCAAAAACCTATGTCAGCGAAACTGATTTAAGCAAAATGAAACCAGGACTAAATGTTAAGATAACAGTTAATGCTTTCCCAAAAAAAGGATTTAAAGGTACTGTCTTGTCTATTGCCAATATTGGCGAAAAACTACAGAATACATCTGATAAAGTGTTTGAAGTGCAAATAAAAACAGGTGGTTCTGATCCTTCACTCAGACCTTCGATGACAACGATTAATAAGATAATTGTTAAAACAATTGATGATGCTGTTTATGTACCTGTCGAATGTGTTCATGCTGGTGCCGACAGCATCTCATATGTTTATACCAAAAACGGAGATAAACAGATAGTACTCCTCGGAGACTCTGACGAAAAAAATATAGTTATTGAAAAGGGACTTATTTCCGGCACTATTGTTTACCTGAATAAACCTGAATCACCAGAAAAATTCAATTTGACTGGGGAAAATCTGATACCAATAATAAAAGAGCGTTATAAGGAGATAAGAGCAGAAAACAGTAGTTACATGAATTAAGCCTCAATTATCCTCCAATCTAAAACAAAAACCACGGAAAAGAATTCGATTTTGAATATACATGTCGCTTTTTGTGAAACATCCTGGTTGTAACTTTTCATGTGTTCAGTGCGTCTAAAATTTATCTCCATAAAGATAATGGGCAGATTGAATTGAAATGAAACAGTAGTAATCATGGAAAAATTTAAATTTAATAAAGGGCTCAAGCTGAGTTTTTTGTCTATTGTTTTCCTTTGGGTTTTCATATGCTGCAACTACGCACAGAAGGAATATAAATATCCCCCAACTGGAAAGCTGGTAGATGGAGGTGGTCATCTGTTGCATATCCATGTAATGGGCAAGGGGAATCCTGTAATAGTTTTTGAGAATGGCAGTGCCGACTTTTCATTTATATGGGACCTCGTTCAACCTGAAATATCAAAAACCATAATGACAGTTTCATACGACAGGGCAGGATACGCCTGGAGCGAGAGTGGTCCTGTTCCGAGAACAGGCAGACAAATTGCCTATGAGCTTCATACTGCCTTACATAACGCGGGAATAGAAGGCCCATACATTCTGGTCGGTCAATCATTTGGAGGATTTCTTGTAAGATCGTTTGCCAGGTATTATAAAACTGAAGTTGTTGGCCTCGTATTAGTGGATGCTATTAATGAAAATGAAAAGATAAAGATTGGAAATGAGGCAGTCCGGATAAGAGATATGGCGAAAGGAAGAAATGTGCCGGAAATCCAAAAAATAAAAGTGAATGTTGACACGGTTATCCCCGGTGAAGGAAATCCAGTCGCAACAAATACTAAAATCGAACCTCCTCTCGACAGACTCTCCCCGCAAGACCAGAAATTACAGCTTTGGGCACAAACCCAATACTCTTATTATAAAGCGGCAAGCGGTGAAATGGACTGGTCACCTGAAGATGTATCGGATATGTATTTGAACAAGGGCAAACCCGGCTATCTTCTTGGCGACATTCCCTTAGTAGTAATTATGAAAGGTAAAGGTAATTATTCGGGGTTGCCAGATTCTGTTGAACTTGAAAAGCAACGGATAGATCTGCAGCAAGATCTGGCTAATCTCTCAACAAACAGCAAACTGATTATGGATAAGAATAGCGGCCATAATATTCATCTGGAAGATCCTGTAACAGTTATAGATGCAATCAAGCAAGTCATCAATTCTTATGAAACACATACAAAACTGAAGTAAAATGGCCCCGTAAATACTTTATTTACAGGGCTATATATCTCATTTTTTCAATAGCCCCTATGCCATACCGGGGAGAGCTATATTTCAATCTTTCTTATCATAAGCCAGGGTAGTATTCATATCGCCCATTGGTGTGTTCATTGAAGATTTGAGAGTCATGGTCTTTGAATCAGGAGAAAGGGACCATTTTTCGGTTGACTTCATTTCCTGGGTTTGTCCATCCATTGTAAATGAAATAACTTTGGTGAAGGTAAGTTCTTTTTTGTCTGCTGACCAGGTCAGAATTGATTTAACCCTGGAATCCATCATCCCGGTATTAACAGATTCTTTTCCGTCGAGAGTATACTTTTCATTCTGAACCATCTCATTGCCGTCGAAACCTGTCGAGGTACGTTTTACCTGAACATCATTTCCTTGCTGCGTAACAACCAGAGTTTTTGCTTCCATCCTGGGACCCTGTGCATCTCCAAGAACACTCTTTGATTCATTGAATGCCCATGTTCCTGTGAAATTTGTCTGTCCAAACAAAGTGGCAGGCAGTAATAATAAAAATACAAAAGTGAGTTTTGTAATTCCTGAAATTGATTTTTCATTTTTCATACTGAGTGATTTTAAATGATTAACTATTTATCGAGATTGAATATTCTGCCTTATTAATATCATAAGATTTTCAATCTGAAATCTATATCAGATTCTGTCAAAAAAAAATCAAACAAGACATATAGACATTTATTATAGATGAAAAGGCCATTTCTATCGAAGAAATAAATAACACGCATTTATTAATTTTCTTACTGCTATGGCAGTAAATATTGAGTTAAAGATCCTCATACTTCATTAAAATTTGAATCTTTTACTGCTAAAGCGGTAAAGTCGTGTAGCACAGATTTGATAAATCCATTTATAATATCAGCGGAGTTTGTATCTTCACAATTGAAATTCAGAATCTGAAACAACATGAAAAAACTAATTCTTCTGATTATTACTACCATTCTTCCCTTAGCTCTGTATTCGCAGCAAAAAGGGTTTAAACTCAACGAACAGGAGTATTTTGAGAATGGCGGTGTAAACGTGATGGCCTTTCATGACATATACCCTGAGGGTCACCAGGGAGGTGTGGCAATAATAATGCATGGAATGAGAATTGCCACCAATGGCGACCTGCGGCTCGATGAAACACCGGGTCAGTGGCAGCCTATTCCGAAACAGAAGGAAAGAACTACCGATAAAACGAACAATGCGATCACTGCATATCTGACATATCCCGATTCTGCAATCAATGGCAAGGGGTTCAATCCGGTCTTTTATCCCGATCTTTATTTTAATTATACGGTTACAACCCGTGCCCGTGGCGCCTCTATTGTTGTAACCGTTGATCTTGACCGCCCCATTCCCGGGGAATTTGCGGAAAAGGTGGGATTTAACATGGAACTTTTCCCTGGTGTCCTGTTTGGAAAGACCTGGATACTCGGGAATAAATCGGGAATCTTTCCACGCCAGGCAAACGGACCGGGCATGTACGATAAAAACGGGAAACTGGTTTCAGCTCAGCCAATGGCTGCAGGGAAACAACTCACTGTCGCTCCTGACGATCAGATGCTGAGATTAACAATCAGTTCATCTGGATCAGATCTTCAGCTTATCGATGGCCGTTACATCCATAATAACGGCTGGTTCGTGGTAAGGTCGCTCGTTACACCCGGGGCAACGAAAAAAGCAATAGAATGGATTATTACACCTAATTCGATCAGCGGCTGGACCAGTGATCCGGTAATTCATGTATCGCAGATAGGATACCGCCCCTTGCAGCAGAAATATGCACTGATAGAACTTGATAAAAACGATAGTAAAAGATCAGATCCGGAACTCGAAAGAATCAATCCCGACGGAAAGTCCGAAGTAGTCAAGTCTGCAAAACCGGATCAATGGGGCAGGTTTTTAAGATCCGATTACCTGAAATTTGACTTTACGTCTATAGAAAAGGAGGGTCTGTACAGGATACGTTATGGAGATTTTGAATCACAACCCTTCAGAATCGCTGAAGATGTTTATAAGCGCGATGTCTGGCAGCCAACTCTGGAGTATTTTCTGCCGGTACAGATGTGTCACATGCGTATTAATGAAAAATACCGTGTATGGCACGACCTATGTCACATGGACGACGCACTGATGGCCCCAACAGATAAAAACCATTTCGACGGATATTTGCAGGGTCCGTCGACTTTGACAAAATTTAAATCCGGCGAACATGTCCCTGGCCTCAACACCGGTGGCTGGCACGATGCCGGCGATTATGATCTCAGGGTTGAATCACAAAGCGGAGAGGTTTATATACTCACTCAGGCATACGAAGCTTTTGGGATCAGGTATGATGAAACATCTGTTGACCAGCGTACACACATAGTTGAAATTCATCAGCCTGACGGGAAGCCTGACATACTACAGCAAATAGAACATGGAGCCTTATCTGTTGTAGGAGGTTACAAAAATCTTGGCAGACTATACAGAGGCATCATCTGCCCCACTCTGAGGCAATATGTACTGCTTGGTGATGGTGCTGCCATGACAGACGGACTGGCAGGTCAACCTGAACCGCCCGATGACAGGTGGGTTTTCACTGAGGAAAATCCCTCGAGAGAACTTACAACTGCAGCTCACCTGGCGGCTGCATCCAGGGTTCTTAAGGGATTCAACGACACACTCAGTATCCAATGTCTTGAAGTAGCTGAAAGCATCTACAACCTCGACCGCACAGTCAGCGGACGATCAATGACATCAAAAATACATGCTGCAAAGGAACTGTACCTCACCACCGGGAAAACTGGCTACAGAGATTATATCGTTAATAATGAGTCGTATATAATAAAAGAGATAAGAAGTCTTGCCTGGCTCATTGGTCCTTCTCTTACACAATTAGGAAATGAAGGATTTACACGTTCGGTAAGGGAGGCTGTAAAATCGCTCTCATCAGAAATTATTAAACAGGGTGCCGAGACTCCCTTCGGAGTACCTTACCGTCCACATATCTGGGGTGCGGGATGGGATATCCAGAGCTTTGGGGTAAGACAGTATTTTCTGCACAAGGCTTTTCCCGACATTTTCCCTTCTGATTATATCTTCAATGCACTCAACTTCATTCTTGGAGTTCATCCGGGTGTAAATACAGCTTCCTTCGCCTCGGGAGTAGGTGTAAGGTCGACGACTGTCGCCTATGGTGTCAACAGGGCCGACTGGTCATATATTCCTGGCGGGGTTTCATCGGGAACGGCTCTCATCCGTCCCGATTTTCCCGAGTTGCTCGACTGGCCGTACTTGTGGCAGCAGCAGGAATATGTGATGGGAGGAGGCGCGACAAATTTCATGTTTCTTGTACTTGCAGCAGATCAGCTGCTTGAAAAATAAGCTACTAATGAAATGGCCTCGTAAATATTTGATTTACAAGGCCATTTGATTTACTCAGTCGGGGTGAGAAGCTAAGTATTAAAATGGACATGTTTTGACGACGTGTCCAATATTATTGAAATATTGGACATGTATTATTGTTTTTAATGAAAATAGTACATAAATTTGCAGCATGTCCATAATTGAGCGAATATTGAACAACTATGACTAAGCTAAAATTCGACAGGAATAGCCCGTTCAACGATCTTCTTCTTCTTCCACCTTCATCGAAAATAGATGATGACAGTGATATTTTAAAAAAGCTGGTATCTGCTTCAAGAGCATTGGCCTCAGTAAATATCAATGTTATGAGACTCCCAAATCCGTATATGCTAGTAAATACAATAGCATTACAGGAAGCTAAAACATCAACTGAAATAGAAAATATCTTCACAACTGAAGACGAATTGTATAAAGCAGTTTCGGATAACAAAAGTGAAGAAAAAGCAGATTTGTCTGCAAAAGAAGTTCTAAGGTACAGGGAGGCACTTTGGGCAGGATACCATGCCATGCGGGAAACAAAAATTTTAAATCTGGAGTCAGTTCTGTCGATCTTCCGTCAAATCAAGAATACAACAGCAGGGATACGCCCTCCACAAGCTAATGTTGTAATCAAAAGAGGACAAAGTGAGTTACGACCAGGAGAAATAATCTATACGCCTCCAAGAGGTATAGATATTGTTGAGCGACTAATGGATAATCTTTTAGGTTATCTTAATGACAATAATAAATATTCCACAGATCCATTGATAAAAATGTGTATTGCCCATTATCAATTCGAAGCGATTCACCCTTTTCAGGATGGTAATGGGAGAACTGGTAGAATTATCAACCTGATATACCTTGTACAAACTGGACTATTGAATCAACCAGTACTATACCTGTCAAAGTATATAATTGTTAATAAATCAGACTACTATTTTAATCTGGGAGCTGTAACGCAACTAGGTTCATGGAAAAATTGGATTCTGTTTATGCTTGACGCTGTTGAAAATACCTCTGCCCTGACCAACAATCTTATTAATGACATCATTCAACAAATGGATTCAACTTTTATTTATGGTAAATCAAAAATCAGATGGTATTCAAAAGAGGTAAATGAGGCCATCTTCAGTCAACCATATATCAAACCTAAGATAATTGGAAATGTCTTGGGCAGATCATCCCGTACGACTCTTTCAAAACGCATGGAGGAACTGGTTGCTGCAAAGATTTTAACTCCAAAGAAGGATGGATCTGAAGTCTACTACCTGAATGATGACTTGATAAGAATCTTAGCCGGGTAATTCAGAAATGTCATTTTATTCTTGTTTAAGTCAGATATCTCTTATGTTAAGGCAACATTTTTTATACTTTTTACCACTTCCACAAGGGCAGGGATCATTTCTGCCGATTTTTATCTCTGCTCTTATTGGTTGATTTTCTATTAAGGATAGCTTGTCTTTGTTGTATCCATACCATGAAGTAGTAATCTGTTTGTACCGGTCAAAAATATTTAGAAGTTCCCTCTTAAAGTATGTTTCCTCTGGTTTGAACATATCCTCTTCGACTTCATCAAAATTGCCGCAGATACTCTTACTTACATACTCAAGGTCAAATAATCTTTTTATTTCCGGTAGCAACTCAGCAGATCTCAATTCCAAGGCATCGCAAATTGCAAGACCAATGAAATCACTATCAATGATTTCATCCTTTAAGGATGCTTCCGAAAGATGACTGAATACATTCCTAAACCAATTAATTACTTCTTGCCTTTTATCTGGTTGATGAAGACCTATTTGTCCGACACAACAGGAAACTTCACTTCGTGCATTAGTACAAATATTCGGAGAGAGTGCAAAATCGGTAAGACCTCCAAGCTGTTTATAGGATATATAATAAAGTGGTTCCCACAGATTTCCTGTAAGATGATCTCCATACCAAAATTCAAGAAAATCTTCCCCCTGCCTGAAAGTTTCAAGGATAGATGGAAGAGATTCCTGAGAGTGCAGTTCACCAAGAAGATAGAATGCATGAATGGCGAAACTGACCTTTTCTTCATCATATCGATCCGCATCAAACAATTTTTTAAAATATTCATACCGGCAAATGCAATCATGCAATACATTTCTCAAATCTGAAACTAATGATTCATATGGTAATGAAAGAATTTGTTTCAGTTTTTCTTCGCCTATTCTCAATCCACTTTCATAAAGCAAGTTAATTTCATCATGAATAAATTCAGGAGGTATTTCAGTTTGTAACTCTTTATTATGACTTTGTACCTTAACTTCAATTTTGTTTTTTTCCTCTTCACTCATTCTTTTAACACCTGTGTCGAAGCGTGCTTTCATTAAAATCAGTAACACTGCCTTTGTATCTGGATGATTCGGAGCAAGTCTTTCAAGTATTTCATATCGGGACTCGGCTGCTTCTATGTTTCCGATTGCTGAAAAATACATAATTGCCAATCTGTAAAACGCAGTTACCTCAGCGATGTGAAAGCATTTTCTTTCAGGATATAAATCTTTTATTTCCAAAAGTTTCCCAAGAACTTCTGGAATTTTTTCATATTCTTCTTTCAGATAGTACTCGCTTGCAAGATTAATCTTTCCGAACAGATAATCAGGATGTTCACTTACAAGCCAATGATTGACCTCAATTGCCTTTTCGTCTTTCCCGGAATTTGAATATACAACCATCAGGAAATTTTTCAAATGAGGAACATTCGGGTATTTTTCAATTAATCCAAGCAAACGATTTATAATCATATCTCCACCTTTTGCCATTTCAAAATTCAAAGATTCGAACTGGACCTGTAGTTCAGGTGTAATCCCGAATTCAACGTCCATAAATTTCTTATCGGTGGTTATTTCGTAGCCAAATAATTTATATTTGTCACTCATATATTTTACCGGGTATTTAGATGAAAAATGATCTTTATATTCTGGAAGCAAATTTGGTTAAGTAAAATGGCCTCGTAAATATCTGATTTACAAGGCCATTTGATTTACTCAGTCGGGGGTGAGAACCATCTTACTATTTACTCTCTGTTAACAATAAGCTGACACATGTTGTACACTGATATTTGAATATCAGTTAGTTATTCCTTTACATTACTGGAATGACTTTACATTTTAGGGGTAAAAGGAAATCATTTTTTACAGAGTTGTGTCGGTTTTTTGTGTCGGATGTACTTTTTATTGAAATAATTCAAACTTAATTCACATACCTGCATATTTATGCCCCAGTTCCATAGACATCACAACTTAATAGGAAGATAAAAATATTAGAATAGATTTTTTGCATAAAAGGCCGAAAAACGGTACCTTTCGCAAAATATCACTTTTAACTATATGCAGGAACAGCTTAACATAAATGTAAATCAATGGATTGAAAATCTTGAAAAAAAGGGAGGAATTTCATTTTCATTGAGCCAGTTAGAGGAGGAATTACCGAACTACTCGGGAGTAGCAATTAAAAGTGGTTTAAGAAGATTATCGAAGAAGGGGAAAATAGTTTCATTCCACAAGGGATTCTATTTAATAATATCAGCGCAATATGCAAACAGAGGGATTCTTCCTGCTGCATTGTTCATGGACAATTTCATGAAATATCTTAACCGACCCTATTATGTAGGATTATTAAGTGCTGCGGCTTTATATGGAGCGGCACACCAGCAGCCTCAGGAATATTTTGTCATAACTGATTTCCCAGTGCTTCGGCCTTCCAACAAGAAGGGATTAAAAGTGAATTTTATCAGTAAAAGTAATATAGAAAGCAGGTTGCTAAAAGAACGGAAAACTGAAACAGGTTATCTTAAAGTGTCTTCACCGGTATTGACTGCCAGTGATCTCGTTCAATTTGAAAAAAGGTCCGGAGGAATTACCAGAGTAGCTACCGTCTTGAACGAACTTGTGGAGGAAATGGATCCCAAAGAGTTTGATCCAATATTTTTTACTTCGTCTCCTTCTACTGCTATACAAAGACTTGGATATCTACTTGAGAAAGTTATAAATAACGAGAACGTGGCAAACGAGTTATTTGCAGCCTCTCAAAAAAATGGCATAGATTTTTTCAGGATTCCATTAAAAACATCTGCTCCTATCAAGGGATTCTCATCAGATAATCGATGGAAAGTAGTCGTTAATGCAGAAATTGAAATAGACGAATGATCCCACAACAATATATTACAGAATGGTCAGAAATTGCACCCTGGAAAGCAAATGAACAGGTAGAGCAGGATTTAATTATCTGCCGGTCACTTGTTGAATTATTTTCAGATGACATAATAGCTGAAAAACTTGCTTTTAGGGGAGGTACGGCATTGCATAAACTTTTCTTGGAACCTCAACCCAGATATTCTGAAGATATTGATTTGGTACAGATTACAGCAGAACCATTTGGTCCATTAATTGACAAAACCAGGAAACTGTTAAGTTTTTTAGGTGAACCAAAGATCAAACAAAAAGACAGAAATACTACTATGATATTTAATTTTGAATCTGAGATACAACCTGTACAGATTCTCAAATTAAAGGTAGAGACAAACTGCAGAGAGCACTTTTCAGTCTTTAATCTTAAGAAAAAGACATTTAAAGTCAATTCCTCATGGTTCAAGGGAGAATGTAATATCACAACATATGAGATCGAAGAATTACTGGGAACTAAGCTAAGGGCACTTTACCAGAGAAAAAAGGGAAGAGATCTTTATGACCTTTTTAAAGCACTAAAAGCAAATGATTCTTTATCCAATGAGAAAATAATTAAGGTATTTCAACATTACATGGAACACGAAGGCACAGGTATTCCATATAAAGCAGCTTATCTTAAGAACCTTGAAGATAAAATGAATGATCCGGAGTTCCTTGGGGATACAACTGCCTTGCTTCGTCCTGATGAAACTTATGATCCTAAAGAAGGATTTGCTCTGGTAAGAAAAGAATTAATTGAAAAGATGTGAAAAAACTTGACTGAGACATTTAGTTCAGGTAATCTCATAATATAATTTTGTACTACTTTTTTTACTACTAATGAAAATGGCCTCGTAAATATTTGATTTACAAGGCCATTTGATTTACTCAGTCGGGGTGAGAAGACTCGAACTTCCGGCCCCTACGTCCCGAACGTAGTACGCTACCAACTGCGCCACACCCCGATATTATTCAATTTCATTTAATCATCTTCCGGCACCTACGTCCCGAATCCCGAGTACTCGGGACTACCAACTGCGCCACACCCCGCTTTGGACTCCGTAGCCCTGGCGAAGGAGTGATTTGTGCTCCGTAGCCTTGGCGAAGGAGCACTAAATATTAACTTAAAATCAATAAACCTATTTTTCGGTGAACAAAAATAGTAAAAATTGAGACAGATAGAAATTATTTTGGTCGCCGTTTTTTTACAAACTTAATTTACCGCAACATAAATTAAAAAGCTTATTTCGTTCCCAGCTTTGCGATTACCAGCGGCAGGATATTGGTGCATTTCTTTTCGTCAGTATAAAGCAACTGCCCGCCGTCTAGCACAAAAACAAATCCCTGTTCACCTGCAACAGCTTTTATGGCTTTATCAGCCTTGGCTATGATGGGTTGAAGAAATTGATTTTTTGTATCCTCAAGCTGTGCATTCGCCTTTACGGAAAAAAGCTGGATCCGGACATCCAGATTCTTTAGCTCCTCCTGTCTGGTCTTTCGCAAAAATTCAGAGATATTGGCGCTTTCATTATTCAAGCTGGCAGTCTTGTTGCTAAACTCGTTCTGCATGCCCGCAAGCTGATTCTCAAACTCCATTCTCATCTTTTCGACCTTTAAAGTGGCAGAATCATATTCGGGTATCGACCTGTATAGTTCCTCCATGTTTAAATATCCGTATTTCTGGGCGTCGATGTTCTGAAAGAAAATGAGTAAAATAAATAGTCCAATGAGTTTTTTCATATAGGTTTTTGTTTTTTCAAATGTAGTTATTTTTTGACGCTTTTCAGGTTCATCATTTTTTGCAAGGAAGAACTCATAATTTAACCGTCAATACTCCTTCCCTGGTAATCTTAACCGGTTTAATAAACCCCTGAGCGTCAAATTCGACTTTTTCTATACATGTTTCCCTGTGGTCGCGACCGGTATCTCCCTTAGGCCTGCGGTGATAAACAATGTACCATTCATCTCTCCCCGGAACTTTTACCAATGAATGATGACCAGCTCCTGTTGCTATTGATGTATCCTGTTCCAATATCTTTCCGATTCGTTTGAACGGGCCCAATAGATTGTCTGAAACAGCATATGCAACGCAGTAGTCAGGGCCAGTCCAGCCACCTTCCGACCACATGAAATAATACTTCCCGTCCCTGATATACATGCATGGACCTTCAACATAGTTTTCAGGTGTGATTTCTTTAAATGTAGTGCCATCAGGGAAAGGAACAAAACCTGTAAAATCATTGTTCAAACGCGCAATATTACAATGTTTCCATCCACCATAAATAAGATAGTACTGCCCATCTTTGTCCTTAAAAACAAACTGATCGATTGGCTGAGCCCCGTTATGGAATTTATCAACCAGCGGTTTCCCCAGATAATCATTATACGGGCCTTCCGGTTTATCAGAAACAGCAATGCCAATACCGCCTTTTTCGTTATCGTTCTGTATATCATTGGCCCCAAACAACAGGTAATATTTCCCTTGCTTTTCAAAAACTGCAGGTGCCCAAACCGCTTGCCATGCCCATTTCACATTAGTTGTGTCGAGAACATGAGGATGCTTAGTCCATGTTATTAGATCGGGTGAAGAGAAAGCATCAAGAAAAACCTGTTCCTTGTATTTGGCTGAATATGTCGGAAAGATCCAGAAGAGATTGTCAAAAACAACTATTTCAGGATCGGCATACCAACCCGGAAAAACGGGATTTCCTGAAGTGACTGCATCATTGGTCTGAGCAAGAGCAGAAAATAAAATGACAAATAATAGGATTGAAGAGAGCATGAAGTTTTTCATGGAGTACATGTTTCATAAATTCAGGTAAAAATAAATAATATTTAACAGCAGGAAATTAAAAATTAAAATGGCATGTAGAGGTTGAAAATTTTCAACGCCTGCCAAAATATTTTTTGATAAACAATATTTCCTTCCTAATTTTGAGTCCTGACGTTCGCTGCGTTCAAAATAAATATCTTTGAGAACATTATGGACATCATTAATCATGATCTGCTGTTAGCATTTGATTTTGTCAAATACACAAACCGCAACATCTTCCTTACCGGGAAAGCCGGCACCGGAAAAACTACATTCCTTAAAAACCTTAAAGCAGCATCGCCAAAACGCTTGATCGTTGTTGCTCCAACCGGAGTAGCAGCAATAAACGCAGGAGGGGTTACTATCCATTCATTTTTTCAATTGCCTTTCCACCCTTACATTCCATCATCTTACCTGCCGGGAAATAATCAACGGACCCAATCAGATCAGAATGATACCACAGCTTTTAAAATGAGCCGTGAAAAGGTCAATATAATAAAGAGTCTCGACCTCCTTATTATTGATGAAATCAGTATGGTAAGGGCAGATACCCTCGATGCCATTGACTTTGCACTGAGAAGATACAGGAACCGGTTCCTGCCATTTGGCGGAGTACAATTGCTCATGATAGGCGATCTCCAGCAACTGGCTCCGGTTGTAAAAGACGATGACCGGGAAATACTCGATAAATATTATGACTCACATTTTTTCTTCGGAAGCAGGGCTCTCTGCAGCACCGATTATGTGACTATTGAGCTGAAGCATATTTACCGGCAGAATGACCAGGTTTTTATTGACCTTCTTAATAAAATCCGCGAAAATCATGTGGATAATGAAGTGCTTAATGAACTTAACAAAAGATTTATTCCGGATTTTGACCCTGATTCAGGAGGAGGGTATATCACACTTACTACTCATAACTATCAGTCTCAGAGCTTGAATGGCTCCAGGCTTGAGAAGCTTCCGGTCAAAGCTCATACGTTTAAAGCTACTATCAAAGATGAATTTCCCGAGTTTTCCTATCCTAATGCCAGTGAACTGGTTCTGAAAGAAGGTGCGCAGGTTATGTTTGTAAAGAACGATCTCTCGGGAGACAGGCTTTTCTTTAACGGCAAAATCGGGAAAATAGAATCTTTTGATGATGATATTATTGTCGTAAAATGTCCCGATGACGATTTTCCTATAAGGGTGGAGACTGCTGAATGGCAAAACATGAAATATACTCTCGATGACGAAACCAAAGAGATCCAGGAGACAATTATCGGCACATTCACGCAATATCCTCTCAAACTAGCCTGGGCAATAACAATCCATAAGAGTCAGGGTCTTACATTTGAGAGGGCCGTCATAGATGCATGTGCTGCTTTTGCACATGGACAGGTATATGTGGCTCTGAGCCGGTGTCGTACTTTAGAGGGACTGGTATTAAGCAGCCGGATCAACCAACGAAGCATAATTGACAATCCGGCTATTTCAGACTTTATCACTGGAACTGCACAAAATCCACCCGACCAAAAGAAACTGGAGGAATCGAAGAAGGCTTTCCAGCAACAGTTGCTGACAGAACTATTCGATTTTACATCTTTGACACACAGAATAAATTATTGCCTGAAGATTGTCAATGAACACCATGAGAGCCTATTGGGCAATCCCGGGGAGATGCTTGAAAATATTCTGGCCAGCGTCAGGACCGACCTTATTGAGGTTTCTGAAAAATTTCAACCCCAGTTAAAAGCACTAATCAGCAGGGACATTGATGCGGAATCGAATAATCTTCTGCAAGACAGGGTAAAAAAGGCAGGTGAATTCTTTTCAGGAAAGCTTGAATCATCCCTGAAAGGAATTCTTGAAGGTTATTCCGTGGAAACCGATAACAGAACAATACGCAGATCGGTTACAGAGGCATTTGAACGCATTAGAAAAGAGGGAAGCACAAAATTGGTCTGCCTTAACGCTGTCAAATCTGGTTTTGAGACAGGTAAATACCTTGATGCAAGGGCCAAATCGGCTATTGATATTCCTGCAGCCAAATCTCACCGTGCAACTTCGGTGGAAGATACTACGGGAAATATTGAACATCCGGAATTATTCCGATTGCTCAAGGAATTCCGTAATCTGAAAGCCGGTGAAATGCATCTTCCTCATTATATGATAGTGCCTCAGAAAACTATGGTTACGTTGGCCAATTTCATGCCACAGACAATGCGCGCCCTCAAACAGGTAAAGGGAATGGGTACAAAGAAATCAGAGAAATTCGGTGAGGAGATTTTAGAAATTATCACTTCATATTGCAAAAAAGAAAATATTGAACCACCTGCAATAACTCTCAATGAAAAAAAGGTTGAGAAAAAGATTAAAGAAGACACAAAGAAAACAAGTTTCGATCTTTTTATGGAGGGTAAAATAGTCTCACAAATCGCCGTGGAAAGAAATCTGAGTGTCACTACCATAGAAGGTCATCTGGCATTTTATGTAGGCACTGGTGAAATTCCTATAAATAAATTTGTATCACAGGAGATGACAGACCTGATCGCTGGTCAATTTGAAGGAAAGGATGATTTTACACTGGGGCCTGTAAAAGCTGCTCTGGGTGAAACGGTTTCATGGAGCGACATCAGGTTTGTAGCAAACCATATCAGGTTTCTAAGAATAAACAAAGGATGAAACTTTTGAAATGTGAACAATTACAATCCAAATATCCACCACCGTAAATCGATCCGTCTGAGAGGATATGATTATTCACAATCAGGATTATACTATATTACAATTTGTACTGAAGACAAGAAATGTCTTTTTGGCAAAATCGTACCCGGAGGGGTTCAAAATTTTGAACCCCTCCAATCATTAAACGATGCGACAATAATGGTAGGGGTTGAAAATTTTCAACCCCTACACCAAAAAATGATATTAAATGATGCGGGGAAAATTGCCGATTGCTGTTGGTTGCAGATTCCGGAACATTTCCCCGATGTTATATTACACGAACATATTGTAATGCCAAATCATATTCATGGGATAATTGAATTAAATAAACCCGTGGTGGTAGGGGTTCAAAATTTTGAACCCCTACAATCATTAAACGATTTGTCAATACCCGTAGGGGTTGAAAATTTTCAACCCCTACCATCGATAAACGAAAATTTTACACCGCAACAATCAAAAAACGAAAAATTTGAATCCCGACGGAATGAATATCAAAAAATAATACCCCGTTCCATCGGATCAATTGTTCGTGGATTCAAAATTGGGGTCACAAAATGGTTCCGCAATAATATGGATATTGAAAAGATATGGGAACGGAATTATTATGAACACATCATTCGAAATGAAAATTCCTATGAATGCATAACAGATTATATAATAGAAAATCCAAATAATTGGGAAAATGATGATTTTTTCAATCCGTAGGGGTTGAAAATTTTCAACCCACACCATCATTAAACGATTTATCAATAACCTGTAGGGGTTCAAAATTTTGAACCCCTACAATCATTAAACGATTTGACAATACCCGTAGGGGTTGAAAATCTTCAACCCTACACCAAAAAATGATATTAAATGATGCGGGGGAAATTGCCGATTGCTGTTGGTTGCAGATTCCGGAACATTTCCCCGATGTTATATTACACGAACATATTGTAATGCCAAATCATATTCATGGGATAATCGAATTAAATAAACCCGTGGTGGTAGGGGTTCAAAATTTTGAACCCCTACAATCATTAAACGATTTGTCAATACCCGTAGGGGTTGAAAATTTTCAACCCCTACCATCGATAAACGAAAATTTTACACCGCAACAATCAAAAAACGAAAATTTGAATCCCGCCGGAATGAATATCAAAAAATAATACCCCGTTCCATTGGATCAATTGTTCGTGGATTCAAAATTGGGGTCACAAAATGGTTCCGCAATAATATGGATATTGAAAAGATATGGGAACGGAATTATTATGAACACATCATTCGAAATGAAAATTCCTATGAATGCATAACAGATTATATAATAGAAAATCCAAATAATTGGGAAAATGATGATTTTTTCAATTCGTAGGGGTTGAAAATCTTCAACCCACACCATCATTAAACGATTTATCAATAACCTGTAGGGGTTCAAAATTTTGAACCCCTACAATCATTAAACGATTTGTCAATACCCGTAGGGGTTGAAAATTTCCCACCCATCATTAAACGATTTATCAATAACCCGTGGGGTGAAAATTTTCAACCCACACCATCATGAAACGATTTATCAATAACCCGTAGGGGTTCAAAATTTTGAACCCCTACAATCATTAAACGATTTGTCAATACCCGTAGGGGTTGAAAATTTTCAACCCCTACCATCGATAAACGAAAATTTTACACCGCAACAATCGATTAACGAAATTTTTGAACCAACGAAATAAATATCAGAAATAATACCCCCGTTCCATCGGATCAATTGTTCGTGGATTCAAAATTCAATTGACCGATGGGGTTCCTGAGTTAAAAACTTTAAAGAATTGTGACTTTTCTGTTATAATTTGTGTTTACCTTTCAAAAAAAAACATGAAAAAAGCTCTGATCATTGAGGATGATAAAGATATTGCCGATCTGATAGGGATTCACCTTGATGATCTTGGATTCAATACGGATAAGTCATATGACGGAAATGAAGGACTCCTGAAAGTTCTGAATAATCCTTACGACATAATATTATTGGATCTCAGGTTACCCGGACTTGACGGCCTGGAGGTTTGTAAAAAAATCCGCCTGGGAAGAATAAATACTCCCATCCTGATGGTCACCTCAAAATCGGAGGAAATTGATAAAATTATCGGACTCGAAATCGGGGCAGACGACTATATCACAAAACCATTCAGCATAAGGGAACTTATTGCCCGTGTAAAAGCGATTATGCGGAGATCTGAACTGACTCTCCAAATAAAACCAGACGACGCAAACCACGAAATAAAAAGTGAAGGCCTATATGTTAATGTGGCGATGAGAATTGTTGAAGTACATGGGAAACGTATTGAGCTTTCTCCAAAGGAATTTGATTTGCTTGTTTTATTTGCATCAAATCCCGGAAGAACATACACAAGGATCCAATTGCTTGACAAGGTTTGGGGCTATCAGTTCGAGGGATATGAACACACTGTGAACTCTCATATTAACCGGCTTCGTTCAAAAATTGAACACAACCTTAACGAACCGGAATTTATCCTCACTACCTGGGGAGTAGGATATAAATTCAGAGAATCATAAAAATACAAAAGCACTTACAATGAAAACCGGGAAAAAAAGGAGATTCAGTCGTCTTTACTGGCAGATATCAGCAATATTCCTGTTTATTTTGTTGATTTTCACTGGCATCACATTATATATAGCCGTTAATTCTGCCCGCAATTATTCTGTGGAGGTCAATCAGAAACTAAACTGGAACCTCGCTACCAATACTATTAATCAGATAAAGCCGAATTTTGAAAATGGCATTATAAACAGGGAAGCAATTGAGGATATCGTACATTCTCTTATGGTCATTAACCCTAGTGTTGAAGTCTACTTACTCGATACTGAAGGAAAGATTTTAAGCTATGTTGCCCCTGAAAAAGTTGTAAAACTGGAATCGGTTTCACTCGTTCCCATAAAGAAATTTCTAAATCAGAAACAGCATAATATTATATATGGAGATGACCCGAGGAATCCAACAGAAAAGAAAACTTTTTCTGCTGCAGAACTAAAGGAGGACGGTAATATAATAGGATATATATACATAGTACTAGCGAGTCAGGAATATGTTTCCGCAGCACAGATGGTACTTGGAAGCTATATACTCGGACTATCAATACGGTCAGTGATTACTATACTATTGGTTTCTGCAATAGTCGGATTATTAGCAATATGGTTAATCACCAATAAGCTGAATTCAATTGTTACCGGAATACAACAATTTCAGGCAGGGAACCTTAACTCAAGAATAACTGTTCGCAATAATAATGAACTGGATACTATCGGGTTGGCGTTTAATGATATGGCCGGTACTATAGCGAATAACATTCAGGAATTGAAGGAGACTGATGAATTTCGGAAGGAGCTCATAAATAATGTATCTCACGATCTCAGGACACCCGTTGCATCCATCCAGGGATATGCTGAAACACTTATTCTGAAGAAGGATTCACTTGAACCAGCTGACCAGCTTAAATATCTTCAGATCATTTATACAAGCTGCGACAAGCTCAAAAAGCTGGTCACAGAACTGTTTGAGCTTTCCAAACTTCAGACCAATCAGGTAAAACTTAATAAGGAGCCATTTTCAATAACCGAACTTGTTTCAGATATTGCAAATAAATTCAGGATTATCTCCCAGAAAAAAGGGGTCAGTATCAATACATTTATGCCAAAAGACCTTCCCATGGTTGAAGCCGATATATTGCTTATTGACCGTGTTTTGCAAAATCTTATAGAAAATGCCATAAAATTCTGCAGAGATGGTGATTATATCAATATCGATATACACCCTGATATCCCTGGGAAAGTTAAAATAACCATAGCTGATACAGGGGAGGGCATAAAAAATGATGAACTGCCTTATATCTTCGAACGATATTATAAAGGAAAAAAATATAGCGAAAGCACTGGTTTGGGCCTGGCTATAGTTAAAAAAATAATTGATCTTCATCAAACCAGCATTTATGTCTCAAGCCAGCCAGGAAAGGGAACAACTTTTTCCTTTACTCTGCCCATGATTACTGTTGCTTAAAAACGTTAAGGTTTCTTTAATTTTCTGTGACTTCTTTGTGATACTTTAGAGCGAATTTTGGTGATGTAAACTAATAAATACATTACCATGAAAACAAAATTATTCGTATCATCATTATTAATTGTGGCATTGGCCGGATCATGTAAGAAAAACGACAACATGCAGCCTGCGCCATTAGACCCTGATACTGCCGGAGATGTGTCTGTTGACAGGTTTGGCAGTTCATTTGCACATCTGTTTCTGAGAAATGCCCAGAATGGTTTCCCTGAAGCAATCAGCCAGTAGATTTCGAGCAATACCTGCGTTTAATACACATGGACTGGGACCAAACGGTGAAAAAACCATTTACTATAATTTTGATGTCCTGAGCACTACTCCCGCTCCTATTTATGTTCTCTTCCGGATGGGAGAAACAACACCTGTTTCAGGTCAGTTAAATATTGTAAACGTAATCCCCGGTGATGCCGGATATAATGATTTCTGGCTTGTAACAAAGGTTACCGTACCGCTGATTATGTCGCCAATACTTTTACAAGCTATGATGAAATAATGATGCAGGGATATGCCTCTCATCCCACGACAACAATCGTAAACTGTCCCATTGTTCCGAAAGGTTCATAGCCCGCAAACGTTTTCTTCCATCTGAAAGTGCGATCTTTCGCGTGGCTGGTATAAAGATATAGTTGTATACTATTTTAATTTTAAGGAAAAAGAACTGACAGTAGTAAACAGGATGGTTCCTCATCTGATATTTATGTTTGCTTCAATATTAATCCTGACCAAATGAATGGAGGTCCTGCATCAGGATTTAAAACAGAGGATGGTATGGGTACGGGCAAACGCATAATGTTCCTGAAACATTACCAGCCAAATGCTGCCTATTCACCACTATGGGATGTACAGATATACGACAATCAGCCTTCGGATCAGTAACCAATTTAACAACGGCTATTTCAGCTCCCCTTATTGGCTATGGATGCCGCTATCAGTGAACTGTCCCATTGTCTCGATTCAACAATAAAACAAAAAATTTTTGGAATATAAAAATTACAATTATGAAAAATATTATATTGATTATCATATCCTGCTTCTTCCTGTCACCGGGAAGAGCTCAGGATATGACAAATAAGACTACTCAGGTAATACATAACAAATTAACACCTGAAGAAGAAAGGGTTATTCTGCATAAAGGCACGGAGCGTCCGTTTACCGGAAAATACAATGATTTTTTCGAAACCGGGACCTATGTCTGCAAACAGTGTGGAGCCCCATTATATAAATCCTCCGACAAATTTAAGTCGGAATGTGGCTGGCCAAGCTTTGACGGAGAAATTAAAGGTGCTGTAAAACATGTTCCGGATGCGGACGGATTTCGTACCGAAATCGAGTGCGCAGCCTGCGGTGCTCACTTAGGACATGTTTTTACAGGGGAACATCTGACCTCAAAAGATATCAGACACTGCGTAAATTCTATTTCACTTGTTTTTGTTCCTGCCGGTACAAAAGCCTCCGGCACTGACACTGCTATTTTTGCCGGGGGATGTTTCTGGGGTGTCGAATACTATATGCATAAAATACCAGGTGTGATCTCAACTAAAGTCGGATATATAGGTGGACATCTTAAAAATCCAACATACAGGGATGTTTGCAGCCATACCACCGGTTATGCTGAAGCAGTCAGGGTTATATTCGATCCTTCAAAAAGCAGCTATGAAACTATTGCCAGAATGTTTTTTGACATACACGATCCTACTCAGCTTAACCGGCAGGGACCCGATATCGGGGATCAGTACCGGTCTGAGATATTCTACTTGAATTCTTCGCAGAAAAAGACAGCAGAAATGCTCATTCAGCTTTTAAAACAAAAAGGGTTCAGCGTAACGACAAAAGTCACTCCAGCCAGTACTTTCTGGCTGGCAGAGGATTATCATCAGCAATATTATGAAAAGGAAGGGCAAACACCTTATTGTCATATATTTGTTGAAAGATTTTAAACATGAGAAGATTTATGTATCTGAGTATATGTAAGATATGTCTCAATTATCAAAATACTTTAGTATCAAATAGCAATATTGAAAGATTATGAAGTTATTTGCGTCAGAAGAATCTAACAGAAATACTAAAAGAACAGATGATTCAGACCGAAGACACCATAATCCGTAAATTAATATACCACAGACTGGCCACTGGCGAAAATAATTCAGTACTAAGTGATAATCTATACGACTTCAGCAATGACGAAGAGGAAGTTGTTTTGAAAAAAATATTCCTGAAACCATTTCTTTCAAATACAACCACCTATGAATTTATGCATGATATTGATATAGAATTGAATCCTCTGTATAAATTGTCCTGTGCAATTTTGGAAGGAAGTGATTTTATTTCGGAATCCAAGAATATATGTCAGCACCTCAAGACGGTCTCAAAACATCCGAATATTAAAGATGGAGATGTGTTTATAATGAAATTTGATAACATAAGTTTCAATAATAAATCATATGAGGGCTTAGGCATTTACAAAGTAGAGAATAAAGAAAATTTTATTGAAACGACAAAGTATTTTAACGGTGAATCAGGTTTAATCTTCAGAAAGGGAATCGGGAGCAAGCGTCTGGATAAAGCCTGTCTGATTCTATTCACAGAAAAACCATATACCGTCTTTATAATTGACAATACAAGCAATGAAACTGATTACTGGCAGAATGAATTCATTAAAGTGAATCTGAAACAGGACTATATGAACAACACAAATCAGTTTCTCACATTAACAAAATCTTTTGTTACAAAACAATTCCCGTCGGAATTTGAGACAACCAAGGCTAACCAGATTGATTTACTCAATCGCTCAGTAGAGTATTTCAAAAATCATGAGAATTTTGAAAAAGAGAATTTTGAGCAGGAGGTATTTCAGGATGGAGAAGTGATTAAATCCTTCCAGTCTTTCGATTCAAAATACCGGCAGGAGAACGATATTACTATTGCAAATGGCTTTGAAATCTCATCACAGGTTGTAAAGAAACAGGCTAAGTTTTTCAAGAGTGTTCTGAAGCTTGACAAGAACTTCCATATCTACATTCATGGAAATAATGAATTAATTCAACAAGGTGTAGACAGTGATGGTAGAAAGTTTTATAAGATTTATTTTGAGAAGGAGTCTTAAGGAGTGACTAAAGTGACTAAAGTGACTAAAGTGACTAAAGTGACTAGAGTGACAAGATTATGCAATTCCCGCAGATTCCGCACAGGTCGAACTATCCGGCAGGAAGGATGGAACAATCCATCTGAAAGCATTCAAAACAGATGATGACATAGTTATTAAGGTCGAAGATAACGGACATGGCATTCCGGGAGATATTATTGAAGATATTTTTATCCCTTTTTATACAACCAAAAAAAGTGGATCAGGAATAGGTTTAAGCCTGTCGAGACAGATAATGCAGAATCATGACGGGACAATTTCCGTAAATTCTGAGCCGGATAAAGGTTCAGAATTTACGTTGAAATTTCATTGAAACCTATTGTAGGGGTTCAAAATTTTGAACCCCTACGTTCAAATAACGATCCGATATACGTGTAGGGGTTGAAAATTTTCAACCCCTACATTGAAATAATGTTCCGGATACATCTGTAGGGGTTCAAAATTTTGAACCCCTGCAGCATTACAAAAATGTCTATATTTGATTCACATTCTAAAATAAATTAAAAAATGAAAAACATAAGGAGAATACTTGTTCTGACCACTCTGTTACTATCGCCGGTTTTTTTTACCGGTCTTTACGCTCAGGTAGGGAAACAACCAATTATCGGGCATTGGGATCTTACAGTCGACATGGGTAACAACCAAACCGCTCCATCATGGATGGAAGTAAAATTATCAGGTACAAAAACACTTGTTGGTTATTTCGTAGCCGATGCCGGAAGTGCACGGCCAATTTCAAAAGTGACTCAGGATGGACAAAAGTTTACATTCAATATTCCTCCACAATGGGAAACCGGTTCAAATGACCTCTTTTTTGACGGAACTCTTGATAATGAGAAACTTTCCGGAACGATAACTACCCCTGATGGACAGAAACACTCATTTACAGGTGTAAGAGCCCCTAGTCTGGTGAGAGAAAAAGCTCCTGTCTGGAATAAGCCGGTCAAACTTTTTGATGGCACAAACCTTAATAACTGGGTGTCACAGAAAGCAGATAACCAGTGGGTTGTCGAAAATGGAATCCTTAAAAGCCCAAGACCGGGATCCAACCTGCTCAGCAAAGAAAAATACAATGATTTCAAACTTCATATTGAATTCCGTTTCCCGGTAAACAGCAACAGCGGTGTCTATTTACGTGGCAGATATGAGCTGCAGATTATTGACAGTAAAGGAGAGGAACCTTCCTCTGTCCTCTTTGCAGGAATCTATGGATATCTTACACCAAATGAAATGGTGGCAAAAGCACCAGGAGAATGGCAATCATATGACATTACCCTGATAGGCAGACGCGTTACAGTTGTAGCAAATGGAAAAACTGTAATCTGTGATGCTATCATACCTGGTATAACAGGTGGCGCAATTGACAGCAAAGAAGGCGAACCAGGCCCTATTTTATTACAGGGTGATCATGGTACAATCGAATACAGAAACATTATAATCACTACTGCCAAATAGGAAATCGACACAGGTCTTAAGCCGGGAGGCAGATAGAAACCCTGAACCGTATGAACTTACATCTGCATCTGAGTGCAATCCGGAATCTTTTTTATCCCGTCTGGTCTCATAAAATCCTGAGCTCAGTATTGAAAGGAGTTGGGATCTATATCGGGATGACAGTAATATTCGGATTTCTATACTTCTTTTTCGGCTCATTGCAATATGTCAATCCTACCGGTGCAAAAGAGGTCAGTTTCCTCGACTATTTTTATTTCAGCGCTATTACTTTCACCACTATCGGATACGGTGACATAATTCCCATAGCTGGCACGGGACAGATAATAGTATTTATCGAATCCTGCTTTGAAATGACATTTATTCCTGTGTTTGGCGGCTATCTCGCCTACAAATTTTTACAAAGACCAAATGATATTTTACTGACAAACAATTTCTATGTCCGCTATAGAGATGAAAGAATATACCTTTCTCAAAGAGTTGGCAACAAAGGGAAGAACTTAATAGACTGCACTGCAACAATCGAACTGATTCAAATAGTGAAGAACGTGAAGCGAACTCTCTATAAAAAAGAAATTAATACTCCATTGGTAGAGCAAACATGGTATCTTGAAATACGACTGGATGGTGAAGACAACACGTTGGCCCTTCAGCAGTTTAAAGTGCTTCTGTCAAATCCCGATATTGCCCTGATCCGTGTTACAGTTATCGGCTATGATTCCAACTCAGGGAATATGGTCCATGTTTTTAAATATTATACCATGGATAGGCTGACGTATGGAGGCAAGTTTTTAGATGTTTTTAAATGGAATGGCATGGAAAGAACTGATCTGGAGTGGGCTAATTTCAATAAGGTCATGGCCTTGTCAGAAACCGAACAGAAATTTATTGACGATCTGCTGAAATAAAAATCAAATGCTAATTCTCTCATAATATGGCTTTAATGTAATATCTCAAATTTTAATTTACATTTTTGCTTCTTCGGATCTTTCAAATAAGAGCCCTCTTTTCAGACAATAAGGTTAAACATTTTATCGGGGAAAAGTGTTAAATATATTACAAGAAATACTTTGTATGTAGTTCATTGTAATATTCCGGAAGCATGAATTTAACACTTCAAATCGATCAGGCAGATGCACGAAAACTTTCCCGGAAAGAGTTCCGGGAAAATTATCTTGCAAATTCTAAACCATTAATTATCAAAGGGTTTGCTGATTTATTTCCTGCAGGAAAACTCTGGACATTCGATTACCTTAATAAGATAATGGGGAATCACCAGGTTGGAATCTTTGACAATTCAAAACCAAAAAACACTGCCTACACAACTCCCGATCTGTATATGACTTTCGCTGAGTTCTCTGAAATAATTCAGCGCGATGAAGATACTCCTTACAGGATCTTTCTTTTTAACATGTTTAAAGAATTTCCTGAACTGAGGAAAGAATTCCCTACGCCCGATCTGGTTAAAGGGCCTCTGGGCAACCTGGGTCTGGCATTTTTTGGCGGAAAGAATACTAAAGTTCGTTTCCATTTTGATATCGACTGCTCAGGAGTCTTAATGACCCAGCTTATCGGGCGCAAGAGAGTAATTCTTATCCCGCCAAATTATGAACAGCTGATCTACAGGGTACCGCTTGGCTCATTCTCACTTATAGAACCCGACAAACCTGATTTTAAAAAATTTTCTGCGCTACGGTATGTTGAGGGATATGATTTTATCATACATCCGGGTGACGCATTATTCATGCCAAGCCGTTACTGGCACTTTAATACATACCTGGAAGGTGGCATGGCAGTATCTTACCGGATTTTAGCCAATAAACCGATGGATATTTACAACGGCATTATGAACACCACGCTCCGGTTGGCATTTGATAAGCTAATGAATAAATTAATAGGAGATTTATGGATGGAAAAAAAGAAAAACCAGGCAATTGAAAATGCCAACAACAGTATAAAAAAGTTTAAAAAGGAACCAGATATAATGACTTTTTCAGAGGGGTAAATTTAGTTTTTTCAGTATTAAGCCCGGTATCATCCTGCCGGGCTTTTTATTTTCCATTTGTGTATATTTTTTGTAACCTTTACACATAAAATTTCTTTGACTAAATGACAAATTACAACCGGATATCGTCAATAGATATCATGAGAGGACTCACCCTCGTCCTAATGCTGTTCGTTAATGATCTTAATATGAGTGTTGCTCCGGCATGGCTCGGCCACCATGCAGCGAATGTTGACGGCATGGGGCTAGCCGACTGGGTATTCCCGGGATTTCTCTTTATTGTAGGTATGGCAATTCCTTCGGCTCTTTCAAAAAGATTTTCATCGGGTCAATCACTTTATGATATAAGCAAACATATTCTGACGAGATCGCTTGCTCTGATAATTATCGGGGTACTGATGCTTAACAGCGGGAGAGTTGATCCCGAATTAACGGGAATAAGTAGAAATTTATGGGCTATTTTGATGTATCTCGCCATCTTTCTGTTCTGGAATGACTATCCTGACAAAGAGAATAAGTTTTTTACTATCGCCGGTCTTAAATTGCTCGCTCTCTTTATTTTCATTGTCCTGGTATTTAAATTCAAGTCGGGAAGGCCCGAGAACAACGGCTCTCTAATCACAAGCTGGTGGGGAATACTCGGACTTATAGGATGGGCTTATCTTGTTTCCGCGTTTACATATGTTCTCTGTCGCGACTCGATCGTTAAAACTTCATTAGTTGCAATTCTCTTCCTCATAATGAATATTCTTTCTTCTCTTGATCTTCTGCAGTTCCTCAACCCTGTTAAACCTGTTTTTGGAGTCATCCTGGAAGGAAATAACCCGCTTATTGTTCTGACGGGCCTGATAGCCGGACTCATAATAAAAAATACTCCGCCAAAAGAATTCAAAAAGGTCATCTATGTTTTTCTGGGGCTGGGAGTTATCTATCTGGCTTCAGGATTTATTCTCAGAAAATGGTTTATAATCTCTAAGATTAATGCTACCCCAAGTTGGGCAATGATCTGTTCAGGAATTAGCATGCTCGTCTTTATTCTGCTTTTCTGGATTGCAGATATTAAGAAAAAAATAAAATGGGCGGAGTTTTTAAGACCTGCAGGTGAAAATTCTCTCACTACATATATTGCTCCAGATATTCTTTATTATCTCATTTGGAGTTCAGGCATACCGATATTGATCTATAAACAATCACAGGAACCCCTGATCGTAATAGCCGGATCAATTGTGTGGGCATTACTTATGGTAGGTTTAACGGCCCTTCTCGCGCGGCTAAAAATCAAACTGAAGATATAGATCTGTTTTAATCGATTGTTGCCGGCCAGATCCTGGCAAGGCCATAAAAAAGTGCCTTGTTCAATACACCCCGACCACCCTTTGAAAACAGTTTAATTTTGTTGAACTTTTCTGTAGGGAAGACTACACTTGTCATAACAAGCCTTCCATCATCAACAAATAATTCAACTGAACCGGCATCGACATACAAATGCAGTTTTAAATTTGCACCTGCATCAAATGGCGCAACGGATATTCCGGCGAACTTATCCGAGAATGTTGCATTTCCTGCAGTACTCCTATCGACATAAAACTGTTTACTGATAACAGAATAACCAATAATAAATCGCTCCTTAAGATCGTTTTCAAGAATAATACCAAGTGAATCGGCCTTATTATCAGAGAGATTAAACCCGAGCAACATTTCACTCTGCATCACCGGGACTTTACCTGATGAAATTTCTTTTTCTCCTTCAAAACTAATCTGTTTTACAGATGCAGTGTCTGATCTACTCCGAATGCTTCCAAGTTCAACCACCGGCTTTGAAGTAATAAAATAATTACTGTTTTCTTTTACAACCGACAATTCACGAGGGATTGTTGAAGCACTGCGCCAAACAGTGGTCGGAACAACCGTCGCATAATTCCAGTTACTCATCCATCCGATAAAAATCCTTCTTCCGTCAGTATTGGGGATGTTTGACCAGGTTACACCAGCATAATTATCTCTTCCCCAATCAAGCCATTTGACTTTTGTATTATCAGGAATAAATTTATGTCCATCGAAATCTCCGGTAAAATACTGTGTAGCAGATCCTCCATTCGGACCTCCGGGATTTATGCTGACAAGCATTACCCATTTGGTTTCATCAGTTCCCTCAACTTTCACAGGGAAAAGGTCGGGACATTCCCAAACACCCCCATGAGCACCTGCGCCTTTTCCAAATTCGCTTTCGAATGTCCAGTTCTTTATATCGGGTGAAGAGTATATATAAACTCTGTCATAAACAGCTAATATTAATTCCCATTTCCCTATACTTTCATTCCAGAACATTTTCGGATCTCTGAAATCGCGAATCCCCGGGTTCTTAAGCACGGGATTACCTGCGTATTTCACCCATGTAAGGCCTTTATCGGTACTATATGCAATTCCCTGATTCTGAAATACTTTGCTTCCTTGTTTTTCAAGAACAGGGTTATGATATGTAAAAATGGCAACCAGTGGCGGGTTTTCAGATGTCCCGAATCCTGTCGTATTTTTGACATCAACAACCGCACTTCCGGAAAAAATATACCCAAGTGAATCGGGATAAAGAGCGATTGGCATATGTTTCCAATGAACAAGATCTCTGCTAACTGCATGGCCCCAGTGCATCGGTCCCCAAACGGTACTGTCGGGGTAATACTGATAAAAGAGATGATATTCGCCAGTGAGGTAAACAAGTCCGTTCGGATCATTCATCCAGTGTGCCTCGGGGGAAAAATGAAATTGAGGGCGGTACTGCTCTGTGTAATACGTTGTAATTTCTGTTTTCTCGGTTATCGGTACCTGCTTGTGTTTGCATGAAGAAAACAAAATGCAAATAACAAGAATGAATATGCTAAAATACTGTTTCATCTCAATTCAGTTTTATTATCTTTTTTAAAGAACTTACACAGTTACAACTTTTATCTAATCATCAGGTTCTTACGGATAAGGTCACTTTTCTGTACTCATTGAAAATGGAAAATTCTCCTCTTTCGTTCCACGATTCGTATCCGGCTGATTCGTCATATGAAAAATCATCGTACCTCCTTTTAACAGTTCGCTGTGAGTGATATAATTATTCTTAATCTTTTTGCCATTAAGGGTAAGGTCCTTCACATAGATATTTTCCTTTGAATTTTCAGGCGCTTTGATAACCAGCGTTTTTCCGTTTTCAAAGTTTAATGTCGCCTTATTAAACAATGGTGAACCAATAACATACTCTCCTGAACCGGGTGTAACAGGGTAAAAACCCAAAGCTGAAAATACATACCAGGCTGATGTCTGACCATTGTCTTCATCGCCGCAATAACCATCGGGAGTATAATTGTAAAGTTTGTCGAGCACCTGGCGAACCCGGTACTGTGTTTTCCAGGGTTGTCCTGCATAATCATAAAGATAGATCATGTGTTGAATAGGTTGATTGCCATGAGCATAATTGCCCATATTTGCTATCTGCATTTCCCGTATTTCATGAATTACTACGCCATAATAGGAATAGTCAAACACAGGAGGGACCACAAAGACCGAATCGAGCTTTAGGGTGAAATTTTCTTTCCCGCCCATGAGATTAACCAACCCTGCCACATCCTGAAAAACACTCCATGTATAGTGCCAGCTGTTCCCTTCGGTGAAAGCATCACCCCATTTGTACGGACTGAAAGGTGACTGAAACTGGCCATCAAGATTACGTCCACGCATAAGTTTCCTTCCATCGTCAAACACGTTTTTATAGTTCATCGCACGCTTTGCATAAATATCAATTTCCGGCTGTGGCTTCCCAAGTTCTTTAGCGAGTTGCGAGATACAGAAATCTGCATATGCATATTCGAGAGTACGTGCGGCATTCTCATTAATACCAACATTATAAGGAACATAACCCAGCTTATTATAATACTCTGCTCCAAGCCGGCCTACCGATGACACAGGTCCCACCCCATTAGTATTCTTGATAATCGCCTCATAAAGAGTGGCAATATCGTATCCCCTGATTCCTTTGGAGTATGCGTCCGCAATCAGGGAAGCTGAATTGGATCCGATCATACAATCGCGATGCCCGGGGCTTGCCCACTCCGGAAGCCATCCGCTTTCCTTGTATGCATTAGCCAGTCCTTCCATTATATGAGCATCGACGTCAGGATACATCAGTGTAAAGAATGGGAATAAAGCTCTGAAAGTATCCCAGAAACCATTATCAGTAAACATATAACCCGGAAGTACTTCTCCATTATAAGGACTGTAATGAACAATCTCATTCTTATCATTTACTTCTGAAAACATTCTGGGGAATAAAACCATCCGGTAAAGGCACGAATAAAAAGTTCTCTGCTGGTCATCCGTACCACCTTCTACATTTATCCTCCCGAGTTGTTTGTTCCATTCCTGCTTCGCTTCATTCTTTATCGTTTCGAAATCTTTTTCTCCTGTCTCGCGGGTCAGATTAAGCAACGCCTGTTCCGGACTTATGAATGATGATGCCACCTTCACTCCTATCTTCTCTCCCTTTTTTGTTTTAAATCCCAGTATTGCTCCTGCATGGTTACTTTCTTCTTCAAGGGAATTCACATTGATAGTATCACCGTGCCATGTATTCCGGGAATTAAAATCATGGTCAAAAACAGCAACAAAATAGTTATGAAAATTCGCTGGAACACCTCCATGGTTGTTACGGCAATATCCGATAACTTTTCGTTCAGAAGGAATTATCTTAACCATCGATCCCATGTTATATCCATCGAGTAAAATATATGAAGAATCGCTTTCCGGAAATGTAAAACGAAATATTGCTGCTCTTTCAGTTGGGGTTACTTCTGCAGTAACATCATAGTCAGCCAGATACACGCTATAATAGTAAGGATGTGACCACCTCAGCCTTATGAGAGAACCATGAAGCTCTCGCACTCTCATTAACCTTAACTTTTCCGGTTATAGCCATCAATGAAAAAGCTGCATAATCATTTATCCAGGGGCTGGGCTGATGAGTCTGCTTGATTCCCATTATTTTATTGTCATTATAAGTATAGCTCCAGCCATTACCCATGTTCCTTGTTTGTGGCGACCAGAAATTCATTCCCCAGGGCAAAGCTATAGCAGGATAGGTATTCCCGTTGGATAATTTATATTCTGAGTCTGTACCCATAAGCGGATTCACGAGGTCGGCAAGATCCCGATCTGATTTTTTTCCGCTCTTCATTATAAAGTATCCGGTAATAACAAGAGCTGTTAATATTAAAGCAGCTATAATTCTGCGTTTCGATGTTCCTGAGGTGAAGTCGGAGGATTTTTCTTCAAAGTTCATTTAGTTTTTTTTTATTTTTTTTATTACACAGAGGAAACCGGAGTAGCACAGCCCTTGTCAGCCAAAGCTTTTAAGCGAAGACTGAGGGCCACAGCGAGAAATCCATCTGTTCTACAGGGATTTTAATTCTGACAATATAAGATTTTCAATTCTCATAAATACCAATTCGGGTGTTAACAATTTCATACATGCAAAACCATTTCTGGTTTTTCCTTTTCCATAGATTGTACACGGACGGCAATCAAGTTCTTCAACAGGGATACGGATTGAAAAGCTTTCAGGCTGCATCCATGCTGAAAATCCAGCCAAAGGATCTGTGCCTCCCCATATTGAGATGACTTTTGTTCCCAAAAGGGCAGCCATATGCATATTTGATGAATCCATGGAAATCATAAAATCCAACTTACTCATGAATGCAAGTTCTTCATCGAGGTTAAGTTCACCGGCAAGATTTTTAGAATTTTTAATACTTGTTTGCAAAACCGCCAGCTTCGAAGAATCCTCAACTCCTCCAAACAACCAGAGTCTGCAATTATATTTTTCTGATATAAGCTCCAGCAGCCTGATCATGTTTTCTTCAGGCCACATCTTAAGCGTATGTTTTGCAAGAGGAGCAACCCCTATATTTATGGCTCCATGCATCTCTTCACGGAAGCTTTCTTTCAGTTTTATTCCGGCGGCAGGTATGATCCAGTTTCCTGCTGATGGTTTAACGCTGAAACCGGCTTTTGCGAAAACATCACAATATCTCTCTACTGTGTGTTTTAGTTGAATTTTTCGTTTTCCAGCGATCAGTGCGTGTCTCTCTCTTCTTCCTTTATTGATAACTGCTGCCGGTATGCCGCTTATCCGGAACAGAATCCTCAGTATTTTGGACCGTAACACATCGTGAAGGTCGATCACGTAATCTATTTCCGATTGACGTCTGATATCTTTATATAAGCGAAACAGGCCCCGGAAACCTTTGTGCCTGTTCTTCAGATCAGGACAGAACAGGTCTAAACCCTTTATTGAATTAAAGAATGGTTTGAATGATGATCGGGTTACCATCAGAATCTCAACTGAGGGAAATTGTTCCGACATTCCCCTTAAAACAGGAATGGTGAGTGCCACATCACCCATAGCAGAGGTTCTAATGACTAAAAGGCGCATTTCAATATTTTTCGTAGGATTTTTCCTCCATAAGTCCAGATGATGTTTTGATATTGATTTCTCTTTTTATCTCAGATCTCAGATCGTTTTTTATATAAACTGCCCGGGCTGTGGCAATAAAATCGTCGCTGAAATCCTTCCTCCTCTCCAGATCACGGATATGGTCTTCAATATCCCATAATTCGCAATTGGCTTCATACAAGGATTTATACAGAGGATCGGAAGTATTAATAATCTCAGAAACAGCTTCGAGAAGTAGTTTATATTCCTTTTGCAGATTTGCCAGTTTTAAGTCGTCTTTTATTCTCTCGAGCTTGATCTGAATGATTGTCAGCTTATCAACTATCTCTCCGTTTGAAACTTCGATCTTCATGGTGTGATTTTATAATACTTCAAAAATAGTATATCATTTTGTCTTTAAGCTATTGCGAAGAGAAAAGCTTTAAATCCATTAACCACTAAGTCCTATGCCTATAAATATTAGGAACTTCAAAATTAATAATTGACTTCACTGGCCTCGGATTGATTTTCTTCGTTTACCCCGACCCCAAGGGGAGCGAAGAACCGACGAAGCGAAGCGAGGAGCTCGACGAAGTCAAAATCAATTTACTTCCGCGAAGCGGAACGGGGTAAATAAATTGATTTTCGAAGCGAAGGCAAAGAGTTTAAGATCATTGTCACAAAGATTTTTGTGTGCTTTAAATAATTAATATGGGTCCACATCTATCGCGATCTTCAAACCCGAAGCCCCCTTCTCTTTTTCAAGTCTGGCAATTGCCTCAACAATAAGTTGTTTCGCTTTTGCCGGAGGTTTTTCACGTTCAATTTTCAGAAGAATATTTTTAATATACCATAACTGAACCTGCGAAATTATGGGTGACTCCGGACCTAAAACTCTTTTACCGAACACTTCTTTAAGATCGCGGCCAAGCAGCTCTGAGAAATGATTTAGCTGGGACTTGTCTTTATGCTTTATGGTTATTTTTACCATACGGCAAAAAGGAGGATAGTTGAAAGTCATCCTCTCTTCAGACTGCATTCTGAACATACCTATATAGTCGTGCCGCAATACCTGTCGAATTATTTTGTTCTGAGGGTCATATGTCTGTATTACAACTTTCCCTTGTTTCTGTCTTCTTCCAGCCCTTCCGCTGACCTGTTCCATCAGCTGAAAGCTTCTTTCATGTGCCCTGAAATCAGGAAAGTTCAAAAGGTTATCAGCATTCAGGATACCTACAACAGTGAGGTTTTCAAAATCGAGGCCTTTTGAGATCATCTGAGTCCCTATGAGAATGTCTATGCGCCTCTCCTCGAATGCCCTGATCAGCTTATGAAATGAATTCTTATTCCTTGTGGTATCCTGATCCATTCTGGCTACCCTCGCTTCCGGAAAAACGATTTTTATTTCATCTTCAATTTTTTCTGTCCCGAATCCCCTTGTAACCATCGCGGCAGAATGACAGTTGTCACATTTCGATGGCATGTTCATTGTATACCCGCAATAATGACACACGAGCTTTCCGATTCCCTTATGATATGTCAGATTGACAGCGCATTGGATACATACAGGGATCCATCCACATTCAGAACATTCTATATACGGTGAAAATCCTCTCCTGTTCTGAAATAATATGATCTGTTCTTCTTTTGACAATGCTTCGTCCATTGCCTGAAGCAGTTCAGGAGTAAAATGCGATACCATAAGTTTTTTCCGGTATGCTTCTCTCGCGTTGGCAAGGACGATTGTCGGAAGCTTTATCAGACCAAATCTTTCATTTAATTCCGAAAGCCCGTATTTCCCATTGACTGCATTGTTATAGCTTTCAATGGAAGGCGACGCCGAGCCAAGGATTGTTTTTGCCCCATGCATCGATGCCAGCATTATCGCAGAATCGCGTGCGTGATATCGTGGCGCAGGATCCTGCTGTTTATAAGAACTGTCATGTTCTTCATCTATAATAATGAGTCCGAGATTTGAGAACGGCAGGAACAATGAAGATCTCACACCAAGTACCAACCTGTAACTGTTTAACAGATCATTTTCTGCAACCCTTCTCCATATCTCCACCTTTTCAGGATCACTGAATCGTGAATGATACACTCCTGTAATACCTCCAAAGTGTCGTTTTAACCGCAGTATGATCTGTGTGGTAAGAGCTATTTCAGGAAGCATGTACAACACCTGTTTCCCTTTCTTCAATTGCTCTTCAATAAGATGAATATAGATTTCAGTCTTCCCGCTGGATGTGACACCATGCAACAGGACAATATCTTTTTCTTTGAACTGAGATCTTATCGATTCAAAAGCAGCAGCCTGAGCCTCACTCAATTTTTTTATGGGTTCCCTGAAATTATCATTTTCAGAAATTCTCGATACGGAGTGTGATTCTGAAACAAGGATCCCTTTTGAAACAAGCGTTTCAAGAATGCCTGGGGAGGTTCGCGATTCGGATAAGAGAAATGATTTTCGTACAGGTAAAATCTCTTTCCCTGTTTCATAACCTGTGAGTCGTATGTAATTTGAAAGAATGTCCTGCTGACGGGGAGCTTTAATAAGCTTATTGAGCAACTCATTCAGTTCATCTTCGGAAAATCCGGCTGCCAGTTTTATAAATGTTTCGAGACGTGGTTTAAAAGTGCTGAGACTGATCTCATTGGGTAAGGCAGCTTTCATCACTTCGCCTTCGCTGCACAGATAATATTCTGATATCCATAACCAGAGTTTCAACTGCAGGTCATTTATCAGGGGGATTTTGTCAGCAATACTCAGGATCGATTTTATGTTTTTGAATTCGGGTTTTGTTTCATGAATTCTACAGACAATTCCGGAGTATATATTTCTTCCTCTGAAGGGTACCGTAACCATTATCCCGGGTCTGATATCATCAGCCAGATCGTCGGGCACACTGTAGGTGAATCTTCCACGTACAGCAATTGGCAAAATAATATCAGCAAACCGGTTACTTGTCATTAATCTACAAAGTAAGAACAAATTTTTAAGCTGAAAAGAGGATTATCAAAAATCAGGGCTGCCTGTTCACCCCGGTACAGGATTGGAAGAGTTATAAGATAGTTTCTGATTTAACAAAACTTGACATAACTGTCAAAAGATGTTCTCTTCTTATTGGTTTAATCAGACAGGCATCGCATCCCGCTTCGAGAATAATATCTTTATCATCTTCAAATATGAATGCCGTTTGAGCTATAATTGGGATGTCCTTGCGTATTTTTCTGATCTCTTTAGTTGCCTCTATGCCATTCATTTCAGGCATCTGCATATCAAGTAACACAACATCAATGTCGGGGTTGTTTTTAATTAATTCAATCGCTTCAAAACCCGAGCGTGCACTTAGAATTGTGACACCTGTATCGGCGAGTATTCTGTTGAGGTATATCAGAACATCTTTGTTATCATCAACAAGAAGACATTTTCTTGAAGACCAGTCAATTGGCGACATCACTTGTTCCGAACTGACAATCGGAGTTTTTGTTTTTGGACTTCCGGCCGGACGGTATGGAATTGAAAAACTGAATTCTGAGCCAACGCCTTTTTCCGACTCGACATAGATTTTGCCTCCCATTCGTTCAATAACTTCTTTGGCAAGGGTAAGACCAATTCCAAGACCTTCGAACGGACGATGATGTCCATCGAATTCCTGCCTGAATTCTTCAAAGATCCGTCCCAGATTTTCCTTATTGATCCCGATGCCGGTATCTCTTATTTTGAAAACAATATTCTGATTTTCCAGCAGGTATGAGAATTCTACAGAACCGTCGAGAGTAAATTTAACGGCATTGTCCATAAGGTGATTCAACACTCTTTTAAGCCAGATTCTGTCGGTAAATATCAGATCGCCGGCATCTTCAAAATAATTCTTAACATTCAGGATAATTGGTTTCTCATTGCGCTTTATCACCTGACGGGCTTCATCTATTATTTCGTTTACGATCATTGAGATAGAAGCCTCCTCATATGTTATCTGGATCTGAGAACTTTCAAGACGTGACAGGTCAATAATATCGCCAATAATCTGAAGGAGCTTTTCGCTATTATGATTAATATGTTCTATATATTCCTCCTTTACCTCATTTGATAAATTATTTGACAGCAATAAATTTGAAAAACCGACTACGCTGTTGAGTGGGGTACGGATTTCGTGTGAGATATTCGCAAGGAAGTTAGACTTTAATCTTTTACTTGATTCAGCCCCTATGTTTGCCTTAATAAGATCCTCGTGCACTTTTTTCATCCTTGTAATATCCCGGGAAATGGTCAGCGCTCCAAGTACTTCTCCTGTTTCACTTCTGACTGTTACGGACCGTGTAGAAAGATTCATATAATGTCCGGCTCTGTGCTTCAGGCGTAATTCCGTTTCAAAAAAACCGTTATTTACGAGTGATTGTTCTCTTCTGAGCTGGTAATCCTGATCATCGGGGTGAACAAGTTCGTCCTGACGCAGTTCATTATATGAAGCCCTGTCGTAACCAATCATCGTGTAGAAAGCCGAATTGCAGAATCTTAAATTCCAGCCTCTGTCGTAAAAAGAAATTCCGTCATTTGCCGACTGAACCAGCATCTCATAGAACTTATCTGTTTCGGTGTGTTTTCTTGTGATTAGTTCTTTTTGACCGGCAAGAACTTCGTTTGAAAGTTTCAGTGCAGCGTTCTGTTCTGATATCTCACTGTTTTTTTTAAGTAATTCTTTATTTGAATTTCGGAGCCGGATGGTGAAATAAACTATAACGCCACATATTACTGACAGTGTAGTCAATAGCGTAAGTAAAATAATACTGACTGGCTGCGAAACAATAACGATCAATCCGCAAGCCCAATCATAGTTGGTCATAATTTAATTCTCCGATAAATTACCATTACCATAAATTCAAATTAACAGAGCTGTCATTTTTTTTGTTAATTGCTCGTACGAGAATCAGTAGTTAGAATTATTCAGCACGGTGCCCCAAATTAACAGCCGTCTAAATAAATGAATTTTACTCATTTAAAACATGATATATTACAAATATAAATATTCGTTGTATTACTTCAATCCGAATGTTTATAAAAAATGCTAAATTGCGAACTTGAATTTGATATTTCCCTTTGCTCCGATTATAAGTACTGGTTTCTGAGTTAAAAGCGTTGTGTGATGGACTTTTCAGAAATAAGAATAATAATCAAAGAATAAAAATTTAGTGGTGATGGAAAGAAGTGAAAGCCAATTTTCAGGGGGGCGACGTTATAAAAATAAAGATATAACAGTTTATTGGAAACCATCAGCATGTATTCATGCATCATATTGTTACCGGGAACTACTGGAAGTTTTTGACCCAAGCAAACGGCCGTGGGTGGATATGGATGGTGCTACCACAGAAAAAATCATTGAAGTTGTTAATTTATGTCCTACAGAAGCTCTCGCCTGGAAATGGAATGATGAATCAAAAAATGAATCTGTAGGTACCGATCAGCTAAACCATATTAAGTTCAGAAGACCTGAGCTCGTGAATGCCCTCGAAAATGACTCAAATGAACAACCTGTCTCAGTGAAAGTAATGCCCGACGGACCAATAGTTCTTAAAGGCACATTTACCATCTCCTATAATGGCAACAAAAAAGAAGTACGCGACAGCATGATCTCGATATGCCGCTGTGGAGTAAGCGATCATATGCCATTTTGTGACGGTCAGCACCGGAAAGTCGGATTCATTGGTTAAATTATAAAGTGCATGGAAGAAAATAACGAAAGCAAGCCAAAGGCAGTAGTGGAGGTGATTGAATACGGACCGCTTAAGATTACCGGAAATTTTCTTTTGAAAGACTTACAGAGAAATAACGAATCGTCACCGGGAGAAGTTTCGCTTTGCAGATGCGGAAACTCGGCAGATAAGCCCTACTGCGATGATTCATGCAAAAAGTGAATCACCGGGTAACAACATGATAACAACTCTGTACCTTCTCAAAAGTGGCCCAGCATCTGTTCTCTGATCTCAACTGCAGGATAACTTCCGCAAGCGCCTCCTTCATAAATCTCTTGTCACATTCGGTCAGTACCCATTTCCGTGCAATAAAACGCTTATAGCTGATATCGAAAGCATTACCATAAAGATGAGGACTATTCACGGAGGCATTCCCGTTAAATTTTCTCAGATTCTTTACATTATCTGCTTTCCGTGTCATTGAAGTGATAAAGAATTTAACACCATGCAGTCCCTTCCGTGAACATTTTTGTCTTAGTCTGCGGGATATCTCATCGATGAGTATTTTGCTGTCGCGTGTAACACAAGGATAACTGTATGTCATTTTTTCTACAATATAACTTCTGCCGCTTCTGACCTTAACGAGCTTCCCTGCAGAGATGTATCTGGCCATTTCACGATCATCCTTGCAGATTTTGACTCCACTGAGTTTTGCTGCTGCAGAATAATCGACAATCCGGTCATTTAACTTCCGGCTGAAAACCTTTTGTTTATAATCGATACAGCGAGTACTGAAAAAGGGAGAGTGATGATCTTTTCTTCCCTTCATGATTAAAAGATATCCTGAAATAAGGATAATTAATCCAATAGCATAGAATACCCGTAAAACGGATTTTTTAAATTTCCTCACCCAGCCCTGTCCCCAGATTTAGTTTAAGATTTTAGTTACAAGTTCGGCAGCTTCCCTGAAAGAAATAGCTGAAAAAACAGCAAGACCTGAATTATCAATTATTTTTTTTGCCTCTTCCGCATTCGTACCCTGCAATCTTACAATTACCGGGACTCTTATTTCACCAATTGATTTGTAGGCTTCTACAACGCCATTGGCAACCCTGTCGCACCTCACAATGCCTCCGAAAATATTGATCAGTATAGCTTTTACGGCAGGATCTTTAAGAATTATGCGGAAACCTGCCTCAACGGTTTTCGGACTCGCGCCGCCGCCTACATCAAGAAAATTTGCAGGTGATCCTCCGGAAAGTTTTATGATGTCCATTGTTGCCATAGCTAAACCGGCACCATTGACCATACAGCCCACATTACCATCGAGCTTAACAAAATTCAGGTTGTGGTTTCCGGCTTCAACATCTATAGGGTCTTCTTCATTCAAATCCCTCATTGCCAGTAATTCGGTATGGCGAAACAATGCGTTATCATCGAGTACCAGTTTACAATCGACAGCCAGTACCCTGTTATCGCTTGTTTTCAGGACCGGGTTTATCTCAAGTAATTGTGCATCGCAACCAATAAAGGTCTCATAAATCCCCGAGAGAAACCTCACCATATTTTTAAATGCAACACCTGAGAGACCAAGTTTAAAAGCAATATCACGCATCTGGAAAGCCTGAAATCCTATGCCGGGATTAATCTCTTCCGTGAATATACGATCGGGTGTTTTTTCTGCTACTTCCTCAATAGACATACCTCCTTCCGGAGAGTACATAACAATGTATCTGCCTCTTTCCCTGTTGAGTAAAACACTGATATAGAACTCCTCAGGTTGAGAGTCCCCTTTATAATAAACGTCCTGAGCAATTAAAACCTTATTGACCTTCTTTCCCTCCGGACCGGTCTGAGGTGTGATGAGCTGCATACCCAGCATCTGTTCAGTAAGTTTTCCTACGTCGTCAACAGACCTGGCCAGTTTAACTCCACCACCTTTACCGCGCCCTCCCGCATGAATCTGTGCCTTTACGACAAAAAAACCGGATCCTAATTTTTCCTGCAATTGTCTGGCTATGGTCACTGCATGTTCAGGAGTTTCTGCAACAAAGCCTTCCTGAATGTCAACATTGTAAGCTTTCAGCAAAGACTTACCCTGAAATTCATGAACGTTCATTTTTGGAAAATTTAGTTAATTACCAGCCTTATCCGAGTGTATTCACTCTGTACAAAATAACAACATTTAAGAGATTAATTAGTTATTTTCGCATAAAAAAGATGCGAAAGCTTCTCAATAAAGAACTCGACAGAAAGTCACTGAAACAGTACCGGAAATCTGATAAATCTCCATTCATAATTGTTCTTGACAATGTCAGGAGTCAAAGCAATGTAGGCTCTATATTCAGGACAGCCGATGCATTTCTGACTCAGGCAATTTATTTGTGTGGAATAACATCGTGTCCTCCCCACAGGGAAATTCAGAAAACAGCGCTTGGCGCCACAGAATCAGTTACATGGAAATATTATCAGGCTACAGCTCTTGCAATTGAGGAACTTAAAGAAAACGGTTATATTATAGTTGCTGTTGAACAGGTCGTTGGCGCGATAGAGTTACAGGATCTAAAGATTGCGCAAGACAAAAGGTATGCACTTATCTTTGGCCATGAAGTAAATGGTGTTGACCAGGACATTGTAAATATGTGTGACCTTTGTATTGAGATTCCTCAGTTTGGCACCAAACACTCCTTTAATATTGCAATCAGTGTGGGGATTGTGTTATGGCATGTAACAACCTCATCCCCTTAAGTTTTACCGCATCCCCCTGCCCCATTCTCCTGAAAGACGACCCGTTATACGCATCTGTTACATTCCTTGTCATTCACCCCCTGCCCCCTAAAGGGGGTTCAAGAACCGGCAATATCTTCTAACTTTAAGAGAAACGTTTTTGTGGACGATTAGAGTCTCAAAGTTCTGAACAAATCTTCGGCGGGATTAAGCCCCCTTTAGGGGGTTGGGGGTAAAAAGTGGAGGAATAAGTAATCTTGGGTACGATCGAATAAAAAAAGGCTGCTCTTCCGGGCAGCCTTTCTTTTTATTTAGTCAGTTATTACTGAACAGTCGATTTGAATGTATCATCATTAAAGAACTTTGCAAATTCCAGATCTGTCTTGGCATAAGCTTTCCAGCTTCCATTAGCACCAATAGCATCACGGAGATTATTCTGCATGTAATTCTTGTCGTCGAGACGCGCACCAACAACAGCTTTCAGATAGGAAGGTTTTCCGTTTTTATCTGTGATCCTTCAGACCATCGAGTGTTGATTTTGCTTTGTTGACATCACCTTTGAGAAGTTCAGCAAGTGCAAGATTATAACTGGCTTCGCTACCAAAGTAATTGACAGCTTTGTCATATTCGCCTTTTGTTATTGCAATTACACCAAGACCATATTTTGACTCAGGAGTAGCAGCAGTCATTGAATTGAAATATTCTTCAGCTTTAGCAACATCACCTTTTACGAGTGAACCAAATCCGAGATTATTTTTAATTACGTCATTATTCTGAATTGCTTTTGCTTTCTCAAATTCTGCAATAGCATCATCTGTTTTGCCTAATGTCATGTATGTGATACCCATATTATTTTTAGCACGGATACATTTCGGAAATTTTTCTGCAGTTGCCTGATAAAACTTAAGTTGTTCATTAGGATCAGTTGTAAGAGTTGCAGCATGAAGCATTTCCTCCAGACCTAATACTTTAGGATCTGATCTCATCTGTGAAAGGATTTCGTCATCGGTACGACCAATTTTATCAGCATTAACAGTCATTTTTGATCTTCTCAGTTTTGGAAGGATGTCTGTCTTAAGAACGTCAAATGCTGAGCTCATATTCTTGATTTCCTTTTCACGAACATCAGGATCGGAATACATTGAAAGAACGCGAAGGATGAGATCTTTGTCCTGTATGTTTGAGCTTTCAACTTCTGCTTTAAAACCATCCCAGTCTTCCGGGGTTGTTTTCTCACTAAAGAAACCTTCAGCTTTTGCAGCATCAATTTTGCTGAATTCTTTCTTCATGAATTTGTCAGCGGTTTTTCCTCTTTTTTCAGCAAGGGGAGCATTGATTTTCATAGAACCATCAGGTGAGGCGTATGAACTGATCTCTGTTGATTTTAACTGACGGCTCGAATCGGCGCTAACTGATTTAATATATTCTTTCAAAAGAGCAATGTCTTCTGCTTTAAGCTCTTTGCTGTTAATCTCTGCCTGGTTTATCGGGTAGTGAATATCGGCGAGCTGAGCTTCGGGTATAATCCTGACATAGTTATCTTTCATAGCGATCGGCCTTGCATCTTTTTCAACAAGTGTTGATGTTGCAATAACGCCATCAGCAATTTTTAGTGGTTCGAAATCGAGGTTCTTTTTGCCTCTTACTGCCGATACTCTAAGAACGAGTTCTGACATTTTCATTGCATCTGCATAAGGAATTGTGCCTGTATAAGTAAAATCTCCACCTGTAGAGGTGATTACTTTATTATTGGCCTGTACACTCTCGCCCTGAAGAACCTGAACTTTATCAAAAGCAGTTTCTCCACCATTATATGTAAGAACCGGAGTTACAGTAACTGTGGTTTTTTTATCAAAGTACTTTTCAGGGAATGTACCTTTTATTGTAACAGTAACCATACCTGCATGTGTCTCAAGGACTTTTGGAGTAACTTCATACTTTACCAAGTTGGAGTTTTTCTTCATCTTATTCAAACCGCTGCAACTTGACATCACAGCCGCGACCAGGATAAGGATAAAATAGCTTCTGAAATTTTTCATAATTTAAAAATGTTTTTGTTTATGATACCTTAATGACTTGACTTTATAGACGATTAACTTAATTTTTACTTAAACCGCAAATTTACAATAAAATAGTCATTACACAAATTAAACAAAATAATATGACTATTAAAAGTTAATGACAATGTTTTTATAATATATAGTTACACAAGCTTTTACGATTTTCAGTATAACTATTTTCATATATACACCCTGGAAAATTTAAGATAAGCTTCGGACATGTTTTCTACACTTCAGACTTCATTCTCAGAATTTGGTTTTACTATTTTACAAAGATGGCTGTTGTGAAAATGGTATATATTACAAAATTTATAAAATATATTACACTATTCACGTATCCCGGAAGAGAACATTCCTACAGAATCACTTTGTTCAAACCTACCGGATAATCATCAAAAAAGATAGTATCTATAATCTTTGTGTAATGGCTTTCGTTAGCAACAAAATCAATATCATTTACATCGATTATAAGATATTTATTCTCTTTGTCCTGTTTAAAAAATGAAAAATAACTATCCTGAATTTTCTGCAGATATTCCTTCGTTATTGAAGTTTCATAGGAGCGTCCTCTCATTCTTATATTTTCAAGGAGCCTGGCGGGATTCAGATGAAGATAGACGTAAATATCGGGTTTCGGTAATGAACCGTATATAATATTGAATATCTGCCGGTATAAATTATACTCATCGCCTGTAAGGGTCGAAGCCGCAAAAACCAGTGACTTCATGAAATAATAATCTGCCACGGAGAAAGATTTAAAAAGGTTCTGTGGCACCAGTTCTTCCTTAAGCTGTTTATATCTGCTTGCCAGAAAGGACAACTCAAGCGGGAAGGAGTATTTTTCGGGGTCGGTATAAAATTTTGGAAGAAAAGGGTTATCGGCAAAATGCTCCAGGATCAGGTTTGCGTTGAACTGATCGGCAATCCTGCCGGCCAGAGTGGTTTTACCCGCACCAATATTACCTTCTATTACCACATAGTTATACTTAATCTTCATTCCGGAATATTATCGCTTTTACAATTAATCAAATTTATAAATTGGAAACGAAACGGCAATAAAAAAGCCGGCTTAAAAAGCCGGCTGCTATTACTTATTCTGATTCTGTTCAGGGTTTCTTTTTTCAGGTTCCTGACGTGGAGGACGAGGGAGCAGTTCTTTTCTTGACAGTTTAATCTTTCCTGTTTTCGGATCGATATCAATAATTTTAACTTCAATTTCCTGACCTTCTTTAAGGACATCCTCTACTTTATCAATTTTGCGCCATTCTATTTCGGAGATATGTACGAGGCCATCTTTATTAGGTAATATTTCGACAAATGCTCCAAACTGAACGATTGTCTTTACTTTACCTTTATATACCTGTCCTATCTCAGGGACAGTCACGATCTTCTTAACCCAGTCGAGTGCAGCTGTAATAACTGCTGCATTTTCTCCAAAGATATTTACATCACCATGACCATCAATCTCTTCAACAATTATTGTAGCCCCTGTGACGCGCTGGATCTCCTGGATAACTTTACCACCCGGACCGATGAGAGCACCGATGAGTTCCTTAGGAATAGTAAGCATTTCAATCCTTGGAGCATGAGGTTTGAGCTCAGGACGGGGTTCGGAGATGGTCTGATTCATTATGCCAAGAATATGCAATCTCCCGGCTTTGGCCTGGTGAAGCGCCTTTGTAAGAATCTCAACCGAAAGACCGTCAACTTTGATATCCATCTGCGTTGCAGTTATTCCGTCGCGGGTTCCGGTAACCTTAAAGTCCATATCTCCAAGATGATCTTCATCGCCAAGGATATCTGACAGGATAGCATATTTTTTAGTCTCTTTATCCGATATCAGGCCCATAGCTATTCCGGAGACAGGTTTCTTCAGTTTCACTCCTGCATCCATAAGTGCAAGTGTACCTGCACAAACAGTAGCCATTGAAGAGGAACCGTTGGATTCGAGAATATCAGAGACAACTCTGATTGCATATGGATTCTCATCATCAGGAGGCATCATATTTTTAAGAGCACGATGAGCAAGGTTTCCATGGCCTATTTCCCTTCTTCCCACACCACGGTAAGCTTTAGCTTCACCTGTTGCAAAAGGAGGAAAGTTATAATGAAGGGTAAATTTTTCTGTCCCCTTGTTAAGTACATCGTCAATGATTTTCTCATCGAGCTTAGTTCCTAATGTAACTGTGGTGAGAGATTGTGTTTCTCCCCTGGTGAAGAGAGCTGACCCATGAGTCGCTGGAAGCGGATCGATTTCACACACGATTTGTCTGATCTCATCAGGTTTTCTGCCGTCGAGACGGACATTATCATCAAGGACAAGCCTTCTTGATGCTTCTTTCAAAACATCATGATAGTATTTTTTTACAAGAGCTTCATTAACAGGATTCTCTTCCGGATACTGAGCAATGAAATCTTTTTCAATCGACTCAAAAGTTTCTATTCTCTTATGCTTATCGGCAGTACATGATTTTGCTGCATCATAACATTTTGAATATGTTTCATCCCACACTTTTTTCCTGAGGTCCTCGTCATTTGTCTCATGTGAATAAGTTCGCTTTACGGTGGTTCCCACTTCTTCAGCAAATTCCATCACAGCCTTGCAATGAATCTTTATTGCTTCATGAGCGATCCTGAGAGCTTCGAGCATATCTTCTTCCGAAACTTCCTTCATCTCACCCTCAACCATCATGATATTATCATAAGTAGCACCTACCATAAGATCTATATCAGCATTTTCCAACTGAGTGGCAGTCGGATTTACTACATATTTATTATTTATTCTGGCAACCCTTACTTCAGAAATAGGGCCATTAAACGGAATATCTGATACGGCAAGCGCTGCTGACGCTGCGAGCCCCGCAAGAGCATCAGGAATTATATCCATATCAGCTGAAATCAGATTTATTGTAACATATGTTTCAGCATGGTAGTCGCTGGGAAAAAGTGGCCGGAGAACTCTGTCAACTAACCTGGATATCAGTATTTCATAATCAGAAGCTCTCGCTTCTCTTTTCAGAAAACCACCGGGAAATCTTCCCGAAGAAGCATATTTTTCTTTATATTCAACTGTCAACGGCATGTAATCCATGTCTTCTTTTGCTTCCAACGACGAAACTACAGTAGCCAGCAACATTGTCTTTCCCATTTTCAACAGCACGGCACCGTTAGCCTGTCGTGCCATTCTCCCTGTTTCCAGGGTTATCGTCTTCCCGTCGCCGAGATCAATAATCTTCTCTTTTATATTAAACATTGCACATATGATTTATGAAAAATTGAAACTACAAAGTAATTTAAATAGTATGAAAAAAGGCAATGTTGAATTGCCTTTTTTTTCCTACTTACGTAATTTCAACGCCTTTATGATTTCGCGATACCGTTCGATATCTTTAATTTTCAGGTAGTCTAAGAGCCTTCTCCTTTTCCCTACAAGCTTGATAAGCGCCTGCTGGGTACTGAAATCCTTTTTATTCTTTTTAAGATGCTCTGTGAGGTGGTTTATCCTGTATGAGAATAGCGCAATCTGGCCTTCTGCAGTACCGGTATCAATTTCAGATGTCCCAAAGGTTTTGAAAAACTCCTGCTTTTTTTCTGTGGTTAAATACATATCCTTAATTAAAATATTGTTAATCCAAATATAGATTGAGTCTCCAATTTTGGAACGCAAAAATAAGGCTTTTTTATATAAAATATCAAACAATTGTCATTTTTTTTAAAAAGTTCGCAAAAATTTAATTTTTCAGGACAAATCCGGCACAAAAAATTATCCGGCCCGCAACATATATTAGATGGAAAAAACCCGCAGAAAGTTGCGTGCAAAGTGACTATCATTCAATTATTTGTCAAAGGGAACATGAGGTTCGTCAAAATCGGGACAAAAAGTCTATAAAGTCTATAAAGTCTTAAAGTCTATAAAGTCTTAAAGTCTATAAAGTCTTAAAGTCTATAACGTCTTAAAGTCCTAAATCTTAAAGACATAAAGACTAAGAATTTAATAAAGACTTTTTATTAAACCTGATAACATTCTTGAGATTTCACAAGAGGCATTATTGAGATTTGAATAATCGCAATCCTGAATATAGTTTAGATCTTTTGCCAGATATAGCATTGATCGAACTTCGCCACACGATCCTTTAGCAATAAATAAGAAATGTTTAAACTCCTTATCTGACTTTCTTTCAAATCCTTCAGCGATGTTATTCATAATTGAAACCGAAGCCCTGCGTATTTGATCCCTGAATCCAAAATCACGTAACCCTTCTAAATGATAATAAATATTTATGGTCATTAATTTAGATTTTTGCCAGGCTAAAATGTCCTCAAATTTTTCTATTTTCATAACTTATATTTTTAAATTTTTCAACTTCAACTTTCGACTTTCGACTTTTGACTTTTGACTTTTGACTTTCGACTTTTGAACTTTCGAGCTTTTGACTTTCGACTTTTGACTTTTCGACTTTTGACTTTCGACTTTTTATGGTTCTAAAATCAGCTCTTCATTATCCTTTAGCTTCTTTCCCTGGCTTATGATCTTATTCCCGATCCGGCAATCGAGGCATCTTCTTTTTTTACAATACTCATTTCTCAGTTGAATGAGCGCCTGGGAATAAAGCGCCGAATCTGCAACTATTCCGGCATCGTTCCATTCGGTGATGATTATATTCTCCTCAGGAGGTATATCCTCGAGAAAACTAAGAACCCTTTCGATAATTTCCTGATTGTCTCTGCTCCGTCCATAAACAAACAGAGCCGGAATAACAGCATTGATCAATAGAATGTCTGCTGCCTGTGATCCGGTATGTTTTGTCACTTCTCTGCTCTTTTTCCCAAAGACAAAATGTTCATCCCAGTAAAGTGAGGCTGATACCTCAAACAGTTTTTTCATCTTTTTCAGATCCTCCGTTTCCAGAACCTTTGAAAAAAGTCCGCCGGCAACAGAGAGCATCGATGCCAGCTGTGATAACCTGACTGTTGGAAAATTTGGTGGACGCAGCCGCGAGAATTTCCAGAGCCATCCATGAAGGGGCTGCAAAGAATATTTTGCTGAGAGAATGGCATATTCTTTTATAAGCGCCCTGTAATATTCATCTGACAAAGCTTCCTTAAAAAGTCCGGCATCGAGCAATCCTGCAGTTCCAAAGAGAAGAGCCTCGATCTGAAAAACATCATCGCTATGCTTACGTATAATCCTGAAAGGAAGTGCAGTTGCGAGCATTTCAAATGGTTCGGTATTCACCCTGAATCCAAAATAGCGACTTAATAGCCTGTAAAATGTTTCGTCCCAATCGTTTCCGGTCGATGTCAATATCTTCAGTATTGCCTCCGATTTTCCCTGTAATCTCTCAATCACCAGAGCATTAAGCCAATGCCGCACCAGGATGCTATCGATCTTGCTGATTTCGCCATGGCAGGCAATTACATAGGGATTATTAACCAGCTGCTCATATTTTTCAGATAATGCAGCATCAAAAGAAATCTCAGCAGTAAGTATTTCCTCACCCTTAGAATTAAACACGCGCTTGTCGTTTTCAGCTACTATATGAAGAATCACATTGTCGAAAGCAGGATTCTTCTGATGTCCATGAATATCAAAGTGAGATGATTTAGTATGGATCTCAATATTCCCGGCCCATACAGTTCCGTCAACCGAGATCCTGGCATTGAAAAAATCGGGTCCCGAGTCATGATTGTATTCCCCTGGATTCAGAACAATTATCTTATTATTATCATTGTCAAACAGCCTTTCTGTTTCATAAAGGCTGTATTTCCACAGGTAGTGAAGGAATTCCTCTTTCATTTTAGCACGAATTAATTAGCAGCGGGAATACTAATTTATGAAAAAAGGAAATACGGGTCAAGGGCTCCTTAATAAAAAATAAAGGGGTGAAGGGAGGATTAGGAGGATAGGTGACTTAGGGACTTAGGGACTTAGGGACTTAGGGACTTAGTGGAACTTAGGGACTTAGGGACTTAGGGACTTAGGGACTTAGGGACTTAGAGACATAGAGACATAGAGACTGCAAGACTGCATGACTAAAGAATTCAGATCAGTTTATGCTGTGTTAGATAACACTCCATTTCGGTTTGCATCTCTTTGGCCTTTTCACCGGCGACTTTGTCAAAAACTTCTGTGTTATCTGCGAAGATTATCCCACGTGATGAATTTACAAGGAGACCACATTTGCTGTTCAGTCCGTATTTTGCAACTTCTTCCAGACTGCCGCCTTGTGCGCCTACACCCGGGACCAGGAGAAAATGTTCGGGAACCAGTTTACGAATGCCTTTCAGCATTTCGGCCCTTGTCGCTCCAACTACATACATCATGTTACTATTGGTGCCCCATTTCTGCGAAACAGACAAAACCCTTTCGAAAAGTCTTAACCCATCCTCATTATGGTACTGGAAATTATCAGCGCCTTTATTAGATGTAAGGGCAAGAAGAACAACCCATTTATCAGGATAACTCAAAAATGGTGTCACCGAATCTTCCCCCATGTATGGAGCAACTGTAATGGCATCGAAGGGCAAATTCTCAAGAAATGCTTTCGCATACATTTTGGATGTATTGCCTATATCACCCCTTTTTGCATCTGCTATCAGGAAGATTCCCGGATAGTTTTGCTTCAAATAAGTTGCCGTTGCCTCAAGAGAATTCCATCCTCTGGCACCATAACATTCATAGAATGCGATATTTGGTTTGTAAGCAACCGCATACTCGTGTGTGGCATCTATGATCCTTTTGTTAAATTCAAAAACCGGATCTTTTGCCTTAAGCAGGAATGCCGGGATTTTTTCAATTTCAGAATCGAGGCCGACGCAGAGGAATGATTTCTTTTTGACGATCTTTTCAAATAATCCGTTGTAATCCATCCTGGATATATTAGATATTGCTTTCTTTCAACCGTTCGGAATTTTCAGCCATCTGAAGTTTATCAAGAACTTCCTGGATATTGCCATCAAGTATAGAAGGAAGATTATATATTGTCAGATTGATCCTGTGATCGGTCATTCTCCCCTGCGGATAATTATACGTTCTAATTTTTGCTGAACGATCACCGGTAGAAACCATTGTTTTCCTTCTCTGGGAAACCCCGTCGAGATACTTCTGATATTCAAGATTGTATAATCGGGTTCGAAGTTCCTTCAGAGCTTTGTCATAGTTCTTAAGTTGCGATTTTTCGTCCTGACATGTGACAACAATTCCCGATGGAATGTGTGTAAGGCGAATGGCGGAATAAGTAGTATTCACCGATTGACCACCTGGTCCCGAAGAACAGTAGGTATCCTTCCGTATATCTTCTGTCCGGAGATCAATATCGAATTCATCGGCTTCCGGAAGAACCACAATCGAAGCAGCTGAGGTATGGATCCTTCCCTGGGTCTCTGTCTGAGGTACACGCTGAACCCGATGTACTCCCGATTCATATTTCATTATACCATATACACCCTCCCCGGTTATGCTGAAAACAATCTCCTTGAATCCGCCTGCCGTGCCTTCTGAGGTATTATTCACATCAACTTTCCATCCCCTGGTTTCAAAATATTTACTGTACATTCTGAAGAGGTCTCCGGCGAATATACTTGCTTCGTCGCCGCCGGTACCAGCTCTGATTTCCATTACGGCATTTTTATCATCCTCAGGATCAGTAGGTATGATAAGCATTTTTATTTCCTCTTCCATATCGGGAATATGGGATGTCAGCTCATCGAGTTCCGATTTAGCCATTTCCCGCATTTCTTCATCTTTTTCCGTAGCGAGCAATTCCTTTGTGCTCGAAATATTACTTAATGTAAGCTTATATCGTTCGTAAGATTCGATTATGGGAAGCAGATCTTTATATTCCTTATTCAGTCTGACATATTTTTTCATATCCGTGAGAATATCGGGTTGGGTGAGTAGTTCACCAACCTCAATAAATCTGGTTTTCACTCCCTCCAGCTTCTCAAGAATCATGTTGTCTGCCATAAATACAATAAATTTTCAGGGTGCAAAGGTAATAAAAAAGGTGCAAAATAAAAAGCACAGAACTCAGAGCAAAGAGCTCAGGGTTATGTCCTCAGTGCCCTGAGCCCTGTGCCCTGTGCCTTAATATCCGAAGGTGCCGAATTCAGTTTTTAGTGTAAGCTTCTTGTTTTCAGAGGCTTCACAATATCCAACCACTCTTGCATCAAGATTGAACTCAGAAGCAATGCGGATGATCTCATCTGCATTTTTCCGGTCAGTATAGATCTCAAACCTGTGACCCATATTGAATACTTTATACATCTCTGACCAGGCAGTTCCTGATTGTTCGTGAATAAGATGGAATAAAGTTGGCAATGGGAATAAATTGTCTTTTATAACATGTATATTATCAACGAAATGCATCACTTTCGTTTGTCCGCCGCCGGAACAATGGACCATCCCATGTATTTCAGGATGCATGGTCTGAAGGATTTTTTTAATAACAGGTGCATAAGTCCGCGTAGGAGAAAGAACCAACTTTCCTGCATCTGTATTTAATCCTTCAATAGGATCGGTAAGTCTGTATTTACCCGAATAGATAAGATCGTATGGCAATGTAGTATCGAGGCTTTCAGGATACCTGGAAGCGAGATATGGTGCAAACAGATCGTGTCGTGCTGAAGTAAGGCCATTACTGCCCATCCCGCTATTGTACTCTTTCTCATAGGTTGTTTTTCCTGAGGAGGCGAGTCCAACAATCACATCTCCCGGTCGTATATTGTGATTTGAGATCACATCAGATCTTTTCATTCTTGCTATTACCGTAGAGTCAATAACAATTGTACGAATAAGATCCCCCATATCAGCGGTCTCACCTCCTGTTGACCATATTCCTATACCCAAACGTCTGAGTTCTTCGAGCACCTCTTCAGTCCCGTTAATAACTGCTGAAATAATTTCTCCCGGAATATGATTTTTGTTACGGCCTATTGTTGAGGAGAAGAGGATATTCTCATATGCACCTACACATAACAGATCATCAACATTCATTACGATTGCATCCTGGGCTACGCCTTTCCACACCGAAATGTCGCCGGTTTCTTTCCAATAAATATAGGCAAGGGATGATTTTGTTCCTGCTCCATCGGAATGCATAATATTACAGAAATCATTATCTCCTCCCAACAGATCGGGAACAATTTTGCAAAAAGCCTTAGGATACAGACCTTTATCAATATTTTTAATTGCAGCATGGACATCTTCTTTTGATGAAGACACACCTCTTTTGTTGTACTTTGATTCGACAGCCATCAGGGTAAAATATTGGATAAAGATAGAAAAAAGTCGGTAGACCGAAGACGGAAGTCCGAAGTAAGAAAAAATTTCAGACTTCTGATTCCCGTCTTCTGACTTCCGACTTTAATTATTTCTTTGGTGATTCGTAATCAGTTCTTACAACCTTGAATTCTGTTCTGCGGTTAATCTGATGTGCGATTTCTTTCTGCTCTTCATTGGGAAGGGTATTTATAAACTGTTCAGAAAGAACCGTTCCTATTTTCAGAAAATTATTTTCACCTGCAATAACGGCATCGACAACCTTTGGTGTGGATTCACCATATCCTTTTGCTATTAGTCTGTCGGCTTCAATACCTTTATCAATAAGGTACTGCACAACAACCTGCGCCCTTTTTTGAGATAGTGTCAGGTTGTATTCCTCGGTATCCCTTGAATCGGTATGTGACATAAGCTCAATTGTTACATTGGGGTTGTCAAGAAGTGTTTCGACAAGCTTATCGAGAGACACCATTGATTCAGGACGCAGATCCCATTTTCCAAAGTCATATAAAATATTTGGCAGCTCAATCGGTTTATCGATTCCTGTCAGAAGAATTGTAACCATAAAATCGCGGCTCTTATCCTGTCCTTTTGTTGTTTCTTTTTCCTTGCCATTAAGGTAGCCTCTTTTGGAAGCAAGAAATATATAATCCACATCCGGTTTCAAAGCAAATTTAAAATCACCGCCGGTACCTGTTTCAGCCTGAAGGTTAGATCCATCACTGGCAATCAGCTGGACGACTGAAGAAGGAATCGGAGTTCCAGTTTTTTCATCCTTAACAAGCCCTGTCACATTGAATCTCAGCGGAGGGAGCTCAAATGAATACAGATCATCATCTCCTTTCCCTTTCCTTGTTGAGCTGAATATCCCTTTTTCACTATTATCCTCGAAAGAAATACCAAAATCGTCGGCAAAACTGTTTACGGGTGGTTTCATGTTTACGACCGCCCAGCTTCCATCGGGCTGGGGAGTGGCTTTGAATATGTCAAGACCTCCCAGACCAATGAGTCCGTCTGAGGAAAAATACAAAGTACCATCTTCCCTGATATACGGAAACAGCTCATCACCCGGAGTATTTATGTCGGGGCCAAGATTAACTGGTTTTGACCATGCATCGCCCGGTCTTACCCTTGTAACTTTCCATATATCTTTCTTTCCGAAACCGCCTTCAATGTTGGAAACAAAATACAAGGTGAGTTCATCTTTTGAAATAGATGGATGTGCAGCCACAAGAGAATCCGGAAGAATTCCAATATTTTTAGGAGTACTCCATTTATCACCATTCCGTGTGGAAGTCATTATAACGCAGCCTTTCTTTTCTCGCTTGCCTGCCTCACATCGTGTAAAATATAATTCTTTGTAATCGGATGAAAATGAAGGTGTACCTTCTTCAGATTCGGAATTCAGCCCGTCAACCGGAACCGGGGTGCTCCATTTTGACTTTTTATCCATTCTGCTTTCAAAGATGTCGGTAAAATTCTGGCCTGTGGCTCCATGTGTTTTTTTCCCAGCCACTCCGTCGCGTGAAGAAGTAAAATATATAGTCCCGAAATCATCCCTTCCATAAGCTGCGCTAAAATCCGATTCTCTGGAGTTTATGTCTTTCATCTCATCAACTTTATATGCTTCAGGATTTTTCATCCAGGCCTCAGCCAGTTCGCACGATCTTATCTCCTGATCAGCTCTGGCATCGGATGGAGACACCTGTTTATATTTTTTGAATTCATCTATAGCTGCCGGATACTTACCGTTCTTTTTCATCGATTCTGCCAGCCAGTACTGCGCTTCGGGCCTGGAAAAAGACGATTTCACAGCAAGTTTATACCAGGTTTCTGCATTCTTCGGATCATTAGTAAGTCTGTAGCACTCGGCAATCATGAACACCAGTTCGGTTCTCTTGTCCTTATCTGCCTTTTTGGTTTTGGAGTAGGCATCCTTAAACAAATCAATGGCATCATAATACTCCCCGGCAGTAAATGAAGAATAAGCTCTTTCTGATTTACGTCTCTGAGCAGTAGCGTCATAGGAAGTTACAAGGATCAACAAGATGAAGAATAGGAACAATCGTTTCATAAACAGAACTTCAATTTGACTATAAAAGTACACAATTTAAAGAAAACTGGTAATAATAATTAACGATGAAGGCGTTTAATTATTACAATCCTGACGGTATTGTTTAATCTTCGTTTTATGACACCTCCCTAAAATTATATTAGCTACTTAACATAAAATAATGGATTTTGTTTATGCCATGGCATGTCCACTCTGACAGCCAAGTCAAAGATGAAATTTAAAAAGGACCCCATAACGGAATCCTTTTACCCTAACATGAAAAAAAACTAACCTTATCTTGTAAAAAGTAATTCTCTGTATTTTGGCAGTGGCCAAATCTCATTATCAACAACCAGTTCAAGTTTATCGATATGAGTCCTTATCTCATCGAGATAAGGTTTCACTTTACTTTCATATGCTATAGCTTTCTTGTATTCACCGTCAATGACATTGGCTTTCTTGCGTTCCTCAACCATCTCATTCACAAGCTTTTTGATCATTGAGATATGATCTGATATACTTACTATTACTTCTTTCCGTGCTCCTGCGAGTCTCTCGAATTCAGTATCGTTGAATATATCTCTCAGGCCTTTTACATTCACAATCAGAGAAGTCATATATTCAATTGCAATCGGAACAATATGATTCATAGCGAGGTCTGCAAGTACCCTGGACTCAATCTGCACCTTTTTCGTGAATTTTTCATATTCAACTTCAACACGGCTCTCAAGTTCTTTATCTGTAAATACTCCGGATCCTACGAGCACTTCCCTTGATTTTTTTGTCAGATAGAGACTTATTGATTCCGGAACACTTGAAAGATTGCATAATCCGCGTTTCTTAGCTTCAGTCTGCCATTCCTTACTGTAATTGTCACCTTCAAACAATACTCTCTCTGATTCAAGGATATACTTTTTCAGGACCTGGAAGATTGCTTCATCTTTGTTTCTTCCTTTCTTAATAATCTCGTCAACTTCTTTTTTAAAGAGAGTAAGCTGATATGCTACGGCTGCGTTTAAAACAATCATTGATGCGCTGCAGTTAGCAGAAGATCCTACAGCTCTGAACTCAAACCTGTTTCCGGTAAAAGCAAACGGCGAAGTACGGTTTCTGTCGGTATTGTCGAGTAAGATTTCAGGTATTTTTCCGATGCCAAGTTTGAGCTCGGTTTTCTGAGCGGGAGTCATCTTTTTATCTGTCACCTTACGTGCAATATTGTCGAGCATATTTGTAAGATACGTTCCCACAAATACTGAAATAATTGCCGGTGGGGCTTCATGGCCACCAAGACGATATGAGTTTGACTCATTCATTACGGATGCTCTGAGAACATCATTGCTTTCATTTACTGCCTTGATGACATTCACAAGGAATGTAAGGAACTGAAGATTGGTTTTTGGATTCTTCCCTGGTGACAGAAGATTTACACCTGTATTGGTAGCCATCGACCAGTTATTATGTTTTCCTGAACCGTTTATTCCTGCAAAAGGTTTTTCATGAAGAAGAACTCTGAATTTATGTTTCCGTCCAACCCTTCTCATAATATCCATCAGAATCTGATTATGATCCACAGCCAGGTTAACCTCCTCAAATATTGGGGCGCATTCAAACTGATTGGGAGCCACTTCATTATGACGTGTTTTTACCGGAATTCCGAGGCGATAAGCTTCATATTCGAATTCTTCCATGAATGCCATTACTCTTTCCGGAATTGAACCGAAATAATGGTCGGAGAGTTGCTGATCTTTCGAGGACTGATGACCCATCAAAGTCCTTTCTGCAAGCACGATATCAGGTCTTGCATACGCCAGGGCGTCGTCGATAAGAAAATACTCCTGTTCGCAACCAAGTGTGGCTATAACTTTAGTAACATCTTTATCGAAATACTGGCATACATCAACAGCTGCCCTGTCGAGCTCTGATAAAGCTTTGAGTAGTGGAGCTTTATAATCGAGAGCCTCACCTGTATATGAAACAAATATTGTAGGTATGCAGAGAGTTGTACCAATTATGAAAACCGGAGATGAAACATCCCAGGCAGTATAACCCCTTGCCTCAAATGTATTTCGCAGGCCGCCGCTGGGAAAACTTGAAGCATCGGGTTCGGACTGTACAAGCACCTCTCCAGAAAATTTCTCAACAACATGTCCATTGTCAGATATATCTATGAAACCATCATGTTTCTCAGCTGTTCCGTCTGTAAGAGGATGAAACCAGTGAGTATAATGTGTAGCGCCTCTCCCCATTGCCCATGCTTTCAGACCTGTAGCAACCTGATCAGCTTCGGTACGGCTTAAGGATTTACCTTCGTTGATAGCACGTTTTACAACTTTGTAAGCTTCTTTTGAAAGGAAGCGTTCCATTTTGGGAAGGTCAAAAACATTTTCTCCGAAGTATTCGGATACACTTTTTGAGGGTAACTCAATTTCAACAGGCATTCTTCCGAATAATTCTTCCAAAGCCTTAAATCTTAATGTCGCCATAAAAATAGTTATAAAGAGTTTTTTCAATATTGTACTGCAAAAATAGATAATTTTTCATACTAGGCCCTGTTTTTTTGAACTTTTTTTTTAATTTTATTATGTTTTTTTACACATACCCCCTATTTTTTTGACCCATATCAGAATTTTAATAAAAAAGAGGCGACGAAAAATCGTTGCCTCTTTTACTGTATTTTGAGCTTGAAAAATTACCTAATTGTCGTAATAGAGAGCAAATTCGAATGGGTGTGGGCGAAGTGACAATTCAAGAATTTCATTTTTCATCTTATAATCAATATAAGTTTCAATAACATCGTTTGTAAATACTCCCCCTTTTGTTAGAAACTCATGATCTTTCTGCAAAGCCATTAATGTTTCACTAAGAGTACCCGGAACATTTTTTATACGTGCCTTTTCTTTTGCAGATAGTTCATAAATATTCTCATCCATGGGTTTGCCCGGATCAATTTTATTTTCAATGCCATCTAATGCAGCCATTAACATTGCAGTAAAGGTGAGATAACCATTACATGTAGGATCGGGGCATCGGAATTCGAAGCGTTTAGACTTCGGATTATTGGAGTACATAGGAATTCTTACAGCTGCTGAGCGGTTTCTGGCAGAATATACCAGGTTTACGGGAGCTTCAAATCCCGGGACAAGCCGTCGATAGGAATTAGTAGTCGGAGCTGCAAATGCCAGTAAAGCAGCTGCATGTTTCAGTATACCTCCGATTGCCCACAGGCCTTCCTGAGACATACCAGCATATCCTTTTCCGGCAAAAAGATTTTTAGATCCTTTCCATATTGAAAAATGAATATGCATACCACTTCCGTTATCAAGAAAAATTGGCTTTGGCATAAAAGTCACAGTTTTCCCATGACGCAGGGCAACATTCTTTATGATATACTTATACCACATCAGCTGATCGCCCATTGTCAGAATGTCGGCATATTGCATATCAATTTCACTTTGCCCTCCGGTAGCAACTTCATGATGATGAGCTTCCACTTTAATCCCTACTTTCCGCATTTCTTTTACCATTTCGGCCCTGAGGTCACTATATGTATCGGTTGGGCTCACAGGGAAATATCCGCCTTTGTAACTTGGCTTATATCCGAGATTCGGTTCTTCAATACGGTTTGAATTCCAGGCACCTTCAACAGAATCAATGTGATAAAATCCAGTGTTCTGCTTCTGATCGAACCTGATCTCGTCGAATACGAAGAATTCCGGTTCGGGCCCCACATAGGCAACCTCTCCTATTCCGGTTTGTTTCAGATATTCAGAACCTTTTTTTGCTATATCACGGGGATCGCGCGAATAACGCTCGAGAGTGACCGGATCAAGAATATCTGCAATAACACTGATCGTTGGTTCCTTGAAAAACGGATCCATTTTAGCAGTTGACGGGTTGGGTATAGCAAGCATGTCTGACATATGTATGTCCTGCCAGCCTCTGATTGATGATCCATCAAAACCCAGGCCTTCTTTAAAAGTGTCTTCATCCCATAATTCAATGGGATAACAACAATGTTGCCAGGTACCCAGCAAATCAACAAATTTAAGATCTACTGTCTCGGCTCCATGTTTCTTTGCAAAATCTAAAAATTCCTTTGGTGTCATAAATAAATAATTACAGGTTATTATAATTAAATAAATCAAGATCAAAAACATACATACTGCGATTCTCTAAAATGTACAAATTCATTTTAAACAAACTTAGCGTTCCTCTGATATACCCCATGTTTTTCTTCCTTTTCATTTAGATTTTGCATCTTTCCTGTAGAACAACCCCCTGTTTCACGGGCATTAATTGATAAACTCGGCGTTTTGCTTCAATTAGCCATAAATTTATTATACGGAAACCGGACAGGTGTTTATTCTGAAAAAGAACATCGGAGCGTGAAGAAAGTTTAACAAGCCATGTGAATTTCATTAAATAAATTCATAATAGCCTACTAATCTATCAATTACGGATCAGGGAACAATTTATTCGCAGGTCAGAGTTTTAATGAAAATTTGTTATATTTGTCGCCTGTATTCAAAAAGATATATTTTCTATTAATTATTAAAGATCATAATAAATGTCAGCACTTCAATTTTTACGCGAGAAAGCGGGGGTATTAGTTGCGGGATTAATTGGTTTTTCACTTTTCCTGTTTGTGGTTAGCGACTTTTTTGGAAAAGGGAGAGGCCAGCGACTGAAACAAAAGAAATATTATGAGATCGGCCAGATAAAAGGAGAATATATTTCCTATCAGGATTATGAATTAAGATTGCAGAATCTTCTTGAGATCTACAAACTATCGGGCAAGTCGAATGTTGATGAATCTACAAATGAGACATTAAGGGAGCAGACCTGGCAACAGATGGTAAGAGAGAAACTTCTTGATCCGCAATATAAAAGACTTGGTTTAGGCGTTAGCACTGAAGAAGTTGATGAATTGGTTCTTGGAAACAACCCCCATCAGATTGTACAACAGTTATTCACAGACCAACAAACCGGAACTTTTAACAAATCATTTCTTGTGAATTTCCTGAAACAAACTGAAGTTGATGAAACAGCAAAAAAATACTGGTTGTTTTTTGAAAACGAAATTGTAAATGACAGGACAAATGCAAAATACAACAACCTTGTCTCCAGAGGTCTATTTGTAACTGACAAACAGGCTGAATTTGAAATGAAACTTAACAGCAACACGGTTGACTTTAGTTATGTCTTTAAGACTTATGCCTCCGTCTCCGATTCATCAATAAAAATACAGGAGAGTGATCTTGAGGCTTATTATGCCAAACACAAAGAGAATTATAAAAGAAGTGCATCAAGAAGCATAGAGTATGTGACGTTTGACGTTACACCTTCGCCAGAGGATATAAAAGTAACTGAAGATTGGATAAACAGAACAAAAGAAGAATTTGAAAAAGCTCCTGATCCCATTCAGTTTATAAATCTCAGCGCTGATTCAAGATACGTTGGATTCTTTATCCCTTTGAGCAGTGTTCCCGAAAACCTGAAGGACTTTGTAAAAAAAGAGGATACGAAAGCTGTTTTCGGACCATACCTCGAGGATGGTTCTTATAAAATCGCAAAACTGATTGCTGTAGCTGACAGACCTGATTCAGTTCACGTTCGCCATATATTGCTTTCTACAGGAAATAATAGAACTGTAGAGTCAGCAAGACACGAAGCTGACAGTCTGGTTAAACTTATAAAAGCCGGTACTCCTTTTGAAACAATCGCATTAGCAAATTCGGATGATCAGGGATCTGCAAAATTAGGCGGTGATCTGGGCTGGTTCCCTGAAGGAAGAATGGTAGTTCCATTTAATAACGCATGTTTCACAGGGAAGAAAGGGGACATTAAGATCGCGGAAACTTCATTTGGCATTCATATTATCGAAATTATCAACCAGTCGAAAGACATTCGCAAATACAATATTGGTTATATCGACAGGAAAATATTACCGGGCTCTTTAACAAACCAGAAAGCGTATAGTGAAGCAAGCCAGTTTGCAGGTACAAATGACACATATGAAAAATTCACTAAAGCAATTGCTGCTCAAGGATTGAATAAAAGAGTAGCAACTGATATAGCGCCACAGCAGAAAACATTACCAGGTCTCGAAAATCCAAGATCGCTGATTATGGCTTTATTCCAGGCTGAAAAGGGAAAGATCATTCTTGACAACAGTCAGCAGGCAGTATTTGAGATTGGAGACAAGTATGTTGTAGCCTATTGCACTAAAGCACAGGAAGATGGAATCGCTCCTCAAAAAGAAGTTGAAAATGAGATCAGGTTCACTGTCCTGAAAGATAAAAAAGCAGAACTTATCGCTGCTGAATTTAATAAAAGCAAAGGGAAATCACTCGATGATATCGCCCGGACGATGGGACTCACAATACAGGAAGCCACTCAAATTAACTTCAGCTCGTACACAGTAGCCGGGGCAGGAAATGAGCCGGCTCTTATTGCTGCAGCATCAGTTGCAAAAGTTGGGGAAACCGAAGGACCGGTTAAGGGAAATGATGGTGTTTATATGTTATCGGCTAATAATGTAGTTCCTACGCCGGGAGAAGACGTTAAATTAACGAAAGACCGTCTGCAATCAACTTTCAGGATGAGAGGATCGTATGAAGCTTATGATGCTTTACGCAGAGATGCACATATTGTTGATGAAAGATATAAATTCTATTAATAGAATAGATGATTAAAAAAAGGACATACTGCGGTATGTCTTTTTTTTTTACCGTCCACTGACATTTTCTTAACCATACCCAACCCTTCCCTAACCCATCCCCAGCCCTTCCCTTAAACAATAAGGGAAGGGAGCTCTCATGAGAGTCAAAAGGGAAATGACCATGAAAGGGATTCTTTAAGAGGGCCTGGCGTTAAAAAATCGTTAATCCTTGTTCGTCATTAGTGTCATTGCGAGCGCAGCGAAGCAATACCTCAGGATTCAGCAGCATGCCAATAAACGAACGGGTCATTGCGAGCGAAGCGAAGCAATCTGCAAGGCTTCCTGTTTACCCCGGGAGGATTGCTTCGCTGCGCTCGCAATGACGGTGGATGTTAGCAGATCTTCTTAAATCAAAAATCGTTAATCCTTGTTCTTAAATCCTCTTATTATTTAAATTGAAGAAGAGGAGGAATATCGAACAAGGATTAACGATTTAAGAATGATGAAGATGAGGAGGAATATGAATATCGAACAAGGATTAACGATTTAAGATTTTAGAAGATAAGATTAAGAAGGTACAAAATAAAAAAAGGGCCCAGCTTTTGGCTGAACCCTTCATTAAAGTCGGCGACGACCTACTCTCCCACAATTGCAGTACCATCGGCGCTATCGGGCTTAACTTCTCTGTTCGGAATGGGAAGAGGTGGAACCCCGATGCTATAGTCACCTAAAGATCATTTCGGATTTCGTCCCGATAGCTATCGGGACGCAATCCGCAATCTATGACAAAGACATATCGGATAAAAGTCAGTAAAATCTAATCTTCAGAAAGTTTACGGGTAATTAGTATTGCTCGGCTTTGACGTTACCGCCTTTACACCTGCAACCTATCAACGTCGTAGTCTTCAACGACCCTTAAAGGAGATCTCATCTTGAGACGAGCTTCGTACTTAGATGCTTTCAGTGCTTATCTCTTCCAAACATAGCTACCCTGCGATGCAGCTGGCGCCACAACAGGTACACTAGAGGTCTGTCCAACACGGTCCTCTCGTACTAGTGTCAGGTTCTCTCAAATCTCCTACGCCCACAACAGATAGGGACCGAACTGTCTCACGACGTTCTGAACCCAGCTCGCGTGCCACTTTAATCGGCGAACAGCCGAACCCTTGGGACCTTCTCCAGCCCCAGGATGTGACGAGCCGACATCGAGGTGCCAAACCGCCGCGTCGATATGAGCTCTTGGCGGCGATCAGCCTGTTATCCCCGGAGTACCTTTTATCCTTTGAGCGATGGCCCTTCCATGCGGAACCACCGGATCACTATGCTCTACTTTCGTACCTGATCGACTTGTCGGTCTCACAGTCAAGCGCCCTTATGCCATTGCACTCTGCGCACGGTTACCAATCGTGCTGAGGGCACCTTGAGAAGCCTCCGTTACTCTTTTGGAGGCGACCACCCCAGTCAAACTACCCACCAAACAATGTCTCCCTTGCGGGGTTAGGTTCCAGATAAATAAAGGGTCGTATTTCAAGGGTGACTCCCCGATTCCTGGCGAAACCGGTTCATAGTCTCCGACCTATCCTACACATTATTTACCCAAAATCAATGTTAAGCTATAGTAAAGGTTCACGGGGTCTTTCCGTCCCGTTGCGGGTACCCGGCATCTTCACCGGGACTACAATTTCACCGAGCTCGTGGCTGAGACAGTGCCCAGATCGTTACACCATTCGTGCAGGTCGGAACTTACCCGACAAGGAATTTCGCTACCTTAGGACCGTTATAGTTACGGCCGCCGTTTACTGGGGCTTCAATTCAGAGCTTCTCATCCCGAAGGACAATAACCCCCCCTCTTAACCTTCCAGCACCGGGCAGGTGTCAGGCCTTATACTTCATCTTTCGATTTCGCAAAGCCATGTGTTTTTGCTAAACAGTCGCCTGGGCCATTTATCTGCGTCCCTCTTGCGAGGGAGACCTTTTTCCCGAAGTTACAGGTCTAATTTGCCTAGTTCCTTAGCCACGGATCACTCGAGCACCTTAGGATTCTCTCCTCGACTACCTGTGTCGGTTTGTGGTACGGGCACCATGTACCTGAAGCTTAGAGGTTTTTCTTGGAAGTCTGTTTAGGATCACTATCCGCTTGTCCGAAGACTCACGGTACTGTCAGGTTCATCATCTCTACGCTATTAACACAAAGATTTAACTACACCCTTTAACGTACTATTCCGTCAGTACGCGGATCTTTCACTACTCCGTCACCCCTTCGCAGTACACGGTGGTACTGGAATATTAACCAGTTGTCCATCGAGATCGCCGTTTGGCTTACCCTTAGGACCCGACTAACCCTGATCCGATTAGCGTTGATCAGGAAACCTTAGTCTTTCGGTGGGCCGGTTTCTCACCGGCCTTATCGTTACTTATGCCTACATCTTCTTTTCCAGCCGCTCCAACATACTTTACAATACATCTTCTGCGCTGACTGGAATGCTCCCCTACCAATAACGTGTCTTTCAACGTTAGTCCATAGCTTCGGTAATATGCTTATGCCCGATTATTATCCACGCACAACCGCTCGACTAGTGAGCTGTTACGCACTCTTTAAATGAATGGCTGCTTCCAAGCCAACATCCTAGCTGTCTAAGCAGTCGCACCTCGTTAATTCAACTTAGCATATATTTTGGGACCTTAGCTGATGGTCTGGGTTCTTTCCCTTTTGTCCACGGACCTTAGCACCCGCAGGCTCACTCCCGTGTATATCTTGCAGCATTCGGAGTTTGTCAGGGGTTGATAGGCGGTGAAGCCCTCTAGCCCTATCAGTAGCTCTACCTCTGCAAGACTCACCACGAGGCTGCACCTAAATGCATTTCGGGGAGTACGAGCTATTTCTCAGTTTGATTAGCCTTTCACCCCTATCCTCAGTTCATCCAAAGACTTTTCAACGTCAACTAGTTCGGCCCTCCATCCCGTGTTACCGGAACTTCAGCCTGACCAAGGATAGATCACAAAGTTTCGCGTCTACCCCCTCTAACTATACGCCCTATTCAGACTCGCTTTCGCTTCGGCTCCAACTCTTAAAGTCTTAACCTTGCTAGAGAGGTGTAACTCGTAGGCTCATTATGCAAAAGGCACGCCGTCACCAATCCGTAGATCGGCTCCGACAGGTTGTAAGCGCACGGTTTCAGGTACTATTTCACTCCCCTGTTCGGGGTACTTTTCACCTTTCCCTCACGGTACTGGTTCACTATCGGTCTCTCAGAAGTATTTAGCCTTACCGGATGGTCCCGGCAGTTTCAATCAGGATTTCTCGTGTCCCGACCTACTCAGGATACCAATTATATTATTAATACTTACATGTACGGGACTTTCACCTTCTCCGGTATGACTTTCCAGACATCTTCCATTTCATATTAATAATAATATCACTGGTCCTACAACCCCGACAACGCCAAAACGTTATCGGTTTGGGCTATTCCCCGTTCGATCGCCACTACTAAGGGAATCACTTTTGTTTTATTTTCCTCCGGGTACTAAGATGTTTCAGTTCTCCGGGTTTGCTTCCCGCATTGCTCGGGATACTATGCCTTCAGCATAGTGGGTTGCCCCATTCGGAAATCAACGGATATATCGGATATTTGCTCCTCCCCGTTGCTTATCGCAGCTTGTCACGTCCTTCATCGCCTCTGAGAGCCAAGGCATTCACCATGCGCTCTTATTTACTTTCTTGAGTTAATCAAATTTTACTAACTTTTGTTACCAATATGTCAAAGAACTTTATCAATTTGAAGATTTGAAAATGTGACAATTTGAAAATGGAATTCTATTTTCAAATTTTCAAATTAGCTAATTTTCAAATTAACTAGTGAAATTAAGGGTATTGAAACCCCTGACTTCCGACTTTCGACGGAACTCTGGCCATAATGCCAAATTCCATTTTCAATCTGAAGGACAATTCGAAATCTGAAAAATAAATTTTCAAATTTTCAAATTATCCAATTTTCAAATTGAATATATAATAATGAAGTAAAAACCAGGCGGATAAGTGACTGCGTTCCATAGGATGCAGCCAACAGTTATTGATCTTCTCCAGAAAGGAGGTGTTCCAGCCGCACCTTCCGGTACGGCTACCTTGTTACGACTTAGCCCCAGTCACTAGTTTTACCCTAGGCCGCTCCTTACGGTTACGGACTTCAGGTACCCCCAACTTCCATGGCTTGACGGGCGGTGTGTACAAGGCCCGGGAACGTATTCACCGCGCCATGGCTGATGCGCGATTACTAGCGAATCCAGCTTCACGGAGTCGAGTTGCAGACTCCGATCCGAACTGAGACCGGCTTTGGAGATTCGCATCCTGTCTCCAGGTAGCTGCCCTCTGTACCGGCCATTGTAACACGTGTGTAGCCCTGGACATAAGGGCCGTGCTGATTTGACGTCATCCCCACCTTCCTCACGGTTTACACCGGCAGTTTCGTTAGAGTTCCCGGCATTACCCGCTGGCAACTAACGATAAGGGTTGCGCTCGTTATGGGACTTAACCCGACACCTCACGGCACGAGCTGACGACAACCATGCAGCACCTTGCAAAGAGTCCCGAAGGAAAGAAATATTTCTACCTCATGCACTCTACATTTAAGCCCAGGTAAGGTTCCTCGCGTATCATCGAATTAAACCACATGTTCCTCCGCTTGTGCGGGCCCCCGTCAATTCCTTTGAGTTTCAGCCTTGCGGCCGTACTCCCCAGGTGGATCACTTAATGCTTTTGCTTAGCCGCTAACTGTGTATCGCTAACAGCGAGTGATCATCGTTTACGGCGTGGACTACCAGGGTATCTAATCCTGTTCGCTCCCCACGCTTTCGTGCCTCAGCGTCAGTAATGGCCCAGTAAGCTGCCTTCGCAATCGGTGTTCTGTGTAATATCTAAGCATTTCACCGCTACATTACACATTCCGCCTACCTTGACCGTACTCAAGACTAACAGTATCAATGGCAAGTCTCCAGTTAAGCTGAAGGTTTTCACCACTGACTTATTAATCCGCCTACGCACCCTTTAAACCCAATAAATCCGGATAACGCTCGCATCCTCCGTATTACCGCGGCTGCTGGCACGGAGTTAGCCGATGCTTATTCCCAGGGTACCGGCAAGCCGCTACACGTAGCAGGTTTTCTTCCCCTGGAAAAGCAGTTTACGACGCATAGCGCCTTCTTCCTGCACGCGGGATGGCTGGTTCAGACTTACGCCCATTGACCAATATTCCTCACTGCTGCCTCCCGTAGGAGTCTGGTCCGTGTCTCAGTACCAGTGTGGGGGATCACCCTCTCAGGTCCCCTAGACATCGAAGCCTTGGTAGGCCGTTACCCTACCAACTAGCTAATGTTACGCATGCCCATCCCGTACCGTCGAAACTTTAAATATCAAAAGATGCCTCTCAGATATCATTATGGGGTATTAATCCGAATTTCTCCGGGCTATCCCCCTGTACAGGGTAGGTTGCATACGTGTTACTCACCCGTGCGCCGGTCGCCACCAAAGTATTGCTACCTCGTGATGCCCCTCGACTTGCATGTGTTAAGCCTCCCGCTAGCGTTCATCCTGAGCCAGGATCAAACTCTTCATTGTAAAAATTATTCTTAAATCTCTTTACAAAAACCAATCCTGTGAACTCAATTCAAAAATACTAACGAATTATTATCTTGACGAGATTTCCATATCTCGCCTGGTTGTTTACTTCATAATTTCAAAGAACTTTTATTTTGCTTTTGGGACGACAAAGTTAATCTTTCTTATGTCTTTTCCAAATAAAAATGAGATATTTTTTCCGGCTTTTTCTTCCCTTCTTTCCCTTTCTTCTTCAAGCCGGAATCCCTATCTCTCCTACCCTTCAATCAACTCTTTGCCTTAAAGCGGGTGCAAATATATACATTGGTTTTTACTAATCCAAATTATATGCAAGTATTTTCAATAATAATTGCACTTTTTTTGATGTTATTTTGTATATGCCTGTGATTGAAACCCTTACCGGGATGAGGGTTTCAGAACATTTTGCGACTTGGGGATACCTATATATAATGGGTACAGAAAACCGGGAAGATTGCTTCGTCGTTTCACTCCTCGCAATGACAGTAGATGTAATTAAGTTTTGATCTTAAATCAAAAATCGTTAATCCTTGTTCATCATTCCTCTTATTCTTTTTTAAGATTTTTTGAATGATTTAAGAACAAGGGAATATGAATTCGAACAGGATTAACGATCTAAGAATGATGAAGAGGAAGATTATGACAAATTACTCTAAGAATGATGAAGAAGAGGAGAAATATGAATATCGAACAAGGATTAACGATCTAAGAATGATGAAGAAGAGGAGGAATATGAATATCGAACAAGGATTAACGATTTAAGATTTTAGAAGATAAGATTAAGAAGGTACAAAACAAAAAAAGGCCAGCTTTTGGCTGAACCCTTCATTAAAGTCGGCGACGACCTACTCTCCCACAATTGCAGTACCATCGGCGCTGTCGGGCTTAACTTCTCTGTTCGGAATGGGAAGAGGTGGAACCCCGATGCTATAGTCACCTAAAGATCATTTCGGATTTCGTCCCGATAGCTATCGGGACGCAATTCCGCAATCTATGAATAACTTAGACATATCGGATAAAAGTCAGTAAAATCTAATCTCCAGAAAGTTTACGGGTAATTAGTATTGCTCGGCTTTGACGTTACCGCCTTTACACCTGCAACCTATCAACGTCGTAGTCTTCAACGACCCTTAAAGGAGATCTCATCTTGAGACGAGCTTCGTACTTAGATGCTTTCAGTGCTTATCTCTTCCAAACATAGCTACCCTGCGATGCAGCTGGCGCCACAACAGGTACACTAGAGGTCTGTCCAACACGGTCCTCTCGTACTAGTGTCAGGTTCTCTCAAATCTCCTACGCCCACAACAGATAGGGACCGAACTGTCTCACGACGTTCTGAACCCAGCTCGCGTGCCACTTTAATCGGCGAACAGCCGAACCCTTGGGACCTTCTCCAGCCCCAGGATGTGACGAGCCGACATCGAGGTGCCAAACCGCCGCGTCGATATGAGCTCTTGGCGGCGATCAGCCTGTTATCCCCGGAGTACCTTTTATCCTTTGAGCGATGGCCCTTCCATGCGGAACCACCGGATCACTATGCTCTACTTTCGTACCTGATCGACTTGTCGGTCTCACAGTCAAGCGCCCTTATGCCATTGCACTCTGCGCACGGTTACCAATCGTGCTGAGGGCACCTTGAGAAGCCTCCGTTACTCTTTTGGAGGCGACCACCCCAGTCAAACTACCCACCAAACAATGTCTCCCCTTGCGGGGTTAGGTTCCAGATAAATAAAGGGTCGTATTTCAAGGGTGACTCCCCGATTCCTGGCGAAACCGGTTCATAGTCTCCGACCTATCCTACACATTATTTACCCAAAATCAATGTTAAGCTATAGTAAAGGTTCACGGGGTCTTTCCGTCCCGTTGCGGGTACCCGGCATCTTCACCGGGACTACAATTTCACCGAGCTCGTGGCTGAGACAGTGCCCAGATCGTTACACCATTCGTGCAGGTCGGAACTTACCCGACAAGGAATTTCGCTACCTTAGGACCGTTATAGTTACGGCCGCCGTTTACTGGGGCTTCAATTCAGAGCTTCTCATCCCGAAGGACAATAACCCCCCCTCTTAACCTTCCAGCACCGGGCAGGTGTCAGGCCTTATACTTCATCTTTCGATTTCGCAAAGCCATGTGTTTTTGCTAAACAGTCGCCTGGGCCATTTATCTGCGTCCCTCTTGCGAGGGAGACCTTTTTCCCGAAGTTACAGGTCTAATTTGCCTAGTTCCTTAGCCACGGATCACTCGAGCACCTTAGGATTCTCTCCTCGACTACCTGTGTCGGTTTGTGGTACGGGCACCATGTACCTGAAGCTTAGAGGTTTTTCTTGGAAGTCTGTTTAGGATCACTATCCGCTTGTCCGAAGACTCACGGTACTGTCAGGTTCATCATCTCTACGCTATTAACACAAAGATTTAACTACACCCTTTAACGTACTATTCCGTCAGTACGCGGATCTTTCACTACTCCGTCACCCCTTCGCAGTACACGGTGGTACTGGAATATTAACCAGTTGTCCATCGAGATCGCCGTTTGGCTTACCCTTAGGACCCGACTAACCCTGATCCGATTAGCGTTGATCAGGAAACCTTAGTCTTTCGGTGGGCCGGTTTCTCACCGGCCTTATCGTTACTTATGCCTACATCTTCTTTTCCAGCCGCTCCAACATACTTTACAATACATCTTCTGCGCTGACTGGAATGCTCCCCTACCAATAACGTGTCTTTCAACGTTAGTCCATAGCTTCGGTAATATGCTTATGCCCGATTATTATCCACGCACAACCGCTCGACTAGTGAGCTGTTACGCACTCTTTAAATGAATGGCTGCTTCCAAGCCAACATCCTAGCTGTCTAAGCAGTCGCACCTCGTTAATTCAACTTAGCATATATTTTGGGACCTTAGCTGATGGTCTGGGTTCTTTCCCTTTTGTCCACGGACCTTAGCACCCGCAGGCTCACTCCCGTGTATATCTTGCAGCATTCGGAGTTTGTCAGGGGTTGATAGGCGGTGAAGCCCTCTAGCCCTATCAGTAGCTCTACCTCTGCAAGACTCACCACGAGGCTGCACCTAAATGCATTTCGGGGAGTACGAGCTATTTCTCAGTTTGATTAGCCTTTCACCCCTATCCTCAGTTCATCCAAAGACTTTTCAACGTCAACTAGTTCGGCCCTCCATCCCGTGTTACCGGAACTTCAGCCTGACCAAGGATAGATCACAAAGTTTCGCGTCTACCCCCTCTAACTATACGCCCTATTCAGACTCGCTTTCGCTTCGGCTCCAACTCTTAAAGTCTTAACCTTGCTAGAGAGGTGTAACTCGTAGGCTCATTATGCAAAAGGCACGCCGTCACCAATCCGTAGATCGGCTCCGACAGGTTGTAAGCGCACGGTTTCAGGTACTATTTCACTCCCCTGTTCGGGGTACTTTTCACCTTTCCCTCACGGTACTGGTTCACTATCGGTCTCTCAGAAGTATTTAGCCTTACCGGATGGTCCCGGCAGTTTCAATCAGGATTTCTCGTGTCCCGACCTACTCAGGATACCAATTATATTATTAATACTTACATGTACGGGACTTTCACCTTCTCCGGTATGACTTTCCAGACATCTTCCATTTCATATTAATAATAATATCACTGGTCCTACAACCCCGACAACGCCAAAACGTTATCGGTTTGGGCTATTCCCCGTTCGATCGCCACTACTAAGGGAATCACTTTTGTTTTATTTTCCTCCGGGTACTAAGATGTTTCAGTTCTCCGGGTTTGCTTCCCGCATTGCTGCGGGATACTATGCCTTCAGCATAGTGGGTTGCCCCATTCGGAAATCAACGGATATATTGGATATTTGCTCCTCCCCGTTGCTTATCGCAGCTTGTCACGTCCTTCATCGCCTCTGAGAGCCAAGGCATTCACCATGCGCTCTTATTTACTTTCTTGAGTTAATCAAATTTTACTAACTTTTGTTACCAATATGTCAAAGAACTTTATCAATTTGAAGATTTGAAAATGTGACAATTTGAAAATGGAATTCTATTTTCAAATTTTCAAATTAGCTAATTTTCAAATTAACTAGTAGATAATAAGGGAGTCGAACCCCTGAATACCAACCATTAACCCTGGTTGTTCTGGCCCTATTGCCAATTGTCTGTGAATTAAAAGAACTCTTGTCCGATTTTGGATTTCGGATTTCGGATTTCGGATTAATTCCGCAATCGTCAATCCGCAATCCGCAATCACGATAGGTGGAGAATAAGGGAGTCGAACCCTTGACCCCCTGCGTGCAAGGCAGGTGCTCTGGCCAACTGAGCTAATTCCCCCTTTGTCCGCCGAAGCTTTAGCGAAGGCGGATTTTTGCCATGCTTCTGCATCTTAGGAACGGCCCTCCTTCGCTAAAGCTACGGAGGGCGCAGTAGTCCCGCGCGGAGTTGAACCGCGGACCCCTACATTATCAGTGTAGTGCTCTAACCAACTGAGCTACGGGACTGATTAGTACTTTCCCATACTACAGTATGGCAGGGATTTTCTCCAGTACAGTAATAATTTGAAAATGTGACAATTTGAAAATGTGACAATTTTCAAATTCTCAAATTATCTAATTTTCAAATTAGAATATATAATAATGAAGTAAAAACCAGGCGGATAAGTGACTGCGTTCCATAGGATGCAGCCAACAGTTATTGATCTTCTCCAGAAAGGAGGTGTTCCAGCCGCACCTTCCGGTACGGCTACCTTGTTACGACTTAGCCCCAGTCACTAGTTTTACCCTAGGCCGCTCCTTACGGTTACGGACTTCAGGTACCCCCAACTTCCATGGCTTGACGGGCGGTGTGTACAAGGCCCGGGAACGTATTCACCGCGCCATGGCTGATGCGCGATTACTAGCGAATCCAGCTTCACGGAGTCGAGTTGCAGACTCCGATCCGAACTGAGACCGGCTTTGGAGATTCGCATCCTGTCTCCAGGTAGCTGCCCTCTGTACCGGCCATTGTAACACGTGTGTAGCCCTGGACATAAGGGCCGTGCTGATTTGACGTCATCCCCACCTTCCTCACGGTTTACACCGGCAGTTTCGTTAGAGTTCCCGGCATTACCCGCTGGCAACTAACGATAAGGGTTGCGCTCGTTATGGGACTTAACCCGACACCTCACGGCACGAGCTGACGACAACCATGCAGCACCTTGCAAAGAGTCCCGAAGGAAAGGGATATTTCTACCCCATGCACTCTACATTTAAGCCCAGGTAAGGTTCCTCGCGTATCATCGAATTAAACCACATGTTCCTCCGCTTGTGCGGGCCCCCGTCAATTCCTTTGAGTTTCAGCCTTGCGGCCGTACTCCCCAGGTGGATCACTTAATGCTTTTGCTTAGCCGCTAACTGTGTATCGCTAACAGCGAGTGATCATCGTTTACGGCGTGGACTACCAGGGTATCTAATCCTGTTCGCTCCCCACGCTTTCGTGCCTCAGCGTCAGTAATGGCCCAGTAAGCTGCCTTCGCAATCGGTGTTCTGTGTAATATCTAAGCATTTCACCGCTACATTACACATTCCGCCTACCTTGACCGTACTCAAGACTAACAGTATCAATGGCAAGTCTCCAGTTAAGCTGAAGGTTTTCACCGCTGACTTATTAATCCGCCTACGCACCCTTTAAACCCAATAAATCCGGATAACGCTCGCATCCTCCGTATTACCGCGGCTGCTGGCACGGAGTTAGCCGATGCTTATTCCCAGGGTACCGGCAAGCCGATACACGTATCAGGTTTTCTTCCCCTGGAAAAGCAGTTTACGACGCATAGCGCCTTCTTCCTGCACGCGGGATGGCTGGTTCAGACTTACGTCCATTGACCAATATTCCTCACTGCTGCCTCCCGTAGGAGTCTGGTCCGTGTCTCAGTACCAGTGTGGGGGATCACCCTCTCAGGACCCCTAGACATCGAAGCCTTGGTAGGCCGTTACCCTACCAACTAGCTAATGTCACGCATGCCCATCCCGTACCGTCGAAACTTTAAATATCAAAAGATGCCTTCCGATATCATTATGGGGTATTAATCCGAATTTCTCCGGGCTATCCCCCTGTACAGGGTAGGTTGCATACGCGTTACTCACCCGTGCGCCGGTCGCCACCAAAGTATTGCTACCTCGTGATGCCCCTCGACTTGCATGTGTTAAGCCTCCCGCTAGCGTTCATCCTGAGCCAGGATCAAACTCTTCATTGTAAAAATTATCTTAAATCTCTTTACAAAAACCAATCCTGTGAACTCAATTCTAAAATACTAACGAATTATTATTTTGACGAGATTTCCATATCTCGCCTGGTTGTTTACTTCATAATTTCAAAGAACTTTATTTTGCTTTTGGGACGACAAAGTTAATCTTTTTATCTTCTCTTCCAAATTAAAAATAAGATGTTTTTTTCCGCCCCTTTCTTTCCCTCCATTCCTTCTGCTTCCAGAGCCTTAATCTTAATCTTCCCAACCTCTTCAATCAACTTCTTGTCCTAAAGGGATGCAAAGATATACATTGATTTTTTCCCTGCAAGTAAACAGATGCGAAAAACACGAAATAATTTTAAAATAAATTTACATGATTTTTACCGACCTAATTATCTGCATTTTGCACGACAATTATCTCTTCAGAGAATTAAGATTTACAATTACCTTTAACATCTGCTCGTGGTATACACGATTCTCCATAAATGTTAATGAATAGGTAAGATCCATATTTACAGTGTTATTACGCAGAAAACCAATGTAAACATCAGCACGGTCAGAACACTTCGATCTGTAAACAGGATCTCCCCAATAAAGCATGTTTCCCAGTTCCGGGTAATAATGCATCATATTATCTCCTTTGAAAAAAGTGTTAAACAGGCCAATCCATTTGTATTCTACCCTGGTCTCCATAACAAAGCCGTCAGAAGTAATCCATCCTGAATTTTCGGCCCTCGACCGCTCAACCCTCGCAGCCCATCCTGCATTTACCTCAAGTTTATTAAAACAGGTCTTCCCAGCAAGATCGATACCAACCGATGTCAGGAATAAGAGGTTGTCATGCAAAGGTTCCTCAATAACCGGGTCGGCTTTTGCCGCATAATGGAACATTGCGCCATAATGTTGAACATAATAAATATCCTTCTTATATCTCCCGCTGAACCCGATAAAAAATTGCTCATTCACTGTCTTCGACTGACGCCCGGTCCAGTCAAGCCATACATTAATGTAATTCTCTCCCTTTCTGTACTCGGTAAACAGACCATTAATGACAGGACGATAATATGAAACAGAATCCTGAAAGAACAGGCGAGGATAACTTTGCAGTACTCGTGAACGGGGAAAGGCTCCCATAATAAATCTCAACGGGCCTCTGTCGGATTCATAATATGCTGTCGGGAAAAAGCTGCCAATGGCAGTCGGACTGCCATATTCATGTAAAAGACTCACACCGATGTTCACCTTATTTACAGTATCCCAAATAATCCCGGCTTCAGGTGAGACAATAATTCCTGACATTGTCTGCGGTGTCTTGAAAGCGGATCGGGAAAATTCCGAATTATCAAAAAAATTATAAACGTCCAGTCTCCAGTTTAAATCCTGAGAGAAAGCCTCCGGAACGACCAAAAAGAATAAAATTGTAATGCGTATTAAAGTTTTCATACAATTAATTTATCAGCTGTCCTTCTCTTTTGTTATATTAACAAACTGTAATAATAACACTTAATGTCATGCTATATTGACCTTTCTTACTCAAATAATACAACTGAAATAATATCTGTTTAACGATTTTCCTTATTTTCGCACCAATATGGATGAAATATCAAATATAGTCATTATCCCTACATATAAAGAGCGGGAAAATATAGAAGCAATTGTAAAAGCAATTTCCGCTTTGTCGATCCCCTTTGATATACTGATAATTGATGACAATTCGCCAGACGGAACTGCAACGATAGTCAAAGATCTTCAGAATCATTATCAAAATCTGCATCTGGTTGAAAGGCCAGGCAAACTCGGACTCGGGACAGCATATATTCTGGGATTTAAATGGGCGCTTGAAAAGGGTTATAAACTGATTTATGAGATGGACGCTGATTTTTCGCATGATCCGCAGGACCTGATCAGGCTATATCAGGCTTGTACCGAGGATGGTGCTTATCTGGCAATCGGTTCGAGATATATCAGCGGAGTGAATGTAGTTAACTGGCCACTTTCCAGGGTTCTTATGTCATACATAGCATCTATATATGTCCGGTTCATCACAGGGATGAAGATAATGGATACAACTGCCGGGTTCAAGTGTTACAAAAAAGAGGTGCTTGAGAAAATCAGACTCGATAAGATAAAATCAGTTGGTTATGGATTCCAGATTGAGATGAAGTTCAAAACATGGAAACTTGGTTTTAAAATCGTTGAGATCCCAATAATCTTTACCGACAGAAAACTCGGTGCATCAAAGATGACAGGAGGTATTTTTAATGAAGCTCTCTGGGGAGTGCTGAGAATGACTGTCAGAAGCTGGTTTGTGAAAAACTGAGGCCCTGGATTGGGAAGTTAAATGTCAATGAAGAATACAATATTATTATGAGCAATATCCTTATTAAGAATGCAACAATAGTAAATGAAGGAAAAACATTCATCGGCCATGTTCACATTGAAGATGAGCTGATTACATCAATTGGCAATTCAAATGATATTAAAATTCTTCCTGATACAAACATAATTGATGCGACCGGCTTATTATTGTTACCCGGTATTATAGACGATCAGGTTCATTTCAGAGAACCGGGGTTAACACATAAAGGCAATATCTATAGTGAATCAAAATCCGCAGTTGCCGGTGGGGTTACTTCCATTATGGATATGCCAAATACAAATCCGCAGACCATAACAATAGACTTGCTGAATGAAAAATACCTGATTGGTTCCGAAAATTCTTTCGCGAATTATTCTTTTTACCTGGGAGCAACCAATACAAATCTCAATGAAGTACAAAGAACCGATCATGAGTCGGTTTGCGGAATAAAGCTATTTATGGGTTCGTCAACAGGTAATATGCTGGTTGACAATGAAAAAGCATTGAAAGAACTTGTTCGCAAATACAACACTTCCTATAACAGCTCATTGCGAAGATGAACCTATAATCAGGAGCAACATGGAGATTTACAGGAAAAAATACGGGGAGGATGTGCCTGTAAGTATGCATCCGTTAATCCGCAGCAGGGAAGCCTGTTTCAAATCTTCTTCCCATGCAGTAAATCTTGCAAAAGAACACAACACAAGGCTTCACATACTTCATCTTTCAACAGCTGATGAGCTTAAGCTCTTTAGAAATGATCTGCCTTTAAGTGAAAAACGCATAACAGGCGAAGTTTGTGTACATCATCTCTGGTTTGAAGATTCTTCTTATGAGGTCCTGGGAAATCGTATTAAATGGAATCCCGCTATAAAGACAAGGTTCGACCGGGATGCTCTTATCAATGCAGTAAATAATAATCTTGTCGATGTAGTGGCAACTGATCATGCACCTCATACACTTGAAGAAAAGAACAACACCTATTTTAAATCACCTTCCGGCGGCCCGCTTATTCAGCATTCATTAAATATTATGCTGGAACTCTGGCATCGGAAAATCTTCAGCCTTGAAAAAATAGTTGAGATGATGTGCCATAATCCTGCCATACTATTTAACATAAGGAAAAGAGGATTTATAAGGAAAGGATATAAGGCCGATCTTGTACTGGTCGATCCTTATAACCCATGGAGTGTTTCAAAAAATAATATCCTCTATAAATGCGGCTGGTCTCCCTTTGAAGGAGTTACTTTCCATACGAAAGTCGTTCAGACAATCATTAACGGAACCATAGTGTTGATAATGGAGTGATAAAAGAAGATTACCGCGAGACAAAGGCTAATGTTTGACCGGGCGTAAGAGGCATTCTTCCTCACCACAAATCTCACAGTGCTTCTCGTTCTTTGTTCCAGCAAGTATCTCGCGGCTGTTTGTCACTGATTGGATAGCTTCAGGAGTAAAATGTCGAATCGCAAGCAATTCGATGTTTTCGATTATAGACAATTACGAATTCTGATTTAAGATCATTGAGGAGGATATCAACCTTCATCCGTTCATCATCGATACAAACATCGATACTGATTGCACTGGCTTCCACAAGATTGACCTTTATACCACTGTAATGAATGTATGAAATATCCTGCTCAGATTATCCCCCATCACGAAAGAAAAATCCTTGGGAGTAATTGAAATAAGGATCTGATCTTCTTTCTTTATGAATACGGGCATCACCTCTTTTAGTGTTGCATCGGATTTTATTACAGTGCCTGATCCATTGGGTGCAAGAAATGATTTTACAAAAAGAGGTATGTTTTTGTTGTGCAAGCGGTTTAATGGTTTTCGGGTGAATCACCTTTGCCCCTGAGAATGACATCTCAACGGCTTCTTTGTAAGAAATCTCATCCATTTTCCTTGCTTCAGGCAGCCATTTCGGATCAGCATTCATAATACCTTCCACGTCTTTCCACACAACAACACACTCGGCATCAAGCATATTTGCCAGTATGGCAGCTGTATAGTCAGAACCCTCGCGTCCGAGTGTCGAGGCATTTCCTGCAACTGTGCCGCCAATGAAACCCTGGGTTACATAGATTCTGACTTTACTGAAATTAAAGAAGGATGTAACTCTTATTGTGCTTTCACTCCACAATACATTTGCATCGCGATATCTGTCGTCAGTTAATAGGATTTCTCTGATATCGCACCATTCAGTTTCAGGCATTTTGAGCTTAAGGTATTCTGCAACAATGATGGTTGACCAGATCTCTCCATATGATACTACCTGATCGTATTCAAAATCGTATTCCCCACTGGTTGAGGATAATAAATGATTCCGAAGCAAAGCAAAGGATACATCAATCTTCCCAATTACAACAGTGTCATCTCCAAAGAGGTCCTTTATTACTGATTTATGTGTTGAATGAATCTCATCAAGCAGTGCCGAATATTTTACATCAGCGTCTAACCAGGCTTTTAATACTTGCTCAAGCGCATTGGTAGTTTTTCCGAAGGCAGAAACTACAATAACCAGCTCCCCTGCATCATCAGATATGATATTCGAGAGATTCCTTATTCCTGCAGCATCGTTTACTGAGGCTCCGCCAAATTTATAAACCTTCATATTCCGATTAATTTAGGCTAAAATTAGGATTTATGATTAAGAACACAATCATTTCACCCTGTTTTTACCCCTAAATCCCCCACCCCTAAATCCCCCAGGGGGGACTTGGGATTTTCAACAAACCTCACATCCTGTTTTATTTTATGCAGAACCCCGGAGGGGTTCCATCAATAATAGAACACAAAATCTCAATAGTATTTTAGAACCCCGGAGGGGTTCCATCAAATTCTCAGTAATTGAAAAATCCTCTCCAATATTATGGAACCCCTCTGGGGTTCAATATTTTTTCATGCATTCATCTATCTATTAATGATGGAACACCTCCGGTGTTCTAGTCAAAGTCAAAACATCAGAATATCCGGTATTAAAGTCTCCCTCGGTAGATTAGGAGGAACCCAAGAAAATACTGCATTTACGAGTTAACCGAATGCTTAAAGTCCCCCTTGGGGGATTTAGGGGTGAAAGCCAGGGAAATACTGCATATACGAGTAAACCGAATGCTTAAAGTCCCCCTATTGGGGGATTTAGGGGTAAAAGCGAGGGAAGAACTGCTGTTTAAATCTTAACCGAAATCTTAAAGTCCCCCCTGGGGGATTTAGGGGTAAAAGCCTATAAAACCGAATGCTTAAAGTCTTGGGGGATTTAGGGGTGTGAGCCAAGGGAGAAAAAGAAAAGGATCGCTATCTTTGCAAATTATTTTATAAAAACAATCGGTGCGACTTAATAATAGATGAAAGAGAACCAGATAACAGAACATTACAAAAAGCATAAGGTGCTGCCGGAACTGATTGAGACTATCATCTCTGATAAGACACCTGATATCCTGATCACCGGGTTGACTGGCTCTTCCAGATCGATGATTCTCTCCCTGGTCTTTCAAAAGACACAGACAACTCATGTGGTAATTATCCCTGAAAAGGAAGATGCTGCATACTTTTATAACGATCTCGTCTCTCTGCTTGGTGAAGATGCTGTCTTTTTTTTCCCCTCCACTTATAAAAGATCGGTTCAGTATGAACAAACCGAACCTGCTAATATTGTTCTGCAGGACAGAAGTTTTAAATCATCTTGCCTCTGGTAAAAGGAAAGGTATTGTGGTTACTTATCCTGAGTCGGTTATGGAGAAGGTTGTAAGCCGGAGAAACCTTAAAAAGAACACATTTAATATTAGCAAAGGAGATAAGATCTCTCTCGAATTTCTTGAAGAGATGCTTCATGAGTATAATTTTACCCGGACAGATTTTGTTTATGAACCCGGGCAGTATTCAATAAGAGGAAGCATTGCAGATGTATTTTCCTATTCCGCCGATCTTCCCTTCAGAATTGATTTTTTCGGGGAGGAGGTTGAGACTATAAGGTCATTTAATACGGATGATCAGTTATCGGTAAGTATTCACAAACAGATCTCCATTATACCGAATATTCAGGATATATCAATTGAAGAGATAAATGATTCCTTTACCGATTTTCTTCCTCCATCTTCTCTTATCTGGATTGAAGATGCAGAATACATCAAGGAAAAAATAAACAACATATATTTTCAGACCACCCAGCGTGAAGAATCGGGACAAATAACGGATAAGAAAGAGATTGTGATGACAGGAAACCGGTTTCTTGACAATTGCAGGAAATTCAATATGCTGGAATTTGGAAAACGCGGCAGCACCACAACGGATGCCAGGTTTGATTTTCATACAGAACCGCAACCGGTTTTCAATAAGAACTTTGAACTGCTTACCGACAAGCTTTTATCGAATAATTCTGACGGGTTACGAAACATTTATAATCTCGGAAAGTGAATCGCAGATAGAAAGACTAAGAGATATCTTTGCCGAAATAAATCCCGATGCGCATTTTAATTCCCTGTTGCTCAATCTGCACAGCGGATTTACCGATCACGATCTTATGATTTCAATATTTACTGATCACCAGATATTTGACAGGTATCATAAGTTCAGGATAAGAGGATATTTTACAAAAAAAGAAAGCATTTCGGTAAAAGAACTTACCGGTTTGAATCCGGGCGATTATGTCGTTCATATCGATCATGGAATAGGAAAATTCGGGGGACTTGAAAAAATTGAAGTCAATGGCAAGATACAGGAAGCCATAAAGCTGGTCTACAGAGATAATGATATTCTGTATGTTGGTATTCATTCATTATACCGCATTTCAAAATATAAAGGGAAGGATAATACTGAACCAAAAATTTATAAACTTGGTTCAGGTGCCTGGCAAAAGCTTAAACAGGCAACAAAGTCAAGGGTTAAAGATATCGCCAAAGATCTGATTCTTCTGTATGCTAAAAGGATGGCATCGCCGGGATATTCTTTTTCCCCCGACTCCTATCTTCAGCGCGAACTGGAAGCATCATTCATCTACGAGGATACCCCCGATCAGCTTACCGCTTCAATTGCCGTAAAGAAGGATATGGAAGCTGAACACCCCATGGACCGGCTGGTTTGCGGTGATGTTGGCTTTGGAAAAACAGAAATTGCTATCAGGGCAGCCTTCAAGTCAGTATCTGACAGCAAGCAGACTGCCGTACTTGTACCGACTACTATTCTTGCTCTTCAGCATTATAAAACATTTTCAGCAAGATTAAAGGGATTCCCGTGTAATGTCGAATATATAAGCCGTCATAAAAAAGCAGCTGAACAGAAAAAAATCCTGGCTGATTTATCCGAAGGCAAAATCGATATTATAATAGGTACACATAAACTTGTTGGGCAGGATGTAAAATTCAAGGATCTTGGTCTTCTTGTAATTGATGAAGAACAAAGATTCGGCGTTTCAGTAAAGGAAAAGCTAAAAAAGATAAAAGCAAATGTGGATACTCTCACTCTTACTGCTACTCCTATACCAAGGACATTGCAGTTCTCACTCATGGGGGCGCGTGATCTCTCTATCATTAACACCCCGCCGCCCAACAGGATGCCTATCGTCACAGAACTGCACGGATTCAATGAAGAGATCATCAAAGAGGGTATTGAGTATGAAGTATCACGAAACGGACAGGTGTTTTTTATACATAACAGAGTTGAAAATATCCGTTTGATTGAATCCCAGATAAACCGGATCTGCCCTAATGTAAAAACTGCTATTGTCCATGGACAGATGGATGGACCACATGTGGAAAATGTGATGTTTGATTTCATCCAGGGTGATTATGATGTGCTTCTTGCAACAACAATAATTGAATCGGGTCTCGACATTCCAAATGCCAATACGATATTTATAAATGATGCCCATCATTTCGGATTGTCAGAATTGCATCAGCTCAGAGGACGGGTGGGGCGGTCAAACAAAAAGGCATTCTGTTACCTTCTTGCTCCTCCTCTGACCACCCTCACACATGATGCCAGGAGAAGACTCAAGGCAATTGAGGAGTTTTCAGAACTCGGTAGCGGATTTAATATAGCAATGCAGGATCTCGACATCAGAGGTTCGGGAAACCTTTTGGGTGGTGAACAGAGCGGGTTTATTGCGGATGTTGGTTTCGAAACATATCAGCGAATCCTGAATGAAGCAATGATAGAATTGAGAGATGCTGAATTTAAAGAGACGCCCAACCATGAGGTAAAAGCAGAAACACAGAAGAGACCCTGGAACGAAAAACAATATACATCTGATTTTCAAATCGACACTGATCTGGAAATCATGTTCCCCGATGAGTATATTTCAAATATTTCGGAAAGAATAAGATTATATAAAGAGCTTAATGAGATTGATTCGGAGGAAGCGCTCTGCTCATTTGAGAAGCGGCTGATTGACAGGTTCGGACAAATCCCCGCTCCTGCCCAGGCACTTCTTGATATTGTAAGAATCAAATGGATAGCAGTAAAAATTGGTATTGAAAAAATCCTGCTTAAAAATAATCTCCTGATTGCCAATTTTGTATCAGATCCAAACTCTCAGTTTTACAGAAGCTCGCTCTTTGTATCAATAATGAATTATGTCAACAGGAAGCAAAAACAAATGAACATGAAACAAAAAGCTGCTAAGCTCAGTCTGACTATCAATGATATAAAATCGGTTAAGTCTGCTATACGAGTGCTGAACGAGATTCTGGAAGCGCATGTGGTCAGTACTCCGGCGTCCTGAGTTTACCCCCTAAATCCCCCGAGGGGCTCACCCCCTAAATCCCCCCAAGGGGGGACTTTAAGAACGTTTTTACTAACTTTCAACTTTAGCTCACTCTAGCTCACTCTAGGCACTTTAGTCACTTTTTATTACTTTTGCTCTATGAATCTTATAGTTGACATTGGAAATACCAGCACAAAGCTGGCTCTCTACGAACGAAATGAATGTCTATCGCAGGACCGGATAGATGAGTTAACCTGCCCGGAAGTGGAGAGAAGATTATCGGGGCACAATGTCCAGCGTGCAATTGTTTCATCGGTCAGATCATTACCACAATTTATTTCCGATCTTCTATTTTCGAGTATTCCGTCTGTTCATATACTCTCACACAAGTCTTTGCTTCCCTTTAAAATTGAATATGATACTCCTGAAACTCTCGGCACTGATCGTATTGCGGCTGTTGCCGGAGCTTTCAAGTTATTTCCTGGCTCAGAAGTTCTTATCATTGATGCCGGTACTGCATTAACATTTGATTTTTTGTCAGCTGATATTTATAAAGGCGGAAATATCTCACCAGGGTTAACGATGAGATTCAGAGCCTTAAACAAGTTCACTGATAAATTACCGATGGTAACATCTGAAGAAAATTTCACCAACCCGGGGAGAAATACCCGCGATGCTATCATGGCAGGAGTAATTACGGGGCTTACTTATGAAATAAATGAGTATATTCGCACGTTTGAAAATAAACTTACAGATTTCAAAATTATACTGACAGGCGGGGATAGTGAATTTCTTAAAGACAAAATCAATTATCAAATCACTTATAAGCCTGATATAGTGATTGATGGTTTAAATTATATCCTGGAATACAATGCGAAATAAGCAGATAATAATCCTCTCAATTTTCATATTATCGTTTGGTATGACTGCCACCGGACAAAAACTTATCAATACACCTTACTCAAGGTTTAACATAGGTAGTCTGGAACCGCAGGGATCTTTCAGAAGTCTTGGTATGGGAGGTGTAGGAGTAGCAATCAGAGACAACAATTCGATATATTTTACAAATCCGGCTTCTTACAGCAGTCTTGACACAAATTCATTTGTCTTCGACTTTGGCCTGGATTATGGAAAGAATATTATGGCTGGAAGTTCTGCAAAATATAAGTCGGACGACATGGATTTCCATCATCTTATCATAGGTTTTCCGATAGCAAAAGGCTTCGGCGTTGCTGTTGGAATAATTCCTGTCAGTTCGGGATATTATAGCATCAACAGTTCAGTTACAGAAACTGATCCAACTTACGATCCTAATATTGGTGAATATGTAATTGACCATAACGGAAATGGTGGAATTACGAAATTTTTCATCGGCACAGGTCTCAATATCACTAAAAGTTTATCGTTAGGCATAAACATGACATTTATGTCGGGCCAATTATCAAGGACAAATCAGTTTATATTTGGCGATTACCTGACCTCTTTCCACAACAGCAGTGAAGAGAAACTGGAAATACGTGGCCTCAATTTCGATTACGGATTACAATACACCGGCAATTTTAAAAATAACTATTATCTGACTTTTGGAGCCTCTCTCACGGCGGGAAAAAACTTCAGCACAAAATATAATCAGCTTTCACTGAAATATACAGCATTCAGTATTCAGGATACTATTTCTTATGTCGCTGATAATAATGCTAAAACATTTATTCCCTCCACAATCAGGCTGGGAGTTGCATTTGGTAAAAAATACAAGTTCACCACCGGGCTTGATTACATTTCCACAAAATGGTCTGCTTCAGTTATCCCTGGTTCATCAGGGTATGCAGCTGATACACGCAGCCTGATATTTGGAGCTGAATATATCCCGGATAAATTCTCCAACTTCAGTTTTGTAAACAGGATGGAGTATCGCGTTGGAGCACATATCGGAGATAATTACCTGATAATTAACGGAGAGCAAATTAAAGAATATGGTGCAAGCATCGGTTTGGGGATCCCGATCAGACACGCAACAAACAGTGTTAATTACTCATGGGGTACTCTGAATCTGTATATGGATTACACCAGGAAAAACGGCTCTCTCTCATCCAGTCTTCATTATGAAAATTATCTTACTGCAGGATTAAGCCTGAATCTGTATGACTACTGGTTCATCAAACGAAAATATGAATAGAAATCCTGCAGCATTTTTTCTACAGGCATGAAATATTTTACCCTTAAATATTTACTTATTACAATTGCTGCAATAATTGCCGTATTACTCGCATCATGTGAGAGCAGGATTCCTGTAATTCCTAAGTCTGACCTGCTGACGCTTCCTTCATTAACAGCAAGGGATTTCACGACAACCCTGTCCGATTCAGGACTTATTCAACTGCAGTTGTCTGCACCACTGCTGGAGAAGTACGATAATGCAGATCCGCCATATTCGGACTTTACATCCGGCATTAAGGTTATCCTGTACAATGGAAAAGAAACTCCTCAGGCAAGGGTTACAGCCAAGTATGCAAAGTGCACCGATAATAATCTATGGGAACTCAGAGACAGCGTCGTAGTCCTCAATGATAAAGATGAACGCCTTGAGACTGAATTACTGTTCTGGAACCAGGAGAAGGATAAAATTTACACTGACAGGTTTGTAAAGATAACAAGCGAAGATCAGGTAACACAGGGAATAGGTTTTGAGTCGGATACTCATCTTACCCGCAGAAGGATATTTAAAGTAACAGCCGACATATCCTTTGATGAAGAATAGCTCACTGATTGCAATGGAAATAATCTGGTTGGTTACCGGCATTCTCTGTATAATTGCCGGGACACGACTGGCTTTTACAACCGGTGGCAGTAAAATCCCCATATTTGCACTTATGGCTCTGGTCTGCTTTGTTTTTGCATGGGTTAGGCATAAACAGAGGAAAAAGAGCTAACTTTGAATTATGAACGTGTTTCTGATAATTCTTCTTGCAATAATCCTGTCGGCGTTCTTTTCCGGTATGGAAATCGCTTTTGTCTCATCAAATAAACTTCGTATTGAACTAGACAGGAAACAAGGTGTGTTCGGATCGAAAATAGTCAAACTTTTTACGAACAATCCCGGACAGTATATTGCCACAATGCTTATTGGAAATAATTTTTCCCTGGTTATCTATGGTTTGATTTTCTCAAAAATACTGGGATCATTACTTGCTCCTTTTATCGGATCAGAACTTATAATTCTTGTTATAAATACATTGTTATCGACAGCAATCATACTTTTGGTTGCGGAGTTCCTTCCTAAAACCATATTTATTATATCCCCGAATTTTTTTCTCAAATTCTTAAGTATTCCTACCCTGTTTTTTTATTTGCTTTTCTATCCGATTAGCAAGTTTACCGTCTCTGCAGCCAATCTAATACTCAGGATTTTCTTCAGGATCAATCCGGGGGAGAAGAAGCAGGAAGATATCATTTTCAGCAAGGTAGATCTCGACTATTTTGTTACCCACAGCAAACAGATCAGGGAAGAATCTGAACCTGATCACCGTGATATCAGGATTTTTCAGAATGCATTAGACTTCTCAAATGTGAAACTAAGGGAATGTATGGTTCCCCGCACTGAAATTGAAGCGATTGATTCGAAAAGTACAGTCGCTCAGCTCAAAGAGAAATTTGTTGAGACACGATTATCGAGGATTCTTATCTATCAGCAATCAATTGACAATATAATAGGCTATTTTGAACTGAAGGACATTTTCAAAAATCCATCAGAGATTAGCATCAATGACGAGGAAGCTGGCCATTGTACCTGAGACAATGCCTGCAAACAAGCTTCTTAAGATATTTGTGGAAGAGAAGAAGAACATAGCGCTTGTGGTTGATGAATTCGGTGGAACGTCAGGGATGGTTACAATAGAAGATGTAATGGAAGAGATCGTGGGAGACATTGAAGATGAACACGACACTACAGATCTGATCGAAAAGATCGTCGGAAACAATGAATATATATTGTCAGGACGTCTCGAAATTGATTACCTGAATGAAAAATACCATTTAAATCTGCCGGAAGAAAATGATTATGAGACACTAGCCGGCATGATTCTCTTTTATCATGGAAGTATCCCCAATAGCAATGACATAATAAGAATCGGAAAATTCGTCATCAGAGTCCTGCGGGCAACAACTACCCGGCTTGAGCTTGTTAATCTGAAATCGGAGTAAAAAGACTCTGGAAATTCTTACGCTAATAGAACATTGTCACAATCCAGGAACCAGGTTCATTTATTACTATTCTGAGCTCGCAGTAAAGAATTGTCGCCATGAATGCGTTGGGGGCACTGTAAGTAACCTTGCCTTTAAATGGAAAGGTTACCTGTTCGTAGCCGGTAAATCCCTTATTAGTACTCTCAGTGCCTGAACTTCCCAACAGTAACAGATTATTTATATTATTCGTTTCGCCGCCGTTGCGTGAAAATACATATTTGACATAGGGTCTGTCTCCTACTTTCATGAATGAAACTCTACCAATATTACTCCTGTATTCAAGAACATATGGAGCAAGTTCCTTTTCTCCCATGTACTTGCCATCACGCCAGATACCTGATAACGTTGAATCTCTGTCCACTAATTTAATTACATAAGTACCTTTCCCATCCATGAGTCCCTTATTCCATTCACCCGTGTAGGTCTCACCTGTATGCCATATATAAGTTCCCACGCCCTGAGGCAAACCTTTTTTGAATTCACCCATATACCGGTCCAATCCAATAGCTTTTCCTACACCTTGAGCCAGGCCATTCTTGCACGATCCGGTATATTCGCCGCTAATTTCAGGCATCAGTACTTTACATGAACTTTGTGCAAGAATTATTGGTGCATATAAAGACAATCTGATAGCGACGATAAAAAAAATCATCTTTTTCATCGAATAGAATTATTGTATAACATTAATATTCAATTGTAATAACAAAAACAGAGAGTTAAAGTTAAATTAGATTTTAAAAAAGAAGAGAGCCTGTAAGAGCTCTCTTCAATTATAAAATAAACCTGCCTGATTCTAATGTACATCAGTTTGTGTAGGTATTGGATTTTTTCTTGTATTCCACCAGATCTGGCTGGTAGTACCATTTGTACTGAACATACCTTCATTTATTGCTTCAATATTCTGTGCAGATTTTGCTGCAGTAACATTGTTTGTATTATAGGTATCCTCAGTTAATGCATATTGCAATCTGATAGGAAGTCCGAGGTTCGGGTAATAAGCTCCTTCAAGTTTATATTCAAATATTCTTTCCGGGAAGCCTGATCTTCTTACTTCTGCGTAAGCCTGAACACCCTGTCCGTACATACCTGCCCATCTTTGTTCGCAAATAAGCTGGAATTTGTGAGCGTCTGACCCTCCCCATGCTACGAGAGGATTAGCAAGATATGTGGCATAATCAACAGGTACACCAACTGTACTGGTGGTAATTGCAGTCTTTCCCCATGATGGGAAAACATTACCTCCATCAATAACGCCCCATCTCTCCATTGAAGCTGCAATACCAGCTTCATAAGCTGTTTTGGCTGCAACATCATTCCCTATTCTCTTATAATATTCAGCTTTAATAAGTTCAATCTCATCAAGGCATAATACATAGAGTGGTGCTTTTTCTGCGTAGGCAACTTTTGTTCCGAGCAATGATATTGCAGGGAAAGAAGCTGAAGTAATACCACGTCCGTTCTGGAACCCAACATACTCAAGAGGAGGTGTGTCTACAGAATTTGGTGTAGGCTGACCGTAGATATGAATTCTTGGGTCAGTTCTTGCTTGCAGCCAGTCAACCATAGTTTCAGAAATAGCCTGGTCTGTTCTGGTATAAAGAGTATTATAAATATCGTTTCTATAAGGCAGACCAGGGAATACGAGTGCTGCATTATCATCATTCGATTCAAAAACCGGATACGTTGCAGGATCGGCAAGAATTGCACCAATCTGGGCATCAGCATCTGCTAATGCGGCAGCCCCTGCAGTAGTTGTAACAGGTGCCTGAGGAGCAACCATGGTATAGGTAAATGTCCATGGAGTTCCTGCTGCGCGATTTAATATCCTCAGTTTAAGAGAGTTTGCAAATTTTTGCCATGCAGCTGGGTCACCACCGTAAATAAGGTCACCTGTACCAACACTAATAATACTTCCGGCAAGAGCTGAATTTGCTTCTTCCAGTTGAGTCAGGGCATCAGCGTAGATACTTGACTGTGAATCATATTTGGGAGTTAAAGTCCCGTCGATACTGAATCCCTGCAATGCCTCACTGTAAGGAATATCGCCCCAGTTGTCAGTTAAGTACATAAATACCCAGGCTCTCATGATCTTTGCAGCAGCTACCAAAGATGGATTCTTTTCTTCTGCAGCTTTAGAAATCACAATTGTAAGGTTCTTGAGCTCCCTAGTATAAGGGTCCTGGAAATAACTTGACATATCACGTGGCATGTACCTGTCTTCGTCTATGTACTGAACTTTGCACCATTGCTGGCTCCATACTCCAAGATAAGTATGCTGGATCCATCCGCCTAACTGACGGCTAATTGCAGTTTGTTCTGCATTAGTAAAGACATCAATTGCCGGGACAACAACTGGATTATTCGGATTCTTGTTGATCTTTTCATAATCCTTTGTACAGGATGAGAGAAGACCTACAATCAGGAACAATCCCGGTATAATTTTTTTTGTTATGTTTAAATATTTCATAATCAGAATCATTTAGGTTAGAAGTTAATCTTTATATTGAAACCATAAGATCTGGTTGAAGGAATAGTGTTCTGTTCTGCACCAACACTAGTATTACCAGCACTATTACCGACCTCTGGGTCAATATCCGGAACGTTCTTATGAATGATCCACAGGTTTCGTCCGATAAGCGACAAAGCTACATTTTTGATCCCTGCTTTATTCAAGAAACCGATTTTGTCAAATGTATATCCCAATGCAACTTCACGAAGTTTGGTAAAGCTACCATCGAACACTGACAATTCTGTTTTCCCATAAGTATCATAAGCCCATGTATTAGCGTCAACATAAGTTGAGTTACCAATAGGAGCATCACTATTTGCACCGGTAGCATCCAGGAACTGGATTGTACCATCTGTGTTTACTTTTCCGTAAACAGCATCTTCTATAAGTACGCCACCACCATCAGCTAAAGCATCACGAACGTTTTTGCCGTTAGCATTGATAGCTGCAGTAGGTGCAAGCACTCCTGTATATGTACCAAACATATGAGTTTCCGAGAAAAGATCGCCACCTTTTTTGAAGTCGATAAGGAAGCTGAAGTTAATTTTCTTGTAATTTAATGTATTGGTAATTCCACCAAACCAGTCGGGATAAACGTTACCAAGCGGAGTTCTTTGTCCTGAACGGATGTAACGTCCGGCTTTTGTAACAACCGGTCTTCCTGAGTATGTATAATATGCAAGCTGAGTTTTAGCATCATCATAATATACCGGGGTTGCATTTTCACGAACAATAGCATAACCGAAAATAGTTCCATACTCTTTACCCGGGAATGCATAAACATAACCACCCCAGCTAAGGTCATAAAGACTGTAATATTTCATGTCGCCATAAAGTGAAACAACTTTGTTCACGTTCCTTGACCAGTTAAGAGCGATGTCCCATGAAAAGTCTTTTGTCTGAACAGGAGTAAGGTTTAACTGCAATTCAGCACCGCTGTTCTGAAGGTTACCAGCATTAATTGTTTTGCTTGAAAAACCTGTTGTGTTTGAAACAGCGATATTCAGGATCTGGTTGATAGTGTTTTCTTTATAGAAAGATGCATCAAACCCGATTCTGTTATTAAAGAGTTTCAACTCAAGACCAAACTCTTTGGATTTCTTATTTTGAGGTTTAAGTCCGAGTGGTGGAATTGTTGAAGTATAATTAAGAGAAGGATTGCCATTGAATGGCTGATCAGCAGTATATGTCCCTGTAAGCGAGTATTCAGCGGCTGTTCCACCTACCTGTGCATAACTTCCTCTCAATTTCAGGAATGAAAGAAAATTCGATTTAATATGAAAAGCATCGGTAACAACTAATGAAAGTGATGCTGCAGGATAGAAATAAGAGTTATTATCCAGTGGTAAAGTCGAGGACCAGTCATTTCTTCCTGTTAAATCGAGGAATATAAAGTTTCTGAATCCAAAGTTTGCTGTCCCAAATACACTCTGTAATTCACGATGATTTTCAAGTATGCTTGTTGTTGCCGGGACGGCAGCGTTATTAACCGAATATAGATCCGGAATAATCAGCTCTGCAACTTTTGTCTCACGGTACTGTCTGTTATAATGGTTGTATTCTGTACCTAATGATCCGTTAAAAGTGAAATCACCAAAGTTTTTAACAACTTCCAATCTGGCGTTAGCATTGACTTCCTGTCTGCGGTTTGAATAACTGCTGAAATAACCTTTTGGGTATCCTATTCCAACGTCACCAACAGCAACTCTTTCCATAATATCCTCAACATACCAGTCAGTTCCGGCTGTTGCTCTGAATGATAACCAGTCGGTGAATTTCCACGACATGTTCATGTTACCAATCATCCTGTCCCTGTTCCTGGAGTTTGTATTATTATAGAGGTTCCAGTAAGGGTTGTTATGATAACTTGAATTCCAGTTGAAAGGAGTTCCGGTGAGAGGGTTCAGTTCATTATATCTTGCTTTAAGAACAGACATATCGACCTGACGACCAAACCACTGACCCAGTGACTGCATCGGGTTACCACCATTGTATCCATTCTCAGCGATGTTATTACTTTTATTGCTTATATATGAAGCGGAACCGCCAACGGTAATCTTGTCTGTAACAGCAATTTCACCATTTAATGAAACGTTATTTTTTGTAAGGTCAGTATTCGGAAGAATACCGGTAATTTTCTGGTTTGCTACAGAAAGACGGAAATTTGCACCTTGTTTTGAACCAGCTACTGCAAGAGTGGTAGTTCTCTGAAGACCTGTCTCAAAAAAACTTTTAATGTTATTCGGATGAGCTATCCATGGAGTCGCAGTACGAACACCGGTTTCAGGATCATAAGGACTGTCGAACTGAGGAATAAGTCTTCCGTCGAGTGGGGGACCCCAGCTCTCATCAACACCGTCATTTACACCACCGTAAGCACCATCTATATATTAAATGAATACTGTCCGAGTCCGGGACCGTGACTGGAACCCTGTCCGTAAAGGTTTTGAAATTTAGGAATAACAAGAGGTGTTGACCACATCATGTTCTCTTCAAGTGAAACACCGAGGCCTGCTCTGGCCTTTACCTGATTTTGTAGTAATAAGGATAACGCCGTTAACAGCTCGTGAACCATAGAGGGCGGCTGCACTTGCTCCTTTTAATACACTTATATTAGCAACGTCTGAAGGGTTAATATCGCCTGCGGCATTTCCATAGTCTCTTCCGCCATATGCATCCAGCGTCAGTGGTTGAGTTGTTTATAGGCACACCATCAACAATAAAGAGCGGCTGGTTATCACCACTTGCAGAGAGTGAGTTCACACCTCTGATAAGTACCCTTACACCAGATGCTACACCACCGTCTGAGTTGGTGATCTGTACTCCTGAGAGTTTACCCTGGAAAGCATTGACAATGTTCGATACTTTTGTCTTCTCGATATTGTCACCACCAAGGTCCTGTACCGAATAACCAAGTGCTTTTTTCTCACGGGAAATCCCGAGAGCAGTCACCACAACTTCATCCAAACCCAAAAGATCGGGTTCCATTACAACGTCAATTACTTTGCGGCCGCCAAGGTCAACTTCCTGTTTTTTCATCCCGATATAGGAGAAAACCAGGGTGGTTGCATTCTGGGGCGCTGTAAGTGAGAATTTTCCATTCACATCTGTTATGGCACCTATTGTTGTACCCTTAACAGTAACAGTTACACCAGGAATTGCACCTTCCCCTTGAAGTGAAGAGGTAACCGTACCTGTAATGACTATTGTCTGTGCAAATAAAGTGATACCACTTATAAACACAAACAAAACAATCAGCAGAAATAGTTTCTTCATACGAATTAGATTTAGGTTTTAATTTAACAGCCAAATATAGGTCTTCTATTATTAATCTCCAAACATAAAAAAAAATTTATGGTTTATGGTTAATTTAGAATGAAATGAAAGGAGACATGTATATTTAGTTGATCAGATTTAAGCCAATATTTGCCAACTCAGAATAACTGTAATTTCGTGTCGTGCCCATATTTCGCTGATATACTGTTTGTTGCAAAATTTGAATATTATAGCCCGATAAATATTAACTACAACATCAATAAGACTGAACTAGTACCAGATCAGACAATTAATAAATTATTATAATAGATATTATTTAGATAGAACCGGCTACATCTGAATATTTATTGCCATTCAATGCACTAGTTTAAGCCGTTATTGAAGCTGAATATATCCAATTTTTTGTTTAATTATAATTAAACATTATCATAATAAACGGACATATAATAAATAAACGGTATTGCTGCTATAATATAAGGTATAAAAAAAGACCGCCCGTTAAGGCAGCCTTTTTCAAAACAGCAGACACTTAATATATTCAGAAAATATCCCAGAATATCTTGGTAGTTTGCAAGTCTCCATTTATTGCGGCAGAAGCGCTCGTATAGTTTGCATTATTCAGAGTCTGTTCATTTACTGGGTATGTATATCTCTTAGGTATATCACTGTATAAGTGATTCGGAGGCACATTTAATAATGGATAATCGAGTCTCCTCCATTCAGTCCAGGCTTCAAGCCCGCGTGTATAAAAAGCAATATAAGCCTGGGTCGCGATTTTTTGCTTAAATGTGCCCGGAGCTGTAGCATACGCTACACCGGGTTGAGCAAGATAATCTGCAGCATCTGCGGTTGTAAGACCCCAGAACTCAAATGAAGCCGTTATTGCAGCGCTGTACAATGCAGCAGGCGTTCCGCCAACGACCATGCCACGGGCAGAAGCTTCTGCTTCATAGAAAAGAAGTTCATCATATGTAAGGAGAATACCATGGAAAGTGGGATCAAGAATTGCGGGAGCAATATGGGAATACCTGGTAAACGGACTGCTTTTCCCATAAATTCCTCCTAAGTATACACCTCCTATAGTAGTGAAATATTGCGGTCTCCGGGGGTCATTAAGTGAATTCATCATATCTATAATTGTATTAGCAGGCACAAAATCATCACGTCCACTTGTAACAATGTTGGTGTAAAGAGGATTTGTATGAGTGGCACTCTGATAAATTAATGTCGCGTCATCATCACTCGATTCGAATACGCCATCAAGTATTGCGCTTTCTACTGTGGACTTTGCAAGAGTAGGATTTACATCCGACAAAGTAATGCCTATTTTAAATTTTAAGGAATTTGCAAATTTCTTCCATTTTGCTACATCTCCCTGATAAATCAGATCGGCGGATCCAAAGCTACCGGAGGCAGGATCAAGCTGAGCCTGAGCTGCATTTATTCTGGCGATAAGGTCAGAATAAATTGTTGCTGCATCATCATATACAGGTGCAAAGTTACTGATATCAAGAGCCTCTGAGTAAGGTATATTACCAAACATATCTACAAGATTCTGCCATGCGTAAACGTTAAGCAGTTCAATAATTGCGAGCTTATTACTCTTTACAACAGGATCGTCTGTGGCTAAGAGTACGGTTCCATCGATTATCCTTGCCGCTTCCTTAAAATCTTTAAGAAAGCCCCCTTGTTTTGAGACATCGCCCACGTAATACTCAAGAAATGTATTATCCGGTATTGTCCTGGTAACGATATTGTAATTTGCTTCGTCAGTATAAGTTGTTTCCGTCCAATACTGAGCAAAAAGTTTGAAAACATTGAGGTTCACGTCAGTACTTGTAACCTGGTCAACAAGGGCGAGCTCGGCCCTGGTGAATAATGTTTCCCCTGGTGTATTTTCAGGATTTTTTACATCTGTATTGAATTCCTCAAATTGTTTTGTACAGGACGATATCAATACAATCAGCACCAGCGATATTATATATTTAGTTTTCATAATTCGGTAAATTAAAATTGAACCTTAAGACTGAACCCATAATTTCGTATTGATGGCATTACACCGCTTTGCCATCCCTGGATATTACCGGCACTCTGACTTGCTTCCGGATCGGCATATGGAAGATTCTTATGTATAATCCATAAATTTGACCCTACAAAACTGAGTGAAGCACCAGCTAAAAAAGTCCTGGCCATCAATTCTTTTGGGAAATTGTATGTCAGAACAACCTCCCGCAATTTGACATATGAAGCATCATAGACGAAAAGTGAATTCGGGTTATAATAGTATCCGAAAAAACTGTAATCATCCGCAGTGACCCTTTGTGTATTAGGTGATCCATCTTCAAGAACCCCATCAAGTATTACTCCTCCGCTTGTTGGACCACCTAATGGATTTCTTACGGGATTTCCCAAATCGTTAGTAAATACCGTTTCAGGATATAGACCCGTTGCCAGACCATAATACTGGTCGAGTGAGAATATTGAACCACCTTGCTGCATATCAATCAGAAAACTCAGACTTAAGTTTTTATAACTAAAAGTATTCTGAAATCCTCCAGTCCAGTCGGGATTAATATTCCCAATAAGTTTATCAGATGTGGGTGATATTTCATAGTATCCGTCATCCCCAACGACACGTTTGCCGCTGGCGTCATCGTAAACAAAATCGGTTCCCTGGATTGAGCCATATGGTTGTCCGACTCTTGCGTTGATTGTCACCCCACCTTGCAGAGAGGCAATCTGAAGATTATCAATCCCCTCCTCAAGTGAAACAACTTCATTCCTGTTGCGTGTCCAGTTTAGAGTGAGGTCCCATTGGAATGCCGTAGTTTTAACAGGTGTTAAATTGATTTTCAGCTCAATACCTTTATTCTGGATTTCGCCGGCATTAACAAACTTAGCGCCATAACCGGTTGCATAGGAAACTGTTACCGGCAATATCTGATCAACTGTATTGGCTTTATAGAATGCCAGATCAAATCCGACCCTGCTCTGCAAAAAATTCATTTCCAATCCTGCTTCAATACTCTTCGTTCTTTCCGGTTTGAGGTCAGGATTATTCTTAGTATTCGGCACTGTTACCAGAGGGTTGCCTGAGAAAGGAGCCAGCTGAAAATATGTGTCTGTAATACTTGCAAAAGGCGCATCATTACCTACCTCAGCATAGTTGAGTCTTAACTTACCAAGCGACAGCCATTTCTGTTTGATCAGTTGTGAAAACAGAAAACTTCCTGAAATAGACGGATATTGATAAGTCCAGCTGTTTCTGGGAAGAGTGGAAGACTGGTCAATACGATAAGTGGCATCAAGATAAAGCATGCCATCATATCCCAGGGAAACACTTCCGAAGTAACCATTTACCCCTAATCTTGAAAGTGTCTCTTCAGGAGGAGCCATCGGATCAAGACTATTACTCAGTGCATATACATCCGGTAAACTCAAACCATTGTTGGTCGAGGCAAATACCTGATCAATCCTGTGCCGGCGGATATTTGTTCCCAATAACCCGTTAATATTAAATTTTGGCGTGATATCTTTCTTCAATGTGGCCATAAGATCAAAGTTGGTTTCAAGATAATTTCTTGTAAATCTTGAATATCCTGAAGTTACCGTGGGTCTCCCTACACCGAATTCTCCGGCTACTGATCCTGTCGCTTTTCGTTCTTCCTGCAACTCAGCATATGTATCAATCGATAATCGTCCCATAAAGCTTAACCACGATGTGGCTGCCCAGTCAACCTGTCCAAATCCAATAAGACGATTTCTTTCGTCGGTCTCATAATTTTTAAATCTTACCCAATAAGGACTATCCCAGTAATTCGGGGTAGGATTATCAAATGTCTTTCTGTTCCATGTTACATTACGACCGGTTTCATCATAAAGTTTTTTAAGCATATCCATGTCAACATTCACCTCATACCATTGACGGAAGGAAGTCATAATATTGTCACTATAACCTGTGGAGTTTCGACCTTTACCCCTGGTGTTAACATAATTAATGGAACCAGTTACCTTGAGGTTTTTAACAATGTCACGTGTACTGCTGAATGTTACACTGTTCTTGTTTAACAAGCTGTTTGGCATTATGCTTGTCTGGTACAGATTTGTATATCCGAGCCTGAAGGTAGATTTATCGTTCCCTCCACTTATATCAATACTATTGGTAGATGTCACAGCGGTCTGGAAAAATTTGTCGGGTCCATTTGCAGAGGCCACCCACGGAGTTGCTTTTCCAAAATTCGGTGATTCGGGTACAAATGCATCAAACTGGTAAACAAGCAAAGAAGGATCGAATTTTTCTCCGAATGAGGCATCTTCATAAAACGGAACAACATAATCAATAACTCCATCGCCGTTGACATCGTCGCTGTGTTCGAGACCCGGATGCGCACCTGCACTGTAGAATGGTCCATATCCTGCACCATAACTGGTTTGATATTTCGGGAAGGTGCTTTTATCCATTGTGCCAAAAGAAACACTTGTATTCAGAGTTACCCCAACACCTTTGCCGCCTGCTTGCTGTGCTCCTTTTTTTGTCGTTATCATTATTACCCCATTGGCAGCCCGTGCGCCGTAAAGCGCTGATGCTGCAGCTCCTTTCAGAATATCTATTGATTGGATATCATTAGGATTTACGTCTGATCCTGCATTACCAAAATCATACCCGCTTCTTCCTGTAACTACTCCTTCATTATTTGTTATTGAGTTATCAATAGGTACTCCGTCGATGACAAACAGGGCCTGGTTATTTCCGGTGAGTGACTTTGCGCCTCTGATAATTATGTTTGTTGATCCGCCCATGTTACCACTTGCTTTAATATTAACACCGGCAAGTTTCCCTGAGAGGCTGTTAACAAAGTTGTCTGATTTAACTGTTGACACTGATTCCCCAGTCACAGACTGGGTTGAATAACCGAGCGATTTCTTTTCACGTGATACGCCCAGTGCAGTTACGACAACTTCCTGCAGGCCCTGCATTTCTGTCTGAAGCACTACATTGATCGTTGTCCGGCCGGCAATCGCAACTTCCTGTGTCTGCATGCCGAGGAAAGAAAACTGCAGGGCAGTAGCGCCCTGTGGCACATTAATTGAATAATTACCATTCATGTCTGTCAATACACCAATACTTGTATCTTTTATCCTGACAGCGGCGCCAGGTATGGCGCCTTCACCGGGAGTTGAAGAGCTGACAGTACCAGTAATGACAGTAGTCTGGGCAAAAAGCGAAAAATCGCTTAAATACGCAGCTAATACCAGTAATAGGAAAAGTTTCTTCATTGGTTTGATTTTTAAATTAAGTTCCCATCTGTATCAATTACTTAATCAATTAAAAAAATCAGCATAAATAACCTTTGGAAAGTTGATTTATCTGATCCTTATTGGCTCTATATCATTAGTTTAACTAATTCTTAACATATTTTGTTTAAAATTTAATAAAGAATAACAAGCAATGTTTAAATTTGTTTTAAACGTTATAGACATTTTTGCGGAAAAGCAAACAGAATGACACCATGGAAGAATTACTGAAAGTCCGAAAGTCGAAAGGACAAAGTCAAAAGTCGAAAGTCGAAAGTCCGAAAGGCAAAAGTCGAAAGTCAAAAATATTTCAAGAGACTTTACAGACTTTCGACTTCAGTCTTTACAGACTTTCGACTTTCAGACTTTGGCCTTATTTCTTCAGGGTTTTATTTTTTCTTAATTCATCAGCGGCAATGCATAACTCATTATACATTTCCTCACCGATAGCCCGGATAAGAGGCTCTTTAAGAAACTGGTAAACATACAGGTTCTCACGTTCACCCGATTTCCGGGCTGCAGAACAGATTGCGAGCTCCTGATAGTTAACAGCCGTGAATTCAGAATATTTTTTCATGCGAATAGGGAAAAGGTGACAGGACAATGGTTTTCTGAAAGCTATTTTGCCTTCATACCACGCCTGCTCAATACCACAAAGAAAAACGCCGTTTTTCTTTGTGGTATATGCACATTCTTCATTCTGAATAAGAGGAGTTACTTTATCATTTTCAAAATCTGTCATACTTGTGCCCGATTGCTCAATCGTTTCTATTCCTTCGGATGTAAGATATGGTTTAACTTTTTCCCATATATCATCAAGTACCGCTGCTTCTTCTGCGCTTAAAGGAGCTCCCGAATCACCATAGCGGCAGCAATTACCCAGACACACTGAAAGATTACATCTGAATTTCTTCTCGAGGATATCGAAACTGAATATGGTGTCTTTTATCCTAAGCATTTCTTTATAATTGCGGATTGCGGATGGGTGAAATCCGAAATCAAAATTCCGAAATCCGAAATTTCTTATACGAGTGGTTTGCCTGTCATATCAGCTGGTATCTCCACACCCATTATTTTTAGAAGAGTAGGAGCTACATCAGCCAGAATACCTTCATTGATTTTTTTATAATCATCTGTCACGAGAATACTGGGAACAGGATTAAGCGAATGAGCGGTATTAGGCGAACCGTCTTCATTCAATGCTTTGTCGGCATTGCCATGATCAGCAATTATCAGCACGTCATAGCCAAATTTCCGGGCTGATTTTATTACCCGTCCTGCGCATTCGTCCACCGTTTCTATTGCTTTTTTAATTGCTTCATATACACCGGTATGGCCTACCATGTCACCATTAGCAAAGTTCAGACAGATAAAATCGAACTTCTCCGATTCAATTGCCTTTTCAATTGCGTCAGTGACTTCATACGCGCTCATTTCAGGCTTAAGATCATAGGTTGCGACCTTGGGTGAAGGGATCATAATTCTTTCTTCATTGTCAAATTTCTCTTCTCTTCCCCCTGAAAAAAAGAAGGTCACATGTGCATATTTTTCAGTTTCAGCAATTCTTAACTGATGCTTACCTGCAGCTGCAAGCACCTCTCCTATTGTATTTTCCGCATTATCTTTCGGATAAATTATATGCAATCCCTTAAATGTTGCATCATAAGGAGTCATAGTGCAATAATATAATGGTATGGTTCTCATACCACTCTCAGGCATGTCTTTCTGCGTAAGAACAACCGTTAATTCTTTTGCCCTGTCGTTCCTGAAGTTTGTAAAAACAATTACATCGCCTTCTTTTATGAGACCGATTGGTTTACCATTATCATCTGTTACTACAACCGGCTTCATAAACTCATCCGTAACGCCGGCGTCGTAAGATTGCTGCATTCCATCAATAATATTACCTGTCGGAGCACCTTTCCCGCTCACAATAAGGTCGTAGGCTTCTTTGATCCTCTCCCATCTCTTATCGCGGTCCATAGCGTAAAACCGTCCAATGAACGAAGCAACCCTGCCATTGGAATTTTTGAGATGATCGAGCAGGTTCTTCATATAGCCAATACCACTGCGGGGATCTGTATCGCGACCATCGCCAAAACCATGAATAAATACATTTTTTATTCCATAGTCTTTTGTCATGTCGCATAGATAATAAAGATGCGTATCGAGAGAATGGACGCCGCCATCCGAAAGCAATCCCATGAAATGCACCTGTTTATTCTTATCACGTGCATAGGAGAAAGCATCAGTCAGTACCTTATTCTTTTTTATATCTCCTGTTTTACATTCCTTATTGATTTTAACAAGGTCCTGATATATCACCCTGCCTGCGCCAATATTCAGATGGCCAACCTCCGAATTGCCCATTTGTCCGTCGGGCAGACCTACATCCTCTCCGGAAGCATGCAGTCTGGAATTCGGATAATTGTTTTTATAATATGTGATGTTTGGAGTTGGAACCTGGCTTATAACATCGGCTTTTGAACCGTCACCGATTCCCCAGCCATCCAATATCATCAGTAAAGTCTTTTTGTTCTTCATTATAGTAATTCTATTAAACATTAAACAGAAACATAGTATGCTTGTCCGGGATTTTAAAACCGGTGCAAATTTAGCGAAATTTGATTAATACCGGGAATTGCAGGCACTTTTTGCCTCAAAGGCGCAAAGATATTAAGTTGCCAGTTTCTAGTTGCTGGTTGCAGGTTGAAGAAAAATCCTCTCCACCCAGGACCCAGTACCCAGCACCCAGCATCTTATTTGCTTAACGACAATGTCGGCTCAACCTTAATATTCAGGTTACTTAGCGGGCAGGTCTTCTCGAGCGGAATATCTTTCGCAACATATGCATTCCACTCTTCCTGAGTCATATTCCTTGTAAGCAGAGCGCAAATGTCTCTGGTGAGACAATCAGCATTAGTTGCCCTGCTTAAAAGATTATTGCCGCCACCTGCTTCACCTGAAATAATCATCTGTCCGTCGGAACTGAACTGCATCACAATGACAATTTGGTCGTTATCGGCAAGTGTAACGGGTGGTTCACTCAGATCGGAGGGATTTTTAATATCATATAATCTGATTTTCCTGTCATTTCCCGCTGTCGCCATCTGGTAGCGGCCCGGGTTAAACCTGATATCATTCACCTGTGAATCATGAGCCTTAACCGTTGAAATCTTCTTACGCTGCTCTATATCCCAGATCTCAATATTTCCGCTTGCATCACCAAGAGCAAGAAGATTGTTTGAAGGGTTAAATCTTACAACCTTAACGTTTTTACCCGTAGTTTCGATTTTGAAATTATCGGAATTATGTTCCGGATCCCACACTACTACATTACCGTCGTTACTGATCCCTGCAAGGTAATTTCCTCTTGAAGAAATATCGAGTGAAGTAATTTCCATCATACCTGTAGACACATTAATACTTGTCCTTGCGGCAATATCCCACTTCAGAACTTTGCCATCAAGAGCTGCTGAATAGAGGAATTTCCCGTCGTACGAAAATATCAGAGATTTAATTCCGCCTTTATGACCGGTCATTTCATAACCAGGAGTATTTCCCTTCAGAGGGATCATCTTTATGGAGGAATTTGAACTGCCACATGCAAGCCATGATTCATCGGGACTCACAGCCAGCACCTCAATAATATCAGAACCGGAATATACTACCTGGAGCGTCTGATCTTTTTTATCGAGTGCCCATTTCAGCACTTGCCCGTCACTGCCAGAAGTAAAGAACTCACTTTTCCCGGGAACGAAAGCAATACTTTTTATATCACCGTTATGCCCCCTGAATGATTTATAGTTAATACCTTCTCTGTAGAGCATATCGACATTATACAGACCGGCATAAATATCCGGGTCATTTTCGGATCCATTGTTCTTTTTATTAAACAGATAAGCCTGGTAAGCCAGAAGAGACTGAAGATCTTTTTGACCTGCCAACTGTAATGATCTGAGCGACATCGATTTTCCTATCGATAGCATCCTTAAGCGGTGTGCATTATTACCCAGCTCAATTGCCGTACTTTTTTGATTAAGCGCCACAGTCGCATTTCTTTCAGCCAGTACCTTTCGGCTCTCAGCAAGGAATTTTTCAGCCTCAGCTTCTTTGGAATTCCTGATAGCAGCTTCGGCTATTGAATCAGAGATTAATTTCTGCTCGGCAAATGATACAGCAGCAGAATCAGATATGGCTTTTTGCCCTAATACGAACATCCTTGCTATTTCTGAACGGATAGCTCTTTTCTCGGCATTCAGCTTCAGCATATAAGAATAAGCCGTTAACCCGAATGCCAGAAGTATGGCAATCCCCAATATTTTGGAAGTGAACCCCGCCCTTTTTATAAGCTTTTTACGAAGTTTTATTTTATTTTCTTCCTCCTCATTATAAGCATTTTCACTGGTTCGCAAGTATACCATTGCTCTTTCAAAGGCCGGATTATACTGAACAGCCCATGATAAAGCAGGATTATTCTGATTGCGCCATTTTACCGCAGCCTGAAGTTCGGGCGACTTGTAAAGCCCGGTTTTCCCCTGCTGGTAAAGTGCTGATGCCTCGGATAACCGAAGGTAAGTCTGCATGGATAATGCTTCACTATCGATCCAATCCTTCAATAATTCCCATGATTGAATCACACATTCATTTTTCAGATCAAGGGTTGAGTATTCAGGTGCTCCGGCATTTTCATGAAATACAATAAATGAACAGGAGGGATTACTGAATTTACGGATGACCAAAGTTAACTGATCCTCATTGCACTCAGCGATGGATCTTATTGTTTCAAAGTCTGAAGGATGCCGGATACCCTTGTTATCCGGTCCTTTACGGGTGATTGTCCTGAATATGACAGAACAGATTTCCTTTTCGTGTTCTGTCAGGCCTTCATATATTTCACCCGCATGTATGGCTAACGAATTTTTGACTGTTCCTGCCGAATTATAATCTGAAATGCCAATTGGCCGGTCAGTACCTGCACTCTGCCAGATCGACCATGTTCTCATCATGACATGCTGAAATACTGAAAGCTGATTCTTTATATTTCTAATATCATCCAGAATAATCTCAACAAGTTCAGGGCTTATGGCTGCTCCTGCAGATTTTACCGGTTCTTCTATGACTTCTTTAAGGTTGTCAATCCCCGGCTCGGGAATCAGATAATTGCTGTTATTTACCAGTCTGGCAAGCTCCCAGTAATTTGAACATTCGCCCAGATATTCAGAACGCAAAGTCATAGCGATGTATATATCCTGACTGAGGTTTGCCACTGAAGCAACAAGGAATTCTATAAACTTCTCTGTTATTCCCTGATTATCAGATGACTGGAATCTGAACAGGTCTTCAAGCTGATCGATAATGAAAAGAACATTCTTCGCCGGGTACAGATACTTTGTTACAAGATCGGAAAGTGTAAAATCGATGTTACCGGAATCGGAGAGGTTAATGTCAGCTTTTTCATGACTGCTATCAGAAGCGCACCGGGAGAGTGCAGCTGCAAGATTACCGAACGGATTATTCCCGGGTCTGAAAGATATCACATTCCAATCCCCTGAATCTATGATTTTCATATGTCTGAGACCCGCAGCTACTCCGGCATAAACCAGAGAAGACTTTCCTGAACCGGCAGTTCCTATTACTGAAATAAATCTGTTTCTAAGAAGCTTTGAGATCACCTCTTCACACTCGGCTTTTCTGCCGAAGAAAAAGTTGCTGTCATCGGGAGTGAACTGCCTTAAGCCTGGAAAAGGATTAAATTCTTTGGTATCTCTCTTTGATTCCATATGATATATAACTTTCAAAGTGTCAAATTTCACTTACGAGATGCATCCGGGTTAATCAGGAATTATCCGTTATTTTATCAACATATTCAAGTATCTCTTTCGAGCGATCAGAGTATTGAAAATAGTATTCCTCAACTGAAGCCAGTGATAATTTGTAGAAAGAGAGATTACCGGTCTCCATGATCCTTTTTTTCAGATCTTCGACTGCGCCATTGTATACTATCTGAACTTCAGAACTTTCCTTATCTCTGAATAATGACCAGAGAATGCAGCCTTCATCACATTTTCCCAAATCCATTTGCGGATCATTTATAAAGTGCAACTCGTTGGCCAGGGCGAACAGTTCCCATGATGGAATCCCTCTGAAACAATCTGACAGAAAATTAACTTTCTCAAAAATCATTTCTCTTTTACCGGTTGTTCCTGCCACAATTTTATCGAGTTTTCTTTTAACCTGGACCGAAATCCTTTGAGAGGCTGACAAATAAAGTTCCGGGTTACTTCTGGATAAAAGATATGCCGCTTCTTCCTGTATAATCTCTTCAGGACTGAATAGAAGGGCGGTTATCGACTCCGTCATCTGGCCGCCTTCTATATTGGTCATATCTCTTAGAGTGCATGCCTTAGTCCATATGCTTATGAGGTTATAATCCCTGTTAATGAGATCTTCATAAAGATTTTTATGTCCCAAAGCTTCGACAGGGTAATACCTTGAAAGTCGTTTCAGTTTCTTTCTCAGAGAGATATCGTCAAGGATGATCAGCAAAACCGGCCGTATTGAATCTGACATTGTCTGTCTTACTTTTTCCAATGCATAGCCGGTGCTTTCTATAGAATTTTCGCGATTACTCTTTCTGATATCTCCAATAACTTCAGCTCCATTTGCAAGTGAAAGAATATCAAAGAGAAAGGTCTCCCATCTGTACGTTTCACTTTTGATTTTATCGAGAAGGAAATAATTTTTTTCCTGTTCAAGGATCAGTTCAGCACTGAGGTTCCATGTGATAATACCGGCTGTTTCAAAGGCAAGATTATCAAGTCGTTTTATTTCTTCTTCAGAAGGTTTTAAATGGCATTTAAGCAGACTCTTAATGGAAATTTCTCTTATCTGACGTGAAGTCGACCAGAGATGAGAAAAAAGGAATCCGCAGGATTCTTTGGTACAGGTTTTCCCCAGGAGAAGGAGAACGGTCCGGCTAAGTTTAATATTTCCTGAATTGATAAGATAGAACCGAATCAATTCATCCTCTGCCTCGGGTCCGAAGGAAAGCAGTACCTCAAAGGCATCCAGTGCAATACCCTGGGTATTGAGCGATTCACAAACCACCGACAGTAAGTCGGATATTCTGAATTTCCCGATCATATGTATTGCCATCCTTTTCGATTCAACCGAACTATTCCTCAGAAGCCGGAGTATTTCAGTAGTCTGGGGTAATCTTGAGCCCGAAAGAGTTCTGATTCCCTCACTTGCAGGCACATCGTTCCTGATAAGAAGGTCAATTATTTTCTGAGAACGCTCACGGATTTTATTATCCAGTGCGACATTTACGGCTATTTTTCTCAGGGCGGGCAAAAGATTTAAGTCGTTTTTAGAAATTGCCGTGGTGGCCAACTCTTCAAAGTAGTAGTCATTGATTTTATTTATTGCTGATAAGTTACCCGATATAAGGCTAAAATAATCTTTTCGGAATGCAATCTCTGCGGAAAATCTGCTTTTAAGAGCAGCTCCTGGTTCCAGGGTTCCCGTTATCAGACCATTTTCCGGTAAACTGAACACTTTTACCGGATTACCTTTAAATAATCGCTCAACCGTTCTCCAGAAACTCATTTGAAAATTGATAATTTGCCAAAATCAGCGACCATATATACGCGTGCCATCAGTATTTTATCATAAGTAGAAAGCAGAAGAGCGGAGGCAGTAATATCACATGCTCCGATAAAAATCCCAATGAAGACCGATTGTGTCAGAAGCATTGATACATTTGACTCTTCCTTTGTTGAAATTTTAAGAAGAGCACGTAACTTATCTCTCATAAGTGCCCTGTTACAAAATATTGAATACTAAGGTAACCAATAAAATTAAAAATTTCTCCTTTTTTAATTATAATTAATTGAAGCTTAGTTATTCAGATAATTGTATTCTTTCAACAGGTCAGGTGTTTAACCTGGCTTTAACAAAAGGCAACACCGACGTTATTTCCAGATTATTGCCTGCAACTGTTATTTCCGATCTTTCATACCATTTCACTCTCAGAGCAAGTTTATCTTCTATAAACCTCAGGAGCTGGACCTGGTCCATATCCTTTATCAAAGGCCGTTCTCCGGTTGTATCATTAAGTCGTTCTCTCAATTCCGGAGGCGTCATTTTCAAATAAATTGTGAGACCGTGTTCAAGCATAAAATCCATATTGCCGCTATGACACGGTGTTCCCCCACCTGTTGAAATAACTGCATTGGTTGATTCCTTCAAATCGCGTAAGACACTTGTTTCAAGACTCCGGAAATAGTCTTCTCCGTTTTGAGCGAAGATTTCACGAATACTTTTCCCTTCACGCTTTTCCACTTCATTGTCGAGATCGGTAAATGACCAGCCAAGAAGCCTGGCGAGTTCTTTGCCGGTGGTGGATTTACCGCTTCCCATGAAACCTATCAAGTAGATTATTTGGTTCTTAACCATTATAATTCATGCTTCTATAATTCGAGCTTCATCTGTGCAGGATCATCATGAACGGGAGGATGGGACGGTTCAGTATCAACGGGTATCTCTTCTTTTATTATCTCTGCCTCTTTCTTGATAATTGGTTCAATCTCGAGAATATTTTCCACCATAAAACTGGTCATTCTCTTACCTTTTGCTTTATAGCTTTTCACTCCAATAAATTCAGCGACTTCGATTATTTCATTATCCCTTTCCTTATGCTTCCCTCCGAAATGAATCTCAAAACGGGGGTACTCAACTTCTGTAAGGCTTATAAGTTTCGACTCCGGGTCTTCATTTATAAAGCATTGCGGCTTCTCCGACTCCTCAATCGTGAATCTTTTTACATAATAGAACTTCTGTTCCGCATCCCAGTAAATAACAGAATATACTTTGCCCGGTTTATACTTCTCAATAATAAGAATATTGTCTTCAAAATGGTTCGAAAGGTCGAAACCTGCAATTCTGAAGTAGCCATTTTTAGTGATAACCATTATTTTATCATCACCGCTGAATTCACCGAGATAAGGACCCCTGCCGTCAACATTAAGCCTGAAAACGGCATCATCGAACCAGATTTTTCTGCCACCCAGGGTTGAAAGACCTTTTTCCTTGAGACTTATTTTATGCACAGCATTCCTGGTCAGGATATTTCCCAGAGAAGACTTACCTTTGATGTTCATCTGACCAAAATCAAATTCGAACATAAGCTTTTTAAGCCTTGCCTTTGGCTTGTGATGAACGTTTATTACCTCGGCTTCGCCATTCGGATTGACACTCAGATATACAATTTTTGATCCGGCTGTTCCTCTCGTAAGATTGTATTCTTTATCGCGAGTGAGACCAGAAATAGAGCATCGCTTAGCCAGCAAAGGCCCGTCTTTCCCGTCCTGATAAACAATATTGTAAATAGTACGCTCATCATTTTTCAGAAAAACCTGTGCATAAAGGATATCATTCCCCACGAACACCTTATCGGCTACCTTGGTGATCAGATAAACACCGTCTTTTCTGATTACGATTACATCATCAATATCAGAGCAGTCGCAAATAAATTCATCTTTTTTCAAACCTGTGCCTATAAATCCTTCCTTATAATTTATATATAGTTTGGCATTATTGGCAACAACTTTTGTCGCTTCAATTGTATCGAAGCTCCTCAGTTCTGTTTTTCTTTCCTTTCCCTTGCCGTACTTTTTCTTAATCTGCCTGAAATAATTTATGGCGAATGGGATTAAATTACTAAGATGATTTTTAACCTCTTCAATTTCGGTTTCAATACTTTTTATATGCTCATCAGCTTTCTTAACATCGAATTTTGAGATCCTTTTGATCTTTATTTCGGTCAGCTGTATTATATCCTCTCTTGTTACTTCCCTGTATAGCAGTTTTTTAAAAGGCTCAAGACCTTTGTCAATGTCATTTATAACGGCTTCCCAGGTTTCGCTCTCCTCAATGTCGCGATATATTTTTTCCTCAATAAAGATCTTCTCAAGCGAAGACATGTGCCAGCCTTCATGAAGTTCCGCAAGCCTTATTTCGAGTTCTGTTTTGAGAAGATGTACTGTTCTGTCTGCAGAATGTTTCAAAATGGAACTAACCCCCATAAATGAGGGTTTATCATCGACTATAACACAGGTATTCGGTGAAATTGAATATTCACAATCGGTAAGCGCGTAAAGTGCATCGATTGTCATATCGGGTGAAACACCGGGAAGCAGATGAATAACGATCTCTACATTTGCCGATGTATTATCGTCAATCTTTCGGATTTTGATTTTCCCTTTTTCGCTGGCTTTAATAATTGATTCAATGAGTGAGGACGTAGTCTTTCCAAAAGGGATTTCGGTTATTACAAGTTCCTTTTTATCGACTTTTTCGATCTTTGCCCTGACTTTTATTGCGCCACCCCGCTGACCATCGTTGTATTTTGAAACATCAACCATGCCACCCGTTGGAAAGTCAGGATAAATAACGAAATCTTTCCCTTCGAGGTAATCAATGGAGGCATCGATAAGTTCATTGAAGTTATGGGGAAGGATTTTCGATGCCAGACCGACAGCTATCCCTTCACCTCCCTGTGCCAGAAGCAAAGGGAACTTAACAGGAAGGGTTACAGGTTCTTTGTTCCTTCCATCATATGAAAGTTTCCATTCAGTCGTTTTATGATTGAATACGACCTCAAGCGCAAATTTTGATAGCCTTGATTCTATATATCTTGGTGCTGCAGCACCATCGCCAGTCAGCAGGTTTCCCCAGTTTCCCTGCATATCGACGAGGAGCTCTTTCTGGCCCAGCTGAACCAGAGCATCCCCAATCGATGCATCGCCGTGAGGATGAAATTGCATCGTGTGGCCTATGATATTTGCAACTTTATTGTACCGCCCGTCATCCATCCTCTTCATTGAATGGAGAATACGGCGCTGAACAGGTTTCAGTCCGTCATGAAGATGAGGAACAGCCCTTTCCAGAATAACATATGAAGCATAATCCAGAAACCACTCCTGGTACATGCCTGATAAAGCAGTTACGGAATGCAGAGCCGCCGGTCCCGCCGGAACAAGGGCGTTGCCATCTGTATTGCTCTCTGTATTGCTGATATCCAGTTCTTCTTCTTCCATAAATAACCAGGACTTCCTTTACTAATTCAATGGTTTTTCCTCTTCAACTATATCTTCTTCAATTCTCAGATTACCTATTATAAAGTCTTGTCTGTCAGGTGTATTCTTCCCCATAAAAAACTCAAGGAATTCAGTGACAGAATCATTTTTCTTCATCCTTACAGGCTCGAGTCTCATATCTTTGCCAATGAAATGAATGAATTCGTCGGGCGATATTTCTCCAAGGCCTTTAAAACGAGTCATTTCGGGATTCGGACCCAGCGCCGCTATTGCTTTTGCTTTTTCATCAGGAGAGTAGCAGTATCTTGTCTCCTTTTTATTTCTTACCCTGAAAAGGGGAGTCTGAAGGATATAAACATGTCCTTTTTTAACCAGATCGGGGAAGAACTGAAGAAAAAATGTCAGCAACAAAAGCCTGATATGCATACCGTCAACATCCGCATCGGTGGCTACCACCACATTATTGTATCTCAGGTTTTCTATACCGTCCTCTATATTAAGAGCAGCCTGGAGCAGGTTGAACTCCTCATTTTCATATACAATCTTCTTTGAAAGACCATAGCAGTTCAGCGGTTTACCACGCAGGCTGAAAACAGCCTGTGTATCAACATTTCTCGATTTGGTTATCGATCCGCTTGCCGAATCTCCCTCTGTTATAAAAAGTGTGGAATCAAGTTTATTAGTGTCGTTCGTATTGTAATGAGTGCGACAGTCCCTGAGCTTTTTATTATGCAGATTAACTTTCTTTGCCCTGTCCCTTGCAAGTTTCTGGATAGAAGAAATGGCTTTTCTCTCCTTCTCCGAATCCTGTATTTTCTTGAGTAAGATCCTTGCTGTTTCAGAATTTTTATGGAGGAAATCGTCGAGCTGCTTCTTAATAAATTCACTGATGAAGTTTCTCACCGATGGTCCTTCCGGTCCCATATCCTTTGATCCCAGCTTTGTTTTTGTCTGGGATTCGAAGATGGGTTCCTCAACCTTTATGCTTATTGCAGCTATTATTGATGAACGGATATCTGATGGGTCGTAATCTTTTTTATAGAAATCCCTGATAGTCTTTACTATTGCTTCCCTGAATGCCAGAAGATGAGTTCCTCCCTGCGTGGTGTTCTGACCATTCACAAAACTGTAATAGTCTTCGCCATATTGCAATCCATGAGTGAATGCTATCTCTATATCCTCCCCGGTCAGGTGAATGATCGGATAAAGGCCTTCTTTACCCATATTTTCATTCAGGAGATCAACAAGACCGTTTCGTGAGAAGAATTTATTGCCATTGAAATTTATAATGAGACCTGAGTTGAGGTAGACATTGTTTTTCAGCATTGTGTCTACATATTCCGAAATGAAATAGTAGTTTCCGAACATCTCTTCATCGGGTTGAAAAATCACTTCAACACCATTCTCCTCGGCTGAAGGCTCGAGAGGTGAATCCTTAACCGTTCTTCCGTGCTCAAATTCACAGGCTTTAACCTGTCCGTCGCGGAAAGATCTGATCAAAAATTTGCTTGACAGAGCATTAACAGCTTTTACCCCTACTCCATTAAGGCCGACAGATTTTTTGAAAGCTTTAGAGTCATATTTTGCTCCGGTGTTCATTTTGGAGACAGCGTCGAGCAGCTTTCCAAGAGGAATTCCGCGTCCGTAATCCCGAACCCTTACTTCCTTTCCTGTAATAGACACGTCGATTTTCTTGCCGTAACCCATCATGTATTCATCGAGTGCATTGTCCATGACCTCTTTGAGAAGCACATAAACACCATCATCCTGTGAAGATCCATCGCCCAACTTCCCGATATACATACCGGGACGCAGGCGGATATGTTCTCTCCACTCTAAAGTTTTTATGTGTTCTTCTGAATACCCAACTGACATTTTGCAGAAATTTTGGGCAAATATAGCGATTTAGATATAGTGTTATTTGCCAATTTTTCAACAATCACAGTAAAATGCAAATACAAAAAGTAGTAAACTACTCAGCTGCTAAAATATTTAGCTGATTAAATGATAATTACAAATTGAGAAAAAATGTTGATAAATGGAAGGGAAGGGTTTGTAGGGGTTGAAATTTTTCAACCCCTACAACAATACCGATTATGTTTATGGAGGGGTTCAAAATTTTGAACCCTATTGATGCGTGGCCGAAACAGACGGATTTAGGGGGTCACACTCCCAGCCCTGCATCGTTCCTCAACCCATCCACCAGCTTGTCTTTCTTGTTATTCTGAAGCATCATAAACAGATAGACAGGGATGCCAAGGAGCATTAAGATAAAGCCGTACATGACAACCTTTGCTCCAGTTCCGTAGATTGCGTAAATGGAATACCCGAAAGCCAGCAACGCGAAAAACGAATTTTTCAGGAAACTGAAGAAATGAAATTCCGGAGATCGGTTTTTCAGAAGGATAATATCGGCAGCGGCTGAAAAAGCATATGCAGGAAGAAATGCAAGGGTAGCAAGAAGCAACATGAAATTGAAGGCTGAACTTAGCGTGCCCATGTAATTCAGAATCAGCAGTGCGTTTGCAGCCAGACCGCTTACAATCAATGAATTGACTGGCGTCAGGTATTTTGGATGAATCTTACCGAGGGCTGCCGGGAAAAGTTTATCCTGGGAAGCCCCGAAGGCACTTCTGGCAGTTGTAAGAATCCAGCCGGAAGAGGCGCCCAGGGCCGAAACAATTGCGCCGAGGGCTACAAAATTACCACCCCATGTCCCGCCTGTTGCAGCATTGATAATGTCAGCCAGAGGTGCATTAGAGCGGGCGAGGGTTGCCTGATCGAGCACGCCCATGGCTACAACCGATACAATAATATATATGATGGCTGTTGCCAATGTTCCGTAGATCGTACTTCTTCTGATATTTTTCTCAGGGTTCTTTATTTCCCCTGCAGGCACAGTAGCGCTTTCTATCCCAACGAATGCCCACAATGCAATAGCGATAGCCGCAGGCAGAGTGCCCATTCCTGAAACATTTGCGCTTGATACAGTATTCAGCATAGCCGGATTAAAATGCATGCCCGCTATTACGACGAATACCACCAAAGCTCCAACTTTTAACACTGTCGTTATAATGCTTACACGTCCTGCTCCTTTAACACCAAGGATATTTACAATTGTGAAGAACCACAGAACACCGGAAGTAACTAAAAATGCAGCCAGGGGAGTCGCAGCTCCTGGCACAAAATAGGTGAAATAGAGCATGAAGGCTGTAATAATCGCCGCATTACCTACCCAGGCGCCAATCCAGTATGTCCAGGCAATCAAAAATCCTGCAAAATCTCCGAAGGCAGCCCTGGTATAGACTATCGGTCCGCCGGTTCGGGGGATTGCCGTGCCAAGACTGGCAAAGCTAAACGCTATTAAAAGTGATCCGGCAGCGGTTATTATCCAGGCAAGAATTGCAGTTTTCGGATTTGAGGCAGTAGCCAGTGAAGCAGCGGAGGTAAAGATTCCCGAGCCTATACAATTGCCAACTACTATTGCAACTGCAGCTGCCAGACCAAGGTCGCGTTTTAACTCCACTCTGTCCGAATTGGTTTCCTTGAACTTTCCCATAAAAATATTACCTCAGATATGCTTATTTAATTTCCAACCTGTTGTTCTTATTTGATGTTTTGCCATCTAATCCAGAATGCCCATTTGCTTCATCAGAAATACCGCATTCATTTTTTGTGTAATGCCATCCCTGATCTTATAATCAAATCTAATAATTTCACCACCAATTTCAATTTCAAAGCACTTATTTATTATTTTCCCCCGATATTCTTCCTCCATTTTCCCAAGCGACGTATCGTGAGTGGCAAGAAGACCTGTGCCATTTCTTTCAACGAGCCTCTGAAGAAAAAGTCTCGATCCGGTGCTTTTATCCGATGAATTGGTGCCCTTAAGGATTTCATCAAGAATAAAGAATACCGGTTCCTTTTCTTCAATTCTGGTTTTCAGCAGATTCAGTCTCCTCAGCTCAGCATAGAAATAAGACTCATTGGCCGAAAGTGAATCCATGGTGCGCATACTCGTGAAAAGCTTTGCCGGAGTGAATTTCATTTCTGAAGCACATACCGGGGCTCCTGTCATTCCAAGAATGAAATTAACTGCAACCGTTCGCAGGAAGGTGCTTTTCCCTGCCATATTTGCACCTGAGATAATGCAGATTGTTCCTTTTTTGCCTAACGAAAAATCATTGCAGACTCTCTTATTTTCATGGATGAGCTGATGACCGAGTTTTTTTGCCGAAAAGACATCTTCTCCGTCTGATTTTACCGGATAAACGAAATCAGGATTATTAAAAGCATAATTCCCTAAACTGATAAAAGCATCAACTTCTCCAACCATTTCGAGCCATACGGGAAACCGCGATTTATATTCCGCCTTCCATTTTTCAAGCCGTCTGATACTCTGGTAATCCCATAAGAGAAAACCATTCAAAGCGGCTCCGATAAGCATGTTATTTCGAGAGTCGAACGACTGTATAAGTCTTCCAAGCTGTTTTACAGACACAGAAGCTGAATTTGTTTTAGCTGTTATGTTCTCTTCTATTTTATTCATAACGGGAGATGTAAACGATTCATTCTCAAATGCATCAAGCAAGGCATTCATCGAGGACAAAAAGTTATATTTCCGCGTAAGAGAATTGTGTATCCTGTTTATTTTTTTTAAACCTGTGGCAACATAAAACAGGTTGATCAGGAAGACAAATACGAATACCTCGTATGGTAAAGTCCCTGTTATCATCAGAGCAAGAGATAATAAAGCAGCAAAAGGCAGGACATAGAGAAGGATTTTATGAAAATCCGAGGTGTTGACTACTGCTTTTTCATTTATCCAGCTTAGAAGGCTCCGTATCTCTTCCTTTTCGAGCGGTGTTTGCATACCTGATGCCATAAACTCCTGTCTCCATTTATCTTTCTCTGCAATTTCCAATATAGCTTGCTGCCTCTCTGCCAAATGACCGGAAAGGCTGAAAGGGTCAGAAAGCCAGTTTGCAAGAATATCTCTGCCATAGCCGGTTACTGTTCTGTTCAAATATTGAAACAGCGAAGACTGTCCAAAAAGATCAACATCGAATGAGAAATCGTGCTTAATATCAATATAGCGGTCGCCCGGGCTAAAAGCTGAATAATCGCCTGAAATCGCATCTGCCTCATTCTGATTTATAACCACAAGATTGTCCAGAAACTCTTTCTTCCCGGATGCTGACAAAAATAACTTCAGGAGAAACAAAAAAAAGGAAATGGAAATGAGACATATGACAGTTCCTGTCCAAATACCCTTTGTAAAACCAACCCATGATACTATGAATCCGCCTATAAAAGTTATAAATCTTAAGCCAGAAAGAATTATTATATATTTTTCTTCCTTTTTTCCCAGATCCCTGTAATAGATTGCTGAATTGAGATATCCTGCCCTGATTTTATCCTGGTCCATTTTCAGTTTATTATTCCAATAACATTAAACTGGCTGTTGCTGTTGTAAAGATCGCCGCCGGCCTTGTCAAAATTCCATGTCCAATTCTCCCGGTAACGCCCGGGAGGAAGATCCGTTAACAAAGTAGCAATAGTTTTTATATCACCCGATTTTGATGTGATGATTTCTGCAATATCCGAAATCAGAACAGATGGGTATTTTGAAAGAAAATCAATATGTTTCTTCTGAACTTCAGATTTGAAATGAGTAAATTCTTCATCTTTGATTTTTGAACGCTTTCGCATAAAATCCACCGGAAGCGATTCAAGCTGGGTCAGAATATTTAATGAAACAATCATTCCGGGGTCTGCATCTGTTTTGTATTCCGGGATTACGATATTACCGAGTGATTTGAGCTTTCTGAGGAATGAATATTTTCTTGTCTTCTGCCAGACTTCCGCAATCAGACCTCCTGTGACATCCTGCTCGAACAACTCAACATTTTTAAGATCCTTTACCTGGTTTTTCACATCAGGCGGATGAATGATATCTACGAGGCATACCTTTTCAGTTCTTTCGATCAGTTCGGCAAAAGGCAGGTCAAGCAGCCATCCGCTCCCCAGAACCGTCACTTTTTCGGGTTTGTAAATATCAAGCGCTTTAAGTATAAGCCTCCTGCAATTTTTCTGATGATTTTCCCAACCGCCATCCTGGTTTAAATGATGGTATATCAAACCGTTCTGATAGTTATAATAGCCCATCCTGCTGAGCATCATCCGGTATTGCAAGCTCTGTGTCATTGACCGTTATTTTGGATACGCAGATCGTTCAGTTCCGATTTCATTTTAGCGCTTAACTTTAAAGCCAGTACATCAGGATTATCTGTAGCGAAATCACCCGGACTTACCGGATCCAAAACCCTGATCCTCACCTTTTGTCTGCGTCCAAAAATCATTCCATGTTTTGGAAGTATTCCACCCGAGCCTTCAATCAGAACAGGCAGTATCGGTACATTTGCCTGTAATGCAAGCTGAAAAGCGCCTCTCTTGAAAAATCCGATTTCCTTATCCAGAGACCGGGTGCCTTCGGGAAAGATCATGATTGAGGTACCATTTTTTAGACAGTATAAAGATTTCTCAAGCATCTCAGCTTTGCTTTCTTCATCTCCGCGATCAACAGTGATATAATCTGCCATTCTTAAATACCATCCTATTACCGGAACCTTGAAATTTTCAATTTTCGAAATCCATTTGTATTTATATCTCAGACAGTTCATTAAAAGAATATCGAGAGTTGACTGATGATTTGATATGATCACATAAGTAGTTCCTTTAACTGCCTTCTCCCTGCCTTCAATGTGTATTTTCCAGATAGGTATCAATAAATGAAAGGAGATAGCTTTCCTGTGTAAGTATCCAATGTGTGACAGATCGTTTTCTGTCGAACGGAAAGAACAACAGCCAGAGTATCAGAGTCAGAGGAAAAGTGACAACAATAAATAAAACACCAGTTAACCAGACAAGAATTGATCTTAAAATATCCATTTGGATTTCCTTTCTCTGTGAACCTCTGTGGTTCTCTGTGGCTCTGTGTAAGTTCTTGATTTTTTGTTACACAGAGTTACACAAAGAACCACAGAGTTACACAGAGTTTAAAAAAAATTAAATACATCATTAAAATTAAGCAAGATATTTTCATTTTTGAAAATCTCTTCCATATCGCTTACCATATGTCTGCATCCGATGAGTTTTTTTGATATTGATCTCAATGTTTCACTGCCCTCTATAACACATTCCGCAATGATTCCATCCTTAACTGAAAGATTACACGAATGTAAATTATTTTTCAGCTCAAAGGTATTTGTGAATATGTACTCCGGCCCGTAAGCCCAGTTCCATTCCCAGGTATGATATTTTGATAAGGCAATTGATTCTGCCTGAAAGACTTCCCCCTCTGTAAGCTCATACGGAAAAGTATCAGGCAGATTTTTCAGGAAGAAATTTATCATCTCAGATCTGAAATCATTTATATCCCTGAAACAATTAAGCTTTTCATCAAGATTTACAACCGGGGAAGGGTTTGATGCTACCGCCCTTGAAGAATATCGTGATATATCTTTCCTGATACAATTCCTGAGTGAGTCGAGAGAAGTATTATATAAAAGTGTGCCGTGGTGAAGAACCCTGTTCCCATGAACATGTTCGGCATTGCCTGAGATTTTCAAACCGTCGATCTTCAGATCGTTTTTCCCTTCGAATTTTGCCTCAATACCCATGTATTTCAGGAAGTCAATAACGGGTTTTGTATACTTTTCGAAGTCGACCTGTTTCCCTGTCTCACATTGTCTGATGAAACTGAAATTCAGGTTGCCATGATCATGATAAACTGTTCCTCCGCCTGATATTCTTCGTATTACGGGAATTTGATTTTCCGTAACGAACCTGGTATTTACTTCCCTGTGTCCTGTTTGGTGCTTGCCTATTATCACAGACGGACTATTGACATAAAGTATCAGAAATTCTTCTTTGCTGTTTTTAAGAAGAATTTCTTCAAGTGCGAGATTAAAGAACGGGTCGTTGGATTTCAGGTTTATGCAAAACATTGATTTTCAATAATAATTTGCAGTACTAATTTATTAATCCAAATCGATATAACTCGTTACCTCAAATCATTCTCCCCCTTTTTACCCCCAACCCCCTAAAGGGGGCTCAAAATCAAGAGTATGGCAGTTCTTAAACCCCCTTTAGGGGGCAGGGGGTAAATAACAAGTGTTCAATATTCTAAGTTATTAGGCGGAGGATTTATTTCAGGATTAAAATAATCGCTCTTAATAAGTATATTCCTATCCGTCAACTCATAACACTTATACATACTCCAGCCGATAAAACCGCCAAGAATCGAACCGCAGAGAACATCGCCGGGATAGTGGACCCCCAGATAGACCCTGCTATACCCTACTATCAATGCCCATAATATAATGCTGATTGTAAACCATCTCTTTTTAATGAATGACAGACTGAGCAATGCGACATTAAAAGAATTTGATGCATGAGAAGAAACGAAACTGTAAAGTCCTCCGCAATCATTTTTCACAATATGCACAAGCCCGTCGAGTGCCGGCTCATGACATGGTCTCAACCTTTGAACAATATTTTTAATGATAACCGACATCTGATCTGCGAGAGTCACAGCCAGTATAAGAAAGATAAGGATGATCAGGAATTTTCTCCTGTACCTGAATCCAAGAAAAATAAGGATGCTAAGGTATAGTGGAGCCCAGATGAGTTTTCCGCTGATAGAGTACATCACCTGGTCCCAGAAAGGAGAATTGAATGAATTAAGAATCAAAAAAAGCTGCTGGTCAAGTCGTTCAAGCATTTATATCAATCAGTCAAAATTAAGAACTTTCCATATCATATCCTTAAGGGTAGTAATGCCCAATCCTGTTAATGACGAAATGAATACTCTCGGAACATCAGGCAGGTCTTTCCTTACTTCAGCGATGAGCTCTTCATCGAGCATATCAGTTTTGGAAATTGCCAGAACACGTTTTTTGTCAAGAAGTTCCGGATTGTACATTTTTAGTTCGTTGACAAGTATTTCGTATTCTGCCTTTATGTTCTTGCTGTCGGCAGGAACCAGGAACAGAAGCATTGAGTTTCTTTCGATATGCCTCAGAAATCTGATTCCCAAACCTTTCCCTTCATGAGCTCCCTCGATTATTCCGGGGATATCGGCCATTACAAATGACTTATTGTCCCTGTAACTGACTATACCAAGGTTTGGCACAAGAGTGGTGAATGCATAGTCCGCAATCTTTGGTTTTGCTGCCGATACAACTGAAAGCAAAGTCGATTTCCCCGCATTCGGAAAACCAACCAATCCAACGTCGGCAAGAATTTTCAGCTCCAGTATGAACTCCTCCTCTATACCAGGTTCCCCGGGCTGGGCATACCTTGGTGTCTGGTTTGTGGGTGATTTAAAATGAACGTTACCCTGTCCACCCCGTCCTCCCATGGCAAGGATCTTCTCATCGCCATTTGTGGTGATTTCAAAAAGAACCTCACCGGTGGTATTATTTTTTGCGATTGTCCCTAGTGGCACCTGCACAATAACATCTTTACCTTCAGCGCCTGTTGACTGCTGCCGGCTTCCCCCCGTACCATTTTCGGCAAATATATGACGCTGGTATTTTAAATGCAGAAGAGTCCACATCTGATCGTTGCCTTTCAGTATAATATGCCCTCCTCTTCCACCATCTCCCCCATCAGGTCCGCCTTTGGGTTCAAATTTCTCCCTGCGGAAATGTGCTGATCCGGCACCTCCGTTTCCGGAGCGGCAATAAATTTTTACATAATCGACAAAATTTGATCCGGACATATTTATATTTTTTCTCTGTGACCCTCTGTGCTCCTCTGTGTAACTCTGTGTAAGTTCTTAATTTTTGTTACACAGAGAGCCACAGAGAAGCACAGAGAACCACAGAGGTTAAAAAATTAGACTAATTTCTTCATAAAATCAGAAAGTCTTTTGAATATATCATCAATTGTACCCATACCATTTACGGGTTGATATAAACCTTTCTCGTTGCAATAATTGATTATAGGCTCTGTTTTTTCTTTATAAACATCAATTCTGTTCTCAATAACAGCAGGGTCTTTATCATCGGGCCTGCCTGAAAGTTCTGCCCTGGCTATTAATCTCTTCACCAGCTCATCATGATCGACATCGAGAACAAGCATCTGGTCGATCTTCATTCCCCTGTCATTCAACATCTTTTCCAGTGAGATTGTTTGAGCAACTGTACGCGGAAAACCATCAAAAAGAAATCCTGCAGAACCTTTGCTGCTGTCTATTTTATGTGCAATCATTTCAATTACCACTGCATCGGGCACCAGCTCACCTTTTGACATGATGAGACTCATTTTCTTACCAAGTTCTGTTCCTGCAGTTATCTCAGCGCGAAGCATATCGCCTGTAGAAAGATGAATAAGATTGAATTTCTCTGCCAGCCGTACCGACTGTGTTCCCTTGCCTGACCCGGGAGGGCCAAAAATCAAAAAATTAACCATAGAAAAAATGAATTAAGTTATTAATATTATCTTGTTATCCTGGAGGCTGGAAGTCAGAAGACCGAAGTCTGAAGTTTGAGCTTCTTTCTTCCGACTTCGGTCTTCCGTCTTCATTCTATCAGAGTATAAACCGACGGCAGGTTTCTTCCAAAGCCATCATAGTCGAGACCATAGCCTACCACAAAATTGTTTGGTATCTCAAAGCCGATGTAGTCAAGTGGAATTTGCTTGGTATAGGCCTCTGGTTTGTAAAGCATTGCGGCAATCCGTATCCCGGCGGCTTTTCTGATGACAAGCTCATCCACGATCCGTTCGAGTGTATTGCCTGTGTCAACAATATCTTCAATAACCACAATTGTTTTATTCTTAATGTCCTCATTCCAACCAATAAGTTCTTTAATTGTACCGGAGGAGGCTGTACCCTGGTATGAAGCCAGTTTTATGAAAGAGATCCTGGCTGAAAAATTTATTCTCCGGAACAAGTCTGCAGCAAAAAGGAATGCGCCATTAAGAATTCCAAGGAATACGACTTCTTTGCCTGCCAGATCGCTGTTCACCTGTCTGGCCAGTTCATCAATCCGTTGTTGGATAGTTTCTTCGGTCAGAAATTCCCTGAAATTTTTATCGAGTATACGTATTTCTTTCATGAAGCAGATTTTGAACTGTAAGCCGGTGCGAAAATATGAAAATAATACCTTATTTTTGTCCTTATCAGCAAGTTAAATTAATTTATTTTAAATGGAACCGATCGTCAGCATCATAATGGGAAGCACCTCTGATCTTCCTGTAATGGAGAAAGCAGCAGAGATTCTGAACACCTTCAGGATACCGTTTGAGATGAATGCTCTTTCAGCACACCGCACACCTGAGGAGGTTGAAAAATTTGCAAAAAACGCTCAGTCACGTGGTATAAAAGTTATCATAGCAGCTGCCGGAATGGCGGCTCATCTTCCCGGGGTCATTGCATCGATGACTCCTCTGCCGGTGATTGGCGTGCCGATCAAAGCCTCGCTCGAAGGGTTGGATTCAATATTTTCCATACTACAGATGCCTCCCGGAATCCCTGTTGCAACGGTAGGTATAAACGCAGCCCAGAATGCGGGTATCCTCGCGGCACAAATCATAGCAACAGGCGATAAAACCATTCTTGAGGAGGTTGTAAAACATAAAGAATCCCTCAAAAAGAAGATCAAGGAAGCCAATGAGGAATTAAAAGTGGTGAAATACCCGTACAAGACAAATTAAAGCAATATTTGTATTTCTCTGTGTACCTCTGTGGTCCTCCGTGTAACTCTGTGTAACAAAAAAACTAAGAACTTACACAGAGGAGCCACAGAGAACCACAGAGGGGCACAGAGGTGTTTTCAAAATCTTATTTTGAATTGCATCTTAAGTTCATCAGACTCCTTACTTGTATTTTCTGCTGTGAGGGCTGAAGTTATTCCGTATTTTAACCTCAACTCGGCTATATCCGCGATCTTCCATTTCAACATGATGTAACTACGGCTTCCCTCACCCGACAAAGCAGGAATGCTGAAACTATACAGATAGGTCATTTTCATATGTGTATATCCGTGAAGCCCAGTCTTTGGTATCGAAGAGGCAATATCTGAACCACAAAGTTATTGGGATTTTAGTGAAGCTATAATTGAAATCCTGGCACAACAGAAATCCTTTGCTCCCTGAAGGACTTACAAATTTATAATCAGCCCTTGTATTTAAAATCAGATTGCTGTTAACAGTAAAGCGGATTGACGATTTAATGCTTCTGGTTAATATTTTTTCCTGATCCGGAATTCCGGATTCTTCCTCCTTATCATACAAAGACATAGAATAATTATATGTGGCGGCGACAGAAAGTCTTTCATTGGGCAGGAATTTTACCATAACTTCTCTTCTGGTTCCCCATGACGGAGCACTGCACCTGTATCTGAGCCATGGATAATAGATAATATCACAACCAGCAGAAATAAAAAGATGCTTTGCAGCTTCAAAAGTAAAATTTACAATAGCTCCTTTCTGATTGGATGATTTAGATCCTGTTCCCGGACCCTGTCCATAAAAGGAAGTGAAACCCGGAGTGTAGCTTCTGATTAAAGCATTTATTGTCAGCCTGTCTGCAGGTCTCATGGACATCCCTTGAATGACAGCAGTCTTTGCTCCATTATTCACTGATAATTCACCAAAAAGCAAAATCTTCCTGATATAGAAATTATAATAAACTGAGAAAAGACTGCTTTTTAAGCCCTGGAAATCAAAGACCTTTGAAAGGTCATTCTCTGAAAGGCTTATTGGAAGCGAAAGACCAGTCTGTGAAAAGGAAAAACCGGTTTTGAATTTTTTGAAGTTACAGGTAATTGCCAGTCCATATGTATTTTCTGTCACAGCGTCTTTTTTATTAAGAAGTAGAGCAGTATTATGAACACCCGAATTATAGAAAGTTTCAAAATAATCGTTAGACGTACCTGACGAGGACGAGAGTGTTGCATCTGAGTAATTCCTGGAATAAAACAGAAACAAGTCGAGATTTTTTACGCTAAGCAGTGTCGCTACGCCCCTGAGGAATCTGCTCTCTTCAGCGGATGTGTAAGGTTTAATATCATCACTGGCCGACATATATCCGGGAGAGACCAATGACATTCCTCTCCGTATTCCGGTATTTATATTCGTTCCCTGTCCGAACCGTGCGGAATAATCACCTGCAATTACTTTTTTTATAACACCTCTTCCGGTGTAAGAAATGTAGCCTGAAAGGAAATCCGGAAGTGGAGGCTTTCCTGATAATAGTTTTTCCCCCTGGTCTTTTTCCATGGTGAATCCGCCTGAAATATTTCCTGTCGTAAATTTATATTTCGTAAGAACTTTCCATTTTGAACCTAGTGACGAGGTATCAGTCAGGCTTGGTTTTACGGACAAATTAGTAATTATCTGACTTCTTAACCGTGATGAATCTTGCTTATACTGTGGCTCATTTCCTAGTTTAATGAAGGGCATAAGTATCAGGACTGTTTCTTTATCGAAGCCGGGAATGTTGGCTATCTCAAAAACTGAGACAATCTTTCCGGATGTTTGAACGTAATTGAGCAGTGATTTTATCTGAAAGTCTGAGAGGAAGAATAGTCTTGAGAGTTCATTTTCATTTGAGGAGTTCACATTTATAGGATCATCGGCGAGTTCGTACAACCGATCGGTAAAAGCTTCAAGGCTTCCGGACTGGTGTCATCGCTGGCGAGATTCTCTGCAACCTCGGTGAGTGTTTCAGTCAATTTCTCAGATTGGGCATGAACCAAGACAGATAGAAAAAGCAGTGTAAAAAAAATGAAATTTCTGGTCATAAAAGCATTCTTTTAGCAACACAGAGTCGATAATCACAGAGAAGCACAGAGAGACACAGAGATGTACCTGATTATATCTTATTGAATTCTCATTATTAAGACATAGTTATATTAACAATTCTCTTAATGCAACATCTTTAAGCAGAAATACATTGAGAACTTCATATAAGTTAAAATCTAGATTATCATTACCTAGGATTAAATTCATCTACAACTTTTAGTTTCAACTGACAACTTTATTCTCTAGCCAGGATAGTCAATTCTCTATCCACATTCAAGTTTAATACTTCCTCATAGGATCACCGGCAGTTGGCTTGTTGCCTTTTCGAATATACAGACCATCACTTCATATAGCTTGTAAAATAAGCACTCCTTCATAAGCAGTTTCTAGTAATCCTGGTCCTAGACTCTTTATGCATCTTATATTGCACAGCCCAATTATTTGTTCCAGTATATTTCATTTTCGATCATTCTGCATTTTATTCTATCTTATAATTATTCCTATGCGTCCTCTGCGTAAACTTTACGTCCTCTTCTTAAAGATTTCTGTGGCCCTTCTGTGGTTCTCTGTGCAACTCTGTGCAAGTTCTTAAAATTCGGTTAATGAATTTTGAAAATTAACGAGAAGGAGGAAGTAACTCCAAGCTTATCATGAGTCACAAATCCAAGATCGACCTGCATTATCTTTGCAAGGTACCCAACCCCGAAACTGAAAGAATTATTATCCGTACTGAACCCTCCCCGCAACCAGAAATTCTTTCCAGCTTCATATTCAAATCCTGTTCTGATCAGCAGGTTGCTCACAGTACTCATTTCAGCCTCCACTCCAGCAAATAAAACTTTATTCAGATACGTTCCCGCACCAACCCTCATTGAAGATGGCAAAGATGATTTTCTTAATGAATTAGGGATGGGATTGAAAATGTGTATTCCGATTCTTGAATTCTCAGTAGGCATTGCAAGTAGCCCCACTTCGCAAGTAACAGACTGAATATTATCATATTCTCCCGATGTTCTCTCTGAAAAATAATCAATCTGAACACCCGTCGCAATTTTATCGGAAAGCTTCATTCCGCATGCCATTCCCGCCATATCCCTGCTAAAATCGGCATACCCGAAATGTGAATACAATGCTCCTATTCCGGCATTACCGGCAGGTATTACTAATCCTGCTGAACGTGTTCCCAGTTCATGGATGTTGAATCTGTTTTCGTAGTTGAATCCACAAGAAAATGATTTACTGAATGCAAGGGTTGCCTGATTGTGAAATGATGACCAGAAGCCGTTCTTTGTAATACAGGTATATCCTGTTCCTGCTTCGCCGGCTCCTACAGAAGGTCGATACGGATCGCCTCCGGAGGCGGTTAAAGAGGAAAAAATCATTAAGAACGAAACAGGTATTTTCAGCAGCGAGCTCAACTGTTTCAAATAAGAATACCAAGATAAAAAATATCTTAATACAATCAAAATAAATTACCTGGTACAGACAGATGGATCAGGACACCGGAGTCTTTATATCCCTCACATTAAGCTGCAGATTCCTGTTGCCGCGAAACTCATTCATTTCGAGTGAATAACATATATCAAACGGATTCCCGTTCCTGATATATTCAAAATGATTTGCCTGGCTGAAAGCGATCGCTGAAAAGCTCTTCTGTCCCGTCGATTCCTGACACAGGTCGAGCTTGAGATGCTCGCCGCTAGAACCTACCATACGTCCCGATCCGGTGTCAAAAACATTCCGTGATACGAAGACAGGTGACATATTTTCAGGGCCGAAAGGCTGAAACTGGCTCATCGTTTTGAAAAAGACCTCATTGATCTCCGAGAATGAGAGCTCTGCATCGATAAATATACGTGGGACAAGCTGTTCTTCTGTTATAGTTCCATTCACATACAGTTCAAACCTGTCCATAAATGCCCTTATATTTTCTTTCTTCAGAGTCAGACCTGCCGCAAACATATGACCACCAAAACTTTCCAGTAAATCGCTGCACGCTTCAATAGCCTGATAGAGATCATAACCATGTACAGATCTTGCGGATCCCGTAGCAAAACCGTTTGATTCGGTAAGAATTACCGTCGGTCTGTAGTATGTCTCGATCAACCGGGAAGCCACAATACCGATCACACCCTTTTTCCAGAGCGGGTTATAAAGAACTGTAGTTCTTGAATTTACAGTCCGTTGATCCTCAGCGATCATCCGCATGGCTTCGGTCGTTATTAACCGGTCTATGCTTCTTCTTTCTATATTGAAGTTACTTATCTCTTTGCTTATCCCTATTGCAAGGGTTGTGTCGTTCGAGACCAGCAGATCTACAGCCTTGCTGCCCGTCTCCATGCGTCCTGCCGCATTTATTCTTGGTCCGATCTTAAAGACAACATCTTCGATGGTGAGCGCTTTCGTCACTTCCGATTCGCGCATGATCTCTCTCAGACCCATGCGCGGAGATTCGTTCAGTCTCTTTAATCCGAAGTAGGCCATCACCCGGTTTTCACCTGTGATGGGAACTATATCAGAGGCGATGCTTACTGCCACAAGATCGAGGTAATGGGCTATCTTTTCGAATGGTATACCATGTACTCTCGAATAAGCCTGGACCAGCTTGAATCCGACACCACAACCTGAAAGCTCCTTATAAGGATATGAGCAAAACGGCTGTTTAGGATCGAGTACTGCTACTGCCTTAGGTATTTCATCCCCCGGATAATGATGATCACAGATAATGACGTCGAGTCCCTTTGTCCTTGCATATTTCACTTTCTCCACAGCTTTGATGCCACAGTCGAGTGTGATCACAACTTTGCAGTTATTCTGAAATGCAAAATCAAGTCCCTGGTATGACACTCCATAACCTTCTTTATATCTGTCGGGTATATAATATTCAACATTTGAGTACTGGTCTTTCAGAAAGGAATACATTAATGCGACAGCTGTTGTGCCATCGACATCATAATCGCCATACACAAGGATCCGTTCATTCTTTTTTACTGCTGTTGAAATCCTGTCAACGGCAATATCCATATCCTTCATCAGGAAAGGATCATGAAGGTAATTGAGACTCGGATTAAAAAATGTAGTTGCTTCAGCCTGTGATGATATGTTCCGCTGAACCATAAGATTCGCAAGAGATTCGGATACGCCAAGAACTCCTGCGAGTTGTTTTACAACTGCAAGATCTCCCTTTTCTTTCACAACCCATCTTTTTTCCATCTTCTTATTCCTTAATCCAGTTTAGGTCAAAAATTATCTGCAGATTCTTTTTCACGCTTCTTTTTACAGATTCATAATCCTGCCGAGAGCCAAGCTCTTTCTGAAGTGAAGTAACTCCTTTATCAGTAAACCCGCATGGGTTGATATTATCAAAATATGTCAGATCAGTATTAACATTAAATGCAAAGCCATGCATGGTCACATATTTGCTGGCTTTGACACCTATTGCACAAATTTTCCTCGCTTTCCCGGGGATTTCCGGATCCAGCCACACTCCCGTGCCACCCTCCAGTCTTCCTGCTTTTATTCCAAGCTCTTCTACCGTCAGTATGATTGCTTCTTCGAGTCTGTAAATGTATTCCCTTAGTCCAATGTTTATGGCCTCCAGATCAAAAATAGGATAACCAACAATCTGTCCCGGACCATGATAAGTGATATCGCCCCCGCGGTCAATCTTATAATACGCAGCATCTTTCGCCTTTAGCTGAATGTAATCGAGAAGAAGATTGTTTTCCGAGCCGCTTTTGCCAAGAGTATAGACATGCGGATGCTCAACAAATATCATAGTTCCCGGAAGAGGCTCCACTGGTTTATTGTCAGGTAAGGATTGAGTCTTTTTGCTGTCAATGAGCCTTGCAAAGATCTCAGCCTGGTAATCCCAGGTCTCCTTGTAATCTTTTTGTCCAATATCCTTATATATAGCGCTATAGCTCACTGATCACCGATCCTTTATCAGATGCTAATATAATGATTATTATTGAGTTGTTACATGATTTTCTGCATGAAAAGAAGATCTTACAAGCGGACTGCTTTCGACAAACCTGAAGCCAAGATTAAGCGCAATGAGTCGGTACTCTTCAAATTTATCAGGAGTGATGTATTCCGCAACTTCCATATAATTTAACCCCGGTTGAAGATACTGCCCAATTGTAAGGATTCTGCATCCCGCTGCATACAGGTCTGAAATTGTCTGAATAACTTCATCCTCTTTCTCGCCAAGTCCAACCATGAAGCCTGATTTTGCTATCCTTCCTTTCCCTGAGATATACCTTATTACATCAAGACTTCTGTCATATTTTGCTTTTGTGCGAATAACAGGTGTGAGTCGTCTCACGGTTTCCACGTTATGAGAAATGACATCCGGGCCGGCATCTATAATTCTCTGAAGAAATTCAGTACTGCCGTCAAAATCAGGAATTAAAGTTTCCATAGTAGTATCAGGATTAACCTCTTTAACGCACCTGATCGTTTCAGCCCAGAATGATGATCCGCCGTCGGGCAAATCATCACGATCGACGGATGTGATAACACAATGTTTAAGCTTCATTGCCTTAATCGATCCCGCCAGTCTGGTTGCTTCCTCAGGATCAGGGGGCAGAGGCTTTCCGGTTTTTGTGGCACAGAATTTACATGCCCTTGTGCAGATCTCACCAAGAATCATAAATGTTGCTGTGCCCCTGTTCCAGCACTCACCAATATTGGGACAATTTCCGCTTGTACAGATTGTATGAAGATGATTTTCAAGAACGATATGTTTAACCTGTGAATATGTTTCACCACTGGCTCTCTGCATTTTCAGCCAGGGGGGTAATCGTCGTCTGTTTTGCATCTGATGTCTATAGATTTTTGCGCTTACAAATGTACAATAAAAGTAAATTATAATTAAAACCTCTGTGGTTCTCTGTGGATCTCAGTGGTCCTCTGTGTAACAAAAAAGAACTTACACAGAGCAACACAGAGAGGCACAGAGTTACACAGAGTTATAATGACAATAAATATTGGCTATGAACTTGAAAAAAACTTATATTTGTTAAACTTCATTTCGATATCAATTAAAACACATCCATATGGCTAAGAATGAGCTGAAGATAAATCATAACTATCAGACTGTTATAGGTGATTTCCCGAAAGTGGGAATTCGTCCGGTGATAGATGGCAGGTTGCGTGGTGTTAGAGAATCGCTCGAAGACCAGACCATGAATATGGCAAAGAATGCAGCAAAACTTATTTCAGCAAATCTTCGGTATCCGAATGGTGCGCCGGTAGAGATAGTCATTGCTGACTCTTGCATCGGAGGTGTTGCAGAAGCAGCCCTGTGCGCTGAAAAATTTAATAAAAATGGTGTCGGTGTGAGTTTGACTGTAACCCCGTGCTGGTGTTATGGCAGTGAGACTATTGACATGAATGCCGGGATCCCAAAAGCAATATGGGGGTTTAACGGAACTGAAAGACCCGGCGCAGTTTACCTTGCCGCGGCTCTGGCAGGGCATGCTATGAAAGGGTTGCCTGCCTTCGGAATATATGGCCATGACGTTCAGGATTCCGGAGACAAGTCAATTCCACAGGATGTAATCGAAAAGATTCTGAGGTTTATACGTGCAGGGCTTGCTGTTTCATTAATGAAAGGGAAATCATACCTTTCTATGGGATCTGTCTCCATGGGAATTGCAGGATCGATTGTGAGGGAAGATTTTTTCCAGGAGTATCTCGGAATGCGCAACGAGTATGTCGACATGAGTGAATTCACAAGGAGGCTTAATGAAGAGATCTTCGATAAAGATGAATTTGTAAAAGCTCTTGAATGGACAAGGAAAAACTGCAAAGAGGGAAAAGACCTTAACAGTGTGCCTAAGACCAGGAAACAAAAGGACAAAGAATGGGAAGTTGTCGTTAAGATGGCTCTGATTGCCCGCGATCTGATGGTGGGTAATCCAAAACTTAAAAAACTCGGGTTCGGAGAAGAAGCCCTGGGTCATAATGCAATTCTTTCAGGTTTTCAGGGTCAGCGACAATGGACCGATCATATGCCTAACGGAGATTTTTTGGAAGCAATCCTTTGCTCCTCATTTGATTGGAATGGCATCAGACCACCATATCTTGTCGCGACTGAAAATGATGCAATGAACGGTGTGCCAATGCTCTTCGGATACCTGCTCACAAATAAGGCACAGATGTTTTCGGATATCAGAACCTACTGGAGCCCTGACGCAATTAAGAGAGTCACAAAGATGACTCCGGACGGACTGGCTGCCAACGGGATCATACATCTTATAAATTCAGGGGCTTCTGCCCTCGATTTTTCGGGCAGGCAGAAGAATAAGAAAGAATCGGTTATAAAGCCATTCTGGGATATTACAGGAGAAGACGCAGCTGCATGCCTCGAAGCCACTCAATGGCCACCGGCAAATACCGGTTACTTCAGGGGAGGTGGTTTCTCATCACAGTTTGACACCAAAGGCGTAATGCCGATTACAATTTCACGCGTTAACCTGGTAAAAGGTATAGGACCGGTGCTTCAGCTTGCTGAAGGATGGACCGTCGAGCTTCCGGAAAAGATGAATAAGATCCTTACAGACCGCACAGATCCGACTTGGCCTACAACATGGTTCACCCCACGGCTGACAGGAAAAGGACCGTTTACCGATGTATATTCCGTAATGTCAAACTGGGGAGCCAATCATAGCGCCTCAAGTTACGGACATATAGGAGCCGACCTGATAACTCTTGCTTCCTTGCTAAGGATTCCGGTCTGTATGCATAATGTTACTGAAGACAAAATATTCAGGCCAAGTTCCTGGAATGCATTCGGAATGGATAAGGAAGGTTCGGATTACAGGGCATGTGTGACTTACGGAGCACTGTATAAGTAAGAGGGGGAGAGTGGGAGATGGGGAGAAGGGGAGAAGGGAAAAAGAGAGACTAAGAGACTAAGAGACTAAGAGACTAAGGGACTTAGGGACTTAGAGTTAGTCAGGAGAAACGATAAACGACAAACGACAAACGACAAACGATTTATGGAAGAACGGAAAATTGAGATAGACCAGACTACTCTGAACCACCTTAACACCGCCCGTAAATGGGCAATGTTCCTGGCAATTATAGGCTTCATATTCCTCGGCCTGGTTACAATAATTGCCTTAATTGCAGGTACATTCCTGAAAGCCTTCAGCGTAGGAGAAAAAAGTCTTGGCGTTCCTGATTCCCTGATGTATCTGCCACTGATTGCAATGGCGGTTATATATTTTTTTCCTGTCCTGTTCTTATTCCGTTTTTCAAAATTCAGCCACAAGGCAATCCTAACTTTCGATAAAGTGCTGCTTCATAAAGCAATAAAAAATCTAAAATACTATTTTGCTTACATCGGGATAATGATACTAGTGATCTTTTCTATATATATTGTGGTTTTAATTATAGCAGGATCATCAATTGCCTTTCTTAAAGGGCTTGGTTAGTACTCCGCTGAAATCTTCCACTAAAATTCATTCATTATGCCGGCAGGTGATACTGTAATTGTTTTCGACTGTGGAGCTACAAATGTAAGGGTCATTGCTCTCAACGGGAAAGGAAAAATCCTAGCATCCGAATCATTCCCGAATTACACACAACCTGATCCGTTCTATCCTAACTTCAGAATCTGGGATGTACACGAAATATGGGATAAAATGTGCCGGGCATCTCAAAAAGTGGTAAGCAGGATAAATAAACGTCTGGTTGCCGGAATTACCGTAACAACATTCGGAGTCGATGGCACTTTATTTGATAAATCGGGTAAAATGCTCTACCCGGTGATATCATGGCAGTGCGAACGAACCAAACCTGTTTTGGCAGAAATAGAAAAGTACATTAATACCGAAGATCTTTACAAAATCAGCGGAGTCTATCCTTTCCACTTCAATACAATATCAAAGCTCATCTGGATGGCTGAAAATAAGCCCGTATTAGTTGAAAAGAGTTCTTCATTCCTGTTTATGCCTTCTATATTTGCATTCTTTCTCACCGGCAATATGGTGAATGATAATACAATGGCCGGAACATCCATGTGCACTGACCTCCTGACGAGGAAATTTTCGAGAGAGATCCTGGAAAAAACCGGGTTCCCTCCTGAGAAGATATCATCGCCGGTTGAAGCAGGAACAATCATCGGAAAGATCAATTCGCGAGCTTCCTCCGAAACAGGTCTTCCCGAAGGCCTTCCGGTTGTGGCAACCGGTCATGATACTCAATTCGCCTTATTTGGTTCAGGTGCCGGGAAGAATGAGACAGTGCTCAGTTCAGGGACATGGGAAGTTCTTATGGCACGTACCGGAAAATTCAGTACAGGCAGTGAGCAACTCGAGATGGGCATCACCACTGAGCTTGATTCTCGTCCGGGTTTATTCAATATCGGTACTCAATGGATCGCTTCGGGAATAATAGAATGGATAAGAAAGACTCTGTACAATGATATAAGCAGCGATATTTATGAATTCATGATCTCGGGAGCTGAAAAAATTCCCTCAGGGAGCAACGGAATAAAGTTTATTCCTGAATTCAACGAAAAGAGTGGTGGCGGAATACTCGGCCTTAACCTCGGCAGTTCGAGGGAAGAAATCTTCCGTTCAGTCCTTGAAGCGCTCTCCGAACGACTGCTTGCAGGCAAAATCGCACTTGAGAAGGCAGGTGGGTTTAAAACGGAAAGCATACTTTGCGTCGGCGGCGGATCAAAAAACAGATTATGGAATCAACTGCGGGCCGATAAGACCGGAGTTCCGCTTAAAATAATCGATCACAAGGAGACTACAGTATTGGGGGCTGCCCTTTTTGTTCAGTCTGCATGCGGTAATGCCGCCACTCCGGAAGAAGCAAGATCTCAGATTGATTATAAGACGGAGATAATAGAACCAACAGATAATTAATTCAATCCAAATGGAAACAGCATACTTCAATGGTAAATTCCTTCCCAAAAATGAAATAATGATCAGTCCCGATGATCGTGGGTTCCTTTTCGCCGATGGCATTTATGAAGTCGTAAGATGGTATGATGGATTCTTTTATGATATGGGAAGTCATATAACCAGGTTAAAAAGGAGTCTTAGAGAACTAAGGATTAATCATGATTCTGATTCATTTCCGGATATCGCAAAAGAACTCATAATCAGGAACAATCTGGATGACAAGCCAGCGATGGTTTATCTTCAGGTGACCAGGGGAGTGGCAAAAAGAAGTCATTCGTTCCCTATTCCTGAAGTTCCTGCCACCTGTTATATCTATGCATGGGGGTTTAATCCTGAAATACAAATCAAAGAGACCGGAATAAAAGTAATGCTTAAGGAGGACATCAGATGGAGCAGATGCGATATCAAATCCGTTGCGCTGCTTGCAAATACAATATCTTTCCAGGAAGCTTGTGAAAATGGTCTTAAGGAATGCATATTTGTCAGAAATGGATATATTACCGAAGGATCTCATTCAAATATCTTCTTCGTAATTGACGGCACTCTCTTTACCCATCCGGAATCAAACAATATTCTTTCCGGTATAACACGGAAGAATGTATTAAGGATTGCACAGGAAGAAGGGATACGAATCAGGGAGGAAGCCTTGTCAGAAAACAGGATCCGTTTTGTACAGGAGGCTTTCATCACGAATACTTCTGCAGAGATTATGCCTGTAATTGAATTGGGTGGAAATACACTTGGAGAGGGTAATCCCGGACCAGTTACAAGAATATTAATGGATAGATTCGAGAGAGAGATAAAAGCATTCAAAGGCTGAATATCTCTAGTCATAAATGCATGATTTTTCTATCTTTGCACAAATTTTCAAAAAAGTATGAGCAACATGAATTTAAGCGAACAGGAGCAGATCAGAAGGGCATCTCTCGATGAACTAAGAAAATTGGGCATAAACCCCTACCCTGCTGCCGAATATAAAACCAACGTTTTTGCACAGGATATACTCGATAACTTTGAACCTGAACAAAATAATTTCAAAGAGGTTAGTCTGGCCGGCCGCATAATGAGCCGACGGATTATGGGAAATGCTTCATTCGCAGAACTGATGGATTCTTCAGGCAGAATACAGATTTACGTCCGCCGTGATGATGTCTGTCCGGGCGAAGACAAAACAATCTACAATACCGTTTTCAAGCGGCTTCTCGATATTGGCGATATAATAGGTGTGAAAGGACATGTGTTCAAAACCCAGATGGGAGAGACAACTGTTCATGTCGATGAATTTACAATTCTCAGCAAATCAATAAGGCCATTGCCTGTAGTAAAGGAAAAAGACGGAATATATTTTGATGCCGTTACCGATCCCGAGATGAGATATCGCCAGAGATATGTCGACCTGATAGTAAATCCTCATGTCCGTGATGTTTTCAGGAAAAGAACGCAGATCATCCAATCGATGCGCGAACTTTTTAACTCAAAAGGATATCTTGAAGTCGAAACGCCTATTCTTCAGCCAATTCCAGGTGGCGCTGCTGCGAGACCATTTATGACTCATCACAACACTCTCGATATGCCTTTGTATCTGAGAGTTGCAAATGAGCTATATCTGAAACGTCTGATTGTCGGTGGTTTTGAAGGAGTTTATGAGTTTGCCAAAGATTTCCGGAATGAGGGAATGGATCGTACCCACAACCCTGAATTTACAGTGATGGAGATCTATATTGCATACAAGGATTACAACTGGATGATGACCTTCACCGAAGAGATCGTTAAGAAAGCTGCTCTCGCTCTTCATGGCAAAACGGAGGTAATCTACGGCGATAAACTTATTAATCTTAACCCTCCGTTCAAGAGAGTAACAATGACTGATGCGATTAAAGAAAACACAGGTATTGACATATCTGGCATGGACGAGGCCGGTCTGAGAGCAGTATGCGATAAACTTGAGGTGCCCAATACCGAATCGATGGGCAAAGGAAAACTTATTGATGAATTATTCGGAGCCAAATGTGAAGCTAATTATATCCAGCCGACATTTATAACTGACTATCCTACTGAAACGTCGCCGTTGACAAAAATGCACCGCAGCAAGCCGGGGGTGACCGAACGGTTTGAACTAATGATAAATGGTAAAGAAATTGCCAATGCATATTCGGAATTAAATGATCCTATCGATCAGATGGAGCGGTTCCAGGACCAGCTTAAACTATCAGAGAAAGGAGACGATGAAGCAATGTTTATTGATCTCGACTTCATAAGGGCTCTCGAATATGGTATGCCTCCGACATCAGGCATGGGCATTGGGATCGACAGGCTCACGATGCTTCTCACAAATCAGCCATCAATTCAGGATGTATTGCTATTTCCGCAAATGAAACCGGAAAAGAAAGCAGCTTCCGATGCTGATGAAAAATATACAGAGAAAGGCATTCCCCCGGAGTGGATAGAACCTTTGAAAAGACTTGGATTCACCCAGGTTGCAAAACTGAAAGAAATAGAAAAAGCCGGGAAGCTTGCCAATGACCTGAACGGTTATAATAAAAAAAACAAGCTGGGATTACCCGGGCTTAGTCCTCAATCAGTTGAAGACTGGCTTAAATGAGTTCCCCTTTTCAAGGAATCTCTCAGTCCGGGCTTTTCAATCCAACCTACAAGCTTCTTTAGGATATTATAGTACAGAGCGAGATAAAATAGCAATATACCAATCCATAATACCATAAGATTGAACCAGAAGGTATCAATCTGAAGGTTGCCGATTTGTTTGTATGGAGCAAAAAACTGAGCTCTTCCAAATTTCGAAGCAGGTTTCGTATACACGGGATCATTTTTCCGGATGATTTTAGTGTCCGTATCTATATACTGTCGAAGACCTGATCCTTCAGTAACAGTACTCATCAACTTCTTATTCTGATAAGTTTTCTTTCAGATTTACCAATTCTTCTTTTCCAATTTTATCCCTTAGTGCTACAGTAACAGAATCTTCAAGAATAATGAGCTTTTTACGAATTTGCCGGAACTTAGCTGTCAGACTGTCAAGATATTTATCAGTTTCCAGGGCTGCCACTGAGTCAAAATTTGCGAGGTTAAGTGATACGGTTCGCCTAAATCCGGCTTCCCTGCTTAGTTCATTGATATGAAAGTTCAGCTTTTCTAAATTCCCGGTCAATGTTTCATGGTAATCAGGATTATCTTTATGAACGCTGCTCACTTTTTTCAGATCAGCTTTCAGCGCTTTTATAAGTAAATATGAATTCCACTCGACCTGCCTGATTCCCATATCGTATCTGAAAAAATTTCTCTCGTACCTGTTGTTCTTAAACTGTTCGATAGCAAGAGCTTCAAACGACCACCGGGTAGTCATAAGTTCTCCGATCAGAGGTACATACTCATATGACGAAAGGCTGTTTTTATGCAGTTTGTCAAAAGGAACAATTACCCCGCTGAATAATAACTGGGGGATTAATATGAATGGAATAAGTATATAGATCGTAATTACAGAGGAGAATGCAGAGGAGATATTTAATCCCAGCATGTTGGCAAAACAGGAAGTTGTAAATAAAACCAGCCAGTACTGAAAAGTCATTCCCTTTATTTCAAGAATATAATTACCGATCAGTATAAAAGAAATAGTCTGGATCGCCGATATCAGAAACATAATACTGATCTTGGAATTCAGATAACTGAACCAACTGAGGTTGAGAAATGATTCCCTCTTCAATATTTTTCTGTCTTTAACGATCTCTTCAGCGCTGATTATTAATCCAAGGAACATTGATGTTATGACGCACATAAAAAGATAAGAGGGCAGATTTTCATTCTGGCTGAATACGTATTTCCCATCCACGGTATATCTGGTAAAATATGCCAGCAGGAATGCAAGGAGAGGTGCCCCGAGAAGACTAATCAGGACATACTGTTTATTGGCTATCTTGGAAAGAATATCCCGTATGAAGTAAATTTTCGATTGTTTGAAAAGCCCGGGGATACCATAGAAATTTTCAGGCAATGACTGATCGCCGTCAAAGACTCTCTGTGTTCTGTTTTGAGAACAATCCAGAAATTTCTGTGCCCATTCTTTTGGAGAAACCTTTCTTATCCGGGTATGTTTTCCATTTTCATTAACGACTTTGGCCTCTATGATCTGCAGCAGCTGGTCGGAGTCAATATTGCCGCAGGTTATGCACTGATCTTCACGGGCATTTGCATAGCTGGCCTGGGTTTTAAAATATATAATTGCCTCTGAGGGATTTCCGTAAAAGATCTCATAGCCTCCCCTGTCGATAATCATTATCTTATCGAACATTTTGTAAATATCGGATCCGGGCTGGTGTATATTTACAATTATAAGCTTGCCCCTGTCGGTCTGTTCCTTAAGCAGAGTCATCACGATTTCGGAATCTACTGAAGACAGTCCGGATGTTGGCTCATCAACGAAAAGAATTGTAGGTTCTCTTATTAATTCAAGGGCAATATTAAGCCTCTTTCTCTGACCTCCGCTGATTACCTTATTCAGGCTGTTTCCAACCTTCAGCTCCTTTATGTCATTAAGATCCAGCTCTGTCAGTGTTTTAGAAACTACTTCCAGTAATCTCTTTTCGGACAGGTTATCGAGACACATTTTTGCACTGTAATAAAGATTCTGATAAACAGTTAGTTCCTCTATTAACAGATCGTCCTGCGGTACGAAACCTATTACCCCCTCAAGGTTGACTTTCTCAGCATCTGAATACAGATTGTATCCGTTTATGGACACTTCTCCGCTTTGTGGTTTTGTTATCCCGCTCATCACGTTCAAAAGTGTGGTTTTGCCAACGCCGCTGCCTCCGAGAACGCCGACCAGGTTACCCGATTCTTCATGAAAATTAAAATTCTGTATTCCTGATTCACTGTTGATGAACCTGAGATTTACATTATAAGCATCGAGAGATACTTTAAGTTTAAAGGTTTCCTTGCTGAATACGCTTGAGACTGTATTATAATAAATTGTTGTGAAGGAACACCTTATCGTTGAACCGTGATCAAAATTGTAAGTCTGTCCCGGAAAACTGTTCTGCCCGTTAAGAAAGAGATCCTCCTTCCCCTCATATTTGAGAATATATGAATTGGTTGTTTCAATCTGAAGCAGATAAATAGTGTCACCCAGGTTTTCCCTCCTGAGATGTTTCACTCCCGCGTATTCCGAATCAGCCTTGTTATCAATGATCATAACCCTCTTTTTTTCAGGGATCTCATCTATCGAACCTAAGATAAAGCTCTTTATATTCCTGAATTCTGTCTGAGGTATGTTAAACGCAATCGCTACTGTTTCAAGAAATTCCTGTTCATTTTCTGTTATTTCAGCTCCGAACAAAATAAAATCGAGCAACTGTACCAGCACGTATAATTTCTGCTTTTGCTCCAGTTCCTCATTTATTTTTTCACATATTCCTAAAATCTTTACTGCTGTAAGGGAGATCCGTTTCATATCTTTAAGGCTGCCCCGTGCAATTTTGTCTTTGCTGTATTGCACAAAATACTCATCAAACAACTGCATATACTTATTAACCAAATCATTATTCAGTTGCCGTGACAAAAATAACTTCACTACAGCCCTCTCCCTGTTTGAGATTTCCGCGATGTCATGAACATCGCTGATCAGTGCAAATAATTGTACGAGCGCTTTTAAGATTGGTTCAACCATTGTAGATAAATTCTAAACAAACTCTGAAAACTAATTCTGACAATACCATATCTTTGTTTTCAGATATTCAAGTTAATACTATTTAAGCATTCAGAAAAAAATATTTCAACACTATCAACAATATTTGATTATCCGTAGTTTATACAAGAGAGGTATTTTTTTAAATGTTTAATAAATATGAATTGATAAATGTCCGATCCTGAAGTTTTTCTCGACTATCGTGGACCAGTTGATTTTGACTTAATAGATTCCATATTATCCAGGCTTAAGAAAACAAAGGAATTTAAAGCTCTGAATAAGGTCACCTCCAAACGGCTTTATTCATTGGTTGTTGAATGTCTCGAAAACATTTGTAAACACTCCGAATTAAGTTTATCAGAAAATCCCGAACTGTACTCTCATCTTTCAGTAAGGAATTCAGATGGCAGGATCATAATAAATTCTGGAAACCCTGTGACACAACTTGATAAAACTGAGATCATCAACAGGCTTGATCACATAAATATATCGAATGAATCAGCACTACAGGAGCTTTATGAGCATAAAATCCAAAGCGACCTGGTTTTCGGAGAAAAATGCGCCGGACTGGGCTTTATTTATATGGCTCTGAAATCGGGCAATAAAATAAAATACAGCTTCAATAACCTCACGAATGGCTATTTGTTTTATGAACTAGAGATCACGTTAAATAAGTATATCATGAGAAAGTTGATTATTGATCAAAGATCCAACTCGCCTAAGGTTCTGTTAGATCCTGAGAAAAAGACATACATGATATCAGGAGAATCGCGTCCGCCTGATGTCAGGGAATTTTATGGTCCAATCCTCTCCTGGCTATCAGATTTCAGCTTGTATCTCACCGAATCTCCAGGGGACGAACCTGTTGTATTTGACTTTAATTTCGATTACTTCAATTCCTCATCAGGTAAATTGATACTTGATATCTGCAAGCAGCTGGGGGATTTACGTTCAAAAGGGAAGAATATAACAATAAACTGGCATTTCGAGAAAGATGATTTCGATATGCTTGAAGCAGGCAAGGAGATATCGAATATTGTAAAATTCCCTTTCGAATATGTTGTTATTGAAAATAAATAATACCACCGGTTAATAGTAGTCTCAGACTTCACAGTAATATGATACCGGGAATCGCAAATAAAACAATTACTCATGATCTGTTTTCCGACAGGAGACAATTTAAACAATCCTTTATAAAGCCTCTTGCAGAAAATCTCTTCCAAAATGTACAAAAGGGTCGGATTTCAATTCCATTCCCCGGTAATTCGGATACGGAATTTAAAAATCTTCTAAAAAAAGAAAAATCATTCTGGTATAAATATGCCGGACAGATTCCTGAGAAATTCAGAACACAAAATCTTTTTATCCGTCCGTTCAATGATTTTTGCAGGACCTGTCTTATAACTGATTCAGAAATAGCGAAGTTGGCTGAAACCGATCTTGAGTTTCTCCGGTCGCTCAATTATTTTAAGAACATGTCAGTTAAATGGAAGGAATTCTGTACCACATTAAATTATCTTATTCCCTTTGAACTAAAAAATTCAGGTTTTGAAATTGTAAGGTTTGAAGAAGAAGAAGAGATCAAAAAAACGCTTATAACAAAAATCGCCCGGGCAATTCATTCACGTTACCTGCATGAAGTAAGGAATCAGAAATCATTAACCCCCGGAAATGATCACGTTCCTTATTACCAGGATTTCGACAGTTTACCCGATGAAATCAAATATTCAAATTTTGATAATGCAGCTAATATCCCTGCAAAACTACTGGCAATAGGTTATAAGATCCGACCGGTAAAAAAAGGATTCAAGCCATTTGCACTTCATCTGAATGAAAAAGAAATAGAGACGATGGCGAAAATCGAACATATCAGGTGGAGCTGGGAAAAAAGACTTGGAGGATGGACCTTTGATGTTAAAAGAGATGATAATAAAAAAACACATCCGGGCTTGATCCCGTATGAACAATTGAGTGAGCCTGAAAAGGAAAAGGATCGTGAGCTTGTGAAACTTATACCAGCCTTTTTACAGGACATCGATCATGAAGCCTATCCGGTTGCACCAAACAGGATAAAGAAAATTTCATATGCAATAAAACCCCTCAGCAGTATCCATAAAATTCTTGATCATACACGGGAACTGAATGAACAGATCAAGAGTATGTTCAATCTCTCCCCCGAAGTTGAAGAGATGGTGAAAATCAGGAATAAAACGCTTGAAGATGCAATAACTGAAGTTGAAGAAAGCTATAATTATGCGCAACATATTCAGGAGACATATTTACCAGAGGATTTCACAGTACGGGAAACCTTTCCCGACAGCTTTATCCTCTTCAATCCAAAAGATATTGTGAGTGGTGATTTTTATTTCCTCAGCAAACAGGATAACAAAACAATATTTGCTGTTGGTGATTGTACCGGACATGGTATCCCAGGTGCAATGCTTAGCACACTTGGTTACAGCATTATTGATCAGGCAGTGAATGAATTAAAACTCACACATCCTTCACAAATCCTGAAACATCTGTACAATAAAATTCACAGGTATCTGCGATATGATTCAGAAAGTTCAGGAATCCCTGATGATATGGATATTATTCTGTGCACCATCGATACTGATACAAACATGCTTACCTATGCAGGAGTAAAAAACCCATTATACCGGTATACCAATGGGGAACTTGTAGAGTACAGGGCTTTGAATTATTCGGGTGTTAATTGTGATGGCGAATGTGAGTTTTTGTCAAAAGATATCCAGCTGAATATTGCCGACACACTTTATTTGAGCTCTGATGGCTATCCCGATCAGTTCGGAGGGCCGAGTCATAAAAAGTATTCAAGGGTAAGATTAAAGAATTATTTACAAACTATCCAGATATGCTCACTTCCGGAACAGGGCGACAGACTTTATGAAGAATTCGAAAAATGGAGAGAAGAGAAGAATGAGGACCAGACTGATGACATATTGGTTGTTGGAATAAGAATATAAATCGAATTATGCGAGTATATTTTCTATTGTTGTTGTGTGCTTTTTGCAGCTGCACAAATTCTCAGGTTACAAAAACAATAAGTGAAATAGGATACGATCTTTCTGAACCCGATAAAACAAGCATTCTACCCTATGAGTTAAGGGAGATATCAGGATTGACAATAATTGACTCTTCATCGGTTGCCTGTATCCAGGACGAAAAAGGAATCGTTTTTATATATGACTTAACCAGAGATCAGATCACAAAGCAAATATATTTTAACAAGGGTGGGGATTACGAAGGCATTTGTCGTGTTAGCCAGACGCTCTTTATATTGAAAAGTAATGGAGTATTATTTAAAATTAATGATTATGAGTCATCAGCCTATGCCGATGAAATTAAACTACCAACACTAAAAGAGGACGATAATGAGGGACTTTGTTATGACAGGAAAAATCACAGAATACTAATTGCGCCAAAAACAAAATCGGGCAAAAATTCGGGGTTTAAGAAAACCCAGCGGATCTATGCATATGATCTCAGATCGGATCAACTGGATAAAGAACCTGTCTATGATATCAAAATAGAAGAAGTATCCAGGCTTTTGGTTGACGACAACCTGATAAAAGCAAAAAAGGAAAAGAAGAAAAAAAAACCAGCAGTACCGGAAATCAGTCTTAGCCCCTCTGAAATAGCCATTCATCCTCTGACCGGCAAATTATTTATACTCTCATCTGAAGACCATATGCTTTTTGTATTTGATACTAACGGGAGAATTGAATATGCTGAAAAGCTTGATCCAATCTTATTGAACCGGCCAGAGGGTCTTGCTTTCTTCGAGAACGGAGATATGCTCATTAGCAATGAATCGGGAAATAAATACCCGACGATTATGAGGTTTAAGTATAGGAAGAAATAGAAATGAATAGAAATGAATAGAAAGAAATAGAAGAAATGGATAGAAATAGATAGAAATAGATTGGTCCGGGAGGTATCTGGGTATTTTCTCCGGAAGGTGGGCACCTCGGAACTGTAAAAACTGGTGAGGCAACTTCTAACTGTGCGCTTGACGAGAGAGGTAAATATCTCTATATCACTGCGGATAAGTATCTTATGAGAATAAAATTAAAATAACATGGCTGTCTAAGCTGAATCTGGCCCTTCGATTTTAGTCCCTGTAAGTGATATCAAGCGATGCAACTTTCTTCTGGAAATCTATCTTGCGTACCCTGACCTTAAAAACATCTTTACCGGTTAACTCACACACATCTCTTAAGAGCTTGGCTTTCCTTTCCGGTCTCAGATTATCAAGATTCTCATAAATGATTTCATGTGTTTCGGATTTGTGCCTGAGAAGAAAAAGCTCCAGTAGGTATGCAGAAAGAATAATTATAAGGTCAATTATCAGTACCCCCAGCAGCGGGAACTTCAATACATTAAGGGCATTGATAACGGAGATCCCCAGGGTAGCGAAAGTATACGCCATATCCTTTATACTAAAATTCCTCGTCCGCATCCTCAGGATCCCAAGCACGGCGAACAGACCAAATGCCCCGGCCATTTCAATAAATACAGAAGTGAGTATTGAGGTGACAAAAAATGTCAGAATGCCTATCAGAAAAAAGCTGAATAAATATTTTTCTTTCCCTGAATACCTATAATAGACCACCCTGATAAGAAGAAACAGTGAAACCAAATTAATTAGAAACCGCCACATGATGCTTAGAAATGCGGGATTTGTGATGTTAAAAAATGTACCGTTCATACTGATCCTTCCATTTATTTAAAAATTTTTACAGCTATTCATCAGAGTGTATAATATTTTATCCCTTCTTCCTTCAACCTGATCAAAGAATCCATCAAGATAACCTGTCATATCTTTTTTTACCTTCTGGGTTATATAGGGAAATTCATTTATCACTTTATAAAACTCTTCTTTTTTTGTTAGAAATAGGTCGAGCTCTTTATCATATGTTTCTTTCTTTCTGCAAACACCCTGAAAAATACGTTCACGCACATTTTGTGTTCCTACATTTTCTGCCGGAATAGCATATGAAGCATTAACCAGACCAGTCCAGTCAAAATCATGTGGAATGGCTAAACCCATTCCGTATGGATCGGGGTCGAGCGATTTAAAAACCGTTATATTATGCTGGCCGGGCACCGACCAGTCATAATTCCCTATCATGAAATTAAATATGGCAATCCTGTCCATTATCGCCGGAGTTATATTCTTTTGATTCAGAGTACGCAACTTGATATGCAGGTTGTTGGTCCGCCCCGCCAGAAATTCAACAGGTTCAAGAAAAAACCCGTATTGCTTCACCGACTTTCTTTTCTTTTGGGAATCTATATAATTAACCGTAAGCAACCTTACTCTGAAGCATGTATCAGTCAGGACATTGAACAGCTTGTAGGCCAGGTATTCTCTGAGCACATAATCTTCCTTTTCTTTTCCCGAACTGCACTGGGGCACCAGTTTCAATTTGGCGATCTTATTCAGGTCGGAGTATCCGAAATCGGCTTTTTTAAAATTAAGCTCAATTGGTGCGAACATACAATACTGGTTGCGGAATGCCCCCCGGGTCTTCAGTCTCACATCCTTGCTGACAGAATCAGTATTGCTGATATGGAAAGTAATGTTGGCTTTCAGGTATTCTTTCTGGGGCTTAGACCTGAAATATGTTGACAAATCGAACCGGAGAGTAATCTCAATAAGCTTATCGTCCTCAAATAGTCGGAAACTTTTTTTTGAGGAATCAGGTCTTGCTTCCTGAGCTGAAAGTTTATTAATAGTACAAAAAACGAATGTAAAGAGAAAAGCTACTATGAATTCCGCACACAAACCTTTTTTTTTCATATATGATAAAAAAAGTTAAACAATATTTGGGACTCACTGTTCATTATCTGATTCACACTACTTACAGAAAGTAAATTTAAGTAAAAAAATAAGTCCTTGATTTCAACAAACTTATTTTTATTTGACTTGTATTAATTACAATAGTAACTTTATAACTTAGAACAGGTAATATGGCGAGCATAATTCCTGGTTTCGAATATGACATTTTCATCAGTTACCGCCAGAAAGACAATAAAGGCGACAAGTGGGTAAGTGAATTTGTAGAGTCTCTCACAACAGAGTTGGAATCAACCTTCAAAGAAAATGTGAGTGTCTATTTTGATATTAGTCCCTCCGATGGTTTGCTGGAAACATATGATGTAAATGACTCGCTCAGGAAAAAGCTCAATTGCCTCGTATTTATTCCTGTAATTTCAAGAACATATTGTGATCCGAATTCATTTGCATGGGAACATGAATTTAAAGCTTTTGCCGAACTCTCAACAAAAGATAAGTTCGGACTGAAAATAAATCTCCCAAACGGGAATGTTATAAACAGGATACTTCCAGTAAGGATACACGAACTGGACGCAGGAGATCTTAAGTTATGCGAAACTGTTTTGGGAGGAACTTTACGAAGCGTCGATTTTGTTTATAAAACATCAGGTGTTAACCGGCCGCTCAGGTCCAGGGAAGAACATCCCCAGGATAATATTAATAAGACGTATTACCGCGACCAGATCAATAAGGTTGCAAATTCGATAAGAGACATAATTCAAGCCCTCGCATACTCCGGGGAGCCAATGGAACCGGTATCACATAATAAAGAAAAGGTCAAAGTTCACATTCAGGGAAGAAAATTCTTCAGCAAAACAGTTCTTACGGTTACCATCATTCTGTTGTTTTTATTTATTTGTTCAACAGGCATTTACATGTTTGTCAGAACTCACAGATCCAAGATTGCTGAAAAGACTATTACTATCATCCCGCAAACAAATCCACCGGATGACCCGGTACTACGGACCTCAGTAATAGGATCAATGGATGCAATAATAGCAAAACTGCAGGGGATAAAGAGCTTAACTGTTACCGGAAGATTCACATCCCTTCAATATCTCGATACAAAAAAAACTGTGAGTGAACTGATGAATGGCCATAAACCCAACTATCTGGTTGAGATCAATTTAAGCAGAACATCAAATGAACTGATAATGTGGGTAGGTCTGACCGAAACAAGAAATAACCATCAGATGTGGGCCGACCAGTATACATGGAATGGAGAACAATTAATGCCGATTTTTACTAAAGTGGTGCAAACTATTGCCGGAAAACTGAACATTAATTTAACAAATCAGGAAATCATGAATATCGAAAAAGATCTCACAAAAAGTCCTGATGCATATCTGAATTATCTGACAGCAAGTGCAGGTCTCATATCTGCTATGGGAAATAAATTCCTCGACTCCACCAGCTTCAGGTCAGCTATTGACTTTTATGACAAGGCCATTGAAAAGGATCCTGGTTTTGCCAATGCATATGCAAGAAGAGCAATTGCAATTTCATGGGGCATTAATACTAAAGAACTTCCAAACACTTTTAAGGATAAATGCTTGTCAGATATCAACAGAGCATCAGAAATCAATAGCGATCTTCCTGATGTTGAAATAGCACGTGGCTTCTATTATTACTATATCGTAAAAGATTACCCAAAGGCAATAATAAGTTTCAACCTGGCTGCGGAAAAAGATCCGGAGAGCTATCAGCCTTTGTTTTACATGGCAGTTGTCTACAGAGCCATGAGTAATTGGGATGAAGTAAAAAAAATGCTTCACAAGGTGATTAAGTTTGATCTTCAGGACCCTCTTGTTTTAACGAATATCGGATTATTTTACGAATATCTGCATATGTATGATTCAGCTCTCATCTATCATCAGAAAGCAATAGATGTTGATAAAGAATGGGGGGCATCATACCAGAATAAATTCGGAACTCTGCTTCTGAAGTATGATAATACAACTGAAGCTCACAGCTTTCTTAACATGGTCAGCAAAAATTCTCCCGAAAAGTATCTGGAGAACCAAATTATACTTGACATATTCGATGGTCACTATTTCGAAGCGCTAAACAAAACAAAAAAATCAAAGGCTGAAGATTATGTTCCTAAGGGTCAACGCTACATTTATCTGGGAAATATAAGTCTTTTTATGAACGACAAGCCAGGCGCTGAAAAATATTTCGGCACAGCTATTGATGAGTTAAACCTTGAACTGCAAGGAGATACTTCAAAAGCCAGCCTTTATGGATTAATTGGTGTAGCATTGGCGGGTCAGGGAAACAAAGAAGCCATCAGGGAAGGCGAGAAAGCTCTGGCGATTGCCGTAAAACAAAACGATAAACTTCTTGAAACAGCAATAAACCTTAATCAGGCTGAGATCTACACAAAACTTGGCATGAATAAAGATGCAATAAAATATCTTGAATTAGTACTAGCTAATCCATCACTTTTTTCGACAAAAATGTTAAAGACTGATCCAGTATGGAAATCACTGTTCCCCAGCGAGGAAATAAATGCACTAATAGCTAAATATGACATTAAATAATGTTTTAAATTTGTTATTCAGATCAGTCAAATAAGTTTTTTAGAAATGATGGCCTAAAAACAAAACAGCAATCACTAAATATTCAATATTGACATGAAACAAAAACTGACTGGAAATCCCAATGAAGAATTAATTTCTCTCCTGGGGAAAAAATTACCTGATCCGGCTCGTTTCAGATCGGTAATAAATCTACATGACAAAGCCGTCAAAACCAGCTCTGACCGGGCCACCGACTATGCAAAAAAAGCGATAGCTCTCGCTCTCGGCGTTCATACCGGTGAACTCGAATCAGCTGATATTAAACAGTGCAAGTCTGATCTTGATAAAGCTTTAAAAATCAATAGTGAACTTCCTGTTGTAAAGATTGCAGAGGGATGCTACTACTATTACTGCAAAAAAAATTATGAAAAAGCAGTTATAAGTTTTACCAAAGCTTCTGAAAAAGATCCCAAAAACTATAAACCATTATTTTATCTGATAATGGTTAACAAGGCAATGGGTAATTGGAAAGAAGTAAAAAAATTGCTCGACAAGATTGTTATGTTCAAAATAAATAATCCCCTCGGATTAACTAATATAGGATTATGTTTTGAATATCTGCATGAGTTTGATTCTGCGCTTGAATTCCATCAGAAGGCAATAGATATCAAACCTGAATGGGAGGCTGCATATTTTAATAAGTTCCGAACACTTTTATTGAAAAATACTGACACCTCTGAAGCACGCAAACTCCTTAAGACAATTATCAAAAACTCAAAAGAAGAGCACTCGGAATATCAGATAATGCTTGACATTTACGACGGCAATTATTCGAGTGCATTTAACAAAGCCGAAAAAGCAGCGAATAATGAATTTCCTGTTAAAGGAGCCCGATATTGGTACCTGGGAACTATCAGTGCTCTGCAGAATGATAAAGTAAATGCAGATAAATATTTTAATTCCGCTTTGAAAAAATTGAAATCCGGGTTGGAGGCGGATCCAAAAAATGCCGGGCTGCATAGTTTAACAGGACTGGCTCATGCTGGAAAAGGGGAAAAATCTGAAGCTTTGGCTGAAGGTAAAAGAGCTGTAAGCTTTGCGCAAAAGAGAAATGACAAAATACTTGAAAGCGAAATGACGCTTAACCTTGCGAAAATTTATTCTGCCCTGGAAATGAAAAAAGAGGCGATTGAGACAATTGAACAAGTACTTAAAAGTCCGTCTCTCTTTTCAACAAAATTATTAAAGCACGATCCTGTCTGGAAACCTTTGCTCCATGATGAAAAGCTGACTGCAATAATCAAAAAATATGATAAAGTATAAACCCTTTAATAGATAACCAATGTCAAAAGAAAAAGCGATAACTTCAACCGTAAATCCTGTTCGCCAGCTCGACCCGGCAAGACAAGTAAAGTTCAAATCAACGAAGGAATTAAATAATGGCAGTAAGCCGGCCAGACGAAAATCTTCAAAAGGCAATACGGCAAAATAAATTTGGGACTCCGGGACTTAAGAATAGAAATTTCATAGTTGCATCAACTTGCTGTTTTTCATGCTCAACCTGTAAGTAATGAAAAGAGATACGATTGTTTTTGTCGCAATTACAGATTATGATAACCTTGGCATAGGCTATATGTCAGCCATACTGAAGAAGTCATCCTTCAGGACGAAGATTATTGATTTCAGAACAAAAAAATCTGATCTCCTGAAAATACTGAAAAAGACCGATCCTCTGCTTATAGGTTTTTCAATTATATTTCTAAATAATATCGACCGTTTCACAGGGCTGATAAAATATCTCCGCAAAAAGGAAATAAATTGCCATTTTACTGCAGGCGGGCATTACGCCAGCCTCAGATATGAAGAGCTATTTCAGGTAATCCCGCAACTTGATTCAATTATAAGGTTTGAAGGCGAATATCCGCTTCTTGAACTTGCTAAGAGTCTTTCCGTTAATAAGGACTGGAAAGAGATACCAAACCTTGTTTTTAAGGATAAAAAACAAATTATCACGAATCCTGTCTCACGGCCGGAAAATGATCTGGATAAATTTCCATACCCTTTGAGGTCACCTCTTAAAGAATACGCTTTTGGAAAGAAATTTACCGTTATCCTGGCTGGCAGAGGCTGTACTCATAATTGTTCATTTTGCAATACACGGATATTCTACCGTCTTGCAGAAGGACCCCTGAAGCGGGTCAGGAAACCTGAGATGGTAACGGATGAAATGAATTTCCTCTATAAAGAAAAAGGGTGCTCGGTATTTATCTTTCACGATGACGATTTCCCGATAAAATCAGGAAAGTCTCAAAACTGGGTGATGATATTCTGCAGCGAACTGGAAAAAACCGGGCTAAACAAAAAAATCCTTTGGAAAATAAACTGCCGGACGGATGATGTTGAGGAAAAGAGCTTTTCCTTAATGAAAAAAAACGGACTGTACCTCGTATTTATCGGATTGGAAGATGGTACCAATCAGGGATTGAAACGTTTGAACAAGCAATTAGACGTAAACGATAATTTAAATGGTATTAATATCCTCAAAAAACTAAATATCGGGTTTGATTATGGTTTTATGCTGTTCCAGCCTTCAACAACCTTCAGATCACTTAATGAAAACCTTGATTTTCTTCGTGTTGTATGTGGTGATGGTTATACTCCTGTAACTTTTCTGAAGCTTATTCCATTATATGAAACACGGGTGGAAAAAGAATTGAGGGAAGACGGCAGGCTTATTCAATCGAATGGTAATGAAGATTACAGATTTCAGGAAGAATCAATGAACAGGTATTATTCCTTTGCAATTAGTTGTATCTATGAATGGCAGAATTCCCCTGAAGGACTTGAAATAACTGCAAAGTGGGCAAGAAATTACTGTCTTGTTTATGCTCATTATTATGACGAGAATCGTGAAGGAACTAAGATATGCAATAGAATAAGGAAAATAATCAGCGACAGCAATTTATTCCTGCTTGACTTTATGAAGGAGCTGGCACAGATTTTTGAATCAGATTCTGATAATAATCAACAGCAAATGCTCAGTGATCTCAAAGAGAAAACAAAATTAAAACATAATTATTTCAGGGGGGAAATAATTAAGACAATGGCAAAATTAGTGACTCTCGTTGAATCGATACCATAGCCAAATTAGTTTTTTGATAAATCAATTTTCACCTATCTTTGAGTGTTTCTCAAATATTTTAAGAAAAACCACCATGCTGAACGTTCTCAAGCACCCACTGCTTACTCACAAGTTAACCCTGTTAAGACGTAAGGATACAGATACCAAAGAATTCCGTGAGACACTCGAAGAAATTGCCGGGCTGATGGCTTATGAAATAACGCGGGATCTTCCGGTAAAAGATATTACAATTGAAACACCGCTGGGAAGCTGTAAAACACAGGAGTTGGCTATGGATGTGGTTCTGGTTCCTATATTGAGAGCCGGCCTGGGTATGGTTGACGGTATTTCAAATCTGATACCAACGGCAAGGATTGGTCATATCGGGATGTACCGCGATCATGTGACACTCCAGCCAATGACATATTATGCAAAGTTCCCTGATAATCTTTCCAATGCGATTGTCATGGTTCTCGATCCCATGCTCGCTACCGGCGGAAGTTCAACCGATGCAATCCAGGTACTGAAAAATAATGGTGCAAAGATTATAAAGCTCGTCTGTGTTGTCGGAGCTCCGCAGGGTGTCAAACGCATAATGGATGACCACCCCGATGTCCAGATATTTCTTGCAGGGCTCGATGAACGCCTCAATTCAAGCGGATATATCATGCCCGGTCTTGGTGATGCAGGCGACAGGCTGTTTGGTACCAAATAGGGTTATTTTAGCCTTTCTATAGCATTCTGAATATATACATCATTCAATTCGCAGAATCCCGAAACTGCCACATCCGCCTGACCGGTTGTAAGGGCATAGTTAATAAACTCAACGATAGCCGGATCGTTTGGTTTTCCAATTGAGCCAAACGTAAGTTCCCTGGTCAGATTCTTAGGATAATACCCAAGCCATAACGCCCTGTGCGCTTTATTTATATTTGTAAAGGGCACTTCTTTTTTGTCAATTGAATTATCAAAATCCAGATCTATAGGGACAACCTGGATATCAGCTACTCTCTCTCCTGTAACCGGAGCGAATGCATATGAGAAATTACAATATCCTATCGCAAATTTGTCAGCCTGTATACTCCTGATCATCTCATCATCACCTGTTACTTTTTTTCCTTTCAGATCATTGCTCTCTTTCCATAAAAAGTCAGCCCACACCACAGCGGCGCCCGATTCATCTGATCTGATATAAGTTTCAACCTTTACTTTTGAAGTGGTATCGAGAAGTTCACCCCATGTAATTGCCTCATTGACTGTAAACAATCTGATGAATTTCTGAGGACTTATACCATGTTTCAGTATCCTTTTGATATATGGATTATTTTGATTGACAATTGGAGCAACACCTTCCTTTGCAACGGGAATAACCCAGATACTGTCTCCCATCTCTTCATCATTGAGTGGCCTGGAGATCATTGCTATACGTACCTTTTTCCCTATGAGATCATCTATTCCCTGACCAGTTTCACTACTCTCAACCGAAATCTTAACACCGGGATGTATTTTCATGAAATCATCACTCCATTTTTTTACCAATGGATAAAGTGCGTAAGCCCCGCTGATCCTGAAATTGCCTGACAAATTACTTTTTGCTTCTGCCTGAACATCCTTTTTTAAATCATTGTTTGCGGGTTTACAGGATGGCAGCATAATCAGAGAAGCCAGCAGAATAATAATCTTCGATGAGTGCATTTTTTTTGAAAGTTACAAAAAATCCGAACATTGAACAACATAAATTTGTTACGATTTCTAAGTTTCTCAATGAATCCTGAACAAAAAAAACTAATTTTCGTCAGAATTTTTTAAATGAATAGGACACCTGTTATTAAGGTAAAAAATGTCTGGAAATCTTTCAAGACAGTACAGGCAGTAAGAGGTATTGATCTGAATATTGCTGAGGGTCAGTTTGTTGCAATCCTGGGTCCTAATGGTGCAGGGAAAACAACACTCGTCGAAATGATCGAAGGGATTCAGAAACCCGATAATGGCGAAATCACCATCATGGGGAAAAAATGGAAAGGCAACGAGGATGAACTGCATAAAATCATCGGGCTTTCCCTCCAGGAAACCAGATTTATTGATAAGCTGAGAGTCTCTGAGACATTAACCCTCTTTGCCGGATTCTTTAACCTTGGTGCCAAAAGAGTCAATGAGATATTTGACATTGTCGGTCTGGAAGAAAAAAGGAAATCATATGTGGTAAACCTCTCAGGTGGTCAGAGACAGCGGCTTGCAATAGGTATCTCACTAATAAATAACCCAGCCATTCTTCTCCTCGATGAACCTACTACAGGCCTTGATCCAAACGCAAGAAGGGAGATCTGGGAAATATTAAAGACTCTCAAAGAGAATGCGAAGACTTCCATGATACTGACAACACATTACATGGAAGAAGCAGAAAACCTTTGTGATTACATAATAATAATTGACAATGGTGTAATATTAAAAGAAGGTACCCTGGAACAACTTCTCCAGGAGGATACAAACGAAAAAGTTGTGGAATTCACCACTGAAAACGGATTTGCGCATACCGACCTCATGTCATCCGGACTGCCATTTATTATCCGACAGGGCGAAACAAATGATAGAGGTTCAATAACGCTTACTGACTTTGAAAATGACCTTCCAGCCTTCATGAACTTTATGAAATCGAGGAATATAAGGTTGAAGCATATGGAATGCCGCAGGAAGACCCTCGATGATCTGTTTACCTCTCTAACAGGAAGGAAAATAAATGAATAGGTGGATACGATTTAACCAGTTACGGCAGCTTATTTCTGCTCTTTTCCTCGAAATAATAAGAGAACCGGGAGTCTTATTCTGGGGTATTCTGTTCCCTATACTCATGTCACTTGGTCTTGGACTGGCGTTTACAAAAAAGACAGATGTATTGCGAAAGGTAGCCGTTATTACAGTTACAGAGAACTCATCGACTTCAACCGGGAATTCAGTTGTCTCTGCTTTCCTTGAAAATAATTGTGAAAAAAACAATTCTGCAGGCTCGGGCACCTGGAAATGGAAATATACTATCAAGGATGAAAAACTTGGCAATTCTATTTTCCAGTTTTATGACCTTCCATGGGATGAAGCAGTTAAGCTTCTCAAAAGAGGTACCATTAATGTTTTGCTCATTGGAATCGCAGATTCTGTAGAATACCACTTCGATCCTATGAATCCCGATGCCCAGCTGACCTATCTGAAACTAAGCACTATTCTGGGGAATGGAGAGATTCAGGCTGTTCATCCAAATGCTCAGATAAAACCACTGACGGTAACAGGTACACGTTATATCGATTTTCTTGTGCCCGGATTAATTGGAATGGGCGTTATGATGTCGAGTATGTGGGGAATAAGCTACGGAATTATCGAGAAGAGATCGAAGAAGCTTTTGCGCCGCCTTGTTGCCACGCCAATGAGAAAATCCCATTTTCTGATTGCGCTTATTACGGTCAGAATCACAATGAATTTTATTGAATCGACAGTCTTGTTTCTTTTTGCCCTTTTCGCATTTAAAATGACTATACAGGGCGATATTTCAGCGCTAATACTGATGTTCCTCGCCGGGAATATCGCATTTGCAGGGCTGGCTGTGCTGGTATCTTCTCATACCTCAAATACCGAAGTTGGCAATGGTCTTATTAATGCCGTGGTATTTCCAATGATGGTCCTTTCCGGTATATTTTTCAGTTATCAGAATTTCCCCGCCTGGAGTCTGCCTTTTATCAAAAACCTGCCATTGACGATGCTTACCGATGGAATAAGAAGTATTTTTAACGAAGGAGCAGGCTATCATGAAGTTGCGTTGCCAATACTCATTCTCACAGCTTTCGGAGCTATTCTATTCTCAATTGGATTGAAGATATTCAAGTGGCATTAGAGGTGTTTAACGTTTTTCGTTTTTCGTTTTTCGTTTTTCGTTTTTCGTTTTTTTACCCCAAAGAGCACAAAGGATTTTGTTTTTTCCTGCCCCGGATGCAACGAATTAAATTTCTCCCTGTCTTTATACAGATTGGAAAACAAAAACTAAAATACAAGAAAGTATGAAAAGCCTTAAATCTTTAGCAATTATTATTATCCTTGGTCTTACCGCAACTGTTCAGGGCCAGGGTTGGAGAACAGTTACCGGTCACGGAAACGTAGTTACGAAAGAAAGGAATGTTGACTCATTCACCGGTTTAAAAGTCAGCTCTGGTATTGATGTTTATCTGAAACAGGGTAATAAGATATCGGTTACTGTTGAGGCAGATGAGAATCTTCATGAATATATTCTCACTGAAGTAAGAAACGGGGTGCTCAATGTTTATAGTGAATATAATATCCGTGATGCAGACAAAAAAAGGGTTTATGTTACCATGAATGAAATAAAATCCATAAAAACAACAAGTGCGGGTGACGTTTTTGGTGAAGGTCCGATCAATAGTGACAGATTAGAACTTTCTGCCACAAGCGCCGGAGATATTAAACTTCAGGTTAAAACGAACCAGCTTGATATTAATATCAGTAGTTCAGGTGATATTACCGTAACTGGCGAGTCTGACATGCTGAGAGCTGATCTGAGCAGCGCAGGAGATCTTAATGCATATGAGCTTAAGACGAGAGAGGCTGACGTTTCGGTTTCAAGTGCCGGTGATGCTGACATAAATGTCTCGGAAAGAATGACCGCAAGAGCATCCAGCGCCGGTGATATTAACTACAAAGGTGACCCAAGGAATGTAGACGCCCACTCTTCAAGTGCGGGAGGAATACACAAAAGATAATTTCCAATCAATATACTGTTCCTCTATTATTAAAAGCTGCCGGATTTTTTCCGGTGGCTTTTTTCTTAACAACAAATAGCTCTTATCTTTGTAATCTTTGTATAATCTTTGCAACCTTTGCAACAAATTTGAAAAGCTGAAAATAATGAAGGAAAATTTAAGCATCAATCTGAAAAATACAAGCAAATTTATCTCATTCGAGGAGGTAATTGCACATGCACAATTATCAGTTCGTCATCTGGATATACTTAATGCAGGAACCGGCTCCGGAAATGATTTTCTTGGGTGGTTGACACTACCTGATGATATCATGCCCCAGATCGAAAGAATTGAAAAAACTGCCGCAAAACTGAGGTCAGTATCAGATACAACTGTAATAATCGGAATTGGCGGGTCGTACCTTGGGTCAAGAGCTGTTATTGAGTCGTTGTCTCATTCCTTCGCCCAGCTTATGAAGGACAAGCATCACGATGTGATTTTTGCCGGTCAGAATATAAGCGAAGATTACCTTGCTGAGCTCATTGAATTGCTCGACAACAGGAATTATTCTATCGTTGTCATTTCAAAATCAGGGACTACTACTGAACCGGCCATTGCATTCAGGATCCTGAAAGATCACCTGGAAAAGAAGATCGGCAAAACCTCAGCTGCCGAGAGAATTATTGCTATTACAGATGCTAAAAAAGGAGCCCTGAGGTCATTAGCCAATGCAAACGGCTATGAAACTTTTGTGATCCCCGATAATATAGGAGGAAGATATTCTGTACTTACTCCGGTAGGATTGCTGCCAGTAGCAATCAGCGGTCATGACATCCGTACTCTTGTAAAAGGAGCCAAATCGATGGAGGAGATTACCAGAAACAATAAACACGCTGAATCCAATCCTGCACTCCTTTACGCCTCAGCCAGAAACCTGATCCTCCAGAGCGGAAAATCAATTGAGATAATGGTTGGATTTAATCCCAAACTTCATTTCTTCTCCGAATGGTGGAAACAGCTATACGGCGAAAGTGAAGGGAAAGATGGGAAAGGAATCTTTCCTGCTTCTGTGGATCTTACAACCGACCTTCATTCAATGGGCCAGTATATACAGGACGGTCAGAGGATTCTCTTCGAAACGATTATTTCGATTAAGAATCCCGGCAAAAAACTCACTATTCCGCTTGAGAAAGATGATTCCGATCAGCTTAATTATCTTGCAGGAAAAGGGCTCACTGAAGTAAATCACAATGCCGAACTGGGAACCACCCTGGCCCACAACGATGGAAACGTTCCGATTATCACTTTAACAATTCCTTCACTGGATGAATATTATCTCGGTCAATTAATATATTTCTTTGAGATGGCTTGCGCGATAAGCGGGTACATCCTTGATGTCAATCCATTCGACCAGCCAGGGGTTGAAGCATATAAGAAAAATATGTTTGCTCTGCTCAATAAACCCGGGTTCGAAGAAGAAGGAAAAAAACTTAAGAAAAGACTGTAGGGACACAAAATTTTGTGTCCCTGCCTCTCCCGCTGATACCGCAGATTGAGGCGAAATCTGCGGGAAATATTTTTATACTTCCATGTTAAACTATGTTAATCTGCATTATCTGTTTGAAAAAAATTGCATTTTTACATATAAAGGATATTAAATAACCATTTACCCTACATGAAAAAAATCTCTTATCTATTAACCGCCCTGATAGTCGCAGTGACTATTGGTGGTTGCAAAAACTGGAGCGAGTCCGGAACCGGATCTCTCAGAATCGTTACCAATAAAGATGGACAAACTCTTGGATATGACACTACATCGGGAGTTAAAATTCTCACAGTAAAAGGTCTTGCGTTTAAAGATCTTAATAAAAACGGCAAACTCGACATTTATGAAGACTGGAGGGTTAGTGCAGATGAACGCGCAAAAGACCTGGCATCGAAGCTTTCAGTTGATCAGATTGCAGGACTAATGCTTTATAGCGCCCATCAGGCAATTCCTTCGGGAAGCACCCGCTTTGGAGCAAGCACCTACAATGGTAAATCGTACAAAGAAAGCGGAGCAAAACCATCCGATCTGAGCGACCAGCAAATCAAATTCCTTACAGAGGATAATCTTCGTCATGTTCTTGTGACGACAGTTGAGAGTCCTGAAGTTGCTGCAATATGGAACAACAAGGTGCAGGCACTCTGCGAAAGTATAGGCTTTGGTATACCTGCAAACAACAGTTCCGATCCACGTCACAGATCAAACTCCGATGTTGAATACAATGTTGGGTCGGCTGGTCAGATCTCAATGTGGCCGGGGTCTCTGGGCATGGCTGCTTCCTTTGATCCGCAGGTTGTAAAAGAATTTGGTCAGATAGCTGCAAAAGAATATCGTGCCCTCGGTATAGCGACTGCTCTCTCTCCCCAGATTGACCTTGCCACTGAGCCACGCTGGGCAAGGGTTAACGGCACATTCGGCGAAAACCCGAATCTTACAGCTGATATGGCGAGGGCTTATGTTGATGGTTTTCAGACATCTCTCGGCGACAAAGCCATTTCGGATGGTTGGGGTTATACCAGTGTGAATACAATGATTAAACATTGGCCGAGCGGTGGTCCTGAAGAAGCTGGGAGAGACGCTCATTATGCCTATGGAAAGTATGCAGTCTATCCAGGCAATAATCTTGCAGCTCACCTTATACCCTTTACTGAAGGGGCTATGAAACTTGAAGGTGAAACCAAAATGGCTTCCGCAGTTATGCCTTACTATACAATATCTTACGGCATTGATACTGAAAATAAAGAGAATGTCGGAAACAGTTATAATAAATATATCATAAATGACCTGTTAAGAGGCAAATATGGTTTTGACGGTGTAATCTGTACCGATTGGGGTGTTACATCAGACGAAAGGGCCGTTGACAGCTTTGGAACAACATGCTGGGGTGCAGAAACACTCTCTGTAGCACAAAGACATTATAAGATCATTATGGCAGGTGTTGACCAGTTTGGTGGTAACAACCAATCGGGTCCGGTTCTTGAGGCTTATGAGATGGGTATTAAGGAACATGGAGAAGAATACATGAGAAACCGAATGGAACAATCAGCGGTCAGGCTGTTAAAAAATATCATCCGTGTTGGTCTTTTTGAGAATCCATATCTCGATGTTGAGGAAACTAAGAAGATTGTTGGCAACGAGGAATTCATGAAAGCAGGCTATACAGCACAGCTTAAATCAGTCGTTATGCTTAAAAATAAGGAAAAAGCTCTGCCTGTTGAAAAGCAAAAAACTGTTTACATTCCAAAAAGAATCACTCCTGCCGGCAGAGACTTTTTCGGTGGCACGACCCCTGAATCGGTATCATATCCGCTTAATCTCGATCTGGTAAAAAAATATTATAAGGTCACAGATAATCCATCTGAGGCAGACTTTGCTTTGGTTGTCATCAGAAGCCCTAATACGGGAAGCGGTTATGATCCACAGGATGTTAAAAAGGGAGGTAATGGCTATGTGCCTATCAGTCTGCAGTATGGAACTTACAAAGCCGTTGATGCCCGTGACCCGAGCCTTGCAGGTGGCGATCCGTTTGAAAAATTCACTAACAGGACCTATAAAAATAAATCAATTACAGCTTCAAATATTTCAGATCTTAAAATGGTTCTTGATGCCAGAAAAGCTATGAAAGACAAACCTGTGATCGTTTCTGTGTCAATGTCGAAACCGATGGTTTTTAACGAATTTGAAAAAGAAGCCAATGCGATAATTGTGAACTTTGAAGTACAGGATCAGGCTATCCTGGATATCATTTCAGGAGCTGCTGAGCCATCCGGACTATTGCCAATGCAGATGCCCGCCAATATGAAAACCGTTGAAACACAGAAAGAGGATGTGCCTTTTGATATGGTTTGCCATGTTGACTCTGAAGGCAGTACTTACGATTTTGGGTTCGGACTTAACTGGAGTGGCGTTATAAAAGATGCAAGGGTAGAGAAATACAAAAAATAAATCCATTAACCACTAAGGACACAAAGTTAAAGGCACAAAGGGCACAAAGAGTATAACACCATCTTTGTGAGCTTTGTGCCTTTTATTATAAGAAATTTTAAGGAGGTTATGCTTTATATAAACAAAAAAGGAGGCCTCAACCTCCTTTTTCTATTTTATATAAATCAAGCCTATGCGAGTTTAAATTTCTTCACGAACTCATCAATAACCTCAGATAAGATTCGGGTCACCGATTTCCTGCAGATCATAATAAACCCTGGTATTAGGTTTCTTTATTTTGATGATCCTGTTAAGATCAATAGGAGTAGCAATGATCACGCTGTCGCATTCAGTATTGTTGATTGTTGTTTCAAGGTCTTTTAACTGCTGGTCGCCGTAACCCATTGCAGGAAGCAATGTTCCGATATTCGGATAAAGCCTGAATGTTTCACTTAATCTTCCAACGGTATAAGGGCGAGGATCAACGAGTTCAGCTGCTCCGAATTTGCGTGCGGCTACAACACCGGCGCCAATTTTCATTTCGCCATGAGTAAGAGTCGGGCCGTCTTCGACAACAAGTACTCTTTTGCCTCTTATCAGTGAGGCATCATCAACTTTTATCGGAGAAGCTCCATCAATTACAATTGCCTTTGGATTAACTTTGGCAATGCTTTCTCTTACAATCTGGATTGCTTCAGGAGCCGCGCTGTCCATCTTATTTATTACAACCACATCAGCTATGCGAAGTGTTACTTCGCCCGGATAATATTTTAATTCATGACCTGCCCTGTGAGGATCAGCGACGGTTATCATCAGGTCAGGCTTGTAGAACGGAAAATCGTTATTACCACCGTCCCAGAGAACGACGTCACAACCTGAAGGGTCGTTTTCTGCAGCCCTCACAATTGCTTCATAATCCACACCTGCATATATGACATTTCCTCTTACAACATGAGGTTCATATTCTTCCATCTCCTCAATGGTGCATTTATGTTTTTCGAGATCCTCCACAGCTGCAAAACGTTGAACTTTCTGGGCATTGAGATCACCATAAGGCATCGGATGACGAATAGCCACTACTTTCAGTCCTTTTTCCATCAGAAGCTCAATGACTTTGCGGGAAGTCTGGCTCTTGCCACACCCTGTACGGATAGCGCCAACGGCTATCACCGGTTTTGTGCTTTTTACCATAGTATCAGCAGGTCCGAGCAGAACAAAATTTGCACCTGCAGAGTTTACAATTGCACTTACTGCCATCACTTTCTGATACGTGACGTCACTATATGAGAAGACGCAATCGTTTACCTAATATTTTTTGATCAGACCGGGGAGGTCGCCTTCGGGGAAGATAGGAATTCCGTCGGGATATAACTTGCCAGCCAGTTCTTTAGGGTATTTTCTGCCGTCAATGTCGGGAATCTGGGCCGCTGTAAATGCAACAACATTATAATACTCATTATCTCTGAAGCAAGTATTGAAATTATGAAAATCGCGACCTGCTGCACCAATTATGATGACATTTTTCTTAGTCATAAAACCTCCTTAGTTAATTAGAAATTTATTTGTAGGAATTGAATTTTCATTTTAAAATGAAGTAACAAATGTATACTTTGCATACCGAAATTCCGAGCATTTTATTGGTTTTTTTCAAAGACCGAAAAAGTGCTTTAATATTACTGATTGATAATCTATTAACCATGCTTTTAGCAGGTATTGAAAACATGTTAAAGAAAATGTTTTCAATAAGCGAAGGTATATGGCAAATTCTTTGTACTATTATGGCATGTTATGAATGTGCTTGCTCATATATATCTTTCAGGTGATTCTGATAAAATAATCATTGGCAATTACATAGGTGATTATGTAAAAGGACGCGATTATCTAAAGTATCCCGATCTTATCAGAAAGGGAATCATTTTGCACCGTCATATTGATGGCTTCACCGACAGTCATCCTGTTGTTCACAGAAGCAAGATATTCTTCACAAGAAAATACCATAAATATTCCGGGGTAATCACTGACATTATTTACGACCATTTTCTCTGCAAGGAGTGGGATTTCTTTTCCAGGAGACCACTTGAAAGCGTAACTTATAATTTTTACCGGGCTCTCGTGAATAACTATGAGCTTATGCCTGAAAACGTTAAGGAGATGATGCCTTTCTTCATAATAAATAACTGGATAGAGTCATATCAGACACTTAATGGCATCAGTCATGTTTTAAATACTCTGAGTAAACGTTCAACGCTTCCTAATGAGACCCGATTTGCCATGCATGCCCTTAAGAAGAATTATTATTCACTTCAGGATGATTTCATGGAGTTTTTTCCACAGCTCATCGATTATGTTGAAAAAGATTTTGGCATCGAGATCTCACACAGAATAACAATTCCGTTCTAGATCAAGATACTCAGTCCGGCTGGCATCAAGTCTCAGGAAGATAAACAGCAGAATGGTAAATCCCCATAGTGAGCTTCCTCCATAGCTTAAAAATGGCAAAGGAATACCTATAACAGGCACTATACCTATGGCCATCCCAATATTCAGAAATACATGTATAAACAATATTGAAGCAACACAATAGCCATAAACTCTTGAAAATTCAGACCTTTGTCGCTCAGCCAGGGTGATTATCCTGAGAATAAGAAAAAGATATATTCCAATTATTACGCCAGACCCCAGAAATCCCCACTCCTCACCTACGGTGCAGAAAATAAAATCGGAACTCTGTTTTGGTACAAACTTAAATTTTGTCTGAGTTCCCTGCAGAAATCCTTTTCCGGAGAATCCTCCGGAACCGATAGAGATCATCGACTGGTTAACGTTATATCCTGTACCATGCAAGTCTGTTTTAAAACCCAGAAGTATGTCAACGCGCTCTTTCTGATGAGGTTTGAGAAAATTATTAAAGGCATAATCAACTGAATTGACATACATTATACTTCCCAGCAGAAACAGATAAATTATTAAGACCGAAAACGCTCTTTTATTATAGAACCAGGAAGCATATATCAGTCCTGATAGTATAACAGCAACCAATATAACGTATTCTGTACCTAACGATTTAATAATAAAATGATCGATGAGATATATTATGCCAGCGGCCAGCAGAAAGATAGCTGCCCCAAAAAATACCAGTTTCCATTTATGTGTATTCAGCCAAACACCTACAAATGCTATGGCTATCAAAATCATTGTGAGTGTGACATTGTTTGTAAGGAGAGTAAGAAAAAACAAGCCGATCATTAAAAGTCCTGATACAAAAATATACGGACTCATACCTTCTCTGAACAAAACCAGGAACAAAGAAAAATACACCATTGCAGAACCCATATCCGGTTGGAGAAGAGTCAGCATAGCAGGAAAAAGAATTATGCCTCCTGCACGGAAGAATCACAGAGACTCGTGTCAGATCCTGTCTCCTGGTATTCAGATAACTGGCCAGAGCAAGGGCAGTGCCGAATTTTGCAAGTTCAGAAGGCTGAAGGCTGATGCTCCCAAATTCAAACCATGACTTTGCCCCGTTGATTTCCTTCCCCACTAAAACAACGAGTACAAGGAGAAGCATACAGAAACCATAAATGATCCAGGAGAAAAAGAAATAAAAACGGTTATCTATTGTTACAATGAATATTGCAAGAACAAGTGAAGCAATAATCCAGAGAAATTGTTTTCCGTATCGCTGCGACATATCGAGTAACCCTGAATGTTCTTCATTGTAAACAGCTGCATAAATATTTATCCAACCCATGAAGATCAGGAGGAGAAAAAGGATTATTGAAGTCTTGTCAATGCCCGCCCAAATATTACCTGCTCCGCTTCACTGTTTGTATTTTTTTCAAGGTTCATATCCAGTATCCTTTTCTCCAGGACTTTATTAGTAGTCTGTCCTTTTAGATATTTTTCTATCATCAGGCTCGCAATTGGCGCTGCATATGTGGCGCCAAAGCCTGCATTCTCAACATAAACTGCAATTGCAATTTTTGGATGATCCTTCGGTGCAAAGGCAATAAAAACAGAATGGTTGGCACCATGCGGATTCTGAGCTGTTCCTGTTTTTCCGCAAATGATTATATCCTTTAGCCTGACTCCGGCAGCAGTTCCACTGACAACCGCCAGTTCCATCCCTTTAACGATCTGATTAAAATTTGCCGTATCAATGCTTATATTGTGCCTTTTAGTGAATCGTGTTTCAATCGGATGACCTTTGCCGATTGATTTTACTATATGAGGTGTATAAAAATATCCCCTGTTGGCTATGGCGGCAGTCATATTTGCCATCTGAAGAGGTGTCGCACCTACTTCACCCTGTCCGATAGCCATTGAGATAACAGTTAACGCTTTCCATCTCCCTTTCCCGTAATATTTATCATAATAACCGGTGGAAGGAATAAAACCTGAGAGTTCATTTGCAAAATCTGTTCCCAGCTTACTTCCGAATCCAAATTCATTCAGGTAGCTTTTCCATTTATCATACGCATCGGCAATGGTATTGTATGCAGGATTCTCCAACACACGCCTGAATTCCTGGCAGAAGTAGGCATTACATGAATTACCCACGGCGCCAACTATGCTGAGAGGTGAGGGATGTTCATGGCATTCAACAAAAAGATAACCTCTGTGGCATTCAAAGGTTGTCAGAGGTGTAATCACTTTTTCCTGCAGACCTATCAATCCATTTACTGGTTTGAAGGTTGACCCCGGAGGATAAGATGCCATTGTCGCCCTGTTAAACAGGGGCTGCTCAATAGTATCTCCCAGTAACTTTGCGAAGTTCTCTGACCTTACCCTGCCAACAAGCAGTGCAGGGTCAAAATCGGGGGCGGAGATCAACGATAGCACCTCTCCCGTTTCAGGTTCAATAGCTACAACGCTCCCACGTTTATTTTTCATTAACGCCTCACCATATTCCTGCAGGTCAAGATCGAGCCCTGTTGTGATATCATCTCCCTGAACCGCCAGGGTATCAAGCTTTCCTTCAGCATAGGATCCCTTAATCCTGCTGAAAACATCAACGAGAAATATTTTTACACCACGTTTCCCTCTAAGATATTTTTCATAAGACTCCTCTATTCCGCTCTTGCCAATATAATCACCAGGCTTATAATACGGGTTTTTTCTTATCAATCCGTCATCTACCTCACTCACATATCCAAGAACGTGAGGAGCAATAGGTTTGGAATACTTCCTTAAAGTACGGGGCTGAACATAAAACCCGGGATACATAAACATTTTTTCCTGGAAACGTCGCATATGTCTCATCCGAGACCTGCTTCAGAAATACAGAAGGAGCACGTCTCGAGTAATTCACCGCCAATCTCATCTGTTTTCTGAACTGTTCCGCAGATATGTTCAGGAGGTCACAAAATCCAATAGTGTCAATATTCAGTACCTGCGCCGGAATGACCATGAGATCATATGCAGCCTGATTGTACACAATAAGCTTCCCTTTCCTGTCGAGGATCAGACCGCGGGCGGGATACTGAGTGACATACCTTAATACATTGTTATCTGCTGAGAGTCTGTATGAACTTTTGACAACCTGAATAATGAACAGCCGTACGAGCAAACCTACTGTTGCAAGTACTATGATTGCGATTATAACATATTTTCTGTTAATAAATGAATCTTTCATAACGTGATTAGTTACTTTCTTTTCCTGTAATACTCAAGCAGGAGAATGAAAGTCATGGAAAATATTGTACTTAATATTACTCTCAGAAGAGTGCGGAAGAAACCTGTAAAGCGGAAAACTTCCAGGTAAAAGAGAGCTGTATGATGGATAAGTACGATAAGCAATGTATAAGAGGCAAACCATCTGAAGCCATAATTAAACATCGACGGGTCAGACCCCTGTTCGTATCCGTCTCTCGGCGCCACAAGACTGAGAACATAGGGACGGACGAAACCTGCAAGTACAGTAGCTGAGGTATGCACGCCTGGAGAACCGGAAAAAAAATCAATCATAATTCCCATTAAAAAAGATGACAGAAGAAGCAGCCATGACGGGATCTCCATGGGCAAAAGAAGAATAAATAATATATAGACATATGGATTGACATACCCGCTGAACTGAATATTGTTAAATACCAGAACCTGAAGCAGTATCAGCAGTATAAAAATCAGACCATATCTCAGAATAGTATTAATCATTCAAATAATTTTTCCAGGTCAAGTTGTTCCTTTTTCTTCAGATTTCCAATGACATCAACAAAATGCAGTTTTTTAAAGTCGGTCATCAGCAACACTCTTATTTTATAGAAATCCCCTCCCGTTTTCTCATAATCGCTTACAATACCTACGACCGAGCCTTCCGGAAATATTGCTGAAAATCCGGTGGCATCAATTGTATCACCGATATTTACATTAACATGCTGAGGTATCTCGCTTAAAACAGCGTGCTGGTAATCTTTTCCGTCCCACCCCAGTGAACCGTAATAACCATTCGCTTTGATCCTGGCGCTTAATTTAAAATCGAGGTTCAGCACCGACATCGCAACAGAGAAGTTTTTGGAACAGCCAACAATTACACCAGCCACACCGGTCGGAGAGTTAACAGCCATGTTAACTTTAATACCCTGCAGCTCACCTTTGTTTATAGTGAAAAAATTCTTCTGCCGGTTCATTGAATTCTCCACGACCTGAGCAGAAGTATGGACATATTGTTGTTTCGTGACAGAATCATCAACTGAGGAAAAAGGAACATTCTCTCCGTATCCCGGATGCCTTATCACATTTTTTAGGGCAACATTCTCTTCTGCAAGTCTTTCATTTATCTGACGCAGGCTGAGATATGAGCGTGTATTATAAATCCTCTGCTCAAATCCTCGTGTCACCCCCCTTACACCGTTCAACAGACGTGAATTCTGATAACTATTCCCTGTTGAAAGCAAATAGAAGGCTATCCCTTCAAGAAAAAGAAAGATGATCAGATTGTTGTATCTGGCCAGAAAGTTGAGCAGATTCCTCATTCACACTTTTAGATTATCTCATCAGGAACGGAAACTTATCTACATTTTTCAGAGCCACCCCTGTCCCCCTTGCAACAGCATGTAACGGGTCTTCCACTACATTAAATGGAATATTGATCTTATCAGTGAGGCGTCTGTCGAGTCCTCTGAGAAGTGCACCGCCGCCGGCCAGATAGATCCCCTTGTTTACAATATCGGCATAGAGTTCAGGGGGCGTTTGTTCAAGTACATTAAGCAATGCGGCTTCAACCTTTGATAATGATTTATCGAGGCAATATGCTATTTCCTGGTATGAAACAGGAATTTCAATCGGAAGAGCTGTCATTATATTTGGTCCTCTAACCACAAAGTCGGCAGGAGGATTTTCAATATCAGGAAGTGCAGCCCCTACTCCGATTTTTATGTCCTCTGCAGTGCGTTCACCAATTTTAATGTTATGCTGGTGACGCATATATGCCTGAATATCAGCAGTAAATCCATCGCCGGCAATTCTGATTGATTTATTGCAAACGATACCGCCAAGGGCTATCACTGCGATCTCGGTGGTTCCTCCCCCGATATCAACAACCATGCAACCTTCGGGAGCCTCAACATCGAGTCCGATACCTATAGCGGCGGCCATCGGTTCATAGATCATATAAACATCACGACCCCCGGCATGTTCAGATGAATCGCGTACTGCACGTATCTCAACTTCAGTACTGCCTGATGGTATACATACAACCATTTTAAGGGAGGGAGAAAAGAGACGTGGCCCTTTATTGATCATTTTGATCATCCCTCTGATCATGAGTTCAGCGGCATTGAAATCAGCGATGACTCCATCGCGCAAAGGTCTTATTGTCTTTATGTTTTCGTGGGTCTTTCCATGCATCTGCCTAGCTCGCTCTCCTATTGCAATCAGTTTTCCAGAATTCTTATCTATCGCTACTATCGATGGTTCATCAACAACCACTTTATCATTGTGAATAATGATGGTATTAGCAGTACCAAGATCGATTGCAATCTCCTGTGTTAAAAATGAAAATAGTCCCATTATATGAGCTAATTAATTTAATATTTGAAATTTAATGTTTAAAATGTCTGATTCCCGTAAAAACCATTGCTATTCCATTTAAAGTACAATATTCAACTGACTCACTATCCCTCACCGATCCTCCAGGTTGAACAATAGCAGTAATACCTGCTTTGTGAGCCGCTTCCACACTGTCAGCAAACGGGAAGAAAGCATCGGAAGCAAGGACTGATCCCTTAAGATCAAATCCAAAAGACCGGGCCTTATCAACTGCCTGTTTCAATGCGTCCACCCTCGAAGTCTGACCTATTCCACTCGCGCAAAGCTGGCTATTTTTTGCGATTACTATAGCATTTGACTTACTATGTTTTACTATTATGTTGGCAAAAACCAGATCTTCATATTCTCTTGTGTCAGGAGTCCTGGCAGTAACAGGTTTCATCATCTCCGCTGTTTCCGTACTGTTATCGGCCTCTTGCCAGAGCACACCATTCAGCAGGGATCTGAAGCCTGATTGCTTTCTGAATGGTTCATTTCTGAGAAGGATGATCCTGTTCTTTTTTTGTTTCAGAATTTCCAGAGCCTTATCAGAAAACTCAGGAGCAATAATTATTTCAAAGAATATCTTATCAATCTCAACTGCAGTTTCTTCGTCAACAACACAATTGGTTACTATGACTCCACCATAAGCTGAAAGCGGATCACATGCCAGTGCATCTTTAAAAGCAGCAACAGGGTCCTGCCTGGTGGCTGCTCCGCAAGCGTTGTTATGTTTTATGATGACATATGTCGGAAGACTGAACTCATCTATAATACTCAGCGCAGCATCGAGGTCGAGAAGATTGTTGTATGATATTTCTTTCCCGTGAAGCTTGGTGAATATCAGTTCGGGGTTTCCAAAAAATATTCCTTTCTGATGCGGATTTTCACCATAACGCAAAGGATATGAGTCATCTATACTTACCCTGAAAACCGGGATAGAGGCGTCATCGTTAAAATGCCTGAAAATGGCCGTATCATAATGAGAGGATGTCTGAAAAGCTTTGGCCGCATATAACCGCCTGTCGGTAATAGAAGTGAAGCCATTTTTTTCCTTTAACAGTGACAACAGACTGCTGTACTGCTCCCGTCCTGAAACTACCAGTACATCTTTATAATTTTTAGCGGCAGCTCTGATCAGTGAAATTCCGCCAATATCAATTTTTTCAATTATCTCTTCCTCAACCTTCGTTGATTGAAGTGTTTCTTCAAACGGATAAAGATCAACAATCACCAGATCAATTTCAGGTATTTTATATTTTGAGAGCTGTTCTATATCGGAATTATTATCCCTTCTGGCAAGAATCCCGCCAAAAACTGAAGGGTGCAATGTTTTGACTCTGCCACCAAGAATCGACGGAAAACCAGTCAGATCCTCAACTTTTTGAGCAGGAATATTATTCTCAGAAAGAAAACTGAACGTGCCTCCTGTAGAGTATATCTTTATATCTAATTTATGAAGAAGATTAACGATGTCGGCTAAACCTTCTTTATAAAAAACTGAAATCAGAGCACTTTGAATTCGTTTGTCACTCATTATTCGATAATTACGATCACTGTTGGATATCCCAATTCTGGCGTCTAAAAATAGATATTTTTTTAATAACCTAATACATTATAAGATATGATTATTAGCGATTAATGATTTTCATATCTTTGTACAAAATAAAGGACTAAATGTTATTAAACATTCCGGCATATCACAACTAACATTTACCGAACATATTTTATTATATGCAAGGTTACAGGTAGGCTTTGTTTGCACTTTTCTTATCTTTGACAATTCATAAAAACAATGCAAAATGTTTCTCAGACTTTTTAAAGAGGGTTTCCTGTTCGCTGTAAATTCAGTCATCGTTAATAAGTTAAGGACATTTCTTTCACTTTTCGGAATTACAATCGGGATCTTTTCGATCATCTCGGTATTCACCGCGCTTGACTGGATGGAGAAATCAATTCGTGACAGTGTATCCACTCTCGGAGACAATGTATTATACGTTCAGAAATTCCCATGGTCATTCGATCCCAATCTTGCATGGTGGGACATTATTAAATGGCCATCTATATCGGAACACGATTACCAGGCAATATTAAAAAAATCAACAAAGGCAGAAACAGCTTGTTTTCTGGCAGCTCAACCTGAAAAAATAAAATACAAAAAAAATGTAGCAAATGATGTAACTGTAGCCGCAATAACAATTGAGTTTCAGAATATCAGATCGTTTGAGATTGAAAAAGGCAGATACTTTTCGCCATTTGAAGCGTCGAATGGGAAAAATGTGGCTCTGATTGGGGCAGAGATAGCATCGAAGTTATTCGGAAAAACTGATCCTGTTGGAAAAGAAATTGCAATTGCAGGTTTCAAAACCATTGTAATTGGCGTAATGAAAAGGGAAGGCAAGGGAGGCATAAGCGATAACGGAATGGATGATCTAACTCTCGTTCCTGTAAGTTTTGCAAAAAGCTTTATCAACATGCGCAACAGGTTTATCGACACGCAATTAATGATAAAAGCAAAAGACGACGTTCCTGTCCAGGAACTAAGTGACGAAACAACAATGATCTTAAGAGCAGCCAGAAGCCTCCGTCCTGAAGAAACTTCAGATTTCTCTGTTAACAGGGCGAGTATGTTGTCGGCCGGACTGGATTCAATCTTCGTGGCAATTAATCTCGGCGGCTGGATAATCGGAGGATTTGCAATCCTTGTTGGTGGTTTTGGTATTGCTAATATCATGTTCGTTTCGGTAAGAGAAAGAACAAATATCATAGGAATCCAGAAAGCTCTTGGCGCCAAGAAATTCTTTATCCTTCAACAGTTTTTGGTTGAATCAATGCTTTTGTCATTAATCGGTGGCTTGCTTGGAGTGTTTATGATATTCATCAGTACCCTTATTGTGAATTATCTCTGGGACCTGAATATGTATCTCACTCTTGGCAATATATTGCTTGCCATCATCATCTCAGGGGTCATTGGTATCGTAGCGGGATATGCGCCTGCTAATGCAGCAGCAAAAATGAATCCTGTGGAGGCAATTGGTTTCTCATTCTGATTTTACAGAATTCTCCCCGATCCAATTGGTCAATTGAACAAACTGACTAACAGATAATTGCTCGGGACGCAATCCGAATTCAGGATAATCCTCTCTCGTAAGCTCAAATGCAGATTTGACCGAATTTCTAAGAGTTTTTCTTCTTTGATTAAAAGCAGCTTTTACAACCCTGAAAAAGAGAACTTCGTCACATCCCAGATCCATAACATCATTCCTTGTCAACCGTATAACGCCTGACTTTACTTTAGGAGGAGGGGAAAACACATGCTCCGAAACTGTGAAGAGATATTCAGTCTTGTAAAATGCCTGTAAGAGAACACTCATAATGCCGTAGGTTTTCGATCCCGGACCGGCGCAAATCCTCTCTGCAACTTCTTTCTGCAGCATACCGGCAATTTCTATTACTTTTTCCCTGTGCTTCAAAACCTTAAATAAAATCTGGGTTGAAATATTATATGGAAAATTTCCAATAATACCCATTTTGCCGGGAAAATAAGTCTCAATATCCATTGACAGAAAATCGCCTGTAATTACATTCAGCTCGGGAAAATTGGCTTTAAGATAATGGACCGACTCATTATCAATCTCAATAACCCGGAAATCGCTGAAATTCCTTTCTGTAAGAAAGCCTGTAAGAACACCCATACCCGGACCAATTTCAAGTACGGTATCATAACCAACACCTGTAAGAGAATCTGCTATTCTTTTGGCAATAGCGGTATCTTTCAGGAAATGCTGACCAAGATTCTTCTTTGCATATACTCGTTTGTTATTGTCCAATCGTTTATCGTTTATCGTTTTGAAATCCATCAGCCACAAAGGTCAGCCTTGAAGCCTGAGCCACTACACCTGCAACAGATCACGCCCGAACTTCCTCAGAATTGGCAGATTGAGCGTTTCGAGAAATATTATAAACCTCTTCAGGATATTATAATACAGAGTCACAAACAGAATAAAGATCATTAACCAGAGAACAAGCATATTGAAAATAAGAGTTTCTATTTTCAAACTACCGAGTTGTTTATATGGGGCAAAAAAATGAGCCCTGCCATATCTTGACCCCGGTGCCATAAAAATCGGATCAGCCTTTTGAACAAGCATATCGTCTGCATCATATATTTTATTAGTAGCCATGCGGTTCAGGACAAAGTTGGCAAGATTTTCGTTGTAATTTCCCGAACGCAATGCAACCAACTGATCTTCTCCCATTTTCGCAGCCAGCAGTTTGGACAACGAATCCCGTTTGTATGTTCCCAGCCGGCTCTGCAATCTGAAATCTGTCTTCAGACTATCGAGAAATATTTTTGCATCATTGGCAATATTCTGGTTGAATTTCAGGTAGTTCAGACTATCATACCATGTACCAGGTTTAATTCCGGTAGCTGACGAGAGCTGCTTAATGTGAAAATTTAATTTTCTAAAATCACTTTCAGCCTCATTTTTATACTTAGGGTCGAGACCAGCTGTAAGACAATTCTCTACTTTTTGTTTTAAAGCGGGTACCAGGAATGAAGCATCCCAGTCATTCTGGCTAATGACCATATCATAATTAAAGAATGGTTTTTCAAATTGGTTCGTTTTAAACTGCTCGACGCACAATGCCTCATAGGCCCACCGGGTTACCATGATATCTCCCACAAGAGGAACATAGATCTTTTTACTTATCGATTTATGAAGATCATCGAATTTGATCATTGCTCCGCCCAGCAACAGCTGGGGTACAAGGATCAGAGGTATGAGAATATATATGCTGACCGCTGTCCTCATTCCTGCTGAAATATTCAAGCCAAGCATATTTCCAAAACATGCCGTTGAGAAGAGTATGATCCACTGCTGTAACAGCATCCCTTTCACATCGAGAATCGCATTTGCAACAAGAATGAACGAAAGTGACTGTATGGCAGATAATGCAAAGAGAAAATTTATTTTTGAGACCAGGTAACTAAGCCTGCTAAGATTGAGGAACTTCTCGCGCTCAAGTATTTTTCTGTCGCGGTAAATCTCTTCAGCGCTCACCGTCAGGCCAATAAAAAGCGAAACGATAACCGCCATGAAAAGAAAGATGGGGTAATTCTTGTTCGATGAGAAACTATAAATACCGTTTTCACTGAACTTTGAAATATAGCCGAGAATGAAGGCAAGTAAAGGAGCTTCAACAAGATTAATCGTCATATACTGCCTGTCAGCCAGTTTCCTGGTGATATTTCTTCTTATGAAAGTCCTGATCTGATCCGATTTCTCAGGCACCCTGAAATTACTTGGGGGAACTATTGATTTTGAAGGTACCTCCCCCAGAACCGGCATCATTTTCTTCCTGTACTTTTCGTACCATTCCTTTGGACTGATCTGTCTGTCCTTTCCCGGGAGACCCGAGTTATCAATTACTTTAACTTCAACGATATGAAGGATATTGTCTGTCTCTACATTACCGCAATTCGGACATTCACTCTCCGCGGCATTTGCCTGAGATGTTTCAGTTTTGAAATATACAAGTGCCTCCACAGGATCGCCATCGTAGATCATGTAGCCTCCCTTGTCGAGAAGCCAAAGTCTGTCGAACATCTTAATAATATCTGACGATGGCTGATGTATGATGGCAAAGACCAGCTTGCCGCTGAGTGATTGATTCCTGAGAAGCGCCATTACTTTTTCGGAATCAAAAGAAGAAAGGCCAGAGGTAGGCTCATCAATAAAAAGGACGACCGGCTCCCGCATAAGCTCGAGGCCTATGTTAAGTCTCTTTCGCTGGCCACCGCTAACCTTTTTATTCAACATGTCGCCAACCTGCATTTCTTTTATGTCGTAAAGGTCAAGATCCTGCAGGACTTTCTGGACCGTATTTTTAAGCTGTTCCTCGTTATAATCGCCAAAACATAGTCTCGCATTATAGTAGAGGTTTTCATATACTGTAAGCTCTTCAATGAGCATGTCGTCCTGCGGGACAAAGCCGATCAAACCCTTTAGCTCCTCCGAGTCTTCATTTATATCATATCCGTTAATATAAATGTTCCCTGATGTAGGTTTTATCTTCCCGTGAAGCAGGTTCAGCAGGGTTGTCTTTCCAACGCCGCTGCCACCCATTATCCCGATCAGATTTCCCGATTCTACACGGAAGTTCATTTTCTGAAGGCCATTATCTGAATTCTTGAATATAAATTCAACATCATGACCCTCAAAGATTATTTTTTCAGGAAATTTTCTCGAAACAAATTTCTTAAAGATCTTTGAATAGTAAATAGGATCAATCCCCTGTCCCTTTATATTAACCCCCCGGTCAAGCAGATAAGGTCTGCACGCTATTATGTCACGGCCTTTAAAATACAGGACCAGTGAACCGTCATATGTAAAAATCAGCGTTCCTGTACTCTCAATATGCATTACAACAAGATGACCTTTGAATCCCTTCAATCTTATATGTCTCCATTTGTCGTAATTTTTATAAAGTCCGGAACCGGATTGCTCGGCATTATCACTTTCAATAATAAGAATACACTCGGGGGAGACATTGTCATAAGCCCTGCCAATCATGAAGGCAGTTGCATTTTCGTATTCTTTTTTGCTTATATTAAACGTGCGGGCAACAATGTCGATTATTGTTTTCTCCTGTTCTGAGATCATCCCGTCTTCAAATGCGAATTCGATTAGCTGTAGAAAGACTATCATTCTTTCTTCAAGAAATAATCCTTTTTTTATCTGCCTGCAAATATTTGTTATCTGAAAAGAGATAAGAGACTCATCGTCTGCAAGCTCAGCTTTATCGACGCTCTTAAGTTCATTTGAATAAAACTCCAGGTTATTTTCAAAGAGAGAATAATACTCCTCTTCAAGTTCGCGGTTAAGATATCTTCTGAGGTAGCTGCGCAGGATCTTTTTTCCTCTCGAAGATATCCCGGCAGGGTTGATCGTCGAAACAATGGCAAATATATGTATTAAGGCTAGTAATACCGATTCCCTCATAAAAACAACATATAAAAAAAAGACCGCAAAGTAAGCTTCTTTGCGGCCAAAGAATTATGATATAATTATTGTACTATCTGTTCTCTCACTTCACTGATAGCTACTGTAATATCCTTAATATTTTGTTCTGTAAGGCTGGAACCAAGACCTTCATATACCTTCTTAATGGGATCGAGTCCTTTTACAAAATCTCCCACACTAGGTTCTGAAAGATAATCTTTGGTTATATCGATATACAGATCGAAAGATTTCTTTTGTTCAAGCAGGACTTTTGATATACCGGCAACCTGATAAGCAGCTTCCGAAACGTGTGTGGTCAGATACATTCCTTCTACCCATGCGCCGCCTACTACGAGAAGAGCAGATGGCTGCTGATCGTTATCGGCCAGAACTGAATAAGTATCCTGGAATGCTTTTGTCAGTATGTTTACCAACTCATCCCTGTTGTCAAAATTCTCTTTTATCTTATTGTACAAATCAGCGTCATAAATTTTTGACATGTTAAGTTCATTGGCAAGAGTATTTATTGCATTCAGATAATCGATAACTGACTGTTGCTGATTGTAAAGTGTGGCATAACTCAGGTCGGCTCCAAATACGCCAAGATTAATGGCCTTTTTAGAACTGATAATATATTTTTTGGTGTTTTCAACAGGATTCGATATACCTATTATATAACCGACTTCCAGATCGGTAAGCATCCTGATAACCTCCGCAGATGTAGGTAAAGGATATACATTTGCTTCTATCTCTCCCGGGATCTGCTTAACCACTTCTTGTTCAGCATTTTTCTTTTGTTTGGAAGCCTTGTCCTTGCACGAGCTCAGGCAGGTGAAGCTAACAATCAATAATGGAAGTATAAATCCTGCAAAAATCTTTTTCATCTTGAGTTAATTTTAATTTTAAACAATCAATCAAAAACCGTCATAAAAGTAATAAATAATATTCAAAGGTTGGAGTGACTGAAGTGACTAAAGTGACTAAAGTGACTAAAAATTGATAGTAAATTTAAAAATGGGGCAAATCTATGACCATTTTGAAAAGGAAAACCATTTTTCATTAAAAAATATTTAATCAGAGAATCATGCACTTTAGTCACTTTAGCTCACTTTAGTCACTTTAGCTCACTTTAGTCACTTTAGTCACTTTAGTACTTTAGCTCACTTTAGTCACTTTAGCTCACTTTAGTCACTTCAAACTTTTTTATCTATCTTTAAGCCCCTGAAACCAGACTGATTTTAGGATGTGGAATTTCGATGAACCTACAATAAGAGAGGGAACAGACTGCATAAAATATGATCGCAGGGAAGAGACATTCGGGGTAAAAGATGTTATACCCATGTGGGTAGCAGATATGGATTTTAAAACACCCGATTTTATTGTGGAAGCTCTTCGCAAACGACTCGGACATGAGATTTTTGGTTATTCTTTCCGTTCCGCTGATTATTATACATCAATAATAAACTGGGTCAGAACACGCCATAACTGGTCGCTGGAAAAAGACTGGATCTCATTTTGTCCTGGCGTTGTTCCTGCCTTAAATTTCTGTACTCTCGCATTTACAGAGCCGGGTGATGGTATTATAGTGCAGCCTCCTGTGTATTTTCCCTTCTTTTCTGCTGCTGAATCTCATTGCAGGAAACTTGTCTACAACAGACTCATCGAATCGGAAGGTAAATGGGTGATGGATTACAAATCTCTTGCCAACAGTATCGATGAAAAAACGAAAATGATTATCATTTCGAATCCTCATAACCCTGTTGGCCGCGTCTGGAATCCTGAAGAATTGTACAATCTTGCTGATATATGTCTGAAAAATAATATTCTCATAATTTCAGATGAGATTCATTGTGACCTGATGCTCCCGGGTTATACCCATACTCCGATGGCAACGCTCTCTGAAGAAATTGCAGCAAACACCATTACATTAATCGCCCCGAGCAAAACATTTAATCTGGCCGGCCTCTCTACTTCATCGGTTATTATTTCCGACAGGGCTCTGAGAAAAACATATAACAAGATAGTCGATAATCTGCACATCGGAGGAGGTAACATTTTTGGAACAGTAGCTTCTGTAGCTGCTTATACTCATGGCCATGACTGGCTTGATGCTATGCTTGAATATCTTGATAATAATGTGGAATTCGTGATGGATTATTGTGCGAAAATGATTCCGGAAATCATCCCGGTTCAGCCCGAAGCAACATATATGATATGGCTCGATTGCAGAAAATTCGGAATGACGGGCAAGGACCTGCAAAACTTCTTTGTGCAAAAAGCCGGAATAGGAATGAATGAAGGATCAGGATTTGGTCCGGGTGGCGATGGATTCATGAGGATGAATCTTGGCAACTACACATTCGACAGTGATAAATGCAATGGAACAGATTGAAAAGGCTGTTTCATTAATCAGATGAACGGAAATATAAAGCTTAATGAAAAATAGTGTAAAGATAAATCTGACCCTCGAAGACGGGACTGTCTACCAGGGCAGGTCGTTCGGTTCCTGTATACCTGCAGCAGGAGAAGTGGTTTTTAATACTGCAATGACAGGTTACCCTGAAAGCCTGACGGACCCATCATACCGTGGACAAATACTCTGTCTTACTTACCCGTTGGTTGGCAACTACGGTGCCCCGGGAAAAACCGAAGAAAATGATCTGTTTCGATTCTATGAATCTTCTTCCGTGCATATTTCAGGTCTGATTGTTTCAGACTATTCTTTTGAATACAGCCACTGGAATGCAACTGAAAGTCTTGGCCAATGGCTGGGGAAAAACAGTGTTCCGGGAATCTATGGGATTGACACAAGGGCATTGACAAAGAGAATACGTGAAAAAGGCGCTATGCTCGGCAAAATTGAACCCGAGGGCACTTCCACTGTTTTTTATGATCCAAACAAGGTGAATCTTGTTGCCGAAGTAAGTACGAGTGAGAAAAAAATCTATGGTTCGGGAAAATATAAAATATTGCTTGTTGACTGCGGTGTCAAATATAATATCATCAGGAATCTGTTAAAAAGAGACACCACCATAATAAGAGTTCCCTGGGATTATGATTTTCATAATGAAGAATTTGACGGACTGTTTCTTTCAAACGGGCCTGGCGATCCCAAAATGTGCGTAACTACAATTCAGAATATCAAAAAATCATTTGAAGGTGATAAACCTGTATTTGGGATCTGTCTGGGCAATCAGTTAATGGCTCTTGCGGCAGGGGCAGATACCTACAAACTCAAGTACGGTCACCGGAGCCATAACCAACCAGTACTGCAGGTTGGTACGGACAAGGCATATATTACCTCACAGAATCACGGGTTTGCCGTTGATAATAAGACTCTTGGAACAGATTGGGAACCGCTTTTCATAAACATCAATGACAATACGAATGAGGGTATGAAACATAAAAATAAACCCTTCTTCTCAACTCAGTTTCATCCTGAAGCCTCTGGCGGTCCAACAGATACGGATTTTCTGTTTGATGTTTTTATTGAGAATATAAGGAAATTTCGGATTGCGGATTGAGGATTGCGGATTAAAAGAATTGCGGATTGCGGAATGAGAATTAAATGCAATGCTAAATCCGATCAAATCGAATGAAATCGCAGTAACATCCGAAATCCGCAATTCCTATGCCGTTACATGATGCATCATCTTATCTGCCAGTTCAGATGCCGACCGGTTTTTAAAACCAGCCATCCTCTTTTCAAATAATTCAGCAATTTCTTTATTACAAAGATTGCCGATGCTACCTTCATGGACATAATCAGACAATACGGTTCTGGAGAATGATGAATTCTTTACCATCTCCGATACAGCCTTATAAGCATCCCTGAATGGAATCCCCTGTTTGACAAGCCTGTTCACCTCTTCTGTACTGAAAATTGTATTATATAAAGGATTGTCGGTTACGTTCTTTTTAATCTTAATGTTATTAAGCATCAACAGCATGATCTTGATGCACTCATGCATTTCACCGAAAGCATCGAATATCAGTTGCTTGAGTAACTGAAGGTCCCTGTTGTAACCCGACATCAGGTTGGATGTGAGTATCGCAATCTGATTCGGCAATGTCTGAATAACATTCGCCCTCGCCCGTATAAGTTCAAAGACATCAGGATTCCTTTTCTGAGGCATAATGCTCGAACCTGTGATATACTCATCGGGAAAATCAATGAATCTGAATTCAGAGGTCATATAAAGACAGACATCCATTGAAAACCTTGAAAGTGTCTGGGCAACAGAAGCAAGTGCCGATGCAATTGCCATTTCTATTTTGCCCCGGCTCAGACTGGCATAGGCTGAGTTGTAGAGGAGGTCATCAAATTCAAGAAGCTCAGATGTGAGTTTCCTGTTGATTGGCAAGGTTGTCCCATATCCGGCTGCGGTGCCCAGGGGATTCTGGTTATTCAGGGCTCTCGCGCCTGCCAGTAACAGGACATCGTCAGCAAGACATTCAGCATAAGCCCCGAACCACAAGCCGAAAGATGAGACCATTGCCGGTTGCATATGCGTATAACCGGGAATAAGAACCTCCTTATATTGCTCGCTTAAAGACTGGAACTTCGAAAAGAGATCCCTGATCAGTACCGAAAGTTTATCGATCTCTTCCCTTGTGTAAAGACGGATATCAACAAGTACCTGGTCATTTCTCGATCGTCCGGTGTGAATCTTTTTCCCTGTGGTTCCCAGGATGGACGACATCTCTTTTTCAATCTGGGAATGAATATCTTCCACATCGTTTTCAATTAAGAGACTTCCTTCTTCATCCCATACAAATAATGAATGAAGAGCTTTCAGCAGGCCATTTTTTTCATCCTCTGAAACTAATCCTACATCTTCAAGCATTATTACATGCGCCATCGATCCGATAATATCCCACTTAGTGAGAGCGAGATCGGTTTTCCTGTCTTTTCCTGCAGTAAATTCGATGATTGCAGGTTCGGGATTAATCCCTTTTTCCCAGAGTTTCATGTTTAAGATATTAAGTATTTTACTACATTTTTTGCCCCCTCGCTGCCCCCTGCCCCCCTGAAGGGGGTGTCTATCAGTACTTCTCCCTTTAGGGGGATGTCATGCGCAGCATAACAGGGAGCAGTGACCTACTTTTTCTGACTAGCCTCAATAATAGCCCGGTGAGCCATTAGTCGGATAGCATTGATTCTAATAAATCCCTTGCTGTCAGTCTGATCAAAACCTCCTTCAATATCCATGCTGGAAAGCTTTTTATTGTAAAGTGAAGAAGGCGATTCACGTCCTTCAATCAGGACGTTGCCTTTATAAAGACAGAGATGAACACTGCCGTCGATGAGCTCCTGACTTTTTTCAATTGCAGCCATAAGGAAATCCATCTCGGGACTGAACCAGAAACCATTATAAATGATTTCAGCGAATTTTGGAGTAAGCATGTTGACGAGTCTCATTACCTCCCTGTCCATTGCGATGCCTTCGATGTCCTTGTGAGCTATATGAAGCACCGTTGCTGCCGGGGTTTCATAAACGCCTCTCGATTTAATGCCTACAAACCTGTTTTCCACCATGTCGAGCAGCCCAATGCCGTTTTTTCCTGCCAGTTCATTCAGATATACATACATTTCATATGAATCTTCTTTTACAGTGCCATCCTCCTTGTTTACAAGCTTTACAGGCAACCCGTTTTTGAAATGTATCACAATCCTGGTCTCTTTGTCCGGTGCATCCATAGGCATCACCATCTTTTCGAGCATGCTTTTATGAAGAGTGTACATCGGATCTTCAAGAATGCCTGCCTCATGACTGATATGCATCAGGTTATCATCCTCGCTGTAAGGCTTGTCGATACTTGCCTTAACCGGGATTTTCTTTTCAGAAGCATATTTAAGAAGATCTGTCCTTCCCTTGAAAGTGGCAAGGAACTCCTTGTCTTTCCACGGAGAAATTACATTAACACCAGGCATCAGGGCATAATAGCAAAGCTCAAACCTCACCTGATCGTTTCCTTTTCCGGTTGCACCATGTGCAACAGAATTGGCGCCCTCTGCTTTGGCAACTTCAATCTGTTTCTTCGCTATCAGAGGTCGTGCCAGTGCTGTGCCAAGCAGATACCTGTCTTCATATATTGCATTTGCCATTATTGCTTTCAGAACATAGCCATCGACAAACTCTCGCTTAAGATCAGCGATAATCACCTTTGATGCGCCGAGTAATAATGCCTTTTCCCTGCAGGCTTCAAAATCTTCAGCCTGCCCAACATCTGCAACAAACGCGATGACATCATAACCTTTATCAATCAGCCATTTAAGTATAACTGAGGTGTCCAAACCTCCACTATACGCGAGAACAACTTTTTCTTTCATTGTCTTTAATTTGTGTTATAAATATTACTCAAATCTTCCTTTATATTACTGTGCTTCTGCCCCCTTTGCCTATTGAGGCTGCCCCCTTACCCATCCGAGGCTGCCCTTGCCCTGAGGGGGGTGTCAGCTGCATTCCCCCTTTAGGGGGATGTCACGCAGTGACAGGGGGCAACCCTCACGCAGTGACAGGGGGCAACAAGGCTACTTTTTCACCTGCTCATGTATGCCTGGCAGAATAATTTCCAGACAGGTATGAACCTGCTGGATGGTTACTCCATCCCTGGGAATAACAAGTATTGTATCATCACCTGCTATAGTCCCTGCTATTTCATACCTCCGGCTCCATCGATGAAGAATGCCGTGTTGCTTGCATTTCCGGGTATCGTTCTTATTACCATAAGACCTTTCGCCTCAACAATATCCTGAATGACTGGTATAATATTCAGGTTTAAAGCCGGTTTTTCGGCATTCCTGATATTTTCTGATAAAGAATACCTGTAACCACCATTACCATCAGGCACCCGTAAAACTCCCAGTTGCCTTAAATTTCGGGATAGCGTAGCCTGTGTACAGCTTATCCCTTTCCCTTTCAATTTCCTGAGCAATTCTTCCTGTACAGAAATCTTCTCTTCAGAAATTATTTTCTCAATTGCCAGAAGCCTTTTTGTCTTTTGCATATTTATGCATTTATTCTGCAAATATATGCATTTTTTCAGATTTACAAGTCCTAATCAAAAAATTATGCTATTTTTGAACCTCAAATCCGGATGATGAAAGATGTAGTTAAAAAGGTAATAATCCTTGGTTCAGGAGCATTGAAAATCGGTGAAGCAGGTGAGTTTGATTACTCCGGCTCCCAGGCTTTGAAAGCGTTAAAAGAAGAAGATGTCAGTACCGTTCTGATAAATCCCAACATCGCAACTGTTCAGACCTCGGAAGAGCTTGCCGATAAAATTTATTTCCTTCCTGTTACCCCTTATTTTGTTGAAAAAGTGATAGCCAGGGAAAAACCCGATGGCATACTTTTATCTTTTGGCGGTCAGACAGCCCTTAACTGCGGAACTGAGCTATTTAAAGCAGGTGTCTTTGAAAAATATAATGTCAGGGTACTCGGCACTCCTGTTACGGCGATAATGGATACCGAGGACAGAGAGCTTTTTGTCAGGAAGCTCAATGAAATAAATGTTAAAACGCCCAGCAGCATTGCAGTCTCAGGTGTTGAAGAAGCCATTGAAGCGGCCGGAAAACTCGGATATCCGATTATCATCAGAGCAGCATATACACTTGGAGGACAGGGAAGCGGATTTGCATATAACCCCGAAGAACTAAGGACGCTCGCTGCAAAAGCATTTTCTTATTCGAGCCAGATCCTTGTGGAAGAATCACTAAAAGGATGGAAAGAAGTTGAATATGAAGTAGTAAGAGACAAATATGACAACTGTATCACCGTGTGTAATATGGAGAATTTTGACCCTCTCGGTATCCATACTGGCGAAAGCATCGTGGTAGCTCCATCACAGACGCTCACAAACAGTGAATATCATAAACTCAGAGAACTCTCCATAAAGATCATCAGGCACATCGGCATAGTTGGTGAATGCAATGTTCAGTATGCGCTTGCTCCCGATTCTGAAGACTATCGTGTAATCGAAGTGAATGCACGCCTCTCCAGGTCAAGTGCGCTGGCATCAAAGGCCACAGGTTATCCTCTTGCCTTTATAGCTGCTAAACTTGGCATGGGATATGGTCTTCATGAGCTTAAAAACTCGGTAACAAAAAATACAACGGCATGCTTTGAGCCTGCTCTCGATTATATAGTATGCAAAATACCGAGATGGGATCTCAATAAATTCGAAGGAGTCTCACACCTTATAGGCAGCAGCATGAAGAGTGTCGGTGAGGTCATGGCTATCGGCAGGACATTTGAAGAAGTCATCCAGAAAGGCCTGAGGATGATTGGTCAGGGTATGCACGGATTCACGGGAAACAGAAATCTCGGTTTTGAAGATATCGAAAGAGAGCTGGCCGAACCTACCGATATGCGGATCTTTTCAATTGCTGAGGCTCTTGAAGCAGGGATGCCTGTCGACAGGATATACGAACTCACCAAAATTGATAAATGGTTCCTTTACAAGCTGCGGAATATAATAAGCATTAAGGATGATCTTTGTAAATATGATACTCTCGAGTCTATCCCTGTCGATCTCCTCTCCCATTCCAAGATAAATGGCTTCAGCGATTTTCAGATTGCGCGGCATGTTTTGAAGTCCGGTTCCGAACATATAAACGATGACCTTATGAAAGTAAGAAGTTACCGTAAAAGTCTCGGAATCGTTCCTTATATTAAACAGATTGATACGCTGGCTGCGGAATATCCTGCAATTACAAATTATCTTTATCTAACCTATAGCGGATCGGAACATGATATAAAATGTGAGAATGATAAAAAATCTGTAATTGTCCTGGGTTCAGGTGCATACCGCATCGGCTCAAGCGTCGAATTCGACTGGTGTTCCGTTAATGCTATTGATACTATAAAGAAAGAGGGCTTCAGATCGGTGATGATAAATTATAATCCGGAAACTGTAAGCACTGATTATGATATCTGCGACAGACTTTACTTTGACGAACTGACATTTGAAAGGGTGCTTGATATAATTGATCTCGAAAATCCGGGCGGTGTAATAGTCTCAGTAGGCGGCCAGATCCCTAATAATCTCGCGATGCGTCTTTATAAGGAGAATGTGCCTGTCCTGGGTACGTCACCTGTTTCCATTGACAGGGCTGAGAACAGGCACAAATTTTCAGCAATGCTCGATATCCTGAAAGTTGATCAACCTCGCTGGAAAGAATTATCCACCATTGATGACATTTTTGAATTTGTCGACAGAATAGGATTTCCCGTGCTGATCAGACCATCATACGTACTTTCCGGAGCAGCCATGAACGTAGTATCAAATAAAAATGAATTGTCGCATTATCTTAAGCTGGCATCGCAGGTCTCAAAACAATATCCTGTCGTGGTGTCGGAGTTTATTGAGAATGCAAAAGAAATAGAAATTGATGCAGTTGCCCGTGATGGCGAAATGCTTGCCTATGCAATCAGTGAACATGTTGAATTTGCAGGAGTACACTCGGGTGATGCGACTATGGTCTTTCCTGCACAGAAGATATACTTTGAAACATCCAGAAGAATCAAGCGTATATCACGCCAGATAGCAAAGGAGCTGAATATTTCAGGACCATTTAATATTCAGTTCCTGGCAAAAGACAATGACATAAAAGTTATAGAATGCAACCTGAGGGCAAGCCGGAGCATGCCATTTGTTTCCAAAGTGCTGAAAACAAATCTTATAGAACTTGCAACCAAGGTGATGCTCGGAGTTCCTGCCGAAAAACCGGGCAAAACAATTTTCGAACTCGATTACGTAGGCGTCAAAGCGCCGCAATTCAGTTTCTCACGTCTGGCCAAGGCCGACCCGGTTCTTGGAGTCGATATGTCGTCTACAGGTGAAGTAGGTTGCATTGGAGAAGGCTTTTATGAAGCTATTCTCAAAGCCATGTTCTCTGTAGGATACAGGGTTCCCAAAAAGAGTATATTGCTTTCAACAGGTCCGGCCCGGTCGAAGGTGGAATTGCTGAACAGTGCCAGGGCTCTCCGTGAAAAAGGACATAAGCTCTATGCTACCAGGGGGACACAGCAATTTCTGAAAAACGCTGGTGTTGAAGCACATGTAGCTTACTGGCCCGACGAAAATAAATCGCCCAATACGATAGATCTTATCAAAACGCGTGAAGTTGATCTTGTAGTGAATATCCCTAAAGACCTGAGTGATAAGGAACTTAATAACGATTACACTATAAGGAGAAGCGCCGTTGATTATAACGTGCCTCTTATTACAAATGCCCGTCTGGCGAGTGCTTTTATTCTCGCATTCTGCAAGATGAGTATTGATGATCTGGAGATAAAAAGCTGGGATGAATACAAATAATAGAAATACTTACACAGAGTTACACAGAGGTTCACAGAGTTACACAGAGGTCATTCTCTGTGGCTCTCTGTGAACCTCTGTGGCTCTCTGTGTAAGTTCTTATAATTTTACATATGATAATACGAAAAGCAACACCTTCCGACTCAGAAATAATCATCGATTTCCAGCAGAAGATGGCCTGGGAAACCGAACAGATGACACTTGCCCCGGAAATAATAAATAAAGGAGTAAATGCTGTTTTCGAAGATCCTTCCCGCGGACAATACTGGGTTGCCGAGGATGATGATAAAATCATTGCATCCCTGCTTATAACTTATGAATGGAGCGACTGGAGAAACTGCAATGTATGGTGGGTTCAATCGGTATATGTGCTGCCTGAAAAAAGGAGAACCGGTATTTTCAGATCGATGTTTCAGCATATTAAAAATGAAGGCAAAAGAGAAGGGATTGCCGGCCTGCGTCTTTATGTCGAGACAAATAATTCACCTGCACAAAGCACATATGAAGCGCTTGGAATGACAAGCATTCATTACAGAATGTTTGAATGGATGAGGCAATAAGAAATGATCTGGCTTCCCGCTATACTGATCCTGCCTTATATATTGATCCTTCTTAAATATTACAGTAAGCTCCGGGAAGCAGAACCTTTTACGGAATCGGGTAATCCTTCAGTATCTCTTTCAATAATTGTACCCTGTTATAACGAAGAAAAAAATCTCGTTAACCTGCTGAATTGTCTTGCTCGTCAGGACTACGCGAAACATTTATTTGAAGTGATAATTGTAGATGATAATTCTACAGACAGGACATTTGAAACAGCATCGCAATTTCCGGGTATCCAAAGGATCAGCTCGATCCGGAACAATGGCACCGGTAAGAAATCTGCCATCCGGACAGGCATCGCGGCATCAGAGTCCAATCTCATTGTCACAACTGATGCGGATTGTCATATGGGGAAAAGCTGGATAAGGATTATTGCATCATTCTTTGAGCAGGATCAACCCGATATGATTATTTGTCCTGTTAAGCTTGAAACAGGCAAAGGGTTCTTCAGAAAGTTTCAGGAGATTGAGTTTCTGAGCCTGCAGGGAACAACTGCCGGAGCTGCATTATCGCGTGAGGCTATAATGTGCAATGGGGCAAATCTTGCCTTTACCAGGGAGATGTACATTAAACATTCCGGTGATCTTCATGATGAGATAAATTCAGGAGATGACATCTTTCTCCTGCAAAGCTTAAAAAAGGAGAAGAATCCGAAAATATTTTGGCTCGAGTCATCGGAAGCAATTGTTACAACAAAATCTTCCTCTGCTGTCGGGTCATTCCTCCGCCAGAGAAAAAGATGGATATCCAAGGGAACATCTTATACCGATAAAGATATTATCATCACTGGTATTGCAACATTCGCCGTTATTTTATTACAGATTTCTTACCTTATCGGGAGTCTGTTTAACACGGCTATGGCATGGACTTTTCTTTTGATCTTCCTTTTGAAATCGATCCCTGACTTTTTGATAATCCGCAATACTGTTCAACGATATAGAATAGCCGGAATGATGAGATGGTTTCTTCCGGCTCAGATAGTATATCCATTCTATATAATGCTGGTTTTATTTTGGAAGGATAAAATCCGCAATCCCAAATTCGCTCCTGAAAGCTATCGGGGCCGCATTCCCTAGTTTCCCATCTCCGACAGAAACTTAATCCTGACGAGCCTGATTTCCTCTTCTTCAAATTCGTTGCCAAGTTCCTTAATGGCTTCTTCAAGAGAATCGGATTCAGCCTCTTCCCTGAAATAGGAATATATATCGTGCTGACGTTCTTCGTCTATTGCGGAATCAATATAATAATCGAGGTTGATCCTGGTGCCGGAATTTACTATAGCTTCAATCTCAGAGACGAGTTCCGACATCTCCAATCCCTTGGCTTCCGCAATGTCCTCGAGAGATCTTTTCATGTCGATGCTCTGAATGATATAGACTTTAATTCCTGATTTGTTAACGACAGATTTTACTACCATATCGAGTGGCCTGATTATCTCTTTTTCTTCGACATATTTTTTGATGATCTCAATAAATTCTTCGCCATAGCGCTGAGCTTTGCCTGCTCCGACTCCAGAGATATTCTGTAGTTCGTCGATTGTAATGGGGTATTGGATCGCCATGTCTTCGAGGGAAGGATCCTGAAATATAACAAACGGAGGAACATCCTTTACCTTCGAAATTTTTTTCCTGAGGTCTTTCAGTATGCTGAAGAGTTCCTCATCAACAGTTGCCGTCCTTGCTCCGAACGCATTTTCCTCATCGGTTGTATCGGCATAATCGTGATCCTCAGCGAGCATGAATGAAGTAGGATTTTCAAGAAACTCCATCCCTTTAGGCGTGAGTTTCAGAAGTCCGTAGTTCTCAATATCCTTTGTCAGGAATTTGGCAATAAGAGCCTGCCTGATAACCATATTCCAGAACTTCTCATCTTTATCTTCCCCAATTCCGAAATACTCAATTTTATGATGCTTGTATGACTTTATTGCTGAAGTAATTTTCCCTGACAGAATATTGGAAATATGATCTGCCTTGAATTTCTCTTTGACTGCAAGAATAGTTTCCAGGACACTCACAACGGCTTCATTGCCTTCGAACTGCGATTTCGGATGCAGACAGTTATCGCAGGCTTCGCAATTCTCTTTAAGATATTCTTCGCCAAAATAATGAAGGAGCAGTTTCCGTCTGCAAACAGATGATTCGGCGTATGAGACAGTTTCGAGGAGCAGTTGCTTGCCAATCTCCTGTTCAGCAATCGGTTTCCCCTGCATGAACTTTTCAAGTTTCAGTATATCATTATAGCTGTAGTAGGCAATGCAGTTCCCTTCGCCGCCATCGCGTCCCGCCCTGCCTGTCTCCTGGTAATAGCCTTCGAGACTTTTGGGTATATCGTAATGTATTACAAACCTTACGTCGGGTTTGTCAATGCCCATACCGAATGCGATAGTTGCCACAATAATATCCGCTTCTTCCATCAGGAATTTGTCCTGGTTCATTGTACGGGTGGCAGAATCCATTCCGGCATGATAAGGGAGAGCCTTTATTCCGTTAACTTTCAGAACTTCGGCCATTTCTTCCACTTTCTTACGGCTGAGGCAATAGATAATGCCCGATTTACCGGTATTATTCTTTATATATTTTATGATCTCCTTCGTGACATCCTGTTTCGACTTAACCTCATAATAAAGGTTTGGTCTGTTAAATGAAGATTTAAATACCTCGGCATCGAGTATATTAAGGTTCTTCTGGATGTCGTGCTGCACTTTCGGAGTTGCCGTAGCAGTCAGGGCTATGATGGGTGATCTCCCTATCATATCAATTATCGGCCGTATCCGCCGGTATTCCGGCCTGAAATCGTGTCCCCATTCCGAAATACAGTGAGCCTCATCAATTGCATAGAAAGAGATCTCAATATTCTTGAGAAATTCAATATTTTCTTCCTTCGTAAGAGATTCAGGCGCTACGTACAGCAGCTTGGCCTTACCTGATAAAACATCCTTCTTTACCCTGGCGATTTCAGTCTTGGTAAGCGATGAGTTCAGGAAATGAGCAACATCGTCATTAGTGCTGAAGTTACGCATTGCATCAACCTGATTCTTCATCAAAGCAATCAGCGGAGAGATGACAATAGCTATTCCGGTTTTCATCACGGCAGGCAGCTGATAACAAAGTGATTTGCCACCACCTGTAGGCATAAGCACGAAAGTATCATGCCCGGCCAAAACATTCCTTATAATATGCTCCTGATTGCCTTTGAATGTATCAAATCCAAAATATTTTTTAAGATAATCATGTATAGTAGAATCGTTCAACATTTTCTTCCCAAAATGATAAAATTAACCACCTCTTAAGTTCTTTAATGAACTTCGAATTTTCAGTTTAGATAAAGTTAATAAAATTCTCAATCAATTAATATTTTTAAGATTTAATTAACATAATTGGTTCAGAGCAAAATTTTCAATACTTCAACACAACAGAAACATTAATGATCAGTATAAGAAAGTCTCAGGCATATCCCCGGGTCAATAACATAATTCCTTTGATTTTCTTGCTATTCGTCCATCGATGCACAACGGAATTGACTCAGGTTATAACCATAATAACAGTAATAAGATAATTATTGTTTTGCTTGAGAAGATTTATCATCTTTACAGCCTGAATTTTAAATCAATCTAATAAAGCTTCAATGGCAATATTTGGGAAAAAAGGGAAGAATGGCGAAAAAGAAATGTCATTTCTTCAGCATTTGGAGGAATTAAGGTGGCACATCATCCGATCTATTTTAGCAGTGGTAGTCTTCATGATTATAGCTTTCATCTTCAAAAATATACTTTTCAACGTTATTATCCTGGGACCAAAAAGTCCTGATTTTATAACTAACAGGCTGCTCTGTGAGCTCGGACAATATCTTAACACTCCTGCGCTTTGTATCAACACCAAGCCTTTGAATCTTATAAGTATAAAAATGTCGGGGCAGATCACAACTCACATTACAGCTGCAATGGTTGCGGGGCTGATCCTTGCTTTTCCTGTTATTCTATGGGAGTTCTGGCAATTTTTCAAACCTGCACTTAAAGCAAGTGAAACGCGCTATGCAAAAGGTGCGGTTTTAGCTGCTTCAGGTCTGTTCTTTGTCGGAGTCTGCTTTGGTTATTTCATGCTTGCACCCCTCTCAATACATTTTCTTGGCTCATATGAAATTGACCCGTCGGTTGTCAATCAGATAAACGTAAGGTCATACATTGGCACGCTCACATCAATATGCCTGGCGACAGGACTTGTTTTCGAGTTGCCTATTGTGTCATTCTTCCTAACCAAGATAGGTATTGTGACACCTACTTTCATGAGAAAGTACAGGAAACATGCGATTGTCATTATATTCGTTGTGGCGGCTATCATCACCCCGCCTGATATCTTTTCTCAAACGCTGGTAGCAGTTCCGCTTCTTATTCTGTATGAAATAAGTATTCTGATCTCGGCTGGGGTTATGAGACAAAAAAATAAAGAGCGTAAAGAATTCTTTGGCGAGGATGAGAACCCGGAAGCTGCAACTTCATAGTATGTAAATGAAACTTTATACTGAAAATCTGGTAAAAAAATATCGCAGCAGAACTGTTGTAGATCATGTCTCCGTGGAAGTAGAACAGGGAGAGATCGTTGGTTTGCTTGGACCAAACGGTGCCGGAAAAACCACCACATTTTACATGATCGTTGGTTTAATCCGTCCGAGGGAAGGAATGATATTCCTCGATAATGAGGATATTACAACCCTTCCGGTCTACAAACGTGCCAGAAAGGGTATAGGCTATCTTGCGCAGGAAGCATCTGTTTTCAGAAACATGTCAGTTGAAGATAATATAAGGGCTGTGCTCGAATTATCGGGTCTGCTAAAAGCCGAGCAGGAAGAAAGGCTTGAGACCCTTCTGGGTGAGTTCGGGTTGCATAAGATAAGATCAAGTAAAGGCATACAGCTGTCAGGCGGAGAAAGAAGACGAACTGAAATTGCCCGGGCTCTCGCACTCAAACCAAAATTCATTTTGCTTGACGAACCCTTTGCCGGGGTTGATCCGATTGCTGTGGAAGATATACAGGAAATCGTATCGAAACTAAGGGAAAAGAATATAGGTATACTTATTACCGATCATAATGTCCATGAGACACTCTCAATCACCGACCGCGCCTACCTCCTTTTTGAAGGCAGGATCCTCAAATCAGGCACCTCGGCTCAACTGGCCGACGATGAGCACGTGAGAAAAGTCTATCTCGGAAAGAACTTTGAATTACGCAGGTAGTTAATCAATTTGTTTTGATGATAAATTATTATACTTTTGCGGGGAATTTCACCGCGGATGTGTCGTAATTGGTAGCCGAGCAAGACTTAGGATCTTGTGTCTTCGTGACGTGGGGGTTCGAGTCCCTTCATCCGCACAAAATGTGTCAAGCCGCCCGTAACCTCTTTAAAAGTGCGTTTTGGCGGTTTTTTTAACCAGTGCAATAAACAAAATGATAACATGAACATTACAAGGGAAAACATCGACGATCTGAATGCACTTCTAAAGGTGCAGATAGTGAAAAACGATTATGAAGGTAAAGTGGAAACCGTATTAAAGGATTACAGGAAGAAAGCAAATATCAAAGGTTTCCGCCCCGGAATGGTGCCAATAGGTCTTATTAAAAAAATGTATGGCAGAGCTGTGGAGATCGATGAAATCAATAAGGTAGTTACTGAGAACATTCAGAAATATATCACCGATGAGAAGATTGAAATCCTCGGAGATCCTCTTCCAAAAACAGATGAACAGGATATAATCGATTTCGACACACAAGAGGAATTCACCTTTACTTTCGAACTGGGACTGAGCCCTGCAGTGGATCTTAAATTGTCCAAAAAGAATAAAGTTCATGAGTACGAGATCGACATCGATGAAAAGATGAGGAAAGATTATCTCGAGAACTATACCCGCCGTTATGGGGAACTGAGAAAAGCCGACTCAATTGAAGACAAAGATGTCGTCAAGGGAAAAATTGAAGCAGTTGACAATGAAGGAAATATTATGCCGGAAGGTCCATCCGTGGACGAAACTTCAATTGGCATCGACATCATAAAAGATGAAAATATTAAAAAGGATTTCATCGGGAAAAAATTAAACGATTCCATTGATTTCGATCTAAAGGCTGCTTTCCCGAATGATACGGAAATAGCAGGCATTTTACATAAGAAGAAGGAAGAGGTCCCGGAGCTTTGGGCAAAATACAGATTTACGGTTGCTGACATAAGCCGCTTTTTCCCTGCAGAAACCGGACAAGAGCTTTACAATAAGATCTTTGGAGATGGTGTTGTGAATTCAGAAGAGGAATTCTTGAAAAAGATCGAAGACGAGATAGCTCTCAACCTGAAACGCGAAAGCGATTACAGAATCATGATTGATGTAAAGGAACTGGCAATGGAAAAAACTGATTTCCAGCTTCCTGAAGAATTCCTGAAGAGATGGCTTTTAAGGGTAAATGAAAAAGCTACTGTTGAACAGATCGAAGAAGAATTCGACAGCTTCAAAAAAGATCTCAAATGGCAGTTGATCAGAAATAAAGTTGCTCACGACAACGAAGTTAAAATCTCTGAAGAAGAACTGCAGAAGGAAGCTGAAAACATTACAAGATATCAGTTTCAGCAGTATGGATTATTCTATGCCACCGACGAACAGATTTCAAACTACGCAAAGGAAACTCTGAAAAGGGAAGAAGATGCAAAGAAAATAGCAGAAAAAATACTCGAGGAAAAAGTGATTGCCCTGATAAAAGATTTGGTAAAGCTTGAGCCTAAGAGCGTTACAGTGGAGGAATTTAATAAGTTGTTTGAACGGTAGTTAGCGCTTCACGAAGTTTAATTTTTATTTTATTATCTTTGTACGTTAATTATTAATGCTAAAAATATGAATATTCTAGACGATTTTGGAAAGTTCGCAAGAAGTAAGCGTGGCATAAGCAGTATCGGCTTGCATAAGTATACTACTCTTGCTAACAGTTATATATCACCAACAATAATTGAAGAACGTCAGTTGAACATAGCTTCGATGGATGTTTTTTCCCGTCTTATGATGGACCGTATTATTTTTCTTGGTCTTCCAATTGACGATTACGTTGCAAATATTGTACAGGCGCAGTTACTATATCTCGACTCAGCTGATCCTACAAAAGACATTCAGATCTATTTCAATACCCCTGGCGGAGGCGTAAATGCCGGTCTTGGAATTTACGATACCATGCAATGGATTTCAGCCGATATTGCAACAATCTGTACAGGAATGGCAGCATCTATGGGAGCTGTCCTTCTTACCGCCGGGAAAAAAGGCAAGAGATCAGCCCTTAAACATTCAAGGATTATGATTCACCAGCCAATGGGCGGAGCTGAAGGTGTAGCTTCCGATATTGAGATAACAGTTCGTGAAATTGTGAAGCTGAAGAAAGAACTATACGAAATTATAGCCCTTCATACAGGTAATTCTGTTGAGAAAGTAGAAAAAGATTCGGACAGGGACTACTGGATGACGTCGCAGGAAGCCAAAGATTATGGCATGATAGATGAGATTCTTCAGAAAACCATAAAATAAGATCTGATGGATAAATGTTCATTTTGCGGGAGAACCAAGAAAGAAGCCAACATGCTGATTGCCGGCCTCGAAGGGCATATATGTGATCATTGCATAGAACAGGCATATAGCATTATGAACGAGGAGCTCGGCAGCAAAAAAAACATTCAGTTTGATACAATAAACTTACTCAAGCCTGCAGAGATAAAGCATTTCCTCGACCAATATGTAATAGGTCAGGATATGGCAAAGAAAATTATTTCCGTTGCTGTATATAATCATTATAAAAGGTTGATGCAAAAACCCGATGCGGATGATATAGAGATTGAAAAATCAAATATCATACTGGTCGGAGAAACAGGCACAGGTAAGACATTGCTGGCCAGAACAGTAGCCAAAATGCTCCATGTGCCTTTCACAATTGTGGACGCAACAGTATTAACAGAGGCAGGTTATGTTGGTGAGGATATAGAAAGTCTCCTTACACGACTTCTGCAGAATGCTGATTATGATGTCAAGGCAGCTGAAAAAGGTATTGTCTTTATAGATGAGATAGATAAGATTGCCAGGAAAGGCGATAATCCTTCCATAACACGCGATGTATCAGGCGAAGGGGTTCAACAGGGACTTCTCAAATTGCTCGAAGGTTCAATTGTGAACGTTCCGCCACAGGGAGGGAGAAAACATCCGGAACAGAAAATGATCCCTGTGGATACAAAAAATATTCTATTCATTTGCGGAGGAGCTTTCGAAGGCATTGATAAGAAAATTGCACAGCGTCTGAATACTCAGATTGTTGGCTATGGAGCCACAAAAACCCGGGACCGGGTAGATAAAAGTAATTTGCTTCAGTATATAGCGCCCCAGGATCTCCGATCATTTGGTCTTATTCCTGAGATAATAGGAAGATTGCCTATTCTGACTCACCTCAATCCACTTGACAGGTCTGCTCTCAGAGCTATTTTAACTGAACCGAAAAACGCTCTGGTAAAACAGTATATCAAATTATTCAAAATGGATAATATTGAGCTTACATTTGCTGATGGTGTTCTTGATTATATTGTTGATAAGGCAATCGAATTCAAACTAGGAGCCCGTGGATTAAGATCTATCTGCGAAACTATCATGCTCGATGCCATGTTCGAAATGCCATCTGTTGAAACCAATGAACTTGAAATAACTATCGATTACGCTTCTCACAAGCTTGAACATGTAAACCTGAAAGTGCTGAAAGCATCATAATAAAAGTTGAGGTTAAGTTTGAGTTGCGAAGACAAACCATCTTAACCTCAACCTCAACTCCCCCTACCTTTTCCAGAAATTGCGATGTTTATTCTTCAGGAGTATCTCTTTTGATGCGTCTCCTTTCGTGACAACTGCTTTTGCATCACAATCACCTGTGCCATAATCAATCTGAACCGGAAGAGATCCCTCTCTTTCAATTTTTACGACACCGCTGACAAGAAACCTGCAAGCTCTTGTCCAATGCAATGCAGTGAGAATGGTACTTGTGTAAGTACATACCATCAATATTAATGCCTGAAGCGGTTCCGGTTATTAGGCATTCATCATCCCATATGCTTTTTGTGAGAAGTCCTGCAGTCCATTCTCTCAGATGGTCAACAGTTCTTTCAATAGTCGTTCCGTCAGGAAGAGTCAGTTTACCTCCGGTAAGACTGACAGATATTAGAAGATTCTGATTACTGTTGTAGCCCATGTTTTCGAGAACCTTTGTTCCTTCAACCTTTATTCCATTGAAGAAATAATTATCAAATGTGATGGTTCTTTTGGATCCTGTTTCAAGACGCGGAGCTGTCACATTAATAATAATTTTCCCTGAACGCGTATTGTCATTCATACCTGTACATGATGACCCATAATCGATGGTTACCGTTTTGGGCCAGGGATTTGAAGTTGAACGAACGATTGTTATTACCGGACATGAATCTGCCAGAACTGTTTCAGATTTAGCATCCAGACTTTTCCCAAGCTGGTCGAGGATGATCGTTGCATTATCAGCGGTGCTGAATACGTCTTCAAATACGACATCTGCCACGGCATCATCATCAGCCATGTTTACACTCATATCATCAATTGCAGAAGAGGAGGAAGTATCCTTTTTGCAGGAGGAAAAAGAAAGAACCACCATTGCGGCTATCATCATTAGAACTTTTGCTTTCATAAGATCTGTTTTTAATTTTTAATTCCGATTAACAGAAACTTAGATGGAAAGAAATTGGAAAGGTTTAATGAGGGGAAAGAAATTTAACCACAAAGGGCACAAAGAGGGAAAACAATAAGGTCACAAAGGTTTTTGGCCACGCCATGGCGTGGTCCTACAATATATGCGATTGCGTAATGTAGGTAAATTCTTTGTGTGCTTTGTGTAAAACTTTTGTGTCCTTTGTGGTTAATGGATTTCTGTTTTATTTTCTGACGTAAACAGTATAAGTATAAGGTATACCCTCATCCGACACAAACTCCTCCTGTTCAGCGACTTTCCATATCTTCAGATCTATTTCAGGGAAGTAGATATCAGCAGGTGCATTTTTATGTACATGAGAGATATACAAACGGTCAGCGAGCGGCATGAACTGACGATATATACTTCCTCCTCCCATTATAAATATTTCTTCGCCAGGCATGCATTTGCTGAGTGCATCTTCAATGGAATATGAAGTGACAGCATTTTCTATATTTTCCTTTGGATTATCAGTGAGAACAATGTTTTTCCTTCCGGGAAGAGGTCTGCGTGGCAAAGATTCCCAGGTCTTTTTACCCATTATAACAGTTTTGCCTGTTGTGAGTCTCTTAAATCTCTTAAGATCCTCGGAAATATGCCATAACAGCTCGTTGTCCTTCCCAATACCCCAGTCCTCCGAAACAGCAACAATTATTGAAATCATAATTTAATATTTATACAGCAATATCGCCTTTAATATGAGGATGGGCTACATAATCTGTCAGTGCAAAATCTTCATATCTGAATTTTAAAATATCCTTCACGTCAGGGGTAAGAGTCATACCGGGGAGTTTGTAAGGCTCACGGGTGAGCTGAAGCTTTACCTGATCGATATGATTATTATAGATATGTGCATCTCCCAGGGTATGGACAAAATCACCCGGTTTCAAGCCTGTAACCTGTGCAACCATTAAAGTCAAAAGAGCATATGATGCGATATTAAACGGTACGCCTATGAATATATCAGCGCTTCGTTGATAAAGCTGACAGGATAACCTGCCTCCTGCAACATAAAACTGGAATAAGAGATGACATGGTGGAAGAGCCATCTTATCAAGGTCTCCAACGTTCCATGCGCTCACGATATGTCTTCGTGAGTCGGGAGATTTCATTATTGAACCTATTACATTCTGCAGCTGATCAATCTTTTTGCCTTCTCCATCAGGCCATGAACGCCACTGATAACCATAAACCGGACCAAGATTACCATCTTTATCCGCCCACTCATCCCAGATCTTCACACCATTTTCTTTCAGATACCTGATATTTGTATCACCAGAAATGAACCATAATAATTCATGAATTATTGATTTAAGATGTAGCTTTTTCGTTGTGAGAAGCGGGAAACCCTCTTCCAGGTTAAATCTCATCTGGTACCCGAATACACTTATAGTACCCGTACCGGTTCTGTCTGTTTTTTCAGTTCCGGTTCTAAGCACATGATCAAGAAGGTCAAGATATTGCTTCATTTCTTAATTTACAATTCAGGTATTATTCTGGCAGCCCAACCCCCGCCTGGTGCGAGATGGATCTTCATCTTGTCGCCCGATTTTACATTGGTCTTTGTGTGTTTATAATCTCCGGCATATCTGTCAGCGTTTATTCCATCCTGAAAGATATCCATTTTATAATTTCCTGCGGGCAGAAATGATAAGTCGAGATCCAGATCCCTTATTGACCAGTCAGTTATAGCGCCAATAAACCACTCTTTTCCCGATCTTCTGGCGAGTAAGAGATAATCACCTATTTTCCCATCCAGACCGATGATATCGTCCCAAACTACCGGAATATTTACAATAAAATCTGTTGTCTCCTGTTCCTTCATATAATTTGAAGGACTGTCTGACAGCATTTGCAAAGGACTTTCATACAGGACATACAATGCTACCTGGTGCGCCCTTGTTCCCTGACTTTCAGGTCGGGTATAATTTGGGGAGAAATTTGTTTTGTCCATATTTACCATTGCCCCTGGTGTGTAATCCATCGGGCCGGCTACCATCCTTATGAAAGGAATTGTCGCATCGTGGTCGGGATTAATATCTCTGCTCCATTTGTCGTTTTCCATTCCTTTAACGCCTTCGCGGGTCAGAGCATTTGGAAAGGTACGGCCTAGACCATCAGGCTTGTAAGCCCCGTGAAAATCGATAATAAGATGATGATCTGCTGTTTTCTTTGCAGCTTCGAGGTAAAAATTAACGACTTTCTGATCATCCCTCTGCATGAAATCAACCTTTACTCCTTTGACTCCCCAGTTTTCGTATAATGTTGTAGCCTCATCCATATGATCCCAGAATGGTTTCCAGCCTACCCACAATATAACGCCCACATTTTTGGATCCGGCGTATTTGCACAGCATCGGAATGTCTATTTCGGGAATAGATTTTAAGATCTCTCCGGTCGGATACCAGCCTTCATCGAGAATGATATATTCAATTTTATTCTCCGAAGCAAAATCGATATAATACTTATAAGTGTCATTATTTATACCAGCCCTGAAATCCACGCCATAAAGGTTGAGAGCATTCCACCAGTCCCATGCCACATGCCCGGGTTTAATCCATTTTGTGTCGGTAATCTGATTCGGCCGTGCAAGTTTATAAACCATGTCGCTCTCAATGAGTTTTACATCATTTGGGGCGATGACAAAGACTCTCCATGGGAATGTGCGGGTACCCTTGGTTTTTGCTATATAGTCTTTGCTGCTTGTAATAAAAAGATCGAGGTCTCCGGTCTGCTTTTCAGTTTCGGGATATTTCGACCAGATGCCCGAGATTTTATCTTGTCCTCCTCCTGTTATCCACATACCAGGGTAATCGTCGATGTCTGATTCAGTGAGGAGTATATCTGTGCCGTTTACCTGGAATAATGCCGGCAGGCTGGCGAGATGCTTTGTTGCGATCGTATCGAGAGATGAATAGATATAAGTCCGCTCATTATGCGATTTAAAGCCCGTCTCAAGAGGATACCATGAATGTGATCCCGAAGGAAAAGAAAGATCGAAAATCTCATTTTTTACAGTAAGCTCATCTTTCATCGTAGTTTCGAACCTGTAAGCAATTCCATCATCGTAAGCTCTGAACTGGACGGAAAATCCTGAGCTGAAAGATATTGTAAGGATGTTGCAGTTATCGGCAATCTCAGATTTTTTACCTGCCACTACCGGTTTGATAATTTCATTAAGTTTACTTTGTGTAACCTTCCTTACTTTCTCATTTTCTCCGAGGACTCTCCCGTTTGCGAGGATCATTCCAATCCGGGAACTGCTGAATATCTCTGCACCGTCACGGGCAGCTGACCATTTTATTTGAGGTCCCACAGTCACAGTGATTGCATTTTTCCCGTCAGGGGAAACCACTTTGTAATCTTTTGCAAATAAGATCCCGCTTATGAGTACGGATAATACAATCAGAAATAATGTTCTTTTCATTATGTATAATATAAATGATTTATTTCAACTTTTATGAAGAGGTTACTCCTGTTTCTTTCTTCTTTTGGCTATTTCATCTCTTACAGCTGCTGCTTTTTCGTAATCCTCCGTTTTGATTGCTTCATCAATAATTTTATAAAGCTCTTCATCTGAATAAGTATCGTACTTTGTTTTCTCAGGTTCAAAAAAACTCTCGACCTCATTTACTGATGATATTTCACCTTCGGAAGGACTAACTGTTATGCCTGCTTTCTTAAGTATTTCTTCTGTTATATATATGGGGCATCCAAATCGTAAAGCTATCGCAACCGCATCTGAGGTCCTGCTGTCAATGGAATATTCTTTTTCTCCGTTGTTACAAACAAGCTTCGAGAAAAATACACCTTCCTCCAGTTTATATATCATTACCTCAATAACTGAAATATTGAATTCATCGGCAAATTTTTTGAAAAGGTCGTGGGTCAATGGTCTTGGAGGATCGAGATTTTCAAGCTTTATCACAATTGCCTGAGCTTCAAAGCCTCCGATGATAATAGGAATACGTCTGTCACCATTTTCTTCAATCAGAATCAATGCATAAGCGCCTGATTGAGTCTGACTGTAAGATATTCCCATTACTTTGAGCTTTATTCTCTTCATATTAATTGTTTATGAGCCAAAGAAATAGCCTGTTTTTCATTGTTCCTGACAAATATAAATATATTAGCACTAACACAGGGAGTGAGAATATTCTTTTTTATCAACATCCTTACAATAAAACAGGTCTCTTTGTTCAATTTACGATTCCGCAATCAGGAAAATTCAAACTCCTGTATATTACTAATAATTAATTAGCACTATAGGTTTGTAAATATCCTAATTTTTATATCTTTGCAGTCCAATTTTGGATAAATTCGCAGGGGCAATTGAAAGTTACAGGATCATATGATCATGTACGCCTCCCGGAGTAACGTAAAAAACATATAAGATGTACGCAATCGTTGAAATTGCAGGTCAGCAATTTAAAGTGGAGAATGGACAGAAGATTTTTGTTCACCGCCTTGAATTTGAGGATGGCAAAGAAGTAGAATTTGAAAATGTTCTTTTGATTGAAGATGAAGGCAAGATAACAATTGGCGAACCTACAATTAAAGGTGCTGTTGTTGGTGGCAGAGTTATTGACGACAAGGTGAGAGGTGACAAAGTAATCGTATTCAAGAAGAAGAGAAAAAAAGGTTACAGGGTCAAAAACGGACACCGTCAGAACTTTTCCCAGGTTGAAATCATAAGCATAAACGGCGTAAACGCTCCTGTAAGAGTAGCTCCGAAAAAAGCCGAAGCTGAAGAGACAACTGTTGCTGCTGAAACCACGAAAGGCAAGGCAAAAAAAGCAACTTCAAAAAAAGAAGTGGCTCCTGTGAAAAAAACAGCTGCTAAAAAAGTTGCGGAGAAAAAACCGGCAGTGAAAAAAACTGCAGCTAAGAAACCCGCAAAAGACAAATAATTTATTGAAAGTTTAAGCAAATAAAAATATAGAATTATGGCACATAAGAAAGGGGCAGGTAGTTCACGTAACGGTCGCGATTCCGAAAGTAAACGATTGGGAGTGAAACTCTTCGGCGGCCAGACAGCCAAAGCAGGCAACATTATTGTTCGCCAGAGAGGAACGAAACATAATCCGGGTCTTAATGTCGGACTTGGTAAAGATCATACGCTCTTTGCACTCAAAGATGGTGAAATTGAGTTCAAGAGAAAAAAAGATAACAAGACTTACGTATCGGTTAAACCGATTACCGAGTAATCAAATAAATCAAAAACAACAGGCGCCCGAAATTCTTTTCCAATACAGGAAAGCAATAGGGAGTTTTTTGATAATTTTACAGCAGGCGGTCTTCGCCTGCTTTTTTATTTAACACATAACTGAATATGCTTACGTTAAATCTTATTCGTGAAAAAAAAGAATACATAATTGAAAGGCTGAAGATTAAAAACTTTAAAGCTGAGGAAATTATAAACAATATTATTCTTCTTGATTATTCCCGCCGTGAAATACAATCGAAGACCGATGCGATGCAGGGCGATATGAACAGGATATCCAAAGAGATCGGTTCTCTTCTTAAGGATGGAAAGCGCGAGGAAGCGGAAACTGCAAAACAAAACACTTATAAACTTAAAGAAGAAATTAAAGCTCTTTCGGATAAGCTGATCCCGATTGATAATGAATTACGCAATGAGATCATACGTCTTCCTAACCTGCCACACGAATCTGTCCCCCCTGGCTTTGGCGCCGATGATAATGTTAAAGTCAGGGAAGGGGGAACAATACCCGTGATACCTGAAGCAAGCCTGCCGCATTGGGACCTGATAAAAAAATATGATATTATTGATTTCGAGCTTGGCATAAAACTGACCGGAGCCGGCTTTCCTGTATATAAAGGTAAAGGTGCAAAACTTCAGAGAGCGCTTATCAGCTTCTTCCTTGATGAGGGAGAAAAAGCCGGTTATCTCGAAATAATGCCTCCGATAATGGTAAATGAAGATTCCGGGTTCGGCACGGGGCAGTTACCTGATAAGGAAGGACAAATGTACCACGCAACACTCGATAATTTTTACATGGTGCCTACAGCAGAGGTACCGGTAACAAATATATACAGGGATGTAATTCTCAGTGCAGAAGAGCTTCCGATAAAAAATATGGCTTATACTCCATGTTTCAGAAGAGAAGCCGGTTCGTGGGGGGCCCATGTGCGCGGACTAAACCGCCTGCACCAGTTTGATAAGGTTGAAATCGTCCGTATCGATCACCCCGATCATTCCTATGAATCTCTTGAGGAAATGGTGGCTCACGTAGAAAGACTGGTTTCTAAACTTGATCTTCCATACCGTATTCTCAGATTATGCGGAGGCGATATGTCTTTTACATCAGCTCTTACATATGATTTTGAAGTATGGTCAGCAGCACAGAAAAGATGGCTGGAAGTAAGTTCCGTTTCCAATTTTGAGTCCTTTCAGGCGAACCGGTTAAAATGCAGGTTCAAGGATAAGGGCGAAAAACAGACGAGGCTTGTTCATACATTAAACGGCAGCGCTCTTGCATTACCAAGAATAGTCGCCGCTATACTCGAAAACAACCAGATCGAAACAGGAATTAAGATCCCGGAAGTGCTGATACCGTATACAGGTTTTGATATGATCGACTAAATGATTCACAAACTTTTTTGATTACCCACTTTCTTATTTCCCCCAAGGGGGAAACGGTTGTTTACTCCTTCCCCCTGGGGGAAGGTTGGGAAGGGGGTTATCAAAGGATCACAAAGGGAAGAAAAAAAGTAACACAAAGGAAAAAGTATAAGAATGGATAGAAGCAGACAATCTTATCTTTATGCCGGATTGGCGATCCTCTTCTGGGCAACTGTCCCTACTGCGTTTAAAATAAGTCTGGGTGAGCTCGATATCCTGCCGATGCTTACCATTGCCTCTGTAACGTCGATGGTGGTATTGTTCATTATTGTACTGGCCGGCAAAAAAATCCATCTCCTGAAAACTACGACACCACGGGAGTTACTGAACTCCGCGGTACTAGGTCTTGTAAATCCGTTCCTTTATTATCTTATCCTGTTAAGAGCATATCAGCTGCTTCCTGCTCAGATTGCCCAACCGCTCAACATGATCTGGCCAATAATCCTCGTTTTTATTTCGGTGCCAATACTGAAACAAAAAATTGAAAAGAAAAGTTTTATAGCCCTTTTTATCAGTTTTATAGGAGTATATATCATTTCTTCTCAGGGAAGGCTCTTTAAGACGGGGCATTCTGATCTTACCGGAATATTACTCGCGACGGGAAGCTCGGTATTCTGGTCATTCTATTTTATTCTGAATGTAAAAGACAAACGTGATGAAGGCGTTAAACTGCTTCTGAATTTTGTTTTCGGATCATTTTATCTTATTCTGACAATGCTTATTACCGGCATTCATATTCATGCCGGCATAAAGGGAATATCTGCTGCTGTGTATATAGGATTGTTTGAAATGGGTATAACATTCTTTTTCTGGCTTAAAGCATTGCAACTGGCTTCAACAACCGCGAAAGTCAGCAACCTTGTTTATATGTCTCCGTTTCTTTCTTTATTTCTTGTGCACTTTATCCTTCATGAACACGTTTATTACACTACACCCATTGGCTTAGTATTCATCATTTCAGGTATATTTGTACAAAACCAACGATCAAAAATGTCAGTTTAATTGTTATAAGGGGGTCAATATATAATTATAATTATGAAAAAGTTATTTTTTATTTCTCTGATAGTTATTGGATTAATATCATGTAAAAAAGATGTTCCTCCGGCAGTTGTGCCGCCAACTACTGATTCGGAGGCGAGGGATTACTTATATACTCAGATGAATGAGTATTATCTCTGGTATAATCTTATGCCGGTAGTAGCAAAAGAAAATTATAAAGACCCGTACGAACTCCTTGATGCAATGAGGTACAAGACTCTTGACAGATGGAGTTACGTGCAGACATACACAGAGTACCAGGCACAAAGCACCGGCAGTTTCGTGGGTCACGGGATCAGTATGGGACTCGACCCTTCAAACCAGGTCAGAATAGTACAGATCTACAAGAATTCACCTCTGTATGAAAAAGGAGTCAGAAGAGGATGGATAGTGAAGAAGCTGAACGGTACCGACCTGGCTCCTATATTTATAGCCAAAGACGGAGACGCCTATAATCAATTGATTGGCCCGTCAATCGCTGATATATCGAATACATTCCTTTTTCAGACGCCTGCAGGAAAAGATTCAACAATTACTTCTATAAAAAAACCATTTATCCTGAATACCGTAATGCTTGCCGATACCGTACATTTGAAATCGGGAATTGTCGGTCATCTGGTATTTGATCAGTTTATTGAACCATCCAACCAGGAACTGAAAGATGCCTTTACTTTCTTCAGTCAGAATAATGTAAAAGACCTTATTGTAGATCTAAGATATAACGGAGGCGGTGACCTTAGCGTTCTGACCAACATGGCCAGTTATGTTGCCGGTGATTCGAAATTCAATACTCCGTTCCTCAAGCTTACATTCAATGACAAAAATTCGAGCTATAATGTCACTTACAATTACAATGTGATAACAGCTCCCCTGACTATTACAAATTTAGTCGTAATCACAACCAGGGGGACTGCTTCAGCAAGTGAAGATTTTATAAACGGCTTGAAGCCTGCTATAAAAAATGTGGTAACAATCGGTGACACAACAAACGGAAAACCTGTCGGTATGATCGGTATTCCTTACCATACGGATTATATGTTCTGGCCAATCTCTTTTTCACTCGTAAACTCAGCCAACTCTGGTGAATTTTATAAAGGTATTGTCCCTTTAAAAATTGTAGCCGATGATTTCACACACGACTGGGATGACCGCAATGAAGAGTGCTACAGGGAAGCAATTTATTATCTTGAACATGGTACTGTTTCGGCAAAATCGCTATCTGTCGCCGGGGCGATGCACCCGGTCAGGTTTGATGAAAAATTTCCAAAGAACAACAACGCTTATATTATTAATAAGAAATAGGGTTCAAAAACACTTTAAGCTGCACGGGAAGGATTGCCGATTTACATTTTGCTGTTTGTGGTTAATATATTTCGTATTAACTTGCCACTCAAAATGAGCCCAAATTGAAAATTGAACTAAAGGAACGGATAATTCTTGGAATTGATCCGGGAACAAGTATTACAGGATATGGAGTAATCAAAACGTGCGGCACAACACCCGAACTGATAACTATAGGCTCTATTGATCTTTCAAAATATGAAGATCATTATCAGAAGCTGAAACATATTTTTGAAAGAACCATTGGAATAATCGATGAATATCATCCCGATGAACTCGCTATTGAAGCTCCGTTTTATGGTAAGAACGTACAATCCATGCTGAAGCTTGGAAGGGCTCAGGGTGCGGCAATAGCCGCCGCCCTCTCGCGCTCGCTCCCCATATTTGAATATGCTCCCCGGAAGATAAAGATGTCCATTACTGGTCAGGGAGCAGCATCAAAGGAACAGGTTGCATCGATGCTCATGAATATTCTTAAGTTTGATCTGATAGAAATAAAGCTTGATGCAACCGATGGTCTTGCAGCGGCGCTCTGTCACTTTTACCAGACAAACAAGCCCAGCCAGGATAAATCCTACAACAGCTGGAAGGATTTTATGAATAAAAATCCCAAAAGAGTTATCACAAAGAAAGAGTAAACTCTAAATCACCGCATATGCCAGGGCCACCACACTCACCTTTACACCTTCAATCTTAAGAAGTTCATTTGCGCACGATTCAATTGTAGATCCCGTTGTGATCACATCATCTACCAGCAATACATGTTTCCCGGCAAATGCCTCAGGGCTCACAACCTGAAAAATACCCTCAACATTTGTCCATCTGTCGTAACGCGATCTTTTAGTCTGTGTAGCTGAGACTAAACTCCTGATCATAGACTTTACATCGACGGGCAGACCAGCGGCTTCAGCGATACCAGCCGATATTGATTCGCTCTGATTGAAGCCGCGGATTCTTTTTTTCGATGGGTGAAGAGGTACCGGAATTATCAGATCAATATCACCTGTAAAACCTGAGTCTCTTAAAGATGATCCATAAATCCTTCCAAGTTCATGCCCTATTTCACTTATTCCTTTGTATTTAAGGTTATGAATGAGATTCCTGATTCGACTGCCTTTATTGTAATATGAAAAAGCCGCGGCTTTTTCGATCAGACATCTCCCCCAGAACAGACGGGCTACCGGATTATTCTCCTCGTTATGAAAATTTGTGCGTGGTATGACGACATAACATTCGGTGCAAATAAGATACTCATTCCGCAACAAATGATTGCCACATGCATAGCATAGCCTCGGAAAAAGCAGGCTGATAAAATCATCCCAAAAATCGTAAACATAACTCATGCAGCGGGCAGAATTATATTCAAATTTAGGAAAAATATCAATTTGAGATGCTCAGCGAAGTCTTCAGACTTCGCTAGACTTCGCTGCAGAAAACTGAAAATCTGAAGCGAAGTTTGAAAACTTCGCTTAGCTTAATACCATAAAGGTGCTGTGCCTGGTGTATCAGAGTTTGACTTTGCTGGTGATTTTAGCAGCAATTTCTTTAAACTCTTCGGGAGAGAATCTGAGCTTTTTGTTTTTAAAATTTACATCATCCATGGTATCCATAGGAATGAGATGAATATGTGCATGCGGCACTTCAAGGCCCAGTATTACTACGGCTATACGGTTGCAGGGAATAGCGCTTTTTATTGCAAATGCTATTTTTTTTGAGAATAATATCATTCCGCTGAGACTTACATCCTCCAGATCGAATATGTAGTCTGTCTCTTTTTTGGGAACGATCAGGGTATGACCCTCTTTTAAGGGGTTAATATCAAGGAAGGCAAAATAATCTTCATTTTCAGCTATCTTATAGGATGGTATTTCCCCCTTTATGATTTTTGAAAAAATTGTAGGCATGATATTATTAAATTGAAATTGAAATAATCTCAAAGGGTATAGTGCCTGAAGGTACTTTTATATGAACTACATCTCCCACCTTTTTACCGATCAGTCCCTGGGCAATAGGTGAACTGACGGCAATCTTTCCAAGTTTGAAATTCGCTTCGCTTTCAGGAACTATGAGATATTCCATTACCGAATTATTTGACTGGTTCCTGATCTTCACCCTGTTCAGTAACCTGACTGAGGAGGTATCAATCTTTGATTCATCGAGAATACGTGAACGTGCTACAATATCCTCGAGCTTTGATATTCTTAACTCAAGCATACCCTGGGCCTCTTTTGCTGCAGCATATTCGGCATTTTCAGAAAGGTCGCCTTTATCCCTTGCATCAGCTATCTGCCTGGAAATTGAAGGTCTCTCAACATTTCTCAGTTGATCGAGTTCTTCTTTCAGTTTCTGAAGACCTTCTACAGTCACGTATATAACCTCTGACATTTTCTCTGTTGTATTAAAAAATAAGAAGAATTCCGGGGTCGCCGGAACTCTTCAGGAACAAATGTACAAGTTTTTTTAATTAATTACAAATATATATTCGCTGAATTGTTTTTTACAAGTCTTTATCCTTCAATACTTTCTCAATCATATTTTTTACGCGCTTTTTTTGCTCCCGATTTTACTTTTTTATGTTTGTTCTTGTCACGGATGGTATAATCCCTCTTGTTTTGTTTCATACGCTCCTGCACTTCCGGGGATTGAATTTCTATGCTTCTCTTCTGTGATCTTTTAACAGCTTTGGCACTCTCTTTCTTAAGACGTCGTTCGTTAGCCTCCTGTTTCTTTTTAGCTTTTAAGACAGACCGGGGTTGTTTTACTTTAGGCTCTTTATTCTTCATATGCGTCTTTCCGAATAATTGCTTCTCAGGATTCTTGTGAAAAATCTGGGCATTCCCCTTGGATGCAATTATTGATAAAATGAAAATTACAGATAGGATACGTTTTAAGGTTAATTTATTCATTTTCAGCCTTTACAATAATTAGTTGTCAAATTCGTTAATCTTCCGGCGGTAATATTAATTTTGCAGTGATAATTATTTCCGGATGTCACTATATTCAAAAATAAGGATTTTTTTCATCATGCTCGCATTTACGGGTGTGTTATGTTCATGCAACAAAAAAAACGATGTAATACCGGATACTTATGTGAATTTTTCCATAAATCTGAATGATCCCCAATTCGTTAGCTTAATCGGATTTGGCGCTTCAGTCACTGTGGATTCACACACAAATAACTGGGGATCAGCTTCGGCGGGATATGATGGCAATGGAATTATTGTCTGTTCCGGAATTGATGAGTTTTACGCCTATGACCGCACCTGTCCACACGACTATACGACGAATGGCCTGAGCATAAAGGTAAATATTGATCCGTCAAATTCTATGATTGGCGTTTGTCCGAATTGCGGAACCAAATATGGATTGACAGTAGGCGGCACCCCTATTGAGGGTATAGGACGTTACCCACTTAAAAATTACCGGACCACCTTCGTGGGAAATTATGTAACTGTGTATAATTGAAACATTGTTGTAGAGACGTTGAATGCAACGTCTCTACAACAAAAAATCCTTCTAGTATCTGTAATGATCAGCCTTATATGGTCCGGTTGGCGGAACACCTATATAATCCGACTGGTCCTTGGTAAGGGTTGTTAACTTAACACCCAAGCTGATCGAGATGCAAACGTGCTACTTCTTCATCAAGATATTTTGGAAGCCTGTAAACACCAATTTCATATTTATTTTTCCAGAGATCTATCTGAGCCAGTGTCTGGTTGCTGAAAGAGTTGCTCATCACAAATGACGGATGGCCGGTTGCACAACCCAGATTCACCAGACGTCCTTCTGCGAGAACAAATATAGCATGACCATCGGGGAACAGATACTTGTCAACCTGTGGTTTGATATTGATCTTTTTGATACCCTCGTAATCGTTTAGATTATCCACCTGGATCTCATTATCGAAATGGCCGATATTGCAAACTATCGACTGATCCTTCATTTTCAGCATATGTCCGAGCGTAATAATATCCTTGTTGCCTGTGGCTGTAACATAGATATTTGCTTCATGAAGCGCGTCTTCAACGGTCTGAACTTCAAAGCCCTCCATCGAAGCCTGCAATGCGCAGATGGGATCAATTTCCGTTACAATTACCCGGGCACCATATGATTTCATCGATTTGGCACATCCTTTGCCAACATCGCCATAGCCGCAAACAACGACAACTTTCCCTGCCAGCATAACATCGGTGGCTCTTTTTATTCCATCGGCAAGTGATTCCCGGCACCCGTAGAGATTGTCGAACTTGGATTTTGTAACCGAATCATTCACGTTTATTGCGGGAACAAGCAATTCACCTGCTTCCATCATCTGATACAGTCTGTGTACTCCTGTTGTTGTCTCTTCGGAAATTCCTTTCAGTTCGCTGACAGTACGTTTCCATTTACCCGGCTCTTTTACACGAAGTTCTTTAAGAGTATCAAAAATTATACCTTCTTCCCTGCTCGATGGCTTATTATTCAGGATAGCGGGATTCTTCTCAGCCTTAAACCCCAGATGAACCATCAGTGATGCATCGCCGCCATCATCCACCAGGAGATTCGGACCCTTGCCACCAGGGAATGTGAGCGCCTGGGCTGTGCACCACCAGTATTCTTCGAGGGTCTCTCCTTTCCAGGCAAAAACCGGTATTCCGCTTGCAGCTATAGCCGCTGCTGCATGGTCCTGTGTTGAGAAAATATTACAACTTGCCCATCTCACATCGGCTCCAAGTGCTGCCAGGGTTTCAATCAGAACAGCTGTCTGTATCGTCATATGCAGTGATCCGGTTATCCGGGCACCTTTCAGTGGTTGTTCAGCATAATATTTCTTTCTTATTGCCAATAAGCCCGGCATTTCTTTTTCCGCAATTTCAATTTCTTTTCTGCCGTATTCGGCAAGCGAAATATCTTTCACCTGGTATTGTATAGCATCAGTAGTTACAGTCATATTTCAAGATATTTTTGAGGTGTCAAAGTTAACAAAAACATTTAATTTTCAGGTCAGCAGGTGCAGTGTATCATTTTTATCGTTGCTCATCTGTTCCACAAGCTGTTTCAGGTTATCAAATTTCTTCTCATCTCTCAGTCTCTTTCTGAAGACAACAGTAATCTCTTTTCCGTATATATCACCTTCAAAATTCAGGATATGTACTTCGATACTTCTGATGTTAATATCGGCATTTACTGTAGGATTTGTTCCGATACTGAGCATCCCCGGATATTTTTTACCAGCCAGACCAACTTCTACGGCATATACCCCATTGCAGGGTATCAGTTTATGATCAGACAATGGTTTTATATTCGCCGTCGGATAGCCTATGTCTCGTCCAATCCTGCGACCTTCAATAACGGTCCCGCTCAACTCATAAGGATATCCCAGCCAGTTATTGGCATCATCCAACCTGCATGTCAGCAATGCTTCCCGTATTGCGGAGGAACTGATTACACCTTCTTCAGTCTGAAAACCCTGCACCTGTTCAACATCGAAATCGAGGTCCTTTGTACATTCTCTTATAGTATTGAAATCACCTTCACCTTTTCTTCCGAAATGATGATCATAACCAATAATAAGATGTCTGGTATTGATCTTCCCGACAAGTATGTCATTTATGAAATTACACGCAGGAATATTACTGAACGCGCGTGTAAATTCAATCAGCACTAGATGGTCAATTCCTGCTCTATCCAGCAAAGCTATCTTCTCTTCAATTGTGGTTAGAAAAAATAGTCCGGAGGTATTCTGGTCAAGCACAAGCCGCGGATGCGGTGAAAACGTTATAACTGCAGATTCGGATCCAGCTTCTTTTGCCCGGGTTATCAGATAATCCAGAAGAGTTCTGTGTCCGCGGTGTACTCCATCAAAGATTCCCAGAGTCACGACCGGGGAAATAAGATTCAGATTTTCATATCCCTTATGAATTATCATACAGTATTGTTAAGTCTGCAAAATTAATAAAGCCTGTGGAAATGAAAGAAATAAATGATTTAGTTTTCGTATTTTTATGAAAGAATTTCATTTTTGCCAATCATCATGAAAACAGCCAGTTTCTACCAGTCCGATCCTTGGTTAAACCCCTTCACTGAGGTCATAGACCGACGTTTTGCGAGGTGCCTGTTAAAAGAAAAATTGCTAGTTGGGGATGGAACTCTTTCTGACTTTGCGATGGGTCATCATTATTATGGTCTTCACAGGACAAACGATTCGTGGGTCTTCAGGGAATGGGCACCGAATGCACAAAGCATTTTTATCATAGGGATTTTTAACGACTGGAAGGAGAGACAGGAATTTTTGATGACAAGAATAAATTCCATGGGTGATTGGGAATTATACCTGCCCTTGAACCTTCTGAAACACGGCGACCTCTTCAAACTTTCTATACACTGGGAAGGTGGAGGCGGAGAGCGAATCCCTTCATATGCGAACAGGGTTGTTCAGGACGAGAATACGAAGATTTTTACAGCGCAGGTTTGGCAGCCGGAAAAAAATTACGAATGGAAATGTGAAAATTTTGTATCCGGATTCCCGGCCCCGGTAATTTATGAAGCTCATATCGGAATGGCCGGCGAAGAGGAGAAGACCGGGACATACCGGGAGTTTACTGAAAATGTGCTCCCGATGATAGTGAAAGGCGGCTACAACACTATACAGCTCATGGCAATTCAGGAGCATCCTTTCTATGGATCTTTTGGATACCATGTATCGAGTTTTTTTGCTGCATCATCGCGGTTCGGAACGCCCGAAGAGCTTAAAGAGCTCGTAGACAAAGCCCATCTTGCAGGCATCCGGGTTATTATGGACCTGGTTCATTCACACTCGGTAAGGAATGTAAATGAAGGTCTCGGGCTCTTCGACGGATCGCTGGGCCAGTACTTCCATGCTAATGAGAGAAGATATCATGTTGCCTGGGATTCCTTGTGCTTTGACTATGGAAAGGACAATGTTATTCATTTCCTGTTATCCAATTGCCGCTTCTGGCTCGAAGAATATAAGTTTGACGGCTTCCGTTTCGATGGAATAACAAGCATGATTTATTATGATCATGGACTCGAAAAGAATTTCACTTCATATAACGAATACTTTGATGGCAACCAGGATGAAGATGCAATTGTCTATCTCTTTCTTGCCAATAAAATGATTCATAAATTTAAACCTTCTGCACTTACAGTAGCTGAGGAGATGAGCGGGATGCCGGGTCTGGCAGCCGAAACTGAAAAAATGGGATATGGCTTTGATTTCAGACTCTCAATGGGAGTGCCGGATTTCTGGATAAAACTTGTAAAGGAAACACCCGATGAAAACTGGGACATCGGGAAGTTATTTTATGAGCTTACACAGCACCGGCCCGAAGAAAAAATTGTCTCGTACTGCGAATCCCACGATCAGGCCCTGGTCGGAGATAAGACACTTATCTTCAGAATGATCGATGCGGAAATGTATTCCGGCATGAATAAATCATACCACAGCATTGTTGTAGATCGGGGAATTGCCCTGCATAAAATGATCCGGCTTATAACATTCAGCACATCGGGAGGCGGCTACCTGAACTTCATGGGAAATGAATTTGGTCATCCTGAATGGATTGATTTTCCGAGGGAAGGGAACAACTGGAGCTATAAATATGCCCGAAGACAGTGGCATCTTGCACTTGATAAAGATCTTAAATACTCGGATCTCCTTGAATTCGACAGACAGATGGTAAGACTGCATACCGATTTTAAAATCCTTGATGACCTGGCAGTTTACAGGATCTATGAAAACAACTATGACAAGGTGATAGCTTACATGAGAGGCGACCTTCTGTTTGTTTTTAATTTTAGTCCAACCGCATCCTTTACTGATTATGGGATACCGGTGACGGGGAAGTTCAGTATTGTGCTCGATACTGATGATCCGGCATTCGGGGGGTTCAACAGGATTGACAGAAAGACTATCTACATCTCAATAAGGAAAGCCGCACGAAATGTGATTAATGCACCACTGTATCTTTACCTGTATCTGCCGGCCAGAACGGCTCTTGTATTTAAAAAAGAACCGGTCAGGCGGGCAACAGATATTTAGTCTATCCAACGGAGCAGGTAAAAGTCCTGTTTATGAGGGAGATCTTTATGTTTCGGATAGATACGTATTCCGTAAAAGAATGATCCTGCTTTTTCAGGTACAAGATTGGTCCTGAACAGGCATTTCCCGTTTTTACAGCTTATCAGCCTGAACTCCTCACTGGCAACGAATTCATGTTCGCCTCTCTTATTAAGATGAGTGATAATAAACTCAACGCCAACATTCTCATTTGGTATATTTTTGACATCCAGTGCAATTTCAGCCCTATAGTCATGCCCCGACCTGTACACATTCTCACCAGCCTTCTCGAAGCTATAATTCAGAACTTCAATATTGTCCCATTCATCCTTTATCGACTTTTTCCATAAAGCCAGCTCTTTGGCTTTCTCAAAGTTATTGTCGATAAGATATTTATTGCGTTTGTAAAGCTTCGAATAATACTTGTCATAATAGTCGTCGATCATTCTCTTCATGGTAAATTCAGGAGCAATTTTCACCATTGTGTTTTTAATCAGGCTAATCCATTCTACAGGCACCTTATGTTCATCAAATGAGTAATATGCCGGAATAATCTCATATTCAAGCATATTATAGACAGTCTCAGCATCGATATCATTCTGGAGATCCTGATCCTCATATGTTCTTTTCTTTGGAAGAGCCCATCCTGCGAAAGCCCTGTAACCTTCGACCCACCATCCGTCCAGAACACTGAAATGAAGAGTGCCGTTCATTACAGCTTTCTCCCCGCTTGTTCCCGATGCTTCAAGAGGCCGGGTTGGCGTATTTAGCCAGATATCGACACCTCTTGTAAGGTACTTCGCCATTTCAATGTCATAATTCTCGAGGAAGATAACTTTCCCGGTAAACTGCGGCATCTGTGAAATTTCAAAAACTCTTTTTATCAGATCCTTGCCACCCCCGTCATTAGGATGCGCTTTCCCGGCATAGATAAACTGCACTGGCTTCTGAGGATTATTAACAATCCGTTCCAGGCGGTCGAGATCACGGAAGAGCAATGAAGCTCTCTTATAAGTTGCAAACCGTCTCGCAAACCCTATTGTCAGAGCCTTCTCATCAAGATGGCTGCTTATGCTTAACAAGGTATGCGGACTAACATGTTTTTCGATCATGTCTGTCTGCAGACGTTTCCTTATATTGGTAAACAGACTCTTTTTGAGACCGGTTTTTATATCATATATCTTTTTATCTTCTACCGTATACAATTTCTCCCAGAGATCTCTGTCGGTCTGGTCAAAATTCACGCTGCCTGTAAGTTTTCCATAGAGGTCTCTCCACTCCGGAGCAGTCCAGGTCGGATGATGGACTCCGTTTGTGACATATCCTATAAATAGTTCTTCCTTCAGATATCCGGGCCAAAGTTTATTAAACATTCCCTGGCTAACCGCTCCATGAAGCTTACTAACACCATTGATTTCCTGGGACATTCTGGCAGCGAGGAAACTCATATTGAATTTCTTATCCGGGTCACCTTCGCACTGACCAAGTGCCATGAGTTCGTCCCAGCTGATTGTCAACCGGCTGTGATAATGTGAGATATATTTTCGCAGAAGGTCTTCTTCAAAGGCATCATGCCCTGCAGGAACAGGTGTATGAGTAGTAAACAGGGTGGATGATCTTACTGCCTCAAGTGCCTGATTAAACGTGAGATGCTGTTCATTAATAAGGCTTCTTAGCCTCTCAAAACTAATAAAAGCGGAATGTCCTTCGTTGCTATGATAAATATCCGGATTTAATCCAATCGCAACGAGTGCTCTTATTCCGCCGATACCAAGTATCAGCTCCTGTCTCAATCTGTTCTCATTGTCACCCCCATAAAGGTGATGTGTTACACTCCGGTCTTCATACAGGTTGTCGTCAAAATCCGTATCGAGAAGAACAAGACGCACTTTCCCTATCATCGCTTCCCACACACGGATCTTGACAGTTCTTCCCGGCCATACCAGACTGACACACAAATGGTTGCCTTCCGTGTCTTTCACAGGAGTTATGGGAAGCCGGGAAAACTCCTCAGCTTCATAAATTGCAAGCTGTTCTCCTCTCGGTCCGAGTTTTTGTTTGAAATATCCGTAGCGGTAAAGCAAACCAACGCCTGTAATATTAAGATTTGAATCGCTGGCTTCTTTCAGATAGTCTCCAGCCAGGATACCGAGCCCTCCTGAATATATTTTAAGACATGGGTGAATACCAAATTCCATGCTGAAATATGCAATTGAAGGCTGTGAATCGGTTATCGGCCGTTTCAATATATGCTTTGAAAAGTTCATTTATCCTTTGTAGTTCAGATAACAAAATCTTCATCATCTTCCAGTACAAGAAGTCTTTTATAATCAATTTTTTCAAGAAGGAGTTTTGGGTTATGCTTCACCTCCTCCCAAAGCGACGGGTCCATTCTTTTAAAGAGCATCTCCGCTTCTAGTATTCCACGACCACCATAAGTTATTGGCAAGAACTTTTAACGATCAGCCAGTTTTTCCGGAACATCACTTTGCACATAAATATCTTTCCAGACAGGAATCTGATGCGGTTTACGTATATGCATTCCCGCCGATTCGACGAATCTGGCAAATTCCCTTGGTTCTTCTCTCCTGTTATTGCTCTGATCAAGTGCAAAGTCATATGCATTGAAATAATAACTGACCAGATTGTCCCACAGTGCTATACGTGATATGGCATGTGCTTTTTCTCTTGCAGCATTATGTTCTTTTTCATTCAGTCCGATAAACATCGTCATGAAATCACACATTTCCCTGATGACCTCGAGTCTCATTATCATCAGTCCGCTCAATAACTGAAATTCCATTTCCCGGCTCTTCAAAATATGTTCTTACCCATAAACCAAATCCTGAAAGTGATGTAGTAACGGTTGGAATTGAGAACATCAGACTTTCAAGAGGAGTATATCCCCATGGTTCATAATATGACGGAAATACTGAAAGATCAAATCCTATCAGCAGATCAAAATATGGCATATTGAAAATCCCATCATTCCCATTAAGATAGCATGGCACAAATATGATCTTAACTTTTGATTTCTGATCGTTATGTATATTATTGGCATGCGATTCTGTTAAGCACAGGATCTGATCCCGGATAGTGCAAGCTGTGTGTAAGATATTTATCGCCATCGTTGGAGGGTCCGTTATTATAAAGAATATTCAGCTATATCCTGGCGCGGACCTTTATGATATGCCGGGATAAGGAAAAAAACAATGCATTCCTTTTTAATTGTCCCTCTTTTCTGCATTTCACTAATTGAATCGATAAGGATATCAACTCCTTTATTGTGAAATTCATATCTGCCGCTGTTCACCACCAGAACACAATCCTCAGAAACTTCATATCCCAGAACGGCTTCAGCCACACTCAGAAGCTTTTCTCTGGCAACAAGTCTTCGTCTCATCAAATACATCAGCCGCCGGGACAAATGAATCTTCAAATCCATTTGGAGTAACAAAATCAACTTTTTTACCGAGGAAATGGGTACATTCCCTCGATGTTATATCACTTACGGTTGTAAATACATCGGCCTCAGCGGCAGAAATCTTTTCAAGAGACTGTTTTGCAATAACATTAAATTCCCTTGCGATCTGGACAGGATTATATTCTTCCATTTTCCCATAAAGAGGTCGATTATTGCCGGCAACTGATCTTCCAAGAACTGTTGCATGAGTTGTAAATGAAGTAGCAATCCAGGGAGCATATTTTTTCAGGTACAATATACCAGTGCCTGTCATCCATTCATGAAACTGCGCAATGGTATTATGGTGTTCATGGTAAAATGATGAAAAACTTTCTATCAGCTTTCCTGCAGCATAACCGAATAATGCAGGTTCAACATAATCCCACTGTCCTGTTATACTGTCGAGTTTATAAGTTTCCCAGAAATCTGCAAATATCTCATTCTGCTGACCAAAATATGGTGTAAAATCAATTAGTATTACAATTGGTTTTCCCGAAATATTCCATCTGCCTGTTTTTACCCTCAATCCTTCGGATGCCGCACTTGTTTCCATTCTGCAAATAAAGATTCGTCAGGAATAAATTCAGGGTTTGTTACATCTTCCCTCCAGACATCAGGTCCGATAAGAATATAATTATCTCCTAGTTCTTTAACTATTTTAAGAGCTTTGGTTGAGATAACCGTATGTATTCCTCCAACCTTGTTGCATACTTCCCAACTGGTTTCAAAAATAAATTCAACCTTCATATCAAGAAATTATTTGTTTCTAAGTATTAATCTTAATTCTTCTTCGGTTTTACCTTTTTAGTGGATTTAGGGGTTGCTTTTTTTGGTTTGGAATTTAGTTTACCTGAGGCCCCGGTATCTACCCGTTCTAAAGCTGGCGCTTTAGTCTGTTTTTTGAGAAGTATCAATTACGGGTATATTTTTGTCAGCTTTTGCCGTAGCAGATTTCGTTTTCTTTTTTGCTGTTGTTGACTGCAGGATAGATTTTTGCAATCTTTTTTGACAATTTCCCAATCTCAATTTCCTGCTTTTCAATAATCATTTCTTTTTCAATGAGTTGTGATTCAAGTTTAAATATCTGATCCTGTTCAGCAGTATTCAGGAAACATTTTTTTAATCGTAATCTCAAAATCACTCAGTACGTTCATATAATTCATGAATGCATCATATGGTGTTTCATAAGGATTGAAATATGCATGAACCGCGCCATCGGAGAAAAATTTAGTAGCCATATAATAAAAATGGTCACTCGACTGCAGATATTCCCAGTCTTTTTTTATCAAGCGATCCTCACATTTATTCACCTTTCCTGAAAGACTATACAATTTATCAAGAGCTGCAACCTGAAGTTCATTTCCAAGCCAGGCTGTAATATCACGTTCTTCATCAGCCCATGAGATTGGAGAAGGAATACCAATTGCAGATACAGGTTGCAATGTATCGGCAATTTCAGTTGGAGTCATAAATTTGAAAGGTGTCTTTTTCAATAATTGCACCGGGCATATGAGTAAAGAAAATCAAAGATCCCTGTCTCCTTCCAGTTATGCTCACCAAAAGTTTCATAATCAAGAAATATATTTATAAGCTCACTTTTGGGAGCAAGCTTATTGATCCATGAGGCATATTTATCGGCTGTTAAAGGCCATGAATTCCAATCTCTGTTTGAAAATCTGAATGCAATATCATCGCTGAGGACAAAGTTTCTCAGCAGAACTTTAAGCCGTGGATTCAGTGAATTGCAATAAAGGAAATTGGGACTCTTCCATCCCAGAACATGTTTTGCACCCTCGGTAAGCATCGATTTAAATCCCATATCGGCAACCCAGGATCCAATAGCATCGGAATATATCAATTCGGTATTGCGGAATGAAGTAGGCTCAACGCCGAGAAATTCCTTTAACATCTCTTTATGGCTTTCCACCTGACGTTCAAATTCACTTCTGCTTCTGAGCGACACAAGAGAATGGGAATTGGTCTCGGCAAGAAATTCCACCATCCCTGTTTCAGCAAGTTTCCTGAATGAATCAAGAACTTCCGGAGCATACAACCGGAACTGGTTGATTGCCAGCCCTGAAAGGGAAAATGTAACTTTAAATTTACCCTTATGTTTATTAATCAGGTCGAGAATAATATTATTTGCAGGGAGATAACATTTCTCTGCCACTTTTCTCATGATTGATTCGTTGGAGAAATCATCATAATAATAATGATCATGTCCAAGATCAAAAAATCTGTATCTCTTTAGCCTGAATGGCTGATGGACCTGAAAATATAAACAAATCGCTTTTTTGCCTGAAACACTCATATCTTAATTCATTTTATTGTCAATCACTCTGTAATAAATATCACGAACATGTCTGGCAGAATTATCCCATTTAAGTCGGATAACTTCCTCCTTCCCGTTTTTTATAAACATATTGGATAGAGCCGGATAATTCAGTATTCCATAGATTGCATCAGCCATTGCATCTATATCCCAGAAATCGGTTTTTACTGCATGAGTAAGAATCTCAGCCACCCCCGATTGTTTACTGATAATGACAGGAACATTCGACTGCATGGCTTCCAGCGGAGAAATTCCAAATGGTTCTGATACTGATGGCATAATATACACATCGCTCATGTCAAGCATTGTAAACACATCGGTTCCTTTAAGAAATCCTGTAAAATGGAATCGGTCAGTTATCTTAAGTGCTGCCGCTCTTCGCATCATTCTTTCCATCATATCACCCGATCCTGCCATTACAAATCTTACATTATCCATCACCTGCAGAACCTTATATGCAGCTTCAATAAAATATTCAGGCCCTTTCTGCATGGTTATCCGTCCAAGAAATGTGACAACCTTTTCATCAAATCCCTTTTTATTGCACAATTATCCTCGAAATCTTCACAGGTTCAACAGCATTATAAACCGTCTCAACTTTATCAGGATGAATGTTATACTTATTTATTACAATCTCCCTGGTGAGGTTGCTTACAGTTATAATTTTAGAAGCAGCATCCATCCCGCTCTTTTCAATGCGGTAAACATCGGGATTGACGCTTCCTCCGCTACGGTCAAAATCGGTGGCATGAACATGTATGACAAGCGGTTTCCCTGACACCTCCATGGCAGCAATGCCGGCAGGATAAGCCAGCCAGTCGTGTGCATGGATTATATCAAAATCATTTTCATCAGCTATGACCGAAGCCACCACCGAATATTTGTAAATTTCATCCATCAGGTCGTGATCATATTTTCCTGAAAAATCTACCTTTCCTTTATTGTTTGTCTTGACATAAAAATTATATCCGGAGACCTCATGATTTCTCATTTTCCAGAAATCTTCAGGATCGGTATACGGAACTATTTTCGATGAAACTTCAATTCTTTCAATGGGTCTTTTGAATCCTTTATAAAAAACTGTTTTAAACGCAACTGGTACCTGGTTTGCCCCAACAAGCCTGACCATTGTCTGATCCTCATCACCCCATGCTTTGGGAACAACAAAAATTACTTCCAGATCATCAAGTGTTGCCATACCTTTTGTCAGACCATAGCTGGCTGTACCCAATCCGCCTGAAATATGAGGCGGAAATTCCCATCCGAACATTAACACACGCATATCCGACCTATGTTATTGATTTGCAAATTTTGTTTCGAGTATATCAATAATCCTTAGAACCTCTCCAACACTCCATGCCTGTGAAATAGCTACCCTGGGGAGAATGTGGAGGATCTCCGTCATAAATTTCTGAAATAGTACTTATTCCATGTTCACTCATTACATCTTCGAGTCCATAAATCAGTTTTCTCACTTTCTGAACTCCCTGCTGGCCATAAACCCTAAGCCATCCTTCACAAAACGGACCTAATAACCATGGCCAAACCGTACCCTGATGATAGGCATTATCCCTGCTCTTCCTGAGTTGCCTGTACATGTCCCCTGATAAAATTTATTCCGGGGAGAGAGCGTTCTGAGTCCTCTTATTGTAACAAGATCCTTATCAGCAATATCCAGAATTGTTTTCATCTGCGACTTTTCCAAGCATCGAGTACGGCAACGAAACTGCAATAACCATATTAGGTCTAATATAAGTATTCTTGCCTTCATCATCATTTACATAATCAGCCAGATAGCCCAGTTTTTCATCCCAAAATACTTCCAGAAATGATTTTTTGATCAGATCAGGCAGCTTTTCATATTCCTTTATAAAGCTCTTATCCTTTGAAATTGCTGCCATTTCAAGAGCAAAACAGATTGCATTATACCAAAGAGCCTTAATTTCAACAGCATATCCTCTTCGGGGTGTAACGGGAGTGCCATACACGACCGCATCCATCCATGTCAGAGCTTTCCCCGGTGCATCGGCATATATAAGTCCGTTCTCCCTCATGTGTATATTAAAACTGGTGCCATTCTTAAAAGCATTAAGAACTGATTTTGCGGCTTCCCCATATCTTTCCCAACCATCGGTGCCGCCATGTTCCTTATATTGCTGAATAGCCCAGAAAAACCAAAGAGGTGCATCCACAGAATTAAATGCAGGGTTATCTGATTCCCCATATTTGGGAACAATCCATCTTTCATTTTGTTAACCTGAGTATCGAGCACTTCTCTGTAAAGTACAAGCCTGTGCCTCGCCAGAGCCAATCCGGGAAGTGAGATGAAAGTATCTCTTCCCCACGCTCCAAACCATGGATAACCGGCTATGATAAGAGTTTTTCCTCCTCTTTTTTCTACAAACTGCTGGGCAGCATTCCTCAGACAATTTATAAAACTGTCACGCTGGATCTTCCCGGTAACCGTTTTGGTGAATTTTTGTTTGAGGGCCGATGTCTTCTCTTCTTTTGTGGATGCAGAAAAAACTATAATATCTCCTTTTTTTGCTTTCAGTTCAAAGAAACCGGGAGTAAACAGATCTTCAGAATAATCATAACCTCTTTTCTGTTCTTCAATATATTCAACACCAAGATACCAGTCGGGAACCGGCACAAATTCCACATCTGTAGAGAACTGCATATTCAGAGAAGGAAATCCTTCATACATTTTTGATCTGTATGCCATTTTCAATGAATTCAACTTTTGTATTTGCATACATGTTGGCATGTGTCAGCTCATGAATATTTCTGAATGCCAGAAAGGGACGAAACTGAAGCTTCATCGGCTCCGATGCCTCAAGAATAGTAAACCTCATGAGAAGCTGTTCCTCATAGTGGACAAAGTAAACTTTCCTGCTTCAGTATAACATTTCCGACTCTGTAAATTCTTGAAGGAATATTATCCGCATCGAAATCCTCTATATATTTATGACCCTTGGGACTAAAATAATCTCCCTTATATTTCCTGATCCCGGTATTGAAACTCTTATCCTTATTGACAACTGTTACATCAAGAGCGGAAAGCAATACAAACCTCTCTCCTCCAAGCTCATCAACGGGACAAATTAATAAACCATGATATTTTCGGGTATTACAGCCGACAATTGTAGATGAAGAATATGATCCTGCCCTGTTTGTTCTGATTATTTCACGTGCAAGAGAATATTCAAGATTTACCACCTGTCCCTTTTCGAACTTAATGTAACTCATATAATTACAATTTGAATTAACATATGAAAAACTATGTAATGTAAGAATAAAAATCTAACATCGCAAATCACCTGAATCTACGCGGAAAATTAATAAAAAATCTTAAAAGTATTGACGGATTAAAAAAAGAATAACTTTGCATTTCAATATTTGAAAATAATTATCAATTAACATCTTACTTAATGAGCAAAAAGCTTTTTCTATACCTGTTTATTGCATTGGCATTTATCGCATGTAAAAAGAATACTGTGAGAATTTCAGGGACGATTATTAATCCCTACAGCCGGTACATATATATATCTTGATGAACTAAAATCAAACGAATTAAAAGCAATTGATTCAGTGAAAGTTACATCAAATGGTGAGTTTTCTTTCAAGAGAGAGGTCACACAGCCTTCATTCTACCTTCTGAAACGGAATAATAATAACTTTCTGACTCTGCTTGTCGGACCCGGAGAGAAAGTGGATCTGAAATTACAAAACGATTCGCTGAGTGTCCCTGTTTCAATCAATGGTTCAAAAGGGACTATGAAGATGACCGAATACAACAAGACCCTTCGTTCAACGATTAAAAAGCTAACCGGACTGAATACAATCTATACTCAGAATGCAGATAAGCCAGGTCTGCCGGAATTAGTACAATCACTTGACAGCATGGCACAGTCTTACCTGAACGAGATTAACCTGTACACAAAAAAATATATCGATGACAATCTAAGTTCCCTGGTCAGTCTTGTAGCGCTCTATCAACAGGTAGCACCCAGTGTTTATGTCATGAATCCTTCGAAGGACCTTAAATATTTTTTAAAGGTTGACTCTTCTATGTTCAGCATGTACCCTACCTATGAACCTGTTGCCGGACTCCATGAACAGGTAAGGAGATGGCAGCAAAAATACAAGGCACCTCCCCCGAAACAACAGAAGAGATTGCAGGAACTGTTGCACCTGATATATCGCTGCCGAATCCTGAAGGGGATACCATAAAATTATCATCAACAAGAGGTTCGGTTGTTCTCCTTGATTTTTGGGCCTCATGGTGTGCTCCCTGCAGGAAAGAAAATCCTAATCTTGTTAAACGCTTATAATACTTACCACCGTAAAGGATTCCAGATTTATCAGGTTTCACTTGACAAAACAAGGGAAGCCTGGATGAGCGGCATAGCAGAGGATCATCTTGAAAAATGGATTCATGTAAGTGATGTCCAATACTGGAATTCTTCAGTAGTCTCGTTATATAAAATTGAATCGATTCCCACTAATTATCTGCTCGATAAGGAGGGCCATATTATAGCTTCAAACCTCAGGGGGGAGAAGCTTCAGATTAAACTTGCTGAATTATTTAAATAATACACGGAAAACAGACTCTTGATGAAACGAATTCTATTTCTCCTTACCCTGGTCCTTATCCTGACAGGGTGCAACGACAAAACAAAATTCAGTATTAAAGGTGTGATAAAGGATGCTAAGGAAAAATATATTTTCCTTAATAAAGTTGAAGTGAATACTCCGGTTTTTATTGACTCTGCAAAAATAAGTAAAAGCGGAACATTCCATTTCAGGATAAAATCAAAAGAAACTGATTTTTACCAGCTTGGATTCTCCACCTCAAATTTTATAACCCTCCTGGCTGAACCCGGCGAAAAAATAAACCTTACTTTCAAAAGTCATGATCTGTACAAAAATTATTTAATCGAAGGATCAACAGGATCACAGAAACTCCAGGCTCTCGATCTCACACTTGCTGAAACACAAAAGACACTTGACTCACTATCCGCAGTATACTCAAAGGCTTCTTCAGAACCCGGATTTGATGTCAGGGGCCCGGAGCTTCAGGCTGAATATACCAAAATAATAAAGGCTCAGCGCAAAAAGAATATCGAATTCATTATAAATAATATCAACTCGCTCGCATCAATCAAAGCACTATATCAGAGAATAAACTCTGACACATATGTCTTATACGATCCGCACGACCTCCAATACCTTAAAATAGTTACTGATTCACTTACGCGTCACTATCCGAATTCGAGACAGGTTCAGGCGCTGGCGCGTGATTTTGAAAAAGAGATGAATCAGCTCTATGTTTCAAAGATCCAGGATATGGCGAAAGACATACCTAAGACCGAGCTTAACCCGTCTTTAAAAAATACAGCAGGTGAACGGGTAACTCTCTCTTCCCTCAAAGGCAGGTATGTATTGGTTACTTTCTGGTCGATGAACTCAAAAGAGTGCGTCGCCGAAAATCTTCAGCTTAAGGAATACTACAAACTTTACCATAAAAAAGGATTCGAAATCTACCAGATTAATCTCGATGAAAATGAAGCAGCATGGAAAGCAGCCGTGAAATTTGATGAGCTTCCCTGGATAAGCACAAGGGAGGACGATCCCAAAAACCCCAAAAATGCCATTTTGTTCAATGTTAAGTCTTTGCCTGCCAACTACCTTTTTGATAAAGAGAGCACCATTATCAGTTCAGACCTTCATGGCAGAGCGCTTCAGATTAAACTCGATCAGTTATTCAATAAATAGATCTGTACTTTGACAGAATCAGGGAAAATATATTTTGCTTCCGATTTCCACCTTGGGTTGCCAACTGGAACAGCTCCTGTCGAAAGAGAGAAAAAGGTTGTGAGGTGGTTAAATAGTATCATCCCTGACGCAAAAGAGATTTATCTCCTTGGTGATGTATTTGATTTCTGGTGGGAATATAAGAAGGTAGTGCCACGCGGATTCACCAGGTTTCTGGGGACAATCTCTGAAATTACGGATTCCGGAATTCCCGTACACTTCTTTACCGGAAATCATGACATGTGGGTGGGCGATTACCTGACTGACGAATGCGGAATGATCATTCATAAAGCCCCGGTTACAACTGTTATTGATGGAAAAAAATTCCATCTCGCACATGGCGAAGGACTGGGCACTAATAGCACAGGCTACAAAATACTCCTTTCGATATTCAGAAACAGACCGTTACAGGTTATGTATTCAGCTATGCATCCGTCAATTGGAATGGGCATCGGTCACAAATGGTCACTCAGCTCCCGTCTTGGTAAAGGTATTTCCAAAGAATACCTGGGGGAAGATAAAGAAGATCTGATCAGATATGCAAAAACAATTCTGGGTAAAGACAATATCGACTACTTCATTTTCGGCCACCGGCATCTTGCAATGACAATAAACCTGAAACAACAATCTGAAATAGTGTTTCTGGGCGACTGGATAAAAAATGGAAGTTATGCTGAATGGGATGGCAGAACTCTTATTTTCAAAATGCTCAATTAATCAAATCCTGTCCTCGATCTTTACAGTGAGTGTAAAATAGGAATAATAGCTGCTGATTTGCTCAAACTGATAAACAAGCCTTCCACCTGATTTTCTGGCCATATCGAGCAATCCCATGTTACCGGTACTTTCTGTTTTGATTGTCTGACTTGCAATGGAATTTGTGAAAAGTTCTTTTAGTCCCAGTTTGTCATGCTCATTTATCTGATCGAGTTTATTTTTCAGAAGGTCAACATTCTCATTCTGCAGTAGATTACCTGTAGTAATTGTATAAACATTCTCCTCAAGTCGTATCATCGCTACCGGCATGCCATACTCTTTCTCCGGTTCTTTTCCGGGACTGTATTTGGCTACATTTTCCAGTATCTCAACAAGAATACTGAATACCCTTTTTCTGAGGGTCAGCTCAACATCTTCTTCATTTAGTTTTGTTTCGGTAAAGGACAGAACTTCCCTTCCCACATCATCTGAAAGATGCCCCGACCAGATCAGATAAATATTATTTTCAGCCATCAGTCTTTCAATCTGGGAAACTGCATTTCCTTTAAAGGATTTTTCTTCCATTCCCAGGTGATTGCCCAATCCAACCCGATTAACTGTCTTGCTCAGAATAAAGTACGAATATTCATCATCGAGTGAAACAAAGTCATAATCGAGCTTATTGCCTGTCTTCTTTGCCATCTCAATAAGACCCAGGCCAACACCACCCTTTCCGGTGAATTCAGCAGTGCTCAGCATTTGCCTGTAAACACTGCGAATTTCGTCAGGCTGCAGATGGTTGATCTCATCAAGTTTGCTTTTCAGATCAGCAATACGGGAAGATGGCAAAACATTTCCTGTTGTTACGGTGTAGCCATTTTCTGTCTTGGAATAAAGCACGATTGACATACTGGCATGCTGGTTATGATCACTGTGTCTGGAAACATTCTGAAGGCTCTCCAGAACAAACATGAATAATCTCTTTCTGCCAACAAATCCGAAGGCCGAGTCTTCCATTTCTTTTTCAAGCAGCGTCAGAAGAGGAACTGAATTTTCATTTGTGACAATGCCTCTGTACACAAACATAAGTCGTTCCTTCATCATTTTATCGCGAACTTTACGTGTAAGATCCATTCAGGCAGGAATAACAGGTTTATTTATGAAGTTTTAAAAATAGTATAATTTGGCTATATACCCAATAAATAATATCAGAATGCCGTTTGAAGAATAATACCCCCCGGAGAATCCGAAAAGCACATTCATCTTAATTTTTATATCATTGTTTGCACAATTAAAATAAAATCAATACACTTGTTATTAATTGGGGGGTTTTTGAAACTTTTATCTTGCTAAGACAGTATACTGATTCGTTAACACGATTAGATTTACAGAGGGGAACGAAAATTATCAGAGTTGATTTAAGACAATAACCAATTTTTCATCTGAGGTATTCTGATCGGTACCTTTGGTGGAATTCAATTTTATAACATTAATACGAAAATAAATCTCTGGTAGAACCTATTTTTTATTAAATCTCTATGGATAATAAGCCCCTTGATAGTAATACAGTTGTATCTAAAAAATTAGCAACAATCTTTTTGGAAGATATTGTGCAAAACGGTGGTCCCGCTCTGCAGGATTATGAAAGATTCACATCACTTGTAAATTCTCTTAATCCGGATGAAGTTGATGGCTTCCGGGAAATTATCAGGCCTGCGCTAAATGAGAATACACTAATCGGTCATGGTTTTGTGAAGCCCTATGGTTATCCTGGTGATTTTACTCTTATCGACAAGATTTACAGCTTCGAGATAAATGAGGATAAAAGGTATAAAAACTGGGATGTGTTTTTTCAGAATCAACCGGGAGCAAATGCAGTAAGGAACAGGAAAGACTTTTTCATCGAATATTGCAGGAATCTGTCCCGGAGAAAAGAGAATGCAAAAGTCCTGATTCTTGGTTCTGGTCCGGCTTCGGATGTTTACGAATTCATGATGAATTTTGCAGGGGGGAATAATATCAGCATTGACCTCATTGATTTCGATCAGTCAGCTATTGACTTCTCGAAGGAAAAAAACAAAAAGTTCAACGGACAGATAACATACAATAAGATAAACGCCCTGCGTTTTAATTCATACAAGTTATACGACCTGATCTGGAGCGCCGGCCTGTTTGATTATTTCAAAGACAAACATTTCACTTTTCTCATAAGGAAATATATTAACTGCCTGGCAGAGGATGGAGAAATGGTCATAAGCAATTTCAGTACCAGGAATCCGACAAAAAGACTCATGGAGGTATTATCCGACTGGTACCTGAATCTGAGAACCGAATCGGATCTTTACAGGATTGCCTCAGACGCAAATATCGATAAAGAACTGGTAAGTGTTGATAAAGAACCTCTTGGAATTAATCTTTTCCTCAAAATAAAAAAACAAAGAAGTATTAACTGATTTTTATTCCAGATATTAATGCCCATCCCGATGAGTGTACTACAAAGTGTGGGGACAAGCCTGCTTGGACTTCCGTCTACAAGCCAGGAAGCATTTTCAGTAAATTATCTGACACTAAGTTTTAAAGGTGAATTATCGGAGTATGAAAAAGCATATCAGGATGACTATTTCATAAAGTCGCTGAATCCGTTCAGGTTTTCGCTTGTACTTTCAATGATTTTTTACGGTGCTTTTGCTTTTCTCGATACTGTTGTTGTACCAGAGCTTAAAACGATCTTCTGGTTTATCAGATTTGGAATAGTATTCCCTATACTGGTCGCTGTTTTCATCTTTACTTACTCCAAATTATTCAAGAAATACATGCAGTTTGTTATATCCTGCATTATGTTCATCACCGGTTTCGGAATCATAGTTATGATCATTTTTGCTGCAAAAGTAGGGAACTATGATTACTATGCCGGCCTGATTCTTATCTTTATCTTCGGATACACATTTATCAGAGCACGGTTCATCTATGCCCTGATTGCAGGATGGTCAATCGTATTTTCATATGAGATCTCGGCAATCTGGCTCTCGCACACTCCATTTATCACACTTGTCAATAATAATTACTTCTTCATAGGGGCAAATATTATAGGTATGTTTATAAGTTATTTTCTTGAACTGTCAACAAGGAAAGAATTCTATATGAGGATTTTGCTGGAACAGGAAAAAGAAAATGTCAAAACTGCCAATAATGCTCTGGAAAAAAGAGTAGCAGACCGTACCCAGCAGCTTTCCGATACAAACCTGGATCTGAAGAAAGAAATTGAGATCAGACAGAAGTTCGAAAGAGAAAGGGCGGAGCTCGAAAAACAGTTGTACCAGCTTCAGAAGATGGAGACTATTGGAACATTGGCCGGGGGTATAGCACACGATTTTAATAATATCCTTACTCCCATTCTGGGGTATACCGACATGGCGCTTGAAGAACTGCCGGAGGAGAGCAATCTGAGGTTCGACCTTGAACAGATAAACAACGCTGCTCACAGAGGCAAAGACCTCGTACAGCAGGTTCTTACATTCAGCAGGGAAGTTGATTTTGCCAATAAACCGATACAACTGCAGCCAATTGTAACAGAAGCTCTTAATTTAATTAAAGCGTCGTTCCCTCCGGGTGTGGAAATAATCCGGCATTTCGATCAGAAAGTGGGTTCGGTACTTGCCGATCCTATCCATATTCACCAGATTGTGATGAACCTGTGCACAAATGCCAGCCATGCAATGATGAAAACAGGCGGTACCCTGGAAGTAAGTCTCGACTCTGTAAAAATTGACCAGAAGACTGCAGACAGGATAGCGAATCTGAAAAAAGGATTTTATATCCGTCTCACAATTACTGATACGGGCCATGGCATGGATCTGAAGACCAAGGAGAGAATATTTGAACCATTCTTTACACGTAAGGAAGTAGGCTCAGGATCAGGCTTGGGACTTTCGGTAGTACATGGGATTATCAGCAATTATGGTGGAGCTATTGTTGTTGACAGTACTCCCGGAAAAGGAACAACGTTTATGATCTATCTGCCGAAATATGGTGGTGATCTCATCGAAACTGATAAGTTAAATAAGACACTCATAAAAGGTGTTGAACACATACTTTTTGTAGATGATGAACCCGAAATAACATTCATGGGCAAGAAGATGCTCGAGAACCTCGGTTATAAGGTGACAATATCCAGTGACAGTTTTTCGGCTTTTGAGGATTTTAAAAATGATCCCGGCAGGTATTCTCTTCTTGTGACCGATCAGAACATGCCGAATATCACGGGTACTGATCTTGCCTCGAAAATGCTGACGATAAAACCCGACCTGAAGGTTATAATTATAACCGGCTATTCAGATAATCTGTCGGAGGAAGTTTTATACGAAAATGGTGTATCAGAAGTTATATTGAAACCAATGATACTCGACGATTTCAGTAAAGTGATAAGACGGGTTCTCGATAATGAAAAAATTAAAATATAATATTCTATGTCAAAAATATTGGTACTTGATGATGAACCTTCCATACTTCTTATGATAAAGAAAATGCTTGAAAAGGCTGGCTATGAAGTCAGTATAGCCTCGAACGGGAAGGAAGGGATGAGGTTGTTTGAAAAAGAAAAGCACGATATGGTAATATCTGATATCATCATGCCGGAGAAGGAAGGTCTTGAAACAATTTTCGAGTTGCGCAGGATGCATCCCAATCTTAAGATTATAGCAATATCGGGTGGAGGAAGGATCAGTCCTGACGGTTATCTCCCCGGGGCAAAGCTTCTTGGGGCCAATATGGTTTTTCAGAAACCGCTCGTTCAGAAAGAGTTTCTCAGCGCAGTTGCCACTCTGCTCGGAGAGCAGCCTAAGGAGAAAAAGTTTCCGCGACAACTGTAATGTCAGCTTCGGCTACCCTCAGCATTACATTCAGATATCAGCCTTCTCTTCTGCTTTTTCGAAAGCTTCTTTACCCTCAGAAACGGAAAGATAAGCCAGACCCGCTGCCCCTAAGACATCAGCATACAGAAAGCCTGTGAGCTCGTAAATGAGACTTGATAACAACAAGACCAGCGACATATAAACACAAATTTTGGTACAATTCGCATCAGAAATTACTGGTTGGGATTGTAGCTTATTGCCGACGTTTTTTTTGGCGTTCATAAGCCATGTCATAACCGCTATTGAAATCAGGGATATTATCACCCCCCAGAGTGTCGTTTCAGGCTTGTTATGGTTAATAATATTCAGAACAATCCCTGCTAACAGACCCGTTGCCAGAAGGTAGAATGCTGTCCCGGTGATTCTCAGAGCAGTAATTTCAAATTTGCTTTCCGGACTTCCGGGATTTTGTCTGATGCGTGTTATCATAACAGCTATACCTATACCTGATATCACTTCAATGAAACTGTCAGCACCAAAGCCAGACAGACTAAGTGTTTCATCCTTGTAGCCTAAGATCATTGAAATGATACCCTCTATAATATTATAAAAAATGGTAAACAGGCTCAGCCTGTATGCCTTTCTGTATAGATCTTCTTCCGAACTAGTCACTTTGATTATGATTTTCAAAGCAAAGATAAGGATAATGGGAATAAAGTACCATTCCGGGTGAGCACATGCATTCTTTTTCAGGGTGATTATGAAATCCGCACGGACACGGATTCCGTTACCCGATAATGATTCCCGAGATGCCTTTACCTCATCTGCAACCATGTGTGTCCAGACTTTTTCTTACAGCTCACTGTAAAGAATTGCTAATAAGGTGTTTAAAGAAAAAATAAGGTTGAAAAATTAATTTCCTCCTTTCATCCTGCCCATCCCTCCCTGTCGAGATTCCGGTAGTTAATAGCCTCCGAGAGATGCTCAGCATTGATATTTTCTGATTCGTCAAGATCCGTTTGTCGTTGATTAGGTCTATCTATCGTGGGAACCCAACCTGAATTCGATTGGGTTTCTCCCTGTGTCCAAATTTCTATTGGTTTCTTTTTATCCTTACCGAGAGGGTTTATAAAATAGAGACCTTTCGCACCTGATATTGCAGTGCTGCCTTTTCTATTGATATCGTTCGGTTTGGCTGTATAATCAATGTAGACAATGTAATTTTCTCCTGACTTATATGTCTTGTCAAGTGTGATTCTAAGATACTCGCTATCATAAGAATATTTTAATGGGCTGAATTTGCCTGATTTAAATAATGACACCTTATTAATATTCATGTTTTTAGCATCCAGTCTTAATGAATCAGTTGGATAAAAATGTGGATGAAGCGTAATCCATGCTTTTCCATACATCCACGATTTTGAATAATCAAAACTTACCTCAAGTTTTGTATTTACAAGGTCATTGATTTTCGTAGCTGATGCACGATAGATATGTTTCCAGGCATTTCATTTTACAGTATCCCGTTGTTGCGGGTAGCAAGTAATTGAAACCACGAGTAGAATAACTCCTGAAAGTACGTTTTTCATAATTTTAATTATATTAAAGCTAAATTCCACTAATAATACGGGCTTTGATTGATTCATATTCCGAATCAGTAATCAGTTTTTTTTCAAGCATTTGTTTAGCCTGTTCCAATTTTGCTGTTGCGCTATCTGATGCTGCACTTTCCTGTTGGTTTCCAGAGTTAGACCCAATGGTGACACCTCCTGATTTCGCCCTTAATTCGTCAAGCTCACGGATTCTTCTTTTTTCCCTCCACGACTGATCCTGTGCTTGTGCCAAACGATAAACCTGCTCTGCCTGTTCTTTTCTGAACCCGGGCAATGTCAGAACCTGATTAGCATCTTCAGATATTGCAAGATCGCGTGAACTGGAAATCTTCATAAAAATGTCGGCTCCAAAGATGCCAACATTTATCCTGGCATCAGCTAGATCCTGCCATCGGAAATCAATAACATTAAATCCTCCTAATAATCCTCTTTTTATCTCAATAAATCTGCCTGAAGTTGCTGCAATAAGTATTCGTCTTTTTGCAAGAGCAAATAATCTTCTCTGGATTGCCCATGCGTCGATTGTTTCGCCCGATACAAGAATAGAGTTCAAATGTTCAAGAGCTTTTGTAGTGTGTTTGTCTACGGCTGAATTTTCATTAGTTGCCATGTTATCAACAATTTATATAATGATCCTATTTAACATCAGAATTTAATTAATTGTTCAGATGCACAGGATAATTGTTTAACAATTATGCCTATAAGGTATCAAACACTAAAATGTTCAATGATCTGAACATTTGTTTTCAAAAAAACTTTTTAGGATTCAAATTGTTTGTATAGAATGATTTTAAATAATAATAAAAGTGAAATGCAACTTTTACATCTTAATTAACCCCCAATACTAAATCTTATTTCACTTCCTGAATTAACCGTTTTACAATCAGTTATGAGATATTTACTAAATTAAGGGACAAATTTAACTTATGAAAAATCTAATTAATCGTTATCCTCTTTTCTCTAAGAGAATAGTAATAGCAGTAGTATTCATCACATTGGTTTTTTCATGTTCAAAGAAGACTGATACTCCAACAGATGTTGCGAACCACTACTGTACCAGTATCGACTGGAACAATACGATCGGTTTATCAGGATACTTTACAGGGGCAATTACTAATGGTGAGTATAACCTTGTTGCAGCTAGTATCACCGAAGATGGAACTGAACATTTTCACGCATTTCACCGGACCAATAATACAAGTGTGATACTAAATGATCAGCCTGGCTGGACATTCACTTATGACGCAGGTAAAATTGTAAAACTTGTTGTCTTCGATACAGGAGGAACAGCTACTTACAACTTTGATACTAATGGTCACTTAACTGATACTGATTTAGAGACCACTGACGTGAATGCTACAGTGTCGGTTAAATTCACTTATACTTATGATGTCAATGATGATCCGGTTAAAATAGTTGGCCATGGAATAAGTACCAGTAGTACAGGGACAAGTACTGGAGATTATGATATTACAGCTGATTACCTGACGGATAAAGTCAATTTTATACCTCTCGTTCCCGAAGTAGCGCCTTTTTCAGTTTATTATGCTTTTACCTTGTATTTAAGCAGGCATCTCATTAATAAATGGGTGATCAAGCTTGATGCTACATCTGAAAATGGCTCAGCTATTCCTACTGTAAATTTTACACAGCAATATACCTATACATACGATGCCAACGGGAATGTGGCGACAATGGTTCATACAGGAAATTCCAATAATATATTCACCTTTACCTATTCTGGCTGTAATTAATTGAATAATCTATGATTTAGGTTTAATTAGTTACAATTACAGATTATGAAAAAAACTATTAAGAGGGATATGATCTCCCGCACCCCTCTTATTTTGGCAATCTCTTAAACTGCCGTGATAATCATTTGAACTAAAATAGTATGACAACAATTTTGGATTCTTCATTTTAAATTGCTCCGCCAATACTTTCCCATCCTACTCCTTCTCCTTCACCATTACCTAAATCTTGTTCAAAACCACCTACAATAAGCTCTTTGTCTGTTACAAAATTATCCCCACTATTACCAATACGAGTTTTCTTACCCGTTAGAGGATTGGTATGATAAGCGTATTGTGAAGAAGTCTTTAACCTCTCGCGTTCCATTTTCTTACCTTCAGCTTTCCATACATTGCAAAGCGCACGATATGAGGCTACGGACATTCCATTATACGGAGATCTCGTATCGTTAATGATTAATAAGTTGTCTTTTGTGAGTGCCGTACGTTGTCCATCTATACTACGAAGGACATTCATAAGATCTTCGGTCGGTGCTCGTGTACCAAAGAACTTTCCCTCAGCACGCAATCCAAATGCGAGGCACTCGCCATCAATTATCTCATCTTCGGCTTCCTTAATTTCTGAAAGCTTCTTTTGCAATACCTCAACTTCTTTGAGGAAGATGTCTATTCGTGCTTCCGTTTTTAATTTTGCTTCAAGGATGTGTGGCGGATATTCTGTTGGTTCGGAATAGAGGAATGTTGTAAAAATAAAATGGGTATACAAATTATTATATTCTACTCTCATTGCTACTAAGGTGTTTAAAGAAAAAATAAGGTTGAAAAAAAATCACTGCCAATTATTATGTTCCACTATACTTGCCTTAAAAATAAGGTTGAAAAATTAATTTCCTCCTTTCATCCTGCCCATCCCTCCCTGTCGAGATTCCGGTAGTTAATAGCCTCCGAGAGATGCTCAGCATTGATATTTTCTGATTCGTCAAGATCAGCAATGGTTCTGGCAACTTTCAATATCCTGTCATAAGCTCGTGCAGACAGTCCTCTGACATCCATCGCTGTTTTGAGCAGCTTTCCGCCCGATTCATCGAGCTGGCAATATCTCCGCTGCATTGATGACGACATCTGTGAATTTGAGTATACACCTATTATGTGCTCATACCTTTTTGCCTGAATATTTCTTGCCCGCATGACGCGCTCGCGCACAACCGAAGAATTTTCCGTTTTGCCTGTGTCCGAAAGTTTGTCGTAATTAACCGGCACAACTTCAATATGAATGTCAATCCGGTCAAGCAGCGGACCGGATATCCTGTTCAGATATTTCTGCACCATCCCCGAAGTACATGTACACTCTTTCTCAGGATGATTATGAAATCCGCATGGACAGGGATTCATACTGGCCACGAGCATAAAACTTGCCGGGTAATCAACAGTTGATTTGGCTCTTGAGATAGTTATTACCCTGTCTTCAAGTGGTTGCCTCATCACCTCGAGCACTGTCCTCTTGAACTCGGGCAGCTCATCGAGGAATAATACGCCATTGTGACCTAGTGAAATCTCTCCGGGCTGTGGAAATGTGCCGCCACCGACTAAAGCAACATCGGAAATTGTGTGGTGCGGACTTCTGAAAGGGCGTTTTGTCATAAGTGCAGTATGATCATCGATCTTCCCCGCTACCGAATGTATCTTGGTGGTTTCCAGAGCTTCCTCAAGGGTAAGTGGGGGTATTATAGTGGGTAATCTTTTGGCTAACATTGTTTTTCCGGCGCCCGGCGGTCCAATCATTATAATATTATGACCACCAGCAGCCGCAACTTCGAGGGCTCTTTTTACATTCTCCTGTCCTCTTACATCAGAAAAATCGACGTCATACTTATTCGCCTCCGAGGTAAATATCTCATGCAGATCAACTTTAACCGGATCGAATTTTTTAGTACCGTCGAAGAATTCCACAACATCGCGCAGCTTTTCCATGCCATATACATCCAGTCCGTCCACAACGGCCGCCTCCCTTGCATTCTTTATCGGCACAATAACTCCTTTGAAACCCTCCTCCCGGGCACGGAGAGCAATCGGCAGAACACCTTTAATAGGCTGAAGTGTTCCATCAAGCGAAAGCTCTCCCATAAGTACAAACGACTCCATCTCACCTCTTGCAACTTTTTCATCTGCTGCAAGAACACCCATGGCCAGGGGAAGGTCATACGCCGATCCTTCTTTTCTGATGTCAGCCGGCGCCATATTAATGACAATCTGTTTCCCCGGCCAGTGAAAATCCAGGGCAAGAAGAGCCGATGCAATTCTGTGCTGGCTTTCCTTAACAGCACTATCGGGCAAGCCGACAAGAAAAAACTGCACACCGCGCGACTCGTTAACTTCAATTGTGACGGTCACCGCATCAATACCAGTTACAGCACTGGCAAATGTTCTTACTAACATAATAATGAGTTTACTAGCACATTAGGAAACCACTATCAAATATAGAAAATATTAAGATAAAAGACAAAAGGAAAAAAATAAAAGTTGAAAACAGGACCAGGCCCGGTTGACAATATTCGGAAAAAAATCCTACTCCAATAATTCAAAGCTCATACTCCAAAAAACATGTCTACTGCGATTTAAATTATAGTTTCAAGAGATAAATACTAAAATATGGTCACGCTTATGATAGAATTAAATCTAATATTTTTACCTTAGATTCCTATACATCACTATTTTCAATACAAGTTGTGATTAACTTATTGTGAATTTGGATTTGAGGCGATTTACAGTTTAACCTTTTCGTAGAATTTTTGATTTATTTAATCTAACGTTGAGTTAAAATGAAAAGGAGAGATATACTAATTATATTGATCTTGATTTTAAGTCATTGCAATTATTTATTCGCCATCAATGAATCGATACGAATCGAGGATTACTCGTACAAGGAAGGATTGACTTCTTCGGGGGTAAATAGTGTATTCAAGGATTCCAGGGGCTTTTTATGGATATGTACTACTAATGGTTTATTCAAGTACGATGGATATAGTTTTAAGAATATCAATTCTATAGCAAGCGGAATTTTAAAATATGAAACGTATTGTATTGCTGAAGACAGGAATCAGAATTTCTGGATTGGCACTGCCGGTGAGGGGATCGTTTATTATAACTCTCACACCGGGAAACTATTCAGCCTTAAATTGAGCGAAGGGAATAATTCAAAAGTTAACAGAATATTATTCTTTCAAAACAGGATATGGGTTGCCACTAACGAAGGTCTGCTGGTGATTGATGAAAAGGAAGATATCGATGTTAATACGCTTTTTAAAGTTAAAGTATTATGGCCTGACCCGCTGAACAAGAATTTACAAATGAATGTTATAAATTTCATCTATTCCCAACCAGGGAGTAAATCATTGTGGATTGCGACAAACAGCCCCTTATATGAACTTGATCCTGATACTTATGAATTTAAAATTGTCAATTCCTACAATCAAAACTCTATAAGGTGGCTCGCTGATTATTCAAATGGTAAAATACTGGCATCAAGCTGGGATGGAGGAGTTTTTGTTGTTGATCCGGTGAAACATATACTGGGAAATGACCTTTTAATTAATGAAATAAACAGAATTGTCGGTGATAAAAGGGTAAAATCAGCTATTGTTGACAACCAGAACCGTTATTGGATTGCGACATTTGGCGACGGGCTGTATATCTTTGAGAAAGAGAAAAACGGAAAGCTGAGGTTTGAGAATTACCGTAATGAGGAAAATCTTCCAATAAAGTTAAAATCCAATTTTATTGATCAGATTTTTATAGATAACTCGGGTACCGCATGGTTGAGCATGGCGGAATCAGGATTGTCAAAAATTTACTATCGGAAAGAATATTTCCGTTATTATAATTTCTCGGAATCAGATAATGCCAAGTCAAAAGAAATACATGCCATTAAACAATCCTCTGACAGAAACAAATTCTGGGTAAGTTTTAACCGGAATGAGTTAGATCTTTTTGATTCGCAAACCTACAGCTACAGGCAATTTACATCTTCAAGTCCAGGACTTCAATTACAAAACGATAAAATCAATTTTACCTATCAGGACAGGAAAGGGAATTTATGGATCATATATTCGAGGATCGGAATATATGTTGTCCCCTCAAAATTTGCATTGAGCCTGGTTGATGGTAAATCAACAGGCACGATAAAACCTGTTGAGGCCAATGCATTATTTTCAAGTGATCCCAGAGGAAACTCCTATATAACAAATTTGTTTGATGACAGTAAAGGCAGATTATGGATTGAGAGATGGGGAGACGCTTATATACTTGAATATTTGAATGATTTTGTTAATTCGACAACCTACGAACAGCTACTGGCAAATTCTAAAATTACTCAGATCTACTCTGAATTGAATAAGGAGCAGATTAATTTTACTATCTCTCCCGTCAGCGCTATGGTTGAAGTAAGAGAAAATGTTTACTGGCTTGGCACAAGGAACAAAGGAATCATTGAGATTGAAGAGCTTTCAAATCATAAATTTGTTGGAAAAGAGCTGGATATCAATGAGAGACTTCCAAGTAATTACATTAATTGTTTTTACATGGATAAAAGCCGGAACTTATGGATTGGGACTAATTCAGGTCTTTGTTATCTAAATGACAATAACTTCCAGATCTTAAATGTAAAAAACGGGCTCTGTTCCGAGAGCATTAACAGCATCACTGAAGATGGTAATCATGATATCTGGATTTCTACGTCATATGGGATATCTAAAATCAGCAGCAGAGATTTATCAATACAAAACTTTTACAACTCCGACAACGCAAAACTGAACCAGTATATCAATGGAGCTGTAGCATTATGCACTTCCAGGAATATCTGGTTTTCTACCAATGAATCTTTAGTGACTTTTAACACCGACTCAATACAGAATTATCAAATATCTGCTCCTGTTTATTTTACTGATCTTAAGATCAATAATCAAACAATTATTCCTTCTGAAAAATACATGGGAATGCACATTATTGACAATGAAGCAAACCTGAGTGATGTCATTAACGTACCATATGGCTCTACTCTTAATATTGAATTTGCAGCGCTTGACTATTTAAATCCTGAGAAGATTTTGTATAAATATAAAATAGGTAATAACAGCGAATGGATTATACTCAGCCGCGGGCAACGTACTCTTAATCTTCCAAATACAAATCCGGGAGAATACAATCTAAGTATAAAGGTGGTCAATTCTTCAGATGTAAGCGGACTAAAGAGTGTAAAGATCCATTATCTGCCTCCATTCTGGCTTTCCAAAATGGCCTATTCTATCTATTTACTGTTTTTCCTGGTTCTGTTATTTACTTACCGGAAGCTGGTAATCCAAAAAACAATGCAGAAATCGCTTGTCGAAAAAGAACGTTATGAGAGGAAAAAGATCGAAGAATTGGATAAAATGAAAAGTGAATTCTTTTCAAATATTTCTCATGAATTTCGTACTCCTTTAAGTCTGATCATTAATCCACTTGAGAAACTGGTAAATGAAGACAATCTTTCGGGTAAGGACAAAGACAGGATCAGGCTTGTGCTGAAAAGCAGCAATCGTTTGTTAAAGCTGACCAATGAGTTAATGGATTTTAGTAAGATTGAAAAACAATTATTAAAGCCGGATTTCGAGCTTTGCGAAATTGTTTCCATGACAAATGAAATCAGCCATCTCTTCATTAACCTGGCTGATTTGATGAATATTGAATTCAAGATCAACTATTCCTTCGATCGTCTTGAATTCCCCCTTGATAAAGGAATGATTGAGAAAGCAATATTTAACTTATTATCAAATGCCTTCAAATATACATCCATAAACGGGGTTATTATGATAAACCTCTCCAAATTCAGGGAGTCAGATACTGAATATGTTAAATTATCAGTTATAAACACCGGGCAAGGTATCAGTAACGAAAATTTAAGTAAAGTCTTTGATCGCTATTACCAGGTCAATAATGTTCAAAATAAAAATATTGAGGGTACGGGTATCGGATTAGCCCTGGTTAAAAGTTTTGTTGAACTGCATAATGGAAGAGTTGAGGTTAAAAGTGAACCAAATCTTGAAACATGTTTTGACATTTACCTGCCTGTAATTCAAACTGATTTTAACAGCAGTTGCGATGTCAGCCCTTCCATATATAAAAAGTCAGGTAGAAATACAAAGACTATGGAAGATGGCGAAAGTCTGTCTCCCAGGCAAAATTATGGTCTCAGGATTTTAATTGTGGAAGATGAAGAGGATATCAGAAATTATATAATAGAAGAATTATCATCAGATTATAAAGTTTTGTACGCCAGGAACGGTGAAGAAGGACTTAATATAGCTAATGAAACTATTCCGGACCTGATAATCACTGATGTGATGATGCCGGTTATGTCGGGTATTGAAATGTGTAAAAAATTAAGAAATCAGGTAATAACTTCTCATATTCCAATAATTATTTTATCAGCAAAAACAGGAACCAATCAACAGATAGAGGGATTGGAGATGGGTGCCGATGTTTACATGATTAAACCATTTAATATTGATGTCCTGAAAGTGCAGGTTCAGCGGCTGATTAGCTTTAAACAAGCCATTTATTCAAAATATTTAAAGGAAACAACGCTCATTCCGCAAGATTCGGGAACAAGTAAGCTCGATGATGATTTTATCAGAAAAGTATTGTCCTTTATTGAGGGAAATATGACAGATTCCGATCTTAATGTAGATCAACTGGCAAATTGTGTGTCATTAAGCAAAGTTCAAACATACAGAAAAGTTAAAGCAATCAGTGGCTTATCTATTGTCGAGTTTATCAGAACGGTACGTTTAAAGAAAGCATCTCAACTTATATTGGAAGATCGCTTAAATTTTTCTGAAATTGCTTTTACAACAGGTTTTTCGACCCCATCATATTTTTCAAAATGCTTTCATGATCATTTTGGAATGACGCCATCCGAATTCGCAAATGAATATGGTAAAGAAACTACCGCATCCGGAATCACTGACGATCGGATTCTATAGGTTAAATTTGTTCCGGTTATTTAAAATTAATCATATTCCTGTCAGAATTTTATCGGTATCACCTTCTTAAGTCCTATTTGAATCAATTTTACTAGTTGTTATCCCAAATTTGACAGCATTAGAGCATCAGATAATTTACATTTGATTCAAATAGGTTCTTTCAATTTAGGGTAAATTAAACATGTTATAATTGATAGGTGTGCTTTTTGAATCTTTCATTTTTATCGATGTTGGTTGTTACATTAGTTAGTTTATTAAGCGATAGGAAGCAGTTGATGGTCATTTCGTCTGTGACCTATCGCTTTAATTAAACTTAAAAAAGCAAGAATTATATGATTCATTGGGGGAAAAGGGGAATTCCTGTTGTACTTTTAATTTTAATATTCCATATTAATATTCTGCAGGCTCAGAAAACACACAGCGATAACAATGATGGCACTTATACCAATCCCGTCATTTTTGCAGACTTTCCTGATCCCGATGTGATTTTGGTTGGCGATTCGTATTACATGGTTTCCACAACCATGTTCATATTTCCCGGAGTGACAATTCTGAAATCCTACCGATCTTGTGAACTGGGAGTATTGCAGTAATGCTGTTCCCCGCTTCGATTTCAATCCTTGTTATAACCTTGATGGCTGTTCAAGATACGGACATGGACAATGGGCGACCAGTTTAAAATATAATAACGGTAAATTTTATTTACTTTTTATAACCCTCAACGAAGGTGGGTTTATTTGTTCAGCCACAAAAGCAGAGGGACCATGGGAGATCAGAAAGCTTCCAAAAGGCTTTTATGACCCTGGCTTATTCTTCGACGATGACGGAAGAGTCTTTGTTGCCCACGGCTATGGGAAGATCTTTATAACTGAACTGGATAAGACTTTTGCACCGATAAGTAACGATTCTTTGGTCTATACGGGTGATATTCGTGATGGTCTTGAAGGATCCCATGTATATAAAATAAACAATTATTACTATTTGTATTGCACCTATGGAGGTGTTGACGGAATCCAGGTAGCCCTCCGCTCTAAAAATATATTCGGCCCCTATGAGCAAAAGGTGGTTCTCAGAGATACAACAAAAGGGATTAACTTCGGAGTTCACCAGGGGGCGCTCATCAGAACACAAACAAATGAATGGTGGACGATGCTCTTTGTCGACAGCGGACCATTTGGCCGTTGTCCTTCATTGCATCCGGTAACATGGGTTGATAACTGGCCTGTTGCTGGAATTGATGGAAAAGGAGTAGTAAGACACAAAAAACCAACTGTCGGGAAAAAATATCCGATAAAGGATCTGCCATCATCGGACGAGTTCACTGATAAGACCCTGGGGATGCAGTGGGGCTGGAACCACAACCCCGACTCAACCAAATGGTCGCTAAGCAGAAATCCAGGATTCCTCAGCTTAGAAACGACCGGGATAGTTTCCAGGTTGCCTGAAGCCCGGAATACTCTTACTCAAAGGATCTTTGCCAGTTACGATGAGACCATCCCGACCATAGGTACTGTAATGATGGAAGCAAGAAACATGAAGGATGGTGATATTGCAGGACTGGCTGTTTTTCAGGACCCCTATGCCTATATAGCGGTAAAACAAAATAAAGCCACGAGATTTCTGGTTATGGTTAATAATGGAAAAGTAATTGACTCTCTGGCATTTAATAATTCATCAGTCTATCTGCGAACTATAGCTTCCAACAGCACAAAGAAGGCAACCTTTGAATTTAGTTTTGACAATAAAACATTCACCCCTCTTGGTAATAAATTATCAATGAGCTTTAATCTTTCGGTATTCACAGGAAACAAATTCTGCCTCTTTAATTATGCCACCATTGAGACAGGCGGATATGTTGATTTTGATTGGTTCAGAATGCAGTTATCAATGAAAAACAAATAAAGCGATAGGATCTTCCGTAATGACTGGTCAGGTTTGGTAATAAATTAGAGAAGATTTAAACTATTAAATCGCAAACAATAAAAATATCAAATATGATGAAAAAGGAAATTTTTGCCTTAGCTGCATTATTAATTGTATCTGTTCCGTTAAGTCTTGCTCAAAACAGCCCAACCGAAGATTTTAAACCTTCGACACTGAACCAGCCCGGGAAAGATTATCCACAGGTAAATTCGCAAGGCTATGTCCGTTTTCGTATAGAAGCGCCGCAGGCACAGACCTTGACAGTTAGTCTGGGTGGAAAAGCCGGCACTAAGCTCACTAAGGCAGAAGACGGCTCATGGATGGGCACTACAGATTTACCCATGGATGAAGGGTTTCATTACTACCATCTGACGATTGATGGCGGAGTATTTAACGATCCGGGGGCGTTAAATTTCTACGGTTCTGTGCGTTGGGAAAGCGGTATTGAAATACCTGCTCATGACCAGGATTTCTACGAATTGAAAAATGTTCCTCATGGAAATGTGCAGCAAATTTTATTCCCTTCCAAAAGCACAGGTACTTCACGGCGGGCATTTGTATACACTCCTCCAGGTTATTATGAAGATCAGTCAAAACGATATCCTGTATTATACCTGCAACACGGCTGGGGAGAGGATGAAACCGCCTGGAGTAACCAGGGGCATGCAAATCTGATTATGGATAATCTGATCGCTGAAGGAAAGATCAAGCCCTTTATCATTGTGATGACCTATGGAATGACAAATGAAGTCAAATTCGGTAAAATAAAGGAATTTGATATTACTCCATTCCAGACAGTTCTTGTCGATGAATTAATACCTTATGTAGATGCCAGTTTCCGTACTATTGCCAATCAGCCTTATCGCGCTATGGCCGGATTATCGATGGGTGGAATGGAAACCCACACTATAACTCTCAACAAACCCGACGTGTTCGCGTATTGGGCACTTCTTAGCGGTGGTATTTATAAAGCAGAGGAAATTAAGGACAAATCGAAGGTTAAGCTTATTTTCACAAGTTGTGGAAGCCGTGAGAATCCTGATGGTGTTAAAAAATCAGTGGAAGATCTTAAGTCAGCAGGCTTCAATGCTGTTTCTTATGTTTCCGAAAATACCGCCCATGAATTTCTTACCTGGAGACGCAGCTTGTATGAACTTGCGCCTCTCTTGTTCAAATAATTATTAACTCTATACTTTTCGGATGAAAAAGGAAGTACTAATTGCCATAAGCCTTTTATTTTCTGTACATTTATTGGGACAGTTACCCTATCAAAACCCTGGATTAAGCTCCGAAGAACGGGCTAAGGATTTGATTTCGAGGCTGACATTGGAAGAAAAAGCAATGCTGATGTGCGATCAGTCCGACCCCATTCCCCGTTTGGGAATAAAGCGGTTCAACTGGTGGAGTGAAGCGCTTCATGGCTATGCCAACAACAACAATGTAACTGTATTCCCGGAGCCGATTGGCATGGCAGCTTCTTTCGATGACCAATTACTGTTCAGGATTTTCGATGCAACCTCTGATGAAGCACGTGCAAAAGTTAATGAAGCCAGGGCCTCAGGGCAAGAGAACAAACGTTTCTTAAGTCTTTCAGTCTGGACACCAAACGTCAACATTTTCCGCGACCCACGCTGGGGACGAGGCCAGGAGACCTATGGGGAAGATCCTTATCTGACTTCTCGTATGGGCGTTTCGGTAGTGAAAGGACTTCAGGGCCCTGCCGATGCCAAATACAGAAAGCTGCTGGCCTGTGCCAAGCACTATGCTGTACATTCAGGTCCTGAGTGGAGCCGTCACCAGCTTAATCTCAATAATATAGATCCCCGTGACTTGTACGAAACCTATCTCCCGGCATTCAAATCCCTGGTTCAGAAAGCCGATGTAAGAGAGGTTATGTGCGCCTATCAGCGATTGGACGATGAGCCTTGCTGTGGTAATTCAAGGTTACTGCAACAGATTCTTCGTGATGACTGGGGTTTTAAATACCTCGTGGTTTCCGATTGCGGTGCTGTAACTGATTTTTTTACAAGTCATAAGGTCTCTTCCGATGCCGTACATGCTGCTTCAAAAGCTGTTTTAGCCGGAACTGATGTGGAATGTGTGTGGCAGGACTATCCTTTTAAAAAATTACCCGATGCTGTTTCACGGGGACTGATTAAAGAAGAAGAGATCAACAAACATCTGATGCGTGTATTAACAGGCCGTTATGATCTGGGGGAAATGGACGAAGATTCCATTGTACCCTGGACTAAGATCCCACTTTCGGTCATTAATAATGAAGAACATCGCAAACTTGCATTAGACATGGCACTAGAATCGATGACACTAATTCAGAATAAAAACAATATTCTCCCATTAAGTAAAGGTAAAAAAGTTGCAGTTATAGGTCCAAATGCCAGTAACAAACCAATGCTCTGGGGAAATTACAATGGAACGCCTGTTAAGACCATCTCCATTCTTGATGGAATTTCGTCGAAGGTCCCTGGAGGTAAAGTTTTTTACGACAAAGGGTGCGATCTGGTTGAAGATAAAGTAACAAATAGCTATTTCTCCTATTTTTCATTTGAAGGCAAACCAGGAATAAAAGCTACTTACTGGAACAACAGGGAAGGAAAAGGCGATGCTGTCGTTACCCGGCAAATAATAAACCCGATAAAATTAACTGTTGCAGGTCAGCATGAATTTGAAACTGGAGTAAAACTTGAGGATTTCTCAGGTTTGTTTGAGACAGAGTTTGTTGCATCAAAAACCGAAGAACTTGTTTTCAAATTTGGTGCGACAGGGCATTTTGAATTGTTGGTAAATGACCTTTCATTGACAATGTATGATAATTGGAGGACACTGCCTTCAAGAATTCCAATAGAAGTTGAACAAGGAAAAAAATATAAGATTGCATTCAGGTACGCCCAACTTAACAATTGGGAAGCAAACCTGGAGTTTGACTTTGGCAAAGAAGTCGACATCGATTATACCGGGTTGATTAAAAAGCTTAAAGGATATGATGTGGTAATTTTTGTTGGTGGACTTTCGGGCCAGCTGGAAGGTGAAGAAATGCCGGTATCATACCCGGGGTTCAAAAATGGTGACCGCACCAGCATTGAATTACCATCTGTGCAGCGCAATTGTCTGAAAGCATTGAAGGAGTCAGGGAAGAGAGTAGTATATGTGAACTGTTCCGGTTCCGCAATTGCATTAACCCCTGAAACAGAAAGCTGTGACGCAATTCTTCAGGCCTGGTACGCCGGCGAATCAGGTGGCCAGGCTGTTGCCGATGTCATTTTTGGCGATTATAACCCATCAGGCAAACTGCCTGTTACGTTCTATAAGAATTCACAGCAGCTGCCCGACTTTGAAGATTATTCGATGAAAGGCCGTACCTACCGCTTCATGTCCGATCCCTTATTCCCATTTGGGTTTGGCTTAAGCTATACAAAATTCTCAATTGGTGATGCAAATTTCAGCACCACAGAGATAAGGAATAACGAAACAATCGTACTTACAATCCCTGTTACTAATCTTGGAAAACGTGAGGGGACCGAAATCGTCCAGGTTTATGTTCACAAAGTAAACGACAGTGACGGACCACTTAAAACCCTGAAGGGATTCCAACGACTGAGTATAGCTACCGGAAAGACAGGTCAGGCTGTAATCAGTTTGCCTTATGACTCATTTGAGTTTTTTGACAGACCGGCAGGAAGAATGGCCGTTGTTCCGGGCGAGTATGAAGTTTACTATGGAAACAGTTCAGATCCCAAAGACTTAAAAACATCAAAAATCATAATTTCAGAATAACAGGCTTTATCAGAATAAGATGAAAAAAATACTTTTTATAATAACATTAGCAATAGCAGCAAGCTTTCAGGCTAATATATTGCATACAAAAACTGCAAAATAATTTCGAAATTCAATGAAATGAATATAAAATACACATACAGCGAATATCCTGGCGGGCATACATGGCCTGTCTGGAGAAATAACCTGTTTTATTTTGCGCAACTATTGTTTAAATAGCCCGATCCTAATAATCTACTACAATGAGTCAAACTTCTCAAAAAATCACAGTGCTCGAAAAAATAGGGTACAGCCTTGGGGACCTTGCTGCAAACCTGGTTTTCCAGACGTTAATTACTTATCTGGCTTATTTCTATACCGATATTTACGGGCTAAAAAATACCGATGCCTCAATTATAATGCTTTCGGTCGGTTTAGTTGCCGCATTCATATTTAATCCAATTGTCGGATTATTGGCTGACCGGACCAGATCAAAATGGGGTAAATTCCGGCCCTGGATTTTATTCACGGCTATCCCGCTTGGAGTTATTGCACTTCTGGCCTTTTCAACACCGCATTTTTCATATAAAGGAAAATTAATCTATGCCGCTGTAACTTATACGCTTCTGTTGCTCATGTACGCTTCAAGTAATCTTCCATATGCAGCGCTGAGCGGTGTGCTTACAGGTGACATGGGAGAAAGAAACAGTATTTCATCGTACCGGTTTGTTGCGGTTATGTTTGCGCAGTTTTTCGTACAGGTATTTATGCTTCCGATCATTGAATATGCAGGTAAAGGAGACAAAGCGGCAGGTATTGAAGCAGTAATGACATGGTTGGCTGCTATTGGAACAATCATGCTGCTTATAACTTTTTTCACAACCAGAGAACGCATCATTCCACGTTTGGAACAAAAATCATCGGTTAAGGATGACCTGTATGATCTTTCGAAGAACAGACCCTGGTTAATTATGCTCATCTTAACAATATTAGTTTTCATAACCCTGGCGATGAAAGGGGGCGCTTATGTGTATTATTTTAATAATTATGTTGACAAGCAGGCGCTCACTGATTTAATAAGTCCGTTTATTTCTGATTTATCCGCAGTCGGTATTAATTTCTTTGGATCAGATCCGGTTGCTGCGGGATTTGGTTTATTTAATGCCGGTGGCATTATTTTTATGATAGCTGGCATTTCGTTCTCAAAAGGCCTTGCAGATAAATATGGCAAACGGGATGTCTACAAATATGGACTGCTGATTTCGGCTATTTTTGTTCTGATCTTTATATTTTTCAGACCCGAGAATGTAATCCTGATGTTTGTTTCACAAATTTTGCATGGATTTTCATATGGGATTACCATCCCGATTCTCTGGGCGATGATTGCAGATGTTGCCGATTATTCCGAATGGAAAACAAATCGCAGGGCAACTGCAATCATCTTCTCTGCGATGATGGTTGGCCTGAAAACAGGCCTCTCCATCGGAGGCGCTCTGGTTGCATGGATTCTGAGTTTATATGGCTACATCCCTAAACAGAGTGCGGTTGCCGGTCAGCCAATTATTCAACCTGATACTGTCGCCGCCGGAGCAAAAATGCTTGTCAGCATATATCCTTCTATCCCATTCTTATTAGGCGTAGGGTTACTGTTTTTCTATGTTATTGACAGGAAAATGGAAGTTAAAATTGAATTGGAATTGAAGGTCAGGAGGGAAGGCAGAGAAAACATAAATTGAATTTATTGAACAAATGAAAATCAAAACTTTTTCTGCAATTACTGCTATAGTATTTCTCCAATACCCGATGGTTATGGCGCAAAATACATTAGCTGAGGCTACTAAAGGAAAATTTCTTTTCGGCGTAGCTGTTAATATGCACCAGGTTAACGGTGTTAATCCCAGGGAATCAGAATTGATTGCTAAAGAATTCAATGCCATTGTTGCCGAAAACTGTATGAAGCCCCAAGCTATCCATCCGGAAGAAAACAGGTACGAATGGACTGATGCAGACAAAGTTGTAGCTTTTGGAGAAAAAAATAAGCAGGTTGTGACCGGGCATTGTCTCATCTGGCATTCACAGATAGGCACATGGTTCTTTGTTGATGACAAAGGAAAAGATGTAACTCCTGAAGTCCTTAAGGAACGCATGCGTCAGCACATTAGTACAATTGTGGGACGTTATAAAGGCCATATAAAAGGATGGGATGTTGTCAACGAAGCTTTTGAAGATGATGGATCTTATCGCAATAGTAAATTCTACCAGATACTCGGCAAGGATTTCATCAGATATGCTTTTCAGTTTGCTCATGAAGCCGATCCTGATGCAGAACTCTATTACAACGATTATAATGTAGAAACTTCTGCTAAATGCGATGCCATTGTGAAACTGGTAAAAGAACTCAAAGCTGCCGGAGTCAGAATTGATGCTATTGGTTCGCAGGCTCATATGCATATGGATACACCCACCCTTGAAAATACAGAAGACAGCTTCAGGAAAATTAAGGCCGCCGGCATGAAGATACTGATTACAGAATGGGATATATCGATCCTTCCCAATCCGTATTCCGGGGCAAACATCTCGGCAAATTTCAAATATTCGCCGGAATTGGATCCTTATCGTGATGGCGTACCAGACTCCATTCAGCAAAAATGGAATAAACGCGTACTGGATATGTTTCAGCTTTACTTTAAATACTATGATGTAATCGATCGCGTCACTGTCTGGGGATTAAACGATGCTGTAACATGGTTAAACAATTTCCCGATACGTGGCAGAACTGATTATCCGTTACTTTTCGACCGCAATAACAATCGTAAAAACGTGGTTGATGAAATAATTAAAATGTCAAAAAATTAAAAGGGCAAGCAATGAAACAAGCAAAATACCTGGTTGAGAATGATTTCATGGCAGATCCTGCTGTTCATGTTTTCAATGGAAAGTTGTACATATATCCCTCACATGACCGGGAATCCGGCATTCCCGAAAATGATAATGGCGATCATTTTGATATGAATGATTATCATGTATTCTCTACATCCGATATTGAAAGCGAACCGCTTACCGACCATGGTGTTGTGCTTAAAACAAGCGATATTGCCTGGGCGGGGCGCCAGCTGTGGGACTGCGATGTAGCATTTAAGAATGGTAACTATTACATGTATTTCCCATTGAAAGACAGAACTGATATATTTCGTCTGGGAGTTGCAATATCCGACCATCCTGCCGGTCCTTTCACGCCTCTCCCCGATCCGATCAGAGGAAGTTATAGCATCGATCCGGCTGTATTTCAGGACAGAGACGGTAAACATTACATGTATTTCGGCGGGTTATGGGGAGGCCAGTTACAGCGTTACAGAGATAACAAAGCCCTGGAATGTGCATATTTGCCTTCAGGTGATGAATCATCGCTTCCATCAAGGGTTGTTCGTTTGGCGGATGATATGCTCAGCTTTGCTGAAGAGCCCCGTCCTGTTTTTTTGCTGAACAAGGATGGCAGCCGGATGAAAGCCGGACAAACAGAAAGACGCTTCTTCGAAGCATCATGGATGCACCGGTATAATGAAAAGTATTACTTCTCTTATTCGACAGGCGACACCCACTTATTGTGTTATGCAACCGGAGACAATCCTTATGGACCATTTACCTATCAGGGAGTCATCCTGACTCCGGTAGTTGGTTGGACAACCCATCACTCTATTGTAGAATTCAAAGGCAAATGGTATTTATTCCATCACGACAGTATACCATCGGGGGGGAAAACCTGGTTACGCAGTCTTAAAGTAGTTGAATTGAAATACAACCAGGATGGAACAATCAAAACCATAGATGGTGGAGGTCAATTATAAAAATTTGGTTTAATAATCTGATAATTTCCACTCAGATGCATTAAACTGAAAAGATATAACAGGCCGTCATAATAGGGATCAAAATATCCATCGGAATATGGTTCGAGTTTTGCATTCCATAAAGCATCTACAAATTTCCAGCTATTTTCCTGTGTTCCCATAATGGACGCAGAAGCAACTGTAGCCACCAGGCCAAGAGAATGACGTAATTTTTTATATCCTCCTGCCTGAAGAATGAAATCTGGCAGAGAACCATCTAAATTATACTGATCTTCAAAAGTATTAATACCTCTTCCGTAAAGAAAATTCTGAATGTGCCGGGCATAATCCTGCTGCCAATCCATATCTTTTGCAAACCAGGAATAGTCCATAGCTATATTCATTGGGACTCTCCATGAATCATACCGAAAAGCTGCAGGCATCCATTGAGTTGAATGAGGAGCGCCGCTAAACTCAGTATAGTCTGAATTGAGACCCGTTTCCGGATGACAAGCCCTGTGGAGAAATTTCCTTGCCGTATCAGCGCAATCACGATAAAATTGGTCTCTTCCATCTTTGGCATATTCAGCCCATATTTCAAAAAAAGCCGGAAGATGGTAGGATGGATCGGTCCATTTATATCCATAATCATCAGGGGTAAAAGTGATTTGTTTATGTTCCACATTAATTATATTAGTTATGCCATTGGATCCATCCTTAGCCCACATGGCATCTATAATTCTCCTGGCTTCCTCGTAATACTTAATCCCCGTATCATTTCCCCACCTGTTGGCTGCGAATAAAAGATCTGTAATGAAATAAAGTTCACCATCAGAAGCAGAACCTTCAGAATTATGTTTCAAAGTCTGAGGATTAATGCTCCATGCAAAGTAACCTTCACGCGGTCCGCTCCGATGTTGCAGATAAGCTTTACTCCAGCGCCATAAACGGTCAAAAACATCTTTTTTATTTAGTTGTACCGCGATCATCATTCCATATGAAAGTCCTTCTGTTCTGACATCATGATTTTTGATATCAGAAACATAAGCCATTGAATCTCCAACTTCAAAATACACTTTGCCGGGACCCTCAAAAACATCGGAATATGCCTTTGCCAGTTTTGCATCGATATCTGCCTGTTTATATCCGGCTTCAAGAAATACATTCCGGTATTTCCCGGATATCCATGCACCTTCCTTGCATGGTTGCATCTTGCCCCGGGTATCTGTGATTTTCTTTTCCTGGGCAATCAGATTTTTATCAAAGAAGCTTACAGTAACTAAAATGAAAACGAATCCTGCAAAACAATTAAACCTTTTCATAATCTTTAATTAGGATCGCTGATAAACTATGTCATTTACTTATGGTTTGAGTTGAATTCAATCAGTTTCAGTGAATCATTATTGATCGCAAAAAGATATGCATCTTTCCCTGAAGCCAGTTTGATCTTCCTGATAACCTTTACCTCACCTTTAATCATTAGAGTGCTTTCTGCCGGTGGCACAACCGTTATTTCTCCTTTGGCACCTGAGAGTAATACTAACCCGGTACTCGCATCATTTCTGGGTGTATCTGCTTCTGAACCATATAGATTGCCTGCAACAATAAGTGCAGTACCATTATCATTATACTTTATTTCAGCAATATCATTGATGGAAGAAAATTGAGCCCAATTTGGGAGTTTATGCATGGTGAATTGCCCTTTGCCTTTATTTTCAATCCAATAACTGCCAAACGTATCCGCCTTGTAATGCAACGAAGAGTTCAACATATTTTCCCCATATATCTCCTGCAATGTTGCTTTTGCAAATTCTTCATAACCGTTGTACCTGAGTTTTATAACCGGAATCTGCCTGACAGTCGCATCAAAACCATTGATTGGATAATTTTTCTTATTCTCAGTGTAACCAAGAGCGATATCTGACCTACCATCTAAATCAAAATCATTCGAGTATATTTCAAACGGCTCATTTTCGCTTGTTTTGTACTTATAATTTAACCCCAGATTACCTGCAAGAAAATCGGAATCTCCATCCTTATCGATATCAATACTTTTTATACTGTTCCACCAGCCGACGGTTTCCTTAAATCCTAATTTATCAGAAACATCAATAAACATGTTTGAAGAATTTTCAAAAAAATGAATTTTCATCCATTCGCCAACGACGATCAGGTCCATATCTCCATCGCCGTCAAAGTCATCCCATACAGCATCTGTGACGAGTCCCAGATTCAATAATCCTGGCGCTGTTTTTTCCGTAACATTTTCAAATTTCAGATCAGCACCTTGTCCTCCATTGTTTCTTAAAATATAACTGTTTGCGGGAAGAGGATATTCTCCTGGAACTACACGTCCTCCAACAAATAAATCGGGATGACCGTCATTGTCATAATCAGCCGTTGTCACACATTTGCCGCTTTTATGTAAGTAAGCCGGAAGGCAATTATTACATCTGACAAAAACCTTCCCTGTATTTAGATATAATCTGTCCTGATAATATTCCTCCTTTTCCCTGCTATCATTCCCTCCGCTGACCAGATATAGATCTAACCGTCCGTCATCGTCAGCATCAAAAAGCAAGGCGCCTGTATCCTCGTATAGCGAATCGTTTATCCAGGGACCTGGTATCTCCCTAAATGTGCCTTTATCTGTTTGCACATACATAGCTCCCTTGAAGCCTTTAGCATTGCCAACAAAAAAATCTTCAAGTCCGTCTCCGTTGACATCACCGACAGCTAAACCAGGGCCCATCTGTGAATTCTTGTAAGGCAGCAAAGCTTCATTAGCAAAATCATCGTATTTATCCTCATGATGAAAAAATGTTATTCCAGCCTTTTTTGTGATGTCTTCAAATTTATTTTTTTGAGCAGGTTTTTCTACGGCAGCGGTTGTATCGGTGTATTTCAGTTTCAGTGTCTGGTCTGCCCTGATGTTTTTTAATACTTGTTGTTTTTTATCAGGCCATATAACAGTTAATTCATCTATAGTGTCTTTTTGAGCCAATCCAAAATGCAGAGTGGTTGGAACGCTCGACTGATAACCCCTGGTAAGAGTCAGTTCCTGTTTTTGTGTAATATCACCTGTAGTGACGGTTACAATGCTGCCTAATCCAAATGGATTATTAACAGGTCCGGCAAGATTAACTTTCAAATAGTGGTAATTATCAGGAACAACATTGTTTTCGTAAATACCTGCTACCCCATTTATATTATTAACTATCACATCCAGATCACCATCATTATCCAGATCGCTGTAAGCCACTCCGTTTGAAAAGCCCGTTTCTCCAAAACCCCAGCTATCTGATTTATTGGTAAATGTAAAATCGTTATTGTTTTTGAAAACATGATTTTTTACCGGTGTGCTTGGAAATAGTTCAGGGCGGTATTCCTTTCTGACCTTGAAATAAATATTACTCCTTGAATCTTCCAAAACATCTCTGTTATTGATATCTCTCAGCACACCGCTTGTTACAAAAAGATCCTTATTCCCGTCATTATCAAGGTCCATAAAAAGGCCTCCCCAGCTCCAGTCTGTATAAGCAACTCCCGCAAAAAGAGAGATATTGCTGTAAATGGGAAGGTTATTAAAAACACCGTTGTTTAGTTGCAATGAATTTTGCATGTACTGGTAATGAAATCCATAATCAAGGCTGAGGCTAAAGGTCTCCTGATTCATCGGACTAACATTCACCAACCTGCGATAATGATCTTCAGGAGTCATATCGATCTGATACAGATCAATCAGTCCGTCATTGTTAATATCGGCAGCATCAAGTCCCATTCCGAAGATGGATGTTTGGGATGTAGCCTCCCTTACAATATTTTTAAAAGTTCCGTCTCTGTTGTTTAAATACAGGTAATCGGGTACATTGAAATCATTTGAGATGTACAAATCTTTCCACCCATCATTATTAAAATCCATTGCAACCAAACCTATTGACATACCAAAATTCTGCACTCCTGCTTCCTTTGTAACATCAGTAAAAGTATTATTACCATTATTCCTATATAAGTGACCCGATTCTTCGTATTTATTTGCAATCATTTTATCATGATAGTATTTGGCACCCATGCTTACCGGCACAATAGGATAATTGGCAACATATAAATCCAAAAGCCCATCATTGTTGTAATCAAAAAAAGTAGCCTGGACGGAGGAACTCTTGTCGCTAATGCCATATTTTACGGCACATTCTGTAAAAGTATTATCATGATTATTAATAAAGAGCAAATTGCCTTCCGGCTGATATTTTGCTGAAGCACAAACATAAATATCGAGCCAGCCGTCATTATTCACATCGGCCATAGTTGAACCTGTATACCACTGATGATTACCTCCTGCTCCTGCCTTCTCAGATATATCTTCAAACTTCAGATTACCCTTATTCAGATAAAGCTTGTTAGCGACAAGATTCCCTGTAAAGAAGATATCATCGAGGCCATCATTATTAATATCGCCAACTGAAACGCCACCACCCATATACATGTACGGAAAAATCAAATAATTCAACGTGTCGTTTTCTGTTACCAGATTATTGAACTCAATACCTGACCTTGAAGGTGAGATTTTTTTAAAAGCATTTTTATGGTTGTTGCATGAAATAAGCAATAAGAATATTATGCACAGGAACAAGTTGAGCCGCATAATATATAATTCCCGCTTAACGATTATTCTATTCATTTAAACTTAAATATTTGAAGCTTATCATTATTATTTCCAACCAGGACCAGTTTATCTCCGTTATTAAGTTTTATTGACGCCATCGATTTTGCGTCGTTTGGAGCAAAAAATCCTGATTCACAGGCTGGTTTTGTCTTAAATCCGCCCTTGCCATCTCCTTCCATATAAACTCCAATACTCCCATCATTTCTTGGTGTCACAATTTCCATATTATAAAGATTGCCGGCAGACAGGATATCAGGGTTTCCATCTTCATTAAAATCATCAATGATCATGTTATTCATTGATGATAACTGGGCTTCGACAGGAAAGCTGTGCATCTTAAAATTACCTTTCCCGTCATTCTCAAAATAGCAACTGGCAAATGTTTCCGCCTTCAGATGTAACGACTTTTCCAGTGCTTTACGTGTATATATATCCGAAACAGTGGCGTCTCCAAACTCATCATATGTAGGGAACTTAAGGGCAATTCCCGGATTCTGTCTTATAAAAGAATCTCTGTCTCTCAGCGGAAATTGTTTGTTCCCCTGATAGTAGCTTAATACTATATCCCATTTCCCATCTTTGTCAAAGTCGGCTGCATAAACGTCAAAAGTCTTATCCCTGCCGGCTCTGTACCTGCAGTTTAATCCCATATTACCAGCTGCAAGGTCGATATCTCCGTCCTTATCAAAATCGGCGCCCTCCATGCTGAACCACCATCCTCTTGTTCCTTCAATAGTGGTTTTTTTAAATTTTCCATGAATATTTTTATATATGCAGATTGGCATCCATTCTCCGGCAATTACCAGGTCGGTCCAGTTATCATTGTCAATGTCACCGCAAAATGCAGAAGTGACCATACCTGCATTTAAAAGATCAGGGGCAACTTCTCTTGTGACATCTGCAAATTTTACTACACCATTAACTGTTTTGTTTTCCAGTATGAAACTGTTTGCAGGGAAGGGATATTTTCCTGGTACTTGCCTTCCACCTATAAACAGATCAGCATCGCCGTCATTGTCAAAGTCAATAGCTTTAACACAAGATCCGCTGGTTGTAATGAGAGGGATAGCATTTTTGCTTTTTGTAAAATTCCCTGCACCGTCATTTATGTAAAGCCGGCTGCTATAGTTTTCTGAACCTTCAGGGAATTCATTACCTCCTGATACTACAATTAAATCAAGGTCTCCGTCTTTATCTGCGTCGAAGAGCAAACAACCCGCATCTTCGTGTATACTATCAGGCTGCCATGGCCCATTCTGAATTCTAAACGAGCCATCTTTGTTTTGAATAAACAGCTTGCCAGAACTTCCGGAAGCATTTCCAATGAAAAAATCATCGAGTTTATCATTATTGACATCACCCGTCGCTATATAAGGTCCAAGCCGGGATAATTTATATGGTAATAAAACCTGATCTATGATAATCATCAAAAAAGTTTTCTTTATGAATAAATCCATAATGAATGCTGTCTGTTATTTCTTTAAAAACCCGATTCTTAATTTCCCTATCCCTCTTCAGTGGCTTAGCATCTGCAGCATGCAAAGTGATGCACTGGTTTGCCTTAATATTCTTAAGCACCTCTAATTTGCCATCTCCCCATTGCACCTTTAAGGAATCAATAACCGGCTTCGTCCCAACGCCAAAATAGAGAATGGGTTCCACCGACGACAGATAACCTCTGGTCAGTGTGAGTTCTGACATTTGATTTTTGCCTTTATGCCAGATATTAACAACAGATCCAATTCCCAATTTATTTTTGAGGGTTCCGTCAAATTTTATCTTCAGATAGTTTCCTGATTTGCTCTCGATGGCATTGTTTTTATAAATCAGAGCTTCCTGATCTATGTTATTTACAATGAGATCCAGATCACCATCATTATCCAGATCGGCATAAGCCACTCCATTTGAATAACTCGGTTCCGTAATATTCCACTGTTTATTATATCGGCTAAATGTCAGATCCCCATTATTCCTGAAAATATAATTCGGAAGGGCCTGGCCAGGCATATTTATTGCCTGCTCCAGTAGTACGTGCTTATCAGAACCCTTGCTGAAATAATCGGTTTTGCCAATTTTATTAAAATAATCCGCATTATTCATATCTCTGCGGGAGCCATTTGTAATATACAGATCTTTCCAGCCATCAAGATCAAAATCCGCAAACAGGGCAGCCCAACTCCAGTCGGTTGAGGTGACACCTGCTATCCAGGCTGCATTTGTAAAAAACGGCAAATCATTTTTTAAAATCCCCCGGTTCAGATTTAAGGTGCTGTATCTGTATTGATAATGTAAGCCTTCTTTAACCATTTCGTCAAACTCTTCAGGAGGCATACTTGACATGTTAATTTTAGCTCTCTTATTATCCTCAGGTGCCATATCAATCTGCATAATATCGGGTAAGCCGTCGTTATTATAGTCGGCAATGTCGGCACCCATCCCATAGAATGAAGTTTGTCCCAGAACTTCACCTGCTTTGTCAGAAAATGTCCCGTCTCCATTGTTAAAGTAGAAGTAATCGGGACATGTAAAATCGTTGGAGATGTATAAATCTTTAAGCCCATCCTGGTTAAAATCGCCAACAGTGGCGCTCAGAGTCAGTCCAAAAGCTAATAACCCGCTCTCTTTGGTAAGGTCAGTAAAAATGCTGTCCCCGTTGTTTCTATATAAATGTCCGGATTCAATCCATTTAACATTTCTCATCATCTGTTTATAAACATATGGGGTGGCTTTAAATGATGTAATGGGGTAATTTGCTACATACAAATCCATGTCTCCGTCATTATCATAATCGAAAAAAGTAGCCTGAGTACTCATCCCTGGGTCGTTAATACCATATTTCTCAGCTTCCTCTCTAAAAACAGGAATGCCATCCTTATTGATTCCCTTGTTTACAAATAATAAATTTTCGTGATTACCTGTGAGTCCCGAAACGCACACATAAATATCATTTAATCCGTCATTATTAATATCGCATACAGTTGATCCAAGCTTCCAGTAACTACCTCCTCCTGTGTTTGAAATTTCAGACACATCTTCAAAAGTCATATTACCTTTGTTAAGATATAACCTGTCTGGAACCATATTTCCCACGATGTAAATATCGGTTAAACCGTCATTATTAAAATCGCCGGCGGAAACTCCACCACCCATATAGATATAGGGATAAAGGAAATAATTTAAAGTTTCGCTTTGCGTAAGAGTGTTTTCAAATGAGATATTTGTCTGTTTTGATGACAACTTTTGAAAAAGTGGCAGGTTTTTATCCTCTTTACCTGAATTACATGATACACTAATAATGAAAATTGAATACAAAGCAACTCCAATAGTTTTTGTTTTATTAACCAGCATCAGAACTGATATCCTCATGATTATTTTTAATAATACAAGAACTAATATATTGTAAATGATTAAGAAGATTGTCGATAAAGGAAAATTTATTTTAAAGAGGCTCGTACATATAAGCGCCTCTGACGTGAATGAATAAAATCAGGAAAAAAGAGGCTGTTTTACCAGCCTCTTTTAATATTTAATATTGCAAGCATTTGTTAATACCCCGGGTTTTGAGTCATCTTACTATTACTCTGCATCTCACGCTGTGGTATTGGCCAGAGAAGATTTTTAACCGGATCAAATTTGAATATCTGCCTTTTCCTTTATCGGAAGCTGGACTACCAGCTATTAACTGAGCTATAAATGCATGCAAGCCGTCCCCATCTTACAAGATCAGGGAAACGGACCTGTTCACCGCATAATTCAATCTTACGCTCATGCTCAAGTAGCCACCATAAAATTTGATCAAGGTTATTTACGGGATATTTAGCATCCATTGCAGCAGTACCATATAATGGCATATTGACACTTGGCCGGGCACGAACAATGTTCATGTCAGTTACTGCACCAGCAATATCACCGGTATTGGCTTTGCATTCAGCTCTCATCAATAATACATCGGCGTATCTCATTATCTTCATATTAATACCGGATGCCTGCCCTGGCGAGACTGTACTTTCGCTGGCGTATTTGTAATAGTTCTGGTATTTTTTCCATCCAATTCTTGGATATGTGCTACCATCCGATTGAGCCAAAGGAGATATTGCAATTGTATTTGCACCATTATTGTATGTTCTCCCGTCTATATAAAAACAGAAATCCATATCTTGGATCACCTGCTTCAAACTCACTCTGCAGGTTAACTAGATGGGAATACGTTAAACCAGTCCATACAACCATATTCCTGTCCTCTGAAACATGATTCGTTTAAGCCTGCATCAGTTACGCCGGAATTCCAACGAGCTGAGTTACCGGCAGCAACGTTGAACTCTACTTCAAATATCGATTCAGGACCATGTTCTGTTTCTTCCAAAAAGTTATTCGAGATAATTAGCTTCAAGAGTGTAGCCTGTAACGTTATTAAAAGATGTCAGTGCTCCCGCATAATTTTTCTCGAATAAGCGTACTTTGCCCAATAAAGCCCATGCAGCGCCTTTTGTAGCCCTTCCCAGTCTTCATCGGCTTTGTCAAGAATTCGGTTGTAGCATCAGTAAGATCTTTTTCAATTTGAGCATAGATATCTGCAGCAGGACTTTTTTCTATTCCCTGGATTATCTGCAGGAACATCAAGCAATAAGGGAATATCACCAAATTTGGTGACAAGCCAAAAATAATATGCAGCCCTCATAAATTTGGCTTCACCGATCATACTTGGCCTTTATTACGGAAGATAACTGGTGCATCGGGAATTTTCGCGATTATATTTGCGTATTTATTACAAAGTTTGCCTTATTAATGCCTCTGTAACAGCTTTCCCAGTAATCTCCGATTGCTCCGTGAGTAAAATCAAATGAAAAATTCAGGTAATCACGTTTGTCTGCTTCAAGTTGCGGGTTTCCAGCATTTTCATGCGACATATTATCATTTCCAAACCACATATGACGATTGTACATCGCTGTAGTTTGCATACTTCCATATACTAGCATTTATTGCCGATTTCATCTGTACCTCATTTTTGAAATAAGTTTCAGGCAATAATTGATTCGGATTCTGCAGATCTAATTTCTCTGAATCACAGGAATTAGATAGAACAAATACCCCGAATACAATTGCGAGAGATAAATATTTAGTTATTTTCATCTTTATATTGTTTAAAATGTAATTTGAATACCACCAATAAATGATTTTGGCATAGGATAAATACCAAAGTCAATTCCTGTATCAAAATTGACTGCCGGGTAACCATTACCTGTTGCAGCACCACTACCTATATAGTCTACTGTTGTCCCGGCAGGCTGGTAAAAACCAACTTCAGGATCCAAACCTGTATATTTGGTAACGGTAAGTAAATTCTGTCCACTTACGTATATTCTGAATTTGGATATTTTTTGCCAAACACTTGGCAGGCAGAGTGTAGCCCAAAGTACATGTTTTTCAATCTTGTATAGGTTCCATCCTCGACACCACGGGTTGATATCTGCACATTTGGTCCTGAAGCTGATGGTCTGGGAATATCAGTTACATCTCCATCATGTTTCCACCTTTCAATACATCAATTCCGTGCATTAAATAATCTTGTCATACCTGTAAATCATAGTAGGTGTTATTATAAATATCATTACCATATGAACCCAGAATGAATAAGCTTACATCGAATCCTTTATAGTTGGCATTAAATTTAATCCAAGAGTCATTTTTGGGAATGGATTTCCAATTTTAGTCTGTCATCTGAAGTTATTTCACCATCTCCATTTACGTCAACAATACGGAAGTCTCCTCCCTGTGCACCTACTCCATGACTCTCCGTTTTGAGTGCTCAATTGTTGTCCTCCGTTCAGGTAAGCAGCGGCCTCGGCATTTGATTTAAATATCCCATCAAATTTCCATCCGTAAAAAAAGAACAATGGTTTGCCAACCTCAAGTCTGGTAATTGGCTGATTTTGCCATTGGGATCCCAGGGTCAACAGATTTAAGTCCGCCTAAATCCAGAACTTTATTTGTGGAAGTTCCAATATTCAAATTTGCCGACCATTGTAACTCACCCTCAGAATCGTTGTAACCCATCTGAAATTCAAAACCTTTTGTTTCAACTGAACCAACATTCTTAGCTATATTAACCATTGAAAAGACGCCTATAGATGCTGCAGTATTTAAATTCATAAGCAGGTCAGTACTTTTATTTTTGAAATATTCTGCAGAAAAAGTGAATTTATTGTTTAATAATCCAAAATCTAATACCGATGTTTCGCATGGTTGTTGTCTCCCATTTCAATCTCTGATTGGCTACCTCCATTGGGAGTTGTACCAGGCACTAATTGGTTATCAATAACATAATTCATGTCAGAGGTAAGGGTATTGACAGCATAGCTGTAATTACCTATATTATCATTACCTGCTTTTCCCCAGCTAGCTCTAAGCTTTAAATTACTGATAGCGGCAACATCTTGATGAAAGACTTCTTTATCAATTCTCCATCCTAAAGCAACCGAAGGGAAAGTACCCCATCTGTTGTTTGAACCGAATCTTGAAGAAGCATCTTTACGTATTGAGGCTGCAAAAATGTATTTCCCGTCGTAGTTATAATTTAATCTGGCCAAGTACCCGATCCTTTTATAATGATCCGAAGCAGAAGACATACTTGGAGTGGTATTGGTTAATTCCTGAATATCACTGCTGATAGTGTTCTGGCTTGATGCATTGCTGTATGCTCCGATCAATTGTTGAATATTCAATTACTGCCAATAATTGCAGGTTGTGTTTCTCTGCAATGTTTTGGTATAATTGAAACTATTGGGTATAAATAAGGGATTGATAATTAGACTCGTTCTTTACGATATTAGCATTTGCTTGCGAGTGAGTAGCTCCTCCAGGCATGTTGTCATCATTCCAAGCGGTTGAAATTGGTTGTCTATAAGCCTTATATCTTCCAAACCAACTACTGATCTGAATTTCAGATCCTTTGATAATTTCAACCTCAGCATAGATGTCACCCAGAAGATCAATGTCTGCTGCACATCATCAAATAAAGTGGCAATTCTGACTGGGTTTTCAGCGTCCTGTCCGTCACAGCGGAATGTGGACCCTGGAAGCCACCTAAATTATCGGGATTATGTACTGGCAAATAAGGAGCCATTTTAATGGCATGCTGAATTAAAGAACGACCTCCTGATGACTGCAATCGGATGTAATGTTGAATATGATAATCCAATGTTTTCACCGATCTTTAACTTTCCATGTGTATAATCGCTGTTTGATCTGAAATTATATCTACTGTATCCGGTACCTATCATATCCCCTACACTTTTAACATATCCGGCAGATATTCTGTAAGTACCATTTTCAGTTCCACTTGACACAGCTAAATTGATTCCTTCCATCATTCCTTTCTGGAAAATCTGATCCTGCCAGTTGGTGTTTGCCAAACCAAGTCTATGCTGGGGGTCGTTAACACTGGAGGTGGGGAAGTCATATCTGCGGAGCCTGCATAATCAATGTATTGGGCTACATTCAATACGTCGTATCTCTTGTTGTTCCATTGTTGCCCGCATAGCTGTCAAAATCAATTACAGTGTTACCTGCTTTACCTTTTTTTGTTGTAACCATAATAACACCATGAGATCCCAATGAACCATAGATGGCCGTTGTGGAAGCATCTTTTAATACATCAACTGATTCAATATCATTTGGGTTTAAATTTCCCATTCCATTTGAAACAACCCCATCTATCACAATAAGAGGATCATTTGAGTTCATGGTACTCAATCCCTCTGATCCTTATTGTAGGTGCGGTGCCAGGCGATCCATTATTTAATACAGTAACACCGGTAGCACGACCTTGCAGTGCCTGGTCGGCAGTAGTAACAGGTAAGCTTGTTAACTCTTTACTGTTTACAGATGTAATTGCACCAGTTACCGTGGTTCTTTTCTGTGTACCGTACCCAACAACCACAACTTCCGACATTTCGTTAATTGTCTGCTGAAGAGTGGCATCAATTACAGATCTGCCGTGATAGGAACCTCAAGGTTCGCGTATCCAATAAATGAAAATCTCAGTGTTGGCGCTCCTGCAGGCACTGGAAGAGAATACTTCCCGTCTACCCCGGTAAGGGTACCTGTGGAGGTACCTTTTACAATAACTGTTACTCCAGACATAGGCTGCCCGCCCGTGTCCTTGACGACACCAGTAATTGTCTGCTGGGCCATCAGGCTAAGATTAGCTGCCAAGAGTAACATAACAATAAATACATTTCGTTTAAGCATAGTTTTGGTTATTAAGTAAAACAACTAATAGGTTTTTTTCAATAATGTAAACTGTAGGCCAGATTTGATTAAATAGATTGATAATGATATATAATAGTAAGTTATTGTATAAAATCATTTTAGAAAGAATCAGGTTGATAGATATCAAAATTATTGTTTCCGGGGTGGATGATTTGTTAAATTCTAAACTATTGATATAAAAAATAGATCATTTTTCAAAAAAGAAGGGGTGATGACTTCCAATTTTGGATCTTAATATGAAAATTAATCAATAGAGGATTCAGATTCTGAAATAATGGAAAATTTTGGCTATGTATTTTAAATAGATGTGCCATTTGAACAATTAATATAAAACTTACCGGGTAATCAACTGTTGATTTGATTATTTAAATCCAAACCTGTAATTGGCTCCAAACAGAACCCTTCCCTTCCTGTTCAGAGTCTCACCATAATTAGCATAATAGAAATCCTCACCGCCGAAATTATACTTTAAAAACAGTCCGATCTGTTTGTTTACCAACCCTTCAGCTGAAATAAAAGTAAATGAATCATGATTTGAAAAAGCCCTTCCCACCCTGAAACTATAATCAGTTTGCATTCCAAAGCCGGACCCTAAGCTGATTTCACTTATCAGAAGAGGAAAAGATGTTGGAAAGTTGAAGCCATATGTATATTTCAGATCCACGATATCGCGTCTGCCAACTCTGAAATATACTTCAGGCATAATCGGAGAATACCTTGTCCCTCTGCTGAAAGTTGCCTGGTCAATAGGGTTTACAGCCACCCACCTCAGGTTGCCTAAATGAAGACCCGCGCCAATACCGATCCAGGGGATATCGTATTTAATATATGGATTAATCCCAAACAGAAAGCTGGTCTTTTCCTCCTGTTGAAGCATATTGATCTCTTTATTTGTACCACCATATAAATTAAAACCGGCTGTGGTTATTGATTTACCCTTTTTGGTAATTCCGGAGAATCCGGCCCCCTCTATTCTGTAGATATTTTTATAATCTTCAGTAGTATATTCAGTACCGCATTGTCCTTCATGCGGATTATAATATACAGTATTATAGTACTCACCAAGGGATGATCCTAAATCGACTCTTTTGTATGACTTTACTTCGTACTTATAGAAATTTAATACAGAACCCGATTTAGTCGAATCGGGTCTTAAACTGGTTACCAGTAATAATGGAAGGACAAAAAAAGACGTCGTTACCAACTGAAATCCAATGGTTTTTATTGATTTGTAAACATAATATGCGGTGAGGATGACTGACGGAATGAATATGATATCGACTGATAGCATTTCGAAAGGTGTAAACAAACCACGAAAGCCAAATATCAGGATTGAAACAGAAAGAACATACAACAAGGATTTTTTAAATGGGACCTCTTCATATAAAGATTTTTCAACGTTTGTCATGACTACTTTTTCGTACAGAAATAATACGCTGATACAGATAATGGCAGTCATTAAAAAGAACAATTGATTATTAATGCCGGTACCGGAAATGATATTAAAATCATTGGCTGCTTTATCGCGCAGGAATTCAGCACCAAACCGGAATGTAAAAAATAATACCAGGGCGAAAATCAGAGCACTTCCGGTCTTTTTCCAGAATCCAAGTGATCGCCAGACTATGTACGAAATTGAAAAAAGGCAAATCACCTCGATGAGCTGAACAGGAATCACACCTAAAGAAAACGCAGCCTTGTCATCGATCATGCCACTGGCAAGCTGATGAAAATGGGCGCTGCTGCCTGCAGGGTATTGAACACTCCAAGGCAAACCTGAAGGTCTTCCATAGCAACATCCGTTAAAAAAGCATCCGATCTTCTGAATGCCAAAGCCTAATGGTGCAATCCAGGCATACAGACTGATAATAGGTTTTCCAAACCCTAAGATCTTCTGTGAGATAATTAAACCTGCAACGCCAAATATCAAGCCTCCGATTGCGAAACGGCCGCGATATCCTTCAAATCTCCCGGTACTGATTATCTGCCCCCATTCTGAAACAGGAATCGTGAAAAGTCTCGATCCAACTATAGTACATAATGTGACTGAAGTCAGAATCAAAAAAACCGACCACAAAGGAATTTTGAGCCTGATCGTGAAATATATGATCAGAACGATGGGGATCAGAAAGGATGAAATATAAAAAAATGCAAAATAGAACGCTGGATCGGATATTGCTATTTTCATAGTGCTATATCTTACGAACTATAATACAAGAGAATAAATTTAAACTAATTTAGAATATGAAGCAATTAAATTTACTCATGCCAGCATGAAACTATCTTCAATAGCCAAATTAGATAAAAGACAAAAGACAAAAGGAAAAAGATAAAAGTATTTTTGCTATTTCAGCTCTTTTAATTGATTTCCGATATATTCCAGATACAAGTTCCTGTATATAAGTAATTGACGGTACACTGATAACATGTCCGTTTTCAGGTCTGCTAAATTAACATTTTTATAGCGGTCAAAATTTGATTTGCTTATTATCTCATTGTTTGAGTAATAAGGGTATAGCTCAGCATAAGTATTTTCAAAATCTTCTTTTAAGACTTCAGGCGACAGCTGATTCATCAATTCCTTAAATTGGATCAGGTAATTTTTATACAAATAAGGGTCGGTAATTATTTTCTTGTCGAGAGGATCTTCCGTTGAGAAAAAAAGCTTTTCTTCAAGAATATTTCTGAATTCTGAATTACCCTCATGCGGATATACAGAAAACAGATCGTCGTAATCCCACGGAATAATACTGAACTTATTTGTTGCGGGGTCTATAAAGAAATAAGCCTCGTCAGTATAGTCGCCATTCCTCACAAAAAAATTTAATGCGAGCCATTTCAGGTAAGCATTTATATCAAGCCATTTTGAGAGAGTATTATAAATCTCTTCACCTTTATATTTATCTAAGGATCGGTAAATCTGCTTAAAATCATCCTTGTATATTTTAGTATTATCACCCCTGATATTTTTGCCCGGAGTTAGTTTATCAATAGCGTTGTTGTATCCCCTGCGAATCAGTAAAGGAGAGGATTTCTTTTTCATGGCCCAGTCCTCCGGTCTTTCAATTATCATGCAGATACCTTCGCTCTGACCATTTATCCTCAACTCACAAAATGAGTAAAAAAGATCGAATAACCGGGCTACATCCATCATCCCGAAAGCAAGGCGGTTACTGATGTAAAATTTGTCCATCGACAGACTCAGTATAAAAAACTTTTTAAATGATTCGGTTCTTTGCCCATAGTGGAATGTAGCGTGTGACTTCAGGCTAAGACTGTAACTTTTTCGTCTGTAGTAGAGTGTTGATTGTCCTCTCGTGTTGATTCTCTCAGGCACAAGTGTGTCGCCATTAATAACCAGGGAAGTAGCTTTGATATTAACTTTTTGCCCGATTGTAGTCTTCCTGTAATTTAAGTTGTCAGTATTAAAGCTGATAGTGTTTTCAATTTTCCTTCCCGAATCGGTAAAATTTAAGGTATCGATACCGGTTTGTCCTGAAAGACAATTAAAAATGAAGGAGACAGGTATTGAAAGTAAGAACCCGGACAAAATGCTTTTCAGATTTTTATTCATGCCTGAGTGATTTAATAAACCAGCAAATTTAAGCAGGATGAACCGCAAATTATATATCTCAAAAAATAAAATTAATCTCTTTTATAGTCAGAAACAATTTTATTTAGGTTTGTGAATATTAGCCTTTGTGTGCTTTGTTTTTAATGAACATTTTTTTTGCTTATCTTACCCCGGGTTATCCTGACTGATTCATATGAGAAGAAAATTAATACTCTTCACAACAATTATTGTCTTAATTGCCGGATGCACAAAGCACAATGATCCTGTCCCTTCTAAAGAAGGAAAGATTGTCATTCTGATGTATCACAGGCTGGTGAATGGTGATGCAACGAACTTATATGAACGCAGTGCCGTGGATTTTGAAAAGGATCTGAAATATTTCGTGGATAATGGCATCATGGTAATCGGGTTCAATGATCTGGAATCAATAGCCGCTTCGGGAAAAATGCCGGCAGGAAATTCAGTTGTTATCACTTTTGATGATGGTGATCATTCATGGTACACGATTGCCCTCCCGCTATTGCTTCAATACAAAATGAAAGCAACTTTTTTCATTATTTCTGACATGATCGGTCATGATTCATTCCTCAACTGGCAGGAGGTAGAGCTTATGAGTCGTTACATGTACGAGGGAGGTGAGAAACCATTTATTTTCGGTTCTCATTCATTTTCACATCAATTCCTGCTGCAGCGTAAAGAGGGATTCAGTACCGACGCTGAGTATAATTCGTTCCTCGACTATGAACTGGGAGTATCAAAAAGTATAATCGAAAGCCATACCGGTGAAACTGTTACAGCATTGTCTCTGCCTTTCGGCGACGGAGAAGGCGACGTGGAAATAATAACTGCAGTGAAACGGAATGGATACAAATGTATACGTACATCACGCTGGGCTGCGATTGAAAACTGTCCGCTGGATCTGTTTACCTTGCCTGGTCTCCCGATCCTTGATACGGTAGAATCGGAATTTATAGGATCTTACCTGGATCTTTAGCCGATTCTTTAAAAGCCCTTTATTTCTTTTTTAGGACCCACACCAAAAACCAGTTTGACCTCATCAAACGGATCATCTACCTCAATCAATTCGCCGATGGAGTGAATAACTGTTTTCCCGGTTGTTTCACTTGTCTTTATTAAGATAACGTTGTCGATGTTAATTATAACATCTTTCCCCTTCTGTTTGAATATCTTGAATATCATAATTTTATTATTAACAGTTAACCTGCAAAGATAAAAAATTTATAAAAGGGAGCCGCCTTTTGTGGTTAATAGAGCCGTTTTCGTGCAACAGAATCCTTTTATTATTTATCTTTGGAATGAAAGAAAGCCTGATCCTAAATAATAACGGTATGAAAAAACTATGTCTTGTAATTTTTATTACCATCCTTTCAGTTTCATTAAATGCACAAACAGGTAACTCTCTGATTTTCGGAAAAGCTTTGGTCAAGTACCAGCATATGGAAAAGGCAGGTACTGTTTTAACAATCCTTGGCGGGGCTACACTTTTTACCGGCAATGTTTTATACTGGAAAGTCTATAATCACCCAAATGGGGAGACTCCCGCAACTAAGGCTGTTACCTACCGGAATATAATGTTTGGAGGCCTTGGATTAATGGCTGTCGGGATTCCTCTCTGGTCAATCGGAAGAACTAAAGAGAGACGTATCACAATTGAGGCGCGTATTGTCAGATTCAATGGATATGTCTCTGCAAACGGGGCCGGAATGGTCGTCAGGTTCTGATCCGGCAGGATTATACTTACTTTTTCAAAGATTGAATCCCAATCTGGCTTCAAATTTATTAAAGATCATTATAATTCACATCAGGCTCGCTGAACATATGTTGGAGAGTATGGTTGTATTCATGAATTTCATGAATTTTTCATAAATTGCTGAAAAGTCGGCAGGTTATGGTAAGATTTAGGATAACTAAAACGTGAAGCTATGAAAAAACTTATCTTTCTGTTCTCACTGGCAATCTCAATTAATTCATTCTCACAGTCTAAAAAACCAATAACTCAGGGAAATATAATCCTTTCCGGGAGTGGCACTATTCAATCTTATCATGGAGAGACGATCAGTGGAACAACAGTTTCCAAAACTTCTCTCTTTGCTATTAATCTTAGTCCGGGTGCCGGCTATTTTTTTATTGATAACCTGGCAATTGGCGCTAACGCAACGATGACATATTATAAACAGAATCACAATAAATATTATACTCTGGGTTTTGGTCCCTGGGCAAGGTACTATTTCGAGGGAGGCATATTCGTTAAAGCGGAGACCAGTTTTTCGATGCTTCATGGAATGGATTCCAACAATTCAAAACAGAGGAGCTATTCGATAACACCAGGGGTAGGTTATGCATTTTTCCTGAATCAGAAAGTCTCCCTTGAGCCATGCCTGAGCTATGTTTTCAGTCATACGAGGTATTCAGATTCACTGAATGAGAGGCTTAACAATCTTCAACTGGAGGCCAGGTTCAGTATTTTCCTTTAAGGGATAATAAAAAAACCCGGACAAGAATATTGCCCGGGTATAAAACTATAATGCAAGAACAGTTTACATCAGTATCTGGCGTGCATATGACATACAGGTCCTGACTTCCTTAACTGAAGTTGACCATGGTTTAACATCATATTCAAGTTCGATATCAACAAAGATCGGCCATTTTTTATTCTTCAACAGAAGGAGTACTTCTTCTATCGGCATCTCGCCCTGACCCCATACCTGGTTCATGTTGGCTGGTTCAGTTTTTGGTCCGGTTTTGTCCTTGATATGAATACTTATTATGCGGTCGTGATATTTTTCGAGCATTGTACATGGATTAATTCCTGTAGATCCGAAAAAGTGACCAGAGTCGAAGTTGAACATCACTGCCGGTGACACAGACATGAATTCCTCATAGTTGAATCCGGGTGTTGCAAACTGCATGTGCTGGTGGAATATTGCATACATACCGTTTTTCTCAGCAAACGGAGCAAGTTTCTTCACTGCGTCCATACTGAGTTCGTCGGTAACACCTTTAGCTCCCATAGCCTTTGCTGCCTTAAAGGCATAATCAATCTCCTCATCTGACCATCTTGCAGGTGAAAATTTTACGATATGTGCAGAGATCCCTGCATCGTTCATCAATTTGCGGGCTTCAGCGAATTTTGACATAGGAAGTGCAAGACGCCATTCTTTCAGCTCAGTGTTATACTTGGCTACTGCAGCTTTTTGTTCCTCGGTGAGTTCAGGACGTCTGAATTGCTGAGGAGCAGGAGCTGGTGCGCCTGCAGGTGCTGGTGCAGCTGCTGGTCTGGCCGGAGGAGCACCAAACATACGTGCCATAGGATTTTTCGGAGCTCCAAGATATTGCTCAAGGTCGCCGCTCATCAGCTCAACTGAACTGATGCCAGCTTCTTTGCAATATTTAATTATGTTCTCAAGGCCGCTTGGTTGATCGCGCCAGCTGTATGTAATTGCACCGATCTGAACGCCGCCGAACTTTGAATCGGGATTTGTTCCCTTAACTGCTTTTGGCTCAGCTGAGCTGTTGGCGAATAGGCTTATTGGCATCATTGATAATGCGGCTACTGTCGCTGTACTACCCAGAAATTTGCGTCTGGAGAGATTCGTCTTTTTGTTTTCGTTTTCCATATTATATAAATCGTTAATTAGTCTTAAAGTTTAGAGTGTCCATCCTTTTCTGTACTCATACTCAAACATGTCGTTTGCTTCAGGAAGATTGGTTATCTTCATGTTAGCAGCATCATACTCAAGTGTGATATTAGCTCTCTGATGTTTTACTGCAATATTGGTCAGCAACATAATTTCTGTAAGTTTGGAAGAGATAGAAAAATCGTTGCAGGATTTTTTGCCATTTTTGATAGCATCAATAAAATCCTCGAAAATATTACCTGTACGTGCCAACCATGCATCGGGTCCTTTGAAATTAGCGTCAGCTGGAATAAGTTCTGGCATCGCGCCATGACTTGCATGAGTGATAATCCCTTTCTCACCATAATACGTTGCATCTTTCATTGCACGACCTGCTTCGAGTCCGTCGGGTCTTGGGGGCCTTAAACCGCCGTCACACCAGGTTACTTTTACTGCCGGCATATCGCCACGAGCAGGGAACTCATAGGTAACTATTTCGCAAAGCGGCATATAATCAGTGCTGAAAGGACTGCTTGTAGCCTGTATTTTTGTCGGCATTCCAAGATTAAGCGCCCATATAGGAGCATCAAAAATATGTGCACCCATGTCGCCCATTGCACCTGTTCCGTAATCCCATAAACCTCTCCAGTTAAAATGAAGTGCTTCGGGGTTAAATGGTTTTTCAGGAGCAGGACCTAACCATACATCATAATTCAGACCGGCAGGAACAGCAACTCCATCAGGTCTTTTAATATCACCCTGTGGCCAGAAACCCATAGGGCGGTTTGTTGAAAGCTGAACGTCTTTTACTTTTCCGATTACTCCCGACTGTATGAATTCAACAGTTCTTCTTGTTCCTTCGGTTGCATGACCCTGGTTTCCCATCTGTGTCACAACATCCATCTCTTTTGCCAGAGCTGCGAGCTTACGCACCTCGACAATTGTTTTTGCCATTGGTTTCTCAAGATAGACATGCTTTTTTGCACGCATAAATGCTGCGGCTATCATTGCATGGTTATGATCGGGAGTCCCGATTACAACTGCATCAATTGATTTCTCTTTATCCAATAATTCTCTCCAGTCGGTATAGATCTTTGCTTTCGGATATCCTTTGAGAATATGTCCGGAATAATTATGATCCACATCACAGAGTGCGTAGATGTTTGCCAGCTTAATGGGCTTCCTGCCTGCATCTCCCATCTGAACTGTTGCATTTGTGTTACCCTGACCTGCCGGGGCATTTCTTCTCATTTGACTCATCCTTGCCTGACGAGCCTCAATTTGTTCCTTGGTCATAGGGGTCCCATTATTATTCCTGTCAGGTCTGACTATTGGAACGTCAGGGGAACAGATTTGCTGAATATCACCACCACCCTGGCTACCAACGCCGATACCTGCTATATTGAGCAGATCACTGGGTGCAGTGTATCCTTTACCGCCCATAACATAGCGAGGAATGATTGTAAAAGCCGCAGCAGCTGTGGCTGTGGTACCCAAAAAGCTACGTCTTGTTAGCTGTTTGGTTTTCGGAGTCTTCCTGTTTTGATTTTCCTTACCCATAATAAGAGATTTTTATTGAAAGTTAGATTTAGTTTTAATCTGAGAACTGAAAGTTATGAAAAAATAATCCATTGTGGCTAAGTAATCATTTATCACTTTACCGCATTTAATAATTTTTAACATATGAATATTGAGATTTTAACCGCATTAAAAAACCCGGATCATCACGATCCGGGTAATTTTCACAGCAGTGCCTGGCAAATTTTTATGCGGTAATGCCGTATACTACAATCCTGTACTTAAATTGCTGTCCCTCCCCTTTCTCCTGTTCTTATCCTGATACATTCCTCAAGAGGCGTAATAAAAATCTTCCCGTCGCCTACATTGCCAACCCCATTTGTTCTGGCAGCTTTTAGTATTGCATTAACCGTTATATCAACAAAGGCATCATTGACCCCAATTTCAATTCTGATTTTGGGGATTAGGTCGGGAATAATAATCTGCCCCCTGTACATTTCTTCAATTCTCTGTTGTCCATGACCAGAAACACGACTGACAGTTATTCTTTTTATGTCAGCTTCTATGAGAGCTTCACGTACTTTATCAAGCTGAACTTCCCTGATTATTGCAGTTATTAGTTTCATTGTAGATATTTATAATGATCTGATTAGCTTGGATTTAACATTCCGTATCCTCTCTCTCCATGATATGACCTGTCGAGCCCTGCCATCTCATCAGTTTCTGAAGATTTGAACTTTATGAATTTATTTAAGACAAATATGATCACAAATGTCATTACGGCTGCGTATGCGATTGCAATAGTTACAGCCAGACCCTGAACACCCAGCTGATTCCATAATGTCCATTTGCCAGTTGTAGAAGCAGCCGCTGCCTCACTCATCCATGAGGGACGTATGAAGAAGACCAGAAGGATAGCACCAACAATTCCGCCAACCCCATGAATGCCAAATGCATCAAGACTGTCATCATAACCAAGTCTATTTTTAAACTGGATTGCCGAATAACAAATGAATGACGCCACAAGGCCAAGTATCATTGCTCCATAAGGCTGTACAACTCCGGCTGCCGGCGTTACTGCAACCAATCCTGCCAGGATTCCTGATGCGAAACCAAGAGCTGTCGCCTTACCCTGATGCAAACTTTCAATTATTATCCATGCCAATGCTCCGGAGGCTGCCGCAACCTGAGTAGCAGTTAGCGCCTGAGCCGTACTCAACCCGGATGAAATACTGCTTCCCGCATTGAATCCAAACCATCCAACCCAGAGCAGTCCGGCTCCAAGCATCGTAATTACCATGTTATTCGGACGAATTACCTGGTATGGGTATCCGCGACGGGCACCAAGAAATAAAGCTGCTACCAGACCACTTATACCTGCTGAAATATGAACTACCGTCCCTCCTGCAAAATCTATCGCACCTCTGGCGCCAAGATGGAAAAGAAATCCATCGCTGGCCCAAACCCAATGACAAAGCGGATTATAAACAAGAATACTCCATAAAGCAATGAAGAAACAATATGCCTTAAACGAAACCCTCTCGGCAAAAGCGCCGGCTATCAAAGCGGGCGTAATAATTGCAAATTTCCCCTGAAACATTGTAAAGACATACTCCGGAATCCCGGCATCAAGAATATTGGTATCGATGCCTTTAAGGAAAAAATAGTCGGAATTCCACCCAAACCAACCCCCAAGAATATTTTTACCGAAACTCATGCTGTAACCGGCAACAACCCATAAAATGCTAATTATGCCCATTGCTACAAAACTGTGCATTATCGTGCCAAGGACATTCTTTGACCTTACCAACCCTCCATAAAACATTGCCAGACCCGGAACCATAAGTAATACCAGAGCCGTGGAAGTCAACATCCACGCCGTCGCTCCTGAATCGATGGGCGTATTATCTGCAGCAAATAACCCTCCACTGGTCGCAATGAGAAGCAAAACAATTAAAAATGACTTTCTTCCGAATATTTTCATCAGGTTGATTTTAGAGTTTACCAATAAAAAAGCATATATTTTTACAAATATATGCGTTTTCATGGGGGATAAAAAAATATTTTATCACTTTTTTGAATATCTATGTCAATTTTTTAGGGGTATTGCTCATTTTTCTAATTATTCTTATTTTTAAATTTATTCATGAAATCCATTATATTATTCCTGATATTTCCATCCTTTACGAGGGTTTTCAGGAAAGCACTTCCAATAATGCCTCCTCTCGAATATTCTCCTGCTGCCAAAAAAGTATCCCGGTCAGAAATGCCAAAACCAATTAGTAAGGGATTTTTTAAACCCAACCCGTTTACTCTTTTAAAATATGAGATCTGCTCATCTGAGAAAGCACCTTTAGCACCTGTAACCGATGATGTTGAAACCATATAAATGAAACCTTTGCTTATTTTATCAATTGCGCAAATTCTTTCGGGAGTCGACTGCGGGGTGATAAGCAGGATATTATACAGATCATACTTATCGAAAATATCAGAATATGCTTCTGCAAAAATCAACGGCGGAAGATCGGGAAGAATAACTCCGTCAATACCCGTTTCAGCTGAGATCCTGCAGAAATCTTCCATGCCAAATTGCATCACCGGATTCAGATATCCCATCAGGATGAGTGGCGTTTTTATCTCCTTCCTTATATTTTCAAGCTGTCTGAAAAGCAATCTGAGATTCATTCCATTCCGAAGAGCTGTCTCGTTACTCCTCTGGATTACAGGTCCGTCAGCCATCGGATCAGAAAAAGGCATTCCTATTTCTATCATATCAGCACCTGAATCCGAAAGATATCTGATAATATCATAAGTGGAACCCAGGTCGGGATAGCCCGCAGTAAAATAGACTGATAGGATGTTACTTTTATTCTCTTTAAAAAGATTGTCGATCCGGTTCATAATTGGAATAATATTAAACTTTATATGTTACTGCATTACTTAATTTTTTTCCGAAGCTACAATTAAGAATCGTGCGCTTTGCGGTTAAACTTTATCCATATATTTTATATAAGTATCCATATCCTTATCTCCTCTCCCTGATATTGTTACCACGACAACATCATCTTCATGGAATTTACGTTTATCAAGGTATGCAAGCGCATGGGCTGATTCGAGCGCCGGCACTATTCCTTCGAGTCTGGTTAATCTGAATGCGGCTTCAAGAGCTGCATCATCATTCACATTATCATAGATAACCCGTTTTATTTTATGAAGATATGAATGAATCGGTCCTATCCCCGGATAATCCAGTCCGGCTGAAATTGAATAAGGTTCTGTAATCTGTCCATCACCGGTCTGCATCAGCATTGTTCTGCTGCCGTGAATAATTCCGGTCCGACCGGTCACCAGTGTTGCTGCGGTTTCTCCGGTCTCAACGCCTTTCCCTCCTGCCTCGATGGCAATAAGGTTCACCTTTTCATTTTCGAGATAATGATAAAAGGAACCAATAGCATTGCTGCCCCCTCCCACGCAAGCTATTACATAATCGGGATGTGGGTTCCCCGATACTTCTTTAACCTGAAGCAAAAGCTCCTCGCTTATGACAGATTGCAACCGGGCTACAAGGTCGGGATATGGATGTGGCCCCACTACAGAACCTATTATATAATAAGTATCGACAGGATTTCCTATCCAGTCTCTGATAGCTTCATTTGTAGCGTCTTTGAGTGTCTTGTTTCCGCTTGTAACTGAAATCACTTCTGCCCCGAGCATTTTCATTCTAAGCACATTTGGTGACTGTCGGTCAATATCTGTCTGCCCCATATAAACAACGCATTTCAAGCCCATCAGTGCACAGACAGTAGCAGTTGCAACTCCATGCTGACCTGCCCCGGTCTCGGCTATTATTCTCGTTTTGCCCAACCGTTTGGCGATCAGGATCTGGCCAATGGTATTATTTATTTTGTGTGCACCTGTATGGTTGAGATCTTCGCGTTTGAGGAATATTTTTGTCCTGTAAAATGCTGAGAGACGTGAGGCGAAAAACAAAGGAGAAGGCCTCCCTACATAATACTTTAATAATGAGCGAAATTCATTATTAAACTTCTCATCATTAAGGATTTTCAGGTAATTATCTTCCAGCTCCTTAATATTCGGATACATCATCTCCGGGATAAAAGCGCCTCCGAATTCACCATAGTATCCCTGTTCATCTACATTATAGTTCATATGAATCTTCTTTTATTTCTTTAATAAATGCTTTTACTTTTACCGCATCCTTTACCCCTGGTGAAACTTCAAACCGGCTGTTTATATCAACTCCATATAATCCCTTGTTTGTTAGCGATTTAATCGCACTGCTGTCTCCGGGATCAATCCCTCCGCTCAGAAAAAAAGGTTTATCTGCCTGGTACGCGGCAAGAATATCCCAATTAAATTTTTTTCCACTTCCCCCGGCAAGCTCACTTCTCGTGTCAAACAGGAAAAAGTCACATCCTCTGTTGTAAGGTTCCAGAGATCCAAAATTAAAATCAGGACTGATATGAAAAGTCTTAATTACAATGAGCCCAGAAGCTTTTAGTTTAGAACAGGATCCGGGTGATTCTGATCCGTGTAATTGAATAACTTCAAGACCAGTTATCGCTGATTTATCGAGTATGTTTTCGATGTTTTCATTAAAAAACACACCGGTTTTTTTAATCCCGGAAGCAACATTAAGAAAAAGTTCAGGATCAGGATAATCTCCGACATATCGTTTTGAACCTGCGTAAAATATGAATCCCATATAGTGAGGTTTTGCCTCAGCTATCTCCTTTACATTCAAAGGCTCGTGCATCCCACATACCTTTATCCTGATCATCGGATTAGATTCACTTCTTTTACAAATTCAGAAAACGCTTTAACAGGATCGGGGCAACCCATAAACCTCTCTCCTATCAGAAAGCCGTTATATCCGTAGTCCCGAAGAGTTTTAATTGTCTCAGATGATGAGATCCCGCTTTCAGAAATTTTGAGAAACCCTGCCGGTATACTTCCTGCCATACTGACTGAAGTTTCAATATCTACAGTGAATGATTTCAGATTGCGATTATTAACCCCTAAAATATTGACAAACTGATTCACCTTATCGAGCTCTGTCTCATCATGAACCTCCAGCAGAACTTCCATTCCAAGCGATCTGGCTAGTTTTGAAAGATTCAGAATCTCGCCGGCTTCAAGGACTGCAGCTATGAGCAATATAGTATCTGCGCCAACAGATTTTGATTCTATCACCTGATATTCATCTATAATAAAATCCTTCCGCAAAATAGGAAATTCACTCTTGTCACGGACTATCATCAGATCTGAGACTGAACCTCCAAAAAACTGTGTGTCTGTCAATATTGAAACTCCCGATGCTCCTTCCCTGAAATAGCCCGTCACAACATCTCCCGCTCCGGAGAAGGAGTTAATTATTCCTCTGGAAGGGGATTTTCGCTTAAACTCGGCAATTATGCCTGATGTCCTTTTGTCATTAAGAAAGGATGAAAGAGAAAAGGGCTGGCGCTTGAAAAATCCACTCTTCTCAAGCTCCCGGACAGGTGTCAGTTTTTTAATTACAGACAGCTCTTTCTTCTTGTATTCTATTATCTCCTGAAGAATAGTCGTCATTGCATTTCTATTAGTTTAACAAACGATTTATACGCTTTCCCTGAAAGCAGCGAATCAGCCGCTATTTCTCTGCATTCATCGAATGATTTTTCCTGATGATTGCATTTCAAAGCCATCTGGGCATTTGCTGTTACTACATTATTTTGCATGCCCGTTCCTTCTCCTCTAAGAATCTTAATAAAAAGCTCAGATGCCTCCGGTATGCTATGGCCCCCGTTTAATTCCGAAGGCATGGCTCTCTTATAATTTAAAGTCTCCGGAGAAACAATCTGTTCAACTCCATTCAAAATATATTTAAAATCAGATGTAAGCGATACCTCATCATATCCGTCAAGACTGAATAGTATCATATACTTCATTGAAGACTGCTGATACAAATAATTGTAAAGACGTGCAAGCTCCAGACTATATACTCCGATCAGTTGTTTTCGGGGAAATGAAGGATTAACCATAGGCCCAAGCATATTAAAGAATGTTTTTATTTTCAGTGCTCTGCGTACCGGGACTACATTTTTCATAGCCGGATTAAACAGAGGCGCGTGCAAAAAACAGACTCCCGATTTATCGAGCTCATTTTTCAATTTATCCTTGTCAGTTGAAAATTTATAGCCAAAATGTTCCATTATATTCGACGATCCACACGATGAGCTGACACTATAGTTCCCATGTTTCGCTATATTTATCCCGGCTCCTGCAAGGACAAAAGTTGAGAGAGTTGAAATATTGAAAGTATCCTTCCCATCGCCGCCTGTGCCACATACATCCATGGGATCAAATTCAGAAAGGTCGATCCTTATGCAAAGATTAAGCAGAGCATCCCGGAATCCTGAAAGCTCATCGACTGTAATGCTTCTCATCAGGTAGACAGTGAGGAACGCTGCAATTTCTGACTCCGAATAATTGCCACCTGCAATATTCGTAAGTACCCTCCCGGCTTCCTCCCGGGTGAGAGTTTTGTGTTCAAAAAGATGATTGAGTATTTCCCGCATGTTTTGGAGTTTATCGTTTATTGTTTGTCGTTTTGATAGCGCGGATTTGCAATCCGTGCTTATTTAAGGCACCGATTACAAATCGGCGCCATCAAGAGATTTCAAACTTCGATCTGTGCTTTTACATCGCCTATCGCATTTGATACATTATACATTACTTTATCCAATTTGCCATTATCTCCATTCCATGTTCTGTCAAAACTGATTCAGGATGGAACTGCAAGCCTTTAACATCGTATGATTTATGACTTATCCCCATAATAATACCTGTCTCGTCCTTACAAGTAACTTGCAGACAGTCAGGAAGATTATTTTCTGACACGACCCATGAGTGGTATCTTCCACCCACAATTGAAGAAGGAATATTGAGGAAAAGCGGTTCATTTTTATCGGTGATAATAACCGGGGTGGCAACGCCATGAAAAACCTCACTCAGATTCAGAATTTCTCCTCCGAATGCTTCACCAATAGCCTGGTGGCCCAGACAAATGCCAAGGATGCTTTTTGTGGAGGCATATTTTTTAATCAGGTCGATACAGATTCCTGCGTCTACTGGCACTCCCGGACCCGGAGAAAGAAGTATTTTATCATATCCCCCTACATCCTCAAGTGCAATTTCATCATTCCGAAATACTGAAGGTCTGATTCCTGTGACTTTTTCAATATAATATACCAGGTTATAGGTAAATGAATCGTAGTTGTCGATAACAAGTATCTTTTTCATTTCAATATTTATTATTTAATATCTTGTGCCATTTCAATGGCATTTCTTAATGCTCCCAGTTTATTATTGACCTCCTTCAATTCCATCGTCTCATCAGAGTTTGCAACAATTCCAGCACCCGCCTGATAGTAAAGGATATTGGCTTTACTAAGGAATGTTCTTATCATTATGGCATGATTGAACTGGCCTCTGAAGTCGAGAAAGCCAATAGCACCGCCATAATAACCTCTCCTTTGATTCTCGCATTCATCTATGATCTTCATTGCCATGTATTTGGGAGCTCCGGTTAAAGTACCGGCGGGAAATGTTGCAGATATAACATCGGCAACGCTTGTACCTTTTTTTAGCTCTCCTGATACAGCTGATACAAGATGAATGACATGGGAATAGAACTGCACTTCCCTGTAGCTTTCAACTTTCACATTTCCGGCATGACGGCTCAGGTCATTACGTGCGAGATCAACAAGCATTACATGTTCTGCATTTTCCTTTTTATCGGCCGATAATTGCTGAGCAAGGATCTTATCTTTTTCATCGTTGCCTGTGCGCCTGAATGTTCCGGCGATAGGATTTATGAATGCTTTCCCTTTATTTATCTTAAGATGCGCTTCAGGGGAGGAACCGAATATCTTATAATTGCCATAATCAAAATAGAAGAGGTAAGGTGAAGGGTTTATCGACCGCAGGGCCCTGTAGACATTGAACTCATCACCCATGAACTGACGCGAAAACCGGCGTGAGAGGACAACCTGGAATACATCGCCGAGGTAACAATGTTTTTTGCCTCTGGCAACCATCTCTTTATACCCGGCATCTGAAATATTTTGATCTTCTCCCCCTACAGTTTTAAACTTATAGATTGCTACGTTTCTGCTGTTCAGTAATGACTCGATTCTTTCAAGTTCACCCGGCTCTCCGTTTATCAGATTCTCGATTATCTGCAGAGTATTCTGATAATGATTGATTGCAATTATATACTTATAAAGGTGATACCTCGCATCAGGTATTTTATGTGGATAATGTGAATCGTGCCTGAAATCTATTTTTTCAAAGTACTGAACAGCATCGTATGACAGATAACCAAACAAACCGTTTACCGGAATATCTGTCTGCAGGTCGGACTGGACAAATGCAGCGGTAAAATGTGAAAAACATTTATTAAAAGTCTGTTTATCTGTTATCCGTGTTGTTGCAATTGAACCGTCGGGGAACGATTCAGTGATGACTCCATTATCAGCTTCGAAACCTGCTATGGGTTTCATGCAGATAAATGAGTAGCTGTTTTCGTTGCCATGGTAATCAGAACTTTCCAACAAGAGAGAATTTGGATATATATCTCTTATTCTCAGATATATACTGACAGGTGTTATAATGTCTGCGAGAAGCTTTCGCGAGGAAGTCTTGATTTTAAATTCGGTTTCTGTGTTTTCTTTTTCCATTATATTCATCTTTTAAAATCAAAACGGCCTGTCGTGATTACGACAGGCCGTTTTGATTAATATCTTATAATATTATATACAAATAGCAGGCAGTCTCACGTCAGAATGTGAATATTGCTTAACCACCAACGCCAATATGTAATAATTGCTTTCATTTTAATATTTTGATCCTGTGCAAATATAGTGTTTGTTTTTTATAAAACAAATTTTAAAGAATTAAGTTGTCACGAATCTTTAATAATTGTCATGCCATGGCGTGGCACTGCATTATGATATCATTTTACACTACCATGACAATTCATGACAATCTTTTACCTGGCTGTGACAGTGATTGAATTTTTACCATGCACTTTTGTATTGTCATTAAAGAATACAAAACAAACTCTTCAGCTACACAAATTGAAAACAATAATCATGAAAACGAACAATCTCAAATTCTACTCAATTCTTCTTTGCATTCTGATGCTCGGCTGTACTTCAAGGGCTGAGGATTTACGAAGAATTGTCTCTCTCTCGGGAACCTGGAGGTTTTCAATCGGAGACGACAGCAAATGGTCAAATCCTTCATACGATGATTCCGGCTGGGATCAGATATCGGTTCCTCAAAACTGGGAGAGTGAAGGTTATGATGATTATAACGGCTATGCCTGGTATCGCAAAACTTTCAAAGTCTGGGACATTCCATCCGATACTCCAATTTATCTGATGCTCGGACAAATTGATGATGCTGATGTAGTTTATCTTAACGGAAAAGAGATTGGCAGGAGCGGAAAATTTCCACCGGAATTCAAAACTGCATACGACAGGACCAGAAAATACATAATTCCGGCAGGAACATTAAGGGAAGACGGAGAGAATGTAATTTGTGTAAAAGTCTACGACTCCATTCAGGGCGGAGGCATAGTATCGGGACCGGTAGGAATATATTTCGATGAGGACATTGAACTTTTGGATCTCAACCTGAGCGGCATGTGGAAGTTTCAGACCGGAAACAACAAAGAATGGAAGACAGCTGATTTCAATGATGATAACTGGAAGAAGATCAACGTACCGTCGACATGGGAAAATGAAGGTTATGAAGATTATGACGGTTATGCATGGTATCGATATGAATTCACTCTTCCCGGAAATTTCAAATCAGGTGATCTCTACCTCTGTCTTGGTAAGATCGATGACGAGGACGATGTTTACATGAATGGGAAAAGTGTCGGAAACGTTAATGACCTCAGGCGGAGCGCATTTTACCGTGGCGACGGATGGCAGTACAATGCCAGGAGATTATACAGAATACCTGACGGAGTATTAAACAGAACCGGAAAAAACGTCATAGCTGTAAGAGTATATGACGGACAGGGTCTGGGAGGCATATATGAGGGCCCGATAGGGATTATGTCTGCAGACAATTATAAGAGATACAAGAACAAGCATCACTCTGATAACTACAACAACTCATTCTGGGATTATCTCCTTGACAAATTTTACCGCGAATAACCATTTAATTATAAGATAGTTATGAGAACAATATTTGATATTAACATGAAAAAAATCGCACTTATATCCATAATTTGTATCCTTTTTCTTGGCGGTAAAATCAGAGCGGGTGAAGAAAATCTGATACTTCTGCAAAGCCTTAGAGGCTCCTGGCTCTTTTCAATTGGTATAAATGAAGAGTGGACATCGCCGAAATTCAATGACAGCAGCTGGGAAACGATAAAAGTACCTTCCCCGTGGGAGGATGAGGGTTTTAACGGTTATAACGGATACGCGTTTTACCGGAAAAAGATCAATATTCCTTCAAGTTACAAGGGCCGGATGCTTTATCTTAAGCTGGGATACATTGATGATGTGGATGAGGTATACCTGAATGGTCATAAAATAGGATCGACAGGTACCTTCCCTCCCGACTACAGCACAGCTTATAATGCTGAGCGCATTTATTATATTCCTGAGGAAGATATAATTTTCGATGGTCAGAACCAGATAGCTGTAAAAGTGTATGATTCAGAACAACAAGGTGGAATTGTAAGCGGTGAAATAGGCCTGTATGGGGGGAAAGCTTCCGTAAACTTTGATATAAACCTTCAGTCTGTCTGGAAATTTCAACCGGGTGATGATATGAGACGCAAGGATCCTGACTTTAATGACAGCGGATGGAGCGATATTTTTGTGCCTGCAAAATGGGAAGACCAGGGTTACAGAGATTATGATGGGATGGCCTGGTATCGTAAAACATTCATATACCAATCATCAGCTGAGGAGAAAATGGTTATTTTATTGGGAAAAATTGATGATGCCGATCAGGTATATATCAACGGAACCTTAGTCGGGTCAACAGGTACCTTCCCAAACAGAGATAACCCCGACCCGTCGTACGGATCAGAATATACTGCCTTCAGAGGATATTACATACCCGATGGGCTGCTGAAAAAGAACCAGAAAAATGTCATAGCTGTGAGAGTTATTGATACAGGGGGTGACGGTGGTATTTATGAAGGCCCGGTTGGAATTTTATCACAATCAAAATATATTGAATACTGGAGAAAAATAAAAAATAACAGAAATTAGCTCGTTTTTAGATTTTTGATTTTTTACAGATTTAAAAGGGAAAGGAAGGAGAAGGCAATAACCTCTCCTTTCTTTATGTTACTTCAAAATTTTTTCCATCATTTTTTCTATATTTAAGAAAAATATTCAACATGACCTCCCCTCTCCGAAAAACAGGAATTCTGATACTGGGGATAATAATATTCCCGGTTCTGATCTTTTCAATATTCGAGATTGGCTCTATGCGCCAGAATGAGAAGGTTATTCAGAATATTTACAGGAATCAGCTTGAGGCAATACTCTTTTCTATTAACCAGTACTCCGATGATTACATCGGCAATCTTGCCAGCAGAATAGAAAACAGTTTAAACAGTAGTAAAAAAGACAGTATCCCCGAACTAAACAGGCTCATCAGCGATATTCCCCCTGTTAAATATCTGTTTCAGTTTGACAGCAATCTGCATTTTCTTTTCTCAGTGCCTGAACCTCCTGACAGTGCAACGCTTTCAGAAGTTACAACCGTTCTTCGCAACGATGCCAAAACACGGGAGCAATTGAAAACTTATCTGAAAGGTGGTTACAGGAAGATTGCCGCTATTGATAATGCACAAAAAGACAAACAGTACCTGATCTTTTTAACAAATGTCAATAATCAGGAATTAATAAATATTCTCCTTATTGATCCGGAAAAATTTATAAGTCAGGTGCTCGATCCCAAACTCCAGGAAATAGCGAAGGGCAAATTCCATATTGCAGCCTATCGCAAAGGAGAGGATATGCCTTTTTATACCTCCGACAAACAATATAATCCGGGGGAGATCAAAGACAAGGAATCTTTCTGGCTGCTTAAAAACTATCAGATGGGAATTGTACTGAAAGATCTCACCATCGAAGATCTCGCAAAGCAGCGAACTGACCGGGATCTTATACTGATTGGGTTAATGGATATTATTTTAATTTTTGGCGCCTGGCTGATCTTTAAAAACATCACCCGCCAGGTTGAACTTTCACAGCTCAAGAGCGACTTCGTATCAAGCGTCTCACACGAAATAAGGACACCTCTTGCACTGATCACAATGTACATCGAGACACTGGAAATGGGAAGGATAAAAGATGAAGGAAAGATCAGGGAATACTATAATGTAATTTTAAATGAAACCACCAGGTTATCGGGCATTGTGAACAGAATTCTGAATTTCTCACAGATTGAAAGCAATAAGCGGAAATATTTCCCATCTGAAACAAACCTGAATGAAACAGTTGAAAATGCGGCCAAAACATTCATCTACTCTATTGAGAACAAAGGGTTCACTTATACTTTTGCTCCCGACCCGGGTCTGCCTCTTATTTTCATCGACAGGGAGGCAATTGCCGACGCATTTATGAATCTCGTGGATAATGCCATAAAATACAGTTCAAATGAGAAAGAGATTGTTGTAAGAACAGGGATAGATGACGGATATGTCTATGTTGAGGTTAAAGATAGAGGTATCGGCATTTCGGAAAAAAATCAGCAATTCATTTTTGATAAGTTTTACCGGGTTACGGAAAATAACCTGGCAAATAAGGCCAAAGGATCAGGTCTTGGTCTGGCAATCGTAAAACATATCATGGATGCCCATAACGGAAAGATAACTGTTAAGAGCTCCCCTGGAAACGGATCCGCTTTCAGACTGTCATTTCCTGTAAACAAATTAAGAAAATCATGAAAAAAATATTGATCATCGAGGACGAACCAGACATGGTTAGGGGACTTAAGGATAATCTTGAATTCGAAGGTTTTAATGTCGATACGGCAATGGAAGGTGATTCAGGTCTGAACAAGATCCTTCATTCCTCCTATGATTTGATTTTGCTCGATGTAATGCTTCCGAATATCTCCGGTTTTGATATCTGCAGAACCGCAAGGAAAGAAGGAATAAACACGCCCATAATTCTGCTTACAGCGAAAGGTGAGGAGATCGATAAAGTTTTAGGCCTCGAGCTTGGAGCTGATGATTACATTACAAAGCCATTCAGTCTCAGAGAGCTCCTTGCAAGGATTAAAGCAATTTTGCGTCGTGCTCCCGGGACGAAAGAGGAAAATGGCGATCAGGATTTTATTTACATGGGAAAGATAAGGGTTAATTTTAAAACCTACGTCGCTTATGAAGGAACAAGCGAAGTCAAAATGTCACACAAAGAATTTGAGATTCTCCATTATCTATATATGAAGGCTGGAAAAGTCATTCAACGCGATGATCTGATAATGGACGTCTGGAGTATAGACTTTGAAATATCAACCCGTACAGTAGATAATTTTATTTTAAAATTGCGTCAGAAGATCGAAATTGACCCGAATAATCCAAAGATCATACTCACAGTTCACGGGATGGGATATAAGATGATTTTGTAAGTTTAACTTTCCCCTCAATTGCTCCCCTGCCCCCCTGAAGGGGGTGTCATTCGTCAAATCCCGTAGATGATGGAGCGCCACTTTAGGGGGGGTTGGGGGCTACAAAAAATTCTTATCCAAAAATTCCTGAAATCTCTCTTTATACTGGTCGCTGACAGGAATATATTCTTTACCGAAAACAATCCTGCTCCGTTCGATAGTGTCAATCTTGTCAAGATTCACAATGAACGACCTGTGAACACGCATGAATTTTGTTTCAGGAAGCTTCGATTCAAGAAGTTTCAGCGAAGTAAGAGAGAGAATTGGCTTTATGGAATTCTGTGTAAATACCTTAACATAATCCTTCAGCCCCTCGATATAGAGTATATCGTTAAAATTTAGTCTTTTAATTTTATAATCTGACTTCAGAAACAGGAATTCATTATTTACGTCCACTCGTGCCGGTGCTTTTTGTTCAAGTCTTAAAAGCTTCTGGGTCTTCTGTACCGCAACTAAAAATTCCTCATAACTGAATGGTTTTAAAAGATAATCCACTATATCAAGTTTATATCCTTCAAGTGCATATTTTTCAAAAGCAGTCGTAAATATCACTTTCGGACCCTTTTCCATGAGCCTTGTAAACTCTATACCCGAAAGATCGGGCATCTGGATATCAACAAAAATCAGATCAACTGTATTTTCTGATAGAAATTCGGTTGCATCGAGCGGATTATCAAATTTACCAACAAGTTTTAAGCCGGGAGTCTTCTCTATATATCCCGTCACAAGCTGTAGTGCAAGAGGTTCGTCATCGATGGCAATTGTAGTAATCATCAGGCAAAATTTATCTGCAGAAGTACTTCAAATTCATTTTCAGATCTGTTTACCCTGAGTTCATGTTTTCCAGGAAACAGAAGATTCAGACGCTTCGTGACATTTTCCAACCCTATCCCTGATTGCCCGGGTTCACTTTCCTCCCTCGATTTTATAAGACTATTCGCGCAACGGAACATAATTGAATCCTTTCCGGCAGTCATACTAATATCGATGTATGATTTTTCCCTGTTACTGATACCATGTTTGAAGGCGTTTTCAATAAACGGAATGAAAATCAGAGGAGGAATATTCAGATCGTCATATTTTTCGGGAAAGGATATATTCAAACTTATTTTATTTGTCATCCTGAGTTTCATGAGATCGATATAGTTATTCATGAAGTCAATCTCATTACTCAGTTTCGTGTTTCCTTGTTCAGAATCGTACAGGAGGTATCTCATCAATTTTGACAACCTTAAAACTGCTTTCTGGGAATCCTCGGCATTGATACTTATCAGGGAATAGATATTATTCAGTGTGTTGAAGAAGAAATGCGGGCTGATCTGATTTTTCAGGAATGCCAGCTCCGAATTAAGCTTTTCCTTTTCCAGTTCTTTCTGCAGTTTCTCGGTTTGTGAATGGCGTTCCAGGACTCTCATCCCAACAGAAAAAAAGACGAGGAACAAGGATGTAAACATGAAGTTAAAAAGATGCATCTCTCTGAAAGGCGGACGTCGATGATGATCATCGGGTTTTGGCGGACGTGCATCTTTTCTCTGAATATTCCGGCTAATTATTTCTTCGGTATCTGCCCGCCCCGGGACATATTTAAAAACCAGTTCATTGGATTTGTCAGATATAAAATAAAGGAAAGTTAATATAACCAGGACAGACAGGTAGTATTTGTATTTTGGGGTTCCAAAAAAGTACTTTGGAACCAGTAAGAGGTAATTTGTATAAAATATTACCCCGTTAATTATGTTTCCGATATAGTAAACCCATATAAAATCTTTCCCGACATCCCATCTCTGAAAGAAATAAAGTGGAAGACCCAGAATAATTGACCAGGCCAGAAGATGGAGTAAAATTTTGATTGCGTTGCCGGTGAAAATATTTTTCATGGACTTAAAAGTATAACAAATTACGATTGGTACGATGACTAATAACTTTATTCAACTGTCTGCACTCCGAATATTAATGATACATGCAGTTTCACTCTTTTATAACATTTACCCCTTTCATTTTCCCCCAGGGGGGAAAGGATGGACCCACTCCCCCCTGGGGTTGGTTGGGAAGAGGGTCGTCTCCGTAGTAATCATTTGTGACTGTCTTTATTCATATCTGAGAGCGTCGATTGGATTAAGGTTGGCAGCTTTTCTGGCCGGATACCATCCGAAAAAAACACCAATCACAAAACAGACAGCAAAGGCCAGAACAACTGATTGTGTTTTAACGATTGCCTCGGTGGACATAAGTGATCCGGCAAGTCTGGCAAGAAGATAGCCGACAATAACTCCCATCACGCCGCCGAGGATACTGAGAATAATAGATTCAGCAAGAAACTGTTTCATGATGTCTTTGCCTCGTCCTCCGATCGACATACGCAGACCGATTTCACGTGTGCGTTCTGTTACTGATACAAACATAATATTCATTATTCCAATTCCTCCAACCAGCAGCGAAATGCCTGCAATAGAGCCAAGAAGGATTGTCATAATATCTGTTATTGATGTAATTGTTGTCAGAAGCTCTGATTGTGACATTACTCTGAAGTCATTTTCAGCCGATTCCTTCAGTTTATGAGTTCTCCTGAGGATTTCTTCCACTTCGGCAATTGCAGCGGGGCTTTTCTCTTCAGTTACCGCTGAAGCGTATATACCATTGATATAATCTATTGCTGCAAGTCTTCTCTGAACGGTTGTGTAAGGAGCGAGTATTAAATCGTCCTGGTCCTGACCCATCCCGCTTTCACCTTTATCTTTGAGGATACCAATTATTAGAAAAGGCAGATTTTTAATACGAATGGACAGGCCAACAGGATCTGCTCCTGCGCCAAACAGGTTCTCAACAACAGTCTGACCAAGCAAACACACCTTTGCCATGCTCTTTGTTTCAGCAGCGCTGAATACCCTGCCGCTTTGTATTTCAAGCTTCCTTATAGAGAGATATTCTTCACTTACTCCATAAATAGTCGTTTGGGTATTCTGGTTACTGTAGATAACCTGACCACTGGCCCTCACCTCCGGGGAAACCATACTGATATCAGTTGCTTCATTCTGCAATGCAGTAACGTCGCTGTATTTAAGCGCTACAGAACTTGATGCACCCAGACTCACTCCTCCCCTGCGCTGCATGTTAGGCATTACCATAACCATGTTTGTCCCCATAGATGAAATCTGTTTTCTCATCTTCTGCTTGGATCCTTCACCGATTGCAAGCATCGCTATTACTGATGCAACACCTATAATAATTCCGAGCATTGTAAGAAAAGCTCTGAGCTTGTTTCTTACGAGTGCCCTGACTGCTATCCTGAATAAATTTGAATAGTTCATTTCCTGAGATTTATTTATTTATCAAACTCTTCAATAGCCTCGACCGGTAATGTTTTCAGGATTTCCCTGGCATTCAGACGGTCGGCTACATAATTTTCGCGGCTGATCTTCCCATCACGGAACATCACATTCCTTGTGGCAAACTTCGCAATATCAGGCTCATGAGTTACATACACTATTGTTCTTCCTTTCTCATTCAGATCCTGGAATAATTCCATTATTTCAAATGATGTCCGTGTATCAAGGTTACCTGTCGGTTCATCAGCGAGGATAAGTACAGGATTATTTACAAGCGATCGTGCTATCGCAACTCGTTGCTGCTGTCCACCCGAAAGCTGGTTAGGCATATGATGCATCCTGTCGGTAAGCCCTACTGCTTCAAGTGCCATAAGAGCAGCTTCCTTGCGATCTTTTGATCTTATCTTCGGATTATAAAAGAGCGGTAGTTCCACATTCTCAAGGGCGGTGGTTCTGGCCAGGAGGTTGTAAGCCTGGAAAACAAATCCCAGCTTGCTGTTCCTGAGCCTTGCTATTGCATCTTTATCCATTGTATTGACATTAATCCCATCAAGCAGATAGTCGCCTGAAGAAGGCTGGTCAAGACAACCGAGAATGTTAAGCATGGTCGACTTGCCCGATCCGCTGGCTCCCATGATTGCAACGAATTCACCCTCAGTAATTTTAAGATCAACTCCGCGCAGTGCATGAACTGTAACCTCGCCAACATGGTAATCCTTCCTGAGATTTCTTATTTCAATTATAGTATTATTCATAACACTTTATTTAAGTTCTTTATTCCTGTTCTCATTACTAGAATGGGAATCCACGGGGACCATTATCGGTTGTCTTTTTCGCAGTAGCATTAGCATCACCGGTTGAAATTACAACCTCGTCACCTTCATTTAGACCCGAGATAACTTCAACATTTGATCCGTTATCAATGCCAATCTTAATCATATTCGGACGAATTCCCATTTTGTCGTCTTTAACCCATATCGTTTTGGTCTTTGGATCAGCATTTCCTCCTCCAAAAGCCATTCCTGCAGGGCGTGTGCCCATTGTCTGACCTGCCGGCATGGAAGGAGGTGTTCCTCCTGCACCTGACGGCGCTCCGGCCGGCATATTTGAAGGTCCACCAGGTTTCATCTTTGCAAACATCTTGTCGAGGTATTCTTTGTCGGGAGTAAATCGCACTGCTTTTCCTGAGAGGATAAGAGCATCTGCCTTTTCCTCGACATATATTGTTGCGCTGGCTGTCATTCCGGGCATCAGTTTTTTATCAGGATTAGGCGCACTCAGGATGACCACATAAGTGACAACATTATTTGTAGTTACAGGTTGTAAGCGAACCTCCGATACTATACCTTCAAATTTCATGTCAGTATAAGCATCAACAGTGAATTCAACACGCTGATCCTGTTTTACCTTGCCAATGTCTGCCTCATCAACGCTTGTCTGTACTTCCATACGCGTCAGATCATTTACTATTGTAAATAATGTAGGCGTATTAAAGCTTGCCGCAACTGTCTGTCCTTCTTCAACTGCCCTGTTAAGGACTACTCCGTCGATAGGTGAAGTAATGGTTGCATAATCAAGATTTACCTTGGCTCTTGCAAGAGCGAATTTTGAATTTGCAAGTGATCCTTTGGCATTCTCCAGATTGAAAACTGCCTGGTCAAAATCTGCCTGTGCTATCAGTTTCTTATCATAAAGCACTTTTAACCTGTCGTAGGTAGCCTGCTGATAAGTCAGTTGAGCCTGTGCCTGGTTGACTGCAGACTGGCTTTGATCGAGCTGAGCCTGAAGAGATGTTTCATCGAGCCTGGCAAGCAGCTGTCCCTGTTTCACATTGTCATTGAAATCAACATAAACATGTTGAAGGATACCAGAGACCTGGGTGCCGACGTTGACTGTTTTAATGGCTTCTATTGTACCGGTAGCAGTAACAACATTAGCTATGCTGCCCTTTTCGACCTTTACAGTATTGAATGATAACACTGCTTCCTTTTTTGAAAAAGGTTTCAGCGCCAGAATGACGGCAATTGCAACCACTGCAACGACTGCCACAATTATTAAAGTTTTCTTTTTCATCTTCTTATCTTTTATCTATTCACTATTATCTTTTTACTTTTTTTTTACTTTTATCTTTCAAAGTGATAAAGGAATTCCCATGTAAAAATCCAGGATCTTGTAACTGAATATCAGATTGTATTTTGACTGTAAAAACTGGCTCTCCGCGACAATCAGATTTGTTTTGGAAACGAGGTAATCAACAGAATTGATTATTCCCTGTTTAAATTTCTCTTCAGAGAGTGCAGTAGATTCCTCAGTGGCATTGAATTTCTCCTTGCTCGCCTCATATTCTATCTGGGCTGAAGTAACATCCAGACATGCCTGTTCAATGTTCTTTCTCAGCTGGTTCTTTGTATCAATTTCACTTAATTCTGCATCATTGTAACCTAATTTTGCTACGGCAACACTTGTTTTTGCCTGCTTTTTCTGAAAGATCGGCACCGATAATGAAAATCCTGCTGCAGGTGATATGCCATTATTCAACTGATTAAAATAATTATCTGTTGTTTTGCTGGTATAGCCTGAGCTTAATCCTGCGCTGGCTGATAATACGGGGAAATATGAAGCCCTGGCTATCTTCTCATCAAGACTTGCAACTTCTTTGTTAACCGCAGCATTCTTTATCTGCGGTTTTATCGACAATGCTGTTTCATAAACTGATTTTACGTCAGGCAAACGGCTTTGATTAAGCTGAGCCTGAAGATCGGGATGTGAAATTTTGAAGCTTCCCTGAACAGGGAGCTCCATCAGTTGCATCAGGTTGATCCTGGCTATTGAAAGCTGGCTTTCAGAATTTGCCAGTGTCAGCTTTTCACTTGCAAGCTGTGACTTTACCTGAGCATAATCAGATATTGAGATACTTTGCAGAGCCAGTCTCTCAGCTGCAAGATTCAACTGTCCCGATGTTGATTCGATCTGCTTCTGACTGTTTTTAACCTGTTCTTCAGCATACAGAACCTGCAGATAAGCATTCAGAATACTCAGACTGATAGATTCTTTTGTTGCTTCAAGTGAATACTGTCCTCCTGTAATTTCCAGATCGGCCTGTCTGATCTGATTACTGATCCTCGAAGCATTATATATGGTCACTCCTGAATTCACCGAATAGTTTGAACCGTTGGAACCTGAGTAACCACTTGTTCCGGTAGCTGTGCTTTTGCTCCAGTTAAAATTCTGGTTCAGCGAAGCATTCACCGATGGAAGACGCTGAGCTTTTGCCTGTTCAGCATAGAGACTAAATCTCTGATTGGAGATCTCACTTTTCCTGATCTGAATATTCTCGCTGAAAGCATGATCGATGCATTCCTGCAATGTCCATGAGCTATCCTGCTGAGCGAATACTTTTCCGCTACTCAAAATCAGGGTTACACTTAATATCAAAATCAATTTTCTCATAAAACTTTTGAATTTTGGTATAAATGTAAGGGTGGCATTTTATGCCAAAGAACATAATAGATGGATTGTTCTATTCTGCCGACAGAAGTACATATTTGCGATTCGAATGAAAGTAAGGCTTAATAGAGGTACAGTATTAAATCTTCAATCCGATAGATCAGGGCCTTTTACAAACAAACAGGGACATGCGCCGGCATGTCCCTGTTGAGAACTACTTGTACTATATGGTATCAGAGTGATACTTTTATCATGTTAAGATTTGCCTCCAGACCATCGAGATAAATCAGCGACCAGGAGAGTGTGTTATAAGTAAAAGCCTGGGCCCAGCTGTCGGCGACATCACCGCCTTCAGTATAATTAAAAATTGAAGGGGCAGCCTTGGCGAGTGATTCATATCCGGGATTTTTTCCGAGCTCTGCAATAAGATCTTTAAGACCCATTTCCAGTTCTTCCCCGGGGTAATGTTCTTTAGGGTTAAGTATCGCATTTGCGGCAATACCCCTGGCGTCGGGTCTCCATAATCCCCCCGGCTCTTTGTTCCATTGCCCGGTTGAGAGCCCCTCACTTTTCAAAATTTTGTCACGGTAATCATTCACAATTCTTAATACTTCATCAATTTTCCCGGAGACAGTCGAACTCTCCTTCTTGTCAGGAATTTGTTTAAAAACAGTTTCCATCCTTTCATAATTCCGCGACAGGTTATAACTTTCATCAATCCTGACCTTCGAAACATTTAGAGCAAGAAGACCCGAGAATACCGAATTTAAAGCAAGAAGAAATAGTACAAAAACAGTATTGTAAATGTTGAATTTTTTGTTTTTTGAAGTTACATAGAGGAAAACAGGCAGGAATACTATATAAGGAAAAGGCAATGCAATTGTGAGCATAGTCCCTGCAAAAGGCCAATGCTGAACTTTAAAAAGCATTGCTGTAAATATTACAAAACATGTTATCCATGTAATTATGTAGAGTGACAGGCTCTGCCTGTTGTCACCGCTCTTATAATTGTTAATCAGAGCTGAAGGTATAAAGAAGAGTACTAGTGCTGCAAGTCCGATGGTAATCATTATTCCTGCTCCCGGTAAGTGATTTATTTTAAAAATGGTTCCCAGAACAATTACCAGTACCGTGCAAAGGCCATATATATAAATTTTCTGCTTCATGACGTTATCAGTTTTTTGGTTAATTGTTATTAGCGAGAGTTGTCAGCGTGTAAGATTCAACGATTAGTACACTGTTTTTTAGCAATTCCAGTGAATGAAGTCCTGACATAAGTGATATTCCGGCATTTTTCGGAGTTACATCCGGCAGGAAAAGAGAAGGTTCCAGAAACCGAATGTAATTTTGAAGATCGTTTGTTAAAGTCAGTTTTGTCAATGAAGCCTTATAATCGAGCAGTTCTTCTTCAAGATTGTGTCTTGTGCTGCTGCCTGGTAACAGGAAGTCATTTACGGGGAAGGTAATAAATGGTTGTGAAATATTCTGATACTGGATTTCATTTCCGCCCTCAGATGGTGTGAACATAACAGATTTTACGACAGGCATACCGGGCTTACCATGAACCTCCTCAACCATACTAACCTGAATTTCGTTTATAACAGATAAAATTGCCTTTGTTTTGTTGTGCAATTGTTCCATTTTCGGATAATTAGCAGAATCGCGGTATTTAAGAAGAAGTGCCTCATTATTATTGTACCGGTAGTTGAACATTGTCTGCTGCTGCTCCTGGTGAGTAAAATATCCGGTGCTGTATGAATCCTCAAGATTAAGGTTGATCATAGCGCCGGGCACAACGATCAATACAAACCCAATCAGTATGAATATAAATTGTGTCTTCACATGATTTTCATCTTTCCATGAAAGCCAGGTATATAACGGCAGAGCAAAAACACATAGGATAATCACTCCGATGATCATGAGAATGGTTGCGGATGGCCAATGTTGAATTTTGAAAAACAGCCCTGTTCCGTAAAAGATAATACCGAGCGCCCCTAAAATATAGACCGGTCGTTTCGTTTTGTTTTCCTGATCCATTATCCTGCTTAGAGTAAGTGAAGGAATGAAAAATAATATTCCCGAAAGCGCAGCTAAACTTAAAAACCACCCTGCCAGGGGCCAGTGCTGTATTTTAAAAAGTGTTCCTGTAATGAAAAACAGACCGGTAAAAAAGGATGACACAAAAAGGAAAACTCTTTTTCTGTTATGCGTTTCTTTCCAGAGGACTCCCAGAGCTGAAGGTAAAAAAACAAGTGCAAGGATTATTGCTCCCAGGCTCATCATTACACCTGCAAGCGGCCAGTGCTGGATTTTAAACAATGCCGCAAATCCGTACATAATTGTTCCGGCAACGCCGGAAATTTTCATAGTATTTTTCATATTTCGATATTTGGTGTCGACTAAATAAAGTGTCTCTTCCTGGATTTCTTTTACTCTTCTCGGACCCATTTTTTCTTTAACTGCCTTATAAGCTTCAGTGAAGTTTTTGCCTTTTTGCATCTCATATTCGACATCGCAGCACACATGGTCAATCAGGTCATCGAGGAGGTGGGAGAATGATATTTCCTCCCGGCTTATATCTCTGCTGATCTGGTCAATATGTTGAAGGCTAAGTTCAGGCATTGCTTAAACCAGGTTTAAGGTTGACAATACGCTGGAGGGAGTTGATAAAGTCATTAAGCTCTTTTATTCTTTCAACAACTACCCGTTGGCCTTTGTCAGTAAGGGCATAGTATATTCTTAACCTGTTATTATAGTTTGCTGTGGCGGTAATGAGGATGCCCTCTTTTTCAAGTTTATGAAGGATAGGATAAAGGGCGCCATAGGTAAGTTTTATTTTCCCTTCGGTCAGCTCTTCAACTTTTTGTGTAATGAGGTATCCATGCATTGGTCCTTCCTCTTTTATTAGCTTAAGTACGATTGTTTTGAGGGATCCTTTGATAAGGTCGGATGGTATCATAATTTTATATTTTAATAAAGTTATATATAAGTTCTTTATATATTGCAAATATAAAATATAATTTTCTATAAATTCAACTATTTCTGACATTTTTTTGAAAACAGAACCATTTTCGCCAGGATTTCAGGCAGTTTCGGGCGGGATGGTGTGGTGGCAAACCGGAAATGACGAACAAAAAGAAATGAACATCCTTTAAAAAAAAAAGGTGCCCTTTTGAGACACCCTCCTTGATTTATTGAAAATTATTTTACTAAAGATCTGCCTTGAAAGTATCACCCTTTTCAAAGTCACCCGACTCCCAGCCCCTCCTGAACCACTCCTTACGCTGAGCTGATGTTCCATGTGTAAAAGCATCGGGAACAACCCGACCCTGATATTGCATCTGAAGCTTGTCATCGCCGACAGCCGCTGCTGCAGTCATTGCTTCATCAATATCCCCTGACTCAAGCGTTTTCAGCATTTCCTCCGCATAATGAGCCCACATGCCTGCCAGAAAATCTGCCTGAAGCTCCAGCCTTACAGATAATTGATTTGCCCTGGCTTTGCCCGCTCTTGCTTTTTGTTTCTCGATCTTGTCGATAATTCCCAACTGATTTTGGACATGATGTCCAATTTCATGAGCGATTACATATGCCACAGCAAAATCACCATATGCCCCGAACTGCGTCTTTAACTGGTCACAAAATGCCAGATCGATATAAACCTTTTGATCAGAAGGACAGTAGAAAGGTCCGCTTGCTGTACTTGCCAGTCCGCATGCCGACTCCACCTCTCCCCTGAAAAGTACAAGTTTGGGTTGCTGATATGTAGTGCCGGATTGTTCAAATATTTTACCCCATACGGTCTCAGTATCTTTCAGCACGACAGCCACAAACTGAGCCATCTGATCCTCTTCCTCTGTCGTAGCTACCTGTCCGCTTTCAGGATCGCCCTTTAGTCCGTTAATTAATTGTGACGGATCACCCCCAAGCAACATTACAATCAGAAGAATGACAATTCCACCGATTCCGCCACCCAAAGCCAAACCACCACCTCTTGACATTCCCCTTCGATCTTCTATGTTGCCGCTTCCCTGCCTGCCTTGCCATTTCATTGTATTGATTATTTAACAGTTACGAATTTAATGATTTAAGGTCATTTGTACAACATGATTTATTATATAATGTTTTGGATATTAATTGCGGTCGTGATATGATTTCTGCCATTTAAAATCTGAATCACCTATCTGATTCAACTAAAATAAGACAATTTATTCATTTCCTAAAAAAAATATTTTGAAATATTTGGTCAAAATAAAAAAACATATTACTTTTGACCATTCGGTTAAACCCATTAGTTAAACCAAAAAGTCAGAATTATGACAGACAATGATAAACTTACTGAAGAAAAAATCTTTGAAGCCGCAACAGATGTATTTGTTGATAAAGGAATGGATGGCGCACGTATGCAGGATATCGCCAGCCATGCAGGTATAAACAAAGCATTGCTTCATTATTATTACCGTACAAAAGACCAGCTCTTTAATGCTGTATTTGAAATGCTTGCAGCAAGAGTGCTCAAAAAATTCGCACCTGTCTTCGACGAAAATCTGAGCCTCGAAGCTAAAATAAGATTCTTCTATAAGGAACATATTACTTTCCTCCTGGAAAACCCTAAACTCCCCGCATTTATCCTAAACGAAATAAACAGGAATCCCGCAAGAATTAAAAAACTTCTCAAAAATATTCATTTCGAAACTCTCTGGTTTAACCTGTATAACCAGCATAAAAATGAACTTGATAAATACAATATCACAGAAAAAACCCTGCCCCAGCTTTTGATTTCAATAGCTTCCATAAGTGTATTCCCCTTTGCAGCCAGGGGCATAATCGAAGGCATTCTTGAGAAAATTGATGTTGACTTCGATGATTTTATCGAAAAAAGAAAAGATTTTGCCGCTGAATTTGTTATAAAAGCTATAACAAAATAAGTGACCAGAGTGACTAGAGTTGAAAAACATCGAAAATTATTATTAAACGTTGAAAATTATTATGAAGATGGAAAACAAAGAATTTGGCTGGAATTGGAATTAAGAACAAAAAACACCTGCAATTTTTACATCAATCTGAAAAAACTTATTCATATGAAGAAATATAATTCCATTTACAAATACTCCAGGCGCTCCAGTTACGCCAGGCAATTTAAAAGATTACTAATTATATTTATTATAACATTAGTTGTCAGACCGATTCATGGCCAAAAACTCCTGACACTGAAAGAATGCTATGAACAAGCGACATCTTCCAATGCACTGGCAAAGGAAAAAACCGGTTATTCGGATATTTCAAAACTCAGGGATGAAAACCTTGCAAAAGGATGGCTTCCCACACTCGATGCAAATGGAAGTCTGGTTTATAATTCGTCGGTTATTGATATGAGCAGTGTCCTTGGCTCTCTTCCGATCCCGGGCATAGCCAGTGCAATCAAACCACTCCCCAATGAACAATATAAGGTGACAGTCGATATAAATCAGGTCATTTACGATGGCGGTGCAATCAAAGGAGCCAGGGCTCTCGAAAAAGCCGACCTCAGCGTAAATCAGAAACAGACTGAGACTGATTTGTATAAACTCCGGGGACAGATAAACAATTATTATTTTAATCTTCTGCTCATTGGCAGACAAAAAGAACTTTTAAATAACTACCTGGAGATAATTAACCAGAGGATTGCCTCCATGAAGTCAGGAATTGAGAACGGGGTGATCCTGAAAGCCGATGCAGATGTTCTTACTTCCGAAAAATTAAAGATAGAACAGCAACTTGTAGAAAATGAGATAAGAAAAACCGCATTTTTAAAGATCCTGTCCAATCTTACTGGTCTCGAAATAAATGGATCAACCGAACTAGCGATGCCATCACAATCTCAGAACCTTACTGAAGAGCTTACAAGACCTGAACTGCAGCTTTTCGACCTGAGAAAAGATCAGCTTAATGCAGGCCTGAAGGTCATTGAAAGCAAAAGGATGCCAAAAGCGATGGGATTCGCATCACTGGGTTACGGTAATCCCCCGGGAAGTAATTTTTTCAGGAATGAATTTGCACCTTATTATGTTGTAGGAGCAAGTCTTAAATGGAATATTTTCGATTGGAGTAAGTCAAAAAATGAGAAGAAAATAATCTCATTTCAGCAAAGCATCATTGAAGACCGTAAGAGCGATCTTACTGATAACCTGAAGAGGCTCTTAGAGGCAAAAAGCTCCGAGATCGAGAGCCTGGAAGCACTCACCTCCACTGATTCCGAACTTATAGCTCTTCGAAAAAGGATCACTGCGTCATCCGATTCACAATATCAGAATGGTACGATTACTGCAACCGAATACCTCAACCAGCTTAATTCGGAGCGTCAGGCGATGATTAACTATGAGATTCATAAAATAAATCTCTCAATGGCTAAAATTGAATACATGAACATAAGCGGAAAAGAGATTGAATAAACCCCTAAACCGCGCTGTCACCATATAAAGTAACAAAATAGATAAACCCACAATATCCCTGAAAGACATGAAAACCATCTCATTGATAATAATCGCCGCCGCTCTTTTAACAAGCTGCACAACCAAGACTGACAAAGCAGATGCTTTCGGAAATTTTGAAGCAACTGAAGTTATTGTTTCTGCCGAAACAAACGGCCGTATTATTCAGTTCGAACCTGTGGAAGGTAATTTAGTGGATAAAGGTGCAACAATCGCATTGATTGATACAACTGTCCTGCATCTGCAAAAAGCTGAAATAGAAGCGGGCATGAAGGCTGTGCTGATCCGGCTTTCTTCCATAAACGCGCAGAATGAAATTCTTGATCAACAGATAGAGAATCTGAATGTCAATGTAGCCAGGTTTGAAAAAATGATGAAAGATGGGGCTGCTACTCAAAAACAGTATGATGACCTTGCCGGGCAGGTTGCAGTTCTTCAGAAACAGATTTCGGCAAATAATACTCAGAAGGCTTCTGTTTCAGCCGAACGTTCAGTCTATGAAGCAAGAAAAGCCACTGTAAATGAACAGATCAGAAGATGCACAGTAAAAAGCCCTTTGAAGGGAACCGTGATTGAAAAATATTCAGAAGCCGGCGAAATGACAGCCGCTGGAAAACCGCTTGTCAAGATAGCCGATCTCTCGGTAATAAAGCTTAAAGTGTTTGTCAGTGGCGCAGAGATCGGAAAAATTAAAACCGGGCAGACATGTACCATTAGGATCGATAATGGAGAGAAAGGATACATAACTTTCCCGGGAACCATCTCATATATCTCTGAAAAAGCAGAATTTACCCCAAAAATCATTCAGACCAAAGAGGAACGTGTTGTTTTGGTTTACGCCGTAAATATCGATGTCATCAACGATGGCAGCCTGAAATCGGGAATGCCCGGGGAAGCCCTTTTCACTAATGTAAAAAATAAATGATGACAAAGGTTATTGAATCATCGGGGGTATTTAAATCATTTGGTCCGACAAAGGCATTGGAAGATATATCTTTTTCGGTTGATGAGGGGGATATATTCGGATTTATCGGTCCGGATGGGGCAGGAAAAACGACGCTTTTCAGGATCATAACTACACTACTGCTTCCCGAAAAAGGCAGCATGACCGTCCTGAACATGGATGTTGTTAAAGACTATAAAGAACTCCGTAAAAACATCGGCTATATGCCAGGAAGATTTAGTTTGTACCAGGATCTGTCAGTAGAGGAAAACCTGAATTTTTATGCGACAGTCTTCGGGACTACAGTTGAGGAAAATTATGAGCTCATAAAGGATATTTACTCGCATATAGAGCCTTTTAAAAAGCGTATTGCAGGCAATCTCTCGGGGGGAATGAAGCAGAAACTCGCCTTGTCCTGCGCCCTGATCCATAAACCGAGGTTATTGGTACTCGATGAACCTACAACCGGGGTGGATGCAGTTTCCCGGTCGGAATTCTGGGACATGCTGAGTAAACTGAAAAAATATAACATCACAATTATTGTATCAACGCCATATATGGACGAAGCCATCCGATGCGACAAGGTTGCCCTTATACAGAATGGCAAAATACTCTCAGTTGATACTCCCCGGAAGATAAAAGAGGGTTTCAGCAAGAAACTTTTTATGGTAAAGGCTTCCGGGAAGTACAGATTGATCACAACTCTGCGTAAGAATTCAGGAGTATTTACCGCTTATCCTTTCGGAGATTCTATCCATGTAACTCTTACTGATGACTATTCACAAAAATCTCTCAATGAATATCTTATCAGGGAGGAATTTAATGATGCAACCATAACCGAAACAGAAGCAGGTATTGAGGACAGGTTTCTTGAACTCATGGAAAAAGAGTAGGACAAAGGATGTATTATGTATTATAGGCGATAGGCGATGTGTCTGAAGACAATAAACAAACGACAAACGATAAACGACAAACAATAAACGACAAACGTACATGACCGAAAAAGTAATACACGTTAAGAATCTGATAAAGAAGTTTGGCGATTTTGTAGCAAACGACAATCTTAATTTTGATGTTTATGCCGGTGAGATTTTCGGGTTTCTGGGAGCTAACGGAGCTGGAAAAACTACTGCCATCCGAATTCTTTCGGGTCTATCAAAACCAACATCGGGGGAAGTAAATGTTGCAGGTTTCGACGCGTACAAAGAATCAGAGAAGATCAAAAAGAATATCGGTTACATGTGTCAGAAATTTTCACTCTATGAAGATCTGACTGTGAAAGAAAATATTATCCTCTACGGAGGCATATACGGGATGTCAAGACAGCTGATACGACAAAGACTTACTGAACTACTGGAAAAACTTGATTTTCAGGAATATGAAAACAGAATGATTTCTGATCTCCCCCTCGGCTTACGGCAGAAACTGGCTTTCTCAGTTGCGGTTCTGCATGAACCCAGAATAGTCTTTCTCGATGAACCCACAGGGGGAGTCGATCCAATAACAAGAAGGCAATTCTGGGAATCAATTTATGAGACTGCTTCGAGAGGAATAACCGTTTTTGTAACCACTCATTACATGGATGAAGCTGAGTATTGCGACAGAATTTCAATAATGAATGAGGGAAAAATAGTTGCTCTTGATACTCCTGACAATCTTAAGAAACAATATAGTGCCATTTCTGTCGAGGAGGTATTCATAAAGATTGCAAGGCCAAAAATGGAAGCGCACACTTAACAGGTTATAAAACAGAATACATGAAAAGATTTTTCGGCTTTGTAAAAAAAGAATTTCTGCACATTTTCAGGGATTACAGGACACTCATAATACTATTTGGCATTCCCGCCGCACAGATCCTGATCTTTGGATATGCTGTCAGTAACGATATTAAGAATGCCGGGATAGCATTTCTCGATCTGTCTCACGACGAGGTAACTATGAAACTTACAGATAAGATCATTTCTTCGGGTTTCTTCAAAAAAACCGGGACCCTTGCTTCTTTTGGCGACATTGATAAAGTCCTTAAAAAAGGCAAAACAAAAGCTGTAATAGTCTTTGAAAATGACTTTGGAAAGAAACTTCAGAATGAAGGAAAAGCATCTCTGACCATAATTGCCGACGGGTCGGAGCCGAACACCGCTACACTTATAACCAGTTACACTTCAGCAATAGTAAATGATTTTTCAACTGAATTTTCGAGACCGGTAACAAATAACACAATACGTATTGTCCCGGAAGTAAAAATGTTTTATAACCCAAGTCTCAAAAGTAATGTCATGTTCGTACCTGGTGTGGTGACACTCATTCTTATTCTGATCTCAGCACTCATGACTTCCGTTACCATTACCAGGGAAAAAGAATTCGGGACTATGGAGGTATTGCTTGTTTCTCCTTTGAAACCTGTACAGATCATTCTGGGCAAGGTTATACCCTATTTCATCCTGTCGTTTGTAAATGTGCTCCTGATCCTTCTGCTATCGTGGCTGGTATTCGGTCTGCCCGTTAAGGGGAGCATCATACTTCTGCTCGCCGAGTGCATGCTTTATATATTAATGAGCCTGACCCTTGGAATCCTTATCTCGACAGTCTCCAAAACAATGCAGCAGGCGATATTTATCTCATTAATAGGAATCATGCTGCCCACAGTTTTGCTCTCAGGATTTATTTATCCGATTGAAAACATGCCAAAAATCTATGATTATATAAGTTCAGTTCTTCCTCCAAGATATTTCATAATAATCATCAAAAACATAATGATTAAAGGAACCGGAATACTATATGTCTGGAAGGAAACACTGGTGCTGATTTTGATGACAACGGCTTTTGTAGGATTGAGTGTAAGAAATTTTAAAATAAGGTTGGAATAATATGGAGATTGATACAGTAAGCATGGATATTGCTTCGCTTCGCTCGCAATGACCTACATGTAACTGGACGAAGAAACGAAACACGACAAACGATAAACAATAAACGCAAAAAAATGCGAACAATTTTTTACCTGATAAGAAAAGAATTTATCCAGATATTCCGGAATAAATTTATATCCAAAGCAATTTTTGCCGTTCCCATATTGCAGATGCTCATATTGGTACCTGCAGTAACACTGGAACTGAAAGATGTCAGGCTTGCCATCATCGATAAAGATCAGACATCTGAATCAAGAGGCCTGATAAACAAGCTTAATGGCTCTACATTTTTTAAAGTCAGATACTCAACATTCTCAGAAGAGGAGGCCAAAAATCTGCTTTACTCTGGTAAATGCAGCATGATCCTACAGATCCCATCAGGATTTGGCAAAGACATCGTAACCGGGAATCAGGGAAAAATAATGGCAATAATTGATGCTGTTAATGCTTCATCGGCTCAGCTCACCTGGGCTTACCTTAGCGGCGTTTTGCGCGATTACAATCTGGATCTTGTAAAAAATAATATTACAACGATGCCGGTTACCCCGTTACCGATGATTAACATTACCAACAGGTATTGGTACAATGAATTATTAAATTATAAATTTTATATGCTTCCGGGTATTCTTGTCATTCTTGTTACTGCCATCGGATTCCTGCTCGCAGGACTTAACATGGTGAGAGAGAAGGAGGTTGGTACCATCGAACAGATAAACGTTACTCCTGTCAGAAAATACCATTTCATAATTGCAAAAATGACTCCGTTCCTTTTGATAGGATTGACAGATCTTGCCCTGGGATTGATCCTGGGAAAAATCGCCTTCAACATTCCTTTTGAAGGAAGTGTTTTACTAATGTTCGCCGGAAGCACAATCTTTCTGATCGCCGTACTTGGTCTGGCATTATTCATTTCAACATTTTCAGCTACACAGCAACAGTTTATGTTCGTCGCATTTTTTTGCATGATCATATTTATCCTTATGAGCGGCATCTTCACTCCTTACGAAAGCATGCCAATGTGGGCCCAGGATTTCAATCTCATTAATCCTGTAGCATATCTGATGAGAATTAACAGGATGGTAATGTTAAAGGGATCTTCAATTACTGATATCGGACGTGAATTATCGTCCCTTGGACTGATAGCGGTTTGTTTTACTTCGCTTGCAGTCAGAAGATACAAGAAAACAGCATAATGGGCATAAACAAATACATTAACCACAAAGGGCACGAAGTGTTGCGCAAAGGAACACAAAGGAGCTAATAGCACAGGGCGCAAAGCAAAGGGCACCTCCGTGGCTTCACCCCTAAATCCCCCAGGGGGGACTTTAAGCATTTTGGTAAGCTCTGGCTTTCACTCTCAAATCTGAGGCAAAAACTCAAGGATAAAACAAAATATGAAGTCTACTGAAAAGCCAAAGTCCCCCCTGGGGGATTTAGGGGTAAAAATCAGGCACTCCATGCACTCTAGTCACTCTGGTCACTTTTTAATCTATTATATATATATTTGTAAGTGTTTTAAAAATGGGTGATCGGCCTCTCATTATGAACTGTTATCCCATTGAAATGTTAGCTCTACATTGTATAATATCTTGATTAATGCCTGATGTAATAAAACTTTTGCCCGATTCCGTAGCTAACCAGATTGCTGCAGGGGAAGTAATACAGAGGCCTGCTTCCGTTCTGAAAGAACTGGTTGAAAATTCAGTCGATGCGGGAGGAAAAAATATCAGGGTAATCATAAAAGACTCAGGTAAAACTCTTATTCAGATAATTGATGACGGCACAGGAATGTCTGAAACCGATGCCAGGTTGTCATTTGAGAGACATGCAACATCAAAAATAACTTCAGCTCAGGATTTATTCGCCATTACAACCAAAGGATTCAGGGGAGAAGCGCTTGCCTCGATAGCAGCTGTGGCAATGGTTGAGCTAAAAACAAGAAGAGCAGAAAGCGATACCGGTGTTCTGGTAGTTATCAATGGCTCAAAGGTCGAAACACAGGAACCATGCAGTTGTCCTGTCGGCTCAAGCTTTTCTGTAAAAAATCTTTTTTACAATATCCCGGCGCGCAGAAAATTCCTGAAATCCGACAATACAGAAATCAGACATATAGTCAATGAGTTTCAGAAGATCGTTCTCGCTCATCCCGATATAAGATTCTCTCTTCATCACAATGATAATGAGATCTATAACCTGGCTTCCGGAAATTTAAGACAACGGATCATAGGTGTTTTCGGGAAGCAGATAAATCAGGATCTTATCACACTTGAGACAGATACCAGTCTGATAAAAATTAAAGGATTCATTGGTAAACCGGAAAATGCCAGGCGCACGTATGGCGAACAGTTCTTCTTTGTCAATAACCGTTTTATGAAACATCCTTATTTTCATAAAGCAGTTGTGGAAGCCTATCAGAATATTTTGCCGGTTGAAGCGATACCCTCCTATTTTGTTTTCATGGAAGCCGATCCGGCGTCGATTGATATAAATATTCATCCTACAAAAACTGAAATAAAGTTTGAGGACGAAAGATCAATATGGCAGATACTCATGGCTTCTGTACGTGAAGCTCTCGGCAGGTTCAACATAGTCCCGTCACTCGATTTTGAAAATGAAGCTCTTATTGATATTCCGGTTATGATGAAATCTTCAGGTTCAATGCCTGATCAGCCTGTTATCGAAATAAATCCCCGGTACAATCCGTTCGAAGGGGAAGAAAGGAACAATGAAAGATCGGGGTTCGTTGAAAGATTTGAAAGAGAAAATAGTGCAAACTGGGAGAAACTCTACTCGACCCTGGAAAAAGAAGAACAGGATCCGGATAAATATGAAAAAATACAGGAATCACAAAGAAAATTCTTTCAGATAAAAAATAAATATTTCGTTTGTCCGGTTAAATCAGGACTTATGCTTATCGACCAGAAAAGAGCCCATGAACGTGTTCTCTATGAAAGATTCCTTGAATGTCTGAGCAACAACAGAGCTATCAGTCAGGTTGATATGTTTCCGGTTACCGCTGAGCTTAATCCTTCCGATTATTTCATTCTGAAGGAAATTGAAAAGGAGCTTGTTTTACTTGGATTCAATTTCGAACATTCGGGTAACAATAAAATTATAATCAGAGGGCGACCTGCTGACAGTGGGTCATCCGATCCTCTGGAGATGCTGGAGATACTACTCGAGGATTACAAAAATACTCAAACAGAACCCTCAGTAGGGGCAAAAGAGAAAATAGCCGCAGGAATGGCTTGTGCCTCAGCTATTCAATACGGGAAAGTGATGAGCCAGGGCGAAATGGAAGATCTGTTTGACACACTTTTTTCATGTCAGTCGCCAAATTATTCACCAAAAGGAAAGCCGGTTATAAGCATTATAAGCCTGGAGGATATTGATAAAAGGTTTAAACCCCCTGCCCCCTAAAGGGGGTTCAAGAAACAAGGCCACTTTAGGGGTTTGGGGGTAAAAAAGGAAGAAATGTAACGTAAAAATGACAAATTGACTGATTGAGTTTAATTACAATTTTTGGCCCGACAATTGCGGAAACAGAAAAAATAAAAATAGAAAAATGAACGGATACGGCAGAGGCTTTCTGGGATTACCCCCGGTAGTGAAGAATATTATTATGCTGAACATATTGATGATTCTGGCTTACTATGCTGCCAGGAGCGTCTTTGGAGTTGATCTGAATTCTATACTTGGATTATATTTCCCGAAATCGGAACAGTTTAAACCCGTACAGATCATCACTCATATGTTTATGCATGGCGGGTTCATGCATATCTTCTTCAATATGTACGCATTATTTATATTTGGTCCGATCCTCGAAAATGTATGGGGTCCCAAAAGGTTTCTTACATTTTACCTTGTTTGTGGATTAGGGGCAGCATTTACTCATGAAACTGTTATCTTCTTTCAATATAATCACCTTGTAAACAGTATGAGCCCCGACAATCTGCAGGCAGTACTTTCAGAGGGGACGGCATACTTCAGACAGGGAAAGGTCTTTACAGAGACAAGCATGCAAAGTCTTCAGTTATTGCTGAACACTCCTACAGTCGGAGCATCGGGTGCAATTTTCGGCGTTTTGCTGGCATTTGGCGTTCTTTTCCCGAATACCCAGCTCTTCCTGCTTTTCCCACCTATGCCCATCAGGGCAAAATACCTTGTTATTGGCTATGGCGCTCTTGAATTGATTCTTGCAGTAACACAGCCTGGAAGCAATATAGCCCATGCCGCTCATCTGGGTGGTATGCTGTTCGGATATATTCTGATTAAATACTGGAGAAAAACAACAAATACTTTGTATTGATGGGAATCTGGGACGACGTAAAATTAACTTTCAAAAACGGAAATAATCTTACCCGGCTGATATATATCAATATAGCAGTTTTTATTCTAATTACCATAACTACTATTATCGGATTTCTGCTGAAGAACAGCATAATAACCGAAAAAGCAATCGATATCTTATCGGTTCCTGCTTCGCTGAAAGCATTATTGGCCAGGCCCTGGACATTAATCACATATATGTTCACTCACAAGGATGTCTGGCATATATTATTCAATATGCTATGGCTTTACTGGTTCGGCAGGATTTTCCTTGAATATCTTGATCAAAGAAAACTGATTGCAGTCTACCTTCTGGGGGGAATTTGCGGAGCCCTGGTATATATTCTTTCTTTTAATATTTTTCCTGTATATACCGATGTAGTGGCAGAATCGGTGGCAATAGGAGCCTCAGCCTCAGTGATGGCCATCGTAATAGCGATTGCAGCATACGTTCCTGACTACACTATCCAGTTGTTTCTGTTCGGAAGAATAAAAATAAAGTATATGGCTCTGGCCATATTTGTCCTCACATCAGTAATGAACTTTTCCACAAATTCAGGCGGAAAACTGGCACATATCGGCGGAGCAATTTTTGGTTATGTTTATATTATGAATCTGCGACATGGACACGACATCGGTAAGGGTTTAAACAAAATTTTAGATTTCCTTGTGACTATGTTTAAGCCCAGAAAAAAACTGAAGGTTACCCATAAGAAGGTAGCAAATGAGTATGAGTATAATAAAATTAAAGCAGAGCATCAGAAAAACATAAACAGCATATTGGACAAGATATCCAAAGGAGGATATGACAGTCTGACTAAAGAAGAAAAGGAAACTCTTTTCAGAGAAAGCCAGAAAAAAAATTGAATTCAAATTAAGCGGCCTGAATAAAAATTATCAGGTATAATCAAAAAAGGTAATTTTGTTATTACAAACTCTTGTCATTGAGAAAGATCCTATATAGAATTCTTTTAGCCGTTAATGGAATTTTCGCTATATCTCTTCTGTTATCCTATCTTGCCGTTGTAGTTAGTCCTGTAGACTTTACCCTCCCGGCATTCTTCGGTCTGGCTTACCCATATCTGCTTCTTATCAACATTATCCTGGTAATAATCTGGGCAATGCTGTTAAGATTTGAGGCTTTGATCTCGGTTGCAATAATTGCAATTGGCTTTACTCATTTGTCGAATTATATCAGACTATCCAAACCTTCGGGGAATAAAACGAATACCTATAAATTACTGAGTTACAATGTCCGTCTGTTTAATTTTTTTGAGAATAATCATGGGATCACTTCTGAAAAGAGGATATTTTCATTCCTTAAATCCCAGAGTCCTGATATCATCTGTCTCCAGGAGTTTTTTCTGGTAGGAAAGCCGGCTGTTGAAGAATCATTGATGATAGGATATCTCGGTGGCAAATATTATTCACATATGAAAGTCACCAAATCGGGGAAGAACAGATATTATGGCATTGTTACCTTCAGTAAATATCCTATAATAAGGAGGGGCGAAATAGTTCATCCCGCCTCCTCAAGTCTTACCATCTATACTGATATTGTTATAAATAGTGATACAGTCAGAATATATAATAATCATCTGGAATCATTCCGTCTAAGAAGAATGGAACGCTCATTTATTGAAGAGATGACAGCTTCAAGAGACAAGAAAACTATCAACGAGGTTAAAAGCCTGTCAGTCAGCCTCAAAAAAGGGTTTCAGAAAAGAGCAATCCAGGCACAAATCGTAAAAGACTATATAAACAAATCTCCTTATAAAGTTATGGTAGTCGGAGATTTCAACGATACTCCGGTTTCATATACATACAGGAAAATAAGAAAAGGGCTCAATGATTCATTTATAAATTCCGGATACGGAGCGGGCTTTACGTATAAAGGAAACTATCCTCCCAACAGGATTGATTATATTCTATATGATAATAAATACAAAAATATCTACTTTGAGATCATCAAAATGAAATATTCCGACCACTATCCTATTGTGGCATATTTCAAAAAGAAAGCTTAAAATGGTAGTTTTCTGAAATCAACATTTCCACCCGAAATAATAAGCCCAATTTTTTTACCTCTGAATAAACCAGGATTCTCCTTAATGACAGCCAGTACTGTGGCTGATGAAGGTTCAATAATGATTTTCATTCTCTCCCACACCAGCAGCATACTGCTGATAATTGATTCTTCCTTTACCGTATAAATGGCATCCACGTTCTTCCTTATAATGGCAAAGGTAAGTTCACTTAGTGAAGTCAGCAGTCCGTCTGCACATGTTGACGGATTTTCCGAGGGTGTAAGATTTCCGGTGGTAAATGAAATATAAGCGTCGTTGGCATTAAGAGGCTCGGCACCTAAAACCTGAATATTACCGCTATATCCCTTTACATATGTTGAAGTTCCGCTCATAAGTCCACCGCCGCCAACCGGTGCAATTACAACATCAAGATCTCCTCTTTCATGAAGAAGTTCCAGAGCGGCTGTTCCCTGGCCGCAAATGACATTGAAATTATCATAAGGATGGATGAGTGTAGCCCCTGTCTGATGCATTATGTCATTTGTAGTGCTCTCACGTGCTTCAAGAGTAGGTTTACAGAATGTAATACTCGCTCCATAACCTGCGACGGCATTTTTCTTTACCTCAGGCGCAGTTTCCGGCATCACAATATTGGCTTTTATGCCGTTCATCCTCGAAGCAAGAGCAAGAGCGGCTGCATGATTGCCGGAAGAATGCGTTACAACACCTCTCTCCCTTTGATCTGAATTCAATGAAAGGACAGCATTCATGGCTCCTCTGAACTTAAACGCCCCAACTTTCTGGAAATTTTCGCATTTGAAGTAAAGTTCGCAGTTGAAAATATCATTCAGCTGTACTGAGCTCAGAACAGGAGTATTGTGAACATATGGTTTAATTCGTGTATAAGCAGATTCAATATCGGACAGTTCGGGTATTTTCATGAGGATTGTTTTCTCAAAAATAATATAAATATACACTCTTTAGACTCAAATAGAGGATGTATCTCATTCCCGGTCATTTACCCACTGCCCCCTGAACTAATCTTTAGTCACATCTTTCTGTCAATATTATTTTGGAAATTTGATCAAACCTTGGAGATCCCTCACTCATCCACCATAAGCGTTTAAATATCTGTAAATGAGAAAGGTGGATTCGTTCGGCTTATAAGGGGAACAATTGGGAAGGAAGAAGCGGCGATTCGAATCAACATTTTCTTCATTCTAAAAAATTTCGGTCGAATCGCCGCTTCTTCCTTCCCCCAATACTGACAAAATATTTGTCATCCCGAAACTCATCCACCTCTGATCCTGTCTCTAAAGCTCTGGATATGTGGTGGATGAGTTGAGGGATCTCCCGATCATTATAACGAATACTTCATTGCTTCATTTTTGTAAATGGCAGTATTGAGAGGAAAAAAGATGTGACGAAAGAAAGGAGGGGAAATTTAACCCATTGTATTTCTGCACCTTACCTCTTAGGTTGACGGCTATGGGGTTTGGGGGTGAGTATCGAAAAGATGTGACGAAAGATTAGGCCCTCTGAAAGGGGGTTCAAGAACTGCGACTGGGATTAAGCCCCTTCAGGGGGTTGGGAGTAAAAAAGCGAGAATGGGAAATCTCCTCGGGGTGAAGAGTAAGAAATCAGGAATGGGGGACTTTATCCATGAAACAAACTTTATTTGTAACTTTGATTCTTATTAAATTTCACAATATGAAATTCTGCAGTCATCCCTGGCATTGCGTTGATATCGGGATAAATGCTCCCTCTTTGGTTCAATGCATTATAGAAATTCCAAAAGGTTCGAAAGGAAAATATGAGCTCGAAAAAAAAACAGGTCTTCTGCGACTCGACAGGGTTCTGTTCTCGTCGGTCCATTACCCTGCAAATTATGGTTTCATTCCACAAACATATTGTGACGATCACGACCCCCTCGACATACTTGTGATATGCTCAATAGATGTGTTCCCAATGTGTATTGTTCAGGCAAAAGTGATCGGGGCCATGGAAATGATTGACGGGGCAGAACGGGATGATAAGATAATAGCCGTCGCTGCTAACGATATGTCAGTAAATTACATGAATGAACTGGGCGAATTACCTCCTCACACTCTTGTTGAATTGAAAAGGTTTTTTGAAGATTATAAAAAACTTGAACACAAGAATGTTATTGTGGAACAATTCCTGAGCAAGGAAAGAGCATATGAGATAGTTCTCGAGAGCATGAAGCTTTACCAGGAAAACAAGGAAAAGCTAATTGTTTGACGATCCCCGCTTAATTTGAAAACCTGCGGAAAAACCCTACTTGCTTTTAGCAGTGGCAATGATCATTTTTGAGTTAAGTCTGTTCCCTAAAGAAAGCACATCCACCAATTCCTGAATAGGAAGAGTATTGTCAAAACGCAGCATTATAAAGGCGTCGGGTGATTTCGAAAGTTCGTTTTTCAGCTGAGATTCAAGAGCATCGAAAGAGACCTGAGTATTATTGACATAATAAAGTTTCTCTTTTGTCATTGTAACATTGATCTCTTTTTTCTGTATCGACTGGCTGCTTCGCGAGTTTGGCAATGATACTCTGATCATGCTGGGATTCAGCAGTGTGGATATAATAATGAAGAACAACATAAGAAAGAACATAATGTCGTTCATCGCTGAAGTAAAAACTTCGGCAGTAAAATCTTTTTTCTTACGAAGATCTATCATTTTGACGGACTTTTAAGAAGGTCAATGAAATTCATCGCATTCCATTCCAGCTGATGTATGGCCTTGTTCAATATTATATTAAGCCAATGATAACCGATATATGCCATTATACCCACAATCAATCCGGCCGCGCTGGTAACCATTTTTACATAGAGACCGGCAGAAACGCTGCCTATGCTCACGTCGCTTGTTAATGAAATATTGAAGAATATTTTTATAACGCCGATAATAGTTCCGAGGAAACCAAACATTGGTGCTATACCTGCGATAACAGCCAGAATCTGGATATTCTTTTCAAGATCGTAAACTTCAAATTTACCTGCTATCTCAATGGATTCTTCAATTTCTTTTATTGGTTTGCCCAAACGCGATATACCTTTCTCGATCATCCTTGCAATAGGTTTTGCAGTATTCCTGCATAACGTGAGCGCTGAGTCAGTTCTTCCGTTAAGTATATACTCGTGAATACTGTTCATAAAATCCACATCCGAAGAAATATGACGCCTGATAGTCAGATACCTTTCTATAAATACATACACGGCAATTATTGAAAGCACCCCGATCGGTATCATTATGATACCTCCCTTCATAATCATATCAATCAGTCTTGTAGCTTCGGGAGCATGCTGAACGGGAAGTGATGTGGCACCCGCTTTGTTCAGGGTATCAAAAGTCTGAGTAATTTGCAAAAATGCAGCAGTCATATCGGTCTGGTTTTATTTATTATTCAAAAACGAAGATTTTCGTGAAAAATTATCACTCCCGCTAAATATACCTTCAGTTAAGAACAGTACATCCCTTAAAAATCCAAATTTAATCGTTACTACCTGTTTTTCCTAAAGAGTTTGTACTTTTGTTCGAATTAACTTGAGTCCTTAAAAAGATAAAAAATGGTGTACAACTTCCTTCTCCTTGCAATAGATCAGCCTCATCTGAAAGATACCAATGCCGTCAACAATGTTTTTGAATTGCTTATGAAAGGCGGATTCATCATGATACCAATACTCCTGCTATCAATATTCAGCATATATCTTTTCATTGAAAGGTTTCTTTATATCAGAAAAACAGCGGTTGTAGATCAGGACCTGGTATTTAATATTATTGGCGAAATGAGGAATAAAAAGCAGCAGGAAGCGCTGTTACAAAGCCAGAGCAGTGATACTTCGCTTGGAAGAATACTCGAAAGCGGTTTGAGCCAGAAGAGCAAGACACCAAAGGAAATTGAGAATTATATGGAGGCTACTGCCAATCTTGAAATCTCCGAAATGGAAAAGAACACGGGTTATCTTGGTATCATTGCAGGTATAGCACCAATGCTGGGGTTCATTGGAACTATTGCCGGGGTTATAAAAATTTTCTATAATATCTCCCTTGCCGATAATATAAGTATCGGCATTATTGCCGGCGGATTATATCAGAAGATGATCTGCAGCGGCACAGGACTGATTGTCGGCGTAATAGCCTATAGCTGTTATCATTATCTTCAGATGATGATCGACCGTTACTCGATTGATATGCAAAGACAGGTTAATGAGGTAATAAAAGTACTGTAACATGATCATTAAAAGAAAAAAACATTTCAAGGCAGAAGTGAGTACTTCGTCTCTGAACGATATTATGTTTTTCCTGCTTCTGTTTTTCCTGATCGTCTCTTCACTGGCCAATCCGAATGTGATAAAACTATTGCTGCCCAGTTCCAGATCAGCACAGAATCTAAGCAAGCAACAGATCTCAATTTCCGTTACAAAGGATAAGAAATATTATATCGACAGCCATCAGGTCAGCTTTAATGATATCGAACCGCTTTTAAAGGCACAGATAACGACATTGCAGGAACCAACCATTATTCTGCGTATGGAATATACCCTTTCCGTTCAGGATCTTGCCGATCTTCTCGAGATAGGCTCACGGCTTAAGGTAAAAATGGTGATGGCTACAAACAAAACTCCGGGATCTTAATCTCAGATCTGCAATAGTTTCATTATTTCGTCAAGCTTTGGAGAAAGGATAATTTCCGTTCTCCGGTTCTTTGCTCTGCCTTCGGGAGTGTCATTATCTGATTTTGGGAAGAATTCACCCTTGCCTGATGCAGTCATCCGGGTTGGTTCAATTTTATAATCTGTAGTTAAGATCCTTACAATAGATGTTGCCCTTGCAACGCTTAAATCCCAGTTATCTTTGTATATAGCCGTTTTTATGGGCACGTTGTCGGTATGTCCTTCCACGAGAATATCAATGTCGGCGTTCTTCTCAAGAACTCCGCTCAACAACTTTAAAGCCTCTTTCCCTTTATCCTCAACTGCAGAACTTCCAGATTTGAAAAGCAACTTATCTGACATTGATACATAAACTTTTCCGTTTCTGATTTCAACTGACAATTCATCCGGGTTAAAGCCGAGCAGTGCATCATGCAAAATAGTATTTAACCTTTTTGTGATGGAATCCTGCCGCGCAATCCTTACCCGCATATCTGCAAGGGCGTTCTCTCTTTCTGAAAGCAATTTTTCTTTATCATTAAGCTCGTCGGATTTTGCCTGCATCGCCTTATTAAACTGATCTGTTTTTGACAGGTTCTCGTTAATCAGGTCTTTGTACTTCCCTTCCAGAACAGTGTTTTTCCCATACAACGAATTATATTGTTCGGTTAGGTTATTATGTCTGCCTGAAAGGTTTGTAACTGTATCTTTAAGCATTCTGTTTTCTTTTTCTTTTGCAGCAAGATTCTTGCACAATTTATCTCTTTCACTAACTGTAAGTTTCAGGTTTTTACTCCACATAACCGGGACTTTTGCAGGTATTGTATCACCACATTTATAGACAGGTGCGCAGGAGTTTAGTACTGCCACCAGTGCCAGCGCAAATAGTATATATTTCATATTTTTCATCTTTATTGATTTTAGAGTTGTAATCGCTTGCAATTTAAGATTTTTGTAGCCTTAAACACCGGATTAATCGTTTATTATCTGGAATGCAGGGCACTACTTTGTCTTCCCGAAACTGAAAGATTCGAGCATCTTTTGAAAGATCGCGGTGTTTTCATAAATGCCCGCAAATTTTTGAGAACCGGGTCCATATGCATATACAGGCACCATTACGGCGGTATGATCTTTAGTCGAAAAACTTAAACTCACCTTATGCAGTTGTCTGTCGCCACCTGTAATTGTTACTCCTCCGGTTTCATGATCAGCTGTTATAATTACAAGCGTATGACCGTCACGCTTTGCAAAATCAAGTACTGCTCCTACCGCCTTATCAAAATCGAGCGTTTCATCGATTAATGTATCTGCCACATTCGCGTGACCCGCCCAATCAATCTGTGATCCTTCGATCATCAGGAAAAATCCTTTCTTGTTTTTATTCAATATTTCAATCGCCTTAACTGAAGACTGAGGCAACATGTCGCCCCTTCCCTTTAACCTGTAAGGATTATGCACGGGAGCAGTAAACCCTGCAAGCTTCATGGATGTTGATCCAAGAATTTTTTCCAAAGTAGTATCCACCTCGTAACCTCTGAGTTTAAGACTGTCGGTCAGAATCAGATTATCCTTTCTTCTTGCAAAATGATCATAACCGCCTCCAATGAAGACATCAATATCAGTTTTCAGAAAATCAGATGCGATATCCTCATAACTTCCTCTGTTCGACTGGTGTGCTATAAATGATGCCGGCGTGGCGTGTGTTATTGAAGAAGTGGAAACAAGACCCGTAGCCAACCCGTTTTCTTCAGCGATTTCAAGGATCGAACGCACACGATTTCCCTGAGGATCCATTCCGATCGCTCCGTTTTTTGTCTTTGTCCCGGTTGCAAGCGCAGTTCCTGCTGCTCCGGAATCAGTAATGTAATTGTCGGACGAATATGTTTTCTGTAATCCGATTACCTGGCATCTCTCAATATTAAGAGGCTTATCCGAAACACTCATCGCTGAATTGACATCAGGGAGTCCCATCCCATCACCAATCATCAGTATTACGTTCTTAATTTTGAGATTACCTCCAGGGACTGCTTTTTGCGCCGAATAACAACCGGTCAGAACAGTTCCCAATACAGAGAAAATAAGTAATTTGGATAAGATCTTCATATTAGTTCAATTGAGTTAAGTATTATATGTTTCGGCAACAAGATAATAATTGAATCTTAAAAAAATGAGGCTTTAAAACATATCAACAGTATATTTAAACTTTAGTGCAGTTTTATTGACCCTGTTAATAATAAGAAATTCAAAATTGTTTTTATCTTGCCGCCTTCTTTTTTCCGATGCAACATTCATAAAATTCAATTTAAAAATGAAAGACTTTCTTCGCACGCTTCTCTCCGGTAACGGTAAGAAAATGTTGATGTTAATAGCTGTATTGTTTTCACCTGTATGCCTTTTCGCTGCGGGCACATCTGTTCCCGCCATCGGACCTATCAGACTTGAATTTGTAATATTCGGACTAATTCTTGTTGGTGTTGCTCTCTTTCATAAACAGACGTTTTGGGTTGCAGTAATCGGATTGACTGTATTGCTGACTTTTAAGCTTGTTTTTGACCCGGGGTTTCATCTTTTTGGACATCTGTTCGGAACAACTCCTATTGGCGAACAGCTGATGGATAAAAGTTTACGACAGGGCGAATGGGGAATAATTCTAAACCTGCTCGGGCTTTTACTTGGATTTGCAGTATTGTCAAAAATCTTTGAAGAATCAGGGGTACCCGATATGCTTCCAAGGTTTCTTCCCGATGACTGGAAAGGACCATTTGTGCTGTTGATCTTTGTATTTATATTATCATCCTTTCTCGATAATATTGCAGCTGCGCTTATCGGTGGGACAATTGCCCTTGTGGTATTCAAAAAGAAAGTTCACATTGGCTATATTGCTGCAATTGTCGCAGCAAGTAATGCCGGTGGTGCAGGAAGTGTCGTCGGTGATACTACAACTACGATGATGTGGATAGACGGAGTCAGCGCTTTCAACGTCCTTCATGCATTCATAGCGTCCATTTTTGCTCTGATGTTTTTTGCATACTTTGCCTCAAAGCAACAGGACAAATTTCACAGGATTCAGAAAGATCCGAAACCCAATGCCAGGATTGTCGGGATTAAGCTGATTAGTGTCGGACTAATTCTTGCCGGTGCAATAATATCAAATATTCTTTATGACATGCCAGCTCTTGGAGTGTGGATTGCAATCATAATAAGTGCATTCCTCAGTCCCATCCCCTGGAAAGAAGTTCAGGGTGCCTTAAAGGGTACCACATTCCTGCTTTGCCTGGTCCTTAGCGCTTCCATGATGCCTGTAGAGGAACTGCCAAGTGCTTCATGGATAACAGCTCTTTCATTGGGATTTCTTTCAGCCGTATTCGATAATATCCCCCTCACAAAACTTTGTCTCGATCAGGGACATTTTGACTGGGGCATGCTGGCATACAGTGTCGGTTTCGGAGGCTCGATGGTCTGGTTTGGCTCATCCGCCGGAGTTGCGATTACAAATAAATTCCCTGCTGACAGAGATGTTGTCAGATGGGTCACAGGCGGATGGCATGTTATTGTAGCATTCTTAATTGGCTTCTTTGCTTTATTCCTGATCATGGGATGGGAGCCCGCTGATAATAAAGAACATAAAGTAATAAACTGTCCTGTACCTGGTTGTCCTTTGGGGAATAAGGGAGAAGCTCTGAATCTGCCCGGAACAATCGGTTATCTACAGCTTCTGAAATAAAGAAATTGACCCCCTTCCCGACCTTCCCCCAGGGGAAGGAGACTGCCCTGACTGGGTTCAGACGAGCCAGGGCATCGTTTCCCGCTTTGCGGGAATAAGAAAGGGGGTAATCACATAAAAGAGATTATATTCAAACATTTAACATAGTTGTGGTAAAAGTCTTCTCTTAGACACTCATATAAAGAGTGTCTTTTTTTACGCTTTTCCCTAAATATTACTATTTTATTATTTATTTACTTTTTTAGTATACTTATTGATTTTTTGTATATTTTTGTTTCGATAATCATAAGCTTAAATGGAAGTATTAATAAGCAATAAGAAATGCACTGCAATCCTGCAATCAGCTCAAAAGCTGTTTTGGAAATATGGCTTTCGGAGAGTAACAATTGATGAGATATGCCGGGACGCTAAAACGAGCAAGATGACATTTTACAGATTCTTCCCAAATAAACTCGAAGTTGCCAGGGCTGTTTTTGATAAGGTTGCCAATGATGGTTTAATAAAATTCAGGGAACTAATGCAGGGAAAGACTTCCCCATCCGAAAAGATGAAAAAGATTCTTCAGTTAAAACTTGAAGGAACAGTTGATATCAGTGAAGAGTTCCTGAGTGATTTTTATAATAACCCGGAATTAGGATTGACTTCATACATAGAAGAGAAATCGAAATTAATGTGGATGGAAACTCTTGAGCTATTTAAAGCGGGACAGATTGAGGGATGGATCAGGAAAGACCTTAATATAGAATTTATGTTCCTTTTTATGCAAAAATCTGCTCCAATGCTGACTGATAAAGATGTGATGAAGCTATTTAATACACCCCGCGAGCTTGTTATGGAATTGGCGAATATGTTTCTTTATGGTATTTCACCTTCAGCTAACCGATGAAAAAGAACACCGGCATAATATTTCTTCTGCTTCTGCTTATTATCCTTCCTCCATATTGTAAGGCACAGGACAGCCTCACCTTTAAAGGGCAGGCATCAGCATGGATAAACTATAACGGTGGGAATAAGCTTCCTCTCTACTCCGGGGTGAGATATATTCCTCAATTGAATTCGGGTATTCTACTGAAAAATGATCATCTGATTGATTTTGAAATCTCGGCAAACATAAACGGAAGTGCCGGATTGAATCCATTTGACTCTCTCAAAACCTCTGGCCAGATAAAGCCCTATCGTGCCTGGGTAAGATACTCTTCGCATCAGCTTGAGCTCCGTGCAGGTCTGCAGAAATTAAATTTCGGTTCTGCATCCCTCCTGCGGCCTCTTATGTGGTTTGATCAGATTGATCCCCGCGATCCGCTGAAACTGACAGACGGAGTCTGGGGTGTTCTGGGAAGATATTATTTCTTGAATAATGCCAATATCTGGCTCTGGGGTCTCTATGGAAATACAAAACCAAGAGGATGGGAACCGGCAGGCACAAACAGCCGCTATCCTGAGGCGGGTGGAAGGGTTCAGATTCCTGTCCCGACAGGTGAAGCAGCAATAACTTATAATTACCGGATCTCTGATACGAGGAAATTAAACGCATCCATACCTGAATTCAGTGAAGTGCCTGAGAATAAACTTGGTTTCGACATCAAGCTCGACCTCGTTGTGGGATTATGGTTTGAAGGTTCATGGGCTAAAAAGAACAAGGATCTGGGAATATTCACAAACCAGGAAATACTTAATCTTGGCACCGACTACACTTTCAACGCAGGCAATGGCTTATATGTAATATTTGAACAATTACTTGCCTCATACGATAAAAAACCATTCGCTTTTCAAAACACCACCACCTTCTCGCTGTTGTCTGCTTCATACCCTATAGGGCTCTTCGACAACATCAGCGGGATTGTATATTTTGACTGGAATAACAGGAAAACCTATAATTTTATCAGCTGGCAGAAACAATTTAATAATATTACATTTTACCTGATGGGATTCTGGAACCCGGTGGATTATAACATACCGGCTCAGGGACTTGGGCAGAACCTGTTTGCAGGAAAAGGTGTTCAGGTGATGTTCGTATTCAATCATTAATAAGAAATGAAGAACTTACACAGAGAACCACAGAGGACCACAGAGAGCCACAGAGGTGGAATGTATTATTGGCGACAGGCGATGTGGCGGAGGGCATGGAGCAGGGAGCATGGGGCTTACTCTGTGAAACTCTGTGGTCCTCTGTGCAACTCTGTGTAAGTTCTTAATATTAAAAATCGATAAACGATAAACGCTTAAACATGGACAAAATCGTAAAAATTGAAAATCTCGTAAAACGGTTCCCTGTAGGTAAGGCCGAATTCACCGCACTCAAAAACATCAGCATGGATTTTGGAAAAGGCGAATTTACCGGCCTGGTGGGACCAAGCGGATCGGGTAAGACCACCCTGCTTAATATTATTGGTTCGCTTGACTCCCCATCGGAAGGCGATGTAATTGTTCTCGGAAAATCAATAGCATCGCTATCCCATAAGCAATCAGCGGTTCTCAGAAACCGTCATATTGGCTTCATTTTTCAAACCTTCAACCTTTTACCCGTTTATACTGTCTATGAGAATGTTGAATTCGCTCTTCTTCTCCAGAATTTGTCTGGTGCCCAAAGGAAGAAAGCAGTAATGGATGCTCTGGAATGGGTTGGGCTCACTGATAAAGTAAAATCGAGACCGGCGATGCTGTCAGGAGGTGAATGTCAGCGCGTTGCAATTGCCCGGTCGATGGTAAAACGTCCTGAGATCGTACTGGCCGATGAGCCAACAGCAAATCTCGATTCAGAGAATTCCCATCACATACTTCAGACCATGAAAAGTCTGAACAGGGAATTAAATACAACTTTTCTTTTTGCCACTCATGATGAAAAGGTTATGCAATACCTGAACCGGATTGTAAGACTCGAAGATGGCAAAGTAGTAAAAGATGTTCCGGTAACCGACGCAAAGAACTAAGACTATGTTATCACTAAAATTAGCATTTAAAAACCTGATAGGCGCGGGTCTGAGGACCTGGCTGAATGTAGCGGTTCTCTCCTTTGCCTTTGTAATTATTATTTTTTATAATGGAGTGATTGACGGATGGAACAGGACGAGCCGTAATGATACCCGCGATTGGGAAATAGGTTACGGGCAGTTCTGGCACCCAAAATATGACAAGTTTGATGCATTTACCATACAGGATTCACACGGACCGGTCAATGCAGAAATTCAATCGGAGATCGATAAAAAAAATCTCGTGCCGGTTTTGATAGCCCAGGCTACTGCTTTCCCGCAGGGAAGGCTTGAGACAGTTATGCTCAAAGGTATTGATCCCGGGCAGACTGTTCTTAAACTGCCAACGTCCCAACTAAAACCTTCCGATGAATTTGATTATGCCATTATTGGCAACAGGATGGCCGAATCGGCAAAACTGAAAGTCGGCGACAAACTGTTGCTGAGATGGCGTGATAAAAACGGGACATTCGATGCCCGTGATATCAAAATAGCTTCAATATTCAAATGCGATGTGCCAGCTGCCGACAAAGGGCAAATATATCTCCGACTGGATGTTTTGCAGAAAATGATGGGTATGAATAATGAAGTCACCATGCTGGTGGCCGGGAAACAGTTTCAACTTAAGGAAATGGGAGACTGGATATTCAGGGATCAGAATTATCTTCTCGCAGATATTGATAAGATAATACAGGCAAAGAAAGCCGGTGGATCAATCATGGAAGGTCTGCTGCTCATTATTGCGCTTATTGCAATTTTCGATACCCAGGTCTTGTCAATTTTCCGCAGGCAGAAGGAGATTGGAACCTATATTGCACTTGGCATGACCAGACTACAGGTTGTCGGGATCTTTACAGTTGAAGGTGGCGCCCACAGCATCCTGGCAACTATCGTAGGAGCACTTTATGGAATACCACTATTCCTGCTACTGGGCAAGGTCGGCCTATCCATGAAAGCCGCTACCAAAGCGACCGATCTTCCTATTGCAGAAAAAATCTTCCCATACTATAGTCTGCATCTGATTCTCGTAACGATAATAATTGTAGTCATAACAGCAACCATTGTCAGCTATCTGCCTGCCCGTAAAATAGCCAGGATGAAACCTACTGACGCTTTGAAAGGAAAATTATCATGATAAAGTTTTTATTTAAAGGAATTTTGCGTGACAGGAGCAGAAGTCTATTGCCCATAATAGTTGTAGCACTGGGAGTCTTTCTTACGGTATTTATGAGCGGATTCATGAAAGGGATCTTTAATGATATTACGGACCTCAATGCAAGATTTTATACCGGACATGTGAAAGTACTCACCAGAGCTTATTCTGAGAATGCTGATCAGCTGCCAAACGATCTGGCCCTGCTTAATGTTACAGATCTGATGATCCGACTTAAGGAAGAATATCCTGAAATGGAATGGGTAGAACGTATCCAGACTGGGGGGCTTCTGGACGTTCCTGATTCAGTAGGGGAAACAAGAGGCCAGGGCCAGGCTATGGGTACAGCAATAGACTTTCTTACTCCCGGAAGCAATGAACCGGAACGCATGAATATTACAAAATCTCTTGTGAAAGGCACAGTCCCGGTAAGGCAGGGTCAGGCTCTCATCAGTGATGATTTCGCTAACAGATTCAAGGTTGGTGTCGGAGATAAAATAACGCTCTTTGGCTCGACGATGAACGGAAGCATGATGTTTAAAACCTTCGAGATCAGCGGAACGATGAGATTCGGTAATGCCATGCTCGACAGAGGAGCGATATTTATGGATATTAGCGATGCTCAGACCGCGCTCGACATGGAGGACGGATCGAGCGAAGTACTGGGATATTTCAGAGATGGTGTCTATGATGACCTCAAGGCAAAACAAATCGAAGATTCATTCAATGCAAAATATAGTGATAAAAATGATGAATTTTCCCCCGTAATGTCACGGCTCATAGAACAGGAAGGTCTGGGAGACTACCTGAAGCTTGCCGATAGTTCAGGCACAATGATGGCTTCGATCTTCATTTTTGCCATGTCAATCGTTTTGTGGAATACCGGACTGCTTGGAGGATTAAGAAGATACAGCGAATTTGGAATACGTCTTGCCCTGGGCGAGGAAAAAAAGCATATCTACCTGACAACAATCTATGAAGCGATACTTATCGGTATCATTGGCTCACTTATTGGAACAGGATTAGGTTTGGGCGGGGCATATTACATGCAGACTTACGGGCTCGATATGTCGGGTATAGTCAACAATGTAGGCATGATGATTCCTACGGTTTACAGAGCGGAAGTCACTCCGGGATTGTTCTATGTTGGTTTTTTCCCGGGACTGATTGCGACAGTTCTTGGAAGCGCTCTGGCTGGTTTCGCAATTTATAAAAGAAGAACATCACAGCTCTTTCATGAATTGGAAGTTTAAACCATCGAGCCGTGCACCGATTCCCCCTTTCCGAAGGGGGCTAGGAAGGTGATTGTCCCTTGGGCGGTAAATAAATCGGTTTTCAAGCGACTTGTTAAATTAAATATATGATATGAATAAGATACTCAACATTTTACCTGTCATTTTTCTAATGAACTTCGGCACACAACCTGATGCCAATACCATTTTGGATAAGGTAGACAAAAACATGTCATCAAAAAACAGGGTTTTTGAATCGGAGATGATAATTCATGGTCGCCGGACAGACCGGAGCATGACATCAATCTCATATTCTGAAGGCAATAAAAAGTCATTTACAGAGTATCTCTCCCCTGCCCGGGATAAAGGGACAAAGATGCTCAAGCTTGAAAATCAATTATGGATATATTCGCCTTCAACCGACAGGATAATTCAAATTTCAGGGCATATGCTTCGCCAGTCAGTTATGGGATCGGATCTTTCGTATGAAGATATGATGGATGACAGGAAGCTCACCGATGTGTACTCTGCAAAAGTAATTGGAAATGAGACAATCGATGGCAGAAATACCTATGTGCTGGAATTAACCGCGAAAGTTGAGGATGTCGCTTATCATTCTCAGAAAATCTGGGTTGATACCGAGCATTATGTACCATTAAAACAGGAGATGTATGCCAAAGGCGGACAGCTTCTGAAAAGAAGTACGCTTTCGGATATAAGGCAGATCGGGGGTCGGTGGTTCCCGATGACAATTGTATACAAGGATATGTTAAAGGAAGGAAGCGGTACGGAATTCAAAATGACGAGTGTAAAATTTGATCAGGATATACCCGAATTCAAATTCACAAAAGCGGCGCTGAAACAATAACATAAGAGTAGGCTATAACACCAGGACATTAGTATCCTCCCTTTTCAACTAATCTTACATCACATCTTTTCCCTTGTATCACCAAAAGCAAGAATGAGTTAATAAAAATCGGTAAATGTTTGGGAGATCCCTCAACTCATCCACCTTATAACCATTGCTTTAGAGTTGTGTTTAGGGGTGGATGAGTTTCGGGATGACACGTTTTTAGGTGGATATGGGGAAGGAAGAAGCGGCGATTCGAAACAATAATTTTCAACATTTAAAAGATTCCGGTCGAATCGCCGCTTCTTCCTTCCCCCCTTGTCCTCTATAACCGACTGTCATCCCGAGCGAATCCACCCCACTCATTTACAGATAGTTGTGAACATAAGGTGGATGAGCGAGGGATCTCCGAGGACTGTACAAATTTTCAAAAGTATTATTCTCAGTTAAGGTGTGAAAAAAGATTAGCCTGAAAAAAGGAGGGGAAATTTCCCCCGGAGGTCTTTACCATTAATCAAAAAAAAAAGGGGATCTGCCGAAGCGTATCCCCTTTTATATTATATGAATTATCTATTGACTAAAACAGACTCCATGCAACTGTAAGACCCGCAAGCACAACAGATACCATCGACATCAGTTTGATGAGGATGTTAAGAGCCGGGCCTGATGTATCTTTGAAAGGATCACCAACTGTATCACCAACAACTGTGGCTTTATGACATTCGCTTTTCTTGCCGCCATAATTGCCTCTTTCAATATATTTTTTGGCATTATCCCAGGCGCCGCCTGCATTATTAAGCATACTTGCAAGAACAAATCCTGCTGCTCATACCTCCTGCAAGCAGACCGATAACTCCGGGAACTCCGAGTACAATACCAACTACCATAGGAACAGCAATAGCCATCAGTGAAGGAACCAGCATTTCGCTCTGCGCACCTGCTGTTGAGATCTCAACACATTTTGCATACTCAGGTTTTCCAGTACCATCCATGATACCCGGAATTTCGCGGAACTGACGTCTTACTTCATCAACCATTTTACCGGCAGCTCTTCCCACTGCTTTCATGCTCATGGCACTGAAAAGGAATGCCATCATAGCTCCGATAAAGATGCCACCAAGAAGGATCGGATTGAAAACTGAGAGATCATAGGCAGAAACAAAATCTTTAATGTTTGCATTGGCAAGATTCACTGCTACCTGACCATCATGTACGGCAGGCATCGTGTTATGATAGAATAAGGTATCACCAATCTGTTTAAATCCTTCAGGAGCTTTATCAACCATTCTTGTTAGCCACATCCTGATTTCTTCCATATAAGCAGCCATAAGTGCAAGAGCTGTAAGGGCAGCTGAACCAATAGCAAATCCTTTACCTGTAGCGGCTGTGGTGTTGCCAAGACCGTCGAGAGCATCAGTTCTTTCTCTTACTTCTTCAGGTAGTCCGGCCATTTCAGCATTTCCTCCTGCATTGTCAGCAATCGGTCCGAAAGCATCAGTAGCAAGAGTAACCCCAAGAGTGGAAAGCATCCCTACAGATGCAAAACCTATACCGTAAACGCCATTTGCAAAACTATGGAAACCACCTGCAAAACCATATGCGGCAATGATACCGGCAACGATTGTGATTACAGGGATCCATGTTGAATACATGCCTACAGCCATACCTTCAATAATTACTGTAGCAGGACCCTGTTGTGACTGTTTTGCAATACCCTGTGTGGGTGCATTGCCATCTGATGTAAAATATTCAGTTGACTGGCCAATAATAACACCTGCAACAAGACCTGAAACAGCAGCGCCAAAGACGCCCCATGTGATCCAGTCAATAGCAGCCATTCCAGCGAGTACTGCAAGAATAAGAGCTGAACTACCTCCGGTACCAAGCAGAAGAGCACGGAGAAGAGCTTTCGGAGTAGCATCTTCTTTTGTTCTTACCATATAAACTCCTACAATTGATAGGATAATACCAATAGCAGATACCATCATAGGTGCAATAATTGCTTTCATCTGATCACCCGGTGCAAGTGATTGGAAGTGCAGCACCCAGAGCGGCAGTTGCAAGGATTGAACCTGCATAAGATTCGTAAAGGTCGGCACCCATACCGGCAACGTCACCTACGTTATCACCTACGTTATCAGCGATAGTTGCAGGGTTACGTGGATCATCTTCAGGAATACCTGCTTCAACTTTACCAACCAGGTCAGCACCAACGTCAGCAGCTTTTGTAAAGATACCACCACCAACACGTGCAAATAAGAGCCTGTGTTGAAGCACCCATACCAAATGTAAGCATAGTAGCTGTTATTTCAATAAATTTCTGATGCTCATCGGTTCCTGCGGCAACAAATGTAAGGCCAAGGAAATGAAGGCCATTTGCCATATGCTCAGGAGTAAAAACCGCCTTATTGAGCAATATAAACCATATTGCGATGTCAAGAAGTCCAAAACCAACAACTACAAGACCCATAACAGCACCACTTCGCAATGCTACCTGTAATCCTTTGTTAAGCGATTTTGAAGCAGCCCAGGCTGTCCTGTTTGAAGCAGCTGTTGCAGTTTTCATTCCCAGGTAACCACATAAGCCCGAGAAAAAACCACCTGTAAGAAAAGCAATCGGCACAAATGGGTTCTGTATACCCATATAAGCCAGTATCGATAGTAATACAACAAGGATTATAAATACCTTGCCTACAACTGAATACTGACGTCTGAGGTATGCCATAGCTCCCTCGCTAACGTACGCAGCAATTTCTTTCATCTTTGTCGGTTCCCTGTTCCTGTACAATCATTCCTTTGTAAAAGATCCAGGCAAACAATAATGCCAGAAGCGCTGAAATTGGAACAATCCAAAATAAAGTACTAATCATGTTATCCGTTATTAAATTAAAATTTAAAGGTTTAGAAATTAAAAAAAATTCGCCGGTACAAAACTATATTAGATTTTTAATAATACAAACGAAAAATATATGTTCTTCAATCGGATTGTAATTTAAAACGAATCTAAACAAGACAATATATAGTATTGACCTGGCAATTGGTATAATAACAGGTTTGAGACCTGTCCCTATACCAATTCTTCTGGTTTCATAAAAGTTGGTGAAGCTTCAACCCTCAATGATATTATTCAGATCTTCAAGCAGTTCCAAACTCAAAATCCCTTTCGCTATTTCGCGAACTTCACCTGTCATGCGAATGTTCCAATCCTTATCAATCTGAATTTTAAGCGTACCTCCCTGCATATGCATTGTAAGATCACCCTTTATTAAACCTCTCTTAACCAGGATGCATGATGCCGCACAGGAAGAGCTGCCCGATGCCAGTGTATAGCCTGCTCCCCGTTCCCAGATCATTATCTGCGCATCATGCTCGGAAAGAACCCTGGCAAATTGCACATTGATCCTGTTGGGAAACAACGGATGATTTTCAAGTAAAGGGCCATATGTCCTGATTTCATTTTCATCAAGATCCTCCTTGATAACAACACAATGCGGATTTCCCACCGATACACAATTAACTTCAAATTCCCTGTCGCCTGCCACTATTTTTTGAGCGATAAATTCGGGTTGATCCGAACTAACAGGTATATCACGTGATGCAAAGATAGCCTTCCCCATATCGACCCTGATCAGCATTGCTTTGCCGTTTTTTTCCTCAACAATTTCAGCGTAAACAATATCGGTGAGTGTTTCAACTGAAAATTGCGGAGACTTTGCAAAACCATAATCATGCAGATACTTGCAAAAAATACGAAGTCCGTTGCCACTTTTCTCTGCTTCTGAACCATCAGGGTTATAAACTCTGAACCCGAAATCAGCTTTTGTTGACGGGACCTTCAAAACAATACCATCGGAGCCGATCCCGAAATGGATGTTGCACAAACGTCTTATGGCCTGTTTTGTAAGAGTGAAATCTATATTTGTACTCTCAAGGACAATGTACTCATTACCCAGTCCATGCATTTTGACAAAACTATTTCTTTCCATAATTAGCTGAATATAACCAGGATACTAAAGTGTAAAATTTCTGACAAGGTCATCAAGAGTGTCTCTCCTGCGTATAAGACGGGGATTGCCATCAGCTTCTATGAGTACCTCGGCAGGTCGCAGCCTGCTGTTGTAATTAGAACTCATTGAATATCCATAAGCTCCGCTGTCGAGAACTCCAAGAATGTCTTTTTCCATAATTTCAGGAAGTTTCCTGTCTTTGGCAATTATATCGCCCGTTTCACAGATATTGCCCACTACAGTCACTGTTTCCTCCTTCAGTGAAGGCGTATCATTCATCCGGTATATCTCAATATCGTGATGAGAGTCATACATAACAGGACGTATAAGCACATTAAAACCGAGGTCGGTGCCTATATATTTAATATTATAATTCATTTTTATTGCATTTACCGATCCCAGCAGGATACTTGATTCTGCAACTATATAACGCCCGGGTTCAATCTTGAATTCTATATCTTTCCCATAATCTGAAGTCCAGGAATGAATGATATCAGAGAGTTTTCCGCCCAGTTCCTGAAGGTTGAGCCTTGATTGATTGGATTGCTTCTCATAAGGAATCCCGAATCCGCCACCGAGATCAATAAATTCCAGGTCGTCGAATTCTGTGGCTATTGAAAGTATATTACCTGTGCTCTCCAGATAGGCTTCACTGTTCATGAAGAGCGAACCGATGTGCTGGTTAATACCGATTAGCCTGAGATTATACTCTTTAATAATTTTTTTTACCTGGGGAATATGGCTCATTTCGATCCCGAACTTTGTCTTTTGTCCTGCTGTAGTCACTTTTTCATGATGACCGGCACCGACACCGGGATTTAGCCTGAATGCCACTTTTCCTCCGGGGTTGATCTTTCCAAACATCTCAAGCTGCGAAACAGAATCGACAGAGATCTTTACGCCTGCATTAATGGCATATCTTAATTCATCTTCATTCACATTATTGCTGATGAATAATATTTCTTCCGGTTTATACCCGGCGAGCATATTTATGTAGATCTCACCCGGAGACATGGCATCAACTCTCAATCCCTCACTTCTGACAATCTTAACAAGCTCGAGGTTACTGTTTGCCTTCAGCGAATAGTTGACAGTGAAATTAGAATAGGATATAAGTCCTTTAAGGTCACGACATCTTCTGCGCAGGATATTTTCATTATAAACATAGAGAGGGCTCCCATACATTTCCGATAACTGAAATGGGTCGGTGTTGCCAAAAAACTTCTTTTCGCTGCTTACTTTCGAATAAATATAATTCATTGTTTTATGTTGAATGGTAACTTTAATATATTTGCGGCTAAAATATACAAAATGGCGCAGATTAATGATAATTATTTAAAACTTCAGGCCGGTTATCTTTTCCCTGAAATTTCAAGACGTGTTCGGGAATTTCAGAAAAACAATCCACAAGCCGACATCATAAAAATGGGTATCGGCGACGTTACGCAGCCACTTACACCTTCCGTAATACGCGCTTTTCATGAAGGTGTCGAAGAGATGTCAAACGTGCTTACATTTAAAGGTTACGGACCTGAACAAGGGTATGATTTCCTGCGCGAAGCAATTGCAAAAAATGACTATTCCGATCGCGGTGCCGATATTAAAGCTGATGAGATTTTCGTATCTGACGGATCAAAATGTGATACAGGGAACATTCTGGAGATTTTTGGAATGAATAACGTCATTGCCATGCAGGATCCTGTTTATCCCGTATATGTCGACACAAGCGTTATGGCAGGCCGGACAGGCGAATATCTTGGCAACGGGTATTACGACAAGCTTGTTTATCTTCCCTGTAATGCTGAAAATAACTTTATCCCCCAGATTCCTGAAAAGAAAGTAGATATAATATTCCTATGTTACCCCAACAATCCGACCGGAACAACAGCTGGTAAAACTGAATTAAAAAGATGGATCGATTATGCAATCAGAAATAAATCCATCATCCTTTATGATTCAGCATATGAGGCTTATATCTCTGACCCGGAAATTCCTCATACCATTTATGAGATTGAGGGAGCCAGGGAAGTGGCAATCGAATTCCGAAGTTTCTCAAAAACTGCCGGTTTTACCGGAACCCGGTGCGCATATACTGTTATCCCCAGGAATCTGGTTGCTTCAACTGCAGATGGAACAGAAAAACCTCTTTATCCCCTCTGGTTCAGAAGACATACAACAAAATTCAACGGAGTGTCTTACCCTGTGCAGAAAGCCGCTGCAGCGATCTTTACTCCGGAAGGCAAAAAAGAAACAAGAACTACCATCAACTACTATATGAACAATGCCAGGGTCCTGCGGGAAAATCTTGCAAAAATGGGATTTCAGGTCTTCGGCGGGATAAATTCCCCTTATGTATGGGCTAATTCAGGCAGGCAGATAAAATCATGGGAACTGTTTGATAAGCTGCTTCATGAAGCGCATGTGGTCGGAACTCCCGGATCAGGCTTTGGGCCGTCGGGAGAGGGATACTTCAGGTTCTCATCATTTGCCACACATGAGAACGTACTCCAGGCTATGGAAAGACTAGGAAACATCACATGGTAAATCATCAGTATTACGGGGCCACATTTCGGCATAACTTTTGCCGCTTTACAATAAATTTCTTAATCACGAGTTTTGAATTGGTATAATAATTATTGCTAATTATTGATTTTGTGTTAAATTTGGAAACAATCCTAAGCATTGACATTGTATGCCTAAAATATCTGCCGTAATAATCACTTTTAACGAAGAATTATTCATTGATAAGTGTCTGGCGTCGTTGGATGGAATTGCTGATGAGATTGTTGTTGTAGATTCGTTTTCTACAGACTCAACAGAAGCGATTTGCAAAAAATATAATGTCCGCTTTATAAAACATGCATTTGAAGGCTACCGCGATCAGAAAAACTTCGCAATGCAACTTGCCACTTATAAGAATATCCTTTCACTTGACGCTGATGAAGCATTAAGCGAAGAACTCAGGGAATCAATAAAAGCTATCAAAGACAGATGGGATTTCGATGGCTACCAGTTTAACAGACGAGGTAATTATTGTGGACGATGGATTAATCATTCCGAATGGTATCCCGACAGACAACTGAGACTTTTCTACTCTGATCATGGAAAATGGGGAGAATTAAATCTCCATGAAAAATTCATAATGTCAAACGGCGCTACGATCGGCAGACTTAAAGGCGACTTGTTACACTGGCCTTTTGCTTCACTCCAGGACCACAGGGAAAAAATGAAAAGATATTCGATCATCGGAGCTGAAGAATTTCATAAAGCCGGAAGGAAGGCTAACATTTTCACACCTTATATACATTATGCCTGGGGATTTTTCAGGTCGTATATTTTCAACAGAGGTTTCCTCGACGGAAAGAATGGTTTCGTAATCTGTTCACTCTATGCAAAATCAACCTTCAACAAATACAAGAAATTACGTATTCTAAACAAAAGTGTTGAACGAGCTAAATGACTTCCCCCGAAGACATAAAAGAAGCGCTTAATACTCTCAGAAAAGGAGGTATAATTCTTTATCCAACAGATACAATCTGGGGCCTGGGATGTGATCCTACCAATGAGGCAGCTGTAAACAGGATATTTAAACTGAAATCGAGAGAAGAAAATAAAAGCCTGATAATTCTTGCTGACGGCATAGGAATGGTGGAAAGATATGTCAAAGAGATTCCGGAAATTATTTATCAACTTACCGATGTTTCCGATACTCCTCTTACAGTAATTTATCCTGAGGGAAAAAATCTTGCGCCTGGTGTCTGCAGTGAGGACAGATCAATAGCAATAAGGATCTGCAAAGAGGAATTCTGCAATGATTTAATAAGCCGTTTCAGAAAACCAATAGTCTCTACCTCAGCTAATTTGAGCGGGAAACCATCTCCGGCAAATTTCAGCGAAATAGAAAAAGAAATTACTGATGCAGTTGATTACGTTGTTAAATACCGGCAGGATGACCGAAGCAAAAGTGTTCCTTCTCCGGTCATCAAAATAAATTCCGACGGTACTTTCAGGATTATCAGAAAGTAAATTATCTTGACCTGACCTTACCTGATCCCGATACATGTGCGTCTACCCTGGGATCGCCTTCATAGTTAACATTTCCGCTTCCCGATACACTCGCTTTTAATGATCCTGTAACATTGCAGCTGCAATTTCCGCTACCTGAAATATGGATGTCAGCCTTATCAATTTTCAAAGATTCTCCCATATAGTTTCCTGAACCGCTAACAGATATACCTGCATCGGATGCATTGCCGTCTTCGACAATTATATCGCCGGAACCTGATATGCTGCAATCGAGACTTGTAACTGAAATTTCAGTTGCATACAATTTTCCACTTCCGCTTACGCTCAGGTTGAGATCATTTGTTTTTACGGGATCTTTAATCTCAGCTCTTCCCGAACCCGAAACTCCCAGTCCTTTCAATTCAGGCATTGTAACATAAACAGTAACCTTTTCATTCATATTGAATCTCCAGTTGTCCTTCTTAATAATGAGCTTACCACCGGAAACATCCGTGATTATCTGATCAATATCTCTTTTTGAACCTTCAAGTACTACTTTGAATTCAGGTCCGATGTTAATGTAAAGATTCCCCGATACGCCAAACCCAACCTTGGTAAAATCTTTTACATCCCTTGTTTCTTTTGTATCCGTCTGACCGTTCGCAATGCCGGCAGAAGCAATTATAGCAAGAATAAATACTGATACGATTATTGCCCTTTTCATAATGTGGTAGTTTAAAAATTAATTAATTCTAAAGAAAGACATGCTTTTCCCGGAAAAGCTGCACTCTTTATAAAAATTAATTAAGGTCTGTAAGTCCCTCGGGAAGATTCATGACTACCATTTTCTTCTTTTTATCGATGTTCACGATAAAATCTTCATGAAAAGGAATGAGAATATCTTTTTTGTCAGGCGACTTAACATTTATCAGCCATTGATCATTTATCGGAATGAGTTCTGTTATTTCACCAAGAAGCTCATCGTCGTTTACATAAACATTGTACCCTATGTAAGTCATACTGACTTTCTTTTTGCCTTTCGTTTTTGGCTCTGAAGTCAGGAATACCCTGCAGCCAACGAATTCACTTATCTTATCTGCTGTTGCGTAATCGTCAAACTTCAGTTTCAGAATATCGGCTCCGGAATAGTCCGAGTCGTTTATAAAAAAAGGAACCGGTCTCCCTTCAATTTCGAGAAAGACCGATTCCATATGGGGTATATTTTCAGTAAAGATTTTTTCTAACTTAACTGCCACAGCTCCCTCATAGCCGCTCACCTTTGTGATTCTGCCCAGTAATATCTCAGTGTTATAAGCCATTGGATCGATGATCCTTATGACTATTCACTATTCCTGAGGCTTATCATCTGCTGCCGGTTCTGATGCAGTTTCTTCCGGAGCAATTTCCTCTGTAGTATCTTCTGATGCAGCTTCTTCGTTGATAGTATCAACTAAAGCTTTGTCACCAGCCGCTGCTTTTGCAGCCAGATCAGCGTTTTTCTTTGCAAGTTTTGCTGCTCTTGCTTCATTTACGCTCTTTTCAACTGAGAGTCTCTTGCCTAATTCATCATCCTGAGATTTCTCAAGGTTTGATTTCTTAGCTTCGATTTTAGCTTCATTCTGTTTAATCCACTCTTCGAATCTTTTTATTGCTTCAGCCTCATCAAAAGCGCCTTTTTTAACACCTTCAAGAAGATGTTTTTTCATAAGCACACCTTTGTAAGACAGGATTGCCCTGCAAGTATCGGTAGGTAATGCGCCATTTTGCAGCCAACCAAGCGCTTTATCGAAATCGAGTTCGATGGTAGCGGGGTTAGTAATAGGATTATATGATCCTATCTTTTCAATGTATCGGCCATCACGTGGCGATCTGCTATCTGCAACCACAATGTGGTAGAAGGCCAGCTTCTTGCGGCCTTTTCTAGCTAATCTGATTTTAACTGCCATTAATTCTTACGCTTTTTTATTTAAATTGTTTAAAAAATTGTGGCTGCAAAGATATAATATTAATTTGTATGTGTGTTATCAGATAATAATTAAATGCAAAACGGCAGCGAAATTCTGCTGCCGCCTCCCAGTTAAAACCTAACTCTACTAGTATCCGGTATTCTGCTCGTTTTTAAGCCCCGGATTTGCCTGAATTTCCCTTGCAGGAATTGGAAAGATAAGTTTTGGATCATTGTATGGATGAGTCCCGGCATTCTGATGCAATCGCCTCAAATCGTGTATCTTGAAACCTTCGAAAGCGAGCTCAAGTCTGCGCTCATAAATGATATTATCAAGAGTAACGCTTGTAGCGGCTGTCAGACCAGCTCTTGTATGAATCACATTATAATCATCAAGAGGTGTTGCTCCTATAGCTGTAGCAAGACGTTGATTACATTCCGCTCTGATGAGATACATTTCAGCCAGACGGATCACATTAATAACACCGTACTGGTTGTTCCATTTATCAGTTCGCACCGCGCCATTCCTGACATTAAACATATTTAATCTGTCGTCACCCGGGCTATACAGATTCATGTGACCATCAAGGATTTCAATATCACCATCGCGACCGCCAAATTCCGGAACAGAAAAATACTCTGTCATCGCACTGAATCTGTCCTGGGGAGTAATCTGTGTTGCAAAAATATCCTCGGCTGAATTATTATCATTATCAAATACCTCTGCATAGGATGATAGAATTGAATACATACCCGATTCAATAACAAGACTGGCATTGTCTCTTGCTTTATCATACTCGCCCTTCTGCAGGTAGACTCTTGCCAGAAGCGCTCTCGCGGCACCACTCGATGCATACACATCATTGTCTTCAGGAAGTTTTGCAGCTGCTGCCGTAAGGTCTGTTATTACCTGTGCATAAACCTCATCTACAGTATTCCGGTGTACATAATTGCTTTCACTGATCACCCCTGTTGGTGTCAGCACCAATGGAACTCCAAGTTGTGTGTTAGCTGTTCCAAATTCATACTGTTCAGCAAAAAAACGAACAAGATCAAAATACATGAGACCTCTCAGGAAAAGGGCTTCACCTTCCACAACATCACGATCAGCCTCTTTTACAACTGTAAGAACACTCAGGACATTGTTCACTGTATTTATAACTCCATAACTATCAGCCCAGTGAGCTTCTGCTTCTGAATTGGTGGCTATCATTGTTTTATTGAATATCTGGCGTGGATCGATATAAGTTCCAACCCATTGTATCTCATTATCGCCGCCCAGCAGTTCGGCATTCCGGAGAACATTTCCGCCATAGATCCCCGGCAATGCATATTGAGAGTAGGCTCCCTGAAGAACAAGCTTTACGCTTTCGTCGGTTGACAGAGCTACGCCATCGTTAATACTCTGAGAAGGTTTTAGATCGAGATATTTGTCGCATCCGGTGAATATACCACAGAGTACAACTATTGATATTATTGAAATTAATTTATTCATCGTTTCTGATTTTATGTTTTATTATAACCCGATGTTAATACCGAAAACAATTGATCTGGCCTGAGGTGCTGAATAAAAATCGCAACCCGAAGTCACATTGTCATTCAGGAAATCAGTCGACACTTCAGGATCCCATCCTTCGTATTTTGTAAAAGTGAGAAGATTCTGACCCTGAACAAATATTCTCATTCTGTCGAGGCCAGCTTTGCTGACCAATTTTTTCGGCAGTTCATAGCTAACCATCAAAGAGCGTAATTTTACGTATGAACCATCTGAGAGATATCTGCTGCTACGGCTCTGGTCTCCGTTATCGTAATAAAATCTTGCCTGAGGCACGTTGGTTACATCACCGGGCTTTTTCCAGCTGTCAAGCTGTGAGGTAAGCTGGTTATCGAACCAGACGCCATTTGCCCCCATCCACTGATCCCCAATGAGGTGGATCTTATTTCCTGTTACACCCTGAAATGTAAAACTCACTTCAATACCCTTATATGCAAGAGTATTTGTCAGAGCACCGATCAGGTTTGGTGTCGGAGTACCCAGAACTACGAAATTTGCCGAATTGAAATCGCTGGTAGTGGATGTGTGATCTGTGACATTCCCCTCGGAATCTTTGGTATTGACATACCATAATGCGTCACCGTTGTTTGGATTAACGCCGGCATACTCAGCACCGTAAAAGACACCGATTGGCTCACCAACTTTCACAACGTTCATATAACGGGCACTACCCTGATCTATGATTGACTGGCCTCCAAGACTCTTAACTTTATTATTATTAAAGGAAAAGTTAAGATTTGTGTTCCAGGTAAATGTTCCTGTGATATTATTGGTATTGAGAATAAACTCGAATCCCTTATTCTCTACTGATCCGATATTTTGCAGCTGGATGGAATATCCTGATGTCTCCGGAATTGGTACATTGAGCAACAGATCACGGGTTTTCTTTATATAGTAATCGATTTCACCCGATATACGGTTTTTAAAGAACCCATAGTCGATGCCAAAATCAATTTGCCGGGTGGATTCCCATCCAAGATCAGGATTTCTGATCTGGCTTGGAATAAGACCTGCAATACTATTGTAGTTTCCGACTCCATATAGTCCCAGATGACCAAAATTACCAATACCGGCATTACCGGTTAGACCGTAACTGGTCCTTAGTTTAAGGAAACTTAAAAATGTATTCTGTGACAGGAAGTTTTCTTTTGTCAGTACCCATCCAAGAGAAGCAGCAGGGAATACTCCATATCTGTTATTTTTTCCAAATCTTGAGGATCCGTCAGCGCGACCTGACAGAGTGAGCAGATACTTTGATTTATAATCAAGGTTAACCCTTGAAAAATATGAAAGAAAACTGTATTCTGTAAGGGTCGATGTGGCAGCAGTAATCAGACCGGCACTGGCAAGAGTTTTTAATTCATCAAGAGGAAATTGCTGACCCTCTGCCCTGGCATTATCAACAATCGTATATTGAAATTCAGTTCCTAAAACAGCGCTCACACTATAATCACCGTAACTCTTTATGAAATCGAAATAAGATTTTGAAGTAAGATTCTGGTTCTGAGCATAATTAGCGAATCCATAACCATTTACCCCTGTTCCGGTATCGGTGAGTTTGCCATAACGTGCATTTTCCTTCAGGTTGTACAGATCAAAACCAAATTCGTTCCTCCATTTCAGTCCATCAATTATATTGAAAGTCAGATATCCGTTGGCAACAGTTCTGTATTCAAGAATATTTCTGCTTGCATATTCAACATCAAGAAGAGGGTTATAATAGGTAGTAGTTGGTGTATTATACAGATTACCTGAAAGGTCCCTTAACGGTGTTATTGGTGTAAGAGCCACAAGCTGCATAGGTGTGGAGAAAGCATTGTCTGCCGACACCTGGTCAATTTTTGTACGGTTCAGGCTTAAGGAGAATCCAAGGTCGATAAACTTGTTTACCTTATTATCAATATTCAGCCTGGCCGAAATCTTCTCTATGCCGTTTGAGACCAGAATCCCCTCTGTGCTATTGTATGACAGACTTGTAAAATATTTTAATTTATCATTCCCTCCTCTTGCTGACATATCAGCTGAGAAGATCTTGCCCTTCTGAAATGCCTGATCCTGCCAGTCTGTATTTACCGCAAGATAGGGATCCGTATAGGTGGCCCATCCTGAATATCTCTGAAACCGGCCGCGTACAAATGCTAACCAGGAGTCATCATATGTGGTGGGGTCATTTATAGGATCTATACCATCTATCAGATCGCTGTTATAGGCAGCCTCTTCAAAATACTGCACATATTGTTTTGCATTCATGAAGTCTCTCTTATGTGAGGCTTCATTAAATCCCGACTGTATTGTAAAATCAAGTTTTGTTGCTCCGCTCATTCCTTTTTTGGTTGTGATCAGAACCACACCATTAGCGCCACGTGACCCGTAAATGGCTGCTGAAGCAGCATCTTTTAGAATATCTATTGATTCAACATCATTAAAATTTATTGATGTCAGAGGGTTGATCACTGCTCCGGAAAAGTTTAACGATTCAGTGCTGATAGGGATCCCGTCTACAACAAAAAGAGGCTGGTTTGTTGCAGTTATTGATGAGGAACCTCTGATTCTCATGTTTGTCGTTCCGGTCGATTTTCCGTTAACTGATTCAATGAATACCCCTGCTGTCTTACCCTGAAGTGCCTGCTCAATAGTCGGAACAGGAATATTCTTAAGAAGGTCCCCGTCTACCTTTGATATGCTCCCGGTAACTTTTGACTTGATCTGTGTTCCATAGCCGACAACGACCACTTCATTAACACCTACCAGATCATAATCAAGAGCTATGTCATAAACTGATGCAGTTCCTATTACGACTTCCGTCGTCTTCATCCCCACATACCGAAACTCCAGCGAAGCGCCCTGTGGTGCGGCAATCTGATACTTTCCATTCATATCGGTAATAACTCCATTTGAGGTGCCTTTTACCAATACGGTAGCACCAATAACAGGTTGATTATCCAGGGCACCGGTAACAGTACCTGTAATCGTTTTTTGCTGCGCCATGGCCGGAAGCAAAAGGCCACAGAACAGGGAAAATAAAAATAGAACTTTTCTCATAGTGTTTATTTTAGGATTTATAAAGCGGTTAACAAATTAATTTTTATCGACATTTAAACAGGTTAGCTTCGTTAAACAAATTTACAATCATTTTAATAATATATTACATATTTGTTCACATAAAACGCATTTTTCTTAATAAATAAAACTAAATGACTGTTTTTATTTAATTACTGCATCCTGATAAAAGGATTTCAGTCATAAAGCTATTTTGAGTATTTTTGCATATTAAAAGATTTCAAAATTCAAAGAAGTATCATGGCAGGTTTTGCTCACTTACACGTTCATACCCAATACTCTATACTGGATGGCGCATCCAATATCGGATTGCTTATAGACAGGGTCAAGGGTCTGGGCATGGAAGCAATTGCCATAACTGATCACGGCAACATGTTCGGCGTTAAAGAATTTCATAATGCTGCCGTAAAAAAGGGCATAAAACCAATTATAGGATGTGAGATTTATGTTGCCAAAAGATCTATCGCAGATGTATCAGGAAAAGAAGACCGCTCAGGGGACCATCTTATCCTCCTGGCTAAAAACCTGACAGGATATAAAAACCTTATAAAACTGGTTTCAATTGCCTGGATCAAAGGATTTTACTACAAACCCCGGATCGATAAAGAACTTCTTATTAAATACAAAGAAGGGCTTATTGCTTCCTCTGCCTGCCTGGCTGGCGAAATTCAGGATGAAATACTCAATGGGACACTGTCAGGAGCGGAAGCTTCACTTAAGGATTATCTCGACATCTTTGGCGATGATTTCTATCTTGAAATACAAAGGCACGAAACCTACGACCCGGAAGCCGACAGATCAGCATTTCCGCTTCAGCAAAAAGTTATTGAGGCATTTAAAAAGCTCTCCGCGAAATTTAATGTCAAGCTTATAGCAACCAATGACATCCACTTTATTAATGCTGAAGATGCTGAAGCACATGACAGGCTTATCTGTCTCAATACTGCAAAGGACCTCGATGATCCAAACAGATTAAGATACTCCAAACAGGAATATGTAAAAAGTGAAGATGAGATGCGGGCAATCTTCCACGACATTCCTGAAGCAATTGATAATGTGGCCGGACTTGTTGCGAAAATTGAAAAATATAAGCTCGACCACGATCCTATTATGCCGGAATTTGATCTTCCGGAAGGTTATACCGACAAAGACGATTACCTCAGATATCTTACTTACAAAGGCGCAGAACAACAGATGGGGAACCCTTACAGATGAACAAACTGAACGGCTCGATTTTGAGCTTGAAATGGTGGCAAAAATGGGCTTCCCCGGATACTTTCTTATCGTACAGGATTTTCTTCGCGCCGCACGTGAAATGGGCGTTTCCGTTGGTCCGGGCAGGGGATCCGCCGCCGGATCAGCAGTGGCGTATTGTCTGAGGATAACCGATATAGACCCGATAAAATACGGCCTGCTTTTTGAACGCTTCCTTAATCTCGACCGGATATCAATGCCTGATATTGATATCGATTTTGATGAAGACGGAAGGGAAGCCGTACTGCAATATGTTGTAAATAAATATGGCCATGATAAAGTAGCTCACATTATTACCTTTGGCTCAATGGCAGCCAAGATGGCAATCCGCGATGTTGCAAGGGTTCAGAAACTACCTTTGCCCGATGCTGACAGGCTTGCAAAGCTTATTCCTGACCGGCCGGGGATAACACTTAAAAGATGCATATGCTGAAGTGCCTGAACTGGCACGCGAACGGGAATCCTCAAACAAACTTATAGCCCAGACACTTAAATATGCTGAAGTTCTCGAAGGTTCTGTAAGACAAACAGGCGTTCATGCCTGCGGTATAATAATAGGTAAGGATTCTCTCGATAATTATATCCCTCTATGCACGGCAAAAGATACTGATCTCTATGCCACTCAGTATGACGGAAGCCATGTGGAATCAGTAGGTCTTCTGAAAATGGATTTTCTTGGTCTGAAAACTCTCTCAATCATAAAAGATGCAATTGATAATATCAAAAAATCAAAAGGCATATTGATTGATATAGATGACCTGCCTCTTGACGATAAAAAAACTTTCGAGCTTTTCAGTAATGGCGAAACAACAGGCATATTTCAGTTTGAATCGACCGGTATGAAAAGATACCTCAGGGATCTTGAACCTAACCGGCTCGAAGATCTGATTGCCATGAATGCCCTCTACCGTCCCGGGCCTATGGAATATATTCCTAAAGTTCATCCGCAGAAAGCATGGTACGGAGAAAATAGATTACCCGATCCCGGTAATGGAGAAATACCTCGATGACACATACGGAATTACGGTCTATCAGGAACAGGTGATGCTACTATCGCAGGAATTGGCCGGATTTTCGAAAGGCGAAGCCGATTCTCTCAGAAAAGCCATGGGGAAAAAGAAACGCTCCATCATGGATGAGATGAAGGTTAAAGTTCCAGGAGGGATGTTCCAAAAAGGGTTATAATGTTAAAATCGTAAATAAGATCTGGTCCGACTGGGAAGCCTTCGCACAATATGCTTTCAATAAATCACATTCAACCTGTTATGCGCTTGTTGCCTTTCAGACAGGTTATCTTAAGGCTAACTTACCCGGCTGAATATATGGCTGCCGTTCTCAGCAGGAACATCAGTGACATAAAAAAGATCACAACCTTCATGGATGAGACCCGCAGGATGGGCATGGAGGTCCTGGGCCCTGATGTTAATGAGAGTAATGTGAAATTCACAGTAAATAAAGACGGAAATATCAGGTTTCGGTCTGGGAGCAATAAAAGGTGTTGGTGAAAGTGCAGTGTTGCAACTAATAGAAGAGCGCGAAAAGAACGGACTTTACAAAGATATTTACGATCTTGTTGAAAGAGTCAATCTCAACTCTCTGAACAAAAAGAACCTTGAGGCAATGGCAGTGGCAGGAGCATTTGATTGTTTCACGAAGATCATAAGGGCACAATATTTTTCTCTCGATACAAAAGGCTCAAGTTTTATCGAAAGTCTTATCAGATATGGTAATAATTCCAAGACGGTTAAGACCTCAAACCAGCAATCACTCTTCGGGGAAACAGGCGGTTTTGATATGATAAAACCTGAACCTGCATATTGCCCCGACTGGCCAAAACTGGAAAAGCTCAACAGGGAAAAAGAAGTTATCGGGATTTACCTGTCGTCACATCCTCTTGATGACTTTAAACTTGAGATAAGTACTTTCACAACAGCCACCCTTGCTGATCTCCAGAACCTTCGTGAATATCTCGACAGGGATGTTACCGTTGCAGGCATGGTGATCGATGTCAGAACAGGAATCGGAAAGAACGGGAAACCATATGGCTCCTTTACCCTTGCAGGATTATTCCGATTCATTCCGGTTCATGCTGTTTGATAAAGATTATATTGAAAACAGCAAGTTTTTTATCGTCGGGTATTATCTTCTGGTGAAAGGAAGGGTCCAGAAACGAAAATACAAAGAGGATGAAATTGAATTCAAAATAAAAACTATAAACCTCCTGTCAAGTGTTAAGGATGAACTCATAAAATCAGTAACTATTAAAATTGATCCTGTAAATATCGATAACGAATTGATTAACGATCTGAAAGAACTTATTCAGAACATAAAGGCGAAACAGAACTTAAATTCCTGTTTCTCGATCCTGATGATAAAATTTCTCTCCCTATGTTTTCCAGAACATACCGGGTAAGGCTGAATAATGAATTTATCACCTATCTTGAGGATCATCCGGGGATAGAGTTTAAAGTGAATTAGTTATCTTTGCAGAAGAATAATTACTTTGCAAATTTTTAAAATCATTAATAATTATGGCAATAGAGGTAAATGATGGGAACTTTGATGAAGTGGTTATCAAATCCGATAAACCGGTTATGGTTGATTTCTGGGCAGAATGGTGCGGCCCATGCAGAATGGTTGCTCCAATTATGGATGAGATTTCACATGAATATGAAGGAAAAGCACTTATAGTAAAATGTGATGTTGACAGCAGCCCTGAGGTTGCAGCAAAATATAGTATCAGGAACATCCCTACTGTACTTTTCTTTAAGGATGGAAAAGTTGCTGACAAACAGGTGGGCGCAGTTCCGAAAAACAATTTTGTAGCAAAACTGAATGCCCTTATTTAAAATATTAACATTTAAAACAGGGCCGTTCAGATCAGCTGTAACGGCCTTTTTAATAATACCGTTATGACAATTTGTGTTTTTGCCTCATCGAGCAGCCGGATAGACAATGAATATGTGAATTGCAGCTACCAGATTTGGAGAATCTTCTGGCCGAAGCTAACATGGATGTTGTGTATGGAGGCGGAGGAATCGGCCTGATGGGGAAACTTGCTGATTCAGTAATTGAAAATGGTGGCAAAATTACAGGTGTAATTCCTACATTTATGAAAGACGAAGGATGGGATCATGCATCTGTTACAGAAATGATATTCACGCAGGACATGGGGGAAAGGAAAAAGAAGATGTTTGCAATGGCCGATGCAGTAGTTGCATTACCCGGAGGTGTCGGTACACTTGAAGAACTAACCGAAGCGATGACTCTTAAACAGCTTGGGATTTACAAAGGACCGATCATTATTCTGAATACTCTGAATTTTTACGACTCATTAATCGCGTTTCTTGAACAATATGGTATCGGGAAATTTTCTCAGATATGAACATAAGGGGATGTGGGAAATTGCTATCCACCGGAGGAGGTGATGGTATCGTCTCGGAAAAAAGGAAGACTGGCATCCCGATCCGCAGGAAGCTGGCAAGAATTTAGATGCTCCGGAATCTTTGTACCGATAAACATTATATCATCTACCTGTTCAAGGTCACCTTTCCAGGTCAATATCTCATTTTCAATCCTGTTCTTCTGTTCATGCATAGGAAGATCCCATATCTGAGGCAAGCAGCTTTTTAACATTTGCCGATTTATATTTCTTGACCTCATCTGATCCGAACTGATCGGCATACCCATCTGTACACATATATATCATGTCACCCGGACGAATATCTACAATCTGATTTGTGAAGTTTTTCTTTTCATCAGTTGTCGTCATCCCTATCGGATACCTGTCGCCCCTGTAAACAAATAACCTCTCCTTTTCTGACAAGATAAAGCGGGTTATACGCACCTGCAAATTCAAGTGTAAAATTCTTTTTATTGAAAGCAATCAAGGGCAAGATCCATGCCGTCGGTGATAGCCTTTTCATGCCGCTGCAACAAAGCCTTCATTACTTCAATGTTTAACTGGTCGACAATTGCCGAAGGTCGAGTGAGACCATATTCCCTTACAACTTTATTAAGCGAGTTATGGCCGATAATCGACATGAATGCCCCCGGGACCCCATGGCCGGTACAGTCAACCACTGCAATAAACTGCCAGTCGCCATTATCATACATCCAGTAGAAATCACCACTCACAATATCTTTGGGCATGAACAGGACAAAAGTTTCCTGAAAAGTGTCCTCCTTTGGCAGCATCGCTCTCTGGATCCGTTCGGCATAGCTTATACTCGCAGTAATATCCCTGTTTTTCTCCTCAATCTCCATGCTTTTCTGAACAACCTCGGCAGTTCTCTCCTCGACCTTTTCCTCAAGAATTATTTTTTCCTTTCTCAGATTCTGTTCCCTGATCTTTATATAAATGACAATAATTATTACAATGAGAATAAATGACGATCAGAATAAACCACCATGTCTGGTAGAAAGGCGGTTTAATAATGAAACTGAAATGTAACCGGCTTACTGTTCCATACTCCCTGACTGTTGCTGGCCATCACCTTGAAAGTGTATTTACCGGGAGGCAATGCGGGGAATATCGCTCTCGTCTGATCGGTCACAGGCTGCCAGTCAACATCTGCGCCTTCCAGTTTTACTTTATATCTTACAACATCGGGATTTGTAAGGCAAATACTATAATAGTCGAACAATACTGATCTCTCGGTATATTTTAAGTTTCATCCCGGGTTTCATTTCCCGGGGCTCATAATTCACCCGCATGCTCAGGAGATGAGTCAATGGCTCCAGGTTGTTGGTTTCAGCTTCACCGGGACTAAAGCGTGTTGCGCCATTGGCTGTGCCAAACCAAAGATCTCCGGATGCTTCTTTATAAACTGCATTTGGTTTGGCTTCAATGCCTGAAAATCCATTTCTTTCGGTGTAAGAATAAATTCTTTTACTGTCAGGAAAATATCTGTTTAATCCGATGTTTGTTCCTATATATATGCTCCCATCATCCCCTATTGCCAGAAGATTCATATTATTAGAAAGCAATCCTTTTTCCCTGTGACAAAACAGATATTATCGTATCATTTCGAATGCAATTACACCCTGGCCTGTTCCAATCCACAGCACTCCCTTTTTGTCCATAACCATTGTTTTTGGAGTAATTCCCGGGAGGGCTGTAACGGACTTAAAATCCTTTTTTTGCAGCGTCATATTTTATAAGACCTGGCTTTTGGCCCTGCGGTTCAATCCCGATCCACATATTTCCTGCAGGATCACAATACAGAGCATGTAATATTGGATACTGTGAGACTGTCCATGACTGTGTATCTCTGAAAATTCTGCTCATTAATTGTTCCTACTGCCACTCCTTCGACTGTACCGATCCATAGATTATTCTCTTTATCAATTTCGAGAGCTTTTACCTGGCCTATGTCAGGGAGAATTGAATTAATATAAGGCTGGGCTTCAAACTTTGATGTTTTCATGTTATACATAATCACACCGCCTGCATTTGACCCGATCCATAGATTTCCATCTCTGATCCTCTTTGAAAAACCTGATATCATCATAGATCAGATTGTTATTCCTGTTATAGAACTCCAGCTTTTTTGTCCGGAAAGTATCGTGGTGATGCCATTATTTGTACCAAACCACATGGCTCCTTTGAAATCCTTATAAATAGCATTCACATTCGGATCGGGGAGTATCTCTTTTTCATTTATTGTCTCAAACGCATCGCCTTTAAATATAGTGAGCCCGTTATCCTGATCAGCAATCAGAATATTACCCTCTACATCTTCGATTATATCATATATTTTTGAAGCCTTCAATCCATTTTCAACATTGAACCTGCGTATATTCTTCCCTTCAAAAACAGCTATACCTCCACCCCACGTTCCTGCCCAGATCCGGCCTTTACTGTCTTCCATTAAGCACATTATCCAGTTACTCGAGATGCCTGCTTTCGGAAGATCGATCATCTCCATCCACTTTTCAGACATGGAGTATTTATAGACTCCCCCATTGTAGGTGCCAAACCACATATTCCCGTTCCTGTCCTGAAGAAGACAAGTTGTGGTAAAATATGTAGTCATATGAGGCATCCTGTAATTTTCAAACCTGACCTGAGCCGTATTGAATTTTCTCAAACCCACATCAGTAATACAGATAAATGAGCCATCCCTGTTTAGATTTGACCCGTAAACCTGATCACTCAGTCCTTCTTTGCCTCTGTATTGTCTGGCTTTGATATGCTTTATGTCTTTTATGGGAAAATCAGCCTGAATTGCCCCATCGGTGGTCGAGGTAAACCAGATTTTATCCTTTATCTGTGACAATACTTGTTATATCTCCCGTTATAGTCAATGAGTCAAACCTGATCTGTTCAAATGTACGTCCGTTGAAACGCGATATACCTCCCCCGTTAATATGTCCGAACCACAGATATCCAAGGGAGTCCTCCATTATTGATTTTACCCCCCCTGAGCCAAGACTGTCGCGCGAAGTGAAATTTTCAAATTTTTTACCGTCGAACCGTGAAAGACCATTAGCAGTTCCGAGCCATATATAATCTTTTGAATCCTGGAGAAGAGTATATACTTTCTGTTCGCTGAGACCCTGCTTGATACTGTAATTATCGAAGAAATAGTTTTGAGCCGCTGCCGGTTGTATAACAACATACAAATAAAGTAAAAGCCAGACAAAATATTTTGCCTGGCACTTTATAATGTTCAGGCTGGCATATAACCTATTTTGTAATGAAGAAGAATGTACCGAGCATATTCATATCCTCAAGTCCCTGGATCCTGCCGAATTTTGGTTTCTGACCCTTATCGGTTTTGACAGCATCTGTCACTGTTTTGACAATACTCTCTATAGGTATAGCACGCATTCTTATTATTCATCAGAGTATTTGCAAAAGTTGCTGCAAATTTCGAATTGTCAACTGCCAGTTCATACCCTGCTGATGAAAATACCTGTGCAGATTTAGAACCTGTTGCAACAGTATTGTCGCATGTAGGTGACTCATTTGCAGAACGCGATGCCGAATAAAATCCCGGACCCGATTCACAGGCATCTGATACAACCAGAGTATGGACCACTACATCGGTATAACCCTGTAACCCTGCTTTGAGTGCATTTATATTAAAATACGTGAATTCATCATCACGTTTTGCATCAACAGGGATCCAGTAGCCTATGTCATTTATATATTTGCCATGACCGGCATAGTAAACCATTAAGGATTTAACCTGGTTTTTCTTGACAAGGTCGCGGAGTTCTATATTGAAGAATCGTTCCATCTCCGCCTTTGTCATATCTTTATTGTATATAGTGTTGTGTATCTGATAATTGGCAAGTGCTCTTCTGCATTGCACTGATATCCTTTATTGGGCCATCGAGACTTGCGAAGGTCTCATAACTTGAATTTTCGATGAATACGACCCATGTGCGGCCCATCGGATTGCCTGCTGCGATACCGGCTCCTTCCCTGTTTATCACAAATTCAGTTTCCTGTTTATTGCCATAAATATCTTCAGCGACAACCTTAAATTTATTTAAATTCGAGATATCGAGGGTAGCTGTAAAGGCAGGATTTAATTCATTCGGATTATAGCTTGCGGTGAAGTTCCCCACTGTGATCGATTTGATCGGGCTCTCATCTGAGATCTTTCCCTGAATCGCAATATTAGGGGTCGGTGAATCGAGAAATACCTGTCCTTCTTCAGATGTATAAGGCGCCACAATCATAACCTTTGGGTGCGTTAATTTCGGTACGTTTCAGAGCGTAATTAACAACTTTTTCATTGTCATAATCGTCCTTCGCCGAGAAGACTATTTTATCTACCCCGCTAACATTTATGTTTGCAAGAAAATCTGAGACTCCGTTCTTTTCAACGAGCATAACATTCTCATTATTGATAGTAAATGATTTTATTTTGCTTTTGTCTCTGAGTGAACCGGAAATGAGGAGGGTGGTTTTATCACCTTTGATCTCAACGGTATCTTTTACAGGTGACGGGCTGACTATAGCTAATTCGGGAGGATCGGTTTCCTTGTTTATTTCATAAAGTCTTTTCTGAGAGAGATCGAGCATTTCGCGTGCTTTTGCATCATATTTGGAAAGAGAGGTAATCTTATTGTAATCGGCTCTGGCTTTATCATAGTCCAAAATTTCTTCATATGATTTGGCGCGTGCATAATAAACACCCGGATCCTCTGTCTTCAGAGCAGTATTCAGAGTGATTGTCTTTGAAAAATCATTTATAGCATTTACATGCTGATTAAATTCCTGGTAGCATATAGCCACGTTCAAAGTAAAATTCAGGATTGGCAGGATCGATAAGAATGGTTTTGGAAATATCATTGATAGCATTCGGATAGTCAAGGGTTTTCCTGAACACTTTACTCCTCTCGATATAAGCAGCTGTATTACGGTCATTATTCTTTATCACTTCATTGCACTGATTCATTGCTTCCTTCGGATTGGCCGAAATGAGCAGGTCGGCAAGTTCTATCCGTGGTTCAGCCAGTTTTTTATCTTTGGAAATGGATTTTTCCAATTCCCTTTTTCCAAGAACATCATTATTAAGTTTCCTGTAAATAATACCCCGCCAGTAGTAATCCATGGGAGTATCCTTAATGATCAGAGCGGTATCGGAAACCTGCAAAGCCTGATCGTACCGCCCCATATTTGTAAGGGTGATAACCTTTTCCGGATAAGCCTTTGTATTTCTTCTGTCAATTGATGAAACATGATTTAGAATCTTAAGCGCCTCCTCGAAGCTGCCCAGCTTATTGCAGATTGCTCCCAGACGGACCATTGCGTCTACATCTTTCGGGGAGAATACAAGAGTTTTTTCAAAATCCGCTTTAGCCTCAGGATATTTCAGCAGTTTTTCATATGTTTCGCCTCTTGCATAATAATAATCGGGGTTGGATGGTTCCAGATTAATAGCACTTGTAAACTGAACGATGGCGTCATCATACTTTCAGATTCTCTACGAATTCTGTGCCTGCTTTGTAATACTTCTTAGCACTTTGCCCAAAAGCACATACAGCCACCAGGATCATGGTTGCCATGAAAATTACTCGCTTCTTCATATCGTTTGTACTAAATTAAATTTCTCTACAACAACCAAAATTAGAAATATTTCTCGGATTATCTATTTTCCATTTTTTAAGTAGATTTCAAGAGTGCTCAGGCTGAAGGCTTGTTTTGAGAACAGATGCCCTTCTGCAGCAGGTGCCTTAACTCCGTCATTAAAAAAAGCCTGACCCGTAAAAATCCGTGCCTCATCCCATAAACCGGTCTTAATGAAATGATTAAGTACATCTGCGCCGCCTTCAATAAATAAAGATTGAATGCCGGCGGAATACAGAAAATCTATAATCTGCACTGAGGAAGTCTCATCTCTCCGGAGAACGATAATCTCCGCTCCGGGAATTACAGAATCATGATTATGGGTAAATACAATCACCCTGCTGTCAGTATTGTGCATGGTTGATTCGTGGCTGAGATCACCTGAACTGCTTAGTATAAGCTTTAAAGGATTGGCTCCGCTCCATTCCCTAACATCGAGTCTTGGCGAATCTGACCTCACAGTACCTGCACCTACAAGGATTGATTGCTCGGCAGCTCTCCATTTATGGACAAGAATTCTTTCAGGCTTGCCGGTAATCCAGTTAGGGAGGGGGACATGATCCAGGATTTCTCTTCATATCGAGGTATCCATCAGCGCTCTGAGCCCATTTCAGAGTTATGTATGGTCTTCTTTTTTCATGAAAAGTGAAAAACCGTCTGTTCAGTCTCCTGCATTCCTCCACCATGAACCCTGTATCAACGTCACAACCTGCATCTTTCAGCTTTTTCACCCCCTGCCCTGATACCTTGTCGCTGGTATCAACAGATCCGATTACAACACGCGGGATCTCATTTGAAATAATAAAATCAGCACATGGTGGTGTTTTCCCAAAGTGAGAACAGGGCTCAAGATTGACATAAAGAGTTGATTCTTTGAGTTTAAGCCTGTCAGTAACCGAGTTTATGGCTAAGACTTCAGCGTGTGGATTACCTGCTTTCAGATGGTAACCTTCACCAATTATAATGCCATTATGAACTATAACACAACCCACCATAGGGTTCGGATAGGTCAATCCCTCGGCGCCAGATGCAAGTTCAAGGCATCTTCGTATGAATTTATTATCATCCGTTTCGGTCATTACCGTGAAATACCTAAATTTGACTTATGGCTGTTAAGATACAAACAATAAAAGAAATCAGAATTTTTATCAGGAACGAACTTGCATATGTCTTTAGCGATCCTGAAATTAAAGTTGTATCTGATATCCTTATTAAGACTGTTACCGGCATAACAAAGTTGCACCAGCTTTATGACGACCATCATATCATAGAAGATGTGGAGGCGGAAAAAATTATTGAATTTGTTAAAGATCTGAAAACAGGTAAACCGCTTCAATATGTAATAGGTGAAACTGTCTTTTATGATTGTACCATTAAGCTTAACAGTTCAACACTTATTCCCAGGCCTGAGACTGAAGAACTGGTAGACCTCATTCTAAGGGAGAATAAGGGATTTACCGGGAAAATAATTGATTTTGGATCAGGTTCAGGATGTATCACGGTTTCTCTGGCAAAAAATCTTCCTTTTGCTGAACTCACCGGAATTGAAATCTCAGATGAGGCAATAATTATCGCCGGAAAGAACGCAGTACTGAATAAAGTAAAAGTCACTTTTCTAAAAAACGACATACTCAACTTTGAGTTCAGAGGTATTGAAAAAGCGGGGATCATTGTGAGTAATCCTCCTTATGTAAGAGATACTGAAAGAGAAAAGATGGCCAAAAATGTGCTCGGGTTTGAACCTCCGCTTGCATTATTTGTTTCTGATTCTGATCCTCTTATTTATTACAAATCCATTCTGGAAATTGCCGACACAATACTCTTGCCCGGAGGACGATTATACTTTGAGATCAATGAAGCCATGGGAATGCCTGTGGTTCAGCTTGTTAGTTCATTTGATTTCTCTGACATCATAGTGGTTCAGGATATAAATGGGAAAGACAGGATACTAAAAGCCAAAAAAAATGCCAGAGTCTGAAATATTCAAAGTATCGCTGAACAAATCAATGGCTCAATGTTCACACAAGGAGCTGTGCAGCGAAGATATACGCAAAAAACTTTCATTATGGGGTGTTGAGAAAACCGACATTGAGAAGATCATAGGTATTCTGATCAGGGAAAAGTTCATTGACGAAAAGCGGTATGCACACGCATTTGTAAGGGATAAATTTAAATATAATAAATGGGGTAAGGTCAAGATTGCTTCGCATCTGAAAAGCAAAAAACTGCCTTCTGATATTATAGGTTCTGCTCTGGATGAAATTGATCATGACCAGTATGTTAAATTCATCAGGGGTGTTCTGGAAGGACACAGACGGAGCATTAAAGCTAAAAATCAATTAGATCTTAAGGCGAAACTCCTTCGGTATGGGCAATCAAAGGGTTTTGAAAGCAGCGTGTTGTATGATATTCTGGGGGAGATGAATGAATAAGTTTTAAGCATTCTCTTGGCTTAAGCAAAAAGATAAAATAAAATAAAATTAATTCATGCGATATTTTGTGCTCAGGTTGGGCTTTTGAATATCCAAACTATATACGGCCAGAAAGCAATCAGGAAGATTATTCCTGAACCAATGCAATCGGTAAGTATCAATTGCTTTCGCGTATCGGGGTATATAATATAGAAAACTGAGAAGCCTGCTCTCAGGATGAGTTGTAACGCGAAAAACAAAAAAATCCTCATCCCATAAAGATTCCAGGTGTATGCCTCTTCAATCCTTCCCCGTATTATCAATGAAAAACTGTGCGATAATCCGCAAGAAACACATGGCTCTCCGGTTAACTGTTGATGGATACAGGTTACGGGAAAGTTATCTTTGTCGGGCGAAAAAATGCCGGAGTATGCAAAGATCAGCACTATTACTCCGGCAAAAATTATATTTATGATGAGGTAAGGTTCGTTACGGAACCTCATTTTGAGATTTTGTCTTTCCTTATTTTTTCTTTGTAACCGTGTCATTTTTCTGTGTGGTATCACTAGTCTGACTTCCTTCCTCGAGGTCTTCCAGCTGTCTCTCCTTTTGCATTTTGTCGGGGCTGGTATTTATTTCCACCTTGTCGCCGTTACTTTCCACTTTTATTGAAACATTTGCATCTTCAAACTCTTTTGTAACATTGTCCTGGACATCATTTATTATATTCTGAATGTTATTAGGCCAACCATCGGCCTTCTGGGCAATTTTCCCAACTACGAAGATCTGAGAGAAAGAGATCATCGATGCAATAATCGCGATTATCAATCCGGCAACCAGCACTCCCCTCGGTGAGTTGTTTCTTGATGCCTGTGAAAGGCCTACTGATGCAATTACAATAGCTATGATTCCCGGAATAATAGCTATCAGGCCAACACACGGAATAACTGCAAGTACAAATGTAATAACAGCCGTAATAAGTGCAGCAATTCCCAGATTTTGCCCCGTATTTTTTTTAACCTCTTCCATGATTTAAGTTATTTATTGTTATTCATTCCTGTAAGGATGTTTACCATATCCTGTTCTAAAGACGTCGAAGGATTTTCAATGATGCGTCCGGCTTCAATATTATTTTTATATATGATAAATGTCGGTACCCTTACTATATCGAGACTGGTGTATTCTCCGACAGGGGAAAGTTTAGCATTGTCAACACCGATAAAAGTTACATCTGATAATGGAAACTGCCATGTATCAAGGACTTTCATGAACCGGGGCACTTCTCTTCTGCTGTCGGGGCACCATGTTCCCATGACTACTTTGATCTTCAGATTTTCCCTGCTTAAATCCATAAGCTTATTAATCGCATCAGATTTGGGCATATATTCATCAAACCCTGTCGTGTAGAACGTGGAATAAGGATAGTGAGTTAACCTTTCAGGATTAAAATATCCGAGAATCCAGGTTGTCTGATCAGAAAAATCCGGAGCTGCATCATCCTTAACGATTGTCTGTTCAGTTATATTTGACGGAAGACTCCCGGAAAGATGATTTGCGCTTTTGCAGCCGCTAACTGATAAAACAATAAGAACGAATAATAAATAAATATTTTTCATTTGGATCTAATTACCTGAATGCAAATTAAAGGTATTTTTTCAATTCACAGGTATTCAGAAGTGGAATATAGTCATATTAACTGATTTCCAGCAGGATCTCCAATATCTGTTTAGCGGCTTTCGAGATTGATGTTCCCGGACCGAAAATTGCAGCCACGCCACAATCATATAGAAACTGATAATCCTGATGAGGGATAACACCTCCTGCAATTACAAGAATATCTTCCCTTCCCAGGTTCTTTAGCTCTGTTATTACTTGTGGAACCAATGTTTTATGTCCACCGGCCAGACTGGAAACGCCCAGTATATGGACATCATTTTCCACGGCCTGTTTTGCAGCCTCGGCGGGTGTCTGGAAAAGCGGCCCGATGTCTACGTCGAAGCCAATATCCGCATATCCTGTCGAGACAACTTTTGCCCCGCGGTCGTGCCCGTCCTGACCCATCTTCGCGATCATGATCCTTGGCTGACGGCCTTCTCGCCCAGCAAATTTTGCAACGAGTGCCTTTGCTTCATTGTAATCATCATCAGATTTATACTCCGATGAATAAACACCTGATATTGTCCGTATCACAGCTTTGTACCTCCCAACAATTTTTTCACATGCATAAGATATTTCGCCAAGACTTGCACGTTTTGAAGCGGCCTCCACTGCCAGTTCAAGGAGGTTTCCATCACCTGTCTGAACACATTTTGTAATTGCTTCGAGTGCACTCTGGCATTCATTTTCATTTCTCTCAGCCCGGAGTTTTGCCAGTCTGAGTATCTGCGATTCTCTTACAGCCGAATTATCAACTTCGAGAGTTTCGAGAGGATCTTCTTTCTCAAGCTTATATTTATTTGTCCCCACAATTGTCTGAATACCCGAGTCAATTTTAGCCTGGGCCCGCGCGGCGGCCTCTTCAATTCTCATTTTGGGGACTCCAGATTCCACTGCTTTTGCCATTCCTCCGAGGTTTTCCACCTCTTTGATATGTTCCCATGCGCGTTGTACAATCTCGTTGGTAAGAGTCTCCACATAGTACGACCCGGCCCAGGGATCGATCGCCCTGCAGACCTGTGTCTCTTCCTGTATATATATCTGGGTATTCCTGGCAATTCGGGCCGAAAAATCTGTTGGCAGTGCAATTGCCTCATCAAGAGCGTTTGTATGCAGGCTCTGTGTATGGCCCAGTACGGCAGCCATTGCCTCAATACAGGTTCTACCGACATTATTATATGGATCCTGTTCTGTAAGACTCCATCCCGAAGTCTGGCAATGTGTTCTCAGAGCCAGCGATTTTGGATTTTTCGGATGAAAATCGCTGACAATCTTCGCCCATAACATTCTTGCTGCCCTCATCTTGGCAATTTCCATGAAATGATTCATGCCAACAGCCCAGAAGAATGAAAGTCTTGGTGCAAACGCATCGATATCCAAACCGGCTTTTATACCTGTTCTAAGATATTCAAGTCCGTCAGCCAGAGTATATGCAAGCTCAATATCACAGGTTGCACCTGCTTCCTGCATATGATATCCTGAAATGCTTATTGAATTGAACTTGGGCATTTTTTCGGAGGTATACCTGAAGATATCGGCGATAATCCGCATCGAGAATTCAGGGGGATAGATATAAGTATTCCGCACCATGAATTCCTTCAATATGTCATTCTGTATTGTACCGGTCAGTTCATCAAGCCTTGCCCCCTGCTCAAGTGCAGCAACAATATAAAATGCCATGACAGGAAGAACTGCTCCGTTCATGGTCATTGATACCGACATCTTATTCAGAGGGATCTGGTCAAAAAGAATTTTCATATCAAGAATCGAGTCGACCGCAACTCCGGCTTTTCCAACGTCGCCTGTTACCCGTTCATGATCTGAATCATATCCTCTGTGTGTAGCCAGATCGAAAGCAACTGACAATCCTTTTTGACCTGCAGCCAGATTGCGCCGGTAAAACGCATTTGATTCTTCCGCCGTCGAAAATCCTGCATATTGTCTTATTGTCCAGGGAAGCATGGCGTACATTCCTGAATATGGCCCGTGTAAAAACGGAGGGATACCGGCTGCATAATTAAGGTGCTCCATCCCCTGAAGATCCTCTTTTGTATACGCGCTCTTTATCGGAATTCTTTCGGGGGTAACCCAATCCTTTTCTATTTTATTTTTCTTCTCCCATTCACCTGATATCCTGTTTGTTGAGATGAAGATTTTTCAGATCAGTATATTTGAATTGTGGTCGCATTTTTAATGTATTATGTATTACAGGCGATGTATTATGTTAATCTATTCCCAGCTTCTTATTAAAGTCTGTGAGGATTGAGACCACATTCGATTTCAGGTGTATGAAGTTTTCAATCCCTAGTGAACGGAGCGCATCGCCGCATGCCGGATTGCCGGCTACTACAATTATCATTTTGTCTTTTAACGCATTGAATATGGCAGGAGCAAAAAGCTGATACTCTTCATCTGAACTGCAGATCACAACTATATCGGCAGCAGATTCCCCTGCACTTTTTATGGCTTCATCTGTTGTTTCAAAAATCCTGTTATCAATAATCTCGTAACCCGCACAACCGAAAAAGTTGGCAGAGAACTGTGAACGGGCTTTTCTCATCACAGGGTTACCGATCTGCAGGAGAAAAACCACAGGCCGCCTTTCGCGCTTTGTCCACTGCAATCCGAAGCTTATCATATTGCCGTGATCCTCTTAATAATGTGATAGCTTCAACAATAAGATCTTTACCTTCAGGTTTTGTTTTAAAGACCCTGTCCATGTCAATGGTATCCGTGATTTTTTCCTGTGTGTTCGGAAACTGATTTGTGCCAAGAAGAGAAGTTTTCCTTGTTGCCAGATCGTTCTGTTTCTTTTTTGCTGATTCTGATAATTTTTCCTGTACATATCCCGACTTCAGACAGGAAAGAAATCCTCCTTTTTCTTCTAATTTCAATGAATAGCTTCCAGGCATTTTCGGCAATCAGACTGGTAAGATTTTCAATATAGTATGAGCCGGCAGCGGGGTCAGCTACCTTGTCGAAATAGGCTTCTTCTTTAAGGATCAGCTGCTGGTTACGTGCTATTCGTTCAGAAAATTCATCGGGTTGCCTGAATACAGTATCAAATGGTTCTACCGTGAGAGAGTCAGTGCCGCCAAGTATAGCAGACATAGCTTCAGTCTGGGTTCTAAGTAGATTTACATAAGGATCATAGATTGTTTTATTCCATTCACTTGTTACGCAATGAATATTCATTTTTATATTCTCAGCACCCTCAGGACTGAACCCATTTAACACAACAGACCAGAGAAGGCGGGCAGCTCTTAGTTTTGCGATCTCAGGGAAATAATTTGATCCTGTGCCAAAAGTAAACCCGATCTTTGAAGCTGCTATTTCAGTTTTAATTCCTCTTTGTAGTAAGCTGTGTCATATATTCACAGCCCATTGAAACTGCGAATGCCAGTTCCTGAAAATATCAGCTCCTGCATTTGTAAAGTTTGAAGCATTAATGATTTAGTACCCTGAAATTGGGAAGAGGAGCTGCAGTATTCACCAGAGCGGCCAGATAATCAAACCCATCTTCAGGAGGAATGCATAATGTCCCGTTGATCAATGAGCCGGCTCAGGGGATCTGCTTCAATAGCGCCAGCTATTTTGGTCAGATCAGAAGAAGATTTCACTGCATAGTTTATTAAGAAGCTCAACTATCTCTTTTGCTTTTCCGTTCGGAGTAAAAATTTAATTCGATCACCTCCGAGGAAGATCCTTTCAAGGAGAAAATCAAAATTCATTTTCGTGACTGACTCCGGGTCAGTTAATATAAAGCCAAGTGAATCAATCCTTTCATAAGAATGTTCAGGGCTTTCCTGTTAGCTTTTGAGTAATTTGTTACTTCAATATTTTGCCTGATCAGCCAGCTTTATCATTTACTTTTGTTCCTCTTATATACGGAAATTCACCTGGCAGTGTGTCGATGTACATCAGATTCTCAATATCCTCCATCCGGTAAAACGGATTCACTTCAAACCCTTCATCTGTTTTCCATACAAGTCTCTTATTAAAATCAGCTCCTTTCAGGTCGGTGGTTATTTTGTCCATCCACTCCCTGAGTTGTTACCGGAGGAAACTGCTCAAATAATTTTTCCTTTTGACTCCATTCTTTTCAGCTTTGATAATTAAACACAAATTAAACGAAACGTTACTCATAGTTTTTATGAATTTTATCATATTCAGATCATTACGGAAAGATTTATTTGCCCGCAAATTCCATCAGGAACGATTTTATAAAAGCATTCAGGTCACCGTCGAGAACTGCCTGTACATTGCCTGTTTCATGGTTAGTACGGAGGTCTTTGATCATTTTATATGGATGAAGAACATATGATCTTATCTGGGAACCCCACTCAATTTTTTTCTTCTCACCCTTCTATCTTTGCCTGCTCCTCCCTCTGTTTTCTCAGCTCCAGTTCATAAAGCTGCGATTTCAGGATTCTCATCGCATTCTCTTTATTGTTAAGCTGCGACCGTGTTTCCTGGTTTTCAATGACAATTCCCGAAGGTTTGATGTTTGAGTCTCACGGCAGTTTCCACTTTATTGACATTCTGGCCTCCTGCTCCGCTTGATCTGAATGTATCCCAGGTAATATCGGCAGGGTTAATTTCAATCTCAATGTTATTATCCACAAGAGGTGAGATAAAAACTGAAGCGAATGTTGTCTGCCGTTTTCCCTGGGCATTGAAAGGAGAAATCCTTACAAGACGATGCACTCCGTTTTCACTTTTCAGGTAACCATATGCACGTTCTCCGTCAATTTCAAGTGTTACTGTTTTTATTCCGACTTCATCGCCGGCCTGGTAATCAAGTTCCTTTACCTTATAGTTGTTTCTTTCTGCCCAGCGCAGATACATCCGCATCAGCATTGCTGCCCAGTCGTTACTTTCTGTCCCTCCGGCACCTGAGTTTATCTTGAGAATTGCGCCAAGCTGATCTTCCTCTTTCTGCAGCATGTTTCTCACTTCAAGATCTTCGATCATTGATAGTGCAGTTTTTATACTGGTTATCAACATCTTCCTCAGCTAGCTTCGCCCTCACGGTAAAAATCGCTTATCACGCTGATATCATCTATCGCAGAATTAATTTTGTCGAAGGCTGTATGTCCAGCTTTTTAACTGTGCTATGCTTTTTAGAAGCTCCTCGGCTTTTTTAGGGTCGTCCCATAAGCCGGGCCGTGTGGAAAGACTTTCTTTTTCTGCTATCAGATCGAGTTTACCCTGTATGTCAAAGGTACCTCCTTAACGCGTCGCGGCGTCCCGATAAATCCTTTATCTGTTCGTTAGTTACCATTTTCGAATTTTGGGACAAATTTAGTCTTTTATCGTATAACTATAAGGCATAAAGGTTTAATTTTGATATTCTCAAAAACTGATATGCTAAAACTGATTATTTTTCTTCGCCCCTACTCCAGGTATTTATTAATAGCCTGGGCATTAACGATATTGATCTTATCGTCTCTTCCCAATATACCTACTCTGAAGCTGCATACGGGAGGATCGGTGATAAGGCTTGATTACCTGATGCATTTTTTACAATACGGGATCTTAACATTTGCCACATTTCTGTGTTTCGCCGGTAAATCATTTGAGATCAGCTATGGCAGAGTGATATTGATTATGTCGGCAGTAATATTTTTTGCTGTCATTGATGAGTTTCATCAGAAACTCATTCCGGGGAGGGCATTCAGTTTAAAGGATATACTGAGCAACGTATCCGGTATCATCATAGTCTCGATATTTACAATTTTAATATTCAGAAGGATTCGGTTTAGTCTGAATAAGTAGGATCTCTTTTTTTATACTTGCACCCAACCCCCTTTTACTTTTGTAACCCAAAATTGATTTAATCCTTTGGCTACGAATTTTTTATGAATTTAGAGTTAATGATTGGGAGATCTCTCACTCATCCACGTTATATTCATGGCTTTCGAAAAAGATCCAGAGTGGTTCATTGCAGATTTATTTTGCTAACGATTGATGGAACCCCTCCAGGGTTCAACATATTTTTTTCTCCAATTTTCTAGAATTGATGCAACCCCTCCGGGGTTGGATTAACAAGCTGGTTAATTCAAAACAAGTAATGATGGAACGCCTCCGGCGTTTGAAAACTAATCAGGTACAACCATGAGGCGTTCCATTGCTAGTAATCTACACTTTATTAACAACCAATTAATTATAGTATGATACATTCAATTGTAATAGCTTCCAACTTTGTTGGCAGGTAATCATTTACAAGCTAGTTGGATTACCTATATTATACAATTTGATTCAACCCCGGAGGGCTTGCATCAATACTAGTCGACAATAATATTTTTAGTTTTGAACACCGGAAGAGATCTGTCATTAAGACATCGCCTATCAATAAATCCTATATCCTGAAAAATACCCAGAAAAAGCTTTATTCTTATATTTCAGGAATTGTAAAAAACAACAAAAATAGTCATTTGTACTTGATAAATGGGGTAGATAAAAGGTTTTTTCCATGACAAATTCAGCTCCTTTAGAGCTGAATATCATAGATTTAGCTATACCCCCGGTTTCACCCTAATCTTTCGTCACATCTTTTCGATACTCACCCCCAAACCCCATAGCCGTCAACCTAAGAGGTAAGGTGCAGAAATACAATGGGTTAAATTTCCCCTCCTTTCTTTCGTCACATCTTTTTTCCTCTCAATACTGCCATTTACAAAAATGAAGCAATGAAGTATTCGTTATAATGATCGGGAGATCCCTCAACTCATCCACCACATATCCAGAGCTTTAGAGACAGGATCAGAGGTGGATGAGTTTCGGGATGACAAATATTTTGTCAGTATTGGGGGAAGGAAGAAGCGGCGATTCGACCGAAATTTTTTAGAATAAAGAAAATGTTGATTCGAATCGCCGCTTCTTCCTTCCCAATTGTTCCCCTTATACCATTGTCATCCCGAACGAATCCACCTTTCTCATTTACAGATATTTAAACGCTTATGGTGGATGAGTGAGGGATCTCCAAGGTTTGATCAAATTTCCAAAATAATATTGACAGAAAGATGTGACTAAAGATTAAGGCGCAGCCAGGGGTGGGATGTCCACAAAGCTTTGCCAGCTATAAAGGAGCTGAAGAAGATTTCAAGGAAAATATTTTTCGTCTGGTATAATACCATTCTCTAAAAGAAGATTACGATATTTTTATTAAAATGTGACTGTCTTATGATGCTCCTGTTGATTTTTAATATATTCAATTAATCTACCCAAATTAGTATATATTAAGCCCTTTCAGGGCTTTAGATCAGAGAGTTAGCTGCACCCCCGGCTTCGCCGGGGGTTATTCAACTTTAGCCACTTCGTGGCTTCCACACAAGCAGGCCTCTATTTTTATAATAGGCTAAAAGTCTTAAGATTATAAAAGCAAGAAAAGATGTGTATAAAGGGTAGTTATTATTTAAGGGAAGGGTTGGGGAAGGGTTAAGAAAGAGAAAGAGAAAGAGAAAGAGAAAAGTCACGGTCAGTCATTCCAGAAAAGAGAATAAAAGAATTCCCGATCAAAAAAGATGTTTATAAGGATTAGTTTAGGATGGCAAGCTGGCTACAGTCTCTCAATAAACCTTGTACCCCGAAAAAGAGCCTGCAAAATTAAATGGAATTGGATATCCATTGTTTTGAATAACAGACGCATTTACCACATCCCCTTCATTTAGTTTCATAGTAATAGTTCCTCTAAAACTACCAACAACACTTGTTGGACCAATTATAGTTTCATAAGGATCACCAAGTAAATTAATTACAACAGAACCGCCAATAGGTAAATTTATGAATACATTAAAAGTATAAATCCCAATCGAAGGTGCTGTAAAACTACCCGAAGACGAATTGTAATTTACATCTGGGTAATAAACGCCTGACACTTGATTAAATATTAACGTAACTGGTGTATTGTTCGGAAGATTTACCGTCGATGCAATTCCTGCTCTATATGCTGTTATGTGTCCAAGGCTTACTGATCCTCCTCCATTAGACAATGACAATTGATAATTATCGGAACTATAGCTTAGGTTTTGGGTAAATTTTGTCAAATCAATTACAGTAGCCGTAGCATTTTTCGTGATCTTAAGCTTATTATTTACATCGAGCTGCAGATCCTGTATCTGATTTGTCAGCCCTACTTTATTGCCTCCCAGGATAGAGAGGGTATCTCCCAAAAGAGTCAGTTGATGTGGAATGTTTAGAGATGAAAGATTTACAGTATTTCCCTCTGAAATTGTGAGATTATTGCCATTAAATGAGAGTGTCTGGTTATCCGATGCCGGATCCCCCGCTTCGCCTTTTGGGCCGGGATCACCTTTTGGCCCTGCAGGTCCGGCTTCCAGCGACTTTTGGGCGTAGAGAGCGTAAGGAACAGATAAAAATGGCAACGTCCCCATATCAAGAAAATCATTATCAAATTTCACTTCTATCTTCACAAAATGCAACGCCGTACCCCATTGGATCTGTGACAAGTCATCATAAGTACCCCCGGTATGCGTTCCTTTTCCAATAATAAGCGAAAAAACTCCGAATTTTGAAGTGGTAACATTATCATGCAGCTCCTGGAAAACAACCTGACCAAGAGGGTTTCCCGAGATTATTGAAAACTTTACATCAATATCCTTATTCACAAGCTCCTTGCCAAAATTATCCCTGGCTACAGCCTGGTAAAATATCCCAAGTGGTACATTCTGGGCCGTTAATGTGAAACCTGACAGTAACAAAACTAACAACGCACAAAACCCTTTAATTTTTTTTATAGCCATGGTATTCAGATTACATTTTCTCAATTTTAAATATTCTGTTTATTAACCCATCGCTGCTGCTCACTCTCACAATATAGAAACCGTTTTTTAGTTCAGCGAATTCGATCTGCCTGATAATATAATATTTAGTAATAAAATCCAGACTCGTCGTACTTGTGATCTTGCCGTTAAACGCGATCACTTCAATTTTCATTTTGCGGGCCTTATCCCCGAATAATTTAACATTTATAAAATCCGTAGCCGGATTTGGATAAACCTCAACCCCGGTACCTTCGTGCGCTGTTTCAGCTTCGATCTTAATACCTGGTTGCTGGAATCCCTGGGTGAGGATAAAACCTGAATTTGTTATTAATTCAACTGCTGTCTCACCTATTGACTGTGAATAATTCAAAACACCCTCCGTGGCTAAACCGGCAGATGGCAGCAATACCTGATTAGTCAACTGCTGTGCAGCACAGTATGTGCCTGAGAAAAGTAACAATAACATGAAAACTCTCGTTTTCCCGATCATTTTGTATAGGTTCTGGAAGACCAAATATAAAGGTATTTTTGAAAAAAGCCATAGTTTTTGTTCATAAATATGTTAATAACTTGCTTTTAAACAAACTCTTCACTTCGTCATTTTATCTTATTTTATAGGGTTATGCCCATTTTAGAGAAATTCAGGCGTTTTTTATAGCTTTACCGGATATTTATCATCTAATGCTGAAATCATTCCACTACCGAAATCTTATCGAAGCCGGCTGTGACGAAGCCGGAAGAGGTTGTCTGGCCGGACCAGTGGTTGCAGCTGCGGTCATCCTCCCGAAAAATTTTAAACATCCTGTCCTTAATGATTCCAAAATACTCACTGCCAAACAACGCGAACAGCTGAGGGGAGAAATATTAAAATCGGCCATTGCCTGTAAGGTGGCATTTGTTGATAATCTTGAAATTGATAAAATCAATATCCTTCGGGCTTCAATAAAAGCAATGCATATTGCAATTGAAGGTCTCGACAAAATTCCACAATTTCTGCTTATCGACGGCAACCGGTTTTACGCGTACAAGGATATTGACCATAAGACAATCATCAAAGGCGACGGATTGTATTTTTCGATTGCAGCTGCTTCCGTACTGGCAAAAACATTCCGGGATGAGTATATGGAGAAACTTCATTGTGAATTCCCGCAGTATGGCTGGATAACAAACAAAGGCTATCCAACATTATTCCATCGTGAAGCCATTATGAAGTATGGAATAACTCCCTATCACAGAAAATCTTTCAATCTTTTCGACACTCAGCTGAATTTCGAATTCGATATAACACAATAACATTTAAAAGTTATCTTTGCTTTCTTAAATCAACCTAAATTTAAGTTATTCTTTATGAAAAAATCGTTTGCATTATTATTAATCCTTGTCTTAAGTCTTGGATTCAAAGCTAAAGCAGATGAGGGTATGTGGCTTCTGCCCCTCATCGAAAAACTAAACATGGGTAAAATGACCGAGCTTGGTTTAAAGCTTTCTGCAGAAGACATCTACAGTATTAACAAAGTCTGTGTCAAAGATGCTATCGTGATTTTTGGCGGCGGATGTACGGCAGAAATCGTTTCTTCCCAGGGTCTGGTTCTGACAAATCACCACTGTGGCTACGGTTCAATACAGGCTCACAGCAGCGTTGATCATGATTATCTGAAGGACGGCTTCTGGGCAATGACAAAAGAAGAAGAATTGCCAAATCCGAATCTGTCTGTAACATTCCTCCTCAGAATTGAAGATGTCACCAGCCAGGTCCTTGCAAATGTAAAACAAGGTATGAGTGAAACTGACAGAACAGCTGCGGTTAATGAAGCGCGTCAGACTATCGAGAAAAAAGCAACTGAAGGAAATTCCTACAGAGCCCAGGTTGGCAGTTTTTATGGCGGAAATTATTTTTATCTGCTTGTCTATGAGAGATATACCGACATTCGTCTGGTTGGCGCTCCACCTTCATCAATAGGCAAATTTGGCTTCGACACCGACAACTGGGAATGGCCACGTCATACTGGCGATTTCAGTGTTTTCCGTGTTTATTCAGGTCCCGATGGCAAACCAGCCCCATATTCCAAAGATAATATCCCCCTCAAACCAAAACATTATCTTCCGGTTTCATTGCAAGAACGCAATGTAGGCGATTTTGCCATGATCCTTGGATATCCGGGAAGAACAAACAGATATATGACATCATGGGAAGTTAATGAACAACTGAATATAGTTCATCCCGACAGAATAAAAATCCGCGGCATAAAGCAGGAGATCTGGATGAAAGATATGCTGGCAGATCAGAAAGTAAACATTCAGTATTCAGCAAAATATTCCGGTTCCTCAAATTACTGGAAATATTCAATAGGCCAGAAAAAGAGCCTTGAAAAACTTAATGTGAAGGCAAAAAAAGAAGAACTTGAAAATCAGTTCAATACCTGGGTTGCTGGCTCAGCTGACCGCAAAGCAAAATATGGTGAAGCTCTTAATATGATCAAAAGCTCAATAGAAGGAAGAGCAGAGTATTATAATGCACTTCAATATCTGAATGAATGTATGCAGGGATGTGAGCTTTTAAGCCTGAACCGGGGTGTCGCAGGACTAATATCTGCTCTTAAGGCTAATGACAGTCAGAAAATAAAGGATGCAGTAGCTCAGATAAAAGGATACAGCTCCAATTTCTATAAGGATTATAATCCTTCAACCGACAATAAATCGATGAAAGCGATGATGACCCTTTACAGGACTGATGTTCCTTCAAAATTCCATCCAGATTTTTATACAAATATTGTTGACAAGAAATTCAAAGGCAATATTGATAAATTTGTTGATACATCTTCGCCAAATCTGTTTTCGCAAGCGAAGCAAAACTTACGGCGTTCCTCGATAAGCCTGTGCTTAAGGTTATCGAAAATGATCCTGTTTATCTTACAACCAGCTCAATCTATAGAACAGGCGCTGATGTTTCAAAAGCGTCAAGCCAGTTTGATGAAACATTATTAACAGGTAAAAGACTCTGGGTCGCTGCCCTGATGGAAATGGTTCCTGAAAAAACGCAGTATCCCGATGCAAACTCAACCATGCGTCTCAGCTATGGTACCGTTCAGGATTACGATCCGAGAGATGCTGTAACATATAAATATTTCACTACCCTTCAGGGAGTCATGGAAAAATATAAACCCGGCGATTATGAATTTGATCTTCCAAAAAGACTTATTGATCTAAATAATAAAAAAGAGTTTGGAAGATATGCTTCTTCAAAAGGTTACATGCCCGTTTGCTTTCTGACGACAAATGATATTACCGGTGGCAACTCAGGAAGTCCTGTTATGAATGGCAAAGGTGAACTCATTGGATTGGCATTCGATGGAAACTGGGAATCAATGAGCGGTGATATCGCATATGAACCCGAGCTTCAGAGGACAATCGTTGTGGATATACGATATGTTCTATGGATCATGGATGTCTATGCAGGCGCTAAAAACCTTGTCGACGAAATGACAGTTAATCAATAGAATACCGAAGTTCAGTTTACAGAGGCTATCTCAAATGATATTCCTTTGTGTTACTTTTTTTTACTCCTTTGTGATACTTTGTGGTTAATGGATTTTTTACCACAAAGGTACACGAAGGATATCACGAAGGAACACAAAGGGTTTTTGAGATAGCCTCTGTTATGTTCAAAAAACCCGAATTTGATTATCTTTGCACAAAATTTACAATATGCACTTTAACCTGATCGAGATTCTTGCAGCATTTATGGTCCTTTTCGCAATTATCGATATCCCTGGTTCAATTCCGATAATCATTGATATCAAAGCAAAATCAGGCGAGATAAAATCCAGCAAAGTCACCCTGGTATCATTCCTTATACTTCTTGCATTTCTGTTTATCGGAAGTCCCCTGCTCGGGATCTTTGGTATTGATGTGTCCTCCTTTGCAATAGCCGGATCATTCATCATTTTCCTTATTGCTATGGAAATGATTCTTGGAATTGAACTCTTTAAACATGAAGCCCAGGGAGGAGGATCGATATTCCCTATCGCCTTCCCGCTGATAGCAGGAGCGGGCTCAATTACCACAATATTATCTCTGAAAGCAGAATACCAGACAATTAATATCTTTATCGCTCTCGCGCTGAATATGGTGGTAATATACCTGGTGCTGAGATTAACTTCACTGTTTGAACGAGTACTGGGGGCAGGCGGTTTACAGATCCTCAAAAAAGTATTCGGTGTAATCCTTCTCTCCATAGCAATTAAACTTTTCCTAACCAACTCAGGTATTGTTCTTCCTCATGCAAGGTGAAATAACAATATATACCGATGGTGCGTCGAGCGGGAATCCCGGTCCGGGTGGATATGGCGTCGTGCTTATATCGGGAAGACACCGTCTTGAGAAATCAGAAGGTTTCAGACTCACAACAAACAACAGAATGGAACTCATGGGGGTGATTGTTGGCCTTGAAGCTCTTAAAATACCCGGCAGTAAAGTTGTAATATACACCGATTCAAAATATGTGGCTGATTCAGTTGAGAAAGGATGGGTGTTCAAATGGGAAGCAAACGGGTTTAAAAAGAAAAAGAACCGCGATCTCTGGATAAGATTCTTAAAAATTTACAGGGAACACAAAGTAAGATTTGTGTGGGTTAGGGGTCATTCAAATAATGTCGAAAATGAAATCTGCGACCGGCTGGCTGTTGCAGCATATGCAAATAAATCACTTCCTGAAGACACGGGGTATAAACCAGATGAAGACGATGATTATTTACTTTAGGGAGAACAGGAATGAGAGGACAGGCACAATTATATCAGCTTCTGGAGAATCTGGGTATTCAATTTGAATATCATGAACACCCGCCTCTTGCCACAATAGAGGAGGCCAGAATTCATTGGGTGAACTATAATTCCGGACGATGCAAAAATATATTTTTCAGGAATCATAAGGGTGACAGACACTATCTGGTCATTCTCGAGCATCTGCAACAGCTGAACATCAGGGATCTTGAGCAACGTTTAAAACAAGGCAAACTTACATTTGCTTCCGACCAGCGACTGAAAAAATATCTTGGTGTAGAACCCGGATCAGTTTCACCATTCGGTATTATTAACGATACTGAAAAACATGTCCACCTTTTCATCGATGAAAAATTAAAAAAATTTGAACGTCTTACTTTCCATCCCAATATAAATACTGCCTCGCTGGTTATTTCACAAAATGACTTTCTGAAATTCCTGAAATATTCCGGCAATACCTTCGAATATATCAGCCTCTACGATTAGGTTTCCAAAGTTGCAATAAGTTTTTTTTCATTTTTTTGCATCAAAATCCGTTTTTACACGTCTATAAGAAAAACCAATAATTAACGCACTTCATGAAAAAAATCTCTATAACCGTGTTTTTGATGTTATCTTTTCTAACGGTTCTGTCAGCCCAGGACCTTGAAAAGAAGCAATATACAGCAACACATATATCGATGCCTCCAGTCATCAACGGTACACTCGATGATGAATCGTGGAGCGAGGGGACCTGGGCAGGAGGCTTTACACAGAATCAGCCTTTTAATGGCCAACCGGAGACACAAAAGACAGAATTCAAGATTCTCTTTGACGATAATAATCTGTATGTAGCTATCAAATCGTATGACACTGCTCCCGATAGCATAGTAAACAGGCTAACCAGAAGGGATGAAGCTGATGGTGATCTGGTAGGCATAATTATCGACAGCTTCCATGATCTTCGTACAGGCTTCCTCTTTGGTGTCAGCTCATCGGGTGTAAAATATGATCAGATGTTCACCAATGATTCAGGCAATGGTGATTCTTCATGGGATCCAAACTGGTGGGTGAGAACATCAGTTAACAAGGAAGGCTGGGTAGCAGAAATGAAAATCCCTTTCAGCCAGGTAAGATTTGAGAAAAACTCAGGTGACGTTTGGGGATTTGATGTTGCAAGAATATTATACAGGAAGAATGAGCAAACATTCTGGCAGCATATACCAAGAGATGCCCCGGGCCTTATCCATCTCTTCGGAGAATTGAAGGGACTCGAAAAAATTAAACCCCGGAAGATCCTCGATATTACTCCCTATGGAGTTGCAAAGACCGAATCATTTGAAAAGGTACCGGAAAACCCGTTCCAGTCGAGCGGCAGGCTTTCCAAATTAAACGGCGGTTTAGATGCAAAAATCGGCGTAACAAATAATATGACGATGGATCTTACAATAAATCCTGATTTCGGCCAGGTTGAAGCTGACCCTTCAGTCGTAAACCTCTCGGCATATGAGACATTTTTCAGTGAGAAACGTCCGTTCTTTATAGAAGGCAATAACATTACAAATTTCGGCCTGGGCATCGGCGATGGTGGCGTTGGAAACGATAACCTATTCTATTCCAGACGTATTGGCAGGCAGCCTCAGGTCTATCCCGATCTGAACGACGACTGGTATGCAGATGTTCCTTCCAGGACCAATATTCTTGGAGCTGCTAAACTCACAGGTAAGACCAAAGACGGGCTTTCTGTTGGTATTGTTGATGCGATGACTTCAAGGGAGCAGGCTGTAATTGATACAATTGGCGGACGAAAATTAGCCACAGTTGAACCGTTCACTAATTATTTTGTCGGCAGGATCCAAAAAGATTTAAACAACGGCAATACTCTTATCGGCGGAATTGTTACCAGTACAAACAGGGAACTCGACAATGACGTACGCGATATCCTTCACAAAGCTGCCTATACAGGAGGATTCGACTTCACCCAGTACCTTAAGAACAAAAGCTGGATGGTCAATATCAACACTGCATTCAGTCTTGTGGAAGGCTCTGAGCAAGCTATAACTAATACACAGGAATCATCAGCTCATTATTTCCAGAGACCCGATAAAAGTTATGCTCTTCTTGATACAACACGTACTTCACTTGGCGGAGCCGGCGGAAGAATGCAGATAAGCAAGCTGAATGGCCACTGGAATTTTCTTGGTGCAGTCTTATGGAAAACCCCCGGATTTGAGACTAATGATCTTGGCTATATGCGTGTGACGGATCAGATCCTCTCCGTTCTATGGGCAGGGTACAGTCAGTTTGACCCGAAAGGCATCTATAAAAGCTATAATCTAAATTCCGATTTCTTTGCCGTTACAAATTTCGGAGGGGACTGGCTCGGCGGCGGTTATGAATGGAATGCAAATATGAATCTGAAAAATTTCTGGAACATCTGGACCGGAGGAAATTTAAATACGCCATCCGTATCAACCGACATGCTTCGTGGGGGACCAATGATGAAAACACCCGGCAGCGTCAATTCACGTATCGGCTTCCAGACAGATAGTCGTAAAAAACTGGTACTGAGCCTCTTCGCGAATGGAGCAAAAGGGTTTTCAAACAGTTCCAACAATCTCTACAGCGAATTGGATCTTTCTTATAAACCCACAAATTATCTGGTATTCACTTTAAGTCCCTCATACAGCAAATCCTACAATAATCTTCAATATGTTCAGCAAAGTACCTATAATGGATCCGACAGATACATCTTTGCCAGCATAAAACAGAATACTATAAGCACATCATTCAGAGTGAACCTTAATATGAGTCCGAATCTTACCTTCCAGTACTGGGGACAGCCTTTCATAGCAACAGGGAAATATTATGATGAGAAATTTATTGTTGCTCCAATGGCAAAGAATTATACCGACAGGTTCCATACCTATATTGCAGAAGAGAAGACATTCGACACTGATCATTATAATATTGATGAGAACCATGATGGTATCTCAGATTATAGTATAGACAAGAACGATTTCAATGTGAAGCAATTTCTTTCTAATCTCGTTGTCAGATGGGAATACAGTCCCGGGTCAACACTCTTCCTCGTTTGGAGCCAGACAAGAAACTACTCTACCGACTCAGGACAGATGGATTTTTTCAATAATCTGAGCGATCTTTTCAATAAAGATAAAAATGTCCCACATAATGTATTCCTTATAAAATTCAGCTATCGGTTTGGGTTAAAATAGGTTTTTATTTACACGTTTGAGAAAACGGGTGCCTTGCGATGGCACCCTTTTTTATTTCACCTTTTACCCGCTGCCCTTCCTCTTGCTCTTCACCTCATCCCCCTGCCCCCTTCTCCTTAAAGAGAAATGGGGTAAGAATCTGTTGATTAGGGCATTACACGGCCGGACTAGCCCCTCTCCTCAAGGAGAGGCGTTGGGGTGAGGTGAATAATTGAGAGGTTGAGGTGAAGTAAACGAAACGAGAAGGGCTTGGGTGAGGTGATAATTTTTCAGGACTTGGTGTGAGGTGAAGAATGAACAGAGGTTTGCAATTTCAGTATATTGTTGCTTCCTTTGAAAGACACTCTGCTAATCGATTACTATGAAACTAACCGCGACCATCCTAATTATTCTGATGTCCATGGCAGCATATTCCCAGGATAAGCCAGCTTATAAAATATTTACCGGCGAAGGCAAAAAAGCAGATTATAGCGATATTGTAAAAGCAGGCGCCAGGTCAGATGCTGTATTTTTCGGGGAACTCCACGACAATCCTATTGCTCACTGGCTCGAACTCGAAATCACAAACAGCCTTTTTGAAAAACGCGGCAAAGATCTTGTCCTGTCAGCTGAGATGTTTGAAACAGATAATCAGATACTGATCGATGAATATTTTGCGGGAATAATCAAGGAATCATCTTTTGAAAGCGAAGTGCGGTTATGGAAGAACTACGGAACGGATTATAAGCCGCTCGTAAATTTTGCAAAAGAAAATGACCTGAAGTTTGTCGCATCAAATATTCCCCGTCGATATGCTTCAGTAGTTGCAGGCGGAGGATTTGAGGCACTTCAGAAAGTTTCAGCAGAAGGACTGAAATTTATAGCCCCATTGCCTATTGAATACGATCCAGAACTGGCCTGCTACAAGGACATGCTCTCAATGGGCGGCGCAATTGGCGGGCCGATGGGAGGAAAGGTGAGTGATAACCTTCCTAAAGCACAGGCAATTAAAGATGCTACGATGGCTAATTCAATTGTCAATAACTGGCATGAAGGCAATCTGATCATTCATTATAATGGCAGTTACCATTCCGAAAGATATATGGGAATCCTCTGGTATCTCAATAAATACAATCCATCAATTAAGACAGTTACGATATCGGCTGTTCTTCAGGATGATATCGACAAAATGAGCGATGAAAATAAAGGTCTGGCAGATTTCATTATTGTAATACCGACCAGGATGACGAGGACGTATAAGTAAGGCATAAGGGCGTAAAGGTGTTATGGAGTTATGGCGATATGGCGTTATGGCGTAAAGGCCTTTTGTCTTTTGTCTTCTTCTCTGTGACCCTCTGTGACCCTCTGTGCAACTCTGTGTAAGTTCTTCTGTTTTAGTTCCTGACTTTTATCTTTTTACTTTTGTCTTTTATCTTCCTCTTCCTCCCTTGGCACTGTTTTTGCTTAATCATTACAGAGGTACCTCTCCGATTTTAATAGTTACACGGTTGTCTGTGAGTTCTTAAACAACTAAAAAACTATCAGAAATGAAGAGGAAAAATGAAATGGTCCCGGAATTTGATGAAATCATCTTCGAGAACCGCAACAAAAACTACGGAGCATACAATCTCCGGAAACAGTACAAATCAGCCGCCAGCATTTCAATCATCGGAGGCATAGCCTTAACCACAATTCTTTTTTCAGCCCTTTCTTTCACAACTGAAAAGGGAACGGCTGGACCACCGCCAACAAGTGTGATATTAGTGCTGACAGATCCGACTGTACCAAAGATTGTTCCCCCGCCTCCGGTAAAAGCCCCCGCCAAGTCACTGAATAATATTAAAAACCTTAAGCCTGAAGTAACAGAAGATACTTCTGAGGTCACTCATTTTACTCCAACAACTGAGGAAATTCTAGGAACAGTACAAAATGGAATCCCGATTGATACAGGACAAGTTACTGTAACCCCCGAACCTGAAATTCCCGTTGAACCCGAAATTTTTACAATTGTGCAGGAGATGCCTGAATATCCTGGTGGTATTCCGGCCCTTATGAAATTCATTAATGAAAACCTGAATTACCCTCAGGAAGCAGTACAAAACAATATCCAGGGAAAGGTGATTCTAAAATTCGTTGTAAATACAGATGGAACAGCAGGCAGAATTGAAATCACCAGGGGAATCGATCCACTACTGGATAACGAAGCTGCAAGAGTTGTTAAAAGTCTACCGAAATTCAAACCCGGGAAGCAGCGCGGAGTTCCGGTCCTGGTATGGTTCGTCCTTCCTGTTACCTTCAAACTTGAAAATAACTGAGGCTAATCATATCCGTAACATAAATTCGACTTTCGAACTCTTATATTTGATTACCCCCTTTCTAATTTCCCCCAAGGGGGAAAGGATGCTGAACATCTTCGCCAGACCCAGTGCCAAGTCGGAGCAGACTCCTTCCCCTCTGGGGGAAGGTTGGGAAGGGGGTCAAAGTCAGGGTAGGAAGGAAAGGGTAAAAAGTAATCCCGATTTATTTCGACTCTGATAATATCTGGATCTCTGTAAACAACGCTTTAAAACAATTCACCGGTGAACTTCCCGGCCTTTCCGGTTTTATCCCATAATAATTATCGAGAAACTGCCCTGCCCCTGACCAGATAGTCTGCAACATACCCATATACCTTTCCTTCATTTCAGGAGTGGCACTGTTCCTGAATTTTGCCATATCCCTTGCCTGCAGTACCGCATTATCTGCATTGTTCCACGGACAGGTGAGAACGCTTAGTCCTTTCATCGCAAGGTAAACAGGAGTCTGATCGGGACGCTCATAATGCCAGTCGCAGATAATAACATCTTTTGGAATCATATCGACGGCTCTGTAGGTATTATTATAACTCGCCTCCCACTCTCCCATCCCTGTAGTCTTGCCATCAAGCAGCCTGTCGCCCCAGATCCATAACTTACGGTTATGAATTGCCAGATGATCTCTGATCGTCTTTACCTCTCCTGCAAAAAGCTCTGCTTTATCTCTTCCTGAACAAAGCGGACACTGAGCTTCTCCGATATAAAAGACTTCATCCATGCCTGCATGAAAGGAATCGCTCTCAAAAACATCACAGATCTCATCGACAATATCAAAAACCACCTTATGAACATCAAGGTTCAGCGGACAATAGCTTTTGCAATATAACCCGTCACTGTTTGGCCAGACATATTTATCGGGCATCTTAACCAGCGGAGTTTCATCAAACTGTGGATATACCCTCAGAAGATTCCCGGTTTTTCCGGCCCATGACTGGTGTCCGAGAAGATTGACCTGTGGTATGATCCGTATATCATTTTTTCTGCAAACCGCTACCAGCTTCTTTATTTCATTTTTCGAAAGAGCACCCGAGTCGCGTAGCTCCGGATGACTCACGTACTGATAATTATAGTCTACCCTTAAAATCAGGGTATTCACCTTTCTCGGAGCAAGCTCCTCATCAATGAATTTAATAAATCTGTCGAGGTCTCCTGACTGCGGTGCAGCGATACAAAAACCACGTACCGGCAATATTACAGCAGGGTTTGCTTTTCCTTTTTCAGGCGCTTGTGAAAAGGAAAGACCAGTTATCATCAAAAAAAAGAGTAATAATGTCTGTTTCATTTTAAGAAGATTAGAATTTCATATATTCAAAATGCCGGAGATAAAGTTATTCAAATTCACCACACATTTAATCACGTTCCTCTGAATGAAATAAAATAATTTCCCTGCCCGGCAGTCTTGACACCTGAAAAATATTTGATAAATTTGATATCAGTCATGTTGTCATTTATTTCGTGCTATTCAGAAAAACTATCATCATGGAAAATTCGCAGATAATAATCCGCAGCCTTTATAAATCTTTTGGAAGAGGTGAAGGTAAAAATGAAGTGCTGAAAGGGATTAATCTGGCTATTAATCCTGGCCAGATAATTGGATACATAGGTCCGAACGGTGCGGGTAAGAGTACAACTGTAAAGATCTTATGCGGAATCCTTTCTGATTTTGACGGAGAAGTTACCATGTTTGGCAAGGATCTCAGGAAAGAAAGTCTGGAAATAAAGAAAAGAATTGGTTATGTTCCTGAAACGGGTTCATTGTACGATCTGCTTACTCCCACGGAATATTTGAATTTTATTGGAACATTATATGGCATAAGGAAAGGTATACTTGATTCGAGGATAAAAAATCTGCTTGCCTTTTTCGGGATGGAGAATCATGTTAACCAGAGAATGGACTCCTTTTCAAAGGGGATGAAACAGAAAATACTGATCACGGCAGGGATCATCAATAATCCTGATATCCTTTTTCTTGATGAACCTCTCTCGGGTCTCGATGCCAATGCCGTAATGCTCGTTAAAGATCTTCTTATTAAATTGTCGAAGGAGGGCAAAACAATATTTTATTGTTCGCATCTGATGGATATTGTGGAAAAGATATCTGATCGTATAATACTGATCAATGACGGGGTTGTTCTGGCTGATGGCACATTTGAGGAACTTAAAACTGAAAAAGCAGGTACTCTCGAAAAACTATTCGCACAGCTGACCGGACGGAAAGACAGTGAGGTAAGTACAGAAAATTTGTTCAATGACTTTCATGAAAATTGAAATGAAGAAGTTCATTTTACAAATACTAAGACTCTTCAAATATCCGGTACGATGGATCGGAGTATATGGGTGTTATTGCGCTTTCTCTTTCAATCACCGGAGCTATAATGATCATTTTCAAATACTCGATCCTGCCTTCAATAATATTTCTTATTGCAGCCTTTCTTGGAACATGGATTGCACTCCTTTTCACAACAATTTTTTACCTGTTGTTATCTAAGATTGTAAATAGTGACCGGTTTAAGGACATTATTTCATATGCGCAGATAATCATGGTTGTTATCGTTTTCGGCAGTTACCAGGTAATGCCCAGGGTGATGGAGTCTGCTCTCCTGAATAATGTTAAATTAAGTATCAGCTGGTGGACTTATTTTTTCCCTCCGGCGTGGCTTGCCGCAATTGTAAAAATCTCCTGCTTTGCCGATCGCTCTGTCCCTTTAATTTTACTTGCCCTCCCCGGAGTTCTTGTTCCTATCGCAGGTTCTATATTACTGGTGAGTTTTATTTCTAAGGGCTTTGGAAATATACTTTCTGAAAACAATTCAGAGAGCCCTGTTAAGAAGGCAGATACTAATCTGAAAACCGGATTTGTGACCCGTTTGGATAGCTTGTTCTGCATATCGGACAGTGAAAAAGCTGGGTGGAATTTTACAATGACAACTATAAAACGTGATCGAAAGTTCAAGCAGGCAGTTTACCCTAATTTTGGCATTTTGCTCGTAGTTGCTTTTATTCTTCTGAAGCCAGATGTCACAAATATGGTTGCTTCTCTGCAGGGGATCAATGAGTTTAACAAATATTTATTCCTTATGATACTTGGATTTTCTGTCAATAATGCGGTCTTTCAACTTCCTTATACCGACACCCCTGAAGCATCCTGGATCTATAGAGCGCTTCCATTTCAGTCATATGGTGAATTATTAACAGGCGCCATTAAAGCAATTCTGACAAAATTCCTTCTTCCAATCTATCTTGTTCTTCTTATTCCTGCTATCCTTCTCTGGGGAATACCCGTAACTGTACCATTATTGCTAAGTCTTCTGGGTAACATATTCCTTGTATTGCTTACTGTGACTTTTCAGGAAACATTCCTCCCTTTTTCCCGCATCAGGGAATTGCAACAAAAAGGGATGAATACCATCCGGGCAATTCTTAGTATGATCCTTTTGTTCTGTGTTGCGGGATGTATCTATTTAACCCGTCTTCTCCCCATAGGGATTACAATTCTTATTTGCTGCATAGTAATATTTTTTAATATCTTGATATTCAAACATATCAGAAACAGAAAATTCAGATACACTTAAATGGCAAACAGTAGTAGGATATCTGCCTAACTGTAAGTAATTTTGAAAATTATGAAAGAAAGGCTATTATTTCTCTGATGAAAAGCTTGCTGTACCTTAAACTCAAGAACCCGATAAATAAATATTTATACCAAAAATGTTTCCTTCTGCTGACTGGAATATTTTTCCCTTTCATGAGTGTATTCTCACAGAATTACTTCCAGCAGGAAGTAAATTACGATATTCATGTGACATTGAATGACAGAGTCCATGAGCTAAATGGTTTCGAAACAGTTGAATATATTAATAATTCCCCCGACACATTAAAATTCCTCTATTTTCATCTCTGGCCGAATGCATATTCTGATAATGAGACAGCGCTGGCAAAAGAGCTGTTGAACAGAAACGGAAGATCAAAACTCTTCAACGACCCTGAGGTAGGCGGTTATATCGATTCGCTCAATTTCACGACTAAAGGCCGAAGTATTAGTTGGGATTTTTGGGATGGCAACCCGGATATTTGTAAACTCACTCTGCAAATCCCTCTTGAGCCCGGTGATACTTTAAATATTTCAACACCTTTTCATGTGAAGATCCCACTTGGAGGAATATCGAGGATGGGTCATACCGGTGAATCATACCAGATCTCACAGTGGTATCCAAAACCAGCCGTTTATGACCGTACGGGATGGCATGAGTTTCCGTATCTCGATCAGGGAGAATTTTTTTCGGAGTTCGGAAGTTTTAATGTGAAGATCACTCTGCCCTCCAACTATGTTGTGGGAGCAACAGGGAACCTTCAGAATGCTGAAGAAACGGAATGGCTCGATAAAATTGCCTCTGACACTGCATGGTTAAGAATCCCTGATTATCTGGATCAACCATTCCCTCCTTCGTCTGACAAAATGAAAACTCTTATATATAAGGAGGACAACATTCATGATTTTGCATGGTTTGCCGATAAAAGATTTCATGTTCTCAAAGGCCATGTCAGACTCCCTGGTTCTGGCAGGGAGGTAATAACCCGGGCAATGTTTACAAATAAAGAATCATACCTGTGGAGAAATGCTATTTCATACCTGAATAGCTCTCTTTTGTATTTTTCAAAATGGATAGGGGACTATCCCTATAACACATTTACTGCAATACAAAGTACTCTCAACTCGGGAGATGGAATGGAATATCCCGGTCTGACAGTGATATCCTCTGCAGAAGATGGCTACCTTCTCGATGATGTGCTTGCTCATGAGTTATGTCACAGCTGGTTTTACAGTGCACTGGGGTCTGATGAAAGAAGATTTCCCTTCATGGATGAGAGTATTACTTCCGCATACGAAGCAAGATATATGAGGTTAAGATACCCCGGCAAAAAGCTCTGGGAGTTGACCTTAAAAAACAAAAAGCTTGCTGAGATTTTTCATGCCGACAAGATCCCGGTTCAGCGCATTGAAGAACTTGAATGGCTCATGCCTGCACGGATTAACATGGAACAAAGCATGAATCTTAGTGCTCCTGAATACAGCGACAATAATTATGGGAGTATCATTTATGGCAAAGGAGCTCAGGCATTCAATTACCTCAGATCTTACCTCGGTGATTCCATATATGACATTGCCATGCACGAATACTACAGGATCTGGAAAAACAAACATCCGATGCCTGAAGACCTAAAGACTGTCTTTGAAACCAGCACAAAAGAAGATCTTTCGTGGTTTTTTGATGAAATACTGGGTACAACAAAAAGACTTGATTATAAGGTTTTAAGATATAGTGACGGCAAAGTCTTTGTCAAAAACAGAGGTGAATTAAATTCTCCGCTACTGATCGCCGGGATGAGATCGGATTCTATCCGTTTACAAAAATGGGTGAATGGCTTTAAAGGAAGGGAATGGATCGATATGGGAAGGAATTATTCAGAGATCATATTGGATCCCGATCACAAGATGACTGAGCTGTTCAGGTTAAACAACAACATTCACACAACCGGCTTATTCAGAAAATCTGATCCTCTGCGTCTTCAAATTCTTTATACTATAGAAGATCCGGATAACAGATATCTCATCTACCTGCCTGCTTTCAACTGGAATAAAAACGATGGTTTTATGCTGGGTGTCGTACTGAATAATGCCGGAACTATTCCAAAGCGGACTGAATTTCTCTTCATTCCATTCTATGCTTTTAGCAATAGTGGTGTAACAGGTTATGGAAAAATTTCCTTCAACGCCATTCCGTATAATAATTTCATACGCCTTGCGTCATTCTCGCTTGAAGGAGAACAGTTCGGAGCTCCGGGGATTCAGAATTATAAGAGAGCAAAGATCGGCATGGATTTATACCTGAGGCCACGATCTTTTACAATGCCAATTGAGCAGATGTTGTCAGGTTATTATATTTTCGCATCTGATCTTTCTCAGATAAAAATTGAAGAAGAAGCTGATATGCTCTCATTTTTGCAGTTGAGATATCTTCTGGAATCTAAACGGAATATTAATCCATTTAATCTTGGAATCGCATTTGAAGCTGGAGAAAAGTATCAGAAGGCTTCGGTTGAAATAAATTACAAATACAGTTATGATGGTCTGAAAGACGGTCTTGAAACCAGGATTTTTGCCGGCACCATGCTCAAAAATTCTCCTTCTTATCCGTTCTATGGTTTTTCTGCAAGCGGAAGAAGCGGACCAGAGCAATATCTTTACCAGGGTGTCTATCCCGATCGCTTTACCGGATATCATAAGTCTTTCTTCTCAAGGGAGATGGCATTTCCTGAAGGTGGTCTGGCATCGCCACTTAATGACAGTCTGGGCTATAGCCGATGGCTTTTCTCTTTTACGACAAGCAGCAGTCTGCCGGGAAAAACATCAATTATTCCCATTAAACCATTTTTTAATCTGTTACTCAATGATCATGGATCTGCGACAAACAACAAACCAGCGTTGTTTTTCGAAGCCGGGTTAAAAGCAGGGATCTGGAATTTCTTCGAAGTTTATTTTCCAATAGTTGTATCACACAACATAGGATCGTTGAGCGGATCATTCAAAGAGAGGATCAGATTTATCCTCAAGATCGACAGATTGAACCCACTCCGATCAAAATTGTAAAACAGGAACTTCGGCACAATCGACAATAAATCAAACTCTTGAGTACATTGTAAGCTGTCTGTCAACCAAATGCTGATAAAGAGCCAGAAGCGTGGCTGCTATAAAAAGAGCATGTATTAAAATCCCAAATTTCAGCTCAAAAAAACCGATAGCCCAGGAAGCAAACAATACTGCTGCGATATTATAAAGCCGCTCTCTCATATTTTTTTTGTTTCTAAAACATTAGTTAAAATTAATCTGATTGCCCGATGGGCAACCAGATTTGTATTTAATAATTAATCTCAGGTCAATAGTATCAGAAGGATTAATATAACAATCAATGCTCCGGCAGAAATATATACGCCGCCGCTGATATCTTTCAGTTCACGTTTTATTGACCTGACTTCTTTGCGCAAGTCTTTTTTTTCCGATGCTTTCAGCTTTGTCATGTCCATGTTCTTAATTTCATCTAATCTGAACAATAACGCCTTTGCTTCGGCTGACTCTGTAGTAGTACTTTCAACTGGCTTAGTCGTCACTAAAGAGGATGGATCTTCTTTAGGCGATGCAAATGTCTGGACTGGCAGTATTGTTAATGCCAGTATTACTGCCATTAAGTAGATAATACTTTTTTTCATCTGATTAATTTTTTATATTTAACGTAAGTTCAACACACACAGTATTGCAAACAATTGGTTATTAGTATATTAAACATAACATACATAAATTTGTCCTCAATTGATAGAACAAGTATTAAACAAATTTGTTTTGTTCAACTGATTTCTATGAAAAATGACATAAGATTTTCAGACGCTAAAATTTATCGGATACCAGCATAAACAATATTCACAATCTTATAGCTAATGAAACTATTATTTTCACTGTTCCTCCTTCCCCTTTCCCTTCTCGCATCAGCCAGCGAGAGTTCTGACAGTCTGAGATCGAAACTTGAAACAATTGCAACAGTAAGCATAAATAGCAATGGGATTGCCTCCATTCCGGCATTTTCACTCGACAAACCCGCTCTGATTGCATCGGTTTCACTAACAAAGAACAGGTTCAGCTACGATCCCACTCTTGCATACGGACTCGATCTCAGACCCTGGTTTATTGACAACTGGCTGCACTATAAAATTGTCCGAAAACCATTATTTGAACTCACTGCCGGATTCAATATAAGCACATTCGGAAGCAGGTATCAGCTGGATGGAGAAGATCCGGTCTGGATGACACAACGGTATTTTGCGCTTTCAATGACAGGTGTATACAAGCTGACTCCGAAAAGCACAATAACACTGGCTTACTGGAGCGACAATGGCCAGGATAAAGGAATAAGCGGGCATTTCCTAAATCTTGTTGGTCAGAGGTCGGAAATAAATATCGGCAAAAAAGTCCTGCTCTCAGCAGCGCTCCAGGTCTTTTACATCAATTATGAAGGTGAAAACGATGGTTTATTTGTAACACCCACTATTTCATCTACTATGAGAGACTGCCCATTTTCCCTTTTCATCATGGCAACACAGGCAATCAGCAGCAATATCTCACCCTCCCCCGGATTCAGATGGAATTTAGGATTGTCCTATACGCTTTAACATTTAAGCAAAAGGAAGGTCAACGTTTTCGTCTGGATTGAAGTTCGTCAAACCTCACAGCTTCAGCCAGAATTTTCAATATAGCGCATTCATCGATCTCTTCGGGTGACTTGAAAATTTTATAAAAAACCTGTTTGTTTGTGCCGTGAGTAAGGTAATTATCCTGATCGTTTAATCTGTTTCCGTACCAAAACCACAGAGGCCACGGAGAGCACGGGAGAAAAACACGGAAGCAAATTGATAAAACACAATCCGTTTTTTATCTGACAGCTAAATCATGTGTGTGTTTGATTAACTCAGTTCCTCCGAAGGAGCCATGCCCCGGGATAACAATCTTCGCCTTCTGAAATTTATGCAGCAATTTTTCAATTGTCGCAGGATATTCTTTTAAATCCCCATCTGAAGTATTACCCAGGTTTTTTGAATCCATACTTTTCACCATGCAACCAGCAAAGAGAATTTTTTCCGAGGGGATCCATACCACAATGTTGTCCAGTGAATGAGCTGGTCCGGGATAATAACAGTCAATTATTTTATCTCCCAGTTTAAGCTGAATTGAATCCCTGAAACCAATCTCTGGCAGAGGCAGTCCCTCTTTCAGGGCGACCTCAATTGTCATCGAATTGGCATATGACTTTATTTTCTGACTCTTAATAAATCCCAATCCTCCCATGCAGTCGCTATGCCAGTGATTCGGAACAAATCCGGATATGTTAAGGTTCATTGAATCTTGAAGATATGTTATCAGGACTTGTGTAAGTGAATCGGAGACAGGAGTATCAAAGAGAAATGCTTCTTGTTTATTAATAAATATCAGGCCATTGGAAGCATACCTGCCGTATTCCGGCAAGCTGGCATAAGAAACATGAACAAAGGCGTCTTCTGACAATTGTATCAGCTGAATATCATCTGATATCCTTATTATTTTGTTTTCAGTCTGTGCGTTACAGCCGGAATATATAAGTCCTGATACAAGTAATAGAATAATCCGTTTCATATAAATCGAATAGATATTGATAATAAAATCTGGTCTGAACCAAAGATAGCTGCAAATTTAATTACTGCATCACCACAATTAGTTCTGTTTAGCTTTTTCTTAACCCATCCCCAGCCATTCCCTTAAACAATAACTACCCTTTATACACATCTTTTCCAACTTTAGCTTCTTTAACCCTTCCCCCAGCCCCTTCGCGGCAGTCGGGCCTGCATTATTAGATAAGAAATATAAAGGTATCAACTCAACTGGGAAGAAATCTTAGAAGCAACCCGACTCCATCTGAAGAATTATTATGGAAATATTTACGGAAAGGCAGCTTTCAGGTTATAAATTCCTTAGGCAGAACCTTATATTTTACAGGATGGCAAATTGCTGATATTAAGGGGGATGGCACCCCTTCCCTTATTGTTTACGGGAAGGGGTTGGGGGATGGGTTAAGAAAATAAGAGCGATGAATTCTTTTGAGTGTTTCAAATAAACCAAAATTTACTATTTTTGCAGTCCTAAACTTATGATCACCTTAAAAATTCACGTTATTTATGTCGGTGGTTGTGGCGGTTTAGAAGATTTGGTCGGTTAACCGTCCCGATAGCTATCGGGAGGCTGGGTAGTCCCGAGTACTCGGGACAAAACCGATTACGGCGGATGCGAACCGACGGAGCGAAGCGGAGGAGCTCGTGAACCCGAAGGGCGAACAATCCGGTTTATAGTTAAAGAGTAATTTGAAGTTCTTATATAATATTTGGTCGGTTAACCGAGTGGCTAGGTAGCGGTCTGCAAAACCGTTTACGGCGGTTCGAATCCGCCACCGACCTCAACAAAATCCCTGAGCACGCAGTGCCGGGGATTTTTTGTTTTAATCTGAACCCAGCTTGCTGAGGTGAAAGATTAAAACAAAAAAGACCCACTGGACGCGAAGCGGACACAGGGATTTTGTTGAAAAGCCCCCCAACCGGATCACCGGAGGTAATCCGCCACATCATTCCCAAGAGCCTTGTCAGAGCACAAATCAGAATGATCGGATTAACTTAATTATGTTTTCTGGATTGCTTTTAAGATTCTGTCTTCCTGTATCAGAACATCTCTCATCAACAACTCATAAGGTAATTTCTTGAGCTTAGTCTCTTTAAATCCTTTTAGAATCTTTAATAATGAATCGGCTCTTATTAGTGACAAATTAAGTTCATATTCAATTTCACACTCACTAATAAAGTCATCTGTAAATTCGGGTGCAATTAGCAATGATTTACGGATAATAATATTCTTTGCTAATGCAAGATCCCGATATGCTTTTAACTGTCTATGTACAGATGAAAACTTATTGTATCCGCTCTCTTTTACGGATTTACACTCAACTAGAATAATTTCGTTATTCCCAAGATTTATAACAATATCAATCTTGTCCTTTGCAGTATTAAGTTTTTTACGAAGCTCCTCATCAACATCGAATCCCAATTTACTAAATATTGATTTAGTTAAAAACTCAAATTTTATTCCTATTTCCGCCTCCCCTATCTGTATCCCATTCTCTTTTAGTACATTATAATTACGAAAAGCAATGTTTTCATAATTTTCAAGTAAAAGATTCTCAGCATCTTTGTAGCTATCAAGAATATTAATAATTAAGTCACCTCTCAATTTAACTTTTTGTGCTGTGCAAAGTTTCATCAATGATTCCTCAGGTAAAATCTCAAGTATATCTCTTGGCTTTAGATTATAGTCAAGCAGAATATTTCCATCAAGTATGTTTTCTTCCTGAAGTTCAAACATATTCTTGATTTGCGTATTCACATTTGGTACAAACGCTTTAAGATCTTTGACAAGTTTCTGATAACCATCTAAAGGAATACTCAATCTCTCATCATTTTCAATATCATAAAAGTATTTGATAAGATTGGAAGTTTTTTCTTCCAGTGTTGTTCCTTTTATTGGTGGTGATATGTTTAAACATTTCTCGGTAAGCTCATTGAAATATTTTTTTCTGTCCGGAATCAGTGTATCATCTTTGAAAACATCATACATAAGAACTCCTGAGAAGGATATTCCTTGAGATATTATTTTCTCAACCTTCTGTTCTAAATTAAGTTTCCTATCAATATTATGCTTCTTACAAATAAGGTTAATTTGAGGCTCCCTGATTTGACGAAGTACTCTTCTGAAAAACTTATCGGCTATTTCCTTTTTTCGTATTTTTCTTAATACTGATATTATTTCCTGTGGTACAAAAACAAGATTTAACTTTTTCGAGAAAAATACAACTCCGATATTTTTTAGATCATTGATTAGAGTCTCGACATCTTTTTTACTTACTGGAAGAACAGAGTAGTTGATTAATTTAACTTCCTCTTGTGAAAGTTCAAGTTTTCTAGCCAAAGTTATAAGAAGAGATTGCTCATCCTGGGTAATCTTGTTCTCCTGGTTATTATTCTGATCATTCTGATATGCTTCTATTACGCAAGCTTTGTATATATCATAATCTCTCCTCCTACTTGGTTCAATATCAGAAGATAGGTCATTAAGAGAACGATTAAATTCCTTAAGCTTTTTATTAAGTTGATTTAGTTCATTTTCGTAAAGTCTTGCAAACCAATCAATCTTAGCTATACAGTGTCCATCTCTTGTTAAAATATCGGTTACAATATCAAGCTGAGATGTAATTTCAACAAATTCAGAGGAAAGGTGTGTATAGTACTCTTCTTCAACAAGGCTAAAGACTTTCGTTATATTAATACTGTCAATAGTCTTAATATCCTTAGAGTTATCTGAAAGGATCTTATCTATAGCTATTTTGTTTTTAGGATTATTGCTATAAATATTATCAATAATCTTTAAAAAGGAGTTTTTTTCAAAAGAATTCAGGTTATCAAGAATTTTCTCAAGTTTCATATGATTTGTTTAGTTAACAATTGCAGAAATAGTACTATCAAATTTATGTAAAGCAATTGAATAATGCTAGATTATAATTTTTTGAAGATTTGTACCAGTACATTTTATCTAATTATTTTGATAACAAAAAAGACCCACTGGACGCGAAGCGGACACAGGGATTTTGTTGAAGGGTCACCCATACCGATTTACCGGAGGTAATCCGCCGTGAATATGAACCCTTTTTGAACATAACTGCAAAACGACTGTTCTATTTTTCATGTCATTATATGACACAACAACCACAGGTTTAAATTAAAAACTAATTCTATAATTATGAAAAAAGCAATCTTCTTCCTGGGAGTTATCCTTTTTGGACTGACCGCTTTTGCTCAGCCTAAGGCTGATTTAAAATCTGAAGAACAGGCTATCAAGTCAATATCAAAAAACTGGCTCGATCTGACAAAGAAACATGATGCTGCCGGCTGTGCTGCCCTTTTCGCCGATGACGGAGTGGCATACAGCATGAATCGTGAGCCTGCTGTCGGACCCGCCGCAATCAAAAAGCAATTCGCCGAACAGGATGCAAAAAGTCCGAAAGCTGATATTGACTGGACCACCGAAAACGTCGAGGTAGCTTCCTCGGGCGATATGGCTGTAGAATACGGAAAATACAACGTTAAAGGAATGGGGCCAGCCGGTACCGAATCAGACGAAGGCAGATATGTTACCGTCTATCGTAAGGTGAATGGAACTTGGAAAGTTGCCGCCGACATCGGAACAAGCACAAAGCCCGCCCCTGCAAAAAAATAATGACCCTGAAACTTCTTCTTTCTACATGATCCCTTGGCACATTGTGCCAGGGATTTTTTGTATGGAATCTGCGTCATCTTTGTACCATTTTTCCCTTTCATTGGAATTAAATCAACATCACGAGTGTCTATATATTAAACAATCCTTTTGATTGCTTGAAATTAAAAATAAAGGAAAAATGAAAAGTGCAGGTAAAGTAATTATTCTGATTATGTTCTTCAGTATTGCAGGAAGTACATTAATAAACGCCCAGCGCGGCGACAGAGGAATGCGCGGAATGAGAATTGACACTCTGAACAGGCGCGGCGACAGAGGAATGCGTGGCATGTGGACAGACACTCTGAAAAGGCCAGGCGATCGTATGATGAAGATGGAACATATGCGTATGCGACACGATTCATTGTCACCCGATATGATGAGAAATCATATGCAACAGATGATGAGAATGCATGATGAGATGTGGTTTGGTCCGATGTATCGTATACACCGTGGTTATGGTATGAGGCCAGGATATGCCTGGGGACCCGGTTTCAGAAAGGGCGATAATTTCGGCTATGGCCGGAATAATCATCAGGGATGGCTTCAGGAAATTCCAAATCTTACAGATAAACAGAAGAAAGACATCGCTGATCTCCGGCAAAAACAACAGGCAGACATGAAAAAATTACGGGAAGAAACTCAATCTAAAATGACGGAGATGAGGGATTCATTCCACAATAAGGTAAAGGATATGCTTACCGATGAACAAAAGGAATATTTTGAAGGAAATCAGAAAACTGAATCAACCGGCAGGAAGTAAGCTGATTGATAAGGCATTCAAATCCCCACGACATTCTCTATCCCTGCGCACTATGTGCCAGGGATTCTTGTTTCCCGGAAAATCTTCAAACCAAATCAGTTTTCATTCTTATCGTGAAGAAGCAGGTTAATAGCATCACTGAATGAACCGGCGAGAATAACCTTACCGGTATTCACAAAGAATATTTCATCTGCATTTTCGATGGTATTTAAGCGGTGAGCGATAATTACCCTTGTAGTGGATGAGGGAAGCTTCTTTAATATGCTGTCGAGAAGTTGCTCAGTGACTGTGTCGATGTTTGCGGTTGCTTCATCGAGGATCAGTAATTCGGGCCTGCGGAGAACAGCCCGCATAAATGCGATAAGTTGCTTCTGTCCTAAACTTATGCCATCACCCGTGGTTTGAACAATTGTATCAAGACCCTTATCGAAACGGTCAAGCAAACTTTGCAACCCGGCCTCAGAAATTGCACCGGATAACTGATCATTCGAGTAATTTTTATACCCTGGATTGCCATACAGAATATTATCCCGGACTGTCCCGGAAAACAAAAACGGTTCCTGAAGTATAAACCCTATTTTATTGGTCCGCTCCTCAGGACTGTATGATCGTATGTCTTTGCCATCAAGCATAATTGTCCCTTTCGTGGCATCATATAATCTGGCGATCAGTGAAGCTGTTGTAGTCTTCCCTCCCCCCGTCGGTCCGACAAATGCATAAGTCTTTCCGCGTTCAAGATCGAAGTTCACCTTGTGCAATACCTCTTTACCGTTTGGATATCTGAAAGAAACATTGCTAAAGTTGAGATATGATGCAGATCCATTAATTCCTGTGGCTTTCACAATATGAAGATTGGTTTCCATCGATAAAAGAAGAGATATCCGGTCCCATCCGGCCATCGCCACCTGGAAATTTGCCCAGAGTGATGCAAGCTGCCGCAACGGATTATAGAAATTAGTTACATAAGCTATGAAACTGATCAGTAAACCAATTGTGAAATGGCCTTTTGTGATTAGGTAAATACCAAGTGCCAGTACGATAAGCTGGCCGATATTCGCCGCCAGACTGTAAACCGGCATAAAGACATTATTTGCAATGCCCGCCTGAACTGATTTTGTATAGTTTTGATTATTAGCCTCTTCAAAACGCTTTCTGAAATAATCACGACGATTGAACGCGATAATTACTTTGAAATTTGCGAGACTCTCCTGAATCTCGGCGCTGAGGTTACCTGTACTCTTTGCGCTTTCAGCGTTACGGTGCTTAACCCAGGGAGAACTGAATTTTGTGAAGAACCATACTATAAGGGCCGGGACAAGAGCCGCCAGACCCAAAGGAAGATTAATGCATAACAATATTATACCTGCCCCGGTCATTGTAATAATGCTACCGATGAACTGCATCAGCGATTGTGAAAAAAACTGATTTACCTTATCGGTATCATTATTTATACGGGAAATAAGATCACCGGCCTTATTCTGGTTGAAAAAATCCACCGGCAGTTCCTGGAGCTTATTGAACACCGCATTACGCAGACTGTATAGCATTCTCTGGCCGATTCCCCCCATCATGCGCATCTGAATGTAGTTCACAACAAATGCCATCATATAAAGAACAAGGAGAATGCCGGCAAAAACAAGCACACCATGGTATTGTTTGGTCTGTATGTATGTATCGATAGTATAACCAATGAGGTATGGACCCAGTAAACTTAATCCGGCATTTAAAAAAATAGCAGCGAATGAGATTATCAGATTCCGGCGCTCCTCACCAATAAGGGTAATGAGCTTACGGAGAGAGACAAGAATTGAAGTTTTCTGCTCCGCTTTATCCGGGGTCTGATTTAAATTATAGTTCATAGTGATGTGTGCTTCGTTGTGAGCTGTAGATCTGAACATATTCAGGTGATCGCTCTTTTAGTTCCTTGTGTGTCCCCGTTGCTATTACCTCTCCCTCCATTAAAAGTATGATTTGTTCAAAATGCCTGACTGGCGCAATTTTTTGAGTCACAGAGACCAGTGTCAGATTGGGATAGTTAGCCTGAAGATTGCAAAGAATTCTGTTTTCGGTGTTCCTGTCAACGCGTGATGTGAAATCGTCGAGAAGGAGTATTGTCGGATTCACTGCCAGTGCCCTGGCAAGCATAATACGCTGCTTCTGCCCTCCTGAAAGGCTTGTACCTCGTTCTGAAACAATAGTATCAAGCTTTTGAGGAAGCGATTCTATAAAGTCATGCAATTCTGCGGTAGCCACAGCTTTTTCGAGCGATTCATTTGTAACTTTATCATTGAAGGCGATGTTCTCGCGCAGACTCATATTGAATATCACACTATCCTGAAACACAAAACCGATCTGGCTGTGGAACAGTTCCTTCGTATATTGGTCAGTCGGGATACCATCAAACAGTATTGTTCCGGAATCGGGAGAAATAAGGTTTGTCAGTAAATACAACAACTGACTCTTCCCTGCGGCAGTCGGACCGATTATTGCGGTCTTGCTCCCCGCTTTAATGGAGAATGAAATATCTTTCAGAATTGGCTTCTCGCCATAAAAAAGTGAAACATGATCTACTTCAATATCTCCCCTGATATCACTTTTAATTGTGCCTGACTCCTCCAATACAGGTGCCTCCAGAACATCATTCACCCTTGAGTAGGAAGCTGAAGCCATGGCAATAATGTTGCTCATAAAACCGATCATCAGAATAGGGAATATCAGGAGAAAGAGATAACTGTTAAATGCAGCAAAATTTCCAAGCGACATTGTTCCCATTACAACAAAATGGCCGCCAAGGGCAAGGATGGTAACTACAGCCAGGTTTGAAACAAACATTATTACAGGAATCAGTGTGGCAAACAGACGAAGAATAGACAATCCAAGGTTCCGCGACACCATATTTGTTTCAAGAAATTTCATGTTTTCGGGTTGCTGGGAGTTAAGCACTCTGATAAGCGCCGAACCCATAATGCTCTCATTTATGGTCTTATTAAGAGCATCTATGACCTCCCTCCCCTTTTTAAACAGTACTCTCACCTTCCTCAGCACTATAAAGAAAGTACCTCCGATTACCGGGACTATCGAAATGACAGTAAGTGCCAGTTTCCAGTTTATAGAAATAAGCAGCACTGAAGTTCCGATAATTACAAAAACAGATGAGATTATTGTTACAAATGCCTGGGACACAAACATCTTAACAGAGTCAATATCTGAAGTGAGATTTGTCAGCAGTTTCGAAGGATTGGATTTGAGAACATAAGAATAACTCTGCTGAGAGATCTTTACAGATAGTTTTGTCCGGAGATCCTTTGCGACTTTTTCAGCTGCATATGTCTGAAGAACGTTCTGGATAAATGTAAAAACGAAAATCGCTGCTGCCGCCAACAGGAATTGAGTTATTACGGATCCGGTGTTAAACTTGTTTGCAGAATAAGCATCTATGCCATGTGCAATAATTTTGGGAATGAGTATATTTATGCCGCTTCCAAGCAAGGCCATTATAATTAATAGCGTAACCATTCCGGAATACGGTTTCAATAAACTGAAAATACCTGGGTGGGGTGCTGGTTTAACCGGAGGCGATGAAGCTTTATTCATATTTGTTCGAATTCTTCTGCAAAGCAATTCAATATTGCGGTTAATTCAATACGATTATCGGTAATATCATAAAAATCACCGGTAGAACAGGGAAAATTAAAGAAGTGTTGAAACTGACTTACAAATTTTTCGCGATCTATCGGCTCATTAAGACACTTACCGATCCTATCTTTCCGCCCATCGGAGGGTTCATCTTGGAGACTTTAACGGTTATCTTTTGTATCCCATTCAGCTCTGCATAAACCGAGTCGATTATGCGGCTTGCTATATGTTCAAGGAGATACGATTTCATCCCCATCTGCGCTTTCACAATTTCATAAACACGCTGATAATTCACGGCATCCTTCAGGTTATCGCTTGCAGCCGGTAATTTCATGTCAGTCTCAATTGTAAGATCTACCAGAAATTTGTTTCCTACAATACGTTCTTCCTTGAAATGTCCATGGAAGGAATAGAATTCCATGTTTTCGATTTGGATAAGACCCATAGATAAATTATAATGTCACTCAAAAAATCAATTTATTTACCCCGACCCCAAGGGGAGTAAATTGATTTTTTTCGCTCCCCTTGGGGTCGGGGTAAACGAAAAAAATCAATCCTGGGTTCTTGGACAAAGATAAAATAATTCTAATTTTATTTGGTTTATAAAATAAACTAGTTTATATTTGTACTATATTTATATCGATAGTTTTTCTACAATAAAATTAAACATAATTATGGAAAACGAGGAAAAAATGATGACAGGTGAAGAAAGCCTTAAAATCATAAATGAAATGATCAACAAAACAAAAGTGAACATCCGGCATGGAAGCTTTCACCTCCTCTTTTGGGGATGGCTTCTTATGTTATGCAGTCTTTCAGACTGGCTGCTATTAAGATTTTTCGACTATCCTCATCATTACTATGTATGGTTCCTGATCATTCCGGGTATACTGGTTTCAATGATCTACGGATTCGTTAACGGGCGCAAGGCAAAAGTACACACCTATGCCGATGGATTGTACAGGTGGACCTGGACCGGGTTTCTGATAACTGCAGTAGTAATGTTTATCGTCCAGTCAAAAAACATGCAGTATATTTCTCCATTCATTCTGTTGCTTGCCGGGTTTCCGACTTTTCTTACGGGTTTCATCATCAAGTTTAAGCCCCTTGTTCTCGGCGGGATCTGTTTCTGGACAGTTGCACTGCTTGTTCATTTTGCAGGACCCTCTTTCGGACCATTAGGAACTGCGGTGGCTGTGCTCATCGGATATCTTATTCCCGGTTATATGTTAAGAAATAAAATTAGTCATGACGCAGTTTAAAGAGCTTGATCCGGTATTGCATTCCCAGTTACGCCTGGCCATCGTCTCCCTGTTGATTGACGTTGAGTCAGCCGAATTCACATGGCTTCTTGAGAAGACAGGCGCCACAAACGGAAACCTAAGCATACAACTGACAAAACTGAAGGAAAATGGATATATAGAGGTGGTAAAAAGCTTCAGAAATAATTATCCTCTCACTTCTTGTTCGATAACCAAACAAGGGAAAGAGGCTTTCCACAATTATGTCAAGGCACTCAGTAGCTATTTCAAAGGTTTAGGAAACTCATAAAAATCACATTAAATTAATAAATGAAAAAATGAAAAAAGTAATATTTTGTTTCATAATTGGTCTGGCAGGGCTGTTTTACAGCTCTGATGCTTCTGCACAACCGGCCGAAGGGAAAGTAATTGATCAGATGAAAAACTTCAGCTGGATGACTGGCGACTGGAGTGGTGAGGCCTGGTACCTTGGACGGGACCAGAAGAAGACTTTTATTGTACAGAAAGAGCATATAATAACCCGTCTTGATGGAGCTATTATAACCATGGAAGGATCGGGATATGACAAACCAACCGGTGCCGGTGATGCAAAACTGGTATTCCAGGCATTCGGGATTCTTACATATGATATTTCCAAGTCAAAGTTTGTATTGAGAGCATACAGGGGAGAAAATTTTATAGACAGTGATTTTATCTCCAACCCTGATGGCACTTTTACCTGGGGCTTCGACGCTTCATATGGGAAAACAAGATACATCATCACCCATACACCGGAAGGTAAATGGAATGAGAAAGGGTCGATCTCCCAGGATGGCACCACGTGGAATCAGTTTTTTGAGATGACTCTGAGTAAATAGGAAGTGCCTGGAGCGCCTGGAGTGTAACGCTTTAATCTTTCATATATGAAGCAGAGAAGCAGGCAAATACTGATTTGCATTCTGATTATTGTTCCTTTTACCTGCACAGCACAAAGTACAATAGAAGGAACTGTAAAGAATGCAAAAGGAACTCCGATTGAGTTTGCCAACGTCTTTATTAAGAATTCCACCGACGGGTCCGTAACAGACTCTTTGGGCCGGTTTAAAATAATTACAAAACTGCATGGCAATCAAATGATCAGTGTCTCATATATTGGATATGAACCCACTTTTTATCCAATTGACATTGAGAATAAGGATTACAACCTGAGTTTTACATTAAAGGAATCAGCAAATATGCTCGATGAAATTGTCATTTCTGCTGGAACAATTGAAGCAAATAATGAACGTAAAGTCGCCATGTTAAAACCTCTTGATATTGTCACAATAGCAGGCGGTGCAGCTGATATTGTCAATGCGATCCAGACATTGCCAGGGGTACAGCGGAATGGTGGTGATCAAACGGGCTTGCTCGTGCGAGGAGGGGATGCAACCGAAAGCTCCGTCATAATTGATGGAGTTACCTCTCAGAATGCCTTTTTCAGCAATGTTCCGGGTATATCACAGAGGAGCCGTTTTAACCCATTTCAATTTAAAGGAACTTCTTTCAGCAGCGGAGGGTACAGCAGCCGTTATGGACAGGCTCTTTCTTCTGTACTTGATCTGCAAACAAATGACCTCCCTGCAGAGAGCACCGTCAATGTCGGATTGAATCTGACCGGTATTTCATTATCGGGTTCAAAATTAATGGATAATAACGCAATTGAATTTACTGGTTCATATCTGAATCTGGCGCCCTATGTTGCCATAACTAATACCAATTATGATTATTATAAGTATCCCCGTGGCGGGTCTTTCTCAACCAGGTGGGTTTCAAAAGTTGAAGACAAGGGTATGTTTAAAATGAATTTCTCTGAGAGCATGGCTCAGCAGGGAATAACCATTCCAGATCCGGAAAATTTCAGCACTAATATCAACTTTGGAAATAAAAATGAGAACACCTTTTTCGATATGTCATACAGCTATTTATCTTCCGACAAATTAAGATACTTCACGGCTTTTTCTCTCAGCAACAACACTGATAATACTACTTATGGCATTTACCCTTTCTATCATCACGACAGCCGCGTGCAGGGGAGAGCAGAATTAAATTACGAATTTACGCAAAGGTTTTTTTTGCTTGCCGGTGCGGAAATCCAGCGCATTAGCTATGATCAGATATTTAACGACACTCTTTCAGGAAGATTCACCGATTCACAGATTGCAGGCTACATTGAAACCGAATGGAAACCATCAAGATGGTTCGGCCTTAAAACCGGGATAAGAACCGAATATAGCGATTTATTGTCGAAGGGAGACATTGCTCCACGCATTTCCCTGGCGGTGAAGACAGGCGAAAAAAGCCAGATATCTGCCGCTTACGGTATTTTTTATCAGTCAGCTCCACCACAGTATCTGATTCAGGGATACAGACCGGATTTTCAGCACGCGGTTCATTACATACTGAATTTTCAGAGAATTAAAAATGACAGGACTTTCAGGATAGAAGCTTACTATAAAAACTATGCCCAGCTTATTCATGAAAGGAATGCGTCTTATGATCCAAACCGCTACAGGTTCTACTTCAATCCGATTGATAATTCCGGCACAGGATATGCAAAAGGCTTCGATATTTTCCTGCGTGATAAAAAGAGCATTGATAATTTTGAGTATTGGATATCATACAGCTTTATTGATACGAAACGCCTTTATCTGAATTATCCGGCAAAAGCCACCCCCGACTTTGTATCTCCGCATAATTTAAATATCATTACCAAGTACTTTATAAATAAAATTCAAACAAATGTTTCTTTAAGTTATAATTATGCGAGCGGCAGATCATACTATAATCCCGGGAATCAGGTATTTCTTGGTAACAGGGCGCCGGATTATCATAATCTGTCTTTAAGTATAAGCTATCTGACAACCATCCGGAAAATGTTTACTGTCATCTACTTCAGTATTGACGATATTACAAACCGGCATAACATTTTGGGTTACCGTTATTCGCCGGACGGCTCGAACAGATATCCTGTTATTCCCTCAACTTACAGGACAATATTTTTTGGAATAAGTCTTTCTCTTACTAAATTTAATATTGATGAATTATAAACAACTAAATCTTTTACCATGAAACTATTAGTTAAAACATTGGGATTGTTATTTATCCTTTTTATGCCAGTCCGGATGGTGGCCCAAACCCTGGAAGAAAGCCTTGTTAAAGTTAATACACAGATGGACTCAATAAAGGGTCTTCCGGACATGATGAAGGTTTCTGCACAGTTTGACATGATTGCCGATAAATGGGCTAATGAATGGAGCGCCAACTATTATGCAGCCTATGGAAAAGTAATTGCATCATTTATGGTACAGGACAGCAAGAAAAAAGATCTGTTTCTTGATGAAGCAGATAAATACTTTGAAAAAGTTAAGACCCTTGGGAATGAGAATGATGAAACCTGGGTTCTTGCTGCACTCATCACAAGTGCCCGTATTTCTGTCGACGGTCAAAACAGGGGCATGCAATATGGAGTAACATTTAATGAGGATATCGCAAAGGCTGAAAAGATAAATCCATCTAATCCAAGAATACATTATCTTAAAGGTGCTTCTCTGTTTTACACGCCTGATATGTATGGAGGCGGAAAGGAAATGGCAAAGCCAGAGCTTGAAAAAGCTAAAGAATTGTTTGCAAAAGAATCTAAAACTTCCATTTTAAAACCAAGTTGGGGAGAGAAACAAAATCAGGACATGCTGAAACAATGTGAATAGAAATATTGAGGATTTTGCTCTCCCTTGAAGTTAGGGTTGTAATTCACTCAAATTCATCCTATTTTTGCACGGACTAAACACATCCGGGATGAATAATGAATTATTAAAGGAAAAAGAAGAATTAAAGCCTTCAATAAGTTTTATAGAACAGTTTATTGTTGAAGATCTTAAAGCCGGCAAAAACAAGGAAGTGATCACCCGTTTTCCCCCGGAACCGAATGGATATCTCCATATCGGTCACGCCAAGGCTATCTGTTTTGATTTTGGAATGGCTCAGAAATACGGAGGAAAATGCAACCTCCGTTTTGACGATACAAACCCTGTAAAAGAAGAAATTGAATATATCGATTCGATAAAAGAGGATATCCACTGGCTTGGATTCGACTGGGGCGACAGGGAATTTTACGCATCCGATTATTTTGGGAAATTATATGAATTTGCCTGCTCCCTTATAAAACGGGGACTTGCCTATGTTGATGATCAGTCGGCCGATATTATCTCATCACAGAAAGGAACACCCTCACAACCTGGCATTGAAAGTCCTTTCAGGAATCGTTCTGTTGAGGAAAGTCTCAGTCTGTTTGAAAGAATGAATAAGGGTGAATTTGATGAAGGCAGTCGGGTACTCAGGGCAAAGATTGACATGACCTCCCCTAACATGCATATGCGCGATCCGATAATCTACCGCATAATCAAGTCCCCGCATCATCGCACAAATTGTGCGTGGAATGTATATCCAATGTACGATTTTGCTCATGGCCAGAGCGATTATTTTGAAGGTATAACATATTCGCTCTGCACACTCGAATTTGAGGTGCACCGTCCGCTTTACGACTGGTTTATCGATCAGTTAAAAACAGGCGATTACCGGCCACGACAGATTGAGTTTAACCGCCTCAACCTTACATATACCCTGATGAGTAAAAGGAAGCTGCTCGAACTGGTTAAGGAGGGAAAAGTAAGAGGATGGGATGATCCGCGTATGCCTACGCTTTGCGGATTAAGAAGAAGAGGCTACACACCCGAATCAATAAAGAGGTTTGTCGATCTGATAGGCTATACAAAGGTTGAAGCTATAAATGATGTTTCACTCCTTGAGCATGCGATACGTGAAGATCTGAATGTCAGGTCCCCAAGGGTGTTTGGGGTATTGAACCCGTTAAAGGTTATCCTTACCAATTATCCGGAAGGGAAAGTCGAAGATGTTGAGCTCATCAATAATCCTGAAGATGAGAGTATGGGTTCCCGGTTGGTGCCTTTCAGTCGCGAGATATATATTGAACAGGAAGATTTCATGGAGAATCCTGCTCATAAGTTCTTCCGTCTGGCTCCCGGCATGGAAGTCCGTCTGAAAGGAGCATATATCATTAAATGTGAAGGTTTTAAGAAGAACGAAAAATCGGGGGTTATCGAAGAAGTCTATTGTACCTATGATGCTGAGACCAAAAGTGGTGAAGGTCATTCCGAGAAGAAGGTTAAAGGAACGCTTCACTGGGTTTCCGCACCTCATGCTGTTGATGCAGAGGTAAGGTTATATGACAGGCTTTTCAATCATGAAGATCCTGCCGGCCTGGATGATTACTGTCAGCATCTTAATCCCGATTCATTAAAGATCCTCACCGGATGTAAGGTTGAGCCATCGCTGGCTACGGCTAAGCCGCTTGAGAAGTTTCAGTTCCAGAGGATGGGATATTTCTGTGTTGACTACGATTCTACACCGTCGAAGCTGGTGTTCAACAGGACTGTGCAGTTGAAGGATACGTGGGCGAAGATGAATAAATAGGTGTGAGGAGTGAGGAGGAGTGAGGTGTGAGGAGTGAGGTGTGAGGAGTGAGGTGTGAGGTGTGAGGTGTGAGGTGTGAGGTGTGAGGAGTGAGGTGTGAGGTGTGAGGTGTGAGGTGTGAGGATGTGAGGTGTGAGGAGTGAGGTGTGAGGAGTGAGGTGTGAGGTGTGAGGTGTGAGGTATGAGGAATAGACGGTGGAGATTTTATGTTAAACTAAATATCAATTAGAGATGGTAAGTAGTTTTAAAGATCTTATAGTTTACCAGAAAGCTCATATGTTAGCAATGGAGATTTTCCTTTTGACGCAGAAATATCCTAAAGAAGAAAAATATTCTCTGACAGATCAGATTAGGAGGTCATCAAGATCAGTAAGTTCATGCATTGCAGAATCTTGGGCAAAAAGATTATACATTAAAGCTTTTGTAAACAAGCTCACAGACTCTTTGGGAGAGGAATATGAAACTGAAGACTGGCTTGATTATTCAATTGATTGTGGCTATATAACGAGTGAAGAACACAAGAATATGATTTCGGGCTATGATGAAGTGCGCAAAATGCTAACTTCTATGATTAACAATCCTGAAAAATGGTGCCTGAACCAAGTTGAAAAGTGAATCTGAAATCCTCACTCCTCACTCCTTATTTGATATACGTAAGATGCAGATTTCCATAATCAATAATCCTGATCCATGGTGTCAGTCTGTGTTATCGAAAATCTCCTCACACCTCACTCCTCACCCCTCACTCCTTTTTCTATTACTTGACAGAATTTTCTATGTTTAATAAATTTAATTAGAAATATTTCTATATTTGTGACCGCAAAATTGTCCCGTGGTGTAATTGGCAACACGTCTGATTCTGGATCAGAAGAGTTCAGGTTCGAGACCTGACGGGACAACTGATATTCAACCACTTACGAAATTTATTGTAAGTGGTTTTTTAATTCTTGCTAGGTTCTTGCCAGGTTTTAGTGGATTTCAAGGAATATAAAAGTAAAAGTCTTCAAGGTCGTTGGTGATTAACACCATACTATTTGTAAAATACCTCGAATGTTAATAGACTTAACTTTACTTCATATAAAGTTGTTTTGTTAAAGGAAAATTATTTAATGAGCTCATCATCTACTTTTTATTAATTGAGCGATTTTATTCAGCAATCTCTGTCCGTTTAGATTTTTCCCCGCAATTTTTCCATCTTTATCAATCAGGTAAGTAGTGGGTATAAATAATATACCGTAATCCTTCGGTGGTCCTGAATCTGGCCCATTTAACGCTACCACTTGCGTCCAGGGCAGATTATATTTATTCAATACCTTTTCCCAAGCATTTTTATCTTTATCAATAGAAAAACCTATTATTTCAAATTTTGTAGAATCAATAGCATTATGTAAGTTTTTGATTTCGGGAAAACTTTCAATACAAGGTTTGCACCATGATGCCCAGAAATCTACAAATACAACTTTGCCTCTTAATTCACTTAATATCACTTTTTTGCCATCACTTCCTGTCATTTCAAAATCTGGTGCCATCCTGCCATTTGCAGTCTTTCTAAGGTCGGCAAACATATTTTTAATACCGGTAATACTTGGGTTGTTTAATGAATTTTTATCCATCGTAGATATTATTTTATCAATTAGAATACTATCTGGAGCATATAAACTTGCTGAACCAAGTATACTAGGATTGATTACTGATTTCGGATTTGCCTTTACATGTTCATATACTTTTTCCAAAATTTGATGCCAAATACTATCATAAGCCAACTGAAGGTTGTTGACAAGCTCTTCATTTTTTTGATTTTGAGCATCTGTTAAAACTTTATCAATAGAATTAGCTTTTTCACTTAAGGGTTTTATTTGTTTTCGATAAGCCTGGTATTCAATATTTGAATTAGACCCTTTTATTTCAATTTTGGCAATTGCCTTTATTGAGCCGTTAACCACTATGGTTGCATTTTCTAAAAAAAAATTTGTAAACGCTGTTTCTTCTTTGTTATAAATAATTTGGAATAACTCTGGATATTCAACTTTCCCTTGAAATAGAAAATGACCATTTTTTACTGGTGCAGAAATAATTTTATTGGTTAGGCTATTCCACAAAAAGACTGAATCTGTTTTCAAATCTTTAATGTTTCCGATTATTTTAAATGTATTATTGTTTACAGTTGGCGTTTTGCAGCCCACAGCTATTGTTGCTAATACTGAAAACATTATTAGTGTGTTTCCAAATTTGATATTTTGTAGCATGATTTTTTAATTTAGTTTATTGATCATTAACTTATGTCTTGTTTATTTTTATTTTGGAACATTTCCTGATATTTCAGTAATTCCTTGCGATTGCCGATTTGTAGTTTGGTATAAATATTATTTACATGGGTTTTTATGGTGCTTATTTCTATATTTAAAATTGCTGCTATCTCTTTGTTTGTCTTTCCAGCTTGTATATGCCTTACAATATTTACTTCCCGCTGACTGAGTGATTGGATTATTTTAGCAAGTCTTCTTTTTTTATACTCCTTGAATGCAAGTAAACTTCCTGCCAAAAGCAGAACAATAATCAACAAAACAATCAGGCCTCTATTGTCCTTACTTTTATACTCTTCAAATATTCGGGTTCCATAAATATTTTCTCTGCTATACCTTTTTAAAGCATTTTTTATTCTGCTCTTTTGGCTTACATCTAAGCCGAAAGCTGAATAGACAGCAAGAAGGCCGACTAACTCAGAATTACTTTTTTCAGCAGTAACTACTAATTGATCTTTTAAGGAATCTCTGGAGATACTATTATCGGAAATTAACTTTAGAAGACTATTCAATTCATCATTTGATTTGCCGTCCTTTATATTTATCTGATTAAGTATTTTTCCATTATCAGAAGCCTTCAAATATACCTGGCTTAAATCTTTGGCTATAAAGAAAACATAATTTTCGTCCTCACCTCCAATAGTCAGTGTGGCTGCTGGTTCATTTTTTTTGACAATATGCAACCTGTATAAAGTTTCCCATTTAGAATCTGTAAAAGCAATTTTGAATTTGCCTGTTGAATCAATGTTTGCTTTCGCAATAATTAATTTACTGGATGCTGTAAACATTTGGTTAAAATCGGGTATCTGGCTTATATATATCTTTTTTTGCCAGGTAGAATCCAATTTTAATCGACCGGATAATATTGCTTGTTGGCAATACGCAGTATTCCCAGACAGGAGAGCAAAAAATAATAAGTGTTTTATGTACTTGTTCAAGGCTAATTAAAATAAATTTTGTAATAAAGATTTCCGATGGCATTTTTTACCTGAATTTGAACTTTCCATATTCCAGCAAATGGCTTGGATACTGGGTGAGTCATGCGTCCGCTACTTGGTTGTTTTATACCATCCACAATTGCATCAAGCCAAAACCTGCCCTCTATTTTTGTCTTCGGGGTCAAGAATTTTAACTGATACCTCGCCACCATTTAAATTACTCTTAAATAAAAAATTAATTACAGAAACTCCTTCTTTAATATCAAGGGTAATTGTCTTTTGAAAGCTGCTATCTTTTAGTACAATCGTTTTTTCAATCGTAGTCTGCGCTTTGCAAAAAAATGTTGCTACTAAGAGCAAGATAAGAAATATTAGTTTTTTCATTTTTAAAATTTTGCTGTAAAACTGCTTCTAAACAATTTCTTTACCAAATTTAATGGGGTGGATAAGGGGTGGAGAGGTAGGTGGAATAAAGAGTTTTGTTGCTATAAGGGAGGATTTCTTCTACAAAAGCTGATAAATTTTCTGGCCAAGTTAATAAGCAATCATAAAAGTATAACATGGTTTCCGATTTTAATAAATTTTCCCCTCAGAAAAGGATATTCTGAGAACCTTGTTGATTTAATTATAGTTCCATTAAAAGGATCAACTTTATTTTCCTCAAGCGAAATCTGGGCTATTCCTCCTAAATAGAAACATAAAAGAGATAATTGAAAAACAAGTTTTGTAAAGATAATATTCTGTGAAATTGAAAACGTACTCAAATCTTGCTTTTAGTATTCTTATGGGATCAGAAGGCCACCCCTGCAGTCACGCTCCTCCCTATCCCGACATAACATGTCGGGACTTTCTGGTCGTCCGGGTTCGAGACATGACGGGACAACAAAAAGAGTGAGAGCGTGAGCGAGAGCGAGCAACTCACTCTTTTTGTTCTCACTCTCATGCGTCCTCTCTATTTGGTTTAAGAGTGATTCCTACCGGATCATCATCAGGTTATTTATAAAAATTAGAGGTAAAAGCTCTGTCTTTTGAATATTGTTAGCATTGCAGTTAGGAGAGTTCTTACTGTCCCCCAAACTATACTGAGTGTAAGAATCAGAATAATCATAATACCCAGATCTGGTGCAAAAACCAGAGCGGTTGATATTGTTGAATCGTGCTGTGGAAGTAGTATTGAAAGTATAAATATGATTAATGAAATATATACAATAAGAGGAATCAGAACATGTATCAAAAACCTTTTCAAACGGTGGTTATATTTATCCCTCTGTCGATTCCAGCGACGAAGATGGTAAACGGACCAGAAAATCCCTGCAATTAATAGGATAATAACCGCCAAATATATAAAACGTGCATGTTGAAAGACAAAAGGTTCAGCAGGATGAGGGTAGGATGGTGCTTTGCCAAAATAAATTTCCGCAATTAGCCACCCAAGGTAGAAAAGAATTGATCCGACTGTGGGATCGTCAAAGTTAACTAATAATACCATTCCGATTTTTTTCAGGAACAAGCAGGACATATGAATGAAAATAAGGTCCTCCGCCGTCGTGCGAAATTCCAGTGTAGGTTTTAATGTTGGGCTGATAATTGGGGAAAATAAACCATCCCATCGCATAGTTGGAAATTTTATCTGGAGTATGTAGTTTAGCCATACCATTTGGTGAGAGAATCTCATGGTCGAAATAGACACCTTGATTAAGATTGGCAATTAAATAGTGCGTCATATCTTCAGCACTTGAATATATACCCCCCCACGGAATTATGGCACGTGACAGGGGCTTGTCGTAAATAGCAGGAATACCAAGGAAAGGATAATACCCCCGGGATACACCACCATGTCTTGCATCTGCAAGGGAGGTGTAAGAATGTTGCATATTCAAAGGTTCGAATATTTTCTTTTGAATATAACTTTCATAAGATTCTCCTGATATTTTTTGTATAATCAATCCCAATATTCCGTAATTGATGTTTGAATATTCAAATTTTTGCCCCGGAGAAGCAATCAATTGTGTTTCTTTTAAGCTTCCAATATATTCTTCCAGAGCGTCTTCTCTCACATCGGAATCTGCATATTTTTTCCTTCCGTCAACAGTAGAAAAACCACTTGTTTGATATAAAAGATAACGGACAGTAATTTTAGAAGAGGCGTTGGCATCAGCTACCCGGAACCATGGTAAATATCTTTGAACCGGAGCACCGAGATCTATCTTCCCTTCTTCAACCAGTGCATTATTCCAAGCGCAGTAAATGATTTAGTTACCGAAGCTAATAAGAATGGTGTTTGCGGAGTCACTGTTCGTCCATTATCATCTGCAATACCGTATCCTTTAAGATATACAATACTGTCATCATTAACTATGCCGAGTGCAATACCGGGAATCTTATATGTTTTCATTTGCTTCCGGATATATTCGTCAATTGTTCTGTAGGTTGCAGAGTCAGCTTGCGATGCGTTTATTCTGCTGCAATAAAAGAACAAGATCGACATCCATAAAAAAACAAGGTAATTTCCTTTTTGCATTATCTTTTATCGCTATAGTTCTATTCTGTGACTAATGGACCGGTACGAGAGCGCCGTCCTTTGCGCTTCATACTTTTATCGCAAAACCATCATCCGGAAAGGTGGATCAATAAGATAACATAAAGATACAGGTTTAGTTCGCTGAAATCGGAACCTAATTGGTGCTTTAATTTCAGGAAGTCCAGCAGACAGATTTGATATGATCTATAGTAGGACTTTCACGTAAGAATACAATATCAGTATCGGGATCTACATAATAATCACTGTTTTTTTTCATAAGGTAGTTATCTTCTTAATAAAAGGATATACTTCTGGATCAGAAGAGTTCAGGTTCGAGACCTGACGGGACAACCAGATAATCAACCACTTACGATTTTTTTTGTAAGTGGTTTTTTAATTCTTGCCAGGTTCTTGCCAGGTTTTGGAGGGATTTCAGCGATAATTTCGCTCTATCAATGATGCAATATCGGATTTAAGCTTTAGCAAATGAATAGTCAATATTCCCCAAATGTTTTCATCGGATATTGAGTCGTATCCATGAAATTTGATTTCTAAGGCCAATTATTCTTTTGGCATTTTCAATAGGGAAATCTGGTTCATCTTTGAGTATTCTGTTCAGAGCTTCTCCTATTATCTCAAGATTTCGTTCAATCGCCCTCTTGAGCAAAGAGTTTCGTTTATAATTATCAAATTTACGAGGTTCATTTTCAAAGAATGAATCTATTTCCTCGATGGCAAGTTTGATATCAAAGAGATATTTAAGAAGTTTCTCGTTCATACACCAGTCTTTTCTCTCTGTCCAATACTTTCCTGAAAATGGGATTTCGAATTGCCTGATTTTCCACTAAATCTACAGGTCTGCCCAATACGCCTTCTAGCTTTTCTTTGAAGTCCATGTAATTGTCGAAGTATTCAAGAATGTTAATATTTCCAAATTGGACCAGGAAATCAACATCACTTGTGTCATTGTAATTCCGGGTGAGTATTGATCCAAATATAAATAGCTCATCTACCTTATGCTGCTTACAAAGAGCATTAATATTATCGATATTCCTCTCAACCAGATTCATCTGACAAAGATAGAGTTTCTTTCTTTATCAGTATCTATACCTAACGATAAATGGGATCTTTGGCAAAACATCTGCCAGGGTTTGGGGGGGTGTTCTAACGAAATTAAGAATGGTGGCCATTGTGTAAAAGCCGAGGTTACAAAATAAGTGCTGCTTATTGTATTAATTTTTCGCACCGAACAATAATAAATTGGAATTGTTGACAATTATTTATAAGGATCAGCATGAAATCTAACAATTCCTGGCCACCATTATCTTACGAAAATGGATCCGATTCACTTGACTTACTTCATATGAAAATGCAGATCGTGGGTAAGGTCAAGCTTGAATTAAATCCTTTCCTGAATCATTGGTGGCAGGTAGCTTTTTATCTGAATATGAAGGGAATGACAACGGGTCTTATCCACTATGATGGTGGCGTTTTTGAAATTGAATTTAATTTCATCGATCATAACCTTTCTGTACGGTTAAGCAATAACCTGCTGAAAGTCATCCCGCTTTCCTCCTCTTCCGTGTCAGTATTTTACAGTGATTTCATGGATATACTCAAATCTTCTGGAATAAACGTTGTAATCAATACCCTACCTTGCGAAGTACCTGATCCGGTAAAATTTGAATTGGATAATGTGGTAAAGTCGTATGATAAGGACTTCATACACAGATGGTGGATGATTCTTATTCAGGCACAAAAAGTTTTTGAGATCTTCAGATCCGGATTCCGCGGGAAAAGCAGTCCTGTGCATTTTTTCTGGGGTACCTTCGATTTATGTGAGACTCGTTTTTCAGGAAAAACGTGTGCAATCCCTCCGGGAGCCGGCAGAATTCTGAAATTCGCTGAAAACGAGGAAAACTTCACCTTCGGATTCTGGCCAGGTTCTAAAAATTATCCTCATGCAGCTTTTTATTCTTACTTCTACCCCGCTCCCGGTGCAGCAGGAACTCCCGGCAATCATGGGGAAAATTATTATAATAATGACATGAAGGAAAACATCCTTGATTATCAGGATGTGATTGATTCTAAAAACCCGGAAGAATCAATTCTGAAATTTCTGAACGAAACTTATGACATTGGTGCAGGAGTCGCCGGATGGGATGTTGAATCATTAAAAGCTGAAATACCTGCTAAACAAGTTTATAGTTAATTCAGATCTATTTATCCATTTTGATAGTTTCACTTAACATAAAATGCCGTGGCGTATACCTGCAATCATATTGAGAATGCCGATAGTGATATCAGCGCAAATACACCTGAAGGATGTGAGGAATGCTTAAAAACAGGTGATTCCTGGGTACATCTCAGACTCTGCCTTGAATGCGGACATGTTGGTTGTTGCGATAATTCAAAAAACAAGCATGCTACCAAACACTTCCATAATACCGGACATCCGGTTATCAAATCCTTTGAGCCTGGCGAAGACTGGGAATACTGTTATGTTGATGATCTTTTCTCCGAATAGCCCACCGATAATGACTGAATCGATAATTGAAATGAGTACCGGAGACGTTGTCTCTTTACTGGGAAACAATTCTGTGAATATCATAGATATCCGGCCTGTTGATGCTTATAATGGATGGAAACTGGCCGGAGAGATCCGTGGCGGGCATATCCCTGGAGCCAGAAGCTTGCCTCTGAAATGGTTTAATTACATTGACTGGATAGAAATAGTAAGGAAAAAAGAGATTCAGACTGCAAATAAAATTATTATTTACGGTTATAACAGAGAAGATGCCGAAAATGCCTCAAAAAGATTCGCGAGTTCAGGATATTCTGATATTAATATTTATACATATTTTCTAACAGAGTGGACTCCGGATAGTAATCTTCCCATTGAGTACCTCTCCAGGTTCCGTCATCTTGTTCATCCTCACTGGGTATATGATCTTATCAGCGGAAGAACGCCTGATGAATATGAAAATAACAGCTATGCATTGGTTCAGGCTCATTACAGGAACAGAGATGCCTATCTCTCGGGGCATATCCCCGGAGCAATTGACATTGATACTCTTGCCCTTGAGGCTCCTGAAACATGGAACCGCAGGTCTCCTGGTGAACTAAAGTCAGCCCTTGAAAATCATGGAATTACCTCTGATACAACTGTGGTATTATATGGTAAGTATATGCATCCCGATAATAGTGACCCGTTTCCCGGAAGCGCAGCCGGAGATATTGGGGCTCTGAGATGTGCATGGATAATGATGTACGCAGGGGTTAAGGATGTAAGAGTGCTGAATGGAGGATTCCAGTCATGGCAGGATGCCCGATTTGAAATCTCATATAAAGATGAAAAGAAGCAGCGGGTTAAAGAATTCGGAGCCTCAATACCTGTTCATCCTGCACTGGCTGTCGACACACCTGAAGCTAAAGAGATGCTTGGATCAGAAGATGCAGAACTTGTATGTGTCCGAAGCTGGGAGGAGTACATAGGAGAGGTCAGCGGATATAATTATATTGAGGCAAAAGGACGCATCCCGGGAGCAATATTTGCCGATTGCGGAAGTGATGCCTACCATATGGAAAATTATCGGAATCCCGACCTTACAACAAGGGAATACAATGAGATCTCCGATATCTGGATTAAGAGTGGCATTACACCTGATAAACATCTTGCCTTCTATTGTGGCACCGGATGGAGGGGGAGTGAAGCATGGTTTAATGCCTGGCTTATGGGCTGGCCATGCATATCTGTTTATGATGGCGGTTGGTTCGAATGGAGCAATGACCGGAATAATCCTTATGAAACAGGTATACCCGAAAATTTAATATCTCAAATCAATGCAAAACAAGAATGAATATTTTATAGCTGAGATGACTGAGATACAGAGTCTTGAGGCTGATACTATAAAAGGTTTGTCATCAACGCCCAAATATCTTTTGTCAAAATATTTTTACGATGATACCGGTAGTTCCATTTTTCAGGAAATCACAAAAATGCCGGAATATTACCTGACAAATTCTGAACAGGAAATATTAGAAACTCAGAAGGAGCAATTAACAGATTCATTTATTTCCGGTGACTCCCCAATTGATCTGCTTGAACTGGGTTCAGGTGATGGATCAAAGACAAAAATCCTTTTAAAATTGCTTCTGAAAAAAAATACAAACTTTGAGTATTTCCCTGTCGATATCAGTTCCAAAGCAAACAACGATCTTGTATCAGAGCTCAGTAAAGATATCCCGTCATTAAAAATTAATCCCTTAACCGGTGATTTTTTTGGCCTGACAGATTCCGGGAATATCTACCGGGACAAAAGAAAAATGATCCTGTTTCTTGGCTCTAATATAGGGAACTTCTCTTCCCCTGAGATTGACCTTTTTTTAAACCAGCTTTTTGATTTATGCAGAAAAGGCGATAAGATATTAATAGGTTTTGATCTTAAAAAGTCCCCTGAAATTATAATGAAAGCCTATGATGATCAGTATGGCCTGACACGAGAGTTTAATCTGAATCATTTTGCCAGGCTGAACAGGGAAGTCGGGGCTGATTTTAACCTCTCCGGATTTGAGCATCATACTACTTATAATCCTGTATCAGGCTTCCTTAAAAGCTTCCTGGTTTCAAAAGAACAGCAAACTGTTAATATTCCATCGTTGGGACAGCGTTTTATTTTTGACAGATGGGAACCCATTTTTATGGAACTTTCAAGAAAATTTGATATCCCAACAATAGAATCCCTTGCATTCAGCCATGGGTTCCGAGTTGTTAAGCATTTCACTGATAAGAAAAACTGGTTCACAGATTCCCTCTGGATAAAACCATAATTTTTTATGAGATTAATCTTATTTCCGATTGATATATTAGCCGGATCAAAGGAAAGACTATGCAGACAGATGAGTCTGAAAATATCCTGTCACAAAATAAATATTTAAATCACTGAACACTTGTATCCGATGGGTATTTAATAATTTTCTTATCTTAGCAACTAAACAATTAACCTATATTGACACTATAAATCCATTATTATTTTTTGGGAGATGATATGAAATTTATGCATTCTTATATACATGAATTGAAATGTCGTCTCAATTTAACATTATGACCTGGCAAAATGCTCAAGAGGGTTTGAAAAAATTATGAACTGACAAAATGGAAATTTAGAAAGTTATGGAAAACGAAATTCAAATAAAATCAGTCAATTATAGAAGAGTATTAAATTCACATGGGAGATTTACCAATGAGTTTATCATTTTTCTGAATAATGGGTCCGTTGGCAGAGGGGCCTCACCTCAAGGTGAAACAATAAGTATTTATGAAGATAAACATTTTGATATAAGCCCAAAAAAAATAATAGATGAGCTAAAGAAAGATGGAGTGTTTCACAAACCAATGAATCAGGATGATCTGGATAACTATCTTGAAGAGAAGATTGGATTTTTTGGCAGAAATAATTCCTATGCTTTATCATTAGCTTTTTACGACGCTAATGAACATTTTATGCAGACTGGTACCATCGAGACCCGTAACATTCAGAATAACCATATTCCCAAACAGGTTATTAATATACTGAATGGAGGTAATCATGCCTATACAAATCCGGTTCAAAGTGAATTCTCTGAATTTCTGCTTGTTGCAAAGACAAATAACCTGGAATCTGTTTTAAACGATCACGAATTAATTCAGAACAAAGTAAAGGATAAACTTACAAAACTGGATAAAGTATACATTAATAAAAACCTGGTTCATAAATCAGAGCATGGTGATAATCGTGATTGGTTTGATTTTTTGCTGACAACACTTAAAGAATTGGGATTAGAAAAAGATTATGATCTGATGATAGATGCCAGTGCAGGCGACTTATGGAATGGAAAGGAATATCGGTTTAACATTACCAGTGATATTTCTATGACTAAGGAAGAGATGTGTACTTATTGGATTGATTTAATAAAAGACTATAATCTTACCATTCTCGAAGATCCTTTTCATGAGACCGACTTCGAATCGTGGCATAACCTGACCAACAATCAAATTAGATGCAGAATAGTCGGTGATAATCTATACTCTGGTGATCATAAGAGAATTGCGCAAGGCATTGATAAGAAATACACTCATGGAATAATCCTTAAACCCAATCAGGCTGGTACTGTGTCAAATACAATTAAAGCCATTAATCTGATCCAGCAAAACAATCATGTGCTCATTACTTCACACCGGTCAATCAGCACCGAATCCACATTTTTAGCACACATATCAAACAGGTACAAAGCAGAATATATTAAGAATGGTCCCATTTTTACGGATTATTCTTCAATTTTACGTCTAAATGAATTTATTCGCTTAACCGGGTTAGGATATGAATAAAATTACAAGAATTTTAACTATCAGGCATGGCCAAACCGCCTATAATATAGAAAAACGTTACGCTGGTTCGATTGACATCCCTTTAAACGATAAGGGAATCGAGGATGCTGAAAATGCGTCTTTCAGATTAAAAGACTATGACTTCGATATTGTGATAACCTCTAATTTAAAAAGAGCATTCCAGACGGCTGAACTGCTCGTCGCAGGTCGTAATATTCCTATCATTCAGAATAAATTATGTGCCGAAAGAAATTATGGCAAGATGCAGGGATTAAATTATATTGAAGTAGAAGAGATAAAACCACGGATTCATTATTTTAAACTTAACAATGATTTTCATTCTTTGAATCCACCTCAAGGCGAGACGTTTCCTGCCCTTAGAAAAAGGGCGAATTTATTTTCTCAATTCATTTTTCAAAATTTTAGTGGCGCCAATATCTTAGTTGTATCAAGCAGTGCTTTTATGCAACAAATGCATGGTATATTTCGCGGAACCAACTGTATGGAATCATTAAGAAATGACATTCATAATCTTGAATGTACCACTTTTACTTTTAACGGGAGGAAGTTGATTGAAGAGAATACTGTAAGTCTCCAAAGGAATAGCTCTGCGTCTTACTATAATAAATTTTTATGAATTAATTGCCAAAGAAGATATTTGGTGAGATGTTTTTGTAGGTTACTTACATGTCAGGAATCCTTCTTCAGGTTTGAAATATAATTTTCAAATTTACCGCGGGGTGACAATACAGGGGTTTCAACAATTTTAACATTTATGTCTATAATATTTCTACCCTTTTGGGTTAAGAGATCATTTATAACGCTTAATTCCGACATTTTAAAGTTTTTACCGACTACTATAAGAAGATCTGCTTTCCCTTTCTCGGACTGAATGAACTGATTGAGTATTATGTTGTTGAATATGGGATTTGAAAGATCAAACGCAGAACTTGGAATGAATTCACCATTTATTCCATATAAACCAATGGTACTGCTTCTTTTGCCTTCAATACGAAAATATTGTTTTTCAGGGAAACAAAAATCGTCAGTTTTGTACCTGATCAGCGGCATACTGTTATTAAGGAATCCTGTTCCAACGATATTATATCTTCCGTTTTCGTCAGGAATCTGTTCGGTAAAGCCATAGTAAGGATCAAATCTGTACAGGCTATCGCTCATTTCTTCAGCAATGACACTTCTTTCACTATGCCCATAATGTACCAATGATTTTACCTTAAAAAAATCTTCCATAAAAGCTCGTTGCTTCTCATCAATGTTCTCTGACATCAGAAAGATACCTTGTAATTTCAGATGATGCTTAACCTTATTTTCCTCCAACAACTTCGCAAAATACCATATTGACGACGGGTAGCCGTTCAAGTACTTAGGTTTAAATTCGTCTAATTTTTTCGTTATACTGACAATGCTTGCTTTTGTTATTTTTATTGGGAAGAATATGAGTTCATTATGCATGGGATTATACTGCCAAAGATCTTCTCCGAACTTAACCTGCCTGAATGTTGCCATCCGGTCATTCAGATTATATCCCAGTTTTTTGCGGTAATGATATATAAATGCATTCTCTTTAAACACTGAATCATAATCAAGTAAAAATTTCAAAGGCGATCCTGTGCTTCCTCCCGTCGATCCGGTATAATACCCATTCTTAACTTTTTTCGTCGAGATGAGCTTATCACAATTATCACTTATTATTGCCCTTGTGAGATAGGGAATTGTTTTTATCTCCTCAAAATCAGAAAACCTGAAGGGATCAAAAGATATTTTATCAAATAATTCAGTATAATACGGGACAGTCTGGTAGGAATGTATTAAAGTAAGTTTCAGTTGATTAAACTGATATTCTTTTATCTGGTCAGCGCTTAATGTTTCCCTTTGCTCAAGGAGATTGTAATATCTTAAAAACTCTTTGTTCTTTATCAGGGATAGCCTGAATAAAGGAGCTGAAATATACTTCAGGCCTTCGGGCATCTTATCCCTAATATTTTTCAGATACTGCTTGTTCATAAAGGTATTTAGATCTGTAAATAACTTCTCTACTTTTGTTTGTCTTCAATCCAATTTCCCCTGAGAAAATAAATTAAAGTGTGAGGGCATAAAGATATTTCAAAGTTTTACATTATTCAGTTCGAATTTTTAAAAATATAGATAATTTTCAATAGATTCAAAGGTGATTCAGCCATTCACCAGATCCTTGAAACCCGGAAGAGCGGAAAAGAATGTTTCATTAATTTTAATTGTGGGACTGGGTAATCTTTATGTTTTTCACCGGCCAATCGGAAGGAATGTGCCCGGCCTCAGCTCATTTGGAAAATAAAATCCCTGAGACTCATTGAATGGCAAGGGGTTGAAGTTATTATTCCATTTAGACATTTGCATACTTAAACCTATTGAAAAACTTCCGAAATTATAATTGGATCCAATGACATAAGTGCTTTTTGGGAGATAAAATGGCGAATTACTTGTAACATGTTTTATCCCGGCACCATATAATGTCAACTGAGAATTAACATGATAACTGGCTGATCCGAAAACAGATAACTGGTTAAATTCCCCGGTTCTCACACCTTCCGGATTAAAATTCCCAAATGCAGAATAGCGACCGGCAATAATTCCGCCATCGACCGACCACTTTGGAGATAAGGGAAGTGATAAAACAGGGGATATTGTGACGCCTGCAATAGAACCCAGATGAGGAATAAACATGAAAGTACTTCCAAGAGAATAGTGAAGTTGGGGTTTTAAATTTACTTTTTGCGAATTATGCGCGGCAAGGCTATCGCGGTAAATGTTTTGCTGCGATAAAGCCTGAACTGAAAACAGTGAAACCAAGACTATAATAAAGCTTATTTTACATCTGGATCCTGTCATAATAAAATGATCTCTTTTAGATGGGCAAAATTAACGAGAAAATAATAGAATTATTAATATTGAGTAAAGTTTATTTCCTTCTCAGGTTCTTCATGATTTTATTTTAACAATCTGGAATCCACAAAAGATTTACTTCTGGACTGAAACAGTCTGAAGATTCACACTTACAATACTTGTAAAAGCAGAAATAACATAGTCAACAAACTTTACTTTTGAATTTATAGTATAATTTGTGGCTCCTCCGGCCATGGCTTTAGAGTCAACTTCATTTATCGGGACTAAACCCCAGAGTGCGTACCATTGTTTCTTTTCGACAGGTGTACCTGATGTACCACCAGTTCCAACAACATGAGTCAGACTCATGCATGAAGATAACAGGACTACAAGAAGGAATATTCCAAAGAATGCTTTTATTGTTTTCATAATTTTAAAATTTTATGGTTAACCTAATTAAGTGAACCTATTGAGGATTCAACAGATTGTATATTTTTTTCTATTTCGCTTCGCGGTATAATATAATCCAGTTCATAAAATTCTGATAATCTATGTGCTAATAACTTAAATATTACCAGATCTGAATTTTGAAAAACAGACTGGATAATCTCATAAGTCTTATAAATAAAAATAGAAGATTGAATCTTAGTCCAGATCGAGTCCTGTTCATGATAATAATTATCCTTACTCAATAGTCCTTTTATAATATCATAGCTGCTTTCAGGTAGCTCAGAAATTATCAATGCACAGTTTGTTGAATCTGATTTGTAAATAGCAAGCAATTTATTATCCACACGATAAAGAACTTTTTTCTGCAACTCGGAGTTGAAACTTATGTTTTTAACCATGTTTCTCCGTGGATAATTTTTTTATTTTTTTTTTCTCCGGCCATGGCTTTAGAGTCAACTTCATTTATCGGGACTAAACCCCAGAGTGCGTACCATTGTTTCTTTTCGACAGGTGTACCTGATGTACCACCAGTTCCAACAACATGAGTCAGACTCATGCATGAAGATAACAGGACTACAAGAAGGAATATTCCAAAGAATGCTTTTATTGTTTTCATAATTTTAAAATTTTATGGTTAACCTAATTAAGTGAACCTATTGAGGATTCAACAGATTGTATATTTTTTTCTATTTCGCTTCGCGGTATAATATAATCCAGTTCATAAAATTCTGATAATCTATGTGCTAATAACTTAAATATTACCAGATCTGAATTTTGAAAAACAGACTGGATAATCTCATAAGTCTTATAAATAAAAATAGAAGATTGAATCTTAGTCCAGATCGAGTCCTGTTCATGATAATAATTATCCTTACTCAATAGTCCTTTTATAATATCATAGCTGCTTTCAGGTAGCTCAGAAATTATCAATGCACAGTTTGTTGAATCTGATTTGTAAATAGCAAGCAATTTATTATCCACACGATAAAGAACTTTTTTCTGCAACTCGGAGTTGAAACTTATGGTTTTTAACCAGTTTTTCGGAGGATAAACGATGAATCCTGTTTTTGATGAAAAGGAACTATCAGACAACAACGATTTGTTGATTTCAAATTCAGCAGAAACAACCTGTTGATTGGACTGATGACAACTAAAAAATGGTAATGTAATGACAAAAAGAATTATTAAAGTTCTCATTTCTATTAGCTGTATTTGATATTGAAAACTCATAACTTACTCCTGGCATGCGTGTTATGCAATTTTGGAGAAGTCTTATTTCAAACCAGCGATGACAAACCATATTTTCAAGTAAAATATCCATAGTCATTCTGAGTACTTTACATTAAACCGTTTTTTTGCGATTATGTTCATATGTTCTCTCCGTGTCCGTCTCAATAAATTTTCTTTAAAATACCAATAATAAATCGGCGGATGTAGATTAAATTCTTTCTTAGTGGCCTTCTGTGTAATGTTAAAATGCCAGTTCCGGCTTTCCGCATCAGTACGCTCAGATTATCATACTTTTGTGCTCTTAAATCATTAATCTGTATAAAAAACTTTTCAATAAAATCGATATTCAGATGTTCAAAATATATTGGAATATGCCGGTCACAAAATTGTGTGTGGGTATGATAAAATCTCTCATCGTAGTATGAAAAATCTTTAGCTAAAATACCTTTTTTGAATGCGATGCGCTCTAATTCTGTTCCCGGAAGGATTTGTGTAACGCCCAGAGACACGCTTGTTACATATTCCGACAAATCTCCACACGCTTTTAACGTTTTCATTGCCTCTTCTTCAGTTTCCCCGGGTAATGAAACCAACAAAAACATATGAGTACGAATTCCAAGAGAATGGCACGCCTTCACAAATTCAAATGTTTTGAAAAGGTCAATATCTTTATTTATCGCTTTCAATACCTTTTCAGAACCCGATTCCAAACCGAAATCGATGTTTATGCAACCAGCCCTAGCCATTAATTCCAGAATTTCCAATGGAGTATCGACCCTTGCCTCGCACGACCACTTTATATGAGGGAATCTTTCTAAGAGTACTTCGCAGAATTCCCTGACAAATTTTATCCCTTTCGCAGAATGAAGGATCAGCAAATACAAAATTGGCTGCACCATAGTTTTCTGTCAAATAATCTATCTCCTCGCAGTATAGCCGGGATCTTACGAACCCTGTATTTAAATTGATTATATTCACAAAATGCACATCTGCTGGAACATCCTCTACCCATGAAAACCGGAAAGCTATGGTAATTTTCCTTTTCATAATTGCGCATTAAAATTCCTTCTTTAAAACGATTTGTCAGATTCAACTTATCGTATTTCAATGCAAATTTTTCTATATCACTTTCAGGTTTTCTGATTTTATTCTCAATAATGGCGCCATTATTTCTGTAAGTTATGCCATCTATATTATCAAAACTTTTTTTGTTCTGTATTGCATTTACCAATTCATAAAAAGTTATTTCCCCTTCGTCACGAACTACTACATCAACTTCCTCAAAACGATTTAAAACATCCATATGAGTTTTTGAGAAGAAATTGCCACCTACAACAATAATGGAGTTTTTGTTGCATTTTTTGAGCTGCCTGATAATATCCAGTGCCTTTAAAACGGAATGTGGTTGGGCTGTCACCCCAATTATGGGATTTTCAACGGATTTCACAATTTCGAATAACTCATCTGGCTTTTGCCAGTGTAAATCGATTATGCTTGATCGTATATTATTTTCAAGTAAATAATTCTGTAAAAACAAAAGACTATATGGAACCATGTAAACTAAGGAATCCCTGCTTTTTTCCAGGGCATCTATTTCGGGTTCTCCCCCCGGATTTACCAAAATAACCTGCCGGTTGTTCATTGTACTTATTGAATAAAATATGGAAATATTACATAATCAGTACTATTATCAGAGATATGCACAAAAGAATGACAAATCGAGCTAACATATTAGATCTAGAATGCAAATATCTTCGAATCCATCCATTCCAGTCTGTTCCTGAGCCAGGTATTCATCTCACTTACGCTGGATGAATAATTAACCGGAATCCCGGTCCATTTTGAAAAATTCCTGGTTATGGCATTATTGCTTGTCAGGTAATCTGCAGTTTCATTTGTCAAAGCCAATACATTCTCAGTGCTGAGGACATTGGCTCTTAACTCTTTCCAGCGTACCTTTAGTTCACTTCGGAACTGAGGGTCTTCCATTAACCGGTTCCACCAGAATGGAAGCATCCAGGCGTCAGAGGTAACATAAGTATTATAATTCATGATCCAGTCATTGAAGGGCACTCTGTCCTGTAAATTATATCCGATATTCAGATCCCACACGGGACCCATTTTCAGCTTCCCTCCCCTGTCCTTGTGCATATATGTGCTTAACCTGTAAGCATCTATATTTCCACAGACTTCATTCAGAATAAAATAATCAATAAAGCTTCTCCTGTCGATATACTTAGTATATGTTCGTTTATCTGAATTAAAATCATCCGTTAACAGCGCTGTTTCAAAACCGTTCATAAAATTCTGAATATATGTTTTCTGAGCAGCATTTATAACATCTGCCCCTGGATACTCATACAGAAAATATGTCTCCAGGTATTTATTGTTGGTCGGTCCATACGGAGTTATTGTCATCAGCTGCCGGAAAATATCGTATTTTGATCTGAAACTGTTGTGTTCCGTATACCTGAGATCATCGTCCCAGTTACTATTATAGTATTCCAGGGGATGGGAACCTATGACATCGCTCCCTGCTGTCTTGTCGATTTTTAAGATATAGCCTCCGGTGATGGAAGCGGTATCAGTATCTGTGGGAGCAAGCTTCTGTATATTTATACGATCGGGTCCCCTTTTTAATTTCTCCATAATAATATAGATCCCCAGGTAGACTCCGTTCACTTCCAGTTCTGCAAATTTTGAGCGGCTTGCATAATTACCCATTCTCCGGAACAACTCATAACCCACATAGTGATGCATCAGGGTGGGATCAAAAATAATATGATCCGATGCCCTGAAGACATCTCCTGTCAGAATCCAGTCAGATTCCGCCGGGAAGCCAGCAACTTCTATGTCAACATCGGTCCCATTATTGTCCCGTGTTTCAAAGCCATACGATTTTTTATCGGAAATCCTGAAAGAGGTGGATCCCCTGTATTCTATCCCAATCGGCGTATTTAATACATTTTGATTTTCGATAAAGATATTCATCCCGGCAGAGACTTTTGGCTCGTTCAGAATCTGACTTTTCGTCATAATCTGTATATAAGGAAGCTTACTATCGCCAATATCAACTGCAAAATTCCCTGCCTCTCCGGAGGGATTCTCATATTCCTTTTTACAACTTAACAGAAGCAGAAAGAAAACCAGGTAAGAAATATGCTTTATTCTGAACATATAATCGGCAAATTGATGATTAGTAATATTAATGAAAATTCCGTGCCTTTCAAAGTGCCCCAATGATTCGAGTATCCGGGCTGCATTGGTCTTTGTCAGAGTCACCTTTAAATTTAACAGTGACAACCGTCATTCAGAGGGTTTTCTTTGTTTTATGAAAAAGTATTAACTTGACCTTAAAATTAATTTAAATTCCCGCAAAAATGAAATCACATAGGAATGCTGCTATGATAATCTGCGCGTTGCTTTTGAATTCATTTGCAATAAGCGCACAGCCGGATTTTACAGGTACATGGATTCTTGACCATTCAAAGAGTGATGCAGAATTCAGGGATTATCAGATAACCTGTCTAATTACCCAAACCATTAAAACATTTACCGTCGAACAGATTTTTGTAATGAAGAACGGTGAAAAATCTGCCATGCCCGCAGTGACTTATAACCTTGACGGAAAAGAGATAACCAGGGAAGAACAGGGAGGAAAAGATAAATTCTCTGCAAAATGGGAGTCACCTGACCAAAAAACACTGACAATTAAATACGTGAAAAACATGGCAGGTAATGATTATGGCAGCATAACCACATATATCCTCTCAGAAAATGGCCAGATGCTTACTATTAATTCTACGGATCTCACAGGAGAATCGCCTATGAAACAGGTTTACAATAGAAAATAGATTTATTTTTCACACTGAACAATTGCACTCCTGAAAGCTTCGGCAATATTTCGAGCTGTTTCCACATCATTTGTTCTGATCGGTTCTTTTTCCTGGTAAAACTTGCGAAGTAATCCTAGCGTTCACCAAACGAGAGGCAGGATATGAGATTTCTTAAGCAGTGAGGAAAATCCATCATAATTATCTATGTTCGCTCTCATTTTAGTATCAAAATTGATAGACGGATTTTTTAACTATAGCCTCTGGGGATTATTCTTTGCCAGTTTTCTGGCGGCTACCGTTGTGCCTTTCAGCTCAGAAGCACTGCTCTCGTACCTTATTGTGAGCGGAACAGATGCCTACGCAGCAGTATTGGTAGCCACAGCCGGAAACTGGCTCGGCGGGATGAGTAGCTATGCAATTGGGTACCTCGGCAAATGGGAGTGGATTGAAAAGTACCTCAGGGTAAAACCTGAAACATTAGAAAAGTGGCATAACCGGCTTTATAAGCGGGGTGCTATTTTTGCTTTTCTTTGCTGGGTACCGGGAGTTGGAGATGTATTTGCTGTCGGGCTGGGCCTTTTACGTTCGAATATCTGGATAACAGCAATTGCAATGCTGGCTGGAAAATTTTTACGTTATGTTGTCTGGGGATGGCTGACCGGTCTGGTATTCTAATCCTTAAGCTTCAGGAGGACGACTTTTTTGCATTTAAGAGAAATTTGTCATACTTTGGTTAATCATTTGTTTCACACTATCATGGAAAACCAGGAAGAACAAGAATTAGAAAAATTTATCAGAGACAATAAAGATAAATTCAATATATATGAACCTGAATCAGATCATAGCGAGCATTTTTTAAAAAAATTAGTAAAAAAATTTAAGGAAGTAATTGATATTGTACCTTACTTAGTTAAGGTCGGGCTTGCAACGATACTCATATTTATTTTATCTTTCCTAATCTGGAAATCCTTTATCTGTCCTCCACTTACACACGTCTCTTTAAAATATTGGAAAGTTGAGCATGACTACAGACACCAGATTCACCGGAATACCCGTCTTGCCTATAGTTATATTGATAATACGGAAGAAAAGGCTGGATTTAAATCAGAGCTTCAAAGATTCGATGATTCTTTTAAATTCCTGAGAAAACAACTGAAGAATAATCCTTCAGCAGAAAATATAGCAAAAATGTTAAAGTTTTATCAGGATGAACTATTGGCACTGGAAGGAACTGTACAAAATTATATAAATAATAACAGGTAAAACAATTAATAGTCTGGTTGTTATCATACTGATAATTCTTTGCCTTAAGACAATGCCAGACCGGAATTTTTTTTAAGATATGTGCTCCTTTCATGACTGACCTGGCCTGTATTCTAATAATTTTATTGTTAGTCTGTAAATCAGTTCGGATAATGATATTTCCTGATACAGAATTATGTAATTTTATGAATTGCGTTTCTCTAAATCGATTGTAAAAAGATTATCATGACAAAAAGAAGAGAATTTATCAAGAAGAGTGTATTGGGTTCTGCAGGCATTGCAATCGGAGGCATGGGTTTAAATTCAAAAACCTACTCCTCCATTATTGGTGCAAATGAACGTATTAATGTCGGAGTTATTGGGATCCGTAACCAGGGTAGTGTACACATTAACACATGGTGCGGTTTAAAAGATAAGCAGAATGTGGCAGTAAAGACACTTTGCGATGCAGATGAACAGTTTTTTGGTTCACGTTCAAAAATAGTTTATGAAAAAACCGGTTCGAAACCTTTGACTGAATGGGATATACATAAAGTGCTGGACGACAAGGAAATAGATGCTGTATCTATCGTAGTTCCGAATCATTGGCATGCGCTGGCTACAATCTGGGCCTGTCAGGCAGGCAAACATGTTTACGTTGAAAAACCAGCTTCACATAATATCTGGGAGGGAAGAAAAATGATTGAGGCATCGCGTAAATATGATGTCAGGGTGCAGGTCGGATTTCAAAGCCGTTCAGGGAATAACATGAAGGATGCATTAAAATTCCTTCGTGAAGGTGGAATAGGTGAGGTTTATATGGCCCGCGGCTTGTGTTATAAATTCCGTGATTCATATGGCATAGCAAAAGACAGTACTCCTCCGGCTTCATTTCATTATGACCGCTGGCTGGGACCTGCTCCATACCGGCCTTATAATGAAAAAAAGAGCCATTACCGCTGGCACTGGCACTGGGATACAGGGAACGGTGATACAGGAAACCAGGGACCACATCAGTTTGATATTGCACGCCTGGGTCTGAATGAGACCGGGCATCCTGTTTCAGTCTATTCAGCCGGTGGCATTTATGGTTTTAATCAGGATGAGAGAACTCCTGAAAACAGTACTCCGGGATATATGGTTTACGGCGATGTTGAAGCTTACGGACATGATAAGTCATCACAGGAAACACCTAATATCCAGAGCAGCATATTTAAATACGCAGATGGCAAAATGCTTGAGTTTGAAACAAGAGGCCGGTTTACGAACATGGAATCAAGCTCTGAGATATTGGTCGGAAATATATTTTACGGTACGGAAGGTTATATGGAAATCAAAGATGAATTTGCCAGGCCATGGAAAGCTTACCGTAACCGGGAAAAGGTACCTTTTGCAGGTTCCAAAGATGATTCAGGTTCAAAGGAACAGAATAACTTTGATGCTCACTTCTCAAACTTTCTTGAAGCAATACGTTCAGGCAATGATGATAAACTGGTCTGTAATATTACCGAAGGATTTTATTCATCTTCGCTTCCTCATCTGGCAAATATTTCCTACCGGCTTGGGCGCGAATTAAAGTTTATGGGTGATTATGAAAAGTTCGCCAACGATCCTGAAGCAGACACACTGTTGACAAGAGTGTACCGTAAGCCTTACGTTATTCCGGAAGAGGTTTAACTGATTTTATTACTATCGAAATGCCCTATCCGGCAAATAGCATCAATGAGATGGATAATACCAGGGGAATTGATAAATTATCGGTGCCTCTGGGGCTGATTAACTCAGTAATCGTTGCGATTAATGACAATAAAAGAGAGATAATAATGAGTTGCCAGTCTGAATAAGCATAGAAAAATAAGAGTCCGGCAATCAGTAAGATAAACGTCGATGTAAAAAAACCAAGAGAACCCATATATGTTTTGGAAGATCTCTTTTCACCTGTAAAATTTGGCCAGAACCCCGAACTGCGATTTAAGCCGGTTAATGATGCAACCGGATCACTGATTGTGAGTACCGCAACCGGAATAAGAAACAACGCTATTTCTGATTTCATTTCAAAAATAAAATATACTGCAAGAATCCCGATGAAGAAGAACGAGCTACCGTTTGTATTCCTCTTAACTTTATGGTGGGACTTAAATAGTTCCATTTTTTTCGTCAACAGGAGAAAAAGGGCTGATTGTATACAGATTGAAATTACATACCATTGTGATGTAAACAGGTTTGCCATTAACAGACATGCTAATCCGGCCAATACGTGAGAGAATATCCTTGAATATTCCGATCTGAGGTTATAAACCGATTGAATCAGTTCACCAACAAGCAAAATTATAGTGAATACCATCGTGTATCCAAGGTATATCGCAATATTCCTGTCAATCTGTAAGTGTGAGGATAAACCCAGAGTACCAATAATGCCAATAACGGCTCCGCTGGCTATAAAACTATCGAACCTGTCGAGTATTCCTCCCTGACCCGGCAGGATAATTCCAAAGTCCTTTGTATTGAAAGATCTTTTAAATGCTGAGGCTGCCATGTCACCGAGAAAAGAACTTGAACAGATCAAAATCCCTGTAATAAATGATTGCGCTATAGAAAGCCCCGCAAAATTATGTAGAATTACCGAGGTAACTACTGCACTTATAAATCCACCTATAAGTCCTTCCCGGGTTTTATAAGGGCTAAGGACAGGAAGGATCTTTGTCCTGCCAAAAGCATGACCCGAAATCTGGCTTGCACCATCAAAAATTATGACAATCGTATAAGTATAACCAATCATTACCGAAGGTAATAGTATAAAAAGCGAAAAGAAGAATGACAAAATTGAAAATATAGCCAGTGAAATAAATAAAATTTTTTCCCTCATTAAATTCTTGTCCGGTTGTTTGCTTACAGTCAATAGCTCAATCAGACTACCTGAAAGAATCAAAATTGCAATTCCCAGAAAGGCGTTTTTATTAATCAGTATTGAAGTGAGAATGATAATAAATATCAGGAGGTAGAATACAAACTTTATCCAATTTTCTTTTTTCGCCTCAACGTTCAATTTTTTATTTAGTAAAAGAATCCCAATCCCTCCGATTACAAAGTGCAGGGTAATAACCAGAAGAAACAATCTCATGACGTTACCCTTTCTTTTCTTGCTTTTAATACCCAATAAAGTCCTCTAACATTTGGCCCCGATTCTTTTAGAACCATTGTAAGCAATATATTCTCTGAAAAGGCAATCACACCGCTGGCAATCATAATAAAATAAAACCACTTGTAAAATCCTAAAATAAAAAGTGTTATGAAGAAAAACCCCTGAATATATCCGGCAGCTTTACCCGCAATTGTATGAAATCCGTAAAATCTCCCCAATTTAATCAAGGAAAATAATCTCGAAAAAATAAAAAATCCAATGAAAATGAATAATGACATTGAATAATGCTGAAAATCTGTCCATTTAAATACAAAAATCCCTGTAAATACAAGAATATAGGTACCACTGTCAGCAAGGCCATCGATCTTTGACCCAATCTCAGTGATCTGGTTAAATCGTCTTGCAATCCATCCGTCCAGAATGTCAGTTGTTAAGTTAAACCAGATAAAAAATGCGAAAAGGCCTTCATGCCCAAGAAAAATGAAAATCAGAATGAAAGGGAATGAAAAAAGCCTGTAAAGAGATAATATGTTCGGAAGGGTGAGAGGTATATCAATTATTTTCATCTGGAATCATATTAGGGTCCTTTGTTTAAATGCAAGACAGCCAGAAGCCCTTGCCCTCGCAATTCCGTCTTCCATTGACTGTGTAATTACATTGCCAAGAGGCTTCCTGCAAAACGGACATGCATGGAAATTGCCATTTGAATCGATATAAATATATCTGTTACCGGCACCCTGACATCCGGATTCTCGCTGGGAATGACCCGGAAATTGAATAATAGGATAATTAACATACGCATGGTTGCTATTATGATGGATCATAAACTTTTCAATAATACTGATTTGTCTTGCATTAAGAAGGACATCCTTTCCTGAAAATCTTCCTTCTTTTCTGGGTTCAAGAATCCTGATAAAAGTCGCCCCAATGTTTTTGGCAAGCGTATATAACCGATCCAGATTTTCTTCCGACACAAACTCTTTAACCGGACAAACCGACAGGCAAGTAATTAATCCCGCTTCATTGCAATTCTTTACGGCTTCCATAACCCAATAAAAAGACCTGTTGTTTTGCCTGAAAGTATTATGTCGGGTCTCATCCCAGTCATCCAGACTAATTATGGCACCAATCATTCCGTTGTCTTTCATTATCAGGGCTTTTCCCCTTGTTAATCCGAAACCGGAGGTGTTGACCCAGTAGTCATTGGAATTGCCTGAAAAGCGCATTAGCTCGATCATATCATCAAACCTGCTTAAAGGTTCTCCTCCACTGAACTGAATATGCTTAATGCCATTTTTGCAAATTTTATCCATGACCAGCTTTAGTTCTGCGAGCGATAACCTGTTAACTTCGGAAATATTATCTGCTTCGTAGCAATGAAGACAGTTTAATGGGCAGATATTGGTAATAGCAAAAATTATTGTCTGAAGTTTGCTTTTTCCCGGTGTATTAATTCTTTGAAATTCATTGATTACAAATTGATTAAAAGATTCTGACGGCCATCCCGGGATATTGACGCTCCAATAATATCTCTGTCCCGATCGTACAGCTTTGATTTCTCCTGCATTTGCATGAAGCCTTAATCTCTCCTTTCTAAGGGAGCTAAGTAACCCGAAAGCTTTAAGGGGATTTTTGCTGATTCTGAGAGATACAATCATAATTGTCAGAGCCACTCCCAACCGTACAATTACAAGTCTGAAACCGCTTATTATGTAATTATCCCTCTTTTTAACCATTGCATTTCCCCTGCGAAAGATTTAACTAAATCACTGGTTCCTTCCAATCTTACCAACCTCTACCTTCATCAGCTCCCTTGAATATTCTAGAAACTGTCCAGGTTCCCTGATTGATCTGAGTTTTTTAACTTTTGGAAAGCCTTTACCATTACTAATTATATGGTAATACCCTTTTGAATGAAGAATTATAGTTCTTTTTGAATCACCAAAAGGAGGAACCTGGAAAGTTAGGTCAGCTACATTATTATTCTCCGGTTGAACATAATATTTTAAATCATCATCTTTTAACATACTGGTTACATCTTCCTCATTATTGGTAATAGCCTTTCCGATTTTAACTGTTGTTAACCCTACGGGCAAGTTTACTGAATAGTCAATACTCACATAATCAATTTCCCAGAAATAAGTGCCTGATTCAAGCTTAATCTTCAATGGCCCTTTTCCAATACCTTTCAGATCGAGTGAAATAACATCTTCTTTTAATGCTACCGGTCCTGCTATATTATAATAATCACAGAATACCCATTCTCCGTTCTTCTCAACGAAAACACTAAGCGGTATTTTCTGACTTAGTGACCAATCCCTTAACCTCTGAGGATCTGCCTTATTTTGTTTTTTTGTCCAGTTATCATAATATCCGCCAAATAAATCATGAGATTCCTTGTAAACATAATCTAACCATGCTGAATTTTTTGCCCTGAGGAATAGTTTTGCCGACTCAATCCCTTCAGGTTTATCAAAATTCAATATAATTCCGTCAGTCAAAGGGATCTCCTTCTCTGTTAGGACTCCTGAATAGCTCAGCGAGTCTTTTTCAATTACAGCATTCAGAATATTTTCTCCTGAAAAATTTAAGGCAGATACAGGGGAAATAAGATCAGTTGCCATCTGGTAATTTCCATATTTATCAAGCAGAACTTCCGATTTTACAGGATGATCAATTACCACAAGTTCAGTCAGATTTGTATATTGAACTTCCTTTAGTTCATTGGATATCTTCAGTTTGTATGTCCCATTTTCTGCAACCAGATGAGGCAGGGGGAGATAGTCATGTCTTTCGAGTGGAGCATATACCGCCCCGCTATAGATCTCGCCTGCAAATGTATAACCATCGCCGGTATTAACGTATATAAATGGACAAGATCCGAACGTAGCAATATACAGAATCATTATCAAAATAAATGCAAGGACTGTGGCAAAAGCTCCAAGCACAAAACCTAACATCCAGGAAAGGGCAGTTCTTCCGCTATCAGGATCATATGTGTCGAGCCGGTAAATTTCATTCAATGGAAATGAAACTTTATTCATGGCTGGCCGAATGGTATCCCGTAGGTAAAGATGGACTTCATTTAGGACTCTGTTATCTCCTTTCTTTTTCACATATCTGTTTGTAGAATTTTCATCCGGAAACTTATTTACTTTATATGGGAAGACATAGTTCCCCACATAGTTCCCTTTTAATGAATCATTCATCAGGCTGACATAATTCATTAAAAAAACCTCTGATCCGGAGTGTATTACGAATGTTTTAGACATGTCAGCCAACGGAGAAATTATACCGGGTTCAGCAGATGACTTTGTTGTGACCTTATAAAAATTATAACACCCGGATATCAGACCAACTGCAAGCAGAATTGCAATTAATTTCAGAAAAATAAACCTTTGGAAATTTGATTTAACAGCCGGTACCAGCCAATGCAGAAAGGATTTAAAAGATTCCATAGTATTTGATTTTTCGTTATGACAACAAGAAATGAGACACGTATCTTGATCAATCCTGAGTAATTCAATACTATTCTGAAATCTAATATATAATAAAAAATCTGATAATAAGCAATATTTTTAGATCTAATTTACCCTCATAAGACTCCTTTCTCCTTTTTAATTCTATCAAAGAGCATTAACTGCATCAACGGATTTGGACTATTTATCCTTCAAGTGTTTTTTCCACATTCCGGTGAGACTTATTTAAGATTCTGTCTTTTTTCTGCTTCTAAGCCATACTATAAACCCCGAGATCAGAATAAAAAGGACAAAGAGTCCTGTTAATGGAACTATCAAAACATAAAAGTCACCTATTACTGATTGGTATATTCGTCCTGTGTGTATCTCTAATGCCACATTCCATAGTGATACGGGAGAATCCCTGATTATCCTTTCCGGCAAAGCAGCAAACCTTTGCATTCCACTGATATTGACTGCTCCCTCGTCGTAATCGAAAAAATATTCCTGATTCTTATAATCATGTGTATAGCCTGAAACAAGAAACTCACCGATAGGCCTGCCGCTATTCGCAGGAGCCGTATAGTGCTGCTTTTTAACGTAATCGAAGACCTCCCCTGTTTGCGGATTCCAGGTAAACAAGTCCTTCAAAAGAACCAACAAGATATTTATTTGAATCCATTTTTTCAAAAACGGTAACACCCATTATGCTTGCGGGAGGCTGAAAGGAAAACTGCTTCAGCTCTGTTTTAAAATTGTCGTCAGAATAATAGAAACCATCCATTGTCACAACTATGAATCTATTGATATCCTTATCATAATAAATCCTTCGTAGCTGGTCAAACCATGGATTAGGAGTAGCAAGTTCAGTTAAGGGGATCTTCCCGACTCTCGAATTGCCAATAAATGCTAACAGAGGAGGACGAAGAAACATTCCTGTTGTTGTATTCAGAATAAGTATAGCCAGGGCGATCCAGCCGAATTTATTATGCCATTTGATATTCCACCGGTTAGAGCTTCTTAATTTTACTTTTACTTCGTCAGGTTTCCTGTTTTTCTTTAAGATGATCCTGTTTACAAAAACAATAAAACCTGTAATTGTAAGAAACGCGAAAACGAGACCTGCAAAATCGACAATTATCTTACCAGCCATTCCATAAATTTCACCGCTATGAATAACCCATAGAGTCTTAAACAAACCCGCTTTATTGTCATAATTTTCGGGAGGAGGAAGTTGTGAAACACTGAAGCGGTGCAGATCAGTAGTTTTTAACAGAGAAGAGCGTGTCAGAACAAATATTGTATCTTCTTTTTGAATAATATCTACAACAATTTTTTCTTTTACAGGAAGAGGAATCTGACTCCATTTATTTTCCCCGAAATTAAATGAATAAAGCCCGGAGAAAGTTCCTGCAAGGAGCCGATTTCCGGTAGCTCTGAACATTTGAAAAATTTTGCGGTTGTCAATACCTTTTGGAAAGCCGGCAGTGAAATTTTTAAAATCTGAATAACTGCTGTCAGTAAGCCAGATTCCTATATTGCCATAAACCAGAATACTGTCGGAAGAGATTTTTAAGGTTGATTTAACGGCTGCATTATTCCAGTTCTGATACCTGTATTCTTTTGGAAGCAGCTTCCTGTTCACATCAATAAATGATAATGTGTTCCGGTGATTTAAGTATTATTCCTGAAAAAACGTAAGTCAATATTATAAGTGAGAATATTACGCCCAGCCATTTATGGTATTTTCTGAAAAATCTTATCATTTGAAAGTCTATATTAATAACTGCCAAAAGTAAAATTTTTTAAACCCGGCAAGTAAAATTACCACGGATTTCACGGAGAACAATTGTTAAAAATTGCCTTTTTGAACTATTAAAAAATCAAACTGTTTATTTAGAATCGTTCTAATTAATAAACACACAAATAAGTACATTTTATCAGAGCTGATATTTTACGCTTTGACATTAAACTATTCGTGGTACTAACTAAAATCATTTACCTATGAAAACAATGAAAGATAAAGAAAGACAGGAAAGACAGAAAGAAGTAAAGAAGGTTGATCCTTCGCATATTATGAATATCGGGCTCGGCTTCTGGGCTTCCAAAATATTATTGACTGCTGTAAAACTTGAATTGTTCACCAAGCTAGCCCTCAGGCCATTAACAGCCAAAGAAATTAAATATGAAATCTGCCTGAATGAGAGAGGCCTCTATGATTTTCTTGATTCTCTGGTTGCTCTCGGATTCTTGCAAAGAAGCGGAAATAAGAGCACTGCTCTTTATTCTAATTCAGACGATACAGCTCTATTCCTCGACAAGAATAAATTTTCATATGTCGGTGGTATCCTTGAAATGGCAAATAACAGATTATATCCATTCTGGAACTTTCTGGAGGAAGGATTGAGAAGCGGAACTCCTCAAAATGAAATCAGAACCGGGAGAGCGACATTATTTGAAGAAATATATTCAGATGTCGATAAGACCCGGGAATTTGTAAATGCCATGGGAGGTATTCAAACCGGAAACTTTGTAACATTTGCCAGGGAATTTGACTTCTCAGAGTACAATTCACTGTGTGATATAGGTGGAGCAGGAGCATTATTGTCAGCTCATGTAGTGACTCACAATCCACATATGGAATGCGTATCATTCGATCTTCCTGCTGTAGCACCGATTGCTGCGGAAAACATTAGTAAAATGGGACTGGCGTCAAGTGTAAATGTCCAATCAGGAGATTTTTTCAATGAACCATTTCCAAAAGCAGATGTCATAACTATGGGTAATATTCTGCATGACTGGGGGATAAAGGACAAAAAAATACTCATAAAAAAAGCATTTGATGCCTTGCCAATTGGAGGATCGCTGGTTGTTATCGAAAACATTATAGATGATGACAGACGTAATAATGCCTTCGGGTTGATGATGTCTCTTAATATGCTGATTGAGACCCCTGAAGGCTTTGATTTTACAGCAGAGGACTTTAATGGCTGGGCGACCGGATGCGGATTTCGGAAGACTTTTTTGATGCCGCTTACCGGTCCCTCAAGCGCAGTGGTTGCGGTTAAATAAACGTAAATGATGCAACTTATTCCTAAAGTTATATAACACCGCAGGATGCAGGCAGACCATCTTTGTGAATAATTTTAATTCACGCTTTTATCTAAATTAACGACCAATGAAAAAACTGATTACAATTGTATTCCTGTCACTCTTTACACTGCTGGCAGCCAATTCTCAGAATCTGCATGAAAGAAGAAACCAGCTGAATGCAGGTATAGGATTATCCGGATGGGGCATTCCCGTTTATGTCGGTCTGGATTTTGGAATTCACAAAGATGTGTCTTTTGGAATAGAAGGTTCATTCAGATCTTATAATCAAAACTATACAGGATCGAAATATAACAGCACTATTACAGGTTTTTCGGGAAATTTTAATTATCATTTTAACAGAATTCTGGACATACCAAGGAACTGGGATTTTTATGCAGGCTTAAATCTTGGCTTTTACTTCTGGTCTTCACCTTCCAATTATCCTGGTACAGGCTCCTCAGGAGTCGGGTTGGGCGCCCAGATTGGAGGCAGATATTATGTCAACAACAGATTTGGGCTGAACCTGGAGTTTGGTGGCGGAAATGCATTTTCCCAGGGCAAATTCGGAATCAGTTATCTTTTCTAGAGTCATAAAGCTCCCGCAATCAGTCTGATCAACCTGAAACTGTTGCTTTTAATCAGACCACTTGATCTCTCTGATAATTTTTATTGTTTAATTTGCGGAGATGTGTATTTTATCAGCTGTTACCTGTCACAAATTGCCGGTAACAGCTGCTTTATCAACACTGTTTGAGGTCCTCATCTGATTTGAATTAACAATATATGAACTGTATATTGCGTTAATTCAGAATAAATCATATTATGAAACGTACGATTTCATTTATATTGCTTTTATTTTTTACCACTGTTATAGTTACGGCACAGGTAAAGGTTGCCCCTAACAGACCTTATTCCATTCTCAGTACATCTCCAGGATTTATTTCAATAAATGAAGCTACATATGGCTTAGGATTAAGCGGGAAGACTTTCCCCTACTCACAAAGATTTATCGGATTCACATCTGTGAATGGTTACCAGGTAAGTAAGAATTTCATTGTCGCGGCGGGTACCGGGCTCTATTTTTACGAAAGCGGATTGCTCATCCCTCTCTTCCTCGATTTCAGATATTATTTCTATATCAACCGCATTACACCATATATTTTCAGCGATGGCGGATTGCTAATAAATCCCTCGGACCTCAATAATACAAAGTTATTTATAAATCCGGGTGCCGGTGCGAGGTATGCGATCGACCGAAAAACTGCGTTAAATGTTGGCGCTGGTATTGTTTCACAGGTGGATGGGACTGTGAGGGAGTCGTTCTTTAATGTGAAACTGGGGGTTGTTTATAAATTCTGACAGTCCATCCCCAGGCTATGATCAGGATGACTGCTCAAGATCGAATAACGGCTTAAAAGTAAACCATGCCAGTGCAGGAAAAAACACCATCGGAACTGCAAGTCCGGGAAAGAGCTCAGGATTCTTTACTGATAATGGCAGTGAAATTGATATCGGTATTATGACAGCTGCAAAGGAGAGAATTGAAATCAATATATGAAAATATATAATCCCCTTCTTTCTTAACAGCATCAGAAAAAAATAGTATCCACTACTGAATACCAGGCTGACAATCAGGTTCAGGCTGATTATTGTTCCGACATTAATGATTCCTGAGAAGTCGGTCAGTGTCGCAAAGTGGTGAATCCGGCTATAAATTATGGCTGCGATGGCAGCCATAATTCCTGATATAGCCCCATGAAAAAAATGACTCCTGAACATTACCAGTTATTTCGTTACCGGAATATTAAGGCTGACTTTTAAAACTGCAGCACCATGCTCAGGTTCTGCCTTGTTAATATCGTAATCCAAACGGTTAACTTCAAATTGTCCTGCCAAAACATTATTTACAAAAGTGAACGGTATCGTCACCTCTTTTTGCACTCCGTGAAAGTCAAGTGTCCCAACGGCTTCAAACCCTGCGGGTGTTTTTGAGATGGATTTTGAAGTAAACCGGATAACAGGATACTTTGTCGCATCAAGCCATTTATCGCTCTTTGCATGTGTGTTTTTCATGCCGTTACCTGTGTTTATGGTCGCAACATCGACAGTGCAGTCGAAATTAGAAGCAACCAGATTCTCAGGATCAAAATTGATGGTTCCCTTAAGACCGGTGAACTCTCCTGCAGGATCACCGCCATCGAATTTAACAGAATAATTATCTCCTATCTTCCAATCAATGGATTTGAAAAACGTAAACGCAGAAGCTAGTATTACAACCAGAACAACGGCCGGAAAGATTGATTTTTTCATTTAATTAGAATTAAAAATTAAACTAAGATTCTGTAATGAGATTTTCTTCAAGTTTAGTTGAGAATCAAACAACCAAAAGACATCATTGTTCAAAAACCAAGTTTAATTAATAGGTGTATCTAAGGATACCTGAGACAACGAACGGATTCACCACGCTGTTTAGGACTACTGCTCATTCCAAGGGTTCCTGTCCCTGAAAGATAATGATCTGAGGCGCTGAGAGACCTGGTTTCTGTTGTACTCCACCAGATCCCTATGCTGCCAACATTTTGAAACAGCCCGTTTTCAATACGGTATCCACCAGGCAGACCAATAAATCCTGATTTGTTGGATCCGTTATTTCCTTCAGTCCATCCGGTGCCGCTCTTTAAATTTTCACCTGCATTCTGCCCTCCGGTATTATTTGCCAGTTTTGCCCAGTCTTCATCACTTGCCAGAACCCAGCCCTCCGGAGCAAGTCCTCTTGGATCGTTCACCGCATACCAGTTGTACAACTTGCCATACTTAGCGCCAAAAGCAGGATTATTATTATAGTAACACCACGCAGGTTTGCCGGCATCCCCTGCCGCTACCCAGTCCTTATTGGATTTCACCTGAGGAATGGAATCGCCATTCCTGAAGGTACTCACGTTCAGATTTGCAATGGCCCATCGCTGTGTCCCTATTGAGACAGATTCGGGATCTATCGCTTTCTTTTCAGATACAGCTTTTGGAGAAGCAGCCGGCTTGGATTTCGAAGTAGAAGTTTTTACTCCCGTTGCCTTAGGCTTGGGCTTCGTCTGAACTGATTTTGTCCCGGTAGTGGTTACCTTCTTTTTGGTCTGGACGGTCTTAGTCCCGGTTTGCGATGATTTTGTTTTTGCCTGAACCGTTTTTGAACCGGTTTGAGTGGATTTCGTAGTGGTCTGTACCTGATCAGAAACTGACCGGTCGGTCCGATAAGTTTTGCCCGATATATTTCCTGATAAAAATAAAAAAAGAATTACACCGGATATTGCTGTGATTCTGTTTGTCTTTCCCATATCAGATCATTGATAAATGTTAATTCGACGGAAACCATTGTATATTTGTTATCTGACACATCGACCACATATTATTTTATTCATTGAGTGTCAGATATTAAACGTTTGGACAGGGATTTTTATTATAAGTTCCGGAATATTCCGGTTTTCAGACCGGTTTCTTATTTTGCTGTCATATATGCAGCATCCTTCAAAATTACAAGTCATTATAAAAACTAAGTGAAGCAATCTTTTGAAACATAATTTTGTCATGGAAAGCTCAAAAATGAAAAAACATGTGACCATTGTCGGATCCATACAAATAGGATTCTCAACCATCGGAATAATAGCAGCAGCAGCTGTCTTTATCGCTGTCTCATTCGCCAGGGCATTTGTTGGTGATGATGATGTAGCACAGACCGTTCTCAGATTTATATCTGTCAGTGTGCCTGTTCTGATAGGATCTCTTTCACTGCTGGGACTTATAGCCGGCATAGGTTTGCTGGTCTACAAACCATGGGCAAGATATGTTGTTATTATACTCTCCATACTCGACTGCGTTAATATCCCCTTCGGAACAGCAAAAGGAATTTATTCAGTATGGGTTCTGATCCAGGACGAGACAGTATTATTATTCAACAACGAAAATATAAAAACAGCCTCTTCCGAACCTGTCTTGGTTGCAGAATAATAAATGTTTTCAGTATTCAATCGACACTGTGTTAATTTCTCTGCAACTCTTGCATTCAATTGATACTTTCTTCACTACCTGTGCCTTCGCAGCACTATTCTTTTCAGCGTTTGTGATAAACTTTGATTTATCAAAGTAGTTTTTCTCATTACAGTTGTAGCAGATAAAACTTGATTCCTGATCTTTTTCCATAACTCCAATATTACATTGAATATGAATCTTACAGCAAATTTACTTCCTGAAGCTAATAATTGCAGCTAAATTACTAATACAATCTTGCTCCTACCTGCCATGGACCATTTTGATTCGTTGTTAGTGGTGCTACTCCGACGATCCATGTGGAAGTAGTTGCCAGACCTGTCTGCCAGGTCGAACCAAGATCAGTTCCGTAGTCAAGACGAGTTGCGGGAACAAAATCGGTTAAATTGTTGAAATTCGGATTGATCACAACTGAATGAGTGTCAAAGCCTAATGCCTGCCATTCTTCAAAGGTTTTTATGTTTCCAAGGTATTTGAAGACCGGGGTTCCCGCTTCGCACCAGAATAAGTTATAGTCTGACTCAAAACCCGTTAGCTCCTGAACCCCCTCAACTGAAATATTTGGGATCTGATGAACAGTATAGAATATATTATTCCTGATTTTTGTGCTTGTGGAATGAACAGCAGGCGATAAGCCATCATTTGCAAATATATCAACAAGAGCATGTGATGTTCCGGGATTAGAGGTACTTGTAAATTTAACCTCGTCGGAATAAAATGTATTATTATAAATGTTAACTCCGTTAATGCCTTTTACTGCTATGCCAATAGTTCCTGTCTTATTTATGATATTGTAAGCTACCCCCCCTGAAGTGTAAGTCATTCCGTTTGATTTTAAAACCATTCCCGTTGGTACCCTGTACAGATAATTAAATTCAATCAGGGCATTAATATTATACCCTGTAAATATTCCATGAGTAATAGTGCTGGCTTTATTTGTTCCATTCCATACAAATTTATTCCCTGTGATCACTTCTCCGTCGAGTTTATTATTACTAACAGCAGGGCCTTCATCTCCAGCCTGTAGCAAATATCCCTCTGAATTTACTGACGTCACGGAATTATTCCTGAAAATAAAAGCGGTACTGCTTTCGCGGGGAATATTAACTCCATACCACTTTGAGGAATTGTTTAAGTATGTATGAGCTTCAATTATCAGGCCACCGGCATTACCCTGGGCGGAAGTGATAAATTGCTGTTCGGAACCATAGGAAGTACCTATACTATTTGTGGCATATGCCCTTATGTAGTACAAAGTCCCTGGCAATAATCCTGAAATTGAGCTGGTAAAAACTCCCGATCCTGATCCATCATCGGTTATGCTATCCGTGATTGTCGGATTTGACGATGTTCCCCAACAGACACCTCTCAATGTAACCTCAGCATTCCCGTCATCTGTAATATTTCCGCCAGAAGTCGCGCTAAACTCTGTAATATCGCTTACCATATCTGTAATAACCGTTGGCTTGCCTGATTTATTTTTACACGACGATATCAGGTAAAAAACGCTTATGACGGCCATTATCGTTACTAAATTAAGTCTGGTCATAACAATATTCTTAGTCAATATTTTACTAATAAAAATCCAGCTTCGACAATATTAATTTAACAAACATATTAAAAATTAGTTTTAATTTTCAGTGATGGTTTTTCTTTAATTCCTTCCTCTTTCAGTGTTTTATAATAAACCAATTATTCAGACAGGATGTTTTTATAGCTTGAGATCAATAAATAATAAATTCAATGAAGGAAAGACTACTCTATAAGATCAATGTCTCCGGAAGGGTTCAGGGTGTAGGTTTCAGATATAATGCTGCAAAAGAAGCAAGGAACCATGGCATCACCGGTTTTGTAAAGAATCTTTCAAATGGCAGCGTATACATTGAAGCGGAAGGTTCTGCCGATGATCTGAACACTTTTGTGGAGTGGTGCAAAAGAGGACCGGCATTTGGCTCTGTGGAATCGGTAAATGTAGATTCCTATCCACCCGTCAATTATGATGAATTCAGAATAGTTTCATAAACTCGCAATTCTCATCAGGCCCCGATACCTCCCGGTGTCAGCTTCTCTTCCATTTGATCCCGCATCCGATGGCTTTTGTAGATGCAACCGGTACCTGTTCATTGTTCAACAGAGCATTTACGGCATCAACAACATATTTTTTATCAGCCTTTTCAGGTTCATCTGCATTATTGTCGATCGCACCTACATATGCCACCTTAAGTTTATCTCCATCCTTTGTAAGCACGTAAACATGCGGAGTATTGGTCGCTCCCCATCTTTTTGCAACATCCTGAGTCTCATCATACAGATACTGAAACTTAAAACCATGAGCGGCGGCATATTTCTTCATTTCTTCATATGAATCACCGGGAGATACCCCCTCGTCATTGCTGTTTATAGCTACTACAGGATAGCCTTTATCGCTAAACTGAGTATTAAGGTCGATAATCCTCTGCTGATATTTTTTAACGACCGGACAAGTATTGCATGCGAAGACAACGATAAATCCCTTTGTGTCTTTAAACTGGGAAAAAGAAACCATTTTCCCGTTAACATTTTTAAGACTTATATCCGATACGATATCACCAACTTTATATGATTCTCCGGCAGAAAGAATTGCAGCCTGCAGGAGGACTCCTGTCATAAGTATCATTGACTTTTTCATGTTATTCTGATTTTAAATTATTAAAATTAAAGAAGCGAATTGATGTACTTTTTCAGTTCAGGTTCAGTAACCTCTCCTGAATGAAAATATTTTGATCTCTTTGAGTTATTGAAAAATAAAGTCGCAGGGATATCTCCCTGCCATTTGGGGTCTACTTTATCGATCCATTTATTATAATCCACATCCATCATAACAGCCACATCAAGAGTTATTTTGTTCTTTTTCAGAAATGGTATGAGCTGCTTTTCCACCTGACTCGGAAAGTCAAGACTTACGAGGATAAACCTGACTTTCGAGGCATCGTAATCTTTTGCCGCTTTTTCAAAATTGGAGATCTCGGCAACGCAGGGAGGGCACCACGTAGCCCAGAAATTTATGACAAAAAGTTTATTGTCGGGGCTATTGAGCATCTTCTCAAGCTCCGGGATTTTTATATATTCAATTTTTTGCCCCTCAGAGACAGGACTATATGAAATGAATATTAAGATAATCACCGCCAGGTAATAAAGCTTTCTCATCCTTCCCCATTTAAATGCAATCAGTCTAACCATGCTGATAATAAATTGTTCATCAGCAACCGCATCAGAAGAGAGGATTTAACAATTTTTAACTGGCCCAAGAGCAAAAAAAAAGGAAGCTATCTGTTTGAGACAGCTTCCGGAATATTAAATGAAATAGGGCTGATTTCAGCTTTTTAGTGTGTGGGTTGCTTCGTCCCAATAGACGGTTTTCTGAGAGAAGTAAGCCTCATTTGCCATATGACATGCAATGGCAGCATGGTTTCCAAATACTGCATCTTCAACTACAGGCTTCCTCGATTTTACCGATTCGAAGAAATTCCACATATGCGGATTCATGTCATCCCAGTCGTGACCACGGTAGTTTACTTCATCGTAAAGTGGTTCTTTGCCTAATTTGGGAGCATGTTCGCTGTACCATTTATTTTCGTATTCAGCACGCAATTTATGTGGTAAGCCGGTTGCATAGTAACTGGGTGCCAGATCAATACCGGGCTGCGGAGCAAAACGAAGATTAAATTCGCCAGCATCAATAATCCCTTTCGGACCCATGAATCTCGCTAGTTCGGGTGTCTCGGTGCCAAGACCTAACCTGCAGTAAACGGGTACCCCGTGAAAGTCAAAAAGCACGACATGCAAATCCGGCATATTCCTTCCGTCTTTCCAACGGAATATTCCACCGAGAGCAGTTGCTGAACGCGGGGCTTCATTCCATCCCAGGGTGAACATCATACCGCTTATCAGGTGAACCATAAGATCACCTCCAACGCCGGTACCATACTCTTTCCAGCAGCGCCAGCGTGCAAAACGCTCAGCATTAAAAGGAATTTTCGGAGCATCATTCAACCAGGTGTCCCAGTCAAGATTAGCTGGTGAGAGATCAGGTGGAGGAGGATATTCCCAGGCACCGGTCGGATCATTTCGTCCCAGGGTCAGCTCTACCTGCTCGATGTTGCCAATTGATCCACCGCTGTACATCTCACGGGCTTTTTCACAAAGATTTGAACTTACTCTCTGTGAACCTATTTCCACTATGCGGTTATTCTTTTTTGCGGCATCAACCATTTCAAAGCCGTCGGCTATGGTATGCGACATAGGTTTTTCACAATAAATATCCTTCCCGGCATTGCATGAATCAACAACTACGCGTTTATGCCAGTGATCGGGAACCGCGGCAATAATACAATCAATGTCTTTGCGGTCAAGCAGCTCCTGGTATTTCCGGGTTGTAAACAAATTCTGATTACCGGTAATTTCTTTAGCAAGAGTGTGTCTGCCATCATAAAGATCAGCGGCTGCAACACATTCTACTCCCGGAAGTGACATGGTGCCATTGAGTAAGCCCGAACCTTCCATTCCGATTCCTATTATGCCGAAACGAAGCGTATCACTTGGTGCGACCTTTTTTGATGCGGAACCATAAGGCGCATCATTCAGCCGAATAGTTCCCGCAGCCAGCAGGCCGCCTGTTGCCATGGTACCTGTCTGGATGAATTTGCGTCTGGTCAGATTGTTTTTCATATGTCTTACCTCCTTTTTTAATTGGAACTGAATTAATTTTTTAATATTTAAAGAACCTTTTGCAGAGACTTTCAATTTGAGCGTCTCTGCCTGTTCGGAATTAAACCAATTTCATATTAACAGGATCCCAGTTCAATATTTTTTTCTGGAAATAACTGTCGTTGCAAGCCAGACAAGGAGCGCAGGCCCTGAATCCAAAAACGGGGTCTTCTACAACCGGTTTGCCTTCGCGAACACCCTCGAAGAAGTTTGTAAAATGTTCAAAATGTTCATCATAGCCTTCAGGAGCGGTGTATTTGGTTCCTGGTTTAACAGGACGCTTCTGATCTTCTTTTGAATATTTGTCATTATATCTCTTCAACAACTCTTCCTGCATTGCTTTCGGATAAGTATCCAGTGCATCCCAGCCACCTATACCAGGAGCTTTGGACATTATGCTGTTGGAAATAACAAAACCGTTGTCAACCATCTCTATTACACCTTCGCTCCCGATGAATTTTGTCAGGCCTTTATCTCCATTACCGCTTACAAAATTTACCCTTAACATAACTTCAAAAGAAGGATGCTCCTGAGTCTCGGGATATTGCATTATAGCAACCATAACATCCGGGACATCCCGTCCGTCTTTCCAGTAGGCAGTCTGACCTGAAGCAAAAATCTTTTCCGGTCCTTTTGAATCAGTTAAAACATGTATCCCTGAAAGTAAATGAACGAAGAGATCTCCCGCAACTCCGGTTCCGAAATCACGGTAATTTCTCCACCAGAAAAACTTTTTGGCATCATAAGGCATTTTTGGAGTCCCTTCGATATACCTGTCCCAATCGACAGTCTGTGGTGAACCATCTGTTGGCATAGTATATTCCCAGGCACCCAAAGCATCCTGTCTGTCAAAGGAAGCTTCTATACAATTCAATTTCCCGATAATGCCGGTTTTGTAAAGTTCTTTGGCTTTGCGATAAACTATGCTGCTTACGCGCTGACTGCCAACCTGCATGGTTTTTTTTGTTTTATCGCGGGTTTGAATTACATTCTGTCCCTCGCTCAGCTTATGCACCATTGGCTTCTCACAATAAACTGCCTTACCGGCATTCATCGCATCAATTGAGATTCTTGAATGCCAGTTATCGCTCGAAGCAATTACGACTGCATCGATATCCTTGCGGTTCAGAATTTCACGATAATCCTTTGTAGTGAAAATATCCCTGCCATATTTTTCCTTTACCCTGTCGAGTCTGCCCGAGTAGAGATCGCAGGCAGCTACCAGTTCTACACCAGGGACTTTAATTGCAGTATCAATATCCTGATTGCCCATAATTCCCATTCCGATACCGGCAATCCTTATTTTATCGTTGGCAGTGAAGTCCCTGTCAAATGCAGTTAAATGGTCTTCCAATATATTACGTGAAGCAATTCCGGAAAACGGTCCTGCTGAGAGCAGCACTGCTGTACCGCCCAGTTTACGGAGAAAGTTTCTCCTTGATTCATGTGATTTCATATGGTTAGCTTTAAGCTTATGAATAATAGGAATTTAAAAATATGAAGATAAATGATAAATCTCAATTTCGTATCTGCATATACTAAATATCAGCCTGTATGAAGAATTGTTCACACCGGTTTGAGCGGTTCTGATTATATAATTTCAATATCATATTTATTGAGCAGCCCGGCAATTCCGGTCTGCGAAAACCTGGCCTTTCTGATCATATTCCTTTCGGGATCAATTGAATAGTTGAATGATGTGCTCAAATCAGCCTTTTCCAGAAAAGAGTTTTCAAAAGTAGCTTTTGCAAGATCGCAATTATCAAATATTGAACCACTTAAATTACAGTCTGTAAAATCTGCCTCATGAAGCTTCGAATTTTTAAATATGGTCCTTTTGATTTTTGTCTTGTAAAAAATTGAATTACTGAGGTTGCAATTATCAAAATTAATTGTCAGTCCAATAGCGTTGCAGTCATCAAAATGCATACCCAGCATTTTGCAATTTTTGAACCAGACATCCAGAAAAGCAGTGTTGGTCAGCTTTGCCATGCTGAGATTGCAGTTCTCGAATTCGCAATCCGAAAATTTCAGATCACTCAGGTTTGAATTCGAAAAATCACAACTCTTAAATGTGCAATTTTCGTATTCCCCTTTTGCCAGGGGCTTGAGGTTGAAGGGCTCCCTGTCAAATACAATATTTTCTGAGTATTTTCCTTCCATTGGAATTGAATTTTCATTATGATCTGAATCCTGAGGCACCCGATGGCAAAGCTATCGATTTCAAAAATAATCCGGCTATCTGAAGTAAAAAAATAACTTAAACAAACGCATATAATTTTTGTTTATCTACCTGTATACAAGATGAAATAATATTGTTTATTCTTCCCAATTAATACAGAAAATCATGTCGGAAAACACAACTTTTGAACCCCATTCGAATGGGGAGGTTTACCATCCGTCATCTGACTTTTTAGCTAAAGTTGATATGCAGGCATGGGAATCAAAAACAGAACATGCGCAGCATGATATGGAAAATTTCTGGGCAGAGAGGGCTCTGGAACTTGAATGGTACAAGCCATGGACGAAAGTACTGGATGACAGTAACAAGCCGTTCTACAAATGGTATACCGGCGCAAAGGTCAATATAGTTCATAATTGTCTCGACCGTTATGTGAAAACCTGGCGTCGTAATAAGCTTGCATTACTATGGGAAGGCGAACCCGGTGATCAGCGTTCATTTTCTTATCATGCATTAAACCGTGAAGTATGCAAATTTGCCAGCGTTATTAAGGCAATGGGCATCACAAAAGGTGACAGGGTAACTATTTATCTTCCCCGTATACCCGAGATCATTATAGCAATGCTCGCCTGTGCCAAAATCGGAGCCGTGCATTCCGTCGTTTATGGAGGATTCTCTGTGGAATCGTTGCACGGGCGCATTCTTGACTCCCATTCAAAAATTGCCATAACCGCCGATGGAGGATGGATGAACGGGAAGATAGTAAAGCTGAAAGATATGATGGATGAGGCATTACAGAGGTCACCAAGTGTGGAGCATGTAATTGTAGTCAAACGTACCGGGCAGGAAGTAACGATGGAACCTGAAAGGGATTTATGGTATCACGACCTTATGGCTCTTCCTATTGCCAGCCCAAAATGTGAAACTGAACAGATGGATGCTGAAGATCCTCTTTATATATTGTACACTTCCGGAACAACGGGAAAGCCAAAAGCAGTACTTCATACTCATGGCGGTTATATGGTCGGTGTGTATGCGACTCTCAAAGATGTTTTTGACATAAAGGACGAAGACAGATGGTGGTGCACTGCCGATCCGGGATGGGTGACAGGCCATTCATACCTTGTCTACGGGCCCTTGCTGAATGCTGCAACCTGTTTTATGTATGAAGGAGCTCCGACATTCCCTTATCCGAACCGATGGTGGAATATGATCGAGAAATATTCCATATCAATCCTTTACACAGCGCCAACTGCAGTTCGCGGTCTTATGCGCTTCGGGGAAGCCTGGCCAAACAGACATGATCTCAGTTCCCTGAGAATGCTGGGTTCCGTCGGGGAGCCAATCAATCCTGAAGCCTGGAAATGGTATCATCGTGTGATAGGCAAAGGAAACTGCCCTATTATGGATACCTGGTGGCAGACGGAAACAGGAATGTTTATTATCAGTCCCTATCCTGTAACCCCATTGAAACCCGGTTCCGCTGCCAGACCATATTTTGGAGTGGAAGCTGAAATAGTGGACGGTAATGGCCAGTCAGTGCCTGACGGCGAGGAAGGATTTCTTGTCCTTACAAAGCCATGGCCTGCCATGATAAGAAACATATACGGAGACCCCGACAGATACGTAAATCAATACTGGAGCACTTACCCTGATAAATACATGACAGGCGATTCGGCCAGACGTGATAAAGACGGATATTACTGGATTATCGGCCGTGTGGATGATGTGATCAAAGTCTCAGGATACCGTCTGGGCTCCGCTGAACTCGAGTCGGCACTGGTAAGCCACCCTGCAGTTGCCGAAGCTGCAGCAATCGGCCTCCCCCATGAGGTGAAAGGCAATTCAATCCATACCTATGTGATCCTGCGAACAGGCTTTGACCCATCGGATTCATTAAAAGATGAACTGAAGAACCACCTTGGTCATGAGATAGGTCCAATAGCAAAACCAGAATCAATCACATTTGTCGACAAACTACCTAAAACACGTTCGGGAAAGATTATGCGAAGAGTGCTGAAAGCGCGTGCACAGGGATTGCCGGAAGGAGATATCACTACACTCGAAGATTGAGGGGAAAACAGTAAAAGAAAATACGTTTATTGGCTATATTTACTACCATGAAATCTTTCATCCTAAGGTTTCATACTGATTAAATAACCAATAAAATGAAAAAGATCAACTTTATCGCGTTCCTCGTATTCTTCATGGTGCTGGTACTAAAGGCTACAGATAATTTACTGGCCGGTACACCTGATTCGGTAATAATAAAAAAATGCCGTGATTTTAAATTTTCGGGTAATGGGAATTCAGTAGAATGGACGAATACCAATTGGATAAATCTTGGGCAGCAGGATTCAAATAATACATCCTATCTGACCCGGGTAAAAGTCTTGTATTCCACAACAGGAATCTATCTGCTGTTTAATTGTGGGGATAAAATGATCACCTCATCAATGAGAGCCGATAATCTGAATTTATGGGAGGAAGATGTTGTTGAGGTCTTTCTCTGGACTGATGAAAACTTTCCGGTTTATTTCGAATATGAGCTCTCCCCATTCAATTACGAATTACCTATCATGGTGCCAAATAACAAGGGCAAATTCCTTGGCTGGCTTCCATGGAACTACGATGGTGACAGAAAGACCCGTCATGCCACCAGTGTTTCCGGGGGAGAACTTGTGAACGGAGGCTCAATAACAGCATGGATCGCAGAGATATTTATCCCCTATAAACTGCTGACCCCATTAAGCAATGTGCCACCTTCCTCCGGAACAAAATGGAGGGCAAACATGTACAGAATTGATTATGATAAAGGTCGTGGAATGCCGTTTGCATGGCAAAAAACTTCAGGAACTTTCCACGAATATAAAAAATTCGGAACATTCATTTTTGAATAAAAAAATTTTATCCCGGTGTGGGTTTAATAAATGAGATTAAAATAAAATTGCTTTGAGTTTGACTAAAGCTTAATTTTGATAGTACCTAATAAATGTACCATGACAACAGATGATAAATCAACACACGAATCGTTTAAAGTTTCAGGAGATGAGATCCTTACAAAGATAAAAGAGATTATTAAGGAAGGTAACGCCAGGAGAATAATTATCAAGAATGAGAAAGAGGAGACAATAATAGAATTCCCCCTTACCGTTGGCGCTATCGGGGTAGTGCTTGCCCCAATATTTGCAGCCGTTGGCACTCTTACTGCCCTGGCCACTAAGTGCACAATAATAGTTGAGAAAAGAAATTCAGAGGATGAGAAATGATTTGCTTATTATAATTCAATTTTTTTCTAATGAAAACAACTAAGTCAAAAACAGGACCCGTGACAAAAAAAACAGCCGGAGCCCCCAAACCAAAAAAACAAACTCCCCCTGTGAAAAAGATGCCGGGCGAGGAAGAAATCCGTGAGAAAGCCAGGGAAATCTATTTCGAGCGTATCGCCAGGGGTGAACATGGCACACCGGAGGATGACTGGCGCGAAGCAGAGGAATTATTAATGGGATCCTGAACATGTAGTCAGTATCAGGATCACTTTTCTAAGGCTGCCGGTAAGCGGTATGCGGAAATGTCTCTCTCCGGATACCACATCCCGGATACCGCTAGTCTTTTTTCTTCTATAGATCATAATAACTGAATCTTTTTAAATAATCAGATATTGAGGTGCCAAAAAGATCAGTCCTGTTGATTACACCATTAGAGTTAAGGAATTTCTGCAATGAACCTGCACCTCCCAGATGAGAGGCTGCAATCATACCGGATTTTGTAATTACGATTCCATTGATGGTGTCTCCGACATAGTGTTCGTATTTATTTAACAACAGCAGATTTACCTTGATCAGTGTCTTTAGAGCTTTTAACTGCAGCTCGGGTGGAAAAATCTGCGGATTTTCCATGAATTTCTTAAGGGTAATTTTTCTGTAGCCCAGAAACCATAAGGTCGATTCATGAAACTGATATTCTCCGAAACAACCTATCTGATTAACAGACAGCCAGTTGTTTCCCGATTCGCTGAATCCAAGGTCATTTACAAACCTCGTGAATTCAGAATCGTGATATTTCTCAATAATAATGTCTGACAGTGTTCTGATCCTTAACATTCCAATCCTGAAATCAATATTCGGTGCACTGCAGACGTGAGAAATAAAAATGAACAGAAATGTCAGAAATATTTTTCTCATAGTCATAGGGTTTAAGAATTATATTCCGTCAATTCTAAGTTTAAACATCCTTACAAAATTAGACCTTATACATACCCAAGTCAATTGCAGCAAATTAGCAGGAAGGTGAATAAAGAGATATTTTTTTTGTCTTGTCATATAAAATCAGGTGAATAGCATCAATAATCATAGTTTAATAACCGGATAAGCAATACTCATCAAATAATTGCCGGAATTTACCGGTAAAACAGGAAAATAATGAAATCTCTAATAATCTGCGATATTGTATACTATTGTTTATATGCATGTTACATATTTATTTTAACTGATTTTCTACTGTTTCATCAGAAAAGCATTTTTTGACTAAATCTGAATAGTGTTTGATAAAAAAAGTTATATTACCGCCATTCGCAAGTCTTCGCATCCGTCATTTCTTTTTAATTTGAACCCATAAACGCCGATTGAAGGCTTTTGAACCTGTGTTTGAGGTTAAGTGGCAGGTTGAAATTGCTTGTTTTTTCATTCCGGTCAGTAATCGTAATATCAAGATGCTGAAAATGTTAATCAGTGCAACGTCAATTAAACATCCTGTTGTTACGATTTGTTCAATCCCTGAACTGATGAGAGACTATGGAACTTCTGCATTGTCTTCAGTGAAGGCAAGATAAATTTAGAATCTTACGGCTGCGTATTTCCGAAAGAAACTGACCGGAGCGGGTTTAACGATAATTTGATTCAGACTGTCATATCAGTTTTTTCACCCGGGACCAATAGTAATCCGTCCTTTTTCCTGATCCGTTCCATCTCCTTGCTATCTTTTCAATATTATATGGACCTATCCGGTCAGCGTAGAATAAAAATATCTTCTCAGAGACCTCATATCTATAGAGATCTTTTCTGGAAAACCTGTTTCGTGTTCTACGGTTAAAATCATTTAACAACACAGGACGTATCTGAAAAATACCATATGCTTCTTCAAGTGGGTTATAAGCCAGAGTGTCATTAAAGGTCTCGACCAGTGCGATTGCTTTTACAAGTTGTTTATAGGGTTGGACGGCAACCGGTAAGGGAACACTCAAAGAGTTCCAGACAGGTGCAGCTGCCCTGAAAGAAACGGATAACAAAAGGAAGCAGATTATTTTTACTTTTTTCAAATTAACTTCCATCGCGATTGACCGAATTAAATTTTTGAAACTTAAATCCTCCTGTCCTGCCAGCGATTCTCCCGGATAACGGCTTTCAACTAATTTATAAATTATCCGGCTTTAATTAAATGATATTCTTTTAGTTTTATAAACAATCTTTCAACTCAATTCCGCATCGTTTTCAAAAGACTGCTCGTTTTTTAACATGACAATTTTTTTATTGTTGCAGAAAGGCCCGGTTTGTGGGTGTCTCTATGGAGAGAATTAATGAAACAAAAAGATCGGAAAGAATCTGCGGGTCTGTCCGATCTTTGGTATTCCCCACCTCATTGGCGGGAGGAGTCTTACTGCATTAAATTATACAGCACTTCGGTTTAGGTTTTGTGTTCTGAAATATGTTAAACCGTTAATTTCTGTCATATCCACTACTTTGAATCCATGAGATTCAAAAAGTTTGGAAATGTTATTTTTGTCAATTTCCATATCGATCCGGGCATCAAGAAAATTTATGAATCTCTTATAAAATCTTGTCGTCATGCTCTTTTCAGACCTTCTGTCAGAAAAACAACCAATAAAATTTGCTTTTGGGGAAAGACCACTGTAAAGACTGTGCAAAAAATCATCGAGATGCTTAACAAGATTCAATTTCTTGAGACTTATTAATGTGGTAATTTCCTTCAACTCCTCATAATCATAATAATAATGAAGCTTAGATGAGAGTATAAGTAATTTATCTTCATTTGCAAGGCCATTCCATGAAAGATAATTCATAAAATTCTCATCAACTTCGTCTTCGAGATTCCGAGCACCGGCTTTTTTATTTTTTAAAGGCATATTTTTGCCTTCTTTCATTTTTAACCTGGTTGTAACCTGTTTTTCTAAAACCGGAAGATCTTTCATTTTTACTGTTTGATTATGATGTAAAAATAGACCTTAATTATATGCGTGTCAAGGTGCTTATGCCCAATTAATGGGGAAATGGGACTAATATGACATCTCTTTGTCGCCTGATTTCATACGATTGATTACGGGATTAAACTGTTAGCACTTCAAAAAGACACTTTCGTCAAAACCAGCCTGTGTTTTATGAACTATCGGGTGTAATGAAACTCAAATTATTGCGTTGTATATCGTATCAATCTGATTTATAGTTCTTTAATTAACTATTTGAGATAGATAAATTAATTAGTCAGATTTTGACAAACATATTTTAAATTGTGATAAAAAAACAGGGTTCACCTTAAACAGTATGCCCTTTTCATGACAAGGGATCTTACTAACCACCATTTTTATCTTTTTAATTCATTTCCCACCACAGAGTCAGGATTTTTTACAAATCTCCACGCACTCAGTTTCTGATGGAGATAAATGAAGTGGATATTTATAAACGGAAATAATTATTCCTTTATCACTTTAAGCGACTTTCTGAAATTATTATTATAGATTTCTATAATATAAACTCCTGAGGCTAAGTTGCCAATGTACATACCTGTCTGAAACCTGCAATTCAGCTGCTCCCTGATCTTTACCCCGGCTGTACTGAAGATCCTTATATTATAAGTCGCGTCATTATTGAGGGCCACAGTAAAATTTCCGGTAGTGACCGACGGCCAAAGGAACACCTGCGGGTCTGTGGCGATATCCGATCTTTTTACATATACGTAAACAGTATCACTCAGCTCGGTTCCGCATGTCCCCAAAACATTAACCTTATAGAGACCGATATCAGTTGCGTTCAGGTTTTGAAGCGATAACACAGGAGTATTGCTGTTTTCAATAAGCGTTCCATCTTTTTGCCATTGATAATTCAAGTCATGCCCTTCAGCTGTAACCTGAAGGCTGGCATCATTGCCGAACGGAACTTCCGTATCGGGTGATAATTTTGTCACATGTGTCACCGGATAGACGGTTAGAGCTAAAGCTGAGGAGGAAACGGCTCCGCATGATCCTGCTATCTGACTTCTGTATATTCCCGAATTCACGGCATTGCTTTCCTGAAATCCCAGGTCAGGTGAAGAACCGGTCTGAACGATCTGATCATCTTTAAGCCAAGTATAAACAAGGTTATATCCTTCAGCGCTCACCTGAAGATTCACCGGATGCCCTGCACATAAAGTCGTATCTCCCGACTGACTTAATAACCGTGTATTCGCCACAATATTTCCATTGAGTCGTGCCCAGTCTGATACTTTATTATTTACTGTTACCCGAAGAATAATATTTACTGATCCGGCATAACTCTGATTCCAGATTACAGATGCTGCCTGTGAACTTCCCGTAATGGTACCGGCAGATGAAGGCAAAAGGTTCCACTCGTAGGCGGTAGCTCCGGGAACAGGTGAAACTGAATACTGACTCGATTCAGTTCCATGGCAGATTATAGAGTCTCCTACTGGTTTCGGGGGTTTAAACAGTGGTGAAATTCCTGTCTTTGACTGTATCCATGATAGAAAGTCAGAGACTCTCGTGTATGCCCCGTAAGTGTCGCAGTTTGCGCTTCCCCAGCTAACTATTCCGGCCAGCTTAAATTCATCGAGTACAGGCACCACCATCGGTCCGCCGCTGTCACCATTACACGCGTCCTTATTGCCGTTAAGAAACCCTGCCATAATATCAGTTGAAGGAATGGTACCCCACACAGAGGATGCCTGTGCATTGGAAATAATTGGTAACTGAACTTTCTGAAGGGCTGTAGGAACTACATTCGGATTGACCTGAGTATACCCCCATCCGGTTACCCACGTCATTACACCCGGCACTATCGCACCTTCTGTAACATCATCATTTGAGATAAGCTTAATCGGCTTAGCATCGGGGAAGTTAATACTGTCTTTAATTCTTAATAAAGCAATATCATTTAATAGTGTCTGATCATTAAAACCCTCATTTACTATAACTTCACTCACAGAATAAGTTTTCCCCTCCAGGGTGTTTGCAGGGTTATCCACACCGACTTTCACAAACATGTCAGATGCCAGAATGGCTCCCCCGGAATTGTTTTTGGTACAATGAGCCGCGGTTAAAACCCACTTATTGTTTATTATCGTTCCACCGCATCTGAAGTTGCCTGAAATATAATACACCTGCCATGGAAATTCAGAGATTACGGTGCTCACCCCTCCCGTTATCCTGGCGTTAACTGAACGTATTCCTGTAAAAAAAGAATACAAATGCTCCCCTGATTCAATATCGGTTTTTAATAACAGAATTGGCTCGCCGTTCAAAATCAGGGTAAACAGATTTGTATCGGATCTTCCATTTGCTGTAAAGGAAATTTTCAGAAAATATAGCTTACTGGCATCAAGACTGAATAAAACAGTATCTTTTTGAAGCTCACCCGACCCTGAAAAGACTCTGATCTTGTTTTCATCAAGGATTTGCCAGTCAGTTAATCCTGCATTTACAGGATAATAAGCCTGCATGGATACTTTCTGCGCCAGTACAGACAGAGTAAGCAGAAACAGAAGGGAAACGAATAAAAACCTTTTCATGTTCAAATATAATCTATGCTTCAGAAAGCTGAAACATATTCCCTCAATTCAGTTCTGAAAGAGGTAACGCATAATAAACAGATAAAAGAAAAAGATGTTTTTGCTTCCTATGCAATTACCTGATACCAGTGTCAATTACAATATCAAAAAAAGTTGTATCATTCTGATTAATTGATATAAAAGATGGAAGATTACTCCCTCCGATCACTATGACTTTTTCCATGTTAATTTTGTAATTACCCTGAGGGAGCTCTGTTATGAATTTACCGTCCGTTGAAGGACTAATTTTTGTAATAATATGATCCCCGTCATAAGAATAGACATCTACCTGATAAGCTTTATATGTTTCTGCTGTTGGCAAACAACCCGGGTCGGGTGGTATTCGTTCAACCGGACATAGAGGACCTATTGAGACTGATCCTTTAAGAAAACCACAATAAGTGGGTTTTTTATCGACACAACTTAAGAAGCCTGTCAGACATATAATTAAGAATAGAAAAATTAAGCGTTTGTATTTTATTTTCATCATAGGTAATATCTCCGGCTAAATAAAAAGAGCAATTACTATGCCAGATAAATTATTGGGCAGCTTTTAATGCCTCTTTAACTGAAGCCTTGAAAATATTATACGACCATGTGGCACCAGAAACAGCATCCACCTTATTAATATCCTGTTTTTCCGAAAGTTTTAATTGATATGTCTGTACCCCTTTCCAGTCGTTCCTGCTCTGCTGAATATATACTTCATTCCCTGTAAAATGCTTTTCATAATTTCCGTCGAAGTTCTCATGAAGATTGGAATCCCTGATGCAGAATTTAATGTCGGTCACTAAATTGTTTTTGATCGTGACCCTGGCATTTCCCCAGTAAGGTTCGTAAGTGTAAGATGCCCTTGAAGAACCGGTATACGTTCCATCTTTATAAACGACAGTTGAATCCCGGGGAGCAGATTTCGAAGGTGTTTCCTGAGCAATGGTGGAAACTGAAAATATGAATGTTAATAAAAGTACAGCAGATGATGCCAGGGCTTTTTTCATAGGTTTATATTTATATCTCTATATATTAGACCGCTATATTGCAAGTAACCCTAAGTGAGGATTCATTATTTTGTGCATACCTGTAAAAACCGGCATTTTAGCCGGTTTTCAGATATTCACCGTGAAATTAATAACCCCATTTTTTCATGATCTCAAGATCGGCGTTTGCGCAATACATGGGAGTCTTGTCTCCATAAGATTCCTGTTCAATAATATAGCACTTTGTACCTCCTTTATTCTTTCCGAGATCAACTACTTTCTGTGTATTTACTATCCCCTCACCCAGGATAGTGCTCTCATATTTTTCCTCTGTACCTGCCGATTTTATCTCATCCTTTACATGCATAATTTCAAACCTGCCCGGGTATTGGTTCATCACGTCGAGAGCTACTGCACCACCGTTATAAAGATTGCCCATGTCAAGTTGCAACGCAACAAGCTCAGGATTGATGCTCTTCATTATAATGTCGAAAAGTTTTTCGCCATTGAGCTTTTCACTGAATTCAAAATCGTGATTGTGATAGCCAAATTTCATACCCGATTTCTGGCACAATTCGCCACTCTTGTTAAAGATATCCATATATCTTTTGAAATCATCATAGGTCTTTCTCATTGTTTCATCCATAGAAGGACTGATAACCCATTTTTGTCCAAGAACAGCTGCATCTTCAACTGTTTTTTTCCAGCTGTCGCTGAAATCCTTTTTAGCCTCATCCCAGTGCTGTTTCCCCATGACAGTATGTCCGCTTATCATTTTCAGGCCCAGACCATCGAGTATCTTCCTGAATTCAGGAGCGGGATATGTATAAAATTTCTGATTCACATAATTTGCATGTTCAACGTATACATAGCCCATCTCTGCAAGCTTTTTAAGGGACCCGAGGGGATCCTTCATCATATCATCGCGAACAGAATATAACTGTAAACCAACCATGGCTGTTTGCTTGCGCTTTTCTGCCGCAAAAACCGATCCTGGAAAAACAGCTGCGCCGAGAGCAATCAGAGCACCTGATTTTACAAACGTTCTTCTTGAAGTTTTCATCGATATGAGTTATTAATTTAACTTAAGTACTATTAAGAATAATTATGGATAAAGTTATTAATTAGGGCTTAGAAAACAATACTCACGCATCAACTCTTTTTGCTCTTCTAATCAGTTCATTATCTGGGATTTTTTATAATTTTGCATAAGGGAACGATTTAAGTCAGGATTTAAAAAATGTCATATAAGTCTAATTATTTGATAAATTATAAGATGAAAAAAATAGTAAACTCAGCAGCTCTCTTTCTTTTTATATTCGTTTTAAATGTTTCTGCCCAGCCTCAGTCAATAAGTCTTTTTAACGGTAATGATCTATCAGGTTGGCATGCCGATGTGCCCGCAATGGATAAAGATAAAAGCATAAAAAGTCCGTTCATCGTTCGGAACGGCATGCTTGTTAGTATGGGCAAGCCCGGAGGTCATCTTATCACAGATAAAGAATATCAGAATTACCAGCTGCTCGTCGAGTACCGTTTTGCATCGGTACCGGGCAATTGTGGAGTTCTTGTCCATGTCTCGACTCCGCGTGCTCTCTATGACATGTTTCCAAAATCAATAGAAGTTCAGATGGAAAATAAAAATGCCGGTGATTTCTGGTGTATAATGGAAAATATTGAAGTGCCTGATATGGAAGCACGCAGGGGTCCCAGGGAGAAATGGGGTATATCAGGAGACAAAAACCGCAGGATCATAAATCTGACTGATAATTCGGAGAAACCAGTCGGCGAATGGAATAAAATGGTTATCGAATGCAAAGGCAACGGGATAAAAGTCTGGGTAAATGACAATCTTGTAAACGTTGGCTTCAACTGTACAGCGCAAAAAGGACAGATAGCCCTGCAGGCTGAAGGATCTGAGGTGGAATTCAGAAAGATATTGCTGACTCCGCTCAGTCAGTAAATTCTCTTATTCGTACATATCATTTATATCTGAACTGCACAGGTCGGTGAATAAACCGCTTATTTTGGCAATAACTTCATTATAACATTTTTCTCCCTTTTCAGAGTTTGCTTTTCTGGGGTTGCCTATCCCTGTATCAGCAGTAACCTGTGACCATCTGCGCTCGGCCCATGCCCATTTTTCGTTTAAGGCTTTTATTCTGAATTTCTTGCTCCGCCCTTCACCGGCTTCATTCAAAGGAAGAACCATCTCCGGTGCAATGAACTGCATAATACTTGTTTCCATCTCATCAGCATGACCACCTCCATTTTCAAAAAAATCTGAATTTGCAAACGACTGGTACCAATTACAGCAACAGATAAACATCTTTGGATATCTTAATCCCAGTTCCCTAATCATCTGCTTGAAATCATTTCCGCCATGACCGTTCAGGATCAATAACTTTAAAATCTGCTGTCTGTTGAGTACGTCAGCAAGGTCGCATAATATCGCAAACTGGGTGCCGGGGTTTAGATTTAGATCCAGTTTAATGTCGGGCTGTCCGGTATTCACCCCGAATGGTATCGTTGGAAGTACGATTACACCCGAACCTTTATTCCATGCCCGCTCAGCTGCATCCAGGGCGATCTTCTCCACCATAATATTATCCGTACCGTAAGGAAGATGATAATTATGTGCTTCTGTCGCACCCCATGGCAGAATAGCCAGTTCAACTTTTCTGTCCTTCATTGATTTCCATGTCGCCTCAGCTAGGTTAAAGTCTTTCATCGTTCAGATTTTTTAATTCAAAATATAAACAGGAAAATTCGTATTAGGTTTATGTTCCGATATACCCGACGACGAAATTAGTGAATTATAGTCCTTGTTTTTATCTGTTTATCTTCCGATTTTGAATTTTTATTTTAACTTTATTCGGAAGTTTTTCTGCTTACGTCACCGTATTCAAAATTATCAACTTATCAATAAAATAGCCACCTATGATGGATATTGTAAAATCCCGGAATGCAAAGACTCCATATGAAACTGCTAAAAACTGCCGTCATTATGCAATGTGCAAGATAGATTTTCTCGGAAGCGGAGTTTGTGCATCCGGCCCGGAAAATCATTACGTCAGTTTTTATCCACAGGGGAGAATGATTCTGTATGAAGCCCTGGCAGAAAAAAAGATAACTGTGACTGAAAAATGTGTTGAAATTGCAGACAGTTGCAATCTGTGCGGGAAATGCGATTTTCAATGCTATTTTCTCAATGAAATGCGACCGACAACAGTAATGGAAGCATTGAAAAACCATGTTGAATTGTTCACTGGAAACGGAGGGAAAATACCGAAACCTGTCCAGGATTCATTCCTGGATGAAATAAAGTCAGTCGTGGGTGAACGATGGGCTACAAACGATGAAGCTATAAGAGTTACATATTCTCACGATCTTAGTCCCATATCGGAACCTAAAATGCCTGATTATGTTGTATTGCCGGGATCAAAAGAAGAAATTTCAGCTCTTGTTAAGCTCTTTAACCGGAACAAAACAATCTACACAATACGGGGTAATGGTCAGAACCTTCTCGGATTTGCAATTAATGAAGGAGCAATTATAGACCTTAACCGGATGAAATCAATAGAGTTTGATGAAAAAAACTGGAATGTAAAGGTAGGCCCTGGAGTAACCGCATTCGACCTGCAGAAGGAGGCACAGAAAAGAGGTTTCAGAATTAATGCCGGAGAACCGGCAGCTATGATTTGTGCTAATATTATGTGTTCAGGCATTATGTCAACCTTCTCAACAACATATGGGATAAATGCTGATAATTTCATCGATGCAGAATTCATCAGCAAGGATGGTTCGCTATTCAGAATGAATGACCCTGCCTCACCAAATCTCTATACATATAAAAATCTCGAACATAAGACATCACCCGGCATCTGTGTTTCTGCAAATATCCGGCTGCATCCTGTTACCGACGATGAAAGGGGTATACTTGTACCATTTGAGACGCTTTCGGGAGCTGTCAGCTTTATTCATGAGTGCTCAATAAGACATATCGGCCTTGCGATGGGAATTGTCGGCACAGAATATATTTCAACCTTCCTCTCTCCCACAATAAAATCAGCATCTGAAATAAAAACCATATTTGCTGAAAAATTAGGGATTCCCTATCTGGTTGTTTTTATTGGTGATAAATACGCACTAAATGCTATAGATGAAATGGGCTATCCGTATTTTGATCAGCGTCTTTTCAAGGCATTGTATCTTGGATTGCCCTCACTGAAATCTGCACAGTGGCTCGACCTGATCAAGGAATTATCTGATGATGAACCATATTCTTATTTGAGAATAAAGAGTTTTGCGGATCTTCTTGAAGCGGCGCTCACTCCATCACCTGCATTGTACTCCGAAGAGATCGATCCTGAACTAAGACCGTTTTTCAAAAAGCTTTTCTCACGCGATGAAATGACCGATATCGTTTGGCTTAACATGTTCAGGATAATGAGCACACGTCTGGGCCGCAAGAAACCGTTTCTTCCTGTTCTTATATATCTTCCTGATAGATAGTCCCCTTATAAATGAGCTTAATGATAAATTCCGGCAGATTGCAGAAAAACATAATATTGATAACGACTTTGGGTTCATAACGCCGATTGATAATGGCAAAAGATGTATTTTCGAATATGATTATTTCTTCGACTATAATGACCCTGATGAAGTAAAACGAATAAGACTTGCAGGATCAGAGGCAAACATACTCGTCGATGAATATTCTGTTGAAACAGGAACCGTAAAGGGGCATCCCTATGTATTATACCAGGGATTCAGCCGGAAAGAAAATTTACTTTATTCATAGCCTAAACTCATTTGTTTTGTCAAGTCAAAATAAACCACAAATAATCCTCACGGGAGCAACAGGATTTTTAGGCAGCCATCTTATGGCGGCAATGCTTAAATCGGGGTATAAGATCATAATTCTTGGCCGGTCACTTAAGGACGAACTTCTTAAAGAAAGAATTTACAGGCTTCTGAAATGGTTTGGAATTGAAGATCTTTCAGCGCAAATGGAGCTGGTGGAAATTGATTTCCTCAAGCCGTTAATGGGTATGTCGGAGGAAGATTATAAGGCCCTTTGTTCCAGATCGCGTCAGATCGTACACTGTGCCTCAGATACAAGTTTCTCAGAACGAAAAAGAGAAAACGTTTTACAATCAAATGTGAAGAGTCTCGATGGCATCCTGAAATTCGCCTCAGATTCAAAATCGGATTTTTTACATTACATAAGCACGGCATACGTTTCGGGCTCCAATGTAAAAATCTGCAAAGAAAGTCTGCCATCATCAACTGAATTTCAGAATGTGTATGAGGAAAGTAAGGCTATGGCAGAGAATATTATTGCATCATATTGCATCAGAAATTTCATTCCATATACTATTATCAGGCCATCAGTAGTATATGGCGATTCCCGTACGGGACGCTCGCTCCGTTTTAATGCTTTATACTTTCCTATTCAATCGGCAAAATATCTGCAGGATATTTACCTGAATGATTTAACTATTAATGAAGGGAAGAAATCAAAGGAACTCGGAATACATATTGATGCTGAAGGCTATCTGTATATGCCCCTTAAAATTTGTCTGCCTCAGCGGGGATCACTCAATATAATCCCGGTCGATTATTTCGTTGAAGTTTCAATGAAAATAATTGAGAATGGAAAATCGGGCGGAATTTTTCACCTCACTAATAATTCACCAACCTATCTTGACTCTATTGCTGTCTATAATGAAAAGCTCATGAAAGTGAGGGGGATAGAAATTGTTTATGATGTAACTGACCCCGTTGACCGCAATCCTGCAGAGGAACTTTTCGATCGCTTCATGGAACCTTACCGGTTTTACCTGTCTGACAACAGGATTTTTGAAAGAGCCAATACCGACCTCATAACAGGAAATATCCAACCGCCTGAATATTCTTATGAAATTTTTAAAAACTGCATGGAATATGCGATGAGTGTAAATTGGGGAAAATAGAGTTCTCCCACGTTAACCTATTTAAACACACGAGTATGTAAGATGAAAAAAACTCCTGAAAAAACATACGCAAGAATAGACAACGACATATATAAAACTGAAGGAAACAGGTGGTGGGATCAGGATTTCTCTCTCAGCCTGATAAGAACAGTGTTTAATCCTGTCAGAGTTAATTATGCAAAACGTGTAATTGAAGGAAAAATAAAGACTTCGCCTGAACAAACCAGCGTGCTGGAGGTTGGATGCGGAGGTGGAATTCTGTCAGAAGAGTTTTCGAAAATGGGTTTTAAAATGACAGGTATCGACCCTGCAGAAAATTCTTTAACGACTGCAATCTCACATGCCAGAGAAAACAATTTAAGCATTAATTACATAATCGGATCCGGTGAGAATCTTCCTTTTCCTGCTGCAGCATTTGATGTAGTCCTATGCTGCGATGTTCTGGAACATGTACAGGATTTGCCTAAAGTGATTTCGGAGATCTCACGCGTACTTAAAGCCGGTGGAATTTTCATCTATGATACTTTTAACCGGACATGTTTCAGCAAAATCACTATAATAAAAATTTTGCAGGAATGGAGGAGATGGGCAATTATGCCACCCGCTCTTCACCTCTGGGAAATGTTTATCAGACCCGCTGAAATAAAGAGCTTACTCTCAGAGAATAATCTCCGATGGAAAGATCATTGCGGATTAAAGCCCGATGTGTCATATTTAAAAATGCTCCTCTATCTGCAGAAAAGAGCTGAAGGCAAGCTTACATATGAAGAATTTGGCAGGCAGTTTCATATAGTAGAGACAAGAAGCAAAATGATAATGTATTTGGGTTATGCCGTCAGAGGCTAACCCTCAGAGAAGGACCATCAATCTTTAAAAAGCTGGCTCTTGAACTTCGACAACAAGGCTTCTTCGCTCTCATTCCTGATCCCTTCAAACAGAATCTTAAGAAGCTTGTCAATAGTTTTATCCTCAAACCCGGCTTCTAAAGCAAATTTCCTGATCAGTTTCCTTTCACTGTCGGTGATTACGGAATCAGCCAATATCATATTAGCGACATTATATAGATGTTCAAATTTCTCATCCAGACTATATGGAGGCATATAATGGTTCAGACCTTCGGATCTGATCAGCTCATCAATCTCAGGATCGGTCAGCCCAAACTTTTTGCCTTCATTATGAAGCAATTCCAGCTCATCAGGGCTTATTTTCCCATCAACCCGTGAGATCTGAATGAGATGGAGGTAATGATCCTTGTTAACCTTTTTTCCATTGTCGGTAATAAAATCTGAGAAATTCATATGATTATATTAAATGATAATAGTTTACCAGCAAGCCGGGTGATCGATTAAGTGATTTAATTTAAATAACAAGAATATTGAGCAATTGTTGATTATAGAAGCGGCTATGAACCTTTTCTTTTTAGTCTTTCTGTCCAGAATTTATTAAAACTCTCAACCGGTTCCTGACAAAGATAAACCGTTGTACCATACTCCCTGGCATCCCGGTTTGTTATACTGCCCACAACATAAATCTTCCTGAAGAGTCCTTTCACATCTTCCCCCGGGGGATAATTGTTTATGTATACAACAGAGGTGATATCCGGATCGAAATGCTTAGGCAGCCAATACTGAAAACTTTCAGAAAAACATAAAGCTTCCGGCAAACCATACTTCCTGCCTATTACTGAAATCGCACCGGCCTCTCCGTAGTTTTCACCATAGATAAAGGCTGCTTTTTTGTTGTCAATCGAATTGTAAGCTTTAACTGCTATTTGTGTTAATTCCTCCCATCCAAGCATATCTGCATAATCCTGTGGCAGAGAATGTATTGTCCCATCCTCGAATCGTGTACCAAGTTCAATTTTATATTTTTCATGCAGTACACTGAAATATTCCTTCATGCCTTCAATATTAAAAACCGGAATACCAAAAGGGATAACCGGAATTGTAAAAATTATCAGAACCGCCGGGAAAACGATCCGTATCCAGGCCTGTCTGATCCATTCCTCATATGATACAGCTCCCGCTGCAATTAAAAAAGGGAAAATACCAAGAGTATAGTAGCTTTTGCCCTTTAATAACATAAGTGCTATAATTACAAAAATTGCCAATACACCAAGAAACCTGTAGCGGTTATCCTTCTTTAATAACAACCATATTAGTCCTGCTACTGTAAAAAAACTGCCCATACAGGCAGTCAATATCTGTTCGGTCAGGAACAAGGGTATATTCATGTACACCAACTGGGTTTTGTATAGTTCATTAATATGTGTGGTAACAGGAAAGTTCTTTGAGATCTGCCAGATGATATTAGGCAAAAAGAGGAAAAACCCTGCAGCTATACCGTAGTAAAACATTTTTGAGGTAAAAACCTTTCTGTATTTTGTAAACGGCACAATAACAATAAGGCCGATAAAAAATATTCCCGCTAAGTACTTGTTTAGCATTGTGATCCCTGCCGCTATTCCAAAGAACAACAGAAATATATCATTTGATGTGTTTATGTATTTTATAATCAGATATATACAAAGTGTCCATAGAAAGATTTCAAGATGAACCGGCATGAAAAGAAGAAACGAACGCATAAAGAATATCGATATCATCAGACCTAATGCACTGAGAAAGGACGCATATTTTGAACCTCCCATTTCAGTAGTAATAGCTGAGGTAAGCAAAATCAAAGCCCCTCCCAAAAGTGCTGGGAAAAGCCTGACTGCAAAAACCGAATTCCCGAAAAAAGTCTGCATAACACCGGCAATCCATCCTATCAACGGAGGCACAGAATTATAGCCAAAAGCGGGATGCTGTCCCAGAGTAAAATAAAGTAATTCATCGCGGTGATATCCCAGATTATTTGCCACAAGAAGGTGAATGGCAATGGAGAGAAGAGCCATTGCAATTATTACCGGATGGGGGTAAGACTTGAAAAAAACAGTTGTCTTCATGCACAAAACTTCTTATCTGTTGTTAATCAGGTAGGAAAGTTAATTAATAAATCAAAAAGAGAAAAAGGTTTATCTTATATAAATCCCGGATTTTCGGAGCAATCTGAAAGAATAGTAAAATTAATGGTTTCAAAACAGATGAATAGACAGGGAATAATGCATATAATACTTATTACACTTCTCATAACGGTGTTGAATTCAAGCGATATCTTTGCCCAGCCTGAAAAAGGGAATACTTTGCTGGATCAGAAAGTTAAAAAATTCCTTTCTGATCATACCGGAAAGTGGTTCGATATGAATGTTCCTGCTTCTGATGGTAAGTTGTTGTATGAGCTTATTATAAAAGGGAAGTATAAAAGAGCTTTGGAGATCGGAACATCAACCGGGCACTCGGGAATATGGATAGCCTGGGCCCTGAGCAAAACAGGCGGAAAGCTCACAACTATCGAAATTGATGCAGATCGTCATCATACGGCAGTGGAAAACTTCAAAGAAGCGGGTTTGTCGGATTATATAGATGCCCGCGTAGCAGACGCTCATGAATTGGTAAAAGAATTGAATGGTCCATTTGATTTTGTCTTCAGCGATGCGGATAAGGACTGGTATAAACAATATTTTATTGATGTTGAGCCAAAGTTAGTTGTGGGAGGCTGCTTTGCTGCACATAATATCTCACCTGTAAGCCGGAACTCAGGGAAAGGGCAGTCTGAATTTTTTGAATATGTAAGAAAACTTCCCAATTATCGTACAACAGTAAATACCGATGGTGCAGGCATGTCAATAAGTTACAAGACTGCAGACCAATAAATATTTACAAGCTAATTTGAATTAATCTCTTTTTAAGATTACCTCCTTTCTTATTTCCCCCTACCCTTTATACACATCTTTAAATTCTGATATTATTGAATTTTGATTCTGATAAAACGCCTTCCTATCAGGTGTAGGCAAAGTTGGCTCTGAAAGAGCCACATGTGAATAACCCCTGGCTGCGCCAGGGGTGGGATGTCCACAAAGCTTTGCCAGCTCTAAAGGAGCTGAAGAAGATTTCAAGGAAAATATTTTTCGCCTGGTATAATACCATTCTCTAAAAGGAGATTACGATATTCTTCTTCAAATGTGACTGTCTTATAATGCTCCTGTTGATTTTTAATATATTCAATTAATCTATCCAGATTAGCATAAGAGCAGGTAAATGAACCATATCCTACTGACCATCCTTTAAATAACTGAAATAATCCATTACTCTTCATCCAAATTGATGTTGATACTTTTATATCCCTCACGAAATCGATAGGAAGAATTAAGGGATTGATATCAGTAAGAATATGAATGTGATTTGCCACACCGTTAATACGGTACAAATGACCCTTTTTATTCTTAATTATCCCTGCAAAATATGAGTACAGATCATTTGTATGATCCTGATTAATTGTGTTTAAACTGGACTTAGTCCTAAACACAATGTGATACAGATGTTGGCGATAGCTTGACATTTTGTGATTTTATTTAAATTATCGATAGCACGAGAGAGCCAAGTTAATAATTTTTTAAATCAAATTCAAATTTATTAAGCCCTTTCAGGGCTTTAGATCAGAGAGTTAGCTGCACCCCCGGCTTCGCCGGGGGTTATTCAACTTTAGCCACTTCGTGGCTTCCACACGAGCAGGCTACTATTTTTATAATAGGCTAAAAGTCTTAAGATTATAAAAGCAAGAAAAGATGTGTGTAAAAGGTAGTATTTCCCCAGGGGGGAAACGGTGGCTTCACTCTTTCCCCTCATCTGGGAATCCCGGCCAGATCCCTTATAACCACCGAGGCACATGCGATACCGAATGAAGCCGGCAGATATGAAATAGTTCCAACTATTGAAGCTTTGTTGAGCTCCCCTTCTGTTGGTATAACCTTTTTTTTATCTACAGTTTCCGTAGAATAAACTGCAGTAAAGCCTTCCCTGATACCCAACCGGTGAAGTCTCTTCCTCAGTATCCTTGCAAGTGTACAATCTGTCGTTTCCGAAATATCACATATTTTTACTTTTTCCGGATCAAATTTTCCGCCGGCTCCCATCGAACTTACAAGAGGTATTTTTCTCTCAACAGCATGCTGAATAAGGAAAATCTTAGGAGATAAAGTATCGATTGCATCCACAATGTAGTCAAAGCCCAGGCCTGTAACTTCTTCCATCCTCTCATCCTTAATGAATTCCTGAATTACTGTGAGATTTATTTCGGGATTGATATCAAGTATTCTGCGGGCCATAACTTCAGTTTTTGGCATTCCTTCAGTGCTCTTAAGTGCAGCAAGCTGCCGGTTTCTGTTTGTTGTATGTACAAGGGCTCCATCTACAATTGTCATTGATCCCACCCCGGCTCTGCAGATCATTTCAGCAGCATAGGCGCCTACTCCTCCCATACCAACCACAAGCACGTTAGAATTTTTTAGTCGGGTCAATTTCTCTTTGTCAAGAATTACTTCTGTCCTTGCCAGCCAACTTTTCATATCGCAAAAAACTCATTAAAATTTCTCAGTATTACCGATTTTAACTCCTCAACAGTCAGGTTAAGATCAAGCGCCACCTTATTATAAATATCCTGAATATAAATATCTGCCCCATCTGTCTCCAAAAATATCCTGTCAACCGGGAGCCGCTGTAAAAGTCCTGAAGATTCGGGCCTGATAATAAAATCGAACCAGAAAGAAAGGAACATTCCTTTCGACAGGAGTTGATTGGCCAGTACAATATTTCCTCTGAAGCCATGAACCATCCAGGGCATTTTAGGTCTGAGCTTTTTGTGAACTGCCAGTAGCTCATCCCATGCCCTGACACAATGAATAACAACAGGCTTTTTCATTTCTTCCGAGATTATGACCTGCTCTTCAAAAGCCCTCCGTTGAGTCGCTGCATCCGGACCTTTTAGCCTGTCAAATCCGGCTTCCCCTAATGCAATAATTCCCGGAAGATTTGCTGAGTATCTGACTTCGTCCAAGTTTTTTTCAAGACTATCCTTGTCCAGGAACCATGGGTGAATACCGTAAGTGTAGGCAATTCCCGGTAAGTCAATGGGAATCCTGCCTTCATGAGCCATAAGGCTTTGGAGTAAAAATATGCCCGGGGAAGGACTACCATCATGAATATGGATATCAATATAATCTCCGGGTTGTGGCAGATTCATAAGCTATTTGCTTAACGTGGTAACGCCTTTTTCGATTCGATTAACTGTTTCTTCCCTTCCGATCCAGCCGATAATATCAAACATATGCGGACCTCGTAATGCCCCGACTATTATTAACCTCAACGCATTCATAACTGCACCTGTGTTATACCCGTTTTTTTCTATCCAACCGGTAACAGCGAGTTCGGTACCCCTGTGGTGAAAAATCTGTTAATCCGGCTAATAATGTTTTTAACTCTGTTAATTGCTGAGGAGTTTCTTCTTTCCATCTTTTCTTTACAGCTTCCTGATCATATGTTTCAGGTGCCTTAAAAAAGAAGTCAGTCTGATCCCATATGTCCTTCACAAAACTCACTCGTTCCTTTACAAGGCCAATGAGTGATTCAAGCTTAATAATATCATCGTGATATCCGTGAGAGCTCAAAAACTCCCTGAATTCCAGCGCCAGCTCCTTGTTGGTCTTCGTCTGCAGAAACTGATGGTTAAACCATTTTGCCTTTTCAGGGTCAAACCTTGAACCCGACTTGCCCACTCTTTCAATTGAAAAAGCGTTTATCAGTTCATCCATTGAAAAGATCTCCTGTTCAGTTCCGGGATTCCATCCGAGCAATGCAAGCATATTAATGAATGGTTCGGGATAATATCCTTCTTCACGATAACCTTTTGCCGTTTCACCGAAAGGCCAGTACAGAGGAAACACAGGAAACCCCATTTTGTCACCGTCACGCTTACTCAACTTACCTTTGCCATCAGGTTTGAGCAGTAACGGAAGATGAGCAAAAAGAGGCGGATCCCAACCGAATGAACGGTATAACATCATATGAAGTGGCAATGAAGGAAGCCACTCTTCACCACGGATCACATGGCTTATTTCCATCAGATGGTCATCAACAATGTTGGCAAGATGATAAGTCGGCATACCATCTGATTTAAATAATACTTTATCATCCAGAGTATCAGATGTTTACCACTATCTGTCCGCGTATGATATCTTCAAATCTTATCTCCTCATTAAGAGGCATTTTGTATCGGATCACATAATGTTCTCCCTTTTCCAGTTTTTCGCGCCATTCCGCTTCAGTCAGAGAGAGTGAGTTATTCATTTTATCTCTTATCGAAGAATTATATATGAATGTCTTACCGTTCTTCTCCGACTCGGTTCTGAGAGATTCAAGATTTTCAGGAGTATCAAAAGCAAAATAGGCATCACCCGCGGCAACCAGATCATCTGCATATTTTCTGTAAATATCTTTTCTGTCGCTCTGACGGTAAGGTCCGAATTTCCCGCCTTCCCTGATCCCTTCCTCAACTTTTATACCGCACCATTCCAGTGATTCCATTATATACTCTTCCGCACCTTCGACATAACGCGACTGATCCGTATCTTCGATCCTTAGAATAAATGTCCCGCCATTTTTCTTCGCAAAAAGATAATTGTAAAGAGCGGTTCTCACGCCTCCAATATGTAATGGTCCTGTCGGACTTGGTGCAAAACGCACACGGATTTGTTTCATAAATTATTAAATCGTTAAATGTAAATGCAAAGATAGACAAACCCGTTTATATAAATACTATAACGAAAATCAGGTTTTAAAGCTGTATTTATAGTAATTTAGCCCGATGATATTGCTCGAAGTTCCAAGGGGCTGGGAAATGTCAAAATCATTGTTTTAATGTTAAATTTGAGTGTATGAATAAGATGAAAGCTCTTGTAAAAGCCAGACCTGAAAAAGGACTGTGGATGCAGGAAGTTCCGATACCAGAACCGGGCCTTAATGATGTTATTATCAAGGTGAAAAAGTCAGCAATCTGTGGCACTGACCTTCATATCTATGAATGGGATGAATGGTCACAGAGAACAATAAAGACTCCGATGACAATAGGCCATGAGTATATGGGGCACATTGAAAAGATGGGAGCCGGCGTGACGAATCTTAAAATAGGGGAGCGGGTTACCGGCGAAGGCCATCTGGCATGCGGTCATTGCCGGAATTGCCGTCGCGGAAAAGAACATGTATGCGAAAACACTGTTGGAATTGGAGTGCATATCGACGGTTCGTTTGCCGAATATGTAAAGTTCCTGCCACAAATGTTATCCCTTTGATCACAGGATTCCCGATGAATGGGCTGCCATTATGGATCCTTTCGGAAATGCAACTCATACTGCATTATCATTTCCGCTTCTGGGCGAAGATGTGCTTATCACAGGGTCAGGTCTGATCGGCAGCATGGCTGTGGCAATAGCAAAATTTGCAGGCGCCCGGTTTATTGTGGCAAGCGACCTGAGTGATTCGCGTCTGGAGATTGCAAAAAAAATGGGCGCAACTCTAACTGTGAACCCAACCAAAGGTGAAACTGTTGCTGATGCCCGAAAAAAACTGAACATAAGAGGTTTCGACATTGGATTGGAAATGTCGGGCTCTCCAAAAGCTTTCGTTGACATGCTTCATAATATGTATAATGGCTCGAGCATTTCGCTGCTGGGTATTCTGCCATCTAATTTCGAAGTTCCCTGGAGTGACATCATTTTCAAGGCAATAACTTTAAAGGGCATATATGGCCGTGAAATGTGGGAAACATGGTATAAAATGGAACAGATGATAATCGGAGGAATAGATCTGAATCCTGTTATTACACACCGTTTCCCTATCGACGATTTTCAGAAGGGATTCGACGAAATGGAGAAAGGCAACTGCGGAAAAGTCATTTTAAACTGGGAATAAGGAGTCTGAAAGTCTGAAAGTCGAAAGTCTGAAAGTCAATTCATTAAAGACTTTACGAACTTCACGGACTTTACAGACTTTACAGACTTTAGCAGACTTTACAGACTTTATGGACTTTACAGACTTTACAGACTTCACAGACTTTACAGACTAAAATTATAACCCATGTACTCAAATTATAAAGATCACCTCGACAAACTTCTTAATGAGATAAAAGAAGCCGGTCTATACAAGAACGAACGTATTATCGTCTCTCCCCAGGGGGCTGAGATTGAGCTTAATACCGGACAAAAAGTTCTGAATTTCTGCGCAAATAATTATCTTGGTCTTTCCAATAATGCATCGCTGATTGAAGCGGCAAAAGCAAGTCTGGACGATCATGGATATGGAATGTCTTCGGTAAGATTCATTTGCGGCACCACAGATCTCCACAAAGAGCTGGAGGAAAAAATCGCGGAATTTTTTGGTACGGAGGATACTATCCTTTATGCAGCCTGCTTCGATGCAAACGGTGGAGTCTTTGAACCTCTGCTCACCGAAGAAGATGCTATTATCTCCGACTCGCTCAATCATGCTTCAATCATTGACGGTGTTCGTCTTTGTAAAGCAGAACGCTACAGATACGAAAATGCAGATACCATCGATCTGGAGAATCAGCTGCGGTTAGCTAAAGATAAAAGATTCAGGCTGATTGTTACTGACGGTGTCTTCTCTATGGATGGCAATGTTGCGCCTCTCGACAAGATTGTTGAACTGGCTGAAAAATATAATGCCATGATAATGGTAGATGAATCGCATTCGGCCGGAGTAGTTGGAAAAACCGGAAGAGGTGTAACTGAATTATTTAATTTAAGGGGGAAGGTAGAAATTATCACAGGTACCCTTGGCAAAGCATTCGGAGGGGCTATCGGAGGATTTACGACAGGTAAAAAAGAGATCATCGAATTGCTCCGTCAGAGGTCAAGGCCTTATCTCTTTTCAAATTCGATACCACCTATGGTGGCTGCTGCTGGCATCAGAATGATTGAAATGATGACCGGCACAAATGAGCTTCAGGATAAGCTCCACTGCAATGCAGATTATTTTATTACAGGCATGAAAAAGCTCGGCTTTGATATCAAGCCTACAAAATCCGCAATATGTGCTGTAATGCTTTATGAGGCAAGATTATCACAGGATTTTGCGGCACGATTGCTGAAAGAAGGAGTGTACGTTGTGGGATTTTATTTCCCTGTAGTTCCGAAAGGTCAGGCAAGAATAAGGGTTCAGCTTTCGGCCGGGCATGAAAAGGAACATCTGGATAAGGCAATACAGGCTTTCGAAAAAACGGGTAAAGAACTTGGAGTTATAAAATAGAAAAGATTAAGGCACTCAAAATGGAGAATAGTATAATAAAATGCATTTTATGTGAAGGCGATGCTGAATTGATTCATGATAATTATCCCGGTTATCAGGAATCATTCAGATTCAGCATATATAAATGTCCGGATTGCAATACTTCATTCTCCCTTCCTGATGTTGATACATCTGTTTTATATGAAAATATATACAAAAACGGAGATAAAGTCCCGGGGTATAATCGCTACTGGAAATATTTAAAGGTTATCAAAAAATTCCCAAACCCGTTTGACTATCTTACAGAGACATCTGAAGCTTATTGGGGAATTAAAGAAGCTTTGGCTGCTTATGAGAAGGATAAAAAACACGTAAAAATTCTGGAGATTGGGAGCGGTTTGGGTTACCTGACCTATTCCCTGATGAAAAAGGGGTTCGATGTAACCGGACTGGATATCTCAGAGACTGCAGTAGACTAAGGCAAAAGCAGCGTTTGGCGATCATTATATTTGTGCTGAACTTTCAAAATATGCACAATCAAATGAAGGATCATTCGATGTGGTGATTTTGACTGAGGTAATAGAACATATAAAAGAACCGCTTATTTTTATCAGTTCAATAAATAAGCTGCTAAAGACCGGAGGCATGGCAATAATAACTACACCTAACAAGTCCCTTTTCCCTGAAGATATAATCTGGCCAACGGATCTGCCACCAGTTCATTGCTGGTGTTTCAGTGAGGATTCGATGCGGTATATGGCAGGCGCATCGGGTATGAGTATTGAATTAGTCGATTTTACCAGATACTATAAAGAAAACTATAAAGTAATGGGATTGACAAACCACCGTAACGGGCATTTATCAAATTCAATATTCAATTCTGCCGGAGAGCTAAATATACAGGCATCCATCTCCAAATCCAATCTCAAACCTTATATACAGCTGATCTTCTCCCTGACCCCTGTTACCAGGTTCATTTACACTAAAATCAAACAATATTTAAAAATGTCATATGGAAAATCCAGGGAGCTGTTTATGAAAGACCTGGTTGTCTGTAGAGGAAGAGGAACAATATTATGTGCGATAATGCATAAAAATTAAACCTGTTCAAACACCCGCATAAAAAAAGGTGCTCCGGAGAGCACCCGCTGATTTATATTAAAATCCCTTTAAAGGGGCCCAAAACAAATTAAATCAACCACATTTGGAAGATCCGCAGTCTTTGCAGATCAGACATCCTTCTTCATATACAAGATTATCCGAGCCGCACTCTACTGCATTTCCCTTTGGCTTTAGTTCCGTTTGGAATATATTTCTTCAGAGCTCTCTCAACACCATTCTTCCAGTTATTTATCGATTCGCTGTCGAGATTTAATGATGTGACAAGATTCACAACATCCTGGATAGGCATCTCGTGTCTCAAAACACCTGAAATAAGTTTCGCATAGTTCCAGAACTCAGGTTTGAACATATGAGACAGACCTTCGATATTCTTTTTATAACCATATCTTATCGGTATACTGGAAGTCATATCGTGTTTTACCGTCTTCATTTTTGTTTTTAATTATTTTCCCTTTTACTATGCTTTTTGGAATAGGGAAGATCTCTTCATCGGCGATACCTGTAAATATCTCATAGGGACGGCTTTCTTTCAGTCCAACAAAAGCAACCCATTTCTCTTCATTAATGCTGAATCTGATAACATCACAATCGAGAGATTTGGGGCGTTTTGGTCTTTCGGTGTGCACTTCTGTTTTTCCGGCAATAAGGACACCGCTCCTGGAACCATCACGATAGACAGTCGCTCCTTTGCATCCTGATTTCCACGCTGTAAGGTAAAGTTCACTCACCAGTTCTTCTTTAGCCTCGGCTGGCAGGTTTATCGTTACGCTTATAGAATGATCAACCCATTTCTGAATTGCACCCTGCATCTTTACTTTCGCTATCCAGTCAACATCATTTGCTGTTGCCTTATAATATGGTGACTTTGCAATTATTGATTCGATCTCTTCGTCACCCATCCTTGTCACCTCATCAGGATCATAATTGTTTAGCTTCAGCCAATCGACGAACTTATGATGAAATACGTTAAACTCCTCCCATGAATCGCCTACCTCATCCTTGAAAGTAACCTTTACGTCGAGATCGTTGGGGTTAACTTTTCTTCTTCTTTTATAGAATGTTGAAAAGATTGGTTCGATTCCTGAAGTTGTCTGTGTCATAAGACTGGTAGTCCCTGTGGGGGCAATTGTAAGAAGAGCTATATTACGCCTTCCAAACTTTGCCATGTTGCTGTACATAACGGGGTCAGCCTCTTTCATCCTCAGGATAAAAGGATTTTCTTTTTCGCGTTCGGCATTATAAATGGCAAACGCGCCTCTTTCCTTTGCCAGATATGTCGATGCCTTATAAGCTTCAAGAGCGAGGGTTTTATGTACTATCGACAGAAAAATTTGTTGCCTCATCGCTGCCATATCTCAATCCCAGACCAGCCAGCATATCACCTTCAGCTGTTATTCCTATACCTGTTCTGCGGCCTTCTTCTGATTTCTTCCTTATATTGCTCCAGAGATTTTTCTCTACATGTTTAATCTCTTCTATTTCGGGATCAGCATCTATTTTTGCGATTATTGCATCGATCTTCTCAAGTTCGAGGTCGATGATATCATCCATCATGCGCTGAGCCAGACCAACATGTTCTTTATATAAGTCAAAGTCAAATTAAGCATTTTCCGTAAAAGGTTCATTCACATAGCTGTACAGATTTATTGCCAGCAGCCTGCAACTGTCATAGGGGCAGAGTGGGATCTCACCGCAAGGATTTGTTGAAACTGTCGCATATCCGAGGTCGCTGTAACAATCGGGAACACTTTCCCTGATAATAGTATCCCAGAATAACACACCCGGTTCTGCGGATTTCCACGCATTATGAATTATTTTGTTCCATAGCTGTACAGCATCGATATCCTTTGCAAACTTTGGGTTATCAGAATTAATGGGATATTGCTGTCTGAAAAGTGACTTTGTTTCAACAGCTTTCATAAAATCATCGGTCAGTTTAACAGAGACGTTTGCCCCGGTAACCTTTCCGCTTTCCATTTTGGCATCTATGAATTTGCCTGAATCGGGATGTTTGATCGATATTGAAAGCATCAGCGCACCTCTCCGGCCATCCTGAGCCACTTCACGTGTGGAATTTGAATATCTCTCCATAAACGGAACAACACCGGTGGAAGTCAGAGCGCTGTTAAGTACCGGAGTTCCTTTTGGCCTTATGTGGGAAAGGTCGTGACCCACACCCCCTCTTCTTTTCATTAGCTGTACCTGCTCCTGATCGATCTTCATTATCCCTCCGTATGAATCGGAAGAGCCATCATTACCGATTACGAAACAATTTGACAACGAAGCGATCTGGTAATCATTACCGATGCCTGTCATAGGTCCACCCTGAGGGACGATGTACTTAAAGTCTTTGAGAACACTGTAAATCAATTCTTCCGATAGAGGATTTTTGTACTTGAGTTCAATTCTGTGAATTTCACGAGCGAGTCTGTGATGCATGTCGTCAGGTGTCTTTTCATACAGATTTCCGTAAGAATCTTTTAAAGCATATTTGTTTGCCCAAACTCTTGCGGCTAATTCATCACCTTTAAAATACAGGATACTTGCGTCCACAGCTTCTTCATGAGAATAAACACTTTGTCTTGCCCTCTGTTCTTTGACTTTTCAATGCTTTTTCCATCGTCTGTCTTCGGCATCTCTGATGCCGGATCTTCCTGTTTTTGCCTTTTCAGTTGCAATAGCTGATTCCTGGACAAATAGTTCTTCCATATACATTTTGGTTATTCTCTGATTTTAATGAGATTAAACGACCACTGATATTCTGAGCGGGTATTTGCTAAATTAAACAAGCAACCCTGTGTATCCAAGCTTAAATTTTTAAGTTTATTAACATTTGACTGCATAGTTATTAACTATTATATATGTGACTGATTATAAATTTGTTAATAATACTACTAACAATTTTTTTTATTAATGGTTCACAAGTTTTGATATAATTAAAAGTTACATAAATATGATATTTACAATAAGATTTTGTGACAATACCGGGCAAAAAAAAGCTGCCCGAAACAAGGCAGCTTACCTTTAGAAATTTATTATCAGAAAATTAGCCGGATACCAAGAAGGCATCCCCAGGTGCTGGAAGTACTGATATCCTTGCTTATTGTTGTTTTTGCTGCAAAATCATCGAGTGAGGTAGCGTTAAGCCTGAAAACCGGAGCTGCGGTGGCAGTACCTTTTGTAACTACTGACAGTGGACGGACATTATCAAAACTGGCCAAAGGATTGAATGGATAAGTTCCCCAGGCATCGTTAATGAGATTCCCCGCATTCAGTAAATCGATGCTGATTTGCAGAGTATATTTATGTTCAGTACCGAAATCCGAATAAATATCCTGCAGGAATTTGACATCAAACCGGTGTATCCATGGTCTGACTTCTCCGAAACGCTCAGCATATTTCCCTTCACGTGTCTTGAGATAATCATTTCTCTGAACATAGGCCCAGAAGGCGTCCTGTTGTTCAGCAGCTGTCATTCCTGATGAAGGAGCAAATGCCAGTTCAGTCGGACTCGCAGGTATATACATCAGGTCTGATGAATTGCCATCTCCATTAAGATCATTTGAATATGTATAAGACCAGCGCCCGGTCTGATAACCCTGGTAAACGACTGAAATGGTAGAAGCAAGAAACTTAGCATATTCGACACGGTATGAGATGCTTCCTATCAGTTTATGGGGAGTTGAGAAGTTCGACCAGCTCAGTCCAGGGTCATTAAGGCTTCCCACTGCTGTGTTTGAGCTCCATGCTGAGGATGCTGATGAACCAGGGTTGGAAGTAACATCCTTGGCAATAGAATAGGTATATGCTAGAAGTCCTGAGAGACCTTTATTGAAATTTTTTGTCAGTTGAGCGGTAAGTGAGTACTGGTAACCCTGATGCGAGTTAGCCAGTTCCATTGCAGTACTAATTGAAGTATTTATTTTTGCAGCGTTTGTAGAGCTCCAGTACGGCCGGGCATCGGGACCAGCCATAACGCCTGTCGGGGGTGCTTCGTTAATATTTAGTTGTTTTATTGCATTAATATCTTTTGAAAAGATAGCTTCTCCTGTAAAAATCATATTCCATGGCAGTTCAATATCAACACCTAAATTTGAACGCCATACCTGCGGAAATTTAAAATCCTTCCCTACCTGAGCGAGTGCGGCATTATTTGGCAATGTGCTGGCGCTCTGAGGAAACAGATCGGGTCTGCTGGCAATAAACTCTTTATAATCAGGATTGAAGGCTAGTCCGTTAAGGTTGACATTTCCCGGTCCCCAGCCCGCCTCGGGCGCCTGGATCAGACCTGAGTTTGTAGGCTGGTTGGTAAACCAGACGAATGGGAGCAATCCCGTAAACAATCCTGAACCTCCACGTATCTGTAATGAACGATCGCCTTTTACGTCCCAGTTAAATCCCACCCGTGGTGCGAATAAAAGCTGACTCTTCGGCCAGGTGCTTACATCGATCTTCCTGCCATCGGCAAAAACGAGTGCCGAAATAGCCGGGTTATCCTGCATCTTATCGAGATAGTAAGGTTTTTCTATGCGCAAACCATATGTCAGCTTGAAGCCTCTGAAGATTTGCCATTCATCCTGGGCATATATTGAACCAAGGCCAAACGTTGCTTTTGCACCGGGAGCATCGACGCCATTATAGCCATATGTCACACCAAAACCAATCGGATCGGCTCCGGTAAGAAAATCATCAACTGAGGCATAACGATAATATGAAGTCCCTTCACGTATAAACGAATTAAAGAAATAGAGATGGTCATAAGCTATACCTGCCGTTACTGTGTGACCATTAAGGTTTATTGTCAGGTTATCGGTAAAGCTGAGTGTCTTATTTGTGACTTTATTGTTGAAGCTGAAAAGCTCGTAACCGAATGACATATACTGATCACCACCCTCCCATATATCCACGAACGGGAAAAGATCCGATTTGCTTGTCCGGGTGTCCTCGATGAATGTGTAGCTGGCAAGAAATTTATTCGAAAACTTCGTACTGAAACTGCTGTTAAGCTCACCTGTGAATGACCTGACTGTGTTCTCGAATCCATAGAGCGCATTAGAAAAGGCAAGGGACTGACTGCTTATACGGCCGGAGTTACGCGCATTGTTAGGCGGACCGCTTGTTGAATTTGTCAGTTGATCGGAAGTTCCTACAACATCATTATATCTCAGAGTAAGTTTATGTCCTTTTAAAATATTCCAGTCAAGGCGCACCAGTATCTTATGATTGATGTTATGGAACGGATCAAAATCCTTGAATTTACCGGGATCATAATTATATGTTGACATAAGATAATTTCTCACCCTGGTCAGATCGGCCTCGGTGGTACGTGAGATATTGTTATCGGGATTGGCAATACCATCTGTGCTTGGGACCCATGTTATTCCGGGGATAGTCACTTTTTCATATTCTCCGCTCAGAAAGAAAAACAGTTTGTTTTTTATAATTGGCCCCCCAAGCCTTAATCCATAGTTCTGAGAGCTTCTGTCGTTTGCTCCGATAACATCGTGACCATCTACGGTGCCACCCGTGAAAGATTTTGGCCGAAGGTATGTATAAACTGACCCTTTGAAGGTGTTATCCCCGCTTCGTGTGACAGCATTTATGCTGGCTCCGGTGAACTGCGACAGAGTAACATCGTACGGGGCAATACTCACGGATATTTCTTCAATTGCATCGAGGGATATTGGTTGTGCCTCTCCTCCAGGGAGAGGATTTGAGCTTACCCCGAAGTTATTATTGAAAGCCGCTCCATCGACAGTGATTGTATTAAACCGTGCATCACGTCCGCCGAATGAATTACCCTGTGATTGTGGCGATAACTTCGCGAAATCAACAATACTGCGGTTGATTGTCGGCATAGTCGTAAGCTCACGGCTGCTTATATTTGTCTTTGTACCGGCACGCTCAGAACTTAGTATTGAATTTCTCAGTCCCGCTGTGACAACAACCTCATTCAACGTAGTTGCCTTTTCTTCAAGCGTTCCGTTTTGAACGTAAGTTTCTCCCAGTTTAAGTCTGATATCAGTGTAAGTGCTGGAAGAATAGCCGATAAAGGAAACTGTTACGGTGTAGGGTCCTCCTATACGCATGTTCTGAAAACGATAGTTACCATTGTTATCGGTGACTGTTACATACTGAGTACCGGAGGGGACATGAACTGCGACAATGCTTGCTCCGGGCATTGCTTCGCCTTTGCTATCGGTGATTAGACCGCTTAACGATGATGTTGTTGCTCCCTGGCCAAACATCATCACTGTACTGAATAACAGGATCAGTCCAGCGAACCAGTGTCTGAATGTCTTGATCATGATATTTGAAATAAAGATTTAGAAAATGAATACCGGGTAGTGCAATTATTGATAAGGTAAAACAGAGTATCATATATCTCACTGATTACATACTTGTTAAATAATCAAATTGCCAATATTGAACAACAATCCTTATTTATAAAAGTTCAAGACAAAAAAAAGCTGCCGGGTTTCCGGCAGCTCCTGGTTATTACTTAAAACATCTTAGTTGAAGATATAGCGAAGGCCAATCTGTAATCTCCAGCACTGATTATAATCCAAATACGATGAGTAAGTTTGTGTCGGGTAAGCACCGCTAACCTGTACCATCGAATAGCGAGGAACATTGTTAGCATCACGAGCGTCATACTTAAGGATAGCTCCATTGTTGCTTATTGCCATGTTTTTATAAACGCCCCATTTTGAATTCAGCAGATTACCTGCGTTAAGCACGTCAACACTCAACTGCAAGGTATTTCTTGCGCTTCCTGTCTTAATGGAGAAATCCTGTACAAAGCGTAAATCTATCCTGTTTACCCAGGGTGCACGTGCAGCATAAGCCTCAGCGTATTCGCCCTTATGTTTACTCAGATATTTATCCTGCTCTATAAAAGCAAAGAATGCATCTTCGTCAGCAGATGTTGTAAACGCGACTTCGCCCTTTACTTTTGGTATGTAAATAAGGTCGTTATTTACTCCATCGCCGTTCATGTCATTGCTATAACGGAAGGTGTTTCCATAAGGAGACAAACCTGTATAAAACAAGCTAATGGTGGAAGCCATGTGTTCATTCAGATATGGAATATGGTATGAAACAGAGGAAATTACCTTATTGGGAACAACATATTGTGAACGTTGTACGGTAGCGTTATTCGGACCGTTAACAGTGATAAGACCAGTCCAGGCTGAGTTGGCATTGCTGCCAGGCATCCCTGAAACTTCCTTCATTTCAGTTCTTGTATATGAAGCCATAATATCCAGGTTCTTTACCGGTTCCGCATTAAACGTCAGGTTTAAAGTGTAACCGTAACCTTTATTGGTATTGGACAGAACACAAGCATCCTTAACAGATGCATTGTACAAGTAACCACCTGCTGGAAATATGTAGCGGTTATCAGGTCCTTCAAATTTTGTCCATGCATCATCAGGGTTCTTTATTGCGTAATTATTTAGTACTACAGCATTAATGTTTTTTGTGAAAATACCTTCAGCTGTCATAGAGAAAGGAAAAGTCACTGGTACTTTATAGTCAACCGCTGCTGAAGTTTTCCAAACCTGAGGCATCTTGAAATTAGGATCTACACCTGCAATTGAACTTGGAATGCTACCATCTTCAGGCGTTACTACGGTCTGAAAGCCGAGCCTGTCGATCATTTGATTTACATCGGTTAAAATATCACCTGCCAGGAGAGCTAACCTTGGGTCGCTTGTTCGCACAGTACCGTTAGAATTGTAAACAGTCTGAACTTTCATCAACAACTGGTTCATACCAGCGTTCGAAGGCATGTTGGTGAAGAATACCAATGGCAGACGACCGGTGAATATCCCTGTCCCGCCACGTACCATCAGCGATTTATTGCCATTTACATCCCAAGTCAGGCCAACACGGGGCGAAAGGTTGAGTTTTGATGTAGGCCATACACCGGTATTAATTTTGCGACCACCAAAGTCGAGATCTAAAATGGCATTGTTTGTCATAATATCATCGACAAATGAAAGATTATCAGCTCGTAATCCTACAGTTAACTTAAGATTTTGAAGTGGGTTCCATTCATCCTGAACGTAGGCACCAATCTGATTGAATTTAACAGCATTCGAAGGTACAAGCTCCCCATTCGCTCCATAGGTCAAAGCAAAGTCAACCGGGGCAGCTCCTCCTAGGAAATCACTCAAACTTTTATAACGATAGTAACCTGTTCCACTACGCATATAGTTATTATCAGCCATTTGATATTCGTAACTGAGGCCTGCTGTAAACTTATGAGCATTAAGATAATATGTAAAATTATCGGTGGCTGTTATAATTTTATTTTTCACGCCATTATTCCATGTGAACAATTCGTATCCTGCTGAAATATAAGGATTTAGTGCAGCAGTACCGGTAGCAATATCACCACTCATAATATCAATGAAAGGGAACGGAGAGGATTCAGAACCGCGAATATCTTTAATATCAGAGTATGTCACTAAGAATTGATTTGACATGTTTTCGTTTAATCGGCTGTTTAACTCCAATGAACCGGAATTAACCAGATTATCCATAGAATACATCGAATTGGCATACGACATTGAATACTCTCCAACACGATTCTTGGTATTATCACGATAGCTGCCATCGGTTGAATTTCCATTAGGTGGATTCCATCCTGTATTTTTGGTGTGATTAAACCGAATGTTTAATTTATTGGCACTATTGATATTCCAATCTAAACGAACGAGATATTTCAGATTTGTCATGTCGGCAGGGAAATTTTTAAAGGACCCTGTTTCGTAGCCGTATTTTGATTTCAGGTGATCAGAAACTAATTGGAGATCGGATTCAGTTACACGCGAAATAGTCTGTTGATCGGAAACACCGTCAGTTGAAGCACGCCAGGTGATAACCTGTTGCGGACTTTTTTCGTATTCCAGGTTACCAAAAATAAACAACTTGTCTTTAATAATAGGTGCACCCAATGTAAAACCGGTTATGGAGTTTGATTCCTCAGCGCGGTGGCCAAACTCCTTGTCGCCAATTTTGTTGCCACGCATTTCCTGGTTCTTCAGATATGTATATACCGAACCTTTGATGGTATTTGTTCCCGATTTGGTTATAGCATTGATTCCGCCACCAATAAAGTTGGTTTGCCGTACATCAAAAGGAGCAATAACAACCTGCACTTCTTCGATTGCGTCCAACGAAATAGGATTGCCGCCGCCGGGTAAACTGCTGCTCAAACCAAAGTTGTTATTTAAATTTGAACCATCAACAGTAAAATTTGTCGAACGTCCGTCACCACCCGACATACTCATTCCGTTAGAATAAGGAGAAACCCGGGCGATGTCGTTAATGCTGCGGTTTATGGTAGGCAACAGGCCCATTTGTGCGCGGGAAATGTTAGTTGTTGCGCCGGTTTTTGTCGTACCAAAAGCTGAAGCTTTTATCCCGACGACAATAACCTCCTCCAACTGTGAGGTTGTTTCTGCCAATTCAGCTTTTAGGTTGTAAGCTTCACCAAGAAGAAGATTAATATCAGTATAGGTCTTCTTAGTATAACCAATAAACGATACCTCTACCTTGTAAGGTCCACCAGGGCGCATACCCTGAACGGTAAAAAAACCTTCATTATTGGCAATAGCCCCATATTGGGTTCCTGAGGGAACGTGAACAGCAAGAATGGTTGTACCTGGGAGAGGCCCTCCCTTACTGTCAGTAATTCTCCCCGTTAGCGACGATGTTGTTGCTCCCTGACCAAAAATCAACAGATTAATGAACAGAAACACTAACATCGCTGATAAACGTTTTGTTTTCATCATAAAATTAGGATTAAGGATTAAAAAATTTCTACAAGATTATTGTAAATACTTGGTTATTAGGTTACATCGGAGTTAAATAATTGTTAAATCCGGACGAACAATTTACGGCTCTTTACAGGACCTAACCAAATATTAAAAGATTAGTTTTTAACAAATTATGAGCGGCGGCTGTTGATATCTTTTTGCTCAATTTCTTTGATAATAATTTCAGTCGCACCGGCGTTTTCTTTTACATATTCTGATGCAACTTGTGCCGAATGTGTATATGTTTTGTCATCAGAAAGCCATAATTCCATAATTCTTCTAAAATCATCAAACGTCTGGAAAAATTTCGCTCCTCCCTCCCTCAGAAGATCAACTGCCTCCTTGAAATTTCCATGCTTTGGTCCGAAAACAACAGGGATACCCCAGCATGCCGGCTCAAGAATATTATGAATCCCTTTGCCGAAACCACCGCCTATTGCAGCGATATATGCATATCTGTAAGCCGAGGAAAGCATACCTATATTATCTATTATTAATACTCTCGCATCATCACCCTTTTCGCCGAATTCTGAAAATCTGACTGTCTTTACTTTAAACAGCGACTCAAGACGGTCGATGTTCGATTTATCAACTTCGTGCGGAGCAAAAACCCATTTCATCTTCATTGGAAACATGTTAATGTACTCTGAAATTATCTCCTCATCAGGTCTCCAGCTGCTCCCGGCCAGAAATAATTTTTCATCTCCCCTGAACTGTTCCAGCTGCGGGATTATTCTGGCAGTCCCTGCTATCTGTACTACTCTGTCAAACCTGGTGTCGCCGGCAAGTATTGCATTATTTATTCCTATTCCTGAAAGGAGAGTGAGCGAATTCTGATCCTGGACATATATCTTTTCGAATTTCCTTAGCATGCTCCTGAAAAAGGAACCATACCATTTAAAAAAGTGCTGCTCCCTGCGGAATATTCCTGAAATAAGATATAATGGAATATTATTCCTGTAAAGTGCTGATATATAATTATTCCAAAACTCATATTTCACAAATATCACATATTCAGGTCTCACAAGCTCCGTAAATTTTGTTAGCATTTGAAGGAGTATCAGATGGAAGATACATGACACAGTCTGCAAATCCGTAATTCTTCCTGATCTCATATCCTGATGGTGAAAAAAATGTAAGAAGAACCTTAAACGATGGCATCCGTTGTTTTATAGCTTCAATCACAGGACGTCCCTGCTCAAATTCACCCAGTGAAGCACAATGTATCCAAATAACCTTATCTCCAGGTTTTATCTTTTCCGCAATCTTTCCCTCCCAGTTTTTTCTTCCCTTTACCCAAAGAGAAGCTCTTGAATTAAAAGGTGATGCAAGACGTGCTAATGCTGAGAATATCAGGATTCCAAGGTTATAAAGAATATTCATAAATATCATTTTCAACCGCCCAAAGTTAAGTTTTTTTCTGCCATTTTTCTGCCACCAAGATAGCAAGGCTCAAAGAAACACCAAATGTTAATACTATCTATTTGCCTTTACCCCCTTCCCGGCCTTCCCTCAAGGGGGAAGGAGTGGAACCACCCTTTCCCCCTTGGGGAAATAAGAAAGGGGGTAATCATATAAAATATAGTCCTTAAAATCTTTTTATTTAGCTTCGATTTAAATTAACTCATACTTTTGCAGTACAATATCCGAAATACATGGTACGTCTCATTGCATTAATTATTTCTATCATCTTGCAGATCATTGCAGCCTCTATCGCACTGGGCTTTATGAAACTGACGAAATACAGGCTGTCATGGATACTGCTCTCACTGTCGTTTACCCTGATGGCTGTCCTTAAAATAATCCAGCTGATTGAATTCTTCCGTGGCACACCATCTTTTACGTGGCAGCTCATTGATGAATGGATCGGTGTTATGATTTCAGTAATGATCATCGGAGGTGTGATCCTTATCAGGGAACTCTTCTATTCTCTGAAACGGGCTGAAACAGACAGGCTCAGGTCCGAGAAAAGGGTGATAAATGCCATTATAAACACTGAGGAGAATGAAAGAAAAAGGTTTGCTAAAGATCTGCACGATGGTCTCGGACCAATACTCTCCACCGTAAAAATGTCGGTTTCCGCCCTCACCGACAGAATACACGATCCTTCGGGATCAGTGATACTGACCAATACCAATCATCTTGTCAATGAAGCCATCAGCACTATAAAAGACATTTCAAATAATCTGAGCCCTCATGTACTGACAAACTTTGGTCTGGCCAGTGCAATCAACGCCTTCACAAAAAAGATAAATCAGACAAAAGCGGTTGAAATTGACTTTAAATCGAACATGGAAAACCAGCGTCTCGATAACGACAAGGAGGTTGTCGTGTACAGGGCTGTCTGTGAGCTAATTAATAATTCCATTTCTCATTCCGGAGCCTCGAGAATTGAGATTGAACTTAACAAACACGAAAAATTCATTACCTTGCAGTTTTATGATAACGGCCGTGGATTTGACACTTCTTCGTTGTCCAAAGAAGACACAAAAGGCATGGGATTGTCAAATATCGAAACCCGCGTCAAAACAGTCGAAGGTGTGTTTATACTTGAAAGTACTCCCGGCAAAGGAACAAGTGCTCTTATCAAACTGATTGAATGATTCATACAAACGCGCATTTGCCCAGATGGAAAAAATAAGAATTATTATCGCGGATGATCACCAGCTTTTCCGGAACGGTTTGAAGATACTCCTGAATGCCTTTCCCGAATTTGAAGTCACCGGGGAAGCCTCAAACGGAGAGGAATTTCTTAAAATACTGAAAAACACAAGCGCGGATATCGCTCTGATGGACATTAATATGCCGGAGATGGATGGAATAGAAGCCACAAAAAGAGGCCTCAGGATTTGTCCCGAAATTGATATTATAGCACTCTCAATGTATGGTGAGGAAGAATATTACAATAAGATGGTCGATGCAGGAGCCAAAGGATTTCTGCTGAAGGATTCCGATATCTCCGAAGTTAAGGAAGCAATACTTACAGTGAGAAAAGGCGGCAATTATTTCTCCCAGGAACTGCTTTATCATGTCATTCAGAAAATCAAATACCGCGATCAGGAAAGCAAAACAGCTAACCTGTCAAAGAGAGAAAAAGAAATTTTGTTCAAGATCTGTGAGGGATTTTCCAACCAGGAAATCGCTGAAACACTTTTTATCAGCAAAAGAACCGTAGATAAACACCGGGCTAACCTTCTGGGAAAAACAAACTCAAAGAATACTGCGAGCCTTATTTTGTTTGCCATAAGAAACAAACTTATACAGATATAAACAGTGAACCGGGGAGATTGCTTCGCTGCGCTCGCAATGACGAGCACTTACCGGGCAAACGATAAACGATAAACGCTAAACGCTAAATGCTATGGCTGAATCGCACGATCTTGGTCAGAAAGGAGAAGAACTCGCATTAGAACACCTTAAAAAATCTGGCTATAAAATCCTATATCTGAACTGGGTATGGGGAAAAAACGAAATCGATATTATTGCCGAAAACAACGAATATATCGTTTTCGTTGAAGTAAAAACCAGAAAGGATGATTTTCACCTTCATCCTGTGCTGGCAGTAAGCCATCAGAAACAACGGGCAATAATATTCGCTGCCTCCGGATACCTGAAGAGATTCGGGATTGATAAGGAAAGCAGGTTTGACATTATCACTGTGATCGAGACTAAAGATTCATTTGAGATTGATCATATTGAAAATGCGTTTTACGTAACTCAACATTAGAAGTGAGCTAAAGTGATCTAAAGTTTGGAGTGACTAAAGTTGAAAAAATTAATTAATTTAGTCACTTCAGTAACTTTAGCTCACTTTAGTCACTTTAGTCACTTTAGTCACTTTAGTCACTTTAGTCACTTTAGTCACTTTAGTCACTTTAGTCACTTTAGTCACTTTAGCTCACTTTAGCTCACTTTTTTTATGGACATCGTAACACTTAGAGAATACTGCATCTCGAAAAAAGGATCCACAGAAACTTTCCCTTTTGGCGATGACACACTTGTCTTCAAGGCTAAGGATAAGATATTCGCCCTGGTAAATCTCGACGGTGATCTGAGCATTAACCTGAAATGCGACCCTGCCCTGGCAATTGAACTCAGGGAAAGATACAGCTCTGTCACGCCAGGTTATCACATGAATAAAAAGCACTGGAACACAGTGATGCTTAACGGATCTGTTCCCGATAAGGAAGTGTTCGCCTGGATAGATCATTCATATGATCTGATTGTTGGGAAAAGGAAGTAAAGTCAGAAGTCAGAAGAACGAAGTCGGAAGTCCGAAGAAAGAAGGCTTCCGTCTTCGGTCAACTTCAATTTAAAATGTAATCCCCAGCCTTACTGATACCATCTTCTGAGAAACCACATTCATAGGCTGATCTCCATTATCCTTTGTAACATCGAATAAGTTGGTCTCAAATCCCATACCTACAATGAAGTAATTATTTCCTGAAAGCGGGTACTCCATCCCTGCCATCACGTGGAAAGCAAGGTTGAACAGATTCAGCTCATGCGTGGCATTACCATCTCTGATATTAATAGATGGGATGTCAGCCCTCCCTCCGATCACAATTTTCGGATCGAATCCAACATCAGTAAAAAATCTCCCGTAACCGATCTGGTTTGTCTGAAGCTTTAATCCCAGCGGGACAGACAGGTAGGTTATTCTATATGTGATATCTTCACCGGCAGGGATACTATAAACAGTACTATAGTAATCTTTCAGCTCGAATTGGGATGTTTCTCTGTTTACCAGCCTTCCTCCAGCCCTGATAATATTCATCCCTGAAGAAAAAGAATAATTGGGACTGAAATATTTGCTGTATGTGACACCAAAATTAAATCCGGGCACCACTCCGTCACTACGGGTATCATAACTGTCAGTTGAGAACCAACTGATCAGAGGATCAAAATGAACGCTGAAGCTAATGTAAGGCTGATTATATTCTTTCCTGTTATATTGGCTATAATCCTGATGGTTGTACTGCATTGATGGATTCGGAACTATGACCCTGCGATAAGGAGCAGGAGGAGGCATACGTACCCAGGGAGGACGACCTGGCTGGGCATTAGCATTGCTGCAAATTAACAAAAATGAAAGTGCGATTAGTGCAATAAGTGGTTTAAGTGCGTGTATATAATTGCGATTCATTGCTTTACAGATTAGGTAATATTAACATGATCAGAGGAGCAAATACCATACCAAGGTTTGATAACTAACTTTTATCATTACCTTAAATATTTAAATCCGGAAATAATCATTATAAATTCCACATTATTTTTTTAGCTTAGCATCTTGATCTTAATAGTTCATATTTGTTTCACTGATATAAAAATCCGCCATGAAAACCCGCTTACTTTTTGCCCTCCTTCTAACCGCTTTCATTGTACCTGCCCAGGCTCAGAACAAACATAAAGATTCAGCATCTTCAAAAGCTGAAGATGGATATAAATTTACCCGGTTGGTTGAACTGAAAGCAACTCCTGTAAAAAACCAGGCAGGCACAGGCACATGCTGGTGCTTTGCGACAACATCATTTTTCGAATCGGAACTTCTTCGCATGGGAAAAGGAGAATATGACTTGTCGGAGATGTATATCGTCAGATATAATTATGTCGACAGACTTAAAGATAATTTCATCAAGCAGGGTAAAGGAAACTTAGGTCAGGGAAGTGTCGGACATGACTGGCTTACCGAATTCACCAAAAACGGGATCATTCCTGATGAGGTATACACCGGGCTGAACTACAGCATGACAAACCATAATCATTCTGAACTTAATTCTTTCATCAATGCCATAGCCACCGTTCCGGTGAAAAGAAACAGGGAAAGCGACCAGTATTTCACGATTGTCGACGACGTCCTTGATACTTACCTTGGCAAAGTACCCGAGACATTCACATATAAAGGTGTGGGTTATACACCAAAATCATTCACAGCCAGTCTGGGAATAAAACCTGAAGATTATGTTGAAATAACATCTTTTACTTTATTCCCGTTTTATACTCAGGGAATTGTTCCGATACCCGACAACTGGAGGAAAATGAATTACTACAACGTACCCCTTGACGACCTTATCTCAATAATGGATTATTCACTCAACAATGGTTATACAGTTGCATGGGACGGCGACGTAAGCGAAAAAGGTTTCTCACACTCAAAAGGTGTGGCAATCATCCCTGAACTGGAAAAGACTGACGGATACTCAAATACCGATAAATCGCGGCTCGCTAATCTTACTCCCGAGGAACGCGCTTCAGTAGCTTACAAATTCACCAAACCTTTTCCAGAGGTAAAAGTAACTCAGGAATCGAGAGAAGCGGGTTATGACAATAATACCACAACCGACGATCATCTGATGCATATGACCGGTATGGTTAAAGATCAGAACGGGACTAAATATTATGTGACCAAGAATTCATGGGGAACAGAAAGGAGTCCGTTCGGTGGTTATTTAAACATATCAGAGAATTATGTCCGTGCCAAGACTATCGCGATTATGGTCAATAAAAGCGCTATTCCGGCGGAGATAAGAACCAAACTGGGGTTGTAGGAGAAAGGTCTTGCGGTCTTGCGGTCTTGCGGTCATGGACGACTTGCATGACTTGCACGACTGCACGACTTGCATGACAGCCACACCTACTCCACCAGCAAATTGCACCCCCTGATATCGGAATTATCAAACCGACCCAATACTTCAAATCCGTCGTCTTGCCGGAGTTTGCCGAGATCACCTGTAGATATGAATGAACACGAATTCAGGTTGGCCAGGTCAATAATATTTATTCCTCCCGATATTTCTGGCTCGCTGTATATGCACAGAGGGTCAAGAGGATCCCTGATGAGTATTTTCATCCACGGGGGAGTGTAAAATATTCCATCACCTTTTGAGTAAGCCTGACTTAACAACTCAGTCATACCATATTCCGAATGGACAGACGTTACCTGTAATTTTTCTTTGAGGATTAAATGAAGCTCCTGTCTTGTTAATTCTTTCCTCCTTCCTTTCATGCCTCCTGTTTCCATCACTGTTACTCCTGAAAGATCGGGTGAGAAATTTTCAGCAAGATCAAGCAATGCGTAGGTGACACCGAGTAACAGAACTTTCTGTTTCGCAGTTTTGGCCTTTTCCATTACAATCAGCAGATCTTCCACATTGTTTTTATAAAATCCACTGCCGGGGTTCCTGCTTTCATTGATCAGACACTCAGCCATATATATGAGTGAGGATCCCTTTCTCTCTAAATAGGAAGGAAGTAATGCAGCTATCAGATAGTTTTCAGGACCGCCGTAAAAAAGATTAAAGGTTTTAAGGAAGCTCTGCCTGTACAGATCCAGGTTAGTTATAAAATGCTTTCCGGGAGTCACTGCGGTAGTTCCGCTGCTTTCAAAGATTATTTCAACCGGAAGATCACCGGTTACCACTTTATGATTTCTGAAAAATTCTACAGGAAGAAACGGAATGTCAGTAAGTGCATCTATTTTCAAAGGATCTCTTCCGAGACTCTGAATGAAATTACGATAAATGATGTTGTTATTATACTGATATTCAAATACATTTAAAGCTATTTTCAGAAAATCCCTTTGATTTGCTATATTGAATATTTCTTTTTGAAGAAGTGTAAGATCCTGCATTATTTACCGGGAAAGGTTAATGTGCCGTCGGGTTGGTAAGCCCATTGGAAAGTGCATTCGCCGTAATCAATTCCCTGGCGGTTTTCATTGACAGTGCTTACTATTCTGAATTTTGTATATGTGTCATCACCCGACCTGTAAATCCAAACCTGGTTGTCTGCTATGGGATCGGCCATATCTACCCATTGAGTAGCGCTGATGGTTTTAAGGTTATCGAAAGCAGACTGGGCTGCTGCGGCATCAGCAAAGTCACCTGCCTTAAAAAATGAAGCTCTCAGGTTATTTGACTGAAGCGTCAGCCTTGGAGTTCCGTTATCGACATTAACATATATTGCAATATCTGGTCCGGGATTAGCATTTGTAGTAACCAGTTTTGCCTGCGAAAAAGTAAAACCATAATTGTAATAGGTTGTGCCAAAGTAAGTTGTGTTGTCAATTGTGTCAGTCCCCGATGTGCGGGTTGGTTCTTTCTTTGTACAACCTGAAATAATCAAAAAAATCGTCAACAGAGATATTGCCACTTTTTTCATAATACAAAGATAGTAGTTTTTAAAATAACCGGATAACAACATAGGAACATGCAGTAATGATAATAAGTTCATGGCATTAAGTAAAACCATGGCATAAAAAAAGCTGCAGATGAACTGCAGCTATATATATTTCTTAATAACATCCCTTCGTCCTTTGGACACTCCCCTTCAAAGGGGAGACTTCCTCCCCTTGAGGGTAGGTGCCCCAAGGGCGGTGGGATGTCACATCTGTCACACGAAACTTATACTTATTCTCCCCGTATTGCAGTAATGCCCGGAAGCTTCTTCCCTTCCATATATTCAAGCATTGCACCGCCACCGGTTGACACATAACTTACCTTGTCGGCCAGTCCGTTCTTATTTATTGCAGCAACAGAATCGCCACCACCTATAAGACTATAGGCTCCTTTTGCCGTAGCTGCTGCTATTGCCTTTGCCACGGCTGTTGTGCCTTTTGAAAATTTCTCCATTTCAAAAACACCCATTGGACCATTCCAAAGAATAGTTTTTGAATTTTCAATGACCGTCGAAAATTCTTTTATGGTCTTTTCCGCGATATCAAGCCCGAGCCATCCGTCCTCAACTGCGTCTGCGGCACTAACCTTTGTGTTTGCCTCATTGTCAAACTTATCTGCATTCAGACTGTCAACAGGAAGATAGATATTGACCTTCTTTTCTTTTGCTTTTTCAATAAGTTGAAGAGCCAGATCAAGCTTATCTTCTTCGCACAGAGAATTTCCTATTTTCCCACCCATTGCTTTTATGAATGTATAGGTCATTCCACCTCCTATAATAATATTATCAACCCTGTTCAACAGGTTTTCAATAAGCATTATCTTATCGGAAACTTTCGCTCCACCCATGATAGCGGTGAAAGGGCGTTGCGGGTCTTTCAGCACTTTATCCATCGCTATGAGCTCGCTGTTGATGAGAAAACCAAACATTTTTTTGTCACTCTCAAAGAAGTCTGCCATCACTGCAGTTGTAGCGTGAGCACGGTGAGCTGTTCCGAATGCGTCATTGACATAAACTTCAGCGTAGCCGGCAAGTTTCTTCGCCATTTCCTTCTGCTTGATTTTCATATCTGCTTTTGCCGCTTTTTTCTGTTCGTCTGTAACATTCTCAGGAAGAATTGGTTTGCCTTCTTCTTCAGGGTAAAAACGAACATTTTCAAGAAGCAGGATCTCTCCCATCTTAAGAGCAGCCGACATATTAATTGCAGATGCACCAAGACAATCATCGGCGAACAGGACTTTTTTCCCAAGAAGTTTCTCCAGTACGGGAAGCACAGGTTTCAGTGAATATTTCTCCATGCGTCCCTCAGGCCTTCCCAGATGAGACATGAGAATCAGACATCCGCCATCATTAAGAATTTTATTGATGGTACGCAATGCTCCCCTGATCCGGGTATCATCGGTAACTGTAAATGTCTTTTTGTCGAGGGGTACATTGAAATCGACCCTTACTATTGCTTTTTTCCCTTTGAAGTCGAAGTCCTGAATCATTTTCATAGATCAAATAATTTATATTTAACACAATAATTTCTCAAGTACAAACCTACATTTTTTTTAGAAATAAACATTTGCAATATTCTCTCTAATTATAGATCCAGTTTCTTTTTTAACTACAAAGTCCCTCGCCTATCAAATAGGAACTTCAAGAATAATAACTTTAGTCCCTCGCTCGAAAATCAATTTGCGACTCTGGGGTATATCTAGGACACAAGGAGCACACCGAAAAGGATTTCTTTGTGAGCTCTGTTGTAAACTTTGTGACCATTGTGGTTAACTGATTTCATAAAAGATTGATTAAATTTGGGAATTAAGTAATGTCAACATTCACACCATAGATACTAATGAATTTTAGCAGTATACCGGGCCAGAAAGAAATCAAAGAAAAGCTTCTCCGTTCTGTAAAGGAAGAAAGGGTCAGCCATGCCCAGATTTTTGCCGGCAACGAAGGATGCGGAAGCATGGCCCTTGCACTCGCTTATGCAAGATATATAAGTTGCGAGAACAGGACTGACTCTGACTCATGCGGCATCTGCAAATCGTGTGTGAAGTATGAAAAACTGATACATCCCGATCTTCATTTTGTATTCCCGGTGATAAAAGGAAAAAAAGCTACCGATCCGGTAAGCGACAATTATATTGAAGAATGGCGCGAGTTTGTAAAGAAATCACCATATTTCAGCATCAATAACTGGATGGATTCAATCGAAGTTGGAAATTCCCAGGGAATGATATTTGCTTCTGAAGCCTCGGAGATAATAAAAAAGCTCAGCCTTAAATCATTCGAGTCGGATTTTAAGATCATGATAATCTGGTTGCCCGAAAAAATGCATCAGGCAACGGCTAACAAGCTTCTGAAGATGATAGAAGAGCCTCCTGAGAAGACTCTGTTTATTCTTGTTTCCGAGGAACCTGATAAGGTAATTTCCACAATACTGTCAAGATGCCAGCTGGTAAAAATTCCCTCCTTCACCAATCATGACATTGAAAAATATCTTATCGGAACATTCAGGATACCCGTCGAAAAAGCGAATGATATCGCACGGGTGTCGAATGGAAATATATCAAGGGCGATTGAGCTTTGCGAGAATGAAGATTCATCGCTTGCAAATCTTGAGCGCTTCAAGAGCCTGATGAGATTTGCCTGGAAAAGGGACGTCCTGTCAATCATTAGCTGGGCTGAAGAGATCTCAGCTACGGGCCGTGAAGCACAAAAGAACTTTATAATATTTTCAATGAGAATACTAAGGGAAAATCTGATGTTATCGCTCGATCAGTTGAAAAACAGCCTGGTCTATCTCACCGGTGAAGAAGCCAGCTTCTCAGGGAAATTCCATCCGTTCATCACGAAAGATAACATTTACCCTCTAACCGATGAGTTTAATCTCGTATACTCTCATATTGAATCAAATGGAAATGCTAAGATCATCTTTCTCGATCTGGCATTGAAGGTGACAAGGCTTATCCGCTGATCTGCGACCAATTGTTGAATTTGATTCAATTATTCATTACTTTTGCAGGATAAAATCTGAATCTAAAATTTTTTATGACAGATAACGAAGATATTCAAGGGCAGACTGGTGAAGAAATCAGCATGCCTGATATAACATATAAACCCGGATATAATAAACTGGATTCCTTCAACTGGCTCAAAGACCTTCCTGAGACACCTGATGAAAACGATATTGTAGAAATAAGATTTAAGAATACAAGAAAAGGTTTTTTCAAAAATGTTAATGGGTTAAGGCTTGAAATCGGTGATGTGGTAGCAGTTGAAGCATCACCAGGTCATGATATAGGCAGAGTCTCGATGGTTGGACATCTTGTACAGGAACAGATAAAAAGACTAAAGGTGCAACCGGCGCCGGATGATCTGAAAAAGGTTTACAGGAAGGCGAAAGCAGTTGACATACAGAAGTGGGAAGAGGCTAAAAAACTTGAAACCACCACAATGTTACGCTCAAGGAAGATCTCCGAAGAGCTGCGTCTTAACATGAAAATCGGAGATGTTGAATACCAGGGAGATAAAACAAAAGCAATATTCTATTACATAGCCGACGAACGCGTTGATTTCCGTCAGCTTATCAAGGTACTGGCAGATGAGTTCAGAGTACGCATTGAAATGAGGCAGATCGGAGCACGTCAGGAAGCTGGAAGGATAGGCGGTATTGCTTCATGTGGAAGAGAGCTTTGTTGTGCCACACATATTACCAATTTTATTTCCATTACAACCACACACGCCAAATATCAGGAGCTGTCGCTCAATCCCCAGAAGCTCGCCGGACAATGCAGTAAGCTTAAATGCTGCCTTCATTTTGAGCTCGACTGTTATGTTGATGCGCAGCGCTCATTTCCGCCAAGGGATGTTCCTCTTGAAGCTCTCGACTGTACCGCTTATTTCCAGAAGATTGAGGTACACAAAGGACTTTACTGGTACTCCACTGATCCGCATTCCAATGCCAACCTCATCGCGCTTCCGGTGCAGAGAGTCAAAGAGATACAGGCAATTAACAGGAAAGGGAAAAAAGTAGATAAGCTTAAACTTGTCGATGAAGCATGGGAGGTAACACCTGTTTCCCAGGACCTTCTGAAAAACAATAGTCTTACCAGATTCGATCCTCCTGAAAATAAAGGACAAAACAGGAATCAAAACAAGAAAAAAAACAGAAGATTCAATGATAAAAGGAATAAATAGATTTTCATTTATTATAGCATTGATTTTCTTCTTTATACTCTCCGTCCTGCAACAGCAATGTGGTTTTTACCGAATCACACGCAATGGACAAGGAAACCTGGAAACTGCCCGATACTCCTACTTTTGAAGTGCCAATTTCAGATACGTCAAACAGTAACAATGTCATCTTTACTATCCGCAACGGTTCTTCCTACCCGTTCAGGAATATTTTTCTTTTTGTGACAACAACATCCCCTGATGGTAAAGCAATTACAGATACTCTCCAGTATAACCTGGCAGATGAAAAGGGGAAATGGTACGGTAAAGGTTTCGGCGATATCCATGAACTCAACCTCCCCTATAAATCAAATGTCTATTTCCCCCGTAAAGGAATCTATGTTTTCAAGATTCAGCATGGCATGCGGATTGAAAATCTGAAAGGTGTCTACGACGTCGGATTGAAAATTGTTAAGATAAAAAAATAGGTTCAGGAAGTGGGAAAAAATAAACTGGCGAGATGGACCGAATTGGGTTCGTACGATAATGTAATCCAGCCATTAATAGGTGATGTAGCGGGGAAAGATCATCCCATCAAAGGACGATGGAATAAAGAACTATTCAAAAATATTAATCCTATTGTCCTTGAGCTTGGTTGCGGCAGAGGAGAATATACAATTGGACTCGCTAACAGCTATCCGTCAAAAAACTTTATAGGGATTGATATCAAAGGAGCCAGGATGTGGAGAGGCGCAAGAACTTCCAATGAACAAAATTTACCCAATGTTGCTTTTTTACGTACCAGGATAGAATTCATAAAATCTTTTTTTGAATCCGATGAGGTTGATGAGATCTGGATTACTTTCCCTGATCCTCATCCTGGCCTCAGAAATTCCAACAAGAGATTAACTTCACCATGGTTTCTGAATTCCTATCGCTCCTTTCTAAAAGATAAAGGGCTGGTACATCTTAAGACTGATAACACCGAACTATATGATTTTACTCACAAAGTGGTGGTTCATAATAACCTCGATACAATAATTGGTACGCATGATCTGTATTCTGAAAATTATGTCGACGATATCCTGTCAATCAGAACACATTACGAAAAGATTTTCCTGGATGCCGGATTAAAAATAAATTACCTTGCATTCAGACTTGACAAAGAAAAAATCATTCAAAATGCAACCATCAAAGCCAAAACAGAGTAGCGACTTCTTCTTCAGAGTTTACGAAGTGACAAAGCTTATCCCTCACGGGAGTATAACTTCCTATGGCGCTATAGCACGGTATCTGGGTTCGGGCAGATCCGCCCGGATGGTTGGATGGGCCCTGAATGGCAGCCACAACAGTAAAGAGTTTATACCTGCTCACAGAGTCGTTAACCGTAATGGCCTGCTAACCGGGAAACGGCATTTCGGCAATTCATCAACCATGAGACAACTTCTCGAAAATGAAGGGATTATAATCCGAGGATGATCAGATAATCAATTTTGAGGAAAAATTCTGGGATCCTGCAACAGAGTTATAGCCAGCACTTTATTTAACCACAAAGTACACAAAGTCCTTTCTCACTGAAGCTTAGGTCTATTAAATTATGCACAAAGCACACAAAGAAAACATACTTTGTGACCTTTGTGTCCTTCTCTTTGTGAACTTTGTGGTTAATGGATTTTGTATTTCTCCAAAAAACAGGTAAACTTGCAGGTTGTTTATATTTAAATCAAATAAAAATAACATATTAAACGATTTAATCAGCCTGAAATGTTTTCAAACGATCAGATATTAAAAGCCCTCTCAAGGGTAATCCACCCCGATAAAAAGAAAGATATTGTAACCCTGGGAATGGTATCGGAAATAGAATCCTTGGAGAAAGGCATATCACTCACCCTTACACCCGAAAAATCAAACGATCCCTTTATATCTTCAATAAAGAGCACAATTGTCAGAACCCTGAAAGATGTGCTTGGTCAGGATGCTGTAATAAATGAAATAAAGGTTCAGCCAAAAGTCATGGTCGGAAAACAACCCGAAAAGGCTCCTGAAGTCCTTCCCGGTGTAAAAAATATTATTGCAGTTGCCTCTGGCAAAGGAGGAGTCGGAAAAACAACTATCGCGGTTAATCTGGCGATTTCGCTGGCACGACTTGGTTATAGTGTCGGACTGCTTGATGCGGATATCTTCGGTCCATCGGTGCCGAAGATGTTTAACGAAGAAAAATATAAACCCGAAGTCAGCAGGGATGACCGGGGAGATCATATTATCCCATTACTAAAATTCGGTGTTAAGGTGCTCTCAACAGGATTTTTTGTTGACCCGGCCGACGCTGTCATCTGGAGAGGTCCGATGGCATCAAATTTTCTTAAACAGCTGATTCTGCAGGGCGACTGGGGATCACTTGATTTTCTGTTGTTCGATCTGCCTCCGGGCACCAGCGATATTCATCTGACTCTTGTCCAGGAAGTTCCTGTAACAGGAGCCATCATTGTCAGCACTCCGCAGGAAGTCGCGCTTGCGGATGCTGTTAAAGGCATTGCAATGTTCAAAAGTGATAAAATTGATGTACCTGTTCTGGGACTGATCGAAAACATGTCGTGGTTTACACCTGCGGAACTCCCTGATAATAAATATTATATATTCGGAAAAGATGGTTGCCGGAAGCTGGCTGAAAAGACGAATATCCCGCTTCTCGGACAAATACCGCTTGTTCAGAGTATCCGGGAAGGAAGTGATACGGGTGAACCCGTGGCGCTCAATGACTCCATTACCGGAAATGCATTTTTGGATCTTGCAAAGGAACTTGTTAAAAGAGTTGATGAACGTAATAAAGATTTAAAGCCGACTGCAAAGCTGCAGATAATTAAGTGAGGAGTGAGGAAAAAGGAGTGAGGAGTGAGGAGTGAGGAGTAAGGAGTGAGGAGTGAGGAGTGAGGAGTGAGGAGGAGGAATGTTAATAGTAAATCTAAGGAAAGTGAAATTGACATGTTGAAATTTAATTAATCTTAACGATATGACAGATAGTACCATTAAGGACCGGGTTCTGAAAGCCCTTGAAAGAGTGAGACCATATCTTCAATCAGATGGTGGTGATATCGAATTCATTGATGTCAGTGATGATATGACCGTGAAAGTAAAACTCACGGGCGCATGTCAGGGCTGCCCTTTCAGCATGCAAACACTCAAAGCAGGAGTCGAGCAGGCTATTATGAAGGAAGTTCCCGAAATAAAGAGAGTTATTGCAGCCTGATAAACCACTTCAGCTCAATTTTATTTACCTTTGAAATACTATACGCATTATTAGTTAGTTATAGTATTAAAAGTCTGTTATTGGCTTCATTTAAGACATTATATAAATATCTGATACTATTGGCATTACCAATAGTGTTTACGTACTGCTCTGTTGAAAAAAACACTGGTGCCACCAGGTTCTATCATGGCATGACTGCCAGATATAATATATATTTTAATGGCTATGAGAGCTTTAAGGCAGGTCTTGCCAAAATTTCAAGAGGCTACCAGGATGACTATGCAGAGTTGCTTAAGGTATTTGAATATAGTGATCCTTCAACTATTTCCATGTGCTCGTCAGACATGGAAAGGGCAATGCAAAAGGCATCAAAATTAATTTCTCTTAAATCGATAACAGCAAAGCCTGAAGTAAAAGACAAAAAGGAAATCTCTGATAATGACAAAGCCCTTCTTGAACAGAAGGAATACAATAAATGGGTCGACGACAGCTATCTGCTTATAGGCGAAGCCAGATTTTACAAACACGAGTATAATGAATCCATTTCAGTTTTCAATTATTGCATAACCGATGCCAACGATCCTGACATTAAGAAGGAAGCGGCATTATGGCTAGCCAGTATTTACAACGAAACCGGCAACTATAATGAGTCATTAAGACTGATTAACGCTACCGAGATAACAGGCAAAACAGAAAAATCCCTGTTGTCAATGTATTATACTACTCTCGCCGATCTTAATATAAAACAAAAGAAGTACCAGGAAGCCATCGAACCGCTTGAAAAATCCATTAAACTGGTCTCGGGAAAAAGAACAAAATACAGGCTTACATATCTTCTTGCCCAGCTCTATGAAAAGACAGGCGACGACAACAGGGCAACTGAATTGTACCGTGATGTCGTTAAATTAAATCCCCCATATGAAGTTGAATTTAATGCCAGGATAAATATTGCCGGTGTTTTTGATGTGAACTCAGGTAACCCTCAGGAGATCACCAGGGAACTGCAGAAAATGCTCAACGATTCAAAAAACAAAGATTACCAGGACCAGATCTATTATGCCCTGGGCAATATTTCAATGAAAGAAGGAAACGAGCAGGAAGCACTTGATTATTTCAGAAAATCAGCAGTTGCAACTTCCCAGAATCAGAATCAGAAAGGAAGATCCTACCTGGCTCTGGCAAGCTATTATTTCAACAAACCCGATTACATGAAGGCTGGAACATACTACGACAGTGCTATCTATTTCCTCGATCAGAAATATCCTGATTATCTGGCAATAAAAACCAAATCGCAGGGTTTAAATGCCCTTGTTTCCCAATTGACAATTATTCAGCGTGAGGACAGTCTTCAACGAGTTGCCAAAATGCCCGAGCAGGAGAGAAATGCACTGATAGCTTCAATAATCGCAAAGATCGTTCAGGATGAGCTTGAAGGTAAAACACAAGGAAATACCGACAGATATAATATTGGTCAATATTATGAAAATGAAAGTCGTTTTCAGGGCAATATCGATCAGGAAGGAAAATGGTACTTCTATAATCAGGCTGCATTAACGTTCGGCAGAACTGAATTCCGCAAAAGATGGGGTGACAGAAAGCTCGAAGATAACTGGAGAAGATCCAACAAAACAAGGGTAACCAATACACAGGCAACCAGCCCAAATGAAATTGCCGGACAAGGCCCCGACACAACACTTTTTGTGGAAACGGATTATAAGAGACCTCCGTTCTATCTGAAGAATCTGCCTCTCAGCGATTCATTAATGCTTATCTCAGATGAAAAAGTTGCCACAGCAATGATAAATGCTGGTAAAGCTTATGCTGAACGTATTCCCGATATTGCAAAGGCAACCACGATGCTCGAGTCCCTTATCACCCGGTACCCTGCAAGCGACCTTGTCCCCGAAGCTTATTATACTCTGTATAACATCAATAAAGAGGCTAACAATGCTAAATCGGAGATATACAGACAACGCCTGCTTCAGAGATTTCCCGATAATGAATTTGCCAAAATTCTTTCAGATCCTGCATATTATCAGAAAAAAATCGAAGAGCTGAAAGAAGCTGAAACGACTTATAGCCAGGCTTACGATGCGTATAATACTGAAAAATACAATGATGCAATTTCAATAAGCGATGAAGCATTGAAAAAATTTCCTCAGGATCAGCTTGCTCCGAAATTCTTACTTTTAAGAGCATATTCGGTTGGGCATATAAGTGATGAAAGAGCATTCAAAGAAGAATTGAATAATGTCGTTAAAAAATACCCGGGTACCGCTGAAAGTAATAAAGCATCTGACCTGATAGGTTTTCTCAACCAGAAAATGCCTGAACTAAAAGTTGAAGAAGATAAAAAAATAGCAACAGAGATCTACGTTGCCGACACAACTGCAACACAGGTTTTGTACTTATTATAACAGATCCGGCATTCAATATTAATCAGGCATCCTTTGATGTAATAAGCTACAACATCGATAATTATACCAATAAAAACTTCAAAACAGAAGGAACACTCGTCGACAATAAATTCATTGAGATCGTAGTTTCCGGATTCTCAGATTTCTCAGAGGCAATGAACTATTACAATTCATTTAAAACCGAAAAGCTTGTCAGGAATCCTACAAGTGCAAGAATGATGACATTCGTTATAAGTACCGATAACCTGAAGGTCATGAGGAATGATAAAATTCCCGAACGCTACCAGCTGTTCTTTAAGGAACGGTATCTGAAATAAATAGTAATATATATTATATCCGGTAGAGACGTTGCAGGCAACGTCTCTACTTTATGTACCTTTGCATGACCAGATATTATTAACTACGACGGAACAGAAGGGAGATCAAATATGAGGAAAATAAAAATACTCTGGACTGACGATGAGGTAGAGTCGCTGAAACCGCATATTTTCTTTCTTGAAGAAAAGGGATATGAGATTGATACTTGCTCAAACGGTAATGACTCCATTGATCTTGTAAGGCAAAACAGGTATGATCTGATATTCCTGGATGAAAATATGCCTGGCCTGAGCGGGATTGAAACATTAAAACTTATTAAGGAAGTAAGGACTGATATTCCTGTTGTGATGATCACCAAAAGCGAAGAGGAAGATCTGATGGAAACAGCAATTGGATCTGAAATCGCAGATTATCTAATAAAACCTGTCAAGCCAAAGCAAGTGCTCCTTGCAATTAAGAAAATTCTTGATCAGCGACGGCTGGTTACAGAGAAAACAACAACGGATTACCGTCAGGAATTTAACAGGATCAGTGGCATGATTTCCTCTGCTTCATCTTTTACTGACTGGTCGGAACTCTATAAGAAAATAGTATTCTGGGAATCTGAACTTGAGAAGTCGACTGATCCTGGAATGAGTGACATACTTAAGTTACAGCAAAACGAAGCAAATAATGCATTTTCCAAATTCATAATTGGAAACTATCTCGACTGGCTGAAACCCGAGGCTAAGAATAAACCACTGCTCTCACCCGACCTCTTCACTCAAAAAATCTTTCCGAATGTCAGTCCGGACAGGCCTCTGTTCTTTATTCTGATCGATAATATGAGGTACGACCAATGGAAAACAATTTCTGCTGAATTGGCGGGAATATACAGGATCATAGAGGAAGACGTATATTTTAGCATTCTGCCAACGTCAACACAATTCAGCAGGAATGCCATTTTCGCCGGGCAGATGCCTGCTGCAATTGCTGAAAAATTACCCGAATTATGGGTAAATGATGACGAGGAGACAGGTAAAAACATTTTTGAAGAAGAGCTGTTCGGTGATCAGCTGAAACGGAAAGGACTGAAATACAAATGGTCGTATAACAAAATCAGCAGCAGCGCGGAAGGCAAAAGGGTGAATGAAAAGGCAAAAATGCTGCTGCAGAATGATATTAATATCCTGGTATTCAATTTTGTCGATATGCTCTCTCATGCACGAACCGAAATCAGTATGATACGTGATCTGGCTAACGACGAACCGGCATACCGCAGCCTGACACGCTCCTGGTTTATGCATTCATCATTGTTCGAACTTCTCAAGACTCTGGCCACACATCCGGTTAAAGTTATCTTCAGTACCGACCATGGCACTATCAGAGTTCAGAACCCAATAAAAATCGTGGGAGACAGGAAAACCTCTCCAAACCTGAGGTATAAAATGGGGAGAAATCTTGATTATGATCCCAAAAAAGTCTTTGAGCTTATCAATCCGGAGAAAGCCATGCTCCCAAAGACGAATCTTAGTTCGAGATATATCTTTGCACTTAACCAGGATTACCTTGTATATCAGAATAACTATAATCACTATGCCAGCTATTATAAGGATACCTTTCAGCATGGTGGCATCTCTATGCAGGAAGTTATGATACCTGTTGCCAGCCTGGAACCGGTTTAATTTCAAATATTTCAATTGCATGGAAATTCTGATAAAAGACAAGAGACATCTCCCTGTTGCAGCTAAACAGCTTCTCGAAGAATTTCAGGATAAAAAGCTGTTCGCATTCTATGGAACAATGGGGGCCGGCAAAACAACAATCATCAAAGCTGTGTGTAAACACCTGGGAGCAACCGACATCATCAGCAGTCCAACCTTTACTCTTGTAAACGAATACAGAACATCCGGAGGGGATTCGTTGTTTCATATTGATTTCTATCGGATTAAAAAACAGGAAGAAGTCTTTGATTTTGGAATTGAGGAATATCTGACGGGCGATAACTATTGCTTTATGGAATGGCCCGAACTAATAGAGGAACTACTTCCGGCAGAGACAGTTAAGGTAAGGATTTCTGTCGGTGAAGATGAAAGCAGAATACTCACAATACACTAAAAACTAATGATTTTGCTCTGTGTTTCAATTTTTTTACCTTTGAAGAAAAACAGCCTCATACTATGAATACCAGGACTAAGAGCGGAAAAGTAAGTTTTGAGAATACAGTCTTCATGCCCAAGGAGGAACATCTGGAGACAGCTGTGAAAAACCGCAGAATTACTATCGGCATTCCCTCCGATATCCAGGATGATGAAAAAAGAGTAGCGCTGACACCTGAAGCTGTTTGTCTGCTTGTTCAGAATGAGAACGAAGTTATTGTGCAGGCAGGAGCCGGACTGGGTGCAAATTATACAGACAAGGATTACAGTGAAAACGGAGCCACAATAAGTGACTCTCCTGCAAGAGTATACAGCGCAGATGTGGTAATAAAAGTTGCCCCTTTTTCGGAGAAAGAAACTGAATATCTGAAAGGAAACCAGGTAATCTTCTCCTACCTCAATGTTCTCAAGCTTAAAGAAGAGACCCTTGCAAAACTTATCAGGAAAAAAGTTACTGCGATCGCTTTTGAAAAGATCCGCGACGGCTATGGTGAAATGCCTGTTGTGGAATCGATGAGTGAAATTGCCGGTATCACATCTCTTCTGATCGCATCAGAATATCTCAGCAATATGCATGGTGGCAAAGGTGTAATGCTCGGAGGTATCACCGGGGTCACTCCTACTGAAGTCTTAATTTTAGGTGCTAATACAGCCGGTGAATATGCTGCCAGGGCGGCTTTGGGACTGGGATCAACAGTTAAAATCTTCGACAATTCTGTACAGCGTCTGAGAAGGTTTCAGAATCAGCTCGGCCAACGGCTCCAGACCTCTGTTTTTCATCCCCAGGTACTTAAAAAAGCGCTCAAATCTGCGGATGTCATTATTGGCGCCATTGAGCTGGAAGACCTGAAACCATGGTATTACATTACAGAGGATATGGTAAGGAGTATGAAGAAAGGTGCGGTAATTATTGATCTGAGCATCGACCGCGGTGGCTGTATCGAGACCACTGAATGCCGTGCAATGAAGGACCCGGCTTATGAGAAACACGGAGTTGTTCACTTTTCAGCCTGGAATCTTCCGTCAAGAGTATCCCGCACAGCCTCAATTGCCCTGAGTAATATCTTCACCCCGCTCCTTCAGAGCATGGCTGACGCGGGAGGAATAACCCAGCTGATGAAAAACAATCAGGGGGTGCGCAATGGGGCATACCTGTATAACGGAATGCTCACGAATGAAACTCTCGGGCAGAAATTCGGAATAATATCCAAAGATCTTGACCTGCTTATTTCGGCGCTCTGATAATCAGATATAGCTTAAAATTGCAGTTGTTCCTGTCATCTCTATTTTAGCCCTCTTCCCTAAATAGATGGCCCTGTTGTCGGAAATATGCCCTGCCGGGAAATTGAACAATACAGGGTAATCATATTCACCGACAATATCCCAGATCGTCTCTTCAATGCTCTTTCCCCAGGGAATCTTAGTGTCAGAGAGGTTATTCATTCCACCAACTACCAGGGCGGCAAGATTCTGCAATTTTCCGGCAAGTTTCAGGGATGTCAGCATTCTGTCGATATGATAATATTGTTCTCCTATATCCTCAAGGAATAAGATTTTCCCCTTTGTAACAGGGTCAGCCTCAGTTCCCGAAAGACTACAGATCAGTGACAGATTGCCTCCCGTTAACTCCCCGGTAGTATTCGCCGGCCGGTAAATAGTGCCCGTCCACACATGATTTAACGGATCTCCGAATAATGCCTTTTTCAATGAAATAAAAGTGTCAGGAGTCTTTTCATTGTTGTTAAAATTGAGCAGCCATTTCACCGTGGATCGACATAATACCGCACACTTCACTGAGCCAGAGATGAAGGATGGTAATATCACTGAAACCTGAAAACCATTTCGGATTTGTAAATAATGAAGAAAAGTCAGCCTTGTTGATTATTTTTGCAAGACCATAACCCCCTCTTGAACAGAACACTGCCTTAATATCAGGATTGTCTGTCATTGCCTGGAGATCGGCTAACCGCTCGTCATCTGTTCCTGCAAACGGACCATGCTTTTTATATGCATTTTTGCCAATACGCACCTTTAGTCCCCATTTTTCGAGGAATTCTATAGAGTCGTTAAGGATTTTATCCTCGATACAGAACGATGGAGAGATAACTGCTACCTCATCACCTTCTTTCAGAAAAGGCGGCTGTATCTTTTTTGCTGTCATACCAATATTATATAGAATGTAAAAATAGCAGATATTTATATCCATTAACCACAAAGTCCCTCGCCTATAAAAAATAGGAACTTCAAGATTAATAACTCTGTTCGTCCGTCGCTCGAAAATCAATTTATTTACCCCGACCCCGAGGGGAGTAAATTGATTTTGACTTCGTCGAGCTCCTCGCTTCGCTTCGTCGGTTCTTCGCTCCCCTTGGGGTCGGGGTAAACGAAGAAAATCAATTTGCGACTTTGAAGGAAAGTTAGTTATATAGTAGTCCACAAAGGTTAGAACAAAGATCACGAAGCCTTATGTTTGATGAGACGACTTAAAAATTTATTATCTTTGTTCGATTTTTTAAAAAGCTATCCCTTATTATCAATCTCATGAAGAATTTCAAAAGATATCTGGTTACATCAGCCCTGCCATATGCAAACGGCCCTATACATATCGGTCATCTCGCAGGAGTTTATGTACCGTCCGATATTTATACAAGATATCTGAGAATGAGGGGAGTGGATGTAATATCAATTTGCGGCTCAGATGAACATGGTATCCCCATCACTCTTAAAGCCCGGAAAGAAGGGGTTACTCCCCAGGAAATCGTTGACAGGTATCATTCACTGAATAAAAAGGCCTTTGAAGATTTTGGTATTGCATTCGATATATATTCACGTACTTCAAATAAAGTGCATCATGAGACTGCTTCGACATTTTTCAAAACTCTTTATGAAAAAGGGGAGTTCATCGAAAAATCATCGGAACAGTATTATGATGAAGAGGCCGGTTGTTTTCTGGCTGACCGGTATATCGTAGGAACATGCCCTCACTGTGGTAATGAGAATGCCTATGGCGACCAATGTGAGAAATGTGGCTCATCGCTTAGTCCGGAAGAACTTATTAACCCTCATTCAACGATCAGTGGGAGTCAACCGGTTTTGCGTGAGACTACTCACTGGTATCTGCCGCTCGATAAATACGAACCATGGCTGAAAAAATGGATCCTGGAAGATCATAAAGAATGGAAAGCAAATGTGTACGGGCAATGTAAGTCGTGGCTCGATCAGGGCTTACAGCCCAGGGCTGTCAGCCGTGATCTCGACTGGGGTGTACCGGTACCTGTGGAAGGGGCAAAAGGCAAAGTTTTGTATGTATGGTTTGATGCCCCCATAGGCTATATATCAGCAACAAAAGAGCTTACTCCCGACTGGGAAAAATACTGGAAGGATGAGGATACAAAAATGGTCCATTTTATCGGTAAGGATAACATAGTGTTTCATTGCATTATATTTCCTTCCATGCTTAAAGCAGAGGGCAGTTTTATTCTCCCTGAGAACGTGCCGGCCAATGAATTTCTTAATCTTGAAAACGACAAAATTTCAACTTCCAGAAACTGGGCTGTATGGCTTCACGAGTATCTTGAAGATTTCCCCGGGAAACAGGACGTTCTGAGATATTCACTATGTGCCAATGCTCCCGAGACAAAAGATAACGATTTCACCTGGAAAGATTTTCAGGCACGCAATAACAATGAGCTTGTCGCAATACTGGGGAATTTTGTCAACCGGACGCTGGTATTGACGAATAACTATTATGACGGGAAAGTGCCTGAAAGAGGCAAAACTGAACCGGGCGATGAATCGGTTCTCAAGGAAATAATACGCTTTAAGGAAAATGTTGAATCGTGTCTCGAAACCTACAGGTTCCGTGAGGCACTGAAGGAAGCAATGAATCTTGCACGGCTCGGAAATAAATATCTGGCTGACGCTGAACCGTGGAAAGTCATTAAGACCAACCCTGAAAGGGTTAAGACTATTATGAACATTGCCTTGCAAATAACTGCTAATCTGACGATTATCTGCGAACCATTTCTTCCTTTTTCAATGAAAAAACTCAGAGGATGGATCAACCTCGATGAGCTAAAATGGGAAAATGCAGGCAAGACCGATCTCCTGAAATCCGGTCATTTAATCAGCCGTCCCGAACTTCTTTTCGAAAAGATAGAAGATGAAGCCATTACACGTCAGATTGAAAAGCTTCTTGCCACAAAAAAAGCCAATGAAGATGCCGGTGCAGTGGCCACTCCAGGAAAAACACCCGTGACATTTGATGACTTCAGCAGGATAGATATCAGAACAGCAACCATTCTCGAAGCAGAAAAAGTACCAAAAACCAACAAGCTCCTCAAGCTTAAAATTGATACAGGTATTGATATCCGTACCATAGTGTCGGGCATCGCCGAATACTATGAGCCGGATAATATTATCGGAAAACAGATTTCAATCGTAGCTAATCTTGAGCCTCGTATGATCAAAGGCATTGAGTCGAAAGGAATGATTCTGATGGCTGAGGATAAAGACGGGAAACTGGTTATGGTCGCCCCTGCAGAAAGGGTAAGTAACGGGAGTATGATAAAATAGTAGGGGCAGAAAAATTTCTGCCCCGGGGTATGATAAAATATCTATCTTTTTCTTGAGACCCAGCTTCCCGGAAACTTTGCAACAATACTGTCCTTCTTGCCCACTGCTGATTTAAGGTTATTGCAAGAAATGGCGCATACCCTGAAGAAACCATTATCCGTTGTAACAATCTCGGGTGAAAAACCTTCTCCTTTCAGACGGTCAGCCTGCGAAAGAGCGTTGTCACGCGATTTGAAGCTACCGGTTATTACAATATAAGAATTCGCTTCAGACACCACAGGCGCAGTCACTTCAGGGGCCGGCTTTTCAATTTCGGTTTTTGGAATTGCTTCTGCGGGTGTTTCAGTAGTTGTTATCTCAATTTTAGATGGTTCAGTGGTTTTGTCCTCATCTACAGCTTTCCTGTTGTTCTCAAATTCTGCAGTCACAAGCGGATTCATTGTGCTGTTTTCAACCTTTGATTTGAAAATATCTGTTTTGAGAGGAACTATCACGAGAACAGCCAGCAACGGGATGATCACAGCAGCACGCCATAGTAGTTTTCGTGTTGGCAATTGCGGTACAGGTTCCATATTTTTCTTTCCGACAATACGTTTTCTTACATCATAACCCTCAAGAGGCATGCAAACAAAAGGCTCAAGTCCGTATGAATCAAGATGATAATTTACAGTCCTGTCAGGTTCAAACTGTATATTACCTTCATGGTTGTTTACAAAACTTCCTATATTATCAAATTTAACTTTTTCTCCTTTTTCAAGCTTGTTCCTCAGATCAGAAACAAATTCCTCAACAGCATTTCTTGCATCTCCATAATTCATACCGGTGGCATTCGAAATACGACCGATAAGGAGTCCGTCATTATGATTCAGATTCCGGTTAAAGGAGATCTGCTTTACCGGAGGATAAAACGTACCCGCCGGTTTGTCAATTCTGGCCGGAGTGTAGTTTCCTATAAAGCCGCCAAAACCCGGAACGATAACACAATCATGTCCGAATAATAATTCTCTTATAAATGCGGTTACATCCACTGATAGTTCTTCTTTTAATGAATACAAATTTAACAATAAATACTATATTTATTATCTTCGCATGCACAATTATCACAGTTAAATGAGAGAAATACAAATGGTCGATCTGAAAGCTCAGTATGAGAAGATCGGACCGGAAATTGACACTGCCATAAAATCAGTACTTGCATCGACAGCCTTCATAAAAGGACCCGATGTCAGACTGTTTGAGGAAGAGTTGCAAGCATATATGCAGGTAAAAAATGTGGTCTCCTGCGCCAATGGAACGGATGCCCTGCTACTCGCCATGAAAGTACTCGGACTTAAACCCGGTGATGAGGTTATTACAACAAATTTTACCTTCATTGCAACCGTCGAAGTAGTTGCTTCTCTCGGATTGAAACCGGTAATTGTAGATCCCGATCCTGATTCATTCAATATCTCGGCAGCAGAAGTTCAAAAAGCTATTACCCCCAGGACCCGGGCGATTGTTCCGGTTCATTTGTTTGGACAATGCGCTGACATGGAGAGCATTATGGAGCTGGCCAAAATAAATGATCTGTTTGTGGTCGAGGATGCTGCCCAAGCTACCGGCGCTGATTACTTCTTTAAAAACGGAACATCAAAAAAAGCCGGGACCATTGGTCATATAGGAACGACTTCCTTCTTCCCATCTAAAAATCTGGGTTGTTACGGTGACGGAGGAGCTCTCTACACCAACAGCGATGAATTCGCTCTTAAGCTGAGAAGTATTGCCAACCACGGGATGAAAATAAGATATCACTATGACAATATTGGCATGAACTCAAGACTCGATACGCTTCAGGCGGCAATACTCAGAGTAAAACTCAAATATCTTACCGTTTTCAACGAGGCAAGAAGAGCAGCTGCGGATCAGTACGATGCAGCTCTTGCCGGAAACGAAGCAATCATCGTTCCCAAAAGGGAAAAATACTCGTCTCATATATTTCATCAATACACAATAAGGATCACAAACGGTAAGCGTGATGAGCTGAAAAAATTCCTGGAAACAAAAAACATACCTTCAATGGTATACTATCCGGGTCCGCTGCATATGCAAAAAGCATATGAGTATCTTGGCTATAATGGAAGTGATTTTCCTGTAACAACTTCGCTGTGCAAAGAAGTTTTATCATTGCCGATGCACCCTGAGATAGACAGGCTACAGCTGGAATATATCACAAATAATATACTTGAATTCCTGAAAAGATAAATATGGAAAAGGATTATTTTGCACACGAAACTGCCATCATTGATGAAGGCTGCAAGATTGGTAAAGGAACAAAAATATGGCATTTCAGCCATATCATGAAAGAATCGGAAATCGGCGAGGGCTGTAACATAGGCCAAAATGTAGTTATCTCCCCCGGGGTAAAGCTCGGAAAGAATGTAAAAGTACAGAATAATGTTTCTATCTATACCGGAGTGATCTGTGAAGATGACGTTTTTCTTGGTCCTGCCATGGTATTCACAAATGTAATCAATCCCAGGAGCGCAATTGTCCGCAAAGACAATTACTATATTACGGTTGTCGAGAAAGGAGCATCAATCGGAGCAAATTCAACTATCGTCTGCGGGAATAAAATAGGTACTTATGCCTTCATCGGAGCAGGCGCAGTAGTAACAAAAGATGTAAAGCCATACGCTCTTGTTGTTGGCAATCCGGCCAGGCAAACAGGCTGGATGAGCGAATATGGTCATAAGCTTCTTTTTGATGCCGACGGTATCGCATCATGTCCTGAAAGCGGACAAAGATACCGGTTTGAGGATGGTCAGGTTTCTAAAATTATTTAGTATTTTTGTGTACTTTTTTATTAAAAGAACATGACAGAAAATCCAAAAAACTTCGGAATCATTGGTGTTGCAGGTTACATCGCAGTCAAACATCTTCATGCCATAAAAGAAACAGGAAATAATCTACTCGCAAGTCTTGATAAATTCGATAGTGTCGGTCGTATTGATAACTACTTTCCCGAAAGTGATTTCTTTGTTGAGTTTGAAAGATTCGACAGACACTTCGACAAACTGAAAAGAACGGGGACAAAAATTGATTATGTGAGTATCTGCTCACCGAATTACCTTCATGATTCTCATATCAGGTTTGCATTGCGCCATCAGGCGGAAGCAATATGTGAAAAACCTATAGTACTGAATCCATGGAACATAGATGCTTTACAGGAAATAGAAGATGAGACCGGGCATAAGATCTATACTGTTCTCCAGCTTCGGCTTCACCCTAAGATCCTGGAATTGCGTGAGAAGATCCTGAAAGGACCCAAAGGGAAAGTCTATGATATCGATATGACATATATTACGAGCCGCGGGAACTGGTATTCTATTTCATGGAAAGGGGATGTACAGAAATCGGGCGGTGTTGCCACAAATATAGGAATTCATTTTTTCGATATGCTGAGCTGGATCTTCGGAGAACCCCGGAAAAACATTGTACATGTCTCAGAGGCTCACAGAGCTGCAGGATATCTTGAGCTTGAAAATGCAAGGGTCAGATGGTTCCTGTCTGTCGACTATGATGATATTCCGGCCCAGGTAAAACAGACTTGCAAGAGAACTTACAGATCCATCACCGTTGATGGAGAAGAGATAGAGTTCAGCGAAGGGTTTGCCGACCTTCACACTATGACTTATAAAGAAATACTTGCCGGGAGAGGATTCGGCCTGAAAGAGGCCCGTCAGTCAGTGGAAATGGCATATATAATCAGAAATTCAAAACCAATCGGTATCCAGGGAGATTTCATCCATTTCTAAAAACCAGATAAACATGTACAACAAACTGATTAACAAAGAGACAAAACTGTCAGTCATAGGTTTGGGCTATGTAGGCTTGCCAATTGCCCTTGAATTTGCGAAACAGATACAAGTTATTGGCTTTGATATCAAACCTGAAAGAGTTGAACTGATGAAGCAGGGTATTGACCCAAGTAATGAACTTACTTCGGATGCTTTTAAGAATACCGATATAATACTGACCAGTGATCCTTCAGAATTAAGGACTTCTTCTTTCCATATCATAGCAGTACCTACTCCTACAACGAAAAATAATCTTCCCGATCTAACCCCTGTTCTCAAAGCATCCGAAACAGTTGGCAGGATCCTTAAGAAAGGTGATTATGTTGTATATGAGTCCACCGTTTACCCCGGATGTACGGAAGATGACTGTATTCCTGTACTGGAAAGATATTCCAACCTCAGGTGCGGAGTGGATTTCAAAGTTGGTTTTTCTCCCGAGAGAATAAACCCGGGCGATGTTAATCATACACTGACCAAAATAGTAAAGGTCACAAGTGGTTGCGACGCCGAAGCTGCAGAAAACATTGCAAAAACATACGAACTCATCATTAAAGCGGGCGTTCACCGTGCAAGCTCAATCAAAGTTGCAGAGTCTGCAAAAATCATTGAGAATACCCAGCGTGACATAAACATTGCGTTTATGAATGAGCTTTCAATAATCTTCAACCGTCTGGGTGTAAATACATTTGAAGTACTGGAGGCAGCAAATACTAAATGGAATTTCCTGAAATTCTATCCGGGACTCGTGGGCGGTCATTGCATAGGCGTTGACCCTTATTATTTGTCGTTTAAAGCCAAAGCACTCGGATATCATCCTCAGATGATAGATTCGGGTAGATTTATTAATGACAGCATGGGTGGATACATCGGTAAACAGACCGTTAAAAAAATCATTGCATCAGGAAAAAATCTTAAAGGTTCACGTGTTCTGGTGATGGGGATTACATTCAAGGAAGACGTTACGGATATCCGTAATTCAAAAGTAATGGATATCATAACTGAACTGGCTGATTTTGGAATCGCTGTGGATGTTATCGATCCGGGAGCCGGAAAACATGAAGTAAAAGAAGAATATCATATTGAACTGAAAGATAAACCCTCCGGTGAGTATGATGCTGTTATCCTTGCTGTTTGTCATAAAGAATACATGAAGCTCGACGAATCCTATTTCACAAATCTTCTTAATAAAGATGGTGTTGTGGTGGATGTCAAAGGTGTTCTGCGCGGAAAAATTAAAAATAATACATACTGGAGTCTGTAGATGAAAAAGAAAATCCTGGTTACCGGTGGAACCGGTTATATAGGTTCCCATACAACTGTTGAATTGATTGAACAGGGATTTGAAGTTATAATCATCGATAATCTGTATAATTCAGAACCGGAGGTGATAGACCGGATTCACAAAATAACCGGTGTCAGGCCATATCTGGAAGTACTCGATCTTTGCGATCACTCCAGGCTTGATTCATTTATCATGAAGAATAAAGATATTGCAGCTATCATTCATTTTGCCGCCTATAAAGCCGTAGGAGAATCTGTCAACCAGCCGCTGAAATACTATCAGAACAATCTGTTTTCGCTTGTCAATCTTCTTGATGTAATGACCAGGTATGGCATTCCCGACCTGGTATTTTCATCATCATGCACTGTTTACGGACAGCCCGCGAAACTACCTGTCACAGAAAATGCACCTCTTCAACCGGCGACCTCCCCTTACGGAAATACGAAACAGATTGGTGAATCGATTATAAAAGATACAACATTTGCCGATAAAAATATCAATGCTATCTCCCTCAGGTATTTCAATCCTATCGGAGCACACCCTTCAGCGCTTATCGGGGAGTTGCCACGCGGGGTACCGGAAAATCTCGTACCATATATCACTCAAACCGGATACGGAATCAGGGAAGAACTGAAAGTATACGGCAATGACTATAATACACCTGACGGCTCCTGCCTGCGGGATTATCTTCACGTAGTTGATCTTGCAAAAGCACATGTTGTTGCAATTAAACGTCTGCTCGATGGCAGTAACAATTCGAATTATGAGGTGTTCAATCTCGGAACCGGAAGTGGTGTTTCAGTGCTTGAAGCAATAAAATCCTTTGAACGAGTCTCCGGAATTAAACTTAAATATAAAATTGTCGGAAGAAGAGCAGGCGACATTGAACAAATATGGGCTGATCCTTCTTATGCAAATAAGATACTTGGCTGGAAGACTTTAAGTTCTCTCGATGATGCTATGAAAACGGCATGGGAATGGGAAAAAGCGATCAGAAGCAAGGAAATTTAATCCAGGATTAACAAATATAAAGATATGAAACGAACAGTTCTTATAACCGGCGGTGCAGGATTTATTGGTTCCCATGTTGTCAGAAGGTTCATTGCAAAATATCCTGACTATCTGATTGTAAACGGAGATAAACTGACCTATGCAGGCAACCTGGAAAACCTGACTACCATTGAAAATGCGAAAAACTACAAATTTGAAAAGATCGATATTGTTGATAAACAGGCTGTAAAAGATCTCTTTGAAAAATACAGGTTTGATTCTGTAATTCATCTTGCTGCTGAATCACATGTCGACCGTTCGATCACCGGTCCCGATGAATTTGTTTTTACGAATATTGTAGGTACTGTTAATCTGCTTAATGCAGCTCTGAATAACTGGAAAAACGATTTTTACGGAAAACTGTTCTATCATATTTCAACAGATGAAGTGTATGGTTCGCTTGGAAAAGACGGCCTCTTTACCGAGGAAACCTCATACGATCCAAAGAGCCCGTACTCAGCATCGAAGGCCAGCTCGGACCATCTGGTAAGAGCCTATAACCATACATTCGGACTTCCTGCTATAATTTCCAACTGCTCAAATAATTACGGACCAAATCAATTTCCTGAAAAACTGATACCTCTGGCAATAAATAATATAAAGAACAATAAACCTATCCCTGTTTACGGCAAAGGCGAAAACATACGCGACTGGTTATATGTGGAAGATCATGCCTCAGCAATTGATCTCATCTTCCATAAAGGCAGGGTTGGTGAAACATATAACATAGGTGGAAACAATGAATGGAAAAATCTTGATCTCATTATCCTGCTCTGCAAGATAATGGATAAGAAACTCAATCGTGTTCCGGGTACATCAGAACAACTCATCACGTATGTAAAAGACCGGCCTGGTCATGATCTCCGGTACGCAATTGATTCTTCAAAACTGCAATCAGAACTGGGATGGTCGCCAATACCCGATTTTTCAGATGGTCTGGAAAAAACCGTCGACTGGTACCTTACAAATACAGAATGGCTTGAAAGAATACTCTCAGGTGATTATAGTAAATACTACGATTTGATGTATACCGGAAGGTAATGTTATCACTTCTTCTCCAAGATTTCAGGATCAGTTACTTCCTCGTTCTTTATTCCATACTAAAGGTACAAGAATTTAGATGAATATTCAGGTGGAAAGAATTCCGGAATCTGAATCGCCGCATCTTCCTTCCCCTAATAACTACACTAGATCCAATTGTCATCCCGAAACTCATCCACCCCTTAAACAGCATGCTCTGAAAGGCACTGGTTATATGGTGGATGAGTTGAGGGATCTCCCAATCATAATTGCGAATTTAATTGATGGCTAATACCTGATCAAATAATAGAGGATTTTACTCATATAAAAGAGGGATGCCTTTGTGGTTAATGGATTTTTATTCGACCGTAACCGATTTCGCCAAATTTCTTGGCTGATCCACATTACAGCCTCTCGACACTGCAATATGGTACGAGAGCAATTGCAGAGGAATTACTGCAAGCAAACCTGAAAATATGGGTAATGTCGAGGGGACTTCAAGAACATAATCAGCCATTTTGCTTATTATCTCATCACCCTGTGTAACGATGGCAATAACTTTCCCTTTTCTGGCTTTGATCTCCTGTATGTTGCTTACAATTTTATCGTAAGTGTCATCCTTTGTGGCGACCACAACAACCGGCATATTTTCATCAATGAGGGCAATTGGACCATGTTTCATTTCGGCGGCCGGGTAGCCCTCTGCATGTATGTATGAGATCTCCTTCAGCTTAAGAGCGCCTTCGAGAGCCACAGGGAAAAGATACCCTCTTCCGAGGTAAAGAGCATTATGCGTATTCTGGAATATCTTTGCCAGTTCAAAAGCCTGATCATTTACTTTAAGTGCATCTTCAACTTTCGCCGGAATGGAAGCAAGTTCAGTGATAAGGTCTTTATATGCCAGATCTGAAATGGTTCCTTTTTTATGTCCTATCTCAAAAGCCATCATTGCCAGAACCAACACCTGTGTCGTAAAGGCTTTAGTTGAAGCTACTCCGATTTCAGGACCGGCATGCGTATAAACTCCGGCGTCAGTTTCACGGGGGATGCTGCTTCCCACAACATTGCAGATTCCTATAACCTTTGCTCCTTTCTCGCGGGCAAGTTTTATAGCTGCCAGAGTGTCGGCTGTTTCGCCGCTCTGACTGATTGCTATAACAAAATCACCCTTCTTAATAATAGGATTTCGATATCGGAATTCCGAAGCATATTCAACTTCAACAGGAATCCGTGTATATTCTTCAAAAATATATTCACCGACTAAACCAGCATGCCAGGAAGTACCGCAGGCTATTATAATAATTCGTTCTGCCTGTGAAAGTGGTTCTATTATGTTGTGCAAACCGCCAAGCATAACACCTGAAAAATCGGGTAGTATGCGTCCTCTGAAAGTGTCGTGGATTGCTCTTGGCTGTTCGAATATCTCTTTCAACATGAAGTGAGCAAAACCTTCCTTATCAATCTCTCCCATCTTAAGATCTATTTCCTTTACTTCAGGCTGAATAGAACCTGTTCTTATTGTTTTGAGAATAAGCTCATCTTTTTTGATGATTGCAAGATCGTCGTCATTAAGGTAAATGACTCTTTGTGTGAACTCAACTATCGGTGTAGCGTCGGATGCAATAAAGTTTTCACCATCTCCCACTCCGATAACCAGTGGACTTCCTTTTCTGGCAGCAAACAACTTATCAGGCTCTTTTGTACAGATTATTACGAGACCGAATGTACCCTCAACCCTGTTAAGCGCGAGAGTGATAGCCTGTTCGGCAGTCAGGTCTCCTTCAAGATACATATGTTCTATAAGATTTGCCAGAACTTCCGTATCAGTCTGGCTTGAGAATTTAACACCCCTGCTTTCCAGATGCTTCTTCAGACGCGAATAGTTCTCGATGATTCCGTTATGAACAACAATAAAATTACCCTTATATGAAGCCTGGGGATGTGCATTTAATTCATTTGGTTCGCCATGTGTCGCCCATCGGGTATGGCCCATCCCTGTGGTGCCATTAAAACTTGTCAGATTTACCAGATCTTCAAGATCCTTTACTCTCCCTGCACATTTGAATATCTTTGTTTCTCCGTTAATAAGAGCCATTCCGGCTGAATCATAGCCACGATATTCAAGTCTCTTCAGTCCATTAATTATGATTGCCCGGGCGTCTTTAGTCCCTATATAACCGATTATACCACACATGTTCAGATAAATTTAGAATGTAAACACGAAAGTAAATGTTTTGGTTCACAAAATCTAGAACTTGGTATATGTAAATTCAAATTTGACCGGATTCTTGCTTCCGTTTGCTTCGAATACAACATTACGCACACCCGATCCCTGGTATATTTCCAGCATAGGTTCAACAACATTCCCTTCATCTTCAAGATATGACTGGACAAACTGAGGAATATTGAAATTGTATACCCTGTTAACAGAATCGAGAGTACCATCGAAGAATAAATGTGAAGCGTCCAACCCCGTTGATCCCATTGTATAGTCAGGTACCACATATTTCCCGGCACTGGTTTTATACCTCAGGACAAGCTGAAGCGGGACAGTTTTTGAAATAAATTTTGTAGAATCAGTCATATGAACAGGTACGACCAATCTTGCCTTGTTCACAGCAATCCGGCCAAGAGAGCTTTCTGTTTTAAGCTTTTCAAGACCCGGCAGCACTAATCTTGTATATACTCCATTTAGATACTGCAGATAAGAAAGATCATCTTTATAATTATCGTTTATGTGTTTTATCCTGAGTTCAGGCGCTGCTGCAAGGTAATCGTGTGAATATATGTTGTATGCGCCATTTTTAGATCTTGCATCCAGTACAAGATCATACTCGCCGCTTGTACCCAGTGAATCAGTCAGGAAAATTGCAATAAAATTTGTACTTGTCGGATGAGATGTACTGCCTACGTCGGGTGGTGCGAGGAATAATGAAACCAGTAACGGATCGGGACTTGGTGCAATCTGAACATATATTCCCTTGAAATATGATCTGAAATCAGGGAACCCCTCTGTAAAATGAATATGATCCGGATCATAGAATAGCTGAGAAGGATCTTCGAAGATGCGTTCTCCAAATTCGTTCGGAAGCTTAACTGAGATAGATGTATCGCCAATTAGTCCCTGCGGTAACATAATATTATCCGCTGAAAACCCGCTGAGATTTGGTATTCTGTTTGAATAATAAGCAGAGTCGGGGTATAGCATATCCGAAATCTCCGAGATCTTCAGAGTCTGAGCGGAAGTCGCTCCTCCGGATGCTGACAGAAGGTGTAAATACAGTACTACCGAATCAATTGTCACGTGACCTCCCCCGGTCCATTTTGAATTGAGCCGGAGCTGAGTCACAAATTCAGTGGTGGTGGTTCCGAATACAGGGTCAGAGATCTGACCAAGATATGTAACTGAAGGATTGTCGGTCTGTATCTTCTCATCATACATTGTGTATGAGAAAATGCTCAGCGTGTCAATTGCATTGATTGACACGAAATCTTCTGCCGGAAGAAGATCAGTTCCGATCTTTAATACCCCTTTCTCACAGGAACTAATAAAAAATGCAAAAACTGAAAATAAAGCAAGGCTGAAAATTTGTGAGGCAGAAACTTTTCTGAATATGTGTCGGGATTTATTATTATAGCATCTTGTCATAAAAGTCATTATAGGCATCAATGTATTCGGTTTCATTTTTAAATTCAAGAACCGGTTTATTAATTGTTGTAAGGTATTTTTTCAATTCCTCGTTTATGTCCTCGCTCCCGATAATGATCCCGTCTGAATATTTGATTGCCAGTTTTGACACATTTACAAAATCAGGTTTTTTAACCATTTTCAGATTCTCACCATCTATTCCGTCGAACCTGAGTTTATCTGCGAAGGTTGTTCTAAACGGTGTTTTAAAATCATTATTGTAAATAGAATAGATTATTTTATAGTTATGAAAGAGCGGATCATCATTGTAGATGCTTCTTAAATAGACCGGAACAAGGGCTGTCATCCATCCATGGCAATGTACTATATCAGGCGCCCACCGCAATTTCTTGACAGTCTCAATAACACCACGTGCAAAAAATAATGCACGCTCATCATTATCTTCAAACTCTTTTCCGTTTGTATCACTGATAATATGTTTCCTCTGAAAATAATCGTCATTATCTATAAAGTATACCTGCATGCGCGCAGATTGTATAGATGCAACTTTAATTATCAGGGGATGATCAGTGTCGTCGATTATCAGATTCATCCCTGAAAGACGGATTACCTCGTGAAGCTGATTCCTCCTTTCATTGATACACCCATACCTCGGCATGAAAGTGCGGATCTCTTTGCCTCTTTCCTGAATGCCCTGTGGGAGAAATCTTCCGATCTTCGACAACTTAGTTTCACCTAAGTACGGCGTAATCTCTTGTGAAATGAATAATACCTTCCTGCTTTCCATTTACCTGCCTGGATATACCATTTCGATTTAAGGTGCAAAGATAGTAATAATTTATAACAAAATAATAAACAGATATTCATAGGGCTCCGAATATTTGCAACAATGACGCACTTCATTTAATAATATTTTGTGATTATCTTCGAACCGCCGCCAAGCACAAATTTAATGTCTTAAAACTCAGTTACAATGAATGTCTTCAGTACTGTAAATGAACTTCAAAATCAATTAAGCAAACTGAATCTGTCGCCCGTGGGATTTGTCCCAACAATGGGCGCTCTTCATAAAGGTCATATATCGCTTGCAGAAACAGCAATTCAAAAATGCCCGGTAATAATCATCAGTATCTTTGTCAATCCTACCCAGTTCAATGATAAAAATGATCTTAAAAATTACCCCAGAACTCTAGAAAGTGATCTTGGATTGTTGCGGAAAATCTTAAGAGAAAACGATATTGTCTTTACCCCCGATATTAAGGAAATTTACCCCGAGGAGGACAAAAGAAAATTCAATTTCGGAAATCTCGACCATGTGATGGAGGCTCTTCACCGTCCCGGCCATTTTAACGGGGTTGCCCAGGTAGTAAGCAGATTGTTCGATATTGTTAAACCCGATATTGCGATATTTGGTCTGAAGGATTTTCAGCAGCTTGCTGTCATCAGGTCGCTGGTAAAGCAAACAGGCATTGAGGTCGGGATAATCGGTCATCCCATAGTGCGTGAAAAAGATGGTCTGGCAATGAGCAGCAGGAACAGTCTGCTTGACCCGGATCTGAGAAACAGGGCCCCGCTTATTTTCAAAACAATTTCAAAAGCCTCTGAAATGATTAAGAATACGGGCCTTTCTGATATAAAATCGTTCGTGAAGGATCAGATAAATAATGAGCCCGGGTTCAGTCTGGAATATTTTGAAATCGTAGATGATACCGATCTTATACCTGTTAAGAACAGGAGTGAGATGAAAAAGAATAAAGCGTACTATGGTTGCATTGCAGTTTACGCCGGCAAAATTCGTCTTATAGATAATATTGAAATTGAATTGGTCTGATCCAAAAAGGTTAATTAACTTTGCGCATTAATTAGGAACAACACAATTTCAGAGAATGTTAATAGAAGTAATAAAATCAAAGATCCACAAGGTCTCAGTAACCGGAGCTAATCTGAATTACATAGGCAGCATTACAATTGACGAGGACCTGATGGAAGCAGCTAACCTCATCGAGAATGAAAAAGTACATGTTCTCGATCTGAACAACGGAGAACGCCTCATAACATATGTAATAAAAGGTGTAAGAGGTTCGGGCGACATCTGCCTGAACGGGGCTGCTGCAAGGAAGGTCATTGTAGGTGATACTGTTATAATAATGTCATTCGGATTACTGGAATTCGAGGAAGCCAAATCCTTTAAACCTGTAATTATTTTCCCCGATACCAAAACCAATAAACTGATCTGAAGTTGAGAAAAACTCTTCTGCAAACTCTAAAGTTTATAGCTTTCCTCACCGCAGGCATAATCCTGCTTTGGTTTGCTTTCAGAAGTGTCAACTTCTCAAAACTTGGAGAATCCTTAAAGGAAGCAGATTACTCCTGGTTGTTGCTATCAGTCCTCTTCGGCTTCTTTGCCTTTGTCAGCAGGGCCCGGCGCTGGGTGCTTCTGGTAAACGCCCTGGGGTTTCAACCTTCAACAAAAAATGCCTTCTATTCCCTGATGACAGGTTATCTTGCCAATCTTGCCCTCCCTCGTATCGGAGAAATCACCAGATGTGTGGCTCTGGGGAAAAAAGAGAAAATTCCTGTCGACCAGCTTATCGGGACAGTAGTGATCGAACGAACAATAGATTTTTTATCCCTTCTTTCCATAATGATCATTCTCATAGTCACGAGCGGTGAACATATAGCCATTTTCCTCAAAGAGAGCATATTCCTGCCGATCCAACAGAAAGTTTATGACCTTTTCGGCAACACCTGGATCCTGTGGGCTTCATTATTTTTAATTGGAATTACCACACTTTTTCTGATGATCAGGTATAAATCCAGACTAAGAAAAATCAGGTTCTTTTCAAAGCTTTTCGATCTCAGTCGCGGAATAATTAACGGACTCAAAACAATCACAAACCTGAAAAGAAAATGGGAGTTTTTATTCCATACTATATTCATATGGGTCAATTATTTACTTATGACATGGGTTGTGGTTTTCTCTCTTGAAAGTACTTCACACCTGACCTTTGGCAACAGTATTTTTATCCTTGTCATTGGCGGCCTGGCAATGTCGGCTCCGATACAAAGCGGGCTCGGGGCATTCCATTACATTGTATCCCGCGGTCTTCTTATTGTCAATGGAATACCTCTGGAAGACGGTCTCGCTTATGCATTGTTGACTCATGAATCTCAATTGATCTTTGTAGCCATTGTGGGGACAATTTCATTTTATATTATTTTCAGGAAGGAGAAGTCTCCAAAGCAATCAGTCGATTCTAAATAAAGAACTTACACAGAGATCTACAGAGTACCACTTAGAGCCACAAGGGTGTGACCGAATAATTTTTCTCTCTGTGTAACTCTGTGTAATACTATTTTTGATTTCAAATTATTTGTATATATCTGTAATTTAGTCTTTTACATATATAATCAATCTTTCATTGCTTCAAAAAGTGCTTTCTCAGTATCTAGAGAGCACTTTATTTTGTTATATATTTGAATATGTGCTAATTATCACGTCTCCATTTTTTAAATATTGCTCTCCGGATATCCGCATAGCTATTTTAAAAACCCAACTAAAAACCAACGAATTAGTTTGCCCTTTCTGAAAGTTTCTATACATTTGATTCATAATAATTGACACAATGTTTAGCAAACTGAAATTACAGCCGAATGGTTTTATTTACCTCGAACACTGGACTTCAAAGAAGGTTCCTGTAAAGACTACTACAAATATAAGGATTCCTCCAGGCGAATGGATCAATAATTTTGAAGGACTGAAAAACTCCAAACTGAAAGATGCAAACGGGAAAAGTATTCTGAGCCAGTTGAAACAATGTGAAGGCGCTTTCCTTAGTGCAATAGATGATTATAAATCCGGACGGACGACAGATATAAAGAAGACGTACTATGAAAAAATGAATTTGTCAGTTGCTTCAGGCGGCGTCAAAGTCCCTGTAAAGTTTCTGGAATACTACAATGAAAGATTATCTGAATTCAAAGTGGGAAAGAAAAGAGTTTACAAAGGATACCTGCTTACTTATCACAATCTCCTTGAGTTTTGCGGAAGAAAGCGACCGACTTTTGACAGTCTCGATGTTCAGTTCTTTGAGGATTTTGTTAAATTCCTGGAGATGAAAAAAGATTATAAAATTAGCAGTATCCGTACACAAATAAAGCATCTCCGAGCTATTATCAACAAAGCTTATATTAAGAAAGTACATGCCAACATTGATCACAAAGGTTTCAAAATTGGAGATGCCGTTAAAACTGAAAAGATTGTCAATGTTTATTTGACTCCGGCTGAACTTGACCGGATCTGGCATTGTTCTTTCAAAGATCATCCGAAAACTAAGAATAGAGACAAGCTGTCCGGGAAGGAATTGGAAGCTGTCAGGGATTCATTTATTGTAGGATGCTTTACCGGATTACGTTTTTCTGACTGGGGAAAAATGAGGAATGACCTGATTGAGAATGATATTATCAAAATTACAAGTCTGAAAACTGGGGAGGAAGCTGAAATTCCTGTTCATACGTACGTTAAGGCAGTTCTCAAAAAGTACAACGGTAAAATGCCAAAGCAACTTAATAATGATAAAACCAACGATCTTATTAAAGTCGTTTGTCAAAGTGCATTCATCAGGCGAATGACTGCAATCCCCCACACAAAAGGTGGTGTAAAGCTTAATCCAGAACCTGTGGAGAAATGGAAACTCTGTCAATCGCACACAGCCAGACGATCTCTATGTACGAATCTCGTTAATCAAGGATGCCCTGTGTCAATTGCAATGAAAATTAGTGGGCATCGAAGTTTGGAGGCCTTTGAAAAATATATACTCAGTGATAGTAAGGACATGATTGAGATTTTGAAAAAATTACCGCTGTTTCTATAGAAAAAGATCATTTGGGATTTTGTCCCCTAAAGCTGCCTATAAATGTGTACGCATGGTCACACTTCCTGCTGTTCCTTTAAAGAAACCTTCAAAAGCATGCCGATTAAAATTGGCTCCAGCAGGCTCGCATTAATCAAAGTGAGGGTTGCGATTTATGTTGCATACCTAATACCTAACGTTTTCTACAATGCAACATAAATGAGCAACCCTCACACCTAATTACCTGATTTAATCTTTAAAGAATAAATGCTGAGGAATTTTTAGATTATGACAGTATGATTCAAACTCATTCTTATCATATCCACCATAAATATCTTTTGTCTTTTTTATGATAATCCAATATTTATGTAATGTACTTTCTTTCAACATTATTTTAGCTTCTATTGCATTCCCGGGCCAACGAGGTCGATGCGGATTAAAATCCTTAGACTCAATTTTACCAAAAATTAAATCCAATGGTTTTTGATCCACAGTTATATAATTACTATCTGATTTTATATCCCAAATATCAGATTCAATTAAAATTGATCCTTTCCAGACAAACAATGTATCAATATTCCAACTTGAATGGTAATTGAAGAATACTCCTTCTTGCTTTGTTAATGAACCATCATCCCACATGTGAAAAGAAGTAGTATCAGAATATGTAAGTATGAGATTCTGTCCCATCTCGGTATCATTTTCTATTTCATAACCTCCATAATTATAATTATCTGTACATGAAGCCAAAATTAACAGAGTTAAAAGAACGTACTTTATGTATCTCATGATTATGGTTTTATATAAATTGTACCAATAAAGAATATATTATAATATCCTCCTAAATAATATGATGGTCCATATATAGATGGAATTATTGGAATAGGATAATTATCAAGGACGGGTCCATGAACTAAGCCGGCTATGAAAGTTCCTCTATTACGTTTTGAAAAACCCTCCTTCCATTCAATATTAAAATCATACAAATCAGAATTAATAGTATACAAATTATTACCTATATAATTTAAGGAAACTTTACCCAGGGCTAGAGATGTTTGATTATTTTTCTTTAATGCAAATAGATTCACACTATATGTGTTCTTTTCAGCATTATAAATAAGATCCTTTTTTGAAACAAAACTAAAATCCAAAGCATCAGTAGAAACATATAAGTCAGTGTGGAATCCAATTTGGTAATGAGTCCAAGTTTTAAAAAAAATATTATTCCCATAATATACCCCATCTTGTCCTTGGCTCACTTTAGTTAATTCAGTAAGGCTTGCATTTGAATTACCTTGACTAGAACCACCACCACTTGTCGTTTTTACTCCTGAACTAGTATTAATGTATGGCATCCCATTCGTAAAATAGAAATTTAAAGAAGGACTAGAAGAGTTATTACTATTACTATTACTTCCACCATTACTTCCACCATCACTACCTCCATTACTACCTCCACTTTCTCCACTATTACTATTATAGCTGCATTCTCTTTGAGTTCTAAAAAAGGCCTTAATTTTTTCCCATAGGGTTATTTTGTAATATCCACTAGGATCTATATATATCAATGGATTATTGAGGCAATATGCATATCTATTGTAACTTAAAATATTATATGGATCCTGAATGATCGGGTCCGGGCTTAAAAACCTTGCTATTTCAGAATCATAGATTCTTCCGTTCATATTGATCAGGTTAAACATATCAATATGTTCATGTCCTGTAAAGCCTCGTTGTGTGTATGTTGGAGAAGAAACATTCGAATACGACCAGTCAGCCGGGTTCCTTCTCTTACCCCAGGGATCATAATTATATTCTTCAAGAATATTTCCGATTGAGTTCATAATTCCCGTTATGGAACCGAGGTGATCTTTACAAAGATAATAAATAACAGGTACGCCCGATCCTACCTGAATCGCCAAAGCAACCGGACCCTCCGGGGAGTTAATATAGTAGTAATGTTTTATTGTCGATCCAGAATCAATTCTTTCATACAATCCGGAATACCACCTTGTTTTGAGTAACTGTCTTGTGGTATCATACCATACAGACTTTATTCTCTCATCTGATATATTATATAAATAAACCAATGAATCTGATTCCGATGCAATGAATTCTGGTTTATTGAAAAAACGTATACCCTATGTTCTGCCTGTTAAGATTCTGACTGCTATTAACGCTATCAACTGCATGGACACGGGTTGAGTTATAGAAATAATCCCCGACATCTGACTTGTAGGTTATATTACCAATATCGTCATAATTCATGCGTAAGCTATCCTGACCGGTTACTTTCGACCATTTTAACTGGTCAAATACATCATATCCGAAGTCTTCTGTCAGATTTCTGATTCTATCTTTCCGCATAGTCATATCTCCACTACTCGCTTCGAATGAATATTCAAACCATTGCTTGGCTACTTGAGTTTACTGTTGTTTTGATATCATTCAGGTATCCATTTCCATCAAAGGACTTATGTACTAGAATGTTGTCATTTGCTGAAAGAATACTCGGTCGTAAATCCCTGTTCATTAACAGAATTACATTTCCATATGGGGAAATTATCGCTCGCCCTTTTAATGGATTCAAGATAGCCTTTGTTATTATAATAGTAGTTTACGGCAAATCCCCCCGGGTAAGTCATCTTTGACATCCTACCATAATCATCATAAACATAATTAAAAGGAAAGGATACCTGTCCCGGAATACTATCACATTTCCTGGTAACGTTTCCATATATATCATAAGAAAATTTCTCGTATCCTGATGGACTGTTCAGCTGGCTTAACCGTCCCTTTCCTGATCCCGACGAGTAGTAAGTATAATAAGTTACTCCATTTTCCCTGATCCTAATCGAATCCCTACCAATAAAATCATATATAATTGAATCCTCATCTCCTTTCGCAGATTGAGAATGATTTAATTCGCCAAAGGAATTAAACCCATATTTGGATATTCCTCTGTCAGGATCGGTTTCGCTCGCAAGCGTTGAACGTGCATCATAACCATAACTTACGGAACTACCTGAAGCGGTAGGAGTTGCATTAATCATTTTTCCGTTATTGTCATATTCAAAACCAAGTGTCATGTTATTCCTAGTAGTGGAAGCTACCTGACCGACACCATTTACTGATACGGTATTAACCCTGTTTTCTCCTGTGACCTGGAGCGTTGCTGTAGTTTCATTGTTATTATATCAATAGTTAATTGTCTACCCATTAGTCATAGATGATTCAATTCTACCTAAATTGTCGTAGGAAAAGGTATTCCAAACCGGATTAGATGAGCTTAGATAAGGATTGCTTTCTTTTACTATATCTCCTCTTGAGGAATACTGATTATCGACATATATTTCAGATCCGTTAAAACCTGTTGATTGGTTACGTACCTGTTTTCCCAAATTATCATACCATACTTTATTCCCGGAGAATGCATCGGATTGATTTACATAATATATGGCATTTTGAGGAGTTCCTACACTCCATTCATAACCGGTTGATATAAATTTTGTTGCGGAAATTTCTTTCCTGGTCTCCCTACCTAAACCATCATAAACATAGGATGTTTCAAGCGAATTTGGCGCAGTCTCTTTGGTTACGTTACCCGTCACGTGATCATATAGATACGAAGATGTCAGCTATCTGTCTGTAATGCTTTCAACAAACCTTTGTCTGGCATCATAGGAATATGATTCAGATCTGCCTTTTCCATTATGCAATCTGGTAACTTTTGAGAGGATATTTCCGTAATTATTATAATAAATATCAGTATGAAGAGAGTCAGTGAGATTCGCAAAAATGTTGTTACTCGTTACCCGGCCAAGGTTATCATATCTGAACTTGGATAAGGATTCGTAAGTCGGTTGACCGTTATAGGATGTCCTGGTTAATTTTGTTGAAGATAATCTGGCAGGGCACCATGAGTTTTTTGCAATAAATTGGTTTCCACTAGTTGTAACAAGCTCGCCATTTTGCTTTACAATGGTAAGTGTATCGTTGCCGTATGAATCATAATAATAAAAGGTTGTATCGGTGACACTGTGAAGAATATCGCTGGAAATGACTTTTGATATATATCCAAAGTAACTGCCATCAGCGTTAGTTTTTTTTGATCCTGTAAAGATTTTCTCTGACACTACATTCCCTTCTCCATCTTTTACAGATTGACTTGTAGGATACGCATAAACAGAATTTTCATCTGCATCCAACCTGCTGGAACTGGTAATTTGTGTAACATTGTCGGTCATGGATTGATTTGCAAAGCCCAGGAATCCTTTTCCCGCCAGATGAAGGATAGGATTTGTGTAAGAATATGTTAATGATTTTCGTATTTATCGCTTCCTGTAGAAAATAGTGTATCTACAATAAACTGTCTGAAAGGGATATATTTCAAAGTGGTTAATACAGGTCTGGGTAGCGCATCCGATGTTTCTACATTTATATTTATAGTTAAAATCAAATTTACGATTCAGACCGTTCAATACAGATTCCACCAGGTTAACACGGTCATTATTCTTCAGTTTGAACATATCAAATAACTGATAGAGACAATCAAGCTGCCCGTCTCCATAATAATTGCCAAAGGTAAAGTCATTAGGACTTACAAAAGTCATTGTTCTCAGCCATTGATAATTTTCAAGTTTAAAGTCAAGACCTTTGCTCAGATGATAAGTTATATTCAGACCATCTATATTTTCAGATTCATAATGATTGGCTATCTGAATAAAGTCAGATTTGCCATCAGTGTTTATATCCTGGATGAATAATGCCTGTCCGTTAGTCTGTACTGAAGGATCAAATGAGCCTAAGAAGGTAATATTATAGTCACTATCAGTATTATATTGTGATTCGTTGTAATCCATAATATGCCATCCGTACTCATCCTTAACTAGAAAATTTGTCTGATGATCACCATTAAAATCCCCTGAAAATATTTTTTCTCTGTTGGTATAATTAAGGAGTGAACTTGTAAAGGTTGAAGAATTGCTTATAGAGTACTGATTTTGTAGATTTATTATAAATAAATCTGGTTAAAATATATCCTGTAGGAGTAAGAGACAATAAATCTGTTTTACCATCTCCATCAAAATCAACTAATATCCTGGAATATCCTAAAGGTAATGAAACAGGCCACTGCTCGTTGGAAGAAAATGAAATAATTGAACTTGTTTTTAAAAGTTCTCCAACTCCGTCTCCATTAAAATCACCAGGTAATTATTTCTGTCCCAATATTCGCTCTTTTCTCTGAAACCCTGAAGACTTCCTGAGATGATGTACTTCCCATGAATACATGCAAAGAATCAGTAGATGAAAAGATTAAATCGTCTATCCCATCACCATTCATATCAGAAACAGCATTGAATGGAAGTTTCTTGTAAAAAGGTGAGAAATAATCAAGTGGGAATGTCTTATTATAAATCCTGTCAAAGGATCCATATGAATTAAGTGAATATAGGGATAATCCAGCTTCCGTACTGTTGTTTCCCCATATGGCTAGGTCATCTGCCCCGTCTCCATTATAGTCGCCAGTTTCTATCCCTTGAATTTCATCATATTTTGTTATCTGTGACTCATATTCCTCAGAGAATGTTCCACTATTTCCCCATTTGATAATAGTTGGATTATAAGTATCCGTTATATTTTTACCCTGTTCTGCTATTTCAACTAGTTGAGAATAGAATCCGTTTGTGTAATTTAATTCATATTTATGTACCTGCAACCCTTCGCAATAGATAAGTATATTCGTGAGCAGTTTTGTTTGCGGTATAAAACCCGGGCCAATAAGAAATTTTGATTTATCATCGGTTCTGTTATAATATTTGAAAATGATCGAATCATAAGGATTTAGAGATTGTTGAGCGTTACCCGTATATTCAATGCTCCTTATATAGTACTCCTCCTTCAAAACTTGAATAGTTATATTTAATATAGTTTCCGTTAGAATCAATAACTTTGTTTAAAAGCCATTAAAAAACTGTATTATTCTCATTACCAACAAACTGTCTTGAATCACCAGAGTTACCATATTCATTTGTTATGCCTGCTTTAGTTTCTTCTTTTAAATAAGTTGGTCCATTACCAGTTGTTCCATAAGCGGTAATTTTTGAAAAAGGGGAACTTTCTGCAAAATATATTGAATTATCTGACCCATATGTTCCCGTAGAAGCCAAAAGCTTTTCGCCATTAAGGCTGAAGCGATCAGACATGGTAAAAGTTACTCCTGTTACTTCATTATCATCGATCATTGTCTTTCCGGTTCTTGAGATTTTCGTTAGGCCACCTATATGCCAGCCATATCCTAAAATTCCATTTGGTGACTGACTATTATAGAATAAAGAGATTGATGGGGCCATACCATTAGTCCCAGGTGATGAAAATACTGGAATGTTAATTGTTGCAGCACCCATTTGATTAACTGAGCTTGATACATTTGTTGTTCCAACTTTTTTTTCTACATCAATCGAGCGGTTTATGTCTGGTAAGTCTGTTATATAGTTGACTGGAACAACTATTTTAACAGAATTTGAATATAGGGTACCGCAATCTGAGGTCATCTGGCATCTGTAAAATTTCGATGCATAAATTTCCGAATTATCAACAATAAGATTATTAGAAGTTTTTCCTGCCAAAGATGTCCATGGTCCATCATGAGAAGATGAATATTGCCATTGATACTGAAGGTTTGGGCCGGTAGCTGTAACTAAAAATGAGGCAGATTGATCAGGTGTAATAGTTGCATCCACAGGTTGAGAAGTTATAGAAGGAAGCGGGTTTACTGTGACAGTTAAGCCTGGGGCGCAGGCAGTTGTATTACATGTTCCTTCAGCTCTAACCCAATAAGTGGTTGAAGTTGTGGGATTAACCAAAAATGAATTTCCAGTATAGGCAAGTGTCCCTCCACAACTACTAGTATACCATTTCCAACTGGCCCCGGTGCCTAAACTTCCATTAGCTGGTGTTAAAGTCGTACCTATACCGTTTTGACAGATAGGATTAATTGTTGCATTTATTCCGGTGGGAGCAGTTGATTGGGGATAATTATTTACGTTAGCGCTACCAGTCATAGGTATTTCACAAACGCCATTTACCCCTTTTATTGTATAGGTTCCTGGGGCAGACTTGTTCCAAGAGACATTATTTCCGCCATTTCCAACAATTATATCACCAGATTGCCAGACACCATTTAAATAACACTTATATGTAATACCACTAGTTGAACCTTGTAAGCTTACCGGTATGCCAACACCAGGACAAGTTGTACCCCCACCCATCACTGAATATTGATGTAAGGAATTTACAGTTACTCCATAGGTAGCAGTATTACTTGTACAGCCATGAGCATCAATGGCTGATACCGAAACATTCCCAGAAGTTGTACCAAATGTGACGTCAATATAATAAGTTGAACTACTACCTGATGCGCCAGAAGGAAGAGACCAGTTGTAGGTTGTTAATCCACTACTACTTGCTGTGTATCTATATGTTGAGCCAGGACAGACTGGGTTTGTTCCCGAAATTGATAATACCGGTGCTTGATTTACATTTACTGTTATGTATTTACAGGTAGAGTTGCTACAACTATTTTCCCAACGACCGTAATAGGTTGTTGTTGAGGTTGGTGCAGGAATTGATATTGATGAACCATTTGTATAAGCAACCTGAGTCCCACCGCAACTTCCGGAAAACCAACGGGTATAAGTTCCGGATCCACCGACTACTGTAAGTGTAATGTTACCTCCTGCATTTGAGCAGAAATTATTTCTATCAACTGAAATACTTCCCGGTGTGACAGGGTAATTACCACATGCCTGATGTACATAAAGAGTAATTGCGCCTATCGATACTTCACCATCTCTTGCAGGGCCGGAGTTTGCTGATACATTTACGGTTACCGTTAATCCACTTTTAGTACACGAAACCCAATCCAGGCTTTCAGAGACTAAATAGGTTGTGCAATTATTTTGTGTTGTTACGGTAATATAACTTGGTCCACCACTTGCCCCGACAGAAATAGTGGATGGTGAAATGTTTGTTGCCGGGCATACAAGTAAAGGTCCTAATTGAGCAATACTTTTATGAATAATCAAAGAGAATAACACAAGTATCAACAGAAATTTCTTCATTTTATAATGTTTTGGTAATATGATCAAAGTTCTGAAGGAGATTTAAAATCAATTAATTATGAGTCTTAACTATCTTCCAGTTTGTGATTCTCTCATTAATCTTTATTCTGTAGAATATAGATCCCATCTCTATATTTATTGATATCAATTTCTGAATGGCTCTCTATATTTTTTATTACTGACAATTCATTCCCGTTCAGATCGAAGAGTCTCGTTTCACTAGTGGAATTCAAAGGCAGATTCGATATGTCAATTTTTATTAATCCCTTGTTAGGATTTGGATAAACTACAGTGGCTATTTCTCCATCCTCTGATTCTAACTCATCCTTAAATTCAGAGAATATGGCATCTTTGTTTATTTCCTGTGCTTGTGCTTTGGAATCAGCGGGAATAAGACTTTTGGGATTTACAACAGGAAATTTTATGTTCTGGGATTGAAGTTGTTCTACGATAATCGTTCTGGTAAGTCTGTTGCCGTTATCATCATAGGTGAATTCGATGCTCTGACTAAATACGATTGTCATTTGAGACAGGACAAAAAATATCAGTAATATTCGTTTGAGATTCATATTGCTTTTAGTTATAGGTTAGTAGGATAGGCGCTAGATATTTTTGGTATTGAGTAAATATTTTCACAATGGAGGTTCATAAAAGTCATGAAATTCCCAACTAACGCATCCCTCTTGGAGATGCACTTGAAATCAATCATAGATTCGTGTTATTATTTTGTATTTGCAGTACGATCACTTATACGTTGGTGTTATAGAATAGTGACAAGGTTTATTGTTATTTTGATAACAAATCGCTTATTCATATTCATTCTGAATCACTAGTGTCCATTAAAAATATTTAAATGTTCTTTGAAATCATTGTTAATCTATAATTTACGAGTGTTTTTGTAGCGTGACGATTTGAATTGGTTATGTTGGCCACCAAAATGGCTGGCGATGAATCAAGGAAAATTTGTTTTTGCACAGATCGTTGAGTTTCTGCCCCAACGAGTTTTTGATCGGATTGCCGAAAGGTATGATGGCAATAGATATGTAAAACATTTTACTTGCTGGAATCAACTGCTCTGTATGCTTTTCGGGCAACTCACTAATCGGGATAGTCTCCGGGATTTGATGGTTGCGTTGGATGCACATAGCAGCAAATCATATCATTTAGGCTTTGGTAAAAGTGTTACTCGGAGCAATCTCGCCCTATATGATCACTTTGGACTCCTGTTGTTTTATCTATCAGCTTCTGGAATACATTCTTTTAAATTGCAAGTTTTCCTTAGCTCTTGTTACAAAGAATGATCCATGAGTATGGATTTTATACAGCCTCAGAAAGTCGATATATCCTTTATCAGCAACATAAAAACTCCCTGCTTCGTATGGAATGATATCCATGATGTTGACATCGTGAACGCTAGCATTGGTTATATACAGAAAGCTGGGTATGGAAGTTTTTACATCATATAAGGTATGGAGCTTTATTCCTCCTTTATGCTTTCTAAACTCTGCCCACCAGAAGATGCTTAGACAAAGGTCGATAGTTGTAGAGTCCAATGCATAAACATTACCATCAACTTCGATCTCAAAATCATCACGGTAACAACTTCTGCGGGCTTCTTCAATCAGAACATAAGCAAATTCTTCAAAGATTTTGTAATTACGCCTTTCGTTTGCTGTACCAAGGTTCCTGCGAGAGACCGTTGAGCCAAAGCCCAGATGATAATACTTCGGATGATGAGCTTCAAGGCTTAACATTAAATCCCGCATGCTGTCCCTGGAAGTTAGTTGTCCAAACACCATACAAAGCATCTGATTCCAGCAGCTAAAAGACCTTATATACTTATTACCCTCATACTTTTCAACTATCCTGTCAAAAACTCTGCGAGGTAAAAAATCTGTAAGTTGAGCGAAGATATATTTGCCTTGATTCATGGATTAATGCTTTTTTCAAAGCAAAAATCCAACTTTTCATTCAAATCGTCACGCTACAAAAAAACGCTACAAGTGCGATTAACTCATAATTTCAAAGAACAAATTTTAAAATTTAATGCCCACTAGTGTTATTATAGTTATAATTAATTCGTATAACAACCTTATTATGATTGTTTTATCAAATTTTTCAAGAATCTTTTCAGAATTAAAAATGGGCTGGTCTAATCTTTCATTTTAGAAGCTCACTTTCAACTAATATTATTATAGTAATTAGAGAGTCATGGAACAACGATAAAATCTCCCGGAAATGAAATTTAAAGCTCTCTTAAAACTAGTATTATTCATATCCATGCAGGAGAGTCATTTCTCATGGCAGGACAAATCAATTTTGCTATCTTTGAGAGGTTGATTTGAATAATTACATGGGAAGTGACTTGTTAATTCCGGTCTGACTTTGATTTGTTTTTTGCGACCCTGCAAGCAGGCAGGCAAGCTTGCTAAAGAGATTAAAATTTTTAATATATTTAGACTTGTAACTTCTTTACCAATGGCAAAAAACAAAACAATATTCGTTTGTCAGAATTGCGGTGTTGAATCTCCAAAGTGGATCGGCAGATGTCCATCATGCAAAGAGTGGAATACATACCACGAAGAAATAATCGTTCCTCTTCATCGCGCGAAACTTCCTTTATTCAGCTCAGGAAAAAAGGAAACCCGAATTGCTCGATAATATAAAAGCTGATGAACACAGCCGGCAAAAGACCGGGATTTCAGAACTTGACCGTATCCTGGGCGGAGGAATTGTAGGTGGTTCCCTGATACTGCTCGGCGGTGAACCTGGAGTAGGAAAATCCACTCTTGCTCTTCAGCTGGCCCTTGCCCTCAAAGGCAAAAACATCCTTTATGTCTCGGGGGAAGAGAGCGAAGAACAGATCAGCTTCAGGGCAAGAAGAATGAAAAATACAAACCCGCTTTGTTATATTCTTGCCGAGACCGACCTCGAGAGCATAATCTTACACGCTGAAAATATAAAACCCGGATTAATTATAATTGATTCGATACAGACCATTAACAACTCACTGCTTGAGTCATCACCCGGTTCAGTTACACAGGTTAGGGAATGTGCAGCCCAGCTATTGAAATATTCAAAAATAACAGGAACACCTGTTTTTCTGATTGGCCATATCACCAAGGACGGCACCCTCGCCGGTCCGAAAGTGCTCGAACATATCGTCGATGTTGTGCTTTATTTCGAAGGCGACAATAACTTCGTATACAGGATTCTCCGTTCTGTTAAAAACCGCTTCGGATCCACTTCTGAAATTGGCATCTTCGAGATGGTTGAGACAGGATTAAGGGAAGTCGATAACCCTTCTGAAATGTTTATCAATCAGCATGAAGAAGCACTGAGCGGAATATCCATAGCAGCCACGGTTGACGGACTACGGCCGTTTCTCATTGAAACACAGGCACTCGTCAGCAGTGCTGTTTACGGAACACCGCAGAGAAGCTCCACCGGGTTTGACATAAAAAGACTCAATATGCTCCTGGCAGTCCTGGAGAAAAGAGCCGGTTTCAAACTCGGCGTCAAAGATGTCTTCCTGAATATCGCGGGGGGAATCAAGAGTAAGCGATCCGGCAATTGACCTGGCAATAATGAGTTCTGTCCTTTCTTCAAACCTCGACATCCCTATCGGACGTGAGGTCTGTTTCGCAGGAGAAACAGGCTTATCGGGAGAAATCAGACCGGTTTCCAGGATAGAACAGACGAATTAGGGAAGCATCAAAAATGGGGTTCACAAAAATCTATATCTCCAAATATCACAGCAGTATTGCACTCAAAAGGCCTGAATATTGAAGTGATTCAGGTGGCGAAGATTGAGAATCTGATAAGGAGTTTGTTTAGCTGAGGGCAAAGAGCACAGGGCCCTGAGCGATTTAATATCTCACCCTCCTCGAATTATCCCCCCTTGCATTGTTCCTTTTTATCTGATCACAATCGAGATTCATATTGAAATTCGACGGGACTTCAAACTCATCAGCTTCCATAATGCCCAACTAGGGATCGCTATATACTTTCTTCAAAAATAAACCCATTACGGGAAGCGCCATATTTGCTCCGGAACCTTCTCCGAGTGTTTCAAAATGGATTGCCTGATCTTCCCATCCGCTCCAGACTCCGCCCACAAGATTTGGGGTAACACCCATGAACCATCCGTTTGAATGATTCTGTGTCGTTCCTGTTTTACCTCCTATCTGGTTCATCAGATTATAAGGTTCTCTCCTTAATTTGTTCGCCGTGCCGCTAAGAACCACTCCCTGAAGGAGATTTATCATCAGATAGGCCTGATCCTCACTTAACACTTCTTCAATTCTAGGGGTAAAACGCGAAATTGTGTTCCCGTTTTTGTCTTCAATACGCGTGACATACATCGGTTTGGTATATACTCCCTTATTGGCAAAAGTTCCATACGCCCCTACCATCTCCTCCAGTTTTATGTCTGAGGTTCCTAAAAATATTGAAGGCACGGGGTCTATAAAACTTCTGACACCCATTTTATGCATCAGATCGGTAACGGCTGTTGGTTTGAACTGTTTCATCAACCAGGCTGAGATGTAGTTTTCAGATTCCGCCAGTCCCCAAGCCAGCGTCACCATCCTGCCATGATAAGCCGGGGGCCCGGTGCTCCTGGGAGTCCAGGGCACAGAATCTCCGGGAATGTCAAATGACCGCGGGATATTCTCAACCTCCTGACATGGTGAATAACCGTTTTGCATTGCCACAGTATATAGAAATGGCTTAATGGTACTCCCTACCTGTTTCTTTTGTGTGGTGACTGCATCGTATTTGAAATATCTGAAATCGGGTCCTCCAACATATGCTTTGACATATCCATTATGAGGATCCTCAACCATAAAATGCTGAACGCACAAAATATTTATAATATCTTATTGAGTCGAGAGGCGTCATTATAGTATCACGGTCACCTTTCCACGAAAAGACCCTCATATTAACACGGGTGTTGAAGGCAAGCATTATCGAATCCTCAGAAACACCACGCGCACGCATGATATAATATCTGTCACTTTGTTTAAGCGAACTCATAATCAGTTCATCAACTTCTTTCTTGGTAATATCATTCGAATAAGGGGGATTCTTAAAATATCTGGCTCGTCTGTAAAAATCAGGCTGAACGTCTTTGGAAAGATGTTCAATCATTGCCTCTTCAGCATATTTCTGCATCCTGGAATTGATAGTTGTATAAATTTTCAGTCCATCCCTGTAAACATCATAGCTTTCACCGTCAGGTTTCTTATTCTTTGCGCACCAGCCGTATAATGGATTATTATTCCATTCCCATAATGCTTCATCATATGAAGCTTGTTGCACATACTTATTTCTGTCGGGCTCAGGCTTTTTCATTATGTTTGTTAAATACTGCCTCAGATATGTTGCAAGACCAGTATTATGATCTTCCACCTTGAAGACAACTTCGATCGGCAGTTTCATCACCGAATCTGCAACATCAGGAGTTATGTAGCCATAATTTGCCATCTGGGAAAGAACAGTATTTCTCCGTTGGAGCATAAGTTCAGGTCTTCTGACCGGATTATATTTTGTTGAAGCTTTCAGCATTCCAACTAAAACAGCGGCCTGCTGAAGGTTCAAAGAATCGGGTGTAGTATTGAAATACACTTTTGCGGCTGACTTTATTCCAATTGCGTTATAGCTGAAGTCAAACTTGTTCAGATACATAGTCATGATCTCTTCCTTTGTATAACTCCGCTCAAGCTTTAATGCAGTCTCCCATTCCTTAAATTTAGAAACCCCAAGCTTAATTTTCTTCATCAGGTTTGAGTTTCTTGCCGTGTCGCGAGGATAAAGTTGTTTAGCCAGCTGCTGTGTGATCGTACTTCCGCCACCTGTGTTCTGTCCCAGCAGTACTGTTTTGATGACAGCACGCCCCAGACCCCTGATGTCAACACCCGAATGCCTGTAAAAACGGATATCTTCAGTAGCAATTAATGCATCTGTAAGATATGGAGATATATCTTTATATTCTGTCCAGGTCCGGTTCTCAATACTTATTTTCCCGAGCAGTACTCCGTCTTCCGAAATTACCTCTGCCGCCAGGTAATATTCAGGATTTTCCAAGTTCGGCGAAAGATGGCATTGGACCAAGCTTTTCTCTCGATATGAGTATGAATAAAACTATGACTACAACCAGGGGGAATGCAAACAAGGACCAGAACCAGATAAGGTATTTTTTGTTGTTAGTATTGCCTTTCATTTACATTTAGTGTTTTGTCCAAAAATAGTAAATATATAAAGAATCTTAACGGTTTATTTTGAAGTTTGGTACCTAATTGATTTACTTTGTCGTCTGAAAAAAGAATAAATATCTGCTGTAATGATCGAAAATCTTGTAATTGTTGAGTCGCCTGCAAAGGCTAAAACCATTGAGAAGTTCCTGGGAAAAGATTTCCGTGTTGTTTCGAGTTTCGGACATATCAGAGACCTGGCAAAGAAGAATCTTGGTATTGATATTGAAAATAATTTCACCCCCGACTTATGAGAGTCCCTAAAGGATAAGGCAAAAGTTGTAAGTGAGCTGCGAGAAAGCTGCCTCAGATTCTAAAAATATCTGGATCGCATCTGACGAGGACCGTGAAGGAGAAGCTATTGCGTGGCATCTTGTGAGCGTTTTGAAACTCGATCTCGCTAACAACAAAAGAATTGTATTTCACGAAATTACTAAAGAAGCAATCTCAAGCGCTATTGAAAATCCGCGTCAGGTGGATATGAATCTTGTAAATTCGCAACAGGCCAGGCGTATCCTCGACAGGATTGTCGGTTTTGAAATCTCGCCGGTTCTCTGGAAAAAAGTACAACCTGCACTCTCTGCAGGAAGAGTACAGTCAGTAGCAGTTCGTCTAATTGTTGAAAGGGAAAGGGAAATAATATCCTTTGAATCAGAATCTGCATTCAGGGTAACGGCAGTTTTCAATATCGAGTCAGCTGAAGGCGAAAATGCTACTCTGAGGGCGGAAGCTTCAAAAAGGTTTCCTGATGAAAAAGAGGCAATGAAATTTCTCGAGCTCTGCAATAGTTCAAAATATTCAATCGGAAACATCAGCATAAAACCTGGAACACGTTCTCCCGCACCTCCGTTTACAACATCCACCCTTCAGCAGGAAGCATACAGGAAACTCGGCTTTTCGGTTGCCCAGACAATGGCTGTTGCACAAAAACTGTATGAGGCAGGTAAGATAACCTATATGAGAACCGACTCAACAAATCTTTCCAACCTCGCACTTGTCAAAGTCGAGAGAAATGATCATTTCGGAATATGGTGAGAAATATTCAAAGACCAGGCAGTTCAAAACAAAATCAAAAGGTGCCCAGGAAGCTCATGAAGCTATACGTCCCGCTTATCTTGACAACCCCACAACAGCAGGGAGCCAGAATGAAAAAAGACTTTATGAACTGATCTGGAAACGCACTGTTGCTTCCCAGATGGCCGATGCCAGGATCGAGAAAACTTCTATATCAATTGATATGAATAATTCTCCCGTCACTTTTCAGGCTGATCGGTGAGGTAATTAAGTTTGATGGATTCCTGAGAGTATATACGGAATCAACCGACCAGGAAAACTCAGATGAAGACAGATATGTGATCCCTCCGGTCACAAAGGGAATGCCGCTTTTATATGACAATATTACTGCCACTCAGAAATATACAACTCCTCCTCCAAGGTATACCGAAGCAAGTCTTGTCAAAAAACTCGAGGAACTCGGTATCGGACGTCCTTCAACATATGCCCCGACAATTTCAACTATTCAAAACAGGGGATATGTATCACGTGAGGACAGACCAGGCGAAAAACGTAGATCTAAAGATCATTTCGCTTCTTAAAGGGAAAATTGCCCAATCCACAAAAACTGAAATGACAGGAAAGGAAAAATCAAAGCTTTTCCCCAGGATATCGGCATGATAGTCAACGATTTTCTGATGGAAAATTTCTCTGAAATTGTTGATTATCATTTTACAGCAGAGGTGGAAGAACAATTTGATGAGATCGCTCTTGGAAATCTCAAATGGACAGGAATGATTCAGCAATTCTATTCGCCTTTCCATAAAACCGTAACCAATACTCTCGAGAAAAAAGAAAGAAAAACATGGCACAAGGCTGCTGGGAAACCATCCGGAAACAGGAGAACCCATCACAGTCAGGATGGGCAGGTTTGGACCAGTGGCCCAGATCGGCGATTCGGGGAACGATGAAAAACCCAGATTTGCAAGTCTTTCAAAAAATCAGTTGCTTGAAACCATTACTCTTGAAGAAGCCCTGAATCTCTTCCGCCTTCCGCGTTCGCTCGGAGAATATGATGGTGACGAAATGGTTATTGGGATAGGAAAATTCGGTCCTTATATCAGATACAAAAGCAAATTCTATTCGCTCAAAAAAGGAGTGGATGACCCATATACCGTGACTTTTGACAGAGCTGTTGAGATAATTCTTGAAAAAAATGAAAGCGATAGGAAGAAGGTAATTAATGATTTTGGTGAAATAAAGCTCTTAAATGGCAGGTATGGTCCCTATCTGGTTAAAGATAAGCAAAATTACAGGCTTCCCAAAGGCACAGATGCCGAAAAGCTGACAAAAGAAGAATGTGAAAAGATCATAGAAAGCAGTGATAAAACCAAAAAGAGCTCTTAATTCAACCCATGGTAAACCTGAATGATTATTTTAATCCTGTAAGTATTGAAGGTCCTGATTTTGAATATCTCACAGCACAGGCAGGATTTCCGCACAACATTTCTATTCACACTGATAATGCACCGGTAAAAGATCTTGAAAAGATAAAATTGCCATACTGGGAGTACCGGAGGGAAGGAATTCACCAAATACAGGTTCCTTAAAAGGGCCCGACATGATAAGAGGTGAGTTATACAAGCTCGCCAAGATCCCGGGAAAATCAAAAATAATCGACCTGGGAAACATGAAGCAGGGAGTCACGTTCAATGACACTCTTGCCGGTCTGACAGATGTTCTGGTATATTCTTCTGAGCGAAAATATTTTCCCTGTAATTATCGGGGGAAGCAGTGCACTGGTGCCGGCAATTGACAAGGCTATATCGCAGGTTATAAACAAATATACTCTCACAGCAGTTGATCCCAGGATTGATTTCAGCAATGAAAGAAAAGGAGCCTGATTCTTTTAATTATCTTAATACAATTATCAATAATCACAAAAGCTACTTTTTCCACTATATCAATATCGGATATCAAACCTATCTTAATGATCAGCAGATAATAAACCGTTTTCTGAAACGCCGCTCGGAACTGATCAGAATAGGTGATGTCAGGCAGGCTATTTATCTTACCGAGCCATTGTTTCGCGATTCTGATGTCGCAATATTTGATATTTCAGCGGTACGACAATCAGATTCACCCGGGAACTGTCAGCCCTTCGCCAAATGGATTCTATGGCGAGGAGATCTGCCTTCTTTCGAGATATGCCGGGATTTCCGATAAACTTAAAATATTCGGATTGTTTGATGTAAATCCCGAATTTGATATACGAAATCCAGACTACTGGTCTGGCTGCACAGATCCTGTGGTTTTTCCTTGAGGGTTTTTCACAGAAACAGTATGAAACACCTGTTCTAAATCAGCAATTCAGGCCGTTTTATAAAATATCATGTAAGGTTAACAGATCTTGAGGATGATCTGATATTTGTAAAAAGTAATCTTACTGACAGATGGTGGATTGAACTTCCCGGAGAAAACGATGAAAATTTTTATATAGCCTGTTCGCATGATGATTATCTGAAGGCTAATCGCAATGAAGTTCCCGACCGTTGGGTACAGGCATCTGAGAGACTAAAGTCCTGATACTCTAAGGCTGGTCAGAAATTTTGAATGCTCAATAAGAAACAAAATCCGGATACGCACGTTTAAGAGATATTCCGGAGTTTAAATAATTACCGGCAAATTTGTATACCACTTAGTTTTTTATTTATTTTTACCGGTTCAATCAATATGCAACGCACCTGCAAATAAAGAGATGAAAAAAATTGTTACGGCATTTCTCTTTTTAGTACTGGTTATTCGTCCAGCCTTCTCTCAACAGGATCCATTGTCGAGTCAGTATATGTTTAATACACTGACCTATAACCCGGGTGTTGCAGGAGCCTCCGGCATGATTTGTGCCACAGCGCTTAATCGTCAGCAATGGGTCGGATTCAAGGGAGCACCCTCGACGACGGTTTTCAACATAAGTGCTCCTGTTTCACCATTTGGAATAAACAGTGGCGTGGGCTTGGTTGTTGAGAGTGATAATATAGGTTTCGACAAGGATATCAATATTTCAGCGTCTTACGCATATCTGATGGATATGGGCAGTGGAAAGCTGGGTATCGGAATCAACCTTGGCATGTTGAACAAGACATTAAATCCTGAATGGTCTATCCCGAACGGCGATGCTCATACTCCTGTCTCAGGCGATCCTCTGATCCCTGAAAATAAGGAGAGCTATGTCGCCTTTGATGCCGGCCTTGGTCTTTACTACAAAACTGATAAATATTATGCAGCGCTCTCGGTCACACACATAACACAGCCAAAAATAAAGTTTAGCAAAGGCACTCCTTACGTGAGCAGGCATTACTATCTTACAGGAGGATATAACCTGCAGTTACCCAATCCTTCCCTTGAATTGCTGCCATCGGTATTCGCTTTCAGCGATGGCAAGGAGTTACAGTTTGCAGTGACTTCACTCATCAGATACAATAAAAAAGTATGGGGAGGCGTTTCTTACAGAGCCGGCGATGCTTTGATCGGAATTGTAGGGCTTGAACTTTTCAATGGAATCAGACTTGGATATTCTTATGATTTTACAATGTCAGATATAAGAAAGAACAGCAGCGGGTCGCATGAATTCATGATTAACTATTGCTTCGACCTCAGTCTGGGTAAAAGCCCGATGAAATATAAAAGTATCAGATTTTTATGATTATTAAAAAATAATAACTTACTTGCAATATAAAATTCTAAAGTATTATGAAAAAGGTAACCCTATCTGCTCTTATATTGATACTCCTGTTAACTGGTTGCGGCTCTTCAAATAATGGGGAATTAACCGGCGTTCAGGGGCGGAAAAAATTCTTTGAACCGGAACCCTTTGAAATGGCATTTATTCCTGCCGGGAATTTTATGATGGGACCGAGCGATCAGGATGCCGTTTGGGCGATGAATAGTATCTCCAAATCCGTTACTGTTGACGCTTTCTGGATGGATCAGACTGAAATAACAAATAATAAGTATCGTCAGTTTGTATATTATGTTCGCGATTCTATTCTCAGAACAAAGCTCGGCAATGCCAGTATCCCTGACAGACAATATTTTATGGTTGATGATGAAGATAATGTCATTGAACCTAATGTGATCAACTGGGACGAAAAAATTGATCCCAAAGGAAGAAACCACAAAGGCTACTCTTGAGGAGATGTATTATCCTCCGGAAGAACGGTTTAATGGCAAAAAACAGATCGACGTCAGAAAACTGAATTACTCATATTTCTGGGTTGACTATCAGTCTGCTGCCAAAGCAACATATAAGTTTGATTATACCAACAACACCGGTAAATATGAAGGAAAAATAACGAACCAGGACGGATCGCGCACAGATGTGAAAGATCGCTCATCTTTCATTAAACATAACATCATAAATGTTTATCCCGATACACTCTGCTGGATCCGCGACTTCACATATTCATTCAACGATCCCCAGGCATCACTTTATTTCTGGCATCCATCATTCGATGATTATCCTGTAGTAGGAGTATCGTGGACCCAGGCAACTGCTTTCAGTATCTGGAGAACAAATTTCATGAATACAGCTCTTCGGAAAGATGGTGTTGCAGATGTACATGAATACCGGCTGCCTCTCGAAACTGAATGGGAATATGCAGCACGTGGCGGCCTCGACCTGTCGATGTATCCATGGGGCGGACCATACACACGTAACTACAAAGGATGCTTCCTTGCTAACTTCAAACCGCTTCGTGGAAACTATATCGACGATGGTAATGTTTATGCCGGAAAAGTCGGATCATATGAACCAAATGAATACGGGTTATATGATATGTCGGGTAACGTTGCAGAATGGACATGCTGTGCTTATTCTCCTTCAGCATACATCTTCCAGCACGATCTTCAGCCAAACTACGAATATAATGCAACACCACAGGACCCCCCTATCATGAAAAGAAAAGTTATCCGCGGGGGCTCATGGAAAGACATAGCATATTTTTTACAGACCAGTGCAAGGGATTATGAATATCAGGATTCTACTAAATCATATGTCGGATTCCGTAATGTAAGATCTTATATTGGCGTAAACTAAATAATTAGAAATAAACCCTAATAATAAACTGGTAAAATGAGCCTAGCAGAATTAGTACAAAGCAGCGGGTGGAAAAACTTCATCTCTAAACTTTACGGTTTAGGTGCTTCAGTAGTTATCATTGGTGCACTTTTCAAAATCCAGCATTGGCCTCTCGCGGGAACAATGCTTACTATCGGACTTCTTACTGAAGCAGTAATCTTCTTCTTCTCTGCCTTTGAACCTCTGCATGAGGAAGTTGACTGGTCGCTGGTCTATCCTGAACTCGCTGGAATTCCTGAAGATGAGACACCTGAACTCGCTTCTCATGGAGGAAAATATAGCGGCGGCTCTGGTGGTGGCGGTATCGGCGGCGGCGTTGGATCAGTAGCACTTGCAAAATTTGACGAGATGCTTGAGAAAGCTGAGATCTCTCCCGACCTCTTCCAGAAACTTGGAGTCGGAATGAAAAAACTCAGTGAATCAACAGCCAATATGAATTCCATGGGTGATGTTTCTGCCGCTTCTTCCAAATACATGAGCACAATAAACACTGCCAATGATTCGCTCGGAAAACTTTCAGATTCATATCAGTCGACAACTAAAATAATCAACGAAACAAATTCCACCTACCGCTCAATGGCTGATTCATTCTCAGTAATTGAAACAGGTGGTAAATCATATCAGCAACAACTTGAATCGCTCAATAAGAACCTCTCTGCTCTGAATGCAGTCTATGAACTGCAGCGGAAGGGGGCAGATGAACATCTCAGAGAATCTGACTCACTTTATAAAGGCATCCAGGGTTTAATGAAAGATCTTTCTGAATCAGCCGGAGATACGAAAAAGTACCGCGAACAGATAACAAAGCTCAACGACAACCTTTCGGCATTGAATAATGTCTATGGTAACATGCTTGCAGCTATGAATGTTAAATAACGTGGCTTTTTTCATCTAACTAAATTTACTACCCAATGGCTCACGAAAAGCTATCTCCACGGCAAAAGATGATCGGTATGATGTACCTGGTGCTTACCGCCATGCTTGCACTTAACGTATCAAAAGAAGCCGTAGAAGCATTCAAAAAAGTTGACAAGGGTCTTACTCAGACCATCGCGAATTACACCCTTAAAAATGACGTCATATACAAAGAATTCGACAGGGCAGCTACCGAAAACCCGACAAAAGCAGGAAAATATAAGACAGCAGCATACCAGGTAAAAGAACGTGCAGATGAAGCATATAATTTTATCCAGGGACTGAAGATTGAAATTATTAAAAAAGCTGAAAAAGATCCCGAAACACCCGCGGTAAAAGGAAACGAAGTTGTATATCGAAGAAGTAAAAAGAATTGATGATACAAACGTACCATCAGAAGTTCTTATCGGTGCAAATGAAAACGGAAAAGCAAACGATCTTAAAGCTCTTCTGAACGAATACCGCGCAGTTCCTTATATCTACTCTCGATGGTAAAAATCCTACAGCAGAAGAGGCTCTTAAAACCAGTCTGAGTACAGAGGATGGCAAAAATGAAGACGGAGAAAAAGAACGCTGGGAAAATCTGACCTTTCAGACAATGCCTCTCGTTGCAGTTATTTGTATCCTCTCCGAATACCAGGTAAGCGTAAGAAATGCTGAAACTGAAGTCCTCAACTATCTCTATTCCCAGATCGACGCATCTTCTTTTAAATTCAACAAGCTCACACCTATAGTTATCCCGACCTCAAACTATGTAACCCTGGGAAGCGAATATGAAGCACAGGTATTTATCTCCGCAACAGACACCACACAGAAACCTGTTATAACAGTCGGAGGAAATGCCCTTCAGCTCGATGAAACCGGTAAAGGAATATATAAAGCCCGTGCCTCTTCAACAGGCGCTAAGAAATGGGGTGGTATCATTGCACTGAAAGCACCAGATGGCTCGACAAAGAACTATAACTTCGAATCATCATATGTTGTTGGCGAACCTAATGTTATTGTATCTCCGACCGCTATGAACGTTATGTACTACGGGATTCCTAACCCTATAGATGTATCCGTTCCTGGTATTAGTCCTGATAAACTGAAAATCAGAGTTGTAAACGGTAATTTCTCGTCAGATAAAGTAAAAAAATCCGGAGGTGATTATTTCAAAGGTGCCTGGTCGGTCAAACCAACTGCTGTCGGACAGAATGTTCAGGTAATTGTTACAGCCGATATTAATGGCAAACCAGTTCAGTATGCGCCTTACGAATTCAGGGTGAAAGCAATTCCTCCTCCAATCGCAATCTTTGCAAATAAGAGCACCGGGTCTGTTCCGAGAGCTACCGCAGCTGCCCAGCAGGGTGTGTTTGCAATTCTCCCCGATTTTGATTTCGATCTTAAGTACACAATAACAAACTTTACGATTCTTTATTCAGACAAAGGTTCTGATTACGAAGAAATAAGCAACAACAGTCTTCTCACACCAAAACAGAAAGATCTTATTGGAAGACTTACAAGAGGCAAAAACTTAATAATAAAAGATATTAAAGCGTTAGGACCCGATGGCAAAACAAAAGAACTCTCGCCAGTAATTTTAAAGATTGATTAATATCAAAATATTTAAACATCATGAATAAGAAAATTCTTTTTGGAATTATAGCTCTTACTCTTTCAGGGATCGTAAATGCCCAGAGTTTCGGGGACATTTACAAGAAATCGATAGTGGATGCGAAGAAAATCGAGTATCCCTATCTGCGTGAAGCTGATGTTATCTGGGCAAGATATTATTACCGTCTGATCGACCTTCGTGAAAAGATCAATCAGCCGCTGTATTATCCCACAGAAGCTACTCTTGACGGCAGAAAGAGTTTTATAAATATCCTGCTCGATGAGATCAAGGCCGGAAGACTGACAGCCTATGATCCGCTGAATACGACTGTAAGCACTACCTATAAAGATATAGAAGTAAAAATGGGTGCTGTTACCAAAATTGAGACCGTACAGATCAACGCTGCTGGTCAGACAAGGGAAGATTCTGTAAAACAGGATGCAAAACCCGAGGAGGTAAAACAGTTAATGCTGTACGAAGAGTGGTATTTTGACAAAAAACTTTCAAAACTCGATGTCAGGATCATTGCAATTGAACCGTACTATATGGCCTTCGATGAACAGGCAGGAAGAATCCTGAAGAAACCATTGTTCTGGATTAAATATGATGAGGTAAGAGATGCCCTCGCAAAACAGGAAGTCTATATGACAAATAACGACGCCCAGAGAATCTCATTCGATGATCTGTTTATGCAGCGCCGGTTTGGCGGTGTAATAGCCGGAGAATCCAACGTATACAACGACAGATCCATCTCACAGTATGAAGTAGGGAAAGCATACCCTGTTCGAAGCAGAGAGAATCAAAACCGAACTCTTCAACTTTGAACACGATCTTTGGGAATATTAGGATATTCACATTACAAAAAGAGGCTCCTCAATGAGGGGCCTTTTCAATCCGCAATCCCCAATCCGAAATCCGAAATACATTAAAGGAATTTTTCCTTTGTCGAATTCTTTACGTCTTCCAGGAACTGCTTAATATTCTGTTCCTCTTCCTTCTTCACAATAAGCAATACATTATCCGAATCAACGACAATATAATCTTTGAGCCCCTGGATAACAGCTATTTTGCCGGGATTTATATTGAATATATTCCCATGATTATCATATGAGAAAATCTCTCCCCTGACAATTGAGTTATGGTTCTTATCAGCATGTGAATGATCACTCAGGGAACTCCATGTCCCCAGATCGGACCAGCCTATATCTGTTCCCATAACATAAACATTATCAGCTTTTTCCATAATACCATAGTCAATCGATATGCTTCGGCATTCAGCATAAGTCTTCCCGATGAAGCTGCTCTCCAGCTTTGTCCCGAAATTTACTCTGCCCTCATCAAAGACATGAAACATATCCGGCATATATTTTTCAAATGCCTTCATGATAGCATTAATATTCCAGATAAATATCCCGGAATTCCAGTAGAAATCCCCGCTTTCAAGAAATTTCTTAGCCAGATCCAGATCGGGCTTCTCGGTAAAAGTCTTTACCTTTAAAAGATCCTGATACCCTTTCACTGGTTTCTTCTTCTCAGCCTGTATGTAGCCATATCCGGTCTCCGGCCTGTCGGGTTTTATTCCCAGTGTAACCAAAGCATCGTTTGTTTCTGCAAAGGAGATGCAACTCTGAATTACTTCATTGAATTTATCTTCTTTTATTATAAGATGGTCAGCAGGAGTCACGGTAATTATTGCATTGGGATTTTCTTTAAGTATCCTGAAAGTTCCATATGCCAGACATGGTGCGGTGTTACGCCGGAAGGGTTCCACAAGGACGCGCGAAGGATCAATATTAAGCTGTTCAATAACCAGATCGCGGTGATCGTTACTTGTAACAACAAAAATATTTTTTTCAGGGCAGCATTTCTTAAAACGCCTGAAGGTTTGCTGAATAAGCGTTTCTCCGCTACCTATTATATCAAGAAACTGTTTTGGTCTTTCACGCCGGCTAAGAGGCCAGAAACGGCTTCCTACACCTCCAGCCATTATAATAACATAACGGTTATCCATAAAAATATTTATTAGAACATTTTATGCAAATATATAAATTAATTACGGAGAGGCGCTTCAAAAACTATTGAAGGTAAATACGATAAATATTAGTAATTTTGAGCTGCAAAAAATTAAACAATGTTTAAGTTCCTTTCACAATTCGGAAAATTCTTTCTTCTGCTAAAGAAAGTATTTTCAAGACCCGAGAAACCGGTTCTCTATTACAAACAAACAATGAGTGAACTTGTAAATCTGGGACTGAATTCAATCGGCATTATTGCAATTATCTCATTTTTTATGGGGGCTGTAATTACTCTTCAGACCGCATATAATACTGAAAATCCAATATATCCTAAATATCTTATCGGTCTGGGCTGCCGCGATTCAATGATCCTCGAGTTCTCATCGACCATTGCCGCACTCATTCTTGCCGGGAAAGTGGGTTCTAACATTGCAGCCGAAATCGGAACTATGAGAGTAACGGAACAAATTGACGCTCTCGAAATAATGGGTGTAAACTCAGCATCTTACCTTATTCTTCCAAAAATAATCGCCACTCTGCTGTTTAATCCTGTACTTACCCTGATGGCTATCATTGTTGGTATCTTCGGTGGCTGGACAGCCGGTACTATTACCGGAGTTATAACTTCCGAGAATTTTATATATGGCATTCAATATGCGTTCATACCTTATTACATAGTGTATTCACTGATAAAAACACTGTTTTTTGCCTTTATAATTACGAGTGTTTCATCATTTCAGGGATATTATGTAGAAGGTGGTTCTCTCGAGGTAGGCCGCGCCAGCACAAAAGCTGTAGTCTACAGCAGCGTAATAATTCTGCTTTTCAATGTAATTCTGACCCAACTTCTGCTGTCATGATAAAAGTTGTAAAACTGAATAAATCATTCAACGGGAGACCTGTACTGGAGAATATCTCGATTGAATTCGAAGCCGGAAAGACGAATCTCATTATTGGTCGCAGCGGATCAGGTAAAACTGTCCTTTTAAAATCCATTGTGGGCCTGCATGAAATTGAAAGCGGTGAAATATGGTTTGAAGATACATTGTTCAATAAGCTCGATTTTAAGGGTAAGAAAAAAATCAGAAGCGAGATGGGAATGCTTTTCCAGGGCAGTGCACTCTTTGATTCACTCACCGTGGAACAGAATGTAAGATTTCCACTCGATATGTTCACCGATAGCTCTTATGAGGAAAAAACTGACAGGGTTAATTTTTGTCTCGAGAGAGTTGATATATTAAATTCAAATCAACTGTTCCCTTCTGAATTATCTGGAGGTATGAAAAAAAGGGTCGCTATAGCAAGAGCGATTGCTTTAAACCCAAAATATCTCTTTTGCGATGAACCAAATTCAGGTCTCGACCCCATCACCGCCATCCTCATTGATGCTCTGATCAAAGAGCTAACCGAAGAATATTCAATGACAACAATCATTAATACTCACGACATGAACTCTGTAATGGAAATCGGTGAGAAAATCATTTTTATAAGCGATGGAATTAAGTGCTGGGAAGGAAATAAAAATGAGATACTTACTTCAGATTGTGACACTCTGAATGATTTTGTCTTTGCTAATTCCCTGGCTAAAAGACTGAGAGACTCGCGGACCGAGACTTAAGATTTTCCCTTTTTAACCTCTTCGTAATCAACGTACTCCCCTATTTCTTTCGAAACCTTTTTCGAAGGTGCCTGATCCTTTTTCTTCACATTATGTTCACCTGTCTCATTTGCATCGCTATGGCTATAGTTAACAAAGGCCCTTATCACCAGATAGCCTATCAGAAAAATTAATAAATATCGAATCAGTATCATTGTAAATAACTTTAGTTATGCAAACAGTATTGCCAGTACTGAAAAAACGCCGGGAGTAAATTAAAGTTCATTATTCTATGAGTACCATCGGCCTGTCCTTCTTCTCTTTCTCTTTATTGCCAAAAACCAGATTCATTCCTAACCGAAAATTAATTGTGTTCCAGTTAGCAGGAAGAATTACTGTATGGTTGTCTTTATATATTTTATTCCACACCATCGGGATCCTGTCGGAAATCAGATAAAACTGAGCAATCCCTGCTCTGAATGCTATACCTGCTCCCAGATTATCGTATCTGTAGTTTTCCGCCGTGTAACCTATACTCGCAGAAAAAGCATTGGTGATATTCAAATTAGCCGATAATGTAAGAGCTTCATGTAAGAGTCTGCCTGTTATTCTGCTGTATGAAAGCAATCCTACTGAGATTAATTTATTAATATTATAACTACCCGAAAGGGATATTCCAAAAGGCAGATAGGTGGTATATGGCTGACTGGTATTTGAAAGAACGAATTTATTAGCAATAGAATCCACAATGTCGGTACCGATTTCATCTAAAGTTTTATCTCCGTTGAAAAAATCAGTCATGCTTAATCCGCTAAACTTAAATTGATTATCAGCTTTCAGGTTTGTGATGTCTTTTTTCCATCTGATAAATCCAAGATCGGTGACCGATGCTGAAAGAAAAATGCGTTCAGTGAGATCATATGTAGCCCCTATATCGAGCCCAAATCCGGAATTTTTCCTTCCTGACAGAAAGTTCCAGGTATCGTATGAACTGTTAAACGGATCTTCTGTATCAAAAACAAGTTTGCGGATATCGGATGTAGCATTCACACTTACAGGGCCGCTCATATTAACTGAAAGGTCCGCATTAAGAGTATGGGTATAATCACTGTTCACAGTAATTCCAAAGGACTTGTTCTTAACGGAAACCGAGGCAATTCCCATTAATAGCTTCCCCTTAACCCCTACTCTCAGCTTATCAGTAATATTCCTGGAATAACCCACCCCAAATTCATGGTAATATTTAATATCAGCCCTTAGAGATGAGAGATCAATCGTTTTGCCCACAAAACCTTCATTGCCATAAAGAGCGAGCCTGAAAAGATCACCCGGCAGAACCAGATTGCTTTGAGCACGCTCATTTACATCAATGAAAACATAGCCGTCCCTGCCAACGGAAAAACCTACTCCCAGGAGCTGAAACATGGTCTCGGTCTCCATCGAATTTATATCTTTTATTTTAGCCAGAAATTTCGCCGGATCATAATCCGGATGAAGAAAAGTAATTAATGAATCTTTTACCTCTCCCTTTAGTATGACATCTGAAAAATTCAGATAATTATTATTGACGTTAATATTTATCCCTGATATTACCGGCAGACCGACATATATCTGGTTGGATGGACGCAATGCCGGATTCAGAAAATGATTCTGAGGCAGATTCATAAAATACATCAACTGGCTGTTCTGACCCGAAGCATCGGCAATTATTATTGCCAGTATAAAGATGAATGTGAAACCTTTTTTCCTGATCATTATTCAAACTTAAAAATTTTAATTTCGCTCAGGTCAACGTCTGGCTTAAGAAGCAGCGCTGCCTTGAAACTAATCCTGTAATCAGAATTAATTTTAACATCTGAAACACCGTTTCCGGTTGTGATTACCGTAAAAGTGAAAATTATCTTATCCGCTTCAGCTGAAGATTTGAAAAAATCCTCTTTAAGCTCAACGTCAGGTGAAGATTCGGTAAAGCCTGAGGCCGTTCCGTCAGCTCCGACAGGAGCAGGTTCAAGTATATTTAGAACATTCACGGTATATAAAACAGCTTTTGTTTCAGAATTGTAAGTGCTCATTTTCATTGAAACGCCAAATGGGAATCCATTTTTCGCAGAGATCTTCATACTAAGCAGATGAAAATTCTCAGGATTCACAGGGCTATCATTTTCATCTTTAAGAAAATTATCTAATGTATCGCAATACTGAAGATTATTCATCTGCAATTCCAAAGGTATAATCATTTCAAGCGAACCGGTAAGATGACTTAATATTAAATTATGATTACCGGAAATATCTAATATCGCTGATCCTGAGTAGTTTATTCGCCGTGGCGGAATAGAGATCAACTGAGCCAGGTTTGAATTGGTCTTATCCGTTGTATGGGATGAGGTTATCTCCTGCTGGTTGGGAATATCCGGCATTGCGAGTGTGAATGGCGACTGATTGAGATTTACATTACCTGACTTTCCGACACCCGTCACGTTAAGTGTTACAGTAACAGGATCGGTAAATGAGTTAGTATAATTAAATTTTAAAGAGGGGCTGGAGATTTTATAACTGCCGGAGATCCTGTCAAGAACATCATCTATACCCAAATCTATCGTACCCGGCTGTATTACGGAAGTCCTCAGAGTACCTTTGGAAAAGTCCCCCAGCTTGACATCTATTACTGAATTCTTACGGAAAATGAAAGTTACTAATTTGTTCTGGTCAAAAGTGACAGTGTCATTTGATTTAACCAAATCGTCGAAAGCAACATCCCCGTTGGCAGACAAAACTATTGTCGGAGACAAATGAGCATTTGACGAGAGGAGGTTAAGGTCATAGGAATCCCTGATGCAACCATGAAAAGCCAGGGAAAGAATTATTGACAGATATACATGTTCTTTTTATCATGCACTTATCCATTTAATTTCCCGTATCAATCTTATAATTATAAAGAAACCTGTCGGTGCCTCCCACAATCAGATGCCATCCGCTTTTGTCCGACAACTTACCGATTGAGAACATCGATGCCCCTTTCAGGGGAAATCCTGTCAGGGTCTTTCCGTTCCTTACCGATCAGATAAATAAGATTTTTTCTTGAATCAATAACTCCGATTTTCCTGTCAGTAGCGGAGAATACAAAATTTATGGGGCCACCAAGGCTATCCGTGCCGAAATCCCTTGAAAAAATCTCTTCCCTTTTATGATTATAAAGATACAATATACCTTTATCAATAAAAACATATTCACCGAAGCCATCACCGTCGATATCAAAAAAGTCGAAGGAATGACTCTCCGAAAACTTTTTTATACTGAATTTCTTAACACCTCCGTCGAAATAAATAAGCTGGATAGTACCGTCAGGAGATGAACAAACCAGGCAAGGGTCCGATGCTGAATTGATCCTGATGCTTGATCCTGCTGCCTTTGTAACTGGTTCTTTAAGGCTGGTTCTTTTATTACCTGCACGATCGAGGAAATAAAGTGAATTCTCATCAGCAACTACAATATAGTCTTTCCCTGAAACCTTAAAATAACTTATATCAGCCTTTACAATACCTGTTGTTTTCACAGGGTTCCAGCCCTTCACCACGCTACCCGACTTGTCATATGAATATATCGTTTTATCCTCTCCCGCAATGAAAATTCTGTAATTCAGGTTATTGTCATAATCAAAAAGCACCATGGAGTTCGTTGCGGGAGATCTTAGTTTTACCGGATACCTTTCAACATAATTGCCATTCCTGTCGAGGAGATGAAGATAATTCTTTCCTGAGAACAGTAACTGAAATTTCCCGTTCCTGTAATAATCGATCATATATATGTTATTGGCAATTCGCTCATTAAGAGGCACTTTCCACAATACCCGGCCTGCCGCATTTATAAGGTAAGTATTATTCTTCATATCCTGGATAAAAATTTCTTTCGCCCCGGTGATATGATTTGTAAAGAAGAAAGGTTTTATGGCTGCGACAGTGTCAAGCAGGGTTTCCCATTCTGTTTTTGACTCTTCCCGGGCTGCATCCCTAAATTTTATTGAGAGGGTGTTGTATATCATCCCGTTACTTGAAGCTAATTTATAACCGGCTGCCTGTATTTTATTAAGCGATTTCTGATTCGAATAAAGAGCTTTAATTATATCTTCATTCAGGTATCCTTCGAGATAATTGGTGATCCGGGAAGGCACACAATAGAAATAATATCCAGCACGGCTCGGCAGAGTATTTTCAAAATCGCGGTAAATAAGGTCATTTACCAGAGTTTTATTCAGAAGATTATCGTACAGCAACCTGGAAATTGCAGAATATGATTTACCGGCTATTAAAAAATTATCATAGAAGGCAAAGTATGCTTCATTGACATCCGGCGCAAATCCGGGCAACATAACTCTTATAAGTCCTTTAAACAAAGTACGGTAAACCGGCACCTTAACCTGATCATCGGGCTTAAAATACAGAGTTTCAATATCTGATCCGGGCTGTTCGAGAAAGATGCGTTCAGCCTCTGCCCGGTTGCTCAATTCATAAATAATTAAGGTATTGTCAATAACCGGACTTCCCTTCATATCAATAATAGCACGGGTAATTTCTTCGCCGGTATAGGGTTTAATTTTTGCTGCCAGTTCCAACGCCTCACGGGTTATCGAAGTATCACCGGCGACCGGAAAATTTATTGAGGGAAGTATAAGTGTTTCAAACAGCACAGTGGCTGATGGCAGAATTTTGTATGTGTGAAAGTCTTTTGCCGGTAACAATTTGAATTTGAACATCGATTCTGCCTCATCAGTGCTTTCCGTATATCCGCTCAGAACCAGGCCATCTTCATTCAGATAAATGTCACCCCCGGCAGTTTGAGCAAGCGTTGCGATTTTATTCGCGAAATCTTTCTTTCCTGTTTTAAGAAAAGGCCTGAGCAGATCAGGCAGGTTTGGAAATACAACGAAAATCTTGTCAACATTTTTCCCTGAAGCCAGTAATACTCTGGAAAAACCAGGCACTTTTCTTATATCATTTACTCTCCCCGCCTGTGCATTTGCTTCATCAATGATCCTCCCCGAATTGCTGAATACCAGCAAACCTGAGATAAGCGAGATGTAAGCTGTATCTGCTCTGTTTTCTGTATTGAAAGGAATTTCTATCGTGGGCCTGCCGTTCTTCTTAGTTTCCTGCAGTCCCGTTATGCCTGAAGAGATCAACATATCTTTTATCTGCCTGACCCGCAAATCACCGGTAACCGGCATGGAAAGCATCGGTATCAGGTCTCCGTTTTTCTCTGCATAAAATGATATGATTGTTGAGCCGTCACTGAATAATCGGGTGAATTCCGGCTTATTAAGCAGATCGGCCAGATATTTTAATTCGCGGTTAAATCTTGTGAATTCTGTAACTTTTCCAAGCTCCCCAAACAAACCTCTTCCTGTAGTGAGTGAATTCAGGAAGCTTTTTATATCGACTGTTTCTATTACTATGCATGCGTCGGGAGAAACTACCTTATATGGATCGGTGAACAGACTCTTCCTTCCCTGCTGAAGAAAATAACCCAACACAGCGAGTGCTGACAACAGGACTATTACCAAGATTATTGCTATCCTTTTTCCCACGACCGGTAAATATGAGTTCCATTCAAAATTAGCAAATAAAAGTATATGGAAGTTAATGACAATGAATTATGAATGCATTGTAACATTCATGCGAAACCTTACATGTTTGGCACAAATTTTGAACTACAATTATGCACAGACAATCTCAATTATATCCCTGAAAGGTCAGGGCAGCCAGGTCGGAAAAACCTGGCTTTTTTTTTGCTAAAACGGCCTGTAGCCAATAATCTCTCTTACTTCCCTCACTGTTTTTGATGCACTTTCCCTGGCTTTTTCAGCTCCTGCAGCAACCACCCTGGAAAGATATGCGTTATCGGAAAGTATATCATTGATCCTTAGCCTGATTGGTTCAGTGAATTTAACTATGTCCTCGGCAAGTTGTTTTTTCATATCACCATAACGTATCTCACACGAGGCATATTTATCCTTAAAATACGTGACAGTTGACGGGTCCGATACTGCATTCATAATCGTAAAAAGATTATTTACGGGTTCAGAAATTTCCTGTCCCATAGCAGTTGGACCTGTATCGGTAACGGCTCGCATTACCTTTTTCCTGATCTCTGCTGGTGTGTCAGACAGGAATACCCCATTGCCCTCGCTTTTGCCCATTTTGCCGGTACCATCCAGACCGGGGATTTTAACGAGCTGCTGACCAAAGTTATATGCATCGGGCTCAGGGAAATAATTCACCTCGTACATCATGTTAAAACGTCTTGCAAATCGCCGGGTCATTTCAAGATGTTGTTCCTGGTCTTTTCCAACAGGGACTTTATGAGCCTTGTGTATAATAATATCAGCCGCCATCAGTACCGGATAAGTCAATAGTGCTGCATTAATATTATCGGGCTGTTTTCTTATTTTTTCCTTAAATGAAGCAGTCCTTTCAAGTTCCCCTACGTACGCATTCATATTCAGAAGAAGATACAATTCAGATACTTCCGGTACATCGCTTTGAATGAAGACGGTAGCAATTTCAGGATCAATACCGCATGCAAGGTACTCTGCAAGAACCTGTTTTATGTTCCCATGAAGATCTCCGGGCTTAGGATGTGTAGTAAGCGCATGATAATCTGCAATGAAGAAATAACAATTGTTTTCCTTCTGCATCTTGAGAAAGTTTTTTATTGCACCAAAATAATTTCCAAGGTGCAGGTTCCCGGTCGATCGTATTCCGCTTACAACAATATCCATAGTATGTAATAAAATTTTGTGCAAATCTAGTAAAAAGGCGTAAAGGCGCAAAGGCGTAAAGGCATAAAGGCGTCAAGGGGGACGGATTTGCCATTGCGCCGTTATGCCGTTGTGCCGTTGAGCCTTTTTTATTACCTTTGCCAATCAATATAAAAATGGCCATGGAATCGACAAGACAGAAAAAAGTATCCCGTCTAATTCAGAAAGAACTGGCCGACATCTTTCTGAGGAGAGGCAACGAATTTGCTCACGGCAAACTGGTATCAATCACAAGAGTACGCATTAGTCCCGATTTATCTTTTGCTAAAGTCTATATAAGCATCTTCCCTGCAACAAACCAGGAGGAGGTACTAAAGTCAATGGAAGAACACAGTTCCAGGATCAGATTCGACCTTGGACATAAAGTAAGAACACAATTACGGATTGTCCCGGATATCGCTTTCCATATTGACGACAGTCTTGACTATATTGACAAAATAGACAAGCTATTGAAATCCTGACAGATATGCAATACGAACCAATAAAAAAAACCGTCGGCCGGTTCTTCGCAAGATCCTTAATCATGAGAAAGACTCTTTATCTTCTCCTGGATATTCTTTTGCTCAGAACCTGGCATGTGAAAAAGGCTTTAAGAAAAATAGCCCGGCAGTTTCCGGGAGAAGCGCTGGTTCTTGATGCCGGCTCCGGGTTCGGTCAGTATACCTGGAGGATGAGCAGGATGAATAGTCACTGGAATATAAAAGCGTTCGACATCAATAAGGAACAGATTGATGACTGTAACATATTTTTTGGAAAAACAGGCCTCTCTCATCGGGTGGCTTTTTATACCTGCAACCTTACAACTCTTAATGATTTGGATTACTACGACATAATCCTCTCGGTAGATGTAATGGAACATATTGAAGAGGACATTCTGGTTTTTCAGAATTTCTATAAATCATTGAAAAAAGATGGTATACTGCTGATATCGACTCCCTCCGACAAAGGTGGTTCTGATGTACATGGCGAGCATGAAGTGTCATTCATCGACGAACATGTAAGGGACGGTTACAGCATAAAAAGCATTACCGAAAAACTTGAACTGGCAGGCTTCAGATCAGTTACAGCTGATTATACATATGGAAAACCGGGTAATATCTCATGGCGGCTGTCGATGAAATACCCGATAAAGATGCTGAATATCTCATACCTGTTTTTCCTGATCCTCCCTTTCTACTATCTGATCTTTTTCCCGGTTTCGTTAATTCTTAACGTTTCCGATCTGCTTATAAAGCATAAGACCGGCACCGGACTGCTGGTTATTGCAAGAAAACTGGATCAGTGAAACTTTCATTATACATAGCAAAAAGATATCTCTTCGCAAAAAAATCGCGGAATGCAATAAACATTATATCAACAGTCTCTGTTGCCGGAGTGGCTGTTGGCACAATGGCCCTCATCATTATTCTATCGGTCTTCAATGGCCTCGAAAAAATGGTGAGCAATATATTCAACACATTTGATCCCGACATTAAAATTACAGCTTCACAAGGCAAAACATTCGATCCCGATACCGCCCGGCTGAAGCTCCTTGCAAATGTTGACGGATTATCATGCTACTCTCTTACCATTGAGGAAAATGCCCTTCTGAAATATGGTTCCCGACAATACATAGCGACGATTAAAGGTATTGATGAAAACTATGCGTTGGTATCTAATATCGACAGTTCCATGTTTGAGGGTGAATTTATACTGAAAAACGATAAAGGCCGGCCGTATGCCATACCAGGAATAGGTGTGGCGCAATATCTTGGTATCAGGGTAAATTTTATCACTCCTCTGGAGATAATATATCCGAAAAAAAGTGGCAGCAAATCGTTGAACGCTGAAAATTCACTGAACCACAAATTCATTTTCCCTTCAGGTATATTTGAAGTCGAAAAGGAATTTGATTCGAAATTTGTTTATATCCCGATTGATTTTGCGCGCGAGATTACAGAAACTGAAACCGGAGTAACAACGATAGAGATCAGATGCAAAATTAACGCAGATCAGGATGCAGTGGAAAAATCTGTTAAAAACATCTTTGGAAAAGGCTTCACCGTACAGAATAAGTACGAGCAACAGGCTATCTTCTATAAGGTGATGAGGTCGGAAAGACTCGCAATATTTTTTATACTCACATTAATTCTGATTATTGCTTCTTTTAATATCATCGGTTCACTTACAATGCTGATTATCGAGAAAGAACGCGACATCGAAATTCTAAAAAGTCTTGGTGCTGATAACGACCTTATCAGAAAGATATTTATTTTTGAAGGATGGCTGATCTCAATAATCGGTGCCATTGCCGGCGTTATTCTTGGTTATGGGGTGTGCTGGCTGCAACAGAGCTATGGCTTTGTCAAACTTAACAGCCAGTCGCTTATTATGGATTCATATCCTGTGGTTATGAAGATAAAAGATTTCATTATCGTTCCCGGAACTGTTCTTATGATTGGTTACTGGGCAGCCTGGTATCCGGTCAGGTTCCTGACAAAAAAGTATCTGAATAAAGACATTTAAGTTCAGTATGAGTAATAGAAAAGCTATGAGGTTTGCCATTTATTTTCTGATAATTCTTTTATTGGTTATAGGGTCCTGCACGGGCCACAATACAAAACCGGATAGTAAAAATCTCATCCCTGAAAAGGACCTTATTTCTTTGTTGATTGATATACATATCACCGATGGACTTCTTTCCCTCCCCAGGATTAACAATAAATATACAGCACTCGACTCTATCACAGCATATTACCATGTCATTGAAAAACATGGTTATACAAAAGAAATGATGGATAAAACCATGAAATATTATTTTATAAGCAAACCGAAAAAACTGAATAAGATTTATGATGAGGTCCTTGTAAAATTAAGTGAAATGGAATCCCGTGTCGAGAAAGAATCATATATGGAACAAGCGCGTATTTCAAACATCTGGAAGGGAAAGGACTTTTACGCAATGCCTTCTGTGAGCAGGAATGACTCCGCCAATATTGATTTTACAGTCACAAAGCCGGGGACATACCAACTGGCTTTTTCCACCATCGTTTACCCTGATGACCAGACAGTACATCCCGGGGCTACAATATATTCGGTATCGCCCGACAGCATCACAACCGGGAAGAGAAAATACTTCAATACATTAGAATATCTTAAAGACGCAGTGTCGCATTCTTATGTAATAACCCTTAACATTCCTGCGAATTCAAGTCTTCATTTCGGTGGTTCGTTTTTCGATTCCGGGAATGATTCTCCGGAAATTGCAAGTCATTATAAAATTGAAAACATCTCCCTTACTCTTACTATGTTGCCCCGATGAAACGATTTAGTGCTCAGTATGTTATAACAAATGCCGGCGTTCCGCTCAAGAGAGCCGTTATAACAACTGAAGATGATGGAAGAATCGTTAGTATTGAAAATACATCGGGCAACCTTAAAGAAGAACTAATAACAGAATACTATAACGGTATTATCATTCCCGGGTTCGTCAATTGTCACTGCCATCTGGAACTTTCGCATATGAAGGGATCGGTCACACGGGGAACAGGATTGGGAGATTTCATTGGTCACATAAGAGACAACAGGGGCAACAATAAGGAAAATGTACCCGGATCTGCCTTTACGGCTGATAATTATATGTACAAAGAAGGAATCGTTTTATGTGCCGATATCTGTAATACTTCTGATACCTTCCCTGTGAAAAAAGACAGCCGGATAAAATATATCAATCTTATCGAGGTGTTTGGTCTCGACCGGGAAAAAGCTGTCAAACGCATCAGTGAAGCTGATAATGTGGCTAAAGTAGCCGGGGACTCAGATTTGTCATTCTCTCTTGTTCCTCATTCCTTCTATTCCATGTCACTTACTCTCCTCAGGTTGCTTAAGAGCAGGAGTACCAATAACCGGGTTACATCAGTTCATTTTATGGAGACCAGGGATGAAGAACCATTTCTCAGGGACAGGACAGGAAACCTAATGACCATCTACCAACAATCAGGACTACTGCCAGGTAATCTGGAAACTGTCATAAACCATGAAGATGCAATTCTGAATGAGATTACACCCTCAGGAAATCTGATTCTTGTTCATAACACCTTCACCGGCAGAGAAACTGTAAAAAATCTCAGAGAACGGAAAAACCTGTATTACTGCCTGTGTCCGAATTCAAATCTCTACATTGAAAACCAGCTTCCTCCTTTAAAAATGCTCATTGAAGAAGGGTGTGAAATTGTGATCGGAACCGATAGTCTCGCCTCCAATACAACATTAAGTATTCTTGAAGAGCTAAAAACACTTCAGTCTAATTTCCCTGAAACAGGTATTGAACAGCTTATAGAATGGTCTACTATCAACGGAGCAAAAGCCCTTGCGTCGGATGACAGATTCGGATCTATTGAACCGGGGAAAAACCCGGGTCTGCTGGTTCTTGAAAATGTCGATCTTCAAAACATGAAGCTTCTTCCCGACAGCTTTGTAACAAGATTAGTATAGGTCTTTTTCTCTGTGGCTCTTTGTGGTTCTCTGTGAGCCTCTGTGCAACAATTAATTAAGAACTTACACAGAGTTACACAGAGAAGCACAGAGGTTAACAGAGAATTATGTTAATTTTGCTCCGTTAAATTATAAGTAATGTCCACATTTCTTTTCGACGATATAATATTCGGACCAGTTAAAAGCCGGAGATTAGGAATCTCCCTCGGAATAAATCTGTTACCGGTTAAAAAAAAGATCTGCAATTTCAATTGTATTTATTGTGAATGCGGATGGACCCACGAACCTGAAAAAGCAATCAACCATCTTCCGGAACGCGAGGAAGTGCATAACGCACTTAAACACAAGCTGGCAGAGCTGAAAAATAAAAACCAGGCCCCCGATGTTATCACATATGCGGGAAATGGAGAACCTACCCTGCATCCTGATTTTCCCGGGATAATTGATGACAGCATCATATTGAGAGACAAGTATTTCCCTAGGGCTAAAATCGCCGTTTTATCAAATGCCACAACCATATCATACCCGGGTATCAGGGCAGCGCTGCTCAAGGTTGATATGAATATTCTCAAACTCGATTCGGCTTTTGATTCGACCATAAAATTGCACAATCAGCCAAGGATTGAGATCATAGCCGGGGAGCTTATCAGCGGACTTGCAGAATTCAAAGGGAAGGTTATAATTCAAACTCTCTTTTTGCGCGGGTCACACGAGGGCAAAGAAATAGATAATACTACGCCTGTTGAAATAGATGCATGGCTTAAAGCGTTGCAGAGGATCATGCCATCTGAGGTAATGATCTATACCATTTCAAGAGATACCCCGGAAGGCTCCAGCTTAAAGAAAGTTCCGATTCATGAACTTAAAGCAATAGCAGATTCTGTAGAATTGCTGGGTATCAAAACTCAGGTTGCCGGATAAAATTGGACAACCCCTGTAACATACTAATCTGCCCGCTTGAATGGGGATTAGGACATGCAGCCCGCATGATACCGCTCGCAGTGAGACTAACAGAGATGAACCACAGGGTCTTCATTGCCTCCGGTGAGGAACATTTATCATTATTCCGGTCGGAACTGCCCCGATTAACGTATCTGACCTTTCCCGGTTTTAACCCCGGCTATTCAAGACGCCTCCCTCAATATCTTTCCCTTATGCTTAAGGTGCCCGTTCTGCTTTGGCATATAGCTAAGGAACATCACAGGGTGAAAAAATTAATAGCCGATAATAACATAGATATTATTATCAGCGACAACAGGTTCGGCCTGTGGAACAAAAAAATAATTTCTGTTTATGTTACACATATGCCGCGTATTCCTCTACCTCAGTCACTCCGTTTTCTTGAACCTGCAGGTGTATTCCTTCACCGGCAAATAATTAAAAAGTACACATATTGTTTTATCCCCGACCTTCCCGCTGATCTCAATCTGACAGGCAGATTATCTCATGAAGTTAAACTTCCTCATAATGTGAGATATATAGGCATCCTGTCTAAATTCAACATGCCCGTACAAGCACCGGATATCCTTGTGGTCCCTCCATATGATACCGTGATACTCTCGGGACCTGAACCGCAAAGGGAAATATTCAGGCAAAAACTTATCATGGTTCTTAAAGACCATGATATTCCTGTTATAATGTTTGAAGGAAAACCACTGGCGGAGGGCAGGACAAAAACAATCGGGACAATAACTTTCTATAGCCATCTTCCTGCTTCAGGAATGAAAAAGGTAATAGAGTGCAGCAGGAATATTATTACACGATCAGGCTATACGACGATTATGGAACTTGTGAGTCTGAATTGCACCGCGCTTATAATCCCTACGCCCGGTCAGACGGAACAGGAATATCTTGCTGAATACCTGTCGGGGAAAGGATGGTTTTCAACTATCACACAAAACGAGATAGATTCTAAACCTGTATTTCGTGAGGGGAAGACTCTTATGTTTGGGGAAATAAACAGGCAGAGTGCTGTTCTGTTATCAAAAGCGCTTGATGAACTCTCAGACAAACATCATAAAAACAGTTAAGCCGGCAAATCCTGCGAATAGTCCGACCCATACCTGAACGGGGTTATGCTGATCAAGCTTCAAACGGGAAGACAGAGTCAGGCCTGCTGCAAGTATTGCAGGTATAAGATATCCCTGGAGCGGTGTCATCATCTTAAGAGAGAGTATCATTATTAATGCAATAAGGGCACCGGATCCAACGGAATGCAGCGATATTTTCCAGCGAAAGTTTATCAGGGTCACCAATAATGCCAGCAATGTCGTAGCATAAATGAAAGATTTGAAGAATAGCGGAATTGGGAACTTAAAGATTATGAATGAAGTTGATCCGTATAGTACTGTTGTGATTATCAGCGGAATATTCCTTTCCTTTCTCTCGGAGATAGTCCATGAAGAGATAATCTGTCTCCTGATAAAAAAAGGAATTAATGAAAGGGGTAAAAGGACATTATTTACCAGCATAACCAGGAATAATAATTTTTTCGCGTTGAATGGAAGATACCCGTATAAAGTAGGTGCTGAAAAGATGATGGCCATACCATATAATGGCATCAGCAGAGGATGAAAAACCAGTGTTACAATTTTGGCCAGCTTAGCTGTAAAATCTTTTGACTCGTCGGATTCCATTCAGAAGTTTTATGATTATAACAAACTAAAATTAAAGTCTCCTATTTGCGGAGCAACATATTTCGATAATGATTTTTGGATGGGTATTGTAAAAAAAGTTATATTTCTCTCCTTAATCTTGCCACAGGAATATTCAGCTGTTCACGGTATTTTGCCACCGTTCGCCTGGCAATCTGGTAACCTTTTTCCTGGAGGATATCTGTAAGGCTTTCATCAGTCAAAGGCCGTCGTTTTTGTTCATTCTCAATACAATCCTGAAGGATTCTTTTAATCTCCCTTGTCGAAACCTCTTCGCCGCTGTCTGTCTGAAGACCTTCCGAGAAGAAAAACTTAAGTGGAAAAATCCCGAAATGTGTCTGGACATATTTGCTGTTTGCCACCCTGGAAACAGTAGAAATGTCGAGACCGGTCATCTCAGCCACATCTTTGAGGATCATCGGTTTTAATTTCGTTTCATCTCCATCAATGAAATACTCCTGCTGGTATTCAAGAATTGCGTTCATGGTAAGAAGAAGAGTATTCTGCCGTTGTTTTATGGCATCGATGAACCATCTGGCAGAATCAATTTTCTGTTTTACGAAGAGAACAGCATCCTTCATCTCTTTTTTCTGGCTCTTGTCCTTGCTGTAAGAGTGAAGCATCTCGCTGTACGCGGAGCTTAATCTCAGTTCAGGCAGATTTTTTGAATTGAGATGTAGATCGAAGCCATCCTCGGTAAGATCAAGAATAAAATCGGGGATGATCGGCTGGGATGTTTTGCTGAAAGGATCGCTGTAAACACCACCGGGCTTAGGATTAAGATGTAATATCTCATCTATGGCTGCCTTAAGCTCATCTTCTGTAATACCCAGTCTCAATACAATTTTATCGTAATGTCTTTTTGTAAATTCTTCAAAATAAGAATCAAGGATCGTAAAAGCCAGTTTCAATGAAGGCTGTGTGATATCACGCTTCTCGATCTGAAGAAGGAGGCACTCCCTGAGCGTTCTCGCACCCACTCCCGGCGGCTCAAGATCCTGAATGATTTTCAGCACTTCTTCAAGTTCCTCTTCAGTTGTTTCAACATTCTGCAGGAAGGCCAGATCGTCAACAATGTTTATAAGCTCCCTTCTGAGATAACCGTCATCGTCGAGGTTTCCAAGGATATATTCCCCCAGGATCTTCTGCTTTTCGGTGAGATCCCTTAGACTTAGCTGAGACTCGAGATGTTCGTGAAAGGAAGCCCCGACAGAAAATGGTATTTCGGTTCTTTTATCCTCATCCTTGCTGTAGTTTTTCGCCTGCAGCCGGTAGTCGGGGATATCGTCTTCCTCTATATAATCGTCGAGGGTAAATTCTTCCTGGTCTTTATCTTTTTCATCAAACTGTTCTTCTTCTGATTCAGCAGGAATATCATCTTCCTCAGCTCCCTCTTCAAGAGCCGGGTTTTCCTCGAGTTCTTTTTTTATACGCTGTTCTATCTGCAAAGTAGGTACCTCCAGCAGCTTGATCATCTGAATCTGCTGAGGAGAAAGCTTTTGAAGTAACTTCTGTTGTAGCCTTTGCTTTAACATTTTTTCCTGATCTTTATATCTGCAGGTTAAAATTCCGCGTTTTTAGGTGTTCTCGGGAATGGTATAACATCACGGATATTGGACATTCCTGTTACGAACAAAATAAGTCTTTCAAAACCCAGACCGAATCCGCTATGCGGTGCCGTACCAAATTTCCTTGTTTCAAGATACCACCAGAGATCTTTTTCAGGAATTTTCAACTCCCTGATGCGACCAATCAGTTTGTCATAATTCTCCTCTCTCTGGGAGCCGCCTATTATCTCGCCGATCCCCGGGAATAAAACATCCATCGCCCTTACTGTTTTTCCGTCGTCATTCTGCTTCATATAGAATGCTTTGATAGACATTGGATAATCTGTAAGAATTACGGGGCGTTTAAAATGCTCCTCAACAAGATACCGCTCATGTTCTGACTGAAGATCGGTACCCCAGCTTACAGGATATTCCCATTTTTTCGGCGATGATGTAAGTATGGTGATCGCCTCGGTATAAGTAATTCTAACAAACTCATTATCAAGGACAAACCTCAATCTTTCAAGAAGAGCCTTGTCGATCATATTGTTAAGAAACTCAAGATCTTCTTTACAATTATCAAGTGCATACTTTATCAGATATTTGACAAAATCTTCAGCAAGATCCATATTATCTGTGAGTTCATAGAATGCCATCTCAGGTTCAATCATCCAGAATTCTGCAAGATGCCTTGGTGTATTTGAGTTCTCAGCTCTGAAAGTCGGTCCGAAGGTGTAGATATCACCTAATGCGAGTGCTCCGAGTTCCCCTTCCAGCTGACCCGAGACTGTAAGGTTTGTTGATTTCCCGAAAAAATCACCTGAATAATCCACCGACTTGTCGGGGTTTCGGGGCACGTTTGAAAGATCCATAGTCGTTACATGAAACATCTCACCGGCACCTTCCGCGTCGCTTCCTGTAATTATCGGCGTATGAAGGTAAAAGAATCCTTTGTCGTTAAAGTATTTATGAATTGCGAATGCCATTGCATGCCTGATCCGGAGAACAGCTCCGAAAGTATTCGTTCTTGGCCTGAAATATGCAATTTCCCTGAGGAATTCCATAGAATGGCCCTTCTTCTGAAGAGGATAGGTCTCAGCATCACTCTTTCCATAAAGTTCTATTGCCGAGGCATTTATTTCCACACTCTGACCCTGTCCCTGCGATTCAACAAGCTTTCCGCTTACACTTATGCAGGCACCTGTTGAAATGTCTTTGAGAAGACCTTCATCAAATGATGCAACTTCAACAACGATCTGGATATTATTTATAGTCGATCCGTCATTGAGCGCGATAAACTGAATATTCTTGTTTCCCCTTTTTGTTCTTACCCATCCTTTTACTAGTACTTCGTTTCCTGTTTCAGCACCTGATAACAGACTTTTAATCTTAATTCTTTTGGTCATGTGCAATAATTTAAAAAAAATAGAAGTTACAAAAATAATAAAATGTTAGCGCTCATGCAGAATAGACCGTCATTATTTTGACCTAATACTGATATCTCCCTCATTTGGCTGTTTGTAAACTGCATATCCGGCTTCTTTATGGCACTATTTTTGTGCGTTAGTGTCTTCTTATTCAATTTATTTGACCGTTTACGATCATATTTACCCTTGAAAAAAAATTAATATCCTTAATACCGCTCGAAAATCAATTTATTTACCCCTTCCCCGAGGGGAGCAAATTGATTTTCTTCGCTCCCCTCGGGGGCGGGGTAGACGAAGAACCGACGAAGCGAAGCGAGGAGCTCGACGAAGTCAAAATCAATTCTTATTTTGAGGCAGGAATGACCCGTCGATAAATTAAAGGTTTGATTATTGGTAAATTCTGAATAACTTTGGGTACATTTATGAAACTTCTCAGTAACTATGGATGAAATAAAAAAACTTATAGTCGTACCATGGGATTTCTCTCAGGTGGCTGCAAATGCGCTGGCGCATGCTGTTAAGATTGGCAGGATGATTAATAATGATATCTGCCTCTTACACATAGTTGATACTGGCATAAGCACAAAAGCACTTACTGAAGTAACTCATAAGATGAAACATCTTATTGAAGAAAATAGCATTAAGTACAATACATCTATTGCTTATCAGGTATCGAAGGGAAGTATTTTCTCTGCCATAGCCGAATATGTTAACGAAAAGGACGCCAGCCTGGTGGTTATGGGTACGCATGGTATGAAGGGCATGCAAAAACTGACGGGAAGCTGGGCTCTTAAAGTCATCGTAAAATCGAAGGTCCCATTTATTGTTGTACAGGATCCGCCTGCCGATCAGGATAAGTATCACAACATTTTATTCCCTGTTGACTTCAAAGCTGAAAATAAGGAGAAGATCAAGATGGCGATATTTATGGGGAAATATTTTGATTCAAAAATTCACATGCTCGTGGCTGTGAGCACAGACAAAAATATTTTAAAGAAAACCAAAATCAATCTGAATTTTGCTATCAAGTACCTGATACAGAATAATATTGAGTATGAGGTTCACGACATGCCTAAAGGGAAGTTTGCTGAACAGACAATCGACTTTGCCCAAAAGGTAAATGCCGACCTGATCCTTATCATAACAACAAAGAATATTACATTTGCTGACTATATTCTGGGCGCCTCCGAACAGGAAATAATTGCCAATAGTTCAAGGATACCTGTTTGCTGTGTAAACCCGAAAGCTTCCTTTGCGAGTGTCGGACAATTTATGGGTGGCTGGGGATCTTAATGATTGCGGATTGGGGATTTTCGATTGCGGATTTAGAAAAGTTAAGGTTTGGTCAATCCGATATCCACAATCCGAAATCCGAAATCAAATAAAGAAGATATGTCAATTGTAGTTCAGGGAGTTACGAAGCTTTATGGTAACCAGAAAGCTCTCGATAATGTCTCATTTGCTGTAAAAACCGGTGAGATAGTTGGCTTTCTCGGACCAAATGGAGCCGGCAAGTCTACTATGATGAAGATTATTACGGGGTATATTCCTGCATCTTCGGGCAGTGTTATCGTAAATGATCTTCCTGTGGAAGATGAGAATCCTGAGGTCAAAAAACAAATTGGTTACCTGCCTGAAAACAATCCACTTTACCCTGAGATGTATGTAAAGGAATATCTTGGGTTCGTGGCTTCAATTTATAAATCGGATATCCCAATAAAGAAACAGATTGAGAAAATAATTCAACTTACCGGACTCACCCCTGAACAGGATAAAAAAATCGGTGCCCTCTCAAAAGGATACAGGCAAAGAGTCGGACTGGCCCAGGCTCTGATCCATAGCCCTGCTGTTCTTATCCTCGATGAAGCAACAACAGGTCTCGACCCTAATCAGATTGTCGAAATAAGAAACCTTATTAAAGAAGCCGGAAAGGAAAAAACAGTGCTCCTTTCAACACATATCATGCAGGAGGTTGAAGCAATTTGCGACAGGGTGATCATAATCGACAAAGGCATAATTGTTGCCGACGAGGAGAAGAGCAAAATTTATTCTCTGACAAACAGCCATACACAGATTGTCAGGGTTGAATTTGACAAAGACCCCGAAAGTTCAGCTCTGACTGAAATCCCAAATGTAAGAAGTGCTAAAAAAACCAACGCCGGTACCTGGCTGATTGAAGCAGTTGGAGAAGATGATATCAGGCCGCTGTTATTCAACTTTGCGGTAAGGAATAATCTCACTGTACTTTCCCTTCAAAAACAGGAAAACAATCTTGAAGAGATTTTCAGGCAACTGACGAATGGATGATGGAGCCGGCTGTCGCCATTCAACTTTCCCAATTTTATTTCTCAAGAAATTTTCCGATAGTCATTTTTTTTTGTTGCTTTGCACTGTAAAAGTAAGTGGACAGATTTGAGCTGATTGCAACCACGGGAAAAAAAATGCTAAACTGCGTATAATTCCTTATTTCAATCATCCATCTGCCCTTCATTTGTTAATTATGAATTAAAACTCTTAATATGGGCTATTTATTTACATCCGAATCAGTTTCAGAAGGCCATCCCGATAAAGTAGCGGATCAGATCTCAGACTCTCTTCTCGATGAATTTCTACGCTGGGATCCGGAATCAAAAGTTGCATGTGAAACATTTGTAACGACCGGACTGGTCGTTTGTGGCGGTGAAGTCAGAACAACAGGCTGGGTTGATCATCAGGAAAGCGCAAGAAATGTAATACGCAGTATAGGTTATACAAAAGCTGAATACCGTTTCGATTGTGACTCATGCGGTGTTATATCCACAATACACGAACAATCAAGCGATATTAACCAGGGTGTTGTACGTACAAAACCCGAAGAACAGGGAGCAGGAGATCAGGGAATGATGTTTGGCTATGCCTGCCGCGAAATGGATAATTTCATGCCATTAACAATCGAACTGGCACACAGGCTGCTTCAGGAGCTGGCTGCAGTAAGGCACGAAGGCAAACTGATGAAATATCTTCGTCCCGACGCCAAATCTCAGGTTACAGTTGAGTACGATGACAGTAATAATCCGCTCAGGATCGATACAATTGTCATTAGCACCCAGCATGATGAGTTTATTCTTCCGGCAGACAAATCACATAAATCAGAGCTTGCAGCTGAAAAAGCCATGCAACAAAAGATTAAGGAAGATCTGGAAAAATACATTATACCAAAAGTTAAGAAGGGTCTTCCCGCTGGAATCCAGAAATTATTTAAGGGTGAATTCAAATTTCATGTTAACCCCACAGGCAAATTTGTGATCGGAGGTCCTCATGGCGACACCGGGCTCACGGGCCGTAAAATTATTGTCGACACATACGGGGGACATGGTGCTCATGGCGGCGGAGCATTTTCAGGCAAAGACTCATCTAAGGTAGACAGATCAGCTGCCTATGCAGCCCGTCATATTGCCAAGAATTTAGTAGCAGCCGGAGTATGCGACCAGGTATTGATACAGGTTGCATATGCTATTGGCGTCGCTGATCCGGTTGGTCTGTATGTCAACACATACGGCACCGCAAAGGTTAAGGATAAAAAAGGTAATCTGATGAGCGACGGGGAGATCTCTCTTACTGTTGAAAAGTTGTTCGATATGAGACCATATGCTATTGTTAAGCGATTTGGGCTCAAGAACCCTGTCTTCCTCCCAACAGCATCTTATGGTCATTTTGGACGCGAAAGCTATACAAAGGATGTAGAAGTTTACTATGAGGTTCCGGGCAGCAAACCGAAGATAATAAACGGGAATGGTAAAAAATCGTATCTGAAAAAAGTTGAGTTTTTTGCCTGGGAAAAACTCGATCATGTTGAAAAGATAAAGAAGGCGTTTAAATTATAACCGGCGTGCGGTGTGCGGTACGCGGTATGCGGCGTGTCGGAAACCGGATTTTCAATACGCCCCCTTTACTATCCTTGCGATATTATCCGATCTGCCCAGGGTATAGAAGTGAATACCGGGAACTTCCATCTTAAGAAGATCCTTTGATTGTGCCACGGCCCATTCAATTCCGACTTCCCTTGCCTCGGAATCCGTCTTGCATTTCGATACTGCTGAGTAAAGATCAGTAGGCAGATCAATATGAAAAGTCTGAGGCAGCAGCTTGATATCATTCAGAGCTGAAATAGGTTTGATCCCCGGAATGATAGGAACAGTTATACCGCTTTTTCTGCATTCATCCCTGAATCGGCAGAACTTGTTATTGTCAAAAAACATCTGTGTTACAATATAACTTGCACCTGCATCAACCTTGCGTTTAAGGTTTTCCATATCTACATGCCTGTTAGCTGCTTCAAAATGCTTCTCAGGATAGCCGGCAACACCTATACAGAAATTTGTAGGTTCGGCGTGTTCGAGGTGGTCCTCAAGATACTTGCCCCTGTTCATGTCAGCAATCTGTTGTACAAGCTCATGGGTATTTGAGTGTCCTCCTTTCTCAGGCATAAAAGAACGCGTTCCTTTTTGTGGATCACCTCTGAGGGCGAGTACATCATCAATTCCAAGGAACCGCATTTCAATCAGGACATTTTCAGTTTCCTCTTTTGTAAATCCGCCGCAGAGCACATGAGGGACAACAAGTATGTTGTATTTATATTTCACGGCAGCTGCAAGTGCAATTGTTCCCGGACGCAGACGCACCACTCTTTTCTCAAGAAGGCCGTCGGGCCGTTCCCTGAAGAGCGTCTCATTACGGTGGGAAGTGAAATTTATATACGCAGGCTCGTATTCCATCAGTCTGTCTATTGCAGCGTATGTCCTTTCTATACTATGCCCCTTTAGCGGAGGAAGAAGTTCAAATGTGAATAAAGGTGATTTTGCGTTATTAATCTTGTCTAGTACGTTCATCTCAAAGTGATATCATAAATTTGGCGAAAGCCATTTTGCTGCTTCCTCTTTTGTAAAATTCTTCCTTTTTGCGTAATCATTCAACTGATCAGTATCTATTTTCCCAAGGTTAAAATATGTTGATTCCGGATGAGCAAAAACATAGGCGCTCACTGAAGCCGGTGGCATCATGGCAAAGTTTTCAGTAAGACCTGCGCCAATAGCTTTTTCGGCATCCAGAAGGTCAAAGATAACTTGTTTTTCCGTGTGATCAGGGCATGCAGGGTAACCAGGTGCCGGCCTTATGCCCTTATATTTAAGTTTAAGGATCTCATCGATGGTAAGATTTTCCTGTTTTGCATATCCCCAGTATTCTTTCCTGATCTTCTCATGAAGCCATTCTGCCACCGCTTCCGCCATACGATCACTGAGAATGCGTATCATAATCGTCGCATAGTCATCGTCTTTGTAACTGTCAAATATTTCTTTATTGATGTCAGCAGTCACCACGAATGCCCCTATCCAGTCGGCCATACCATCAGTGCCCGGAGCAATATAATCGGAAAGACAGAGATTTGGAACACCATCCTCTTTCGGCTCCTGGTTCCTCAGGAATCTGAAAACTGTTTTTACTTTCTTCCTGCTTTTATCCGAAAAGATAGTCACATCATCTCCGTCAGCCGCTGCCGGAAATAATCCAAATACAGCCTTCGCGGTAAGAATCTTGCGATCAACAACCTGTTTCAGGTACATCTGTGCATCGTCGAACAGTTTCTTTGCCTCAACGCCTTTTACCGGATCGCTGAAAATAGCAGGATATTTCCCCGATATTTTCCAGGCAAAGAAAAAATAAGTCCAGTCGATATATTTTATAAGCTCCGACAGATCAATATCATGAAAAACGTGCAGCCCGGGCCTGTCTGGTTCGTGAAGCTTATTTTTTGTCCAGTCGGTGACAAGTTTATTTTCTCTGGCCATGTTGATGGTTAGAAGATTTCTTTTTGACTGAATTGAATTATGGTCATCAGCCATCTTCTTATATTTTGTCTTTATTTGCTCCACATAGGAACTGTTGTCTTTCTGAAGCAGAGATGAGACCACTCCCGCAGCTTTTGAAGCATCTTTGACATGAATTACACTTCCCGAATATGCAGGAGCTACCTTAACGGCAGCATGAATCTCCGATGTAGTGGCTCCTCCGATAAGCAAAGGAAGAATGACTTTCCTGCGTTCCATCTCACCTGCAACATGAACCATCTCTTCGAGTGATGGTGTTATTAAACCGCTCAGTCCTATTATATCGCAGTTTTCCTTCAGGGCAGTATCAATGATCTTTTCCGCCGGGACCATCACGCCCAGATCTATTATCTCATAATTATTGCATGATAATACTACTCCGACTATATTCTTCCCAATATCATGAACATCACCCTTGACAGTTGCAAGGAGCACCCTTCCGGCAATTTTCTTTACCTTACCTTCACTTTCCCTTTCAATGTATGGAGCAAGCTTTGAAACAGCTTTTTTCATCACCCTTGCGCTTTTTACAACCTGTGGAAGGAACATCTTGCCGGATCCGAACAGATCACCCACTTCATTCATTCCTCCCATAAGAGGCCCTTCAATCAGCTCTATGGAACGACTGAACATTGGTCGTGCTTCTTCAACGTCCACTTCAATAAATTCATCCAGGCCCCGTATTAATGAATGCTTGATACGGTCAATTACCGGAAGTTTCCTCCAGGCATCTTCGATTTCTTCTTTTTTGCCGGCGTTCTTAATATTTTCTGCAAACTTCACGAGTCTTTCCGTGGAATCCTTTCTCCTGTTTAATACCACATCTTCAATAAGATGAAGCAGATTGGGCTCTATCTCAGTGTAAACCTGCAACATGCCGGGATTCACAATTCCCATATCGAGTCCGGCCCTGATTGCATAAAAAAGGAACACCGAATGTATCGCTTCACGAACCACATCGGTACCTCTGAATGAAAACGAGAGGTTGCTTATCCCACCACTAACTTTTGCATAGGGAAGGTTCTTCTTGATCCATTCTGTTGTTTTAATGAAATCTATTGCATAGTTATTGTGTTCCTCAATACCTGTTGCAATAGCAAGCACATTAGGGTCAAAAATTATGTCTTCGGGTGGAAAATTAAGTTTATCAACCAGCAATCGATAACATCTTTCCGCCACACTTATCCTTCTTGCATATGTATCCGCCTGTCCGGTTTCGTCAAATAACATCACTATAGCGGCACATCCATATTTCCTTAATAATCTGGCATGATCAAGAAATACTTCTTCTCCTTCTTTCAGACTTATTGAATTTACAACCGATTTTCCCTGGATGCATTTAAGAGCCGATTCAATAGTGTTCCATCTCGAGGAATCAATCATTAACGGCAGTTTTGAGATATCGGGTTCAGCCATTACCAGATTAACGAACTTAACCATCGCCTGTTCCGAATCGAGCATGGCTTCATCCATGCAGATATCGATTATCTGTGCCCCTCCTTCAACCTGATTCCTCGCAATAGCAAGGGCTTCATCATATTTTTCTTCCCTGATAAGCCGTGCAAATTTAATTGATCCCGAAACATTTGTACGTTCACCTATATTGACGAAGTTAGTCTCTGGGGTTATTGTAAGCACCTCCAAGCCCGCTTAGTCTTGTATATCTTTTGATCTCGGGTTTTATCCTGGGCTTATATTTTTTCGATGCTTCTGAAATCTTTCTTACATGCTGTGGCGTTGTTCCGCAACATCCGCCTATAATGTTTACCCACCCTTCTTTCATGAAATCTTCGGCAATAAGAGCCATAAAGGAAGCAGACTGGTCATATTCCCCGAACTGGTTTGGGAGGCCTGCATTCGGATGTACTGACGTATAAAATCCTGTTTTGTGCGATAGTTCTTCTACAAACGGACGAAGCTGTTCAGCTCCCAGAGCACAGTTCAGTCCTAAGCTGAAAAGAGGGAAATGTGATACGGACACCATAAAAGCCTCGAGGGTCTGACCCGTTAAGGTTCTTCCACTGGCATCAGTGATCGTTCCTGATACCATTACGGGGAGAGTAATATGCTTTTCACTGAAAACAGTGTCAATGGCGAAAAGAGCAGCTTTGCAATTCAAGACATCAAAAATGGTCTCAACCAAAAGCAGATGAACTCCGCCATCGATTAATCCTCGTGCCTGTTCTGCATATGAATAAACGAGCTCATCGAATGATATTGCCCGTGCACCCGGATCATTGACATCCGACGACATTGAGGCAGTCCTGTTCGTCGGGCCGAGAGTACCTGCAATAAAATGTGTTTCAGGTACTTCTGTGTTTTCAAATTCAATAATAGCATTTGAAGCCAGTTGTGCCGACTGTAGATTCATATTGTAGATATGATCTTCCAGACCATAATCTGACATTGAGATCCTGTTCGAATTAAAAGTATTAGTTGTGATGATATCTGCTCCAGCCTCAAGATACTGGCGGTGAATGCTTTTGATTATTTCAGGCTTTGTAATAGACAGCAAGTCGTTATTACCTTTCTGAAGCCTGGGATGATCTTTGAACTCTTCCCCACGGTAATCATTTTCCAGGAGTCTGTGCTTCTGGATCATGGTCCCCATTGCTCCATCAAGAATGAGGATCTTTTGTTTAATAATATCTTCGATTTTTTGTTTCAATTTGAGCTATATTAAAGTAAATGAGCATTTCACGTTACAAAGTTATCTTTTTTAATCATAACTTTTATATCCATACTAAATGTCGCATTCCCTTAGTAACCATAATCTTATTATTCCTCGGGAAGGCTGAATTATGTATGTTGCAGAATCTGAGAATTAACCTTTCTTCCGGTATTCACAATAAAAACATTCATATGCCTCAGTTGTTCCCTGAGAGCGTAAAGCCTCTCGAGGTTAACCACTCCAATCGCATATTTATAAAGCCTTCCGCTGAAATATTCCGATACCTCCTCAAATTCAAACAAATCTTTATCCTTTTCATCATTATATCTCAGATAAACCTCAAGTTTATAATCACGCGTATATTTTGATACAGTTCCCTGCTGATACTTTTTATATTCGTACCTGTAGCCATAAGAGTTTGCAGATATATCCGATAATACAGCGCTTCCCGTCGCATGCCCACCCGCACCTTTTCCGCTGAAAAATTGCTTATCGGCAAAAGCAGCCTCAGTAATTACGCCATTGTACTCATTATCTACATTATAGAGATATTTATCTGCCGAGATAAACCTCGGAAGAACAAAGCTGGTTATCGTGTTTTCGCTGGTCTTTCCAACAAAAGGAACCAGCTTGATCTTAAATCCTTTTTCCTTTGCATATTGAATGTCGAATTTGGTAATTGCATTTATACCGTAATGAAAGACCTGCTCAGGCTCAAGGAACAAACCGTAGGCATGACCCGTGATTATACAAAGCTTATATTTGGCATCCCAGCCCTCAACATCGAGTGTTGGATCCGACTCGGCAAAACCCTTTTCCTGGGCTTGTTTCAGGGCGTCAGCGTAAGGCAATCCTTCATTGTGCATCTTTGTAAGGATATAATTCGTGGTCCCGTTCAGGATCCCGCGCAATGAATATAAAAGCTCATTGTCATAATATTCCTCAAGATTCCTGATGATCGGAATACTTGCACCTGCGGAAGCTTCATAAAGCAACGAAACCTTACAGTCCGATTGCATCTTTACAAGTTCCTTGAAATGCTTTGCTACCATCATCTTATTTGCAGTAACCACGTTCTTCCCGTTTTTCATAGCTGTGGAAACAATATTGAACGCCTCATCCGCATCGTCGATTAATTCCACAACGAGGTTTATCGATGGATCATTCAGAATTTCATCTTTATCATATGTGAAATTTTCCATCGGGATTCTTCTCTTCTTGGTATGATCCTTAACACATATTTTCACAATGTCAGCTTTGAATCCTTTACTGCTGTTCAAGACGTCGTGTAAACCCTGACCAACACAACCATATCCAAATAAACCTATTCTCAATTTTTCCTGTGTCATCTTATTCTGATCTTAAATAATTTCAATATTGATTATCTTAAAAAAGTGTTGTGCATTATCTCAAAATCCGCAAGGAACTCTTAACTGTATTATCATATAGACAGATACAGGGATCTCTCTTGCAATTCCGGACTATTATTAAAAAAAATGATTGCAAATCAGGGGTTACCTGCACATGCGCATAGGCATGAGAGGCATGATGAAATTGTGATATGTTAAATGAATCGAATTCATGTTTTCAGTAAACACCCAAAGCAGGCGTATTTGTTTTGTCAGGGCAAAAGTAATAATGATTTTGAAAAAATGCAAGGATTTACCCTTAAATCCCCCGAAGGGACGTACCCCTAAATCCCAGGGGACTTACCCCTAAATCCCCCAGGGGGGACTTTGGCTTTTCAGGTAACTCTGGATTCAGTTTCAACCCTGAGGTTTACCCCTAAATCCCCCAGGGGGGACTTTGGCATCTTCTTAAACCTTGTGTCACTGATTCAGTAGAGGGATTGAAGCCCCCCTTGGGGGGTTTGGGGGTAAAAGCCCAGCTATGGGATATTACCCTTAAATCCCCCACGAAGGGACTTACCCCTAAATCCCCCAGGGGGGACTTTGGCATCTTCTTAAACCTTGTGTCACTGATTCAGTAGAGGGATTGAAGCCCCCCTTGGGGGGTTTGGGGGTAAAAGCCCAGCTATGGGAATTACCCTTAAATCCCCCGAAGGGACGTACCCCTAAATCCCCCAGGGGGGACTTTGGCTTTTCAGGTAACTCTGGATTCAGTTTCGACCCTGAGTTTACCCCTAAATCCCCCAGGGGGGACTTTGGCATCTTCTTAAACCTTGTGTCACTGATTCAGTAGAGGGATTGAAGCCCCCCTTGGGGGGTTTGGGGGTAAAAGCCCAGCTATGGGAATTACCCTTAAATCCCCCGAAGGGACTTACCCCTAAATCCCCCAGGGGGGACTTTGGCATCTTCTTAAACCTTGTGTCACTGATTCAGTAGAGGGATTGAAGCCCCCCTTGGGGGGTTTGGGGGTAAAAGCCCAGCTATGGGAATTACCCTAAATCCCCAAGGACTTACCCCTAAATCCCCCAGGGGGGACTTTGGCATCTTCTTAAACCTTGTGTCACTGATTCAGTAGAGGGATTGAAGCCCCCCTTGGGGGGTTTGGGGGTAAAAGCCCAGCTATGGGAATTACCCCTAAATCCCCCAAAGGGACTTACCCCTAAATCCCCCAGGGGACTTTGGCATCTTCTTAAACCTTGTGTCACTGATTCAGTAGAGGGATTGAAGCCCCCCTTGGGGGGTTTGGGGGTAAAAGCCCAGCTATGGGAATTACCCTTAAATCCCCCGAAGGGACTTACCCCTAAATCCCCCAGGGGGGACTTTGGCATCTTCTTAAACCTTGTGTCACTGATTCAGTAGAGGGATTGAAGCCCCCCTTGGGGGGTTTGGGGGTAAAAGCCCAGCTATGGGAATTACCCCTAAATCCCACATTTTGGGGTAAAACAAAATTTTTACCTTACTTTTGCTTTACCAAACAGTTATGTAATGCAAAACAATCTTTTCATCTTCAACACCCTTTCCAAAAAGAAAGAACTGTTCAAACCCTTAAACCCTCCGTTTGTCGGTATCTACGTCTGCGGCCCAACCGTATACAGTGATACCCATCTCGGACATGCCCGTCCGGCAATAATATTTGATTTGCTGTTCCGCTATCTTACCCACCTTAAATATAAAGTCAGGTATGTAAGAAATATTACCGATGTAGGACATCTTGAAAATGAGACTCTTGGTGAGGGTGAAGACCGGATAGAAAAGAAAGCCAGACAGGAACAGCTTGAGCCAATGGAGGTTGTTCAGATCTATATGAACGGCTATCATAAGAATATGGCCCAGCTAAATACTCTTCCACCATCGATAGAACCCAGGGCAACGGGCCATATAATCGAACAGATTGAGCTTATCAGGACTCTTCTCAAAAGCGGATATGCTTATGAGTCGAACGGATCGGTATATTTTGACATTCTGAAATATAATGAAAAGTATAAATATGGGAAGCTTTCAGGCAGGGTTCTTGATGAGTTGATAAGCAACACGCGTGATACGGAGGGTAAGGATGAAAAAAGAAACCCTTTTGACTTTGCTCTGTGGAAAAAAGCTAGTCCGGAGCACCTGATGAGATGGCCTTCACCATGGAGTGACGGATTCCCGGGATGGCATCTGGAATGTTCAGCGATGAGCATCAAGTACCTGGGTGAAGAGTTTGATATCCATGGCGGCGGAATGGATCTGCAGTTTCCTCATCATGAGTGTGAGATTGCCCAGAGCACAGCTGCCCTTGGTCATGAGACAGTCAGATATTGGATTCATAACAATATGATAACTATCAACGGGCAGAAGATGGCACGTTCGCTCGGGAATTTCATAACTCTCGACCAGCTTTTCACCGGAAATCATCCGGTTCTGGAGCAAGCCTACTCCCCGATGACAGTTCGTTTCTTCGTTCTGCAGGCACACTACAGGAGCACTATTGATTTTTCGAATGAGGCGCTCCAGGCAGCCGGGAAAGGATTCCAAAAACTGATGAAAGCTGTGGCATCTCTTGAGAATCTGAAAACATCAGAGACGTCAACCGTAGACATTGTCAGACTGAAAGAAAAATGCTACGAAGCAATGAATGATGATCTCAACAGCCCTGTGGTGTTATCCAATCTCTTTGAGGGGGTAAGAATTGTCAATTCGGTGCTTGACGGAACCGAAAAAATCGATGCGCCCGGGTTGAAATTATTGAATGAGCTGTTCAATACGTTTGTTTTTGAGATCCTGGGATTAAAGAATGAAAATGATGGTGCTTCTGATGACCTGCTTACCGGAGACCTGATGAAAATCATTATCGATCTCAGGCAATCGGCTAAAGAGAGCAAGGACTGGGCAACATCCGATAAAATACGGAAAGAATTAAAAGATGCAGGTATAGTGCTGAAGGACTTGAAAGAGAGTGCAGAGTGGGAGAGAGAATGACATATAGATCTTCGGTGATTCAGATTGGCTCCACTCCTCTTGGTGGCGACTACCCGATCCGTCTTCAGTCGATGACAAACACCGATACACTCAATACTACATCATCTGTTGAACAGTGCATAAGGATTATTGAAGCCGGGGCAGATTATGTAAGGCTCACAGCCCAGGGAATCAGGGAAGCCGAAAACCTTGCGGTTATAAAAAAAGAACTTCGAAAAGCAGGCTTCAATACGCCTTTGATAGCCGATATTCATTTTAATCCTGCTGCCGCAGAAACAGCAGCCCGGCTCGTCGAAAAAGTAAGGATCAATCCTGGCAATTATGTCGATAAACGGGCTGTATTTGAAGCGCAGGAGTTAACCGACAAAGAATATAACGAAGAACTTGAAAGGATCCACTCCCGGTTGCTTCCGCTGATCAGGATCTGCCGCGAGAATAAAACAGTTATCAGGATCGGAATTAATCATGGTTCCCTTTCCGATCGTATAATGACCCGTTTTGGAAATACCCCTGAAGGGATGGTCTTCTCGGCAATGGAGTTTATCAGGATATTCCGGTCTGAAAACTTTTCCGACCTTGTTCTTTCGATGAAATCATCTGATACCGCGGTGATGATCGAAGCAACAAGAATGCTCGTGACTCTGATGAAAACCGAAGAAATGTCATATCCTCTTCACCTGGGAGTTACGGAAGCAGGAGAGGGAGAAGATGGCAGGGTAAGATCATCGGCCGGAATAGCATCTTTGCTGGCTGAAGGAATAGGCGATACAATACGGGTCTCTCTTTCGGAAGATCCCGAAAAAGAGATTCCGGTTGCTTTAAAGCTTGCCGCCTGCTATCCTAAAGGCATAGACAGGAAAGCACCTGACAATCCCCTGAAATTTAAATCCCCGGGAACCCGTCCCGATCTGTTTAAAAGAATCAACGGCCCTCTGGTTATATCAGACCTGACATCATATGAAGCGATCGGTCTCCCGGCATATAAAGCGGCAGGATACGTGCCTGACAATGGAGAGATAAAGAAATCGGATGGTTCGGCAGATATGATAATCATCCGGAATTGCCCCGAATCCATACCTGAAGACGTATCTCTGATACTGCCATACAGAATATGGCATGAAAACGGCGAACGGGAACACACTTACCCGTTATTTCCTCTTCCTGCTTTTCATGAAAGTGAATATCGCTCCAAAAAACTTAATATTCTTCTGACAGGATCGGAATATGAAACTGATCATCTGAAAAATATTGATCCGGCAACAACTCTTATCCTTTTCTATTTCTATCCTGAAAAAGAACCCTATGCCTCTGATTATTTTTTAAATAATCTTGAACTCAACTGTCTTAATCACAATGTAATACTGAATCCTGTCTTCAGGGAGAATGAAACAGAGGATCTTCAGATAAAAGCATCTGCACTGTTAGGCCGTTTTATTAATTGACAAAAGGATCACGGGAATCTGCATCAGCGACCCTCAGAAAACTGACCTCAAAGAATTGACGTCCCTGTCATTCTCAATACTGCAGTGCACCGGAACGCGAATCACCCGGACAATGTATCTCTCATGTCCAACGTGCGGAAGGACGAAGTTCAATCTTCCGGAAGCGGTAAAAAAAGTTAAAGAAGCTACAGGGCATCTCAAAGGCCTCAAGATAGCAGTAATGGGTTGTGTTGTTAACGGTCCGGGTGAAATGGCGGGCGCCGATTACGGATATGTAGGGGCTGCTGCCGGCAAAGTCCATATCTACAGGGGGACCGTAGCTGTACTGAAAAATATTCCTGAAGAAGAAGCTGTTAAGGAATTGCTGAAAGTCATTGAGGAAGATCAGAAACGGTACGCGGTAACCGGTACGCGGTAACCGCACGCCGCAAACCTCGTACCGCCTTAATTTACTAACCGGTAATCGAGCTGCTTCTTCTGAAGATCGGCTTTTACGACTTCTATATTAACACGGTCGCCAAGAGTATAGATCTTGCCTGTGGAACGCCCTTTTATGCAGTAATTTTCTTCATCATATTCATAGAAATCATCGGCAAGCTCGCGTATATGTATCATCCCTTCGCACTGATTCTCGATTATTTCCACATATATCCCCCATTCCGTGACACCCGAAATTACTCCTTCGAATACCTTCCCTGTCTTGTCACTCATGTACTCTACCTGTTTGTACTTGACGGATGCTCTTTCAGCCTCGGCAGACAGTCTTTCCATTTTTGACGAATGGTTACACAGCTTTTCATACTTATCCTGGCTTCCGGGATTAGCCTCAGCAAGATAAGCTGTCATCAGACGGTGAACCATCATATCGGGGTATCGGCGTATGGGTGAAGTAAAATGAGTGTAATACTTGAATGAAAGACCATAATGGCCAATGTTCTCCGTTGAATATATTGCTTTTGCCATCGATCTGAGGGCAAGGGTTTCAATAATATTCTGTTCTTTTTTGCCAGCAACCGCATGCAGCAGCTTATTCATTGCTTTTGGAAGAGAAGTCTTGTCATCTTCAATCAGCTTATAGCCAAAACGTGTGATAAAATGGCTGAAATTGCTGATTTTCTCCGGATCGGGCTTATCGTGGACCCTGTAAACAAATGTTTTTCCCTTCAGCTTCTTCCCGACATATTCTGCGACCCGTCTGTTCGCAAGAAGCATGAACTCTTCTATAAGCTGGTTTGCAGTACCCATCTCGCGGAATTTAATCCCAAGCGGTTTGCCTGCTTCATCAAGTTCAAAGCGGACTTCGATCTTTTCGAACGCGAAAGCGCCGGATGAAAATCTTTTTGTCCTTAGTTGCTGAGCGAGACGATGAAGCAAGGTAATTTCTTCTTTCATGTCTCCATCACCGGTGTCGATGACCTTCTGGGCTTCTCCGTAAGAAAATCTCTTGTCGGAATTTATAATTGTTCTTCCGAACCATTCATTAATCACCTCCGACTTGTCATTGAGCTCAAAGACTGCCGAATAGGTAAGCTTGTCCTCAGAAGGATTAAGCGAACAGATATGATTGGAAAGTCTTTCAGGGAGCATCGGAACAACCCTGTCTACGAGATATATTGAAGTGGCACGTTGTTTTGCTTCCTGTTCAACCAGGGAATCGATATCGACATAATGTGTTACATCAGCGATATGCACTCCTACCTCCCAGTTGCCATTTTCAAGATGCCTGAGGGAAAGTGCATCATCAAAATCCTTAGCATCAGCGGGGTCTACCGTGAAAGTGGGAATATTACGGAAATCACGCCTTTCCCGTATGTCCTTTTCAGTAATTGAAGCCTGGATCCTCTCTGCATCGGCCTCAACCTCATCGGTAAAACTGTAAGGAAGCTCAAATTCGGCAAGTATTGCATGCATTTCTGTCTCATGCAGCCCGGGGTATCCAAGAACATTTATGATCTCGGCGACCGGGTTTTTTGATTTTGGATCCCAGTCTGTCACCTTTGCAACTGCCTTTTGCCCCTGCTTGGCTCCATTAAGCTTTGATGTCGGGATGAACAGGTCGAAAGGCATATTTTTATTGTCGGGAATAAGAAATGCGAAATTTGGCATTATCTCAACAGTGCCGACAAATGAAGTCTTCCATCTCTCAATGATTTCCACAACTTCCCCTTCCGGACGTGCTCCCTTCCTCTTGGCATAAAGCCATACCTTAACCTTGTCGCCATGAAGTGCTGTCTTAAGGTTTTTAGCGGTTACAAACACATCATCCTCCAGATCGTCGGTAGAGATAAAACCATAGCCCATGCGTGTCATATCAACCGTTCCGGTGATATATCCTCTGGTAACTTTTACCTTGTATTTACCATGGTAAACTTCCTGTACGCCTCCATGTTTCGTCTGTTCTCTTAAAATATCCTGTACCAACTGCCGCCCGGGAGCATCGGTGATATTGAGTTTTTTGGCTATCTGTTTATAATTAAACCCCTGTTCGGGGCTCTTTGTCAATATTGCAAGTATCTGGCCTACAAGTGATTCCTTTGTAAATCCGGGACCACTTTTACCCGTATTCTTCTTCGTCATAATTCTGTTTTTGCAAAGGTATAAAAATGAAGCATAAAATTTAATACATTTGGCTGATAATTAAAATGTAATGACCGGTTTGAAATCCATCGTAGCCCAATCTTCTTCGATTGTTACCCGGAAAACTGGAAACGAATATGTTCTTGTTCCTATTACAAACAACATTGCGGATATGAACAGTGTTTATACCCTTAATGAGACCGGAGCATTTATCTGGGAACAGATTGACGGAAAAAGGAATCTCGAAGAGATAATTATGGCATTAACTGCCGAGTATGATATTGACATAAAAAGCGCCGAATCAGATGTGCTTTCATTTATTGAGAATATGAGTAAGTATCTTATTATCCAATAATTATGTAGTTTTGTATTTATGTTAACTTACATCTTTCCGCAGTCGTAAATTGATTTTCTTCGTTTACCCCGGCCCCAAGGGGAGCGAAGAACCGACGAAGCGAAGCGAGGAGCTCGACGAAGTCAAAATCAATTTACTCCCCTTGGGGATTGGGGTAAATAAATTGATTTTCGAGCGATAGGAGGACTTAGTGGTTATTGGATTTCTGAATTAAAATTTTTTAAATGAGGAACTACAATTTAAAAATAGCAGGATACAATATTGGATTTGAGGCTGCAGCAAACAGTCCCGACCTGAAACCATCTGCCCGTTTCCTGAAAAACATCAACCAGACTGCAGGTTCAGATATCCTCATCACGGTACATTCGGAACCATTCAACCTGCCGAAAGGAGCTGAAAGGGTTTTCAGGGCACCTTATATGGAAGAGATACATGGTGTTCAGTTTAATAATGAAACTAACTTCTGGAGCGTGTGGAAATATCATTCCGAGCTTTATATCTGGACGATCTTTCCTTTATCATCTTCGGAGAAAAACGCAGTCCTTAAGTTCTCACTCACATCGATGGAATGGGATCTGTGGATCTACGGATCAAATGATGAAATGGATCCATTCGAATACCCTCTCGACGGACTGATCCTCTATTATCTGACTGTTATAAACGGCGATATCATGATACATGCCTCGGGAATCAATAATGCAGGACATGGCTATATCTTCAGCGGAGTATCGGGAAAAGGGAAATCAACAATGGCTAAACTCTGGGACGACAGCGGTGCAAAAGTTATACACGACGACAGGCTGATATTAAGAAATACAGGCAATGGGTACAGGATGTTCAACACTCCTGTATACAACAATGATGAACCCCGTGAATCTGTCCTGAACAAGATCTTTATCATCGAGCATGGCAATGAAAACATACTTATCCCCCTGAAGGGAGCCAACGCAGTTACACAGGTAATGGCGAACTGCATACAGCACAACTGGGGTGCCGATATTATTGCCCGGTTGCTGGGCTCAATCTCCATCATGTGTGGTACTATCCCTGCTTCAAAGCTGCTCTTTAAGCCCGACAGGAGCGTAATCGATCTTATACTTGACAATGAATAATTTGCGGAGCAGACACGCGATCGTGAAAGATATAGGTCTGACACTTCTTTCCGAAGGAAAATCAATCAGGATCAAGGCTCATGGCTATAGTATGTACCCATGTATTAAACCAGGTTCTCTTATACTCATTGAACCCATAAGCGTAAAAGGATTCCCTCTTCCGGGTGAGATAATAGCTATTAAGAGAGAAGCCGGACTCATTGTACACCGGCTCACCAAAATAAAAATCCAAAACGGGATAAGATATTATATTGCAAGGGGCGACAGCAATGCCTATGCAGATAATCCGGTAAAAATCGATAAGATTGCAGGCAGGATAACCGGTGCAGAATCAACCGGGGAAAATCCGGTTGCCGCAGACATCAGGAAAAACACCCGCCCAAATTATTTTCTGAACAGGATAAGGGTGATCGCAATAATACTCTGGAAGAAAATCAGGTAAAAGAGAATTCTGATTAAAGAAATTATTTTTTAATGAGAGAGAAAATAAAACTATTCAGGGAATCATTAAAACTGGTATGGAACAGCGCTCCGGGCTGGACATTGATAAATATTATCATGTCTGTTCTGAGAAGCATTTTTCCGCTTTTGCTTATATGGCTTCTGAAAGTTGTAGTTGACGATATTACAAAAGCTGCCACAGCTGTCTCATCCAGGGATAAACGTGTTGCTTCCCATAATTTATGTAGTGATAATCTGGTTTCTCGACGAAGCTTCATCGGATTTCAGCAATTATGTCAGGAAGAAACAGGCATTTAAGCTCGAGATCTATATGTATGGATTGCTGCATGCAAAAGCAATTAAGCTCGATCTGATAAATTTTGAGCGTCCCGAATATTTCGATTGCCTCTCACGTGCTTCAAGGGAGGCTCCCTGGCGTCCGAACAGTATCCTCAATAACCTTGTTTCCATCTTCAGAGGGTTAATTTCCCTGCTTCTTATGGCCGGACTAATCCTTACTCTGCACTGGACTCTGGCAATACTGTTGCTGGTGGCAAACATACCGGGGATCTGGTTACGGCTGTATTATGCCGACCTCCTTTATAATTTTCAGAAATTACAAACCCCGGAAGCAAGAAAATCAGCATATTTTAACTGGCTGCTAACGGGCGACAGGCCCTCAAGGGAACTCAGGCTATTCGGTCTGGGCAATTATTTTATCGGTCTGTTTAAAAAGTCATTTCTGAAGCAGAAAGAAGAAGAAATCAATATTATCAGAAGAAGAACCCTTATCGAATTAATTTCAAATCTCTTCAAAGCATCGGCGCTATTGATCATGCTTTTGTTTATTGCACATCAAACAATAAACGGGAAGCTTTCACTTGGTCAGATGGCAATGTTCCTTCTTGCGTTCAGGCAGGGTATGATTTACATAAAAGATGTGTTCGGATCGGCTGCCGGACTGTATGAGGATAGTCTTTTTATAGGCGACACTTTTGAATTTCTGGATCTTAAAGAAAATGTTACCGCAATGGAGCCGGTTGTGGTCCCGGGACCATTCAGGAAAAAGATTATAGTCGATAATCTTTCGTTTACATATCCCGGAAACAATACCTGTACGATAAAAAATGTATCCTTTGAAATAAATAAAGGAGAAATCATTGCACTGGTCGGATCAAACGGTGCCGGGAAAAGCACTCTGGCAAGACTTCTTTGCCGTTTGTACGACCCTGATTCGGGAAGCGTGAAATTTGATAATACAAATATCAGGAATATTGATCCTGATGAATACAGAAAGCAATTTTCAGTTATTTTTCAGGACTTTATGCTGTATAATCTTTCTGCAGGTGAAAACATAAGACTCGGCAATATCGATGCCACGGGAACAGACGACAGGCTGAAATCGTCGGCAAAGACCACCGGAGTCCACGATTTGATTCAACATCTTCCCGACGGATATGATACAGTGATAGGAAATCTTTTTGAAGACAGCAGGGAGCTGAGCTGGGGAGAGTGGCAGAAGATTGCTCTTGCAAGGGCTCTTTACCGGAATGCTCCTATCCTTATTCTCGATGAACCATCCAGCTCTCTTGATGCCGATACGGAATATGATATTTTCAGCCGGTTCAGGGAGACTGTAAAGGGTCGCACATCCATTCTCATCAGTCACAGGTTTACAAACGTTAGTCTGGCTGACAGGATTATCGTCCTTGATAAAGGTGAAGTTTCCGAGACCGGCACTCACGATGAGTTGATGAAGAAAGGCGGGAAATATTTCAAAATGTACACCAGGCAAAGCAGCAGGTTTAAGAAATGAATGGCGCTATAATTATAAAAGAGGAAGAACTTCTTGTACTGGGTTTATGTCGTCTGGAATTCAATGATGAGCATATGGAGGGACTCAGGCAACAAGTCTCCCGGGTGTCTGACTGGAAATATTTCAGCCATCTTGCAAATGAGCACGGGGTGGCGGCTCTGGTCTGGCGGAATCTTGAAAAGCTTGAATTGCTTTCAGGGATACCTGAAGAAGTAGCCACCTTCCTGCGTTGCGCAAATCTCAGAAGTCTGGGCAGGAATACCTTTAACATGGAAGCAATGCGTGAAGCTCTTCACGTGCTGAATTCGGAGAATATCAAGACTGTTATTCTCAAAGGTCTCGCATTGGAAAACTCTGTTTACGGGAATGCCGGATTAAGACAGATGTCGGATGTAGATATACTCATCAGAAGGGATGAATGTTTAAAGGCGAGAAAGATACTTTTAGGGATAGGCTATGAGTCTTTACCGGTGAAATCTGTATTCCATGAACTCATAATCACGTATTCGGGAAAGCATCTTCCATCGCTCATAAAAAAAGGCACATCAATAGAAATTCATCAGGAACTTTTCGGAGGAAAAAGCAATGCACTTACTGAGACATTGTACGATACAAGTTATGACACAGTGCTAAATGGTGAGAGAACCTGGTTTCCGCGGCCCCTGATCTTCTTTCTGTATCTTATAAAGCATCTTTCTTTTCATGAATTGAATAATGAATCGCAATTGCGTTTATATACTGATCTCGTTGTGTTGATCGAAAAGTACAATGCTGAGATAATAGATCGCGATTTATTAAAGTACGCAGCTGAATCTGATATGATTGCGATGCTGGCGAATCATCTTGAGCCGTTGCGTGAATACTGGGGCATGTCATTTCCGGTATGGATGAATGAGTTTATAGATAAATGGCATGATGATGAATTCAATAAGAAGTTCGTTTTTTTCCTGGGCAGTCCGAAGGGTAATCCGTCGGGTGACAAGCCTGCTTTTTACCGTCATATTGTAGGTGACATACCCGGTTTTCACAGGAAAGTGATTTATGTTTTAGGAGATATTTTCCCGTCTTTCAGGTTTATGAAAAACCGTTATTGCTGCAAAAGTAACTGGAAGGCGCTTTTATACTATCCCCACAGGATAGGTAAAATAATGTGGCTGATAAGGAAGTGACCGGAGGGTGTGCGGTTGTCTGCTACTTACTTCACTTGTTTCATCATTCCATCATACATTATTCAGTATTTCGTCCATAATTTATAGAATTTCAAACTATTTGTTAAAATTATTTCAAATTTATTTGGAATGTTCCCTCCGATTTGTTTAATTTTATAGTTGAAGTCAAGTCAAACACAATATAAATTCTGGCAATAATGAACAAGTTTCAGAGAGATACTCTAAAATTGAGGTTGCTCAAACTTGCAACGTTAAAGAGCACGGGGCCTCCTGCGGAGCTGGCTTTAAGGTTTGAAGTGAGTGAGCGTAGTATAAAGAGGTTGGTAAAGGAGATCCGGGAGGAAGGTACGGATATCAGGTACAGTTCGTTGAGGGGTTCGTATGTGACGGATGAAGATTATCAATAAATATGTTGTATAACATACGGATGATCCATTTTTCTGTCCCCGGCGTGTTTTAATATTGTATAATAAAGTCAATGTTAGTCGGAACAATATGGGTTTTGATTTACATTATATCAGCTCCGGGAAACGGATGAATGGCAGGAAGTTCAGGGCTCACGGTTATTCAGTTTATCCCATCATGTATTGGTCTTTCCTCGCTGCGTTTTTCGTGCATTAGTCTCGAGTTCGTTATGACCGGGACCCATCCGCCCGGGAGGTTTGCTGATTGCCTCCCGGGTTTTTTTTGTAAGATCTCGTGTAATTTTTTTCACATAACAATGGCTTTTAAGCCTGGTTGAGCAATGTATATAATTTCTTGAACTGGGTGAAAATTCAAAGAAGGCGCATGCCGTTTTTATCATGTAACCACGACTGCCCTTTTTATCATGTAACCACAGCTGCCGCTTTATCATTCAACCACGGCATGCCGCTTTTATCATGTAACCACGGCTGCCGCTTTTATCATTCAACCACGGCTGCTGCTTTTATCATGTAACTATGGCTGCCGCTTATCATTTAACCACGGCTGCCCTTTTTATCATTCAACCACGGCTGCTGGTTTTTTCCTGTAACCACGACTGCCGCTTTTATCATTTAACCACGGCTTTTAAGCCGTGGTTGAGCAAGGTATACGGAATCGGGCTTTAGCCCGGAACTTTCTGGGGTCCTTACATTGCCGATGGAAAATAACAGGTATGGGCTAAAGCCCGAGCGGCCCCAGATCCCTTAACCACGGCTTAAAAGCCGTGGTTAAGGGGAAAAGACTTGATTAGAGTTGAGATCCCTGGAGTAAAGAAACCAACACATAAACAATGTTACAGCTTTGAAAGATAAAAGATCGAAACCGAAATCATATTTATAACAATATGATAAATAATGCCGATAAAAAATCCCTTTCGATAAAATATTCTGATAAATGACAGAACAAACCCAATTGCAATTTGTGGGAATACAAGCAACGGGGAAATAATGTATTGATATCCTATAGTATAATTATAATTACCGATATGGACCAGTCCGAAAAGTATCGAAAGACTGTAAAATAGATATTGAAAATTTCTATTCCAAAAGGAAACAAGCCTTGTTTTAAAAACTGTTGTTAGACGATATATTAATATGAAGAAAAGAAGAAAAACTATAATCGTAATAAATTTATTTACAATTGTATGAACAAATAGTGAGATTAGAACTGAAAGAGATAATGACAAGTAGATGGGTTTAAAAATAAGTGATAGACGAAACACAGTTTCTTCCATGACCGGAACAAAAAATATGGTCATTAATAGGAATATCCATATGTTATATCTTAATCTGTCAGGCCTTAACAATGTCTCATCCACAGGTAAAGTAAAAAACAACTTTAGCAGCTCTCGCAAACCAAAGCTTATAATACCAATGAATAAAACAGTGCTTAAATATATTAAAAATGCAGTGCCAAATAAATCTGACTCTTTTCGTTTAAAGTTGAGGTTAGGGTGTTTAATAAAACTAATGAATTCAGATGGACTGAACATCTTTTCTTTGTTCGACTTTATTATTGAACACAATTATCATATCCTATTTTTCAGAACCAAAAAATAATCAACTATTCAACTGAAAAATATTTTTCAAGTTGTTCTAATGTTTCATCTTTGTTGTATAGATCTTTAATGATTCTCCCATGTTCTAACACGACTATTCTAGTACAAATTTCTGTCAAGTGTTTCAAATCATGACTTGAAATTAGTATAGTTGATTGATTCTCTAAACTGAATTTTTTTAAGATATTTTTCAGTAAATACTGAGAAGTCGGATCAAGATGATTAAATGGTTCATCAAGAATAAGCACTTTGGGATCTGTTAATAAGCAAGATATAATTCCTATTTTTTGCTTATTCCCATTAGAAAAATCGCGAATATATTTTTTATTTTGACCCAAAATCTCCTTATTGAAAAAGCTCTCAAAAACCTTTAACTTATTCATAACCTCTTCCCTATTATAGTTATAAAGGTCTCCTATAAATAAAAAGAATTCCTCAGGTGAAAGAAAATCTATTAAAAAACTTTCACCTAAGTAAGAAGCTGTATAATCCTTCCATTTCTGAGACTTAGAAATAACCTCATCTTCAGAATAAACAACTCCATTATCAGCTTTTATAAGATCAAGGAATAAACGGAACAAAGTCGTCTTGCCCGCACCATTATTACCGACCAATCCAAATATTTCACCTTTAGGTATTATTAAACTATCAATTTCCAGCACAAAATTCTTATACCTCTTTTTTAATTTGTCTGCTTTGATCATGAGTAGTTTATACGTTTTCGTGATCCTTCTAAAGTTCGATACTTTCTCATACTAAATATTCTCTGCAAAACACTAATCCACCAATTATGAGATACAACAAATGTAGATCCGATAATTATTAATAGCAGATTATAAAATTGTAAAAAATAAAATAATTGTAATATAAAATAAACCCCAACTGGTATGGCAAAAACAAATAAAGGTAGAATTAATTGATTTAAATTAAAACCCTGATAATTAAAGACAAAACTTTCGTTTAATAATAAACGTCCTTTATTGAATATTCCACTGAACATTATAATAAAGTTTGTCGTTCCAATTGTAAAGATGAACATCGCTATTAACGTAGGAAACATTCCCTTTAATAAAACAACAAATAATGGCATTAGTACAATTAAAATTATGAAACTGAAAGCAATCATCAAATAGTATTTAGCTTTTAAGTAATGACAAAAATTGAGTTTTCTTACCATGATCAGATCAAAATAACTGCTTTCCCAACTTAACAAATATTGACCATACAATAATGATAAAAACCCAAATGTAAAATTTAGCATTACCAATGTAAGGTAGACGTCTTGTTCTATTTTTAACAACATAATTATAAGATAAACAGGGAAAACGGGATATATGAGGAATGTCTGAATTGGACGTTTATTTCTTAATAATAATCTTAATTCAAGGTGCATATAATCACCTACCAATCCTAATTTTGAAAAGTGATTAGATAGAAAAAGAGAGGTTTTAGTGTGCTCGGATCGGTCTTTTTGAAAGTCGCCATCTAAGTAAAATCCAGATATAAGCAACTTTCGTAAGAAATACAATATGATAATAAGGGTCAATAAGAGAGAAAAAAGAACCATAAAGTGTTGCTCAATAATTATGCTCCCTAAATACGCAGATAAGTTTAACAAATAAGTTCTTATTCCTTGTACTAATAAAAGGCTGAGAATGATAAGCAGTGAGAAGAGATAGATTATCTTCAATTGCCAATTTGTGAATTTAATGATTAATGTAATATAATTATTGATAAGAACCAGAAGTGAAAAAGACAAAAGGAAAATAATTGCAGGTAGAAACCCAAAATTCTTAGACAAAATTTTAACTGAGAAGGGTATTATTATAAACCAGGGTATTATGTTAAAGAAACTAAAAAGACTTCTAATAACCATCAAATTTGCCAAACTAGCATGTCTAAGTCTAAATCGCAAGTACGGTGCAAAATAAGTAGTGGGGGCGTTTTGAAAAAGAAATCGAAATAAAAGATCGGCAATTAGATAAAATATTAATATAGAATTAAATGTAGTTATCTTGTTGGTTCCAAATTCTGATAAAATAACATCAATATTTATCCCAATAAACAAGAAAAAGAGTAGGAAATAAATAATAAAGACAGACAATATTAATCTATTTAAGATATTCCTTTTCCATCTATCATTTCGCAGAAATGATTTCCATTGATGATTAAAAAAAAATATATATGCCCATTTAACCACTATTAATATAGATTACAATAAGTCTAGTTTATCAAATTTTTAAACAACATGATCTACATCTGTTAAAAGACTCTTGCTACTTTTCTTTTTTATTATGAAATAGCTTATATTAAAGATGGCGCTTAATAAAAGTAAAGCATAAAGACAATTTATTTTTATTTGAGTATTTTCAAAGATAAATGTAGAACTGCAAATTAGAATTATAACATTTGTCAACGCAAATGATACTCTGAAGGCGTTGTATCGATATAAAATGTATTTTTTCTCTTCCTCGTCTTCGTCTTTTTCCCTTCTATAACCGTAGCAAAACAAGCCGAAACATAACAAACCTATTGAGATATCCAAATTAATTTTTAAGAAGAAAACACTTAAACCAATCATCAATAAACCTAGAAGCATAAATGTAATTCCTAGAAATCTGCTTTGGTAGGATAGAAGTGGATAAATGTGTCGCATGTTAAATAAATATTAAGTCATTTTCTGAAATCAAAAAATCATATCGCGGATCCAAATGCAAGCAATTCTTTTGTTGAATGATGCAACTAGCAAGTGACTAGTTGCATCGGATATTCTTAAAATTCTTAAAGACTTACACTTCAATTCCCCGATCTCTCTGCTAAAGCAGCACAAGTAATTCCTGCAATTATACCAGCAACTGGATTAGCGAGTGAGTACAGAGCGCCAATACCAGCACATAATAAAATGGACTTCCAAGAACCCCCTCTCAGATTCCGCATTTGTTCTAAATCTAACTTTTTCATAGCGAGACAATTTTTCTTTTACCTACTCTTTTTCAGGCTTTTCGGCATCTGCCTACAGAATAAAAATTCTTTCGAAGTTCATACTGCATATCAAAATAAAACAACCTGAGTCTAACAATTTTGGACTGGTGAAAAAATTAATAAAAATCATCCCAAAATCTTTTATATAAATTATCCGTCTTAATAAGGTCCTCATGAGTGCCCCTGGATGTGATACTTTTTCCCTCAATCACATATATATAGTCACTTAATTTTTTAATCATATTGATACGGTGTGAGATCAATATAATCCCCATTTGTGATTTCAGTTTTGTAACAAGGTTCATTATCAAACTCTCAGTCCCACGATCCATGTTCGAGGTTCCTTCGTCAATAACCAGTATGTCTGGTTTATTAAGAAGAACCCTTATGAAAGCAATCAATTGTTTTTGACCACCGGAAAGATTAATTCCTTCCTCTCCAACCAAAGTCATTAACCCGGAAGGAAAACTCTCAATGAAACTTCTTAACCCAAAATCTGAAATCGTCGTGATCATCTCACTAATTTTGTTTTCAGTCAGTTCCGTTAATAAGTTTTGCAGAATTGTACCATTAAATATATGAATTTCCTGTGGAATAATTCCAATTTTTGTTCTCCAATTTTTCAGTTCCACATTAACAGATTCGATTTCGCTGTTCACAATTATATTACCCTCTTCGGGTGAATAAAATCTTAAGATAATGTTTGCCAGAGTACTTTTGCCGCAACCGCTCTCCCCTACCAATGATATAACTTTCCCTTTTTCAATAATTATAGAAATATTATCCAGCAAAAGTTTTTGTCCGGGAAACCTGAACGATATTTTTTGTAGATTAATCTTTTTTATCTCAAAGTTGTCCGCTCCTGCATCTTTATTTACTTCTTCAGGATCAATATATGAAAACTCAAACATTCTGTCTAAAGCAACCTTTGCCTCATTGAGAGGAATGCCTATCAACGCCAGATTAAGAACCGATGGCAGCAGAGTCGAACATAAAGACAGAATTGCCATCAGTTCTCCCTGAGTCATCTTCTTACTTATGACCTGAGAGGCTGTAAAAACAAGTATAAGAATAAGATAACATGAACCTGCCAGGCCGGTTAACAGATTAAGTTTTACTTTTATTTTACCTAAATGGAAAATTCTGTCCTGAAATTCTGAATAGATATAATTATTCTTTATTTCAAAATTATGGTGCCAGTTCAAGCTTTTTATTTCATTTATCCCTCTGAGGGAATTAATAAAATTACTATCGCTTAAAGCATAACCTGCCATTACATCACGCTGGGCTGATATTATTCTTTTATCCCACCGGTAAACGATCAGATAAAATGTCGGGATGGCGACAACAGACAGTATTCCGGCTATGTTGGAATAATAGAAAACCATTACCAATGAAATGATTAGAATGAGAATATCAATAATATACACTCCGACAATTTCTGCAATAACCCTCTGGACCCTCAGTGTATCGTTCAATCTGGCGACAAAATCACCTGTCTTGCGTGTATCAAAAAATGCCTTTGGAAGGAATAGCAATGCTTTATAAAAATCATCAACAATCCGGATGTTGAATGATTTACCTTGCAAAAGCAGAAAATATTGGCGTACTGAAGACAGTATGATTCGGGTAGACAGGAGCAAAAGAACTAAAATGGCCGAAATCATTAGAATCTTTGTCTGACCTGATGGCAATATTTTATCAATAAGTTTTTGTGTATAAATAGCCATTACCAGACCTAATACAGAAATAAGAATACCTGTAATTACACTTATTATTAAAAGGTCCTTTTCGGGTCTAATAGCATTCAATACCCATATTCTCTTATTTTTAATTATATCACTTTCAATCTGAAACTTATCATTAGGATTCAATCCCAGACATTTCTTGCTCAACCAGATCTTCCCCAGATCAGCAACTGACATGTAAATAAATCCTTTAGCCGGGTCCCATATTAAAAATTTTTCTCCTTCATAACCAAAGCAAATTATATAATGTTCAAGCCTCTCTTCCAGCGAGATGTGCAGAATAAGCACGTTATTATACTCAATAATATCCTTAATGGAGGCTTCATATCCGACAGCATCCAGTCCACATTGTTGAGCAGCCTCGTAAAGTCCGAGCATAGTGGTCCCGGACTGACTGGTTCCGCTCAGCTTACGGATTTTTTCAATCGATGAATTTCCGCCAAAATACCTGATTACAGAAACCAGGCAAGCTGCGCCGCAATCTGACATATCGTGCTGCAGCACAGAATACTTCCTGATTTTATTCCTGTCATTCATTCTTTGTTATCAGATTAAGGATAGCCTCCGTTTTTACTTCACCCCGAATATGTTTTATTAGATTCAGTTTACTATCATATACATAAGATGAAGGAACAAGACTACTGCCAAAATATAGTTCAAAGTTGTAAGAAGAATCTACAAGCGGTAGAACTGATGGATAGTCAGTATAATGGAATTGTTGAAGGAATTTTACTATTGAATCAGGTTGCGCGGAAGAGATTAATAGAACCTTTTGGAATGACTCTGGTATTTGACTTTTAAAGATCTCAGACATCTCCCACTGGCAATGCTCACATTCAGGGTGAAAATACAGAACCAGAACAGGACCTTTTGTTATTTCTGATGAATTGAAATTACTATTTGACAATGTTAAAAAAGCAAATGAGGGTAACTTTGCTATTTTCTCTATTATAATCTTATGATTATGCACCTTCCTGATTATGCCGGCCCCTAAATAAGATGAAAATAAAAGAATAACGATAACAACCACACCTGAAACTATCTTTCTCATAAAGTTAAGTCAATTGTAAGGAACATTATTAATGCAATCCAGAGCACCAGAGCGGGTACATATGATGCCAATACTATTTTTTCACAATCACTCTTTTCGAGGGAGCAATGCCTGTTTAAGGCAAAAGAGATGGCGAGTATGTAAAAAATGTGAAAAGCATTTATAGTTTGCAAAGGATATATCCAAAACTTACCTACTTCAGCTATTTTGAAAAGATTGATAAGTGACAATGGATAAAAAAAACCGAGATCATTAAAATCATAGTTTCCTGCAAAAAAATAAAACCAAATGAATTTAAAAATGCCTGCAACCAGAAAAACAAATTCACTGGCTATTACTATTTTGAAGACGGTCTTTAGTGAAATCATTTTCTGAGCATTATAAAATACAACGCCAAAATATATGACCAGGCTTACTATTGAGAATTTTATAAAGAGCATTATCGGAGTAAAAGCATAAGATATCCATGAAAATCTCTTCAGGTCTTCAAATAATTTTAGTGATCTTTCATAAGTCAATTGATCACTGAAAGCGTTATAAAAGACAATCTCATTGATCAGCAAAGTCTTTGAAAGCCAGACAAGAAAAATATTAGCAAGTACGATACCGATAAACAGATGCAGCCCTTTCAGGTTGTAATACTTGACAAGCAATTTCATAGCACGAGAAATTTACTTCCGAACGAATTTAAAAAAGGATAGTCCGATAATACCGGACTACTGAAGAAAAGTTCCGGGCTAAAGCCCGATCAGATACACAAGGCTGCTAACCACGGCTTGAAAGCCATGGTTAGTCGAAATAACCAAGATGCGGGATTTAGCCCGGTAACTTGTCAAACCCAAAGACTTTAACAAGTTCATCAATCTCTTCCTGCCAACTCTGCAGATTGTGATGCTGTTCCTGATTTCTTATATAATTTCGAACACGCGGAACATCACTTTCACTTACTGAGACAGCATAATACTCCTCAGCCCACCTGAATTTGAATTTCGTTAATGAATTTTTATTAATCCAGTGAGAAGACTCTCCTTTAATCATTTGCATAACATACGATAGCGAGTGGTCCGGATTTAATAGAAGCAAACAGTGAAGATGTTCAATTCCTCCATTTATAAAATCAATATATATGCCCTTAACTTTAGCATTAGAGCGAATATGACTTAATAATTCGAATTTCAGATCTCCCGAGAGATAGGGAGTTTTTGATTTTGTGTTCCATACGCAATGGAGCCAGTTTTTAACGTGTGGCATTTTTTTAAGTTTAGTGATTTACTTGCCACGAATTTATAATCTGACAGTCCGAGGATGATGGACTGATGTAAAACCCCGGCTGAATAAGTACCGGGCTAAAGCCCTATCAGATACACAGGCTGCTAACCACGGCTTGAAAGCCGTGGTTAGTAGAAAATACTCGGATGTGTAACATGATATAAATCTAAATAGCAGGGCCTGAAAGCCATAACCTGTCAGCCGAAAACCAGATCTCTTAACTTGTATCGACTTAGTGCTGGCAGTATATACTTATTATATATTTGATCCAGGTTTTTCCGTTAACCACGGCTTGAAAGCCGCGGTTACCTATGAATTACACTCCAGCTTAATCTTTATCCTCCGGTTATCTGCATAATAATATGATTGTCTTATCACGGAATACTTGATATCTACTCCCATCTCACGCATTTCCTGGAGTGATAAAAAAAGCGTGCTCCTCCTGATTCCCATCTTTTCGGCAAATTCTTCGGGAGTCCCGGTGGCCATCCTGGATATCAATGAATCCATACGTCGCACTCTTTCGATGTACTTGATCAAAGACATTATGTTCCTATTTAGAAAACGCAGCAACTCAAATTTATGAAATATTTCAATCAGATACCATTATTTTGTGATTTTTTTGAAGAAGGAGGAAATCAGATGATTGAAGCCGGGAAGAAGTAAAACCACTTCCGTCTTCCGACTCTTACCATCTTTTATAATAACAAAAGCCTCCCCGGATACCGGAGAAGGCTTTCTGTTCATATGTAAAATCAAAACCTAAATATCCACAATCTTCAAAGCCATCTCATACCCGTTAACCTCTATCACTGCCATCCCCTCTTTCTCGACACCCCTCACTGCATCATACTCCAGATTCGACCCGTCAATGATCTTTGTCTTCGACTTTAACTGCGACTCATCCATATCAAGCTTCGGATAATCAATCTTTGCCCTGAACTTGTAATCCGTCGTCCCAGGAAGGCCAAGGGATGCTTCAATATACTTCCCGCTGATCCGGAACTCCTTGAAATCCTTACCGGTCTTACCTATCGTGAACTTATCTTCATAGCCATCATTCTCGGTAACAGAGCTCGTCAGCTCATCTATCACGAATGAACAGTACTTCGAATCATTGATTTTCAGCGAAATGGCTTTCCCCGCCTGCAGCTTGTCGTTGTATGATGAAACAACAGTTATATTTCCCGCAACCACAAACTGGAAGTCAGCATATTTAGAGTTCAGCCTTACATCCTTCACTTCCTTCAGACTCACAGTCCCTTCATAACAATCGAGGGTGATCTGCGCAGATGATTCAGTCTTAATATCCGAATACTTGGCATTAAAAGTTAAATCGCCTGTCCGGGTAAAGCTGTACTTATCATTATAACTGTCTATCTCAAGATTGCCGGCAGTGGTGGTCGTGACTTTCGAATATTTCGTGTCAATCTTCAGATTCCCCATGCTCGCTGCTTCCAGCTTTGAGTTGTAAAGACTCGCCGTGATATCTTTCATATCCTTAAACTCCAGCGTGCTGTATTTATCGTCAATCTCTGTCTTGCCGCTGACATTGCCGGCATACAGGTTATCATTATAGAGATTCAGGAATAGCTGCCCCGCAAAATCTTCCATGTTGATCTCGGAGTATTTCGAATCGAGGTCAAACCTGCAACCCGATGGGATCCAGAGCTCACCCTTCATGGTCATATCTGAAAGATAGACTTTTTTACCTCCTTCAAGAACCATCGTCATCCTGCCCATGATGGTGTTGCGCGATTCCCAGAAAGTGCTTTTGAATTTTACCGATGTGGCGCTGTTGCTAAACCTGTAATTCTGTATATACTGATCGAGCACTGTTGCATCTTCATCCGACCTGGTTGTGGCGTCTACTGTAAGATGATACTCCGCTTCCGCCTTATCCCAGGTGTGGATCGTGATATTGCAGTCGTAGTTGTCAAATCCTACAGTTGCATCCTTGTTGACATTATATTTCCAGGTGTATGTCTTCTGAAGCTCCTTCTCCGCTGCCGATGCAAAGGATATAAAACCAGTAGCCAGAAATAAAACCAGGGCACTAAAGAATAATTTTCTCATTGTTTTCATGACTGTTTATTTTGTTTGTTTCAAGTATTATTAATTCAAGAAGACGGATCTTCTGCTCATAGGTACTGAAGATGGTATTAATCACCCTGTCATTCGGACCAAGTTCTTTCAGATCAGCCATAGCCTGATCATACACTGCATCAAGTTCGTTTATCTCATCGAACAATTCACTGATCACCTTATCGTCAGTCGCGGCAAACGATCTCACCTCCTGTGTCTTAAAACTGACCATCGTTCTATATTCTGTCTCCCTCCTGCCGAGTTCCGTATTGATGGACGATAATGTAACTGATTTGTCCTGCGATTTCCTGTTGACAATATCATTGGCAATATACCCGAGCGTAAAAAGTATTATTGCCGTGGCAGCAAAATTCCTGATCTTCAGGAGTCTGATCTTATTTGTCAGACGCCTGACCTCAGGATTTACACCATCGAGCCTGCTCTGAATCCCTTTCCAGATCAGATCATCATCAGGAGTCTCAACATCCATGTTCCTCCTTTGGCGTAAAAGATATTTTTCCAGTTTAACTGACATATATTTTTTGTTTCAGATTGAGAAAAAGTAAATCCAGGGCCCGTCTGTACTGAGTCTTGCTCGTCGATTCGGAGATCCCGAGCATCACGGCTATTTCCCTGTGCTTATATCCTTCCATCGCATGGAGGACGAGGATCGTCCTTCCCCCTGCAGGAAGATCTTTGATGGCGTCATGTACAATCGCCGGATCAATATTCAATTCTTCTTCACCGTTATCATCATCTGCTATTGTGATATGATCGCCGATATCATCCAGAATAATCCGTTTCCGCAGGTGAGTGATACAATTATTGATAACGATCCTTTTCAGCCAGCTCGAAAATGCGTTGTCACTCGAAAGCTCACCCAGCTTTTCAAATGCCGTGACAAAAGATTCCTGAAGGATATCCTCTGCATCCATCCTGTTGTTAAGAAACCTTATCGCAATGTTGTACATGGCTTTTGAGTATTGTTTATAGAGCATAAACTGCGCCTTCACCTCCCCGTCCCTGCATCGTGCCAGGAGCTCTCTGTTTATATTTATATCGTCCATGCTCATATTCTCAACGTAAAGACTCAAAGAATTGAAGATAGTTGGAATTTGCGAGGAAATATTTTCAACGGCAACTTCTTCCCTGGGTTTCCACCCCTAAATCCCCCAGGGGGGACTTACCCCTAAATCCCCTTTGGGTGGACTTACCCCTAAATCCCCTTTGAGTGGACTTACCCCTAAATCCCCCAGGGGGGACTTTAAGATTGTCTATGGCCTTGATATTCTTTCATTTCCGTAGGGTTACCCCTACCCAAAGGGGACTTACCCCTAAATCCCCCAGAGGGGGACTTTAAGAATGTCTATGGCCTTGGTATTTTTTTTGTCTTGAATTTAAGAATTTATGGCCCTGGTATTTCTTAAATTTTACCCATTGACCTCTGTTGAATTTAACAACTTCTGTAATTATGAAGAGAGAGCTTTATAAAACAATGTATTTCAGGACTACGCCTACTACCCTGAATACCGCTAAAATGCTAAGGGAAAACATGACCTTTGCAGAGAAAATTCTATGGGAAAAACTCAGTGGCAAGCAAATATGCGGTCTCCGTTTCAGAAGACAACATCCAATTGAATTCTATATTGCTGACTTTTATTGCCATAAAGCAAGGCTAGTAATAGAATTAGACGGCGAAATTCATTCACAACAAACTGAATATGATGATGGCAGATCAGCCGAGATGGAAAAATATGGTATCAAAGTGATAAGGTTTAAAAATACTCAGGTGGAAACCGATATAGATAAAGTTGTATCTGAAATAATAGAGGCAGTTAATAAACGTCTCAAAAACCCAACCTGGGATATATAGAAAGTTGTCGGTTGTAGAAAAGCCAAAGTCCCCCTGGGGGATTTAGGGGTAAGTCCCTCTTGCGGGATTTAGCGGTAATTCCCATTGCTGGGCTTTTACCCCCAAACCCCCCAAGGGGGGCTTCAATCCCTCTACTGAATCAGTGACACAAGGTTTAAGAAGATGCCAAAGTCCCCCCTGGGGGATTTAGGGGTAAAACTAAGGGTTGAAATTGAGCTACGGTTTATTAAAAAGCCAAAGTCCCCCCTGGGGGATTTAGGGGTAAGTCCCTCTTGCGGGATTTAGCGGTAATTCCCATTGCTGGGCTTTTACCCCCAAACCCCCCAAGGGGGGCTTCAATCCCTCTACTGAATCAGTGACACAAGGTTTAAGAAGATGCCAAAGTCCCCCCTGGGGGATTTAGGGGTAAACCTCAGGTTGAACTGACTAGGTTTACTGCCAAAGCCCCCCTGGGGGATTTAGGGGTAAACCTCAGTGTTGAAACTGAACTACGGTTTACTGAAAAGCCAAAGTCCCCCCTGGGGGATTTAGGGGTAAGTCCCTCTTGCGGGATTTAGCGGTAATTCCCATTGCTGGGCTTTTACCCCAAACCCCCCAAGGGGGGCTTCAATCCCTCTACTGAATCAGTGACACAAGGTTTAAGAAGATGCCAAAGTCCCCCCTGGGGGATTTAGGGGTAAAACTCAGTGTTGAAACTGAACTACGGTTTACTGAAAAGCCAAAGTCCCCCCTGGGGGATTTAGGGGTAAACCCTCACGGGATTTAGGGTAAATTGAACTACGGTTTACTGAAAAGCCAAAGTCCCCCCTGGGGGATTTAGGGGTAAACCTCAGTGTTGAAACTGAACTACGGTTTACTAAAAAGCCAAAGTCCCCCCTGGGGGATTTAGGGGTAAACCTCAGGGTTGAAACTGAACTACGGTTTACTCAAAAGCCAAAGTCCCCCCTGGGGGATTTAGGGGTAAACCTCAGTGTTGAAACTGAACTACGGTTTACTGAAAAGCCAAAGTCCCCCCTGGGGGATTTAGGGGTAAACCTCAGTGTTGAAACTGAGCTACGGTTTACTAAAAAGCCAAAGTCCCCCCTGGGGGATTTAGGGGTAAGTCCCTCTCGCGGGATTTAGGGGTGCAATCAAACACCTTTGAATGTCTGAAAAATATTTCTGTCAATTTATGCCTGAATACATTTAAATGGGTATTTTCAGGAATTAAACCTATTGTGATCCAAACACCTGTTTTCTATGAGACGTTTTTTGATTATTCCGTTTTTATCCCTTCTTTTTCTTCCTTTAACCGGGCAGAATCAATCCTTAAAGACCGACTCCCTGCAAAAGGCATTTACCCTGATAAAACCGGATAATTATCCGGAGCAATCGCGAATCCTTCATGAGCTGTATGATTTATATCTTGTCGACAACCTTCCTGCAGCCTTGTCGGTAGCAAAGCGGCAATCCGTTCTGGCTGAGCGGAATAACGATATTAACGGAAAAGGGGAGGCAGAATCCTGGATGGGATATATATATTATAATCAGGGGAAAAATGACAGTTCGCTTTTCTTTTTCAATAAAGCATTAGCGGTTCTGAAGGATCATCCTGATAAAAAGAAAGAGGTTGAGATCCTGAACAATGTCGCGAATATTTTCCGTGTAACGGCAAAATATGATACTGCCATGGTAATTTACACCAACCTTCTGAAATATTACGAGTCGGTAAATGATATTGAGAAACAGGGAAAACTGCTGGGAAATATCGGCTCTCTCTATTATACGGCGGGTAATCAGGAAAAAGCGAAGGAATACACGCTTCATTCCCTTGAAATACAAAGAAAGACAAAAGATAAAAGAGGAACTGCTGTCTCACTGGTTAACCTTTCAGTATTTGCCCTTAACAATGGCGATTATGAAGAGGGAATAAAATTCGGTGATGAAGCCCTGAACCTTCTGAAGGAGATTGATAAAAACTACTATGCCGCGGCTCTCATAAGGGTTGGATACTGCTATTATATGACAGGAAATAAGGATAAAGCCATAGAATATACCCATACAGCTATCAATATATACAAGGATAACAAAAATGCGAGGGGGATGATGGAGGCTTATCGCCAGGAAGGCGACTACCTGATTGAATCAAAGCGGTATTCCGAGGCCATGGCCCTGGGGAAGGAGGCCTTGCAGGTAGCTGACACATCGAACAGGCTCGATATGCGTTTGCTTTACGATATGCTAAAGAGATCGGCTATATGGCTTAACCTTCCTGAGGAGGCTCTGCTCTATTCCCAGAAACAGATAGACATGAAAGAGGCCGATCTGAACCAGGAGTGGGCAGGAAAGATCGCCGAAACCGATGCAAAATACAACACCGAAAAAAAAGAACTTGAGATCACGGTCCTGAAAGCCCAAAAGAAAACAAATAATATTCTTATTCTGTCTCTTCTTGCGATACTCTCTGCCGGTGCAGGGGCAGGCTATTTCATTTATAAAAACCAGAAACAGCGCCAGCTTTTAGCAAGTCAAAGAATAAAGGAGCTTGAACAGGAAAAACAGATCACTGCCACACAGTCATTGCTTGAAGGGGAGACCTCAGAAAGAGCCCGGCTTTCAAGAGATCTTCATGACGGATTAGGCGGCCTGCTGTCGGTGGCAAAACTGAAAATGACAAGCATGAGAGGAAATATGACAATTACGGAAGAGAATGTGGCAGCCTATAATTCTGCAATCGATCTTCTCGACACCTCCATAAAAGAGCTGCGACGGGTTGCCCATAACCTTATGCCTGAGTCGCTGATGAAATATGGACTGAATACCGCGCTGTCAGATTTTTGTTTCAGCACTGAAAAAGTAAAATATCACTTTTTCGGGGAAGACAGGCGTCCGGATGAAAAAACGGAAATTGCTGCATACCGTATTGTAAATGAGATTGTGAATAATGCCCTGCGTCATTCGGAAGCCAGCGATATCAGTGTGCAGCTGATCATTGATGAATCGAGGCTGCATATCACTGTAGAGGATAACGGCAAGGGCTTTGACCCTGCAATCGCCGAATCCGGAGGAGGAAACGGACTGAAAAATATCCGGCAAAGGGTCACAGCCCTCAACGGAAATCTGGAAATAGCTTCCTGCTCCCGGAAAAGGTACGGAGGTTAGTATTGAGTTCGGGTGCTGAGAAACTCACCCTAATTGCTCACTTTTTTAACCCCCAACCCCCTAAAGGGGGCTCGATCCTCTCGAAAATCTGTTCAGAGCTAAGCGAGTAAAATTTTTTAAAAAGGTGTAAGCAGATACTGCAGGTTCTTGAACCCCCTTTAGGGGGCAGGGGGTAAATGACAAGGAATGAGATACATCCAGTGATGTGTATAAAAACTATTGAAAAAGGAGGGGAAAGTTAACCTTCTGTTACAGCTATCAAAAAAGCCCGTCTCTCAACGGGCTTAAATTTAAATTTATCTCTAAAGCCACCCCCCTTCAGGGGGGCAGGGGGGCAGTTCTGTCTCCAAAGCCACCCCCCTTTAGGGGGGCAGGGGGGCCGCCTTTTTAATGCAACAACGTTATATCCCCCACCTTCTTGAATGGCTGACCATTGGCATACTTCCCTTCAACATACCAAACATAAACACCCTGCGTGCAAAGCTTGTTATGGTAGTATCCATTCCATGGCCTGTTGATATCGTGACTTTCGAATATCAGCACACCCAGCCTGTTGAAGATCTGAAGCTTATAATCAATAACCTTTTCCCTTATTGGCGGGAAGAAGAACTGGTCTATCTCGGTACCTCCCGTTGGCAGATGATCCATGTCAACTTCGCCCGATAAATTCGGTGTGAATACTGTTGAAAATCTTATGGTTCCTGCAGGCTCAACGATAACTCCCGGCGATAAGACAAACTTGTCACTGCACACGACGGTTTCATTATTGATCACGTTATGCAGATATGCCCAGAGTGTAATATCATAGGTGCCTTCTTCCATATATTTATGGTAAGGATCCGCAACCTTCGAAGTATCACCGTCTCCAAACTCCCAGAGATATGAATCGGCTCCCTGTGTGAGGTTGAAACATCTTATCTGTTCATCATTGGCAAAGACAACAGTCGGGGAAACCTGGAAATTAGCCAGCGGTGAAGGATAGGCGTTAACAACCTGAGAGAGGTTGGAAGTGCCGCCCGGACCAGTTACCACCAGCTCAACCCTGTATTGACCCGGCGTAAAGTAGGTGTAACTCGGATTCTTCGCCGTTGAACTGGTTCCGTCACCGAAGTCCCACATATATGTTGTACCCGGAGTGTCGGTATTGAGTGAAGTATTATTCAGATTAATCGTCCATGGCGAGCAACCCGATGGTATCAGATCGAATGAAGCCACAGGCGGCAGAGGCGTAACAGTTACAGTATGTTTGACACTGTCGGCACAGTTTGCATTTGTCACTTTCAATACCACGTCGAATGTTCCTAACACGGTATAGGTATGAGCAGGATTCATGTCAGTTGATGTCGTTCCGTCACCGAAATTCCATAGCCATGTCCAGGTACCCGGATTGGTAGTGTTCGTAAATGTAACCGGGTTGCCCAAAGGATTGTATGCCTGCGAGACCGGGAAACCGGTAAACTGAGGCAGTGGAACCGGCATGACAGTAACCTGCAGGGTCTGCATATCAACGCAGTTGTAGAACGATGTCGTTGTAAGCGTGACAGTGCGTACGACCGGTACCAGCGTGAGGTTGGTAAACAGATGGTTTGTCGAATTTGTGAAATATCCGCTCACTCCGTCACCAAAGTCCCAGAAATATTTGCTGGCACCCGGCAATGTTGTGAATACAACCTGGTTGCCGCTGCAGACTATTGCCGGACTTGCGGTAAACGTTGCATCAATTGACGGATAGACAGTCACTGAAGCTGTATAGGAATCAAGGCAACCGCCCGGAGACTTCACTGTCAGCGTTACATCATTGTATACAATCGATGAAGGACTGACATTTGAGAACGTATGGACAGGATTTGCATTCAGTGAGTCTTTTGGTGAGCCATCACCGAAGTTCCACCAGAATTTAACAACGCCTGTCATGTCTTTCGTGAAGGTGACAGTAGCCGGTGTACATCCGTTTGTCTTATCCAGTGTGAAGGTCGCATCGGGAGCATCTACATTAACTGTTACATCGCCTGTCCCATAGCAACCATTGTTATCGGTCACCCTGTAGTTCAGTGCATATGTTCCGGCTATCTGTGAGTTGAAAGCCGGAGCCTGGACAAAATAATTGCTCAGAGGACCAACATCTCCGGTCCACACATGTGATGACCAGGTGCCTGAACCTCCTGTCGGATTTCCGTCAATAGTGATCGGAACACTTCCGCAGGCATTTATAGGATTAATAGCGCTGATTCGACCACCGGGCGATCACTTAACATGTGCTTTGTGGAACCTGTTTCCGCGATCGGGACATCCCCGGTGAGAAACCGAATCGCCGTTGAACCACCGCACGCCGCCTCGCCGGTGCCGGTTGCGCATGGACGCGAATCCCGGAATGGGAACCAGGCCGGCGCGAGAATGATTCTCAACCCGATACGAACGTGACGAATCATGTCGGGAATTGCCGAAAAGAACCCTTCTCTGCTGGACGACAACGACATCATCGCGCTGTCGGCCGACGTCGCCGAGCCGCTCTTGCCGGTGCTGGAACAATCGCGGGGCCTGCGACCGTTAATCGTCGTGCTGGCGGTACTGCCGGGGTTTATCGCGCTGGAACGGCACGGGATGGACGATTTCAGTTCGGTGTGGGCGTTGCGTGCCTTGTCGTGCTTTCAATCGGGAAGCCTTGTCGATTTCATTGATCCGGGGGAATCGGGGCGGACCGCGGTTTTGTCGTCGCAACCGCCGCTGGCCACCTGGCTGACGGCGGCGATCATGGCGATCTTCGGTCCGACGATCATGCACGTTCCGTTGATCGTCCCCTTGTTGGCGACGGCCGGCTGCGTATGGTGGACATTCCGTCTGATTCGCGAAGTCGCCGGTCCGCGGAAGGGATTCTGGGCGGCGGTGCTCGTATCGACCAACGGCAGTCTGTTGCTGGTGGCGACAAATACCGCTCCCGCGGCGCTGACGTTGTTCCTGGTTCTGGTGGTCTTCGATGCCTGGCTGCGGCATTTTCGACAGCGCCGGGGAGACATCAGCATCTGGCTGCTGATCGCCGGCTCGGCTTTGGGACTCTGCCTGTTATCGGGAGGGCCGGTTGCCTTTGCCGTGTTGGCGGTGCTGCTGTTAAAACCCGCGCTGGAGCGCGCGTTTCCCGTCCCTCAGCCGGCGCACGGCAAATTCGCACGTCCGGGGAGGAAACCGCCGCGGCTGTCCGTCGCGCTCGGCGTCGCGATTCTGACGGCGTTCGCGGTCGGCGGCTGGTGGTTGATGCGGGCGACCGCGGCCGATGCCGAAGTCTGGTTCGAATGGTTCCAGGGATACGAAGCGCCCACGCTGGCGGCCGTCGGCGGTGTTCCCGCACGGGCCTATGATTTTCCGCCGGTCGTGTCGCGTGCGGTGCGCTTGTGCGTGGTGATCGGCCCGATCCTGCCGTTGTGCATATTCGGCGTTTTTCTCTTGTTGATGGGTCGGACGGCTCCCGTCGATCGGTCGGCGACGTTTGCCGGCGGCCGGGATTCCGCAAAGTCCGGCGCAACAGCCGGCGGGTTCGCCGGCGTTGCTGATTTCCTGGCTGATTGTCGCGGTCGGCTATCATCTGGTCGCACCGGGCTGGGCGGCCGGCCATGGAACGGGCCGCACGCTGCCGGATGTCTTTCTGCTGGTTCCCAGCGTCGGCCTGGCTGCCTTCGCGGTGGACGCAATTCTGCAACGTCAAACGAGCGTCTGGGAAGTGTTTCTGTTGACGGTTGCCATGTTCGCGGTGCTGCCGGCGCTTCCCAGTTGGGAACTGGGCACTTCTCCCTTGACCGAGCCGATTCTGGCGGTCGCCACGGCATTGCTGGCGTGTCCCTGTTGATCGGCTGGCGGTTGCGGAGGTGGGTTGGCGATCAGGAAGTTCGCAAGCAGATCGCGTCGGGGCGCTGATGACGGGGCAGTTGGCGGCGGCCATCATCGGCTGCGTGATGAGCCTGGCCTCGGCCCCCCCCGACGATTCCCGGTTGATGACCCTGCGGGCGAAGCTGCAGACCGGCGACAATGTCTCGCAGATCCTGCTGATTACCGATGCCGTCCCTCCTGCAAGACTCGAATACATGCTCCGTTCGGGCAACCCCAATGCCAAATGGCGGATCGTCGGAGTTCGCAACGTCACCGCGGAAGTCGGAACCGTCCTGGCGCGGACCGACGTGCGACAGGACGTGTTATTCGTCGAATGGATGTCCGTCGGCCAGCAGACCTCGTTAGCGGAAGTTCGGGGGAGGAAACTGGTCGCGGTCGGCACGCCCCGGTTTTACCGTGGCCGCGAATCGCGCGTGTCGGTGCTGAAACCGCTGGATGAGTCGCCGTAGTCAGCGTCGGTGCGCGACAGGCAGCGTGCGATTGCTCGGACCATTTCTTTTGCGATATCGAAGCCTGACCCGCAAGTTTTGAAGTTGCGCAATTCTTCGTCCCGGAGGGACGGTTCGACAGAAGCCCGGCGATTCATCGCCGGGTTTGACGCGCCCGGGAACCACAGTCCCGAAGGGACGGCTGAAGCGTTCAGTCATCCCTTCGGGACTGCGCGGCTTTCCCGTACTCGATCGAGCGATGAATCGCTCGGCTATTTTCGTGGCGTCCCTTCGGGACGGAAGGGCGCAACTTTAAAGCTTCCGCGTCAGGCTTCGATTCACAACTTTGGGTCCGACCCCTATGTTGCTTTCGCTTCATCCGATTATGATGCGGGATGACGGTTCGAGACCCGAAATCGGAGATGCCTTGATGTCGACAGGAGAACTGACCCGCCGTGAATTCAGCCGCCGCGCTCTGGCGACTGCCGCGATCGCCGGCTCCGTTTGCGAAGCGGCTGTCGCGGAGGAACGGCCGGCGGTCGAAGCGCGGCGGCCGGTTGCCGACGGCGGCAAGGCCGGGGAGTTTTCGACAATCGAGGACCTGCTGGTGGAGGTGATTCGCCGCCGTTATCCCGACCCGCGATTGCGTCCGGCGCTTCTGAAGGAGATCCGCGGGGACGTCGCCGCGGACGTTCGCGCGGTCGCGGGTTCTCGGCAGTTATTCGCTCGGCAATTCCGACGAGCCGGGCGTCATTTTCGCGGCCTACCGCGGGGACGCGATTCGGTAGTATCTCCAATCCAAGAGGGACGATTTCCCGGTCCCCGTGAAGCCGATCCGCGGCGATCGCCATTCCCAATCGCCGTTGAACTGTCGAACACCGGAAACCGGGCGGCTCAATACTCGCGGCGCTGCCGCGACGACGGGATGTCCATCGCTTTGCGGTACTTCGTGACCGTGCGGCGGGCCAGTTCGTAGCCGGCTTGGCCAGTTCGTCCACGAGGGCGTCGTCCGAGAGCGGACTCGATTTGTCCTCGGCGTCGATGATCTCTTTGAGCTTGCGGCGGATGTTCTCCCAGGCGACTTCCTCGCCGTCCGCCGTCGTCGTGCCGCCGCCGAAGAAGCGCTTCAGGGCGAACACGCCGCGCGGCGTCGGCATCTACTTGTCGTCGACCGCCCGCGAGACCGTCGTGACATGCACGCCGACGACGTCGGCGATCTGCTGCATTTTCAGCGGGACGATCTCTTCGGGGCCGTTTTCGAGAAAGTCGGTCTGCACGTCGACGATCGCCTGGGCGACCCGCTTGAGCGTGCTGTACCGCTGCTCGATCGACTCGATCAGCCACTTGGCCGCCTCGACCTTCCGCTTGATGTAATCCTTCGTTTTCGGCGTCCGGATTCCGCTGCATCATCCGCACATAGTTCTGCGAGATGCGCAGTTGCGGAACGTACTCGTCCTCCAGCTCGACGACCCATTTCCCTTCTTCGTTCTTGAGCACCGTCACGTCGGGCGTGATGCGGCGACCGGCGCGCTCTCGAACCGCCGCCCGGGCCAGGGATCCAGCTTCTTCAACTCTTCGATGGCGTCCTTGATGACCTCCAGCGAATAGCCGGTCTTGCGTTCGATCACCGGCATCCGGTTCTGGGCGATGTCTTCCAGATGGAAGTGATCAGCGTCGTCAGCACGTCCCGGTAGGGCATGTCCGGGCCTGAGTTGCAGCAGCAGACATTCCTTCGCGTCCCGCGCCCGACGCCGGGCGGATCGAGTTGCTGAATCAGCTGAAGCGTCTGCTGCGCCGTCCTCCATCGAAATCGTCCGGCATCGTAGACCTGCACGATCTCCGGCAGCGAACTCCGCAGGTAGCCGTTGTGGTCGAGGTTCTGAAAACAGATACTCGCCGAACGCCCGGATGTGCGGCGGACAGTCGAAGTAGTGGAACTGCTCCAGCAGCGAATCCTGCAACGTCTGCGGGCGGCTCGCCGCGTTCGCCATCAAGATCGTTGGCCCGGTCGGCATCGTCCTCCTGATGCGGTTGGACGACGCCTTCGAGCCGGACGTGTAGTTGTCTTCCGGCCAGTCGGCAGAGATCTCCAGCAGCCGCTCGAAGTCGGAGTCGCCGTTGTCGTCGCCGCCGGCGTCGAGTTCCCGCCGCTCGACCTCCTGCTTCGGATCGGGTCCCGCTCGGCCGCCTTCCATCTCGGCCGAGATCGATTGATCGGCGGCCCCGTTCTCGAGGAATTCGTTCTCGGCCAGCTCCTGATCGATGCGTTCCTGCAGATCCAGGTACGGCATCTGCAGAATTTCCATCGACTGAATCATGCGCGGAGCCAGCTTCATCTGCTGGCTCATCTTCATCTGTTGGGAGATGTTGAGATGCATCGTTCGGTCGTCTCAGTGATCCGTCTCTGAGATGCGCACGAGCCCGGCATGGGTCGTCGGCATTGAGTGATCGGGGTCTGCCTCGTTGCTCAGCATCATTGAACTCCGCTCGTCGATTGTCCGTTGTCATGGCGATTCCGCTCACTTCCATCATCGCTCACTCTCAAAACTCCTGCCGGCCGCGGAGTGCGTCCGCCAGCATTTCCTTGTTGGCGAATTCCAGCACGCTGCCGGTGGCGATGCCGCGGGCCAGGCGGGTGATCCGTACCGGCAGTCTTCGCGAGGATGTTGGAGATGAACAGGGCGGTGCCGTCGCCTTCCAGTGTCGGGTTGGTGGCCATGATGAGTTCCGTGACGCCGTCCCGGTTGACCCGCCTGACGAGGGCGTCGATGGTCAGTTTCTCCGGTCCGATGCCGTCCAGCGGGGAGAGCTTCCCCTGCAGCACGTGGTACAGCCCCTGGAAGACGCCGGACGCTTCCAGTGCGGTGACGTCCCGCGGCTGCTCGACTACGCAGACCACGTCGGTCTGCCGGCGGGCGTCCGAACAGATGTCGCACATTTCGCCTTCGGTCAGGTTGAAGCACTGCCGGCAGGGACGCACCGCGGTCTTCACCGTCCGCAAAGCGTCCGGCCAGATTGGCGGCTTCCGTCTTCCGGGGCGGCCAGAATGTGGTACGTCAACCGCTCGGCCGTCTTCGGCCGATGCCGGGCAGCCGGGCGAACTGATCGATCAGATTCGCGACCGACGGCCCGTAGGGGTGCGGTTGAGAGAACTCACCATTCCTAGACATTTCAAATCAATACCGATTCGATGTTCAGGTTTTTCGAATGAAACTTGTGTGGCTTCAGCAGTTCATCCTTTCGAATGATTTCATCCTGTAGGGGACTACAACCTTCGAGAATCGAAAGAATCAATTGAACCAGAGACATTTCCCGAATTTCATGAAACCCTGTTTCAACATCGTGATAGATGATTGGCCAGTTGTCAGGTTTCCCTACTGTGTACCAAGCGAGTGAATCCTCATCTGCATATGAGCCGAAGCCGAGTACTCCCGGAGTCGTTGGGTAAACGTCATATTGAATTGGCTCGATCGATTGGAAATACTGTGCAAATCCTCTCGCGTGCAATGCAGGGTTCGGTGCCAGATAGCTGGCAATATAGAGACCGGCACGATTCTCGCGGCCGCGAATCGTGCCTTGACCGAAGACTTCGATATAGCACTTATAGTCCAGTGGTAGCCTGAGCCCCAAAGCACTTTCTACCGGGATCCCAATCACCCTCACTGTGAACCGGAATCTCTGGTGGTACGAGTAATTCTGCAAGGCGACCGAACGTCGTCGCACTTCATCCTTGCTCTCCGTCCGAACGCACTTTTCCCATCGCTTCATCAAGCCCCGGCAGGTTCAGGTCGCCGGTGATTTTGGCCATCTCCTCGGCGGCTGCTTCGCGGGCTTTGTCGAGGCGCCGAATTGACGGCTCCCACGAGCAGGTCTTCAAGCATTTCCTTGTCGCCGTCTTTCAACAGCGAATCTTCGATCCGCACGTTCAAGACCTTCTGCTGTCCGTTGGCTTCGACGGTCACCATGCCTCCGCCGGCCGTTCCTTCGACGCGGACGTGCTTCAACTTCTCCTGCATCTCACTCATGCGGCCCTGCATTTCCTGGGCCTGCTTCATCAGCGAGAAGATGTTTCCGATTTTCTTGAACATCAGCGTCGGGTTCCTTTCATTTCAGCCGTGTCGGGTGGGCTGTGCCCACCGCCAATACTTGAGTTCCGCGGTTTTTCTTCGCTCATTGGGTCGAGGATGGTGGGCACAGCCCACCCGACTTCTGTCATCCGATCCGATCGACTTGCTTGATCGTCCCGCCGAAGATCGAAACGGCTTGCTGCACGAACGGGTCGGCGTCGGCTTGAGACAGTTCGACAGTTCTCGTGCGGGCCGGCGGGTCGGGTTGGGTGTTGTCTCGTTTTGGGCTTTCCGCGGTTGGTTCGGTGGGGTCGATCCGAATGTTGACTTTGACCGGTTTCCCGGCCGCTTCGGTGAGGATCGACTCGAAGCGGCCGCGGATTTCCGATCGGTCACAGTACGATTTCGAGAAATGATAGCTTGGCGCGAACAATAAATCCACCTGATTTGGCCCGGAAATTGCTATTGACACGGATTTCAGGTGAGCCCGTGACGCATCATCTGTGTTTTCAGCGAGTTGCGACAAGACGCGATCTTCGTTGCCGGGCCGCACCGCGATCGCAATGTGGGGTGGGGACTGCACTTGCGCGGTGGAAACTTGGACTGCGGATAGTGATTTTGAGGAATCTTCGGCACGGAGGCTGCTGGCCATTGACGGAGCCGCCGCCCCATGCAAGGCGCGGTTGCCGGTCGCGGGGCGTTCGGGGAGTGGGGAACGTGCGGGGGCGGAACGTGATGAGGCGGGAGTCTGCGAAGGCTGCGGCGTTCGGCCTTGCGATCCATCCCCCGACGTCAGGCCGCGAATCAGCCCCGCCAGGCTTTCCAGGTTCTCCAGTAGCGTGATCCGCACCAGCGCCAGTTCGGCCATCGCGCGGGCATACGGCGCCGGAACATGCGGACCTTCGCTTCCACCAGAATCTGCAACGCCGCGACGATTGTCGCCAGTCCCCACGATTCCGCCTGCGGGGCCAGCTCCGGCCGGCGAATTTCCGCGACGCTCTGCAACGCGACCTTCTCCGCGTTCGACGCCACGATCATCAGGTCCCGGAAGAAATGGATCAACTGGTCGGTCAACTCGCCGAGCTGCACGCCATCGGCTAACGCGGCATCCAGTTCCCGCAGTGCCGCATCCCGGTCGCGGCGGGTGAGAGCCAGCGCGATAGTCAGCAGCCGTTCGTCGTCGGCCGTCCCCAGCAGCCGGTGCACGTCCTGCGCCGTGATGGTTTCGCTGCCGAATGCCAGCAACTGATCGAACAGCGACTGGCTGTCCCGCATCGACCCCCCGGCCCGCCGCGCGACGAGTTCCAGCGCGTCCGGCTCAACCTGGTAGCCTTCCGCGTCCGCGATTTCCTTCAGCCGTTGAATGATGTTCTGCGTTTCAATCGACGCGAAGTCGAACCGCTGGCAGCGGGAGAGGATTGTGTCGAGGATCTTCTGCGGCTCCGTCGTGCAGAATACGAACAGCACGCTCGGCGGCGGTTCTTCCAGCGTCTTCAGCAGCGCGTTGAACGCCGGCTTGGACAGCATGTGGATTTCGTCGATGATGTAGACTTTGTGCCGGGACCGCATCGACTTCACGCCCACGTTCGACCGGATGTCGCGAATGTTGTCCACCCCGTTGTTCGACGCACCGTCGATTTCCATCACGTCCACGTCGTTGCCGGCAGAGACGCCGTTGCAAACTTCGCAGTTGTTGCAGGGGATGCCGTCGACGGCGTTCGGACAGTTCAACGCCTTCGCGAAAATGCGGGCCATCGACGTTTTTCCGACGCCGCGAGCTCCCGTGAACAGGTAGGCATGGGCCACGCGGCCGCCGGAGATTGCGTTCTTCAACGCCTGCGCGACGTGCTGCTGCCCGATGACTTCGTCAAATGTCTGCGGGCGGAAGCGACGGGCAAGAACGGTGTAGTGCGAAGTCGGAGTTTCCATGACGGCGGCGACATCGAGTTCATTCGTGAGGGACGAAATCGGACAACCGCATCATAGGCCGCCAAGGAAAAAACATCTATCGGCCGCCGCCCAACGGCCCACACAATGGCGCCGGTTCGGAGACGGTTGAGGTCGCTGTGAATGCGAAGTCTTGCGTCCTGACGGCATTGCGTCGGAATGGACCGGCAGCGCGAACCGCATTCGCCGCGAGAATGGCGATGTTCAGGCAGTCGCCGATGGGATCGCATCCAGCGGTTGCAACGGCGGGCCAGCGTTCTGCAGGGCCGTCTTCTGGACCGCGAGCCACTTCAGCAGCCCCAACGTCAGGTTCAAACGGTCCACGCCTTGCGAATGCTCGGCGATGCCCAGCGCGCCTTTGTGCAGACAACGCAGCAGTTCCTGCTTGTCGAACAGGTCATCGTCCACGGCGGAGTTGCGAACCAAGGCCTCCAGCACCGGGAGATTCCGCGAAAGGCCGGCAAAGAAAATCTCGTTGAAATGGCCTTTGCGACGGCGCTCGCAGATCGCCGGTGGGAGCAAGCCCGGAATGGCGTCGGCCAGAATCGGCTTCTGCCGCGTCGGGTCCCCCCAGATGCGGCCTTGAAACCCCAGGCAGAATCGTACCAGCCGCGGGTCGCGAAAAGGATGAACCGTCAAGATGCCGCGCGGAACGCCCATCGACCAACGCAAGGCGTCCCCGACGTTTAAGTCCAGAAATTCCAATGTCAGCGACCGGGCCAAAGGCCGGCAACGGCGGGTCACTCGACGGAGTCGCGCGACGGCCCGATTCCACAGTCCGTAGCGGCGGGCGAATTCCGAACGGACCCAGGGACCGACCGTAAACTCGCACTGCTCTTCCCACGGAACCTGCCCGCCGCGCCACCAGCAACGCAGCCCGCCCCGCAATCGGGCAGGGAACAGCGGCCTCAACCCGAACATGCCGAGAAAGCTCCAGCGGTTGCTGTTGGCCTCTTTGGCCCAGCGGGCCGACTCGCCGCCAGGCGGCCAGCCAGCGGCCCCGGCGGAGCAGTTCGTGCAGATGGAACGCCGGCTGGCCGATGAGTTCGTCGGCGCCCAAACCGGTCATGAGCGTGTGCGCGCCCAGGTCGGCGGCGTGTCGCAGCATCGCCTGATTCGACGTCGATTGATACAGCACCAGTGCCGGCTCGTCGGAATTCACATCGTCACGGTAGCCTTCGAAGCCGAGATGCTCGTCGCCGGACAACAAATGCGATTTCAACCCCGATTCTCCGAGCGCGCATTCCACGAAGGGCCGTTCGCGGGCCAGAAAACTGAAACGTTCGTAGACCAGCGAGAGACCGTGGATGGGTTCGTCCCCCGCTTCTCGCGCATTCCGGGCCAGCAAGAGGGCGACGGCCGTCGAGTCCATTCCGCCGGAAAGGTGGGCCGCCGTCCGGCCGACCTGCCGTTGCCGCACGGCGTCCGCGAAGAGTTCACCGAACCTCGCGGCGATGGCCTCATGCTGCAGGCTACCGGGTTCTTCAATCTGATCGAGCCAGTCCCACCAACGCACCAGTTTGGCCTGTCCGCCGGGCCGAACTTCGAGCCGCGTGCCCGCCAGGACGCGATGGACTCCCTCATAGGCGCAGTGTTCGTCGTTGACTTCTTGCACTCCCGTGCCCGGAAGCATCAGGTATTCGGCGACGTAATCGCGGTCCAGCCTGCGGTGCGGTAACACGTCGACCAGCGGCCGCATCGCATTGCTGACGGCAATGGCGTCACCGTCGTGTATCCAATACAGCGGGAATCCCCCCTGAGGATCGCGGACCGCAAACATCCGCTGCTCGCGGGCATCCCAGAGCACGAAGGCGTAGTCGCCTTCAATCCACGTCAATCCGTCGGCGCCCGCCTGCCGATAGGCCGCCAAAACGTGCGCCGCGGCGGACTCGGCCGGTTCGGGCCGCCGCAGTTCTGAAAACCGGCGGCGGAGATCGTCGCGATAATACAGCCGGCCCAGAAAGACGACGCGGGCGTTCTGATCGCCGGCGTGCGACAGTAACGGCGTAGCGCTTCAGCCGGTTCCCCGACCTGCTGAAACGAGACTCCGCGTTCGTCGTACCGTGCGAGGAAACCGAAGTTCATGGGTTGCTCCCGTTGCCTTCCGCATGTCGCCGACGTTCATACTCCATCCCCGGTTGCCAGGGAAGCGATCCACGAGACGTAGTACGACAGCGCCCTGTAGCGGAATTCGTAAGAATTCCGACAGCGCTCTGTAGCGGAATTCGCAAGAATTCCGACGTGATAAAGAGCAGTTTCCTTCGGAATTCTCACGAATTCCGCTGCGAACGCAGGCGACATGGCACTGTCGTTATCAGGCATATGGCTCGGACCAAAAGTTCTGCATCGAAGCCTGACGCGCAAGCGAAGGAATTCAACGGGACTCCTCGCTTGCGCGTCGGGCTTCGATGTCGCAAGAGTATTGGTCCGAGCCATAGCTCTGCATCGGTTCGTATTGTCCGCACTGGTCCTCGTCGTCGCCGAGGATAATCTCACCGCATTTGGCCCAGCAGTGGCCGTGGACCGGGCAGACGCTCAGCCCGATGATAAGTCGCACGTCCAATCCCAAGCGGCGGCCCAAAGCCCAGGCGGACAGGCCGCGTTCTTTGCAAGCGTGGGCGAATGCCGACTCTCCGACTGCCCGCCGCACCGCATCGTCAAGTTCCTTCAGCACCGTTTCCGTGGAGCCGCCGACCAGGCATTGTTTTCGGCGCACAAACAGCCGTTGCCACAGGCTGACCGTGTTGGCCCAACCGAGCCAACGGCACGAAAACCGGGCTGCGGTCAGCAATCCGGAGATTTTCCCCTTCAGCGAGCGGCGAAAGCAACACGTCAGGCGAATCAGAATGAAAACGACGATGACTGCCAGCCGTTGCCGAAGCCGGGGCCGACGTTGCTGATGATCGACCGACACCAGCAATCCCTGTTCGAGCAACCGTCCGACGAATGAGGCAAGGTCCGCGGCGGCCTGTTCGCGGCTGATGCTCCAGCGGCGGGCAACGGCCTCGGCAGCCTCTTCGGGTCCCATTTCGAGCGTGTCTTGCAGCATCCGCGCAGCCGATTCCGACAGCGCGAAGAACTGCCCGTGGAGGTCGATGAGTCGCGCTGCCGTCCGGCACCGGAACCAGCAGCACATCGACCGCCAGGCGATACGGCAGCGACGGATTCATTGTATTGTTCCACGAGGCTTCGGCGCCGGCTGCCGGCATTGTCTGTTTCAGTGCGGTCGCAATGGGGGCAGTCGTCGACATGGGAGACTCTCTTTCAAAAAAAACGCCGCGGCCACTTCCGATTTCGGGGAGTGACCGCAGCGAGAAGTCATCGGCTTACAGGGGCCAAATCGGCCAGCTACTGGGATGATCGTACGGGCCGCGCCATTGGGCGCCCTGGATCAGTTCAACCGTCTCGCCGACGACGAACATTTCGGGAGCGCTGTAGGACGACTTCGTTTCATTTTTGGCTTCGATTACCACGGGGACGACGTTGTTCGGGATCATGGCAAAATTCCTCAAGGGGTGACGGATGCTCCGGAAACGCCCAACGGTTGACGTCGCCGCTGCCGGCGTTCGCTGGTCGCATCGCGTCTGACACCGCCCATAACTGCCGGGATTCCCGGCGTGACAGCGCGGCCGAAAGATTTCTTCGCCAGCGTGCGAGCGGCCGGGTTCACCCCCGGCGGGAAGGGACGCTTACGGCGGGGATCAATCCCGCCGCTCGCCTTGCGTCACAGAATGTTCCGTCGCGGGTATGGGAATTGTGAGCGGTCTTCTTCGAATCCGCTCGCCTTTCTGAAATCCGCGATCTCCCGAAAGCCGAACCATGAACAGCCTGCCCCCAACGTCCGTATGTTCCGAGACATCGACGGTTTCTCTGTCTCTGAACGCCGCCGAATTGGGATACGATGTTTCGAATTTTGGGAAATCCCTGGAAGCGGACCACGAAGCCGCCACGCTTGGGGGATGTTCTCCCGGTATCGCAGCTCGATCCTGCTGACCTACGGCTTGTTCGTGCTGGAAAACGTCATCCCGGTTGGCCCAACCGCTCGCGATGGGCTGGGCGGTGGCGGACCTGCTGGAATCGTCCCCGCGGGGGATGTTCGTGTTTCTGGGGCAATGCCTGTTGCAGATGGTCATCACCACGGCCCGGCATCTGTACGACACGCGGACGTTCGGCACGGTCGCCGCCGACCTGGCGGGGGATATGGTCCTGCTTCACCGGGGCCAGAATGTGGAAACGTCCCGCGTGGCGGCGCGGTCGTCGTTGTCGCGGCAACTTGTCTCGTTTTTCGAGCGGGATTTGCCGGTGATTATTTACACGCTGTTTTCGCTGGTCGGCGGCGCTGGCGATCCTGGCGTGGTACGACGTAATCTGGGGGTTGATCTGTGGCGGACTGCTACTGTTCTACGGACTGTTTTCCAAACTCTTGGCCCGACGGAGTTCGCAGCTCAACCAGGAAACGCACGACCGGCAGGAACAGGAAGTGGACGTGGTCGAACGCAACGATCCGCAGGAAGTCCGGCAGCACTTCTGGAGCCTGCGGCAGTTGCAGGTCAAGCTCTCCGACTGGCATGCCGTCAGCTTCGCCGTCACCGATTTCAGCCTGGTCCTGTTCCTGGGCGTTCTGATGTTGCGATGGGACACACTGGCCGGCATGTCCGCCGGCGACCTCGTTGCGGTCATTCGCTACGCCGTGCTGTTCGTCGGCAGCCTGACGAACGTCCCGCTGGTCGTGCAACAGCTCGTCAGGCTGGCCGACATCACCAAACGGCTGCGTCGCCCCGCCCCCGTGCCCGCGGTGTTGCGGCACTCGTAAGGGAAAGCGGAGAGCCGAAGGCAACTCGCGAAACGACATCCTGCGACGGCAAGCAGGCGACTCCCTGGGAATTGCCGGAAATCGATTCGGATCGCGCCGGTCGCGATGGCCTCGACCCGCGTTCTGGAAGCGTCTATTCTCAATCGGCATTCCGACAATTTTCCGGAGACCGGAGCCGACCAATGAGCGATGCCGACCCGTCCCAATGGGAAGCCGACCTGCTCGAACAGATTCGTCACGGCGACGCGGAGGCGTTCGTGGAATACGCCGAGCTGAAGCGGCGGCCTCTGCAGGCATTCGTCAAACGGAAGCTGAGCGACTCCTTGAAGCGGAAAGTGGAACCGGAGGATATCGTGCAGGAGGCGATCATCGGTGCGGCCGGTTCGTTCGACCAGATGGACCTGTCGGAACGAGATCCGTTCAGTTGGTTGTGCCATCTCGCGGAGCGAAGGATTATCGACGCCCACCGCCGGTTTTTGGGGCGAAAAAACGGGCAGCCGGAAGAGAAATCGGGTTGGACACGCCGGTCGGCGGCAACGAACGCGGCGGCTTTGTCGACCTGCTCGCCGCCAGCCTGACCAGCCCCAGCCAGGCGTTCTCCCGCGACCAACGGGAATTCCGAATGCTGGCCGCGGTCGATGAACTCCCCGACGACGCACGCACCGCGCTGCGGCTGAGGTACGTCGAAGGGCTGCCGTCGAAGGAGATCGCCTTGCAGCTTGGAAAGAGCGACGCCGCGGTTCGCGTGTTGTTGACCCGAGCATGGGCAAACTGCAAAAACTGCTGCGGAACGACACACTGTTCAAGAGCTTCGTCCGCGACAAAGACGCGGGTCCGCCACCGGAAGAATTCGCACCGCACGAATGAAGACCGGCCTGCGTTTAGGATTTTTTCCGAATCACCTTCCCGATTTGTGCAGATGAGGGATGACGGATGATGATCGATATCCTTCATCCTTCATCAAGTCGAAATCGGGGAGTTGTTTTGAACCGATTCCTTACCCTGGCTTCAGTTCCGACGGTTGGTCGTCATCGTCGCGGCAATGCGGACAGGCGATCGTGCGCCCGCATTTGGGACAGCGCGCCATGCCGTGGCGCTCTTCTTCACCAACAGCCAGACCAATAGCGCGGCATTCAACAGAAACGCCAGCACGCACAGGACGCCCAGAAAATTCACCGTCCCGCGTTGCAGGTCATCCAGAAACTGACGAAACATCAGCCGCGCTCGAACGGAAGTGAAAGGCAATCGGCCGCACGGGTGACATCCACCCCGGCCTGGGCTTCCGATCTTAACATTTCTCGTGGCTGGGGTCGCGGAATTCGCAAGAATCGGGTCGACTCGAGGAGCCGCGCACGGACAAAACCCCGCGAGCGGCGGGGTTCATCCCCGCCGGGATAAACCCGGCGGCTCGCGACTTGCTTGGGTCCGCGCATTCCACAGTCAATGTCGGCTGGGCTGTGCCCATCGATGAGGCCAGGTGACGCTTCGTTGATGGGCACAGCCCACCCTACATGACGGTTGTCTTCGGCGGGCCAGTCCTTTACGCCGACGTGCCATCCACGAACTTACAGAACCGGCTCGTCTTGCCGTCGTCGGTCTTGTCCTGGTAGAGGAACGCCAGTTTTTCCTCATCGAATTTGTCGAGGAACTCATTCCATTCGATGGGTTCCAGCGTGTCCTCCCCGCTGTAGCCGGGGAAGTCAATCCGCAGGATGCCCGGGCGGCCCCGCTTCGCAGTGGTTTTCACGGTTGCGGGATGGCCGCCCCGCTCTTCGGTCCAGCGGCGAATGACGTTATGGTCGGTGGTCGTTTTGGCTTCGGACATGGCAATGCTCCCTGGCATCCGAACGAGTCGCTCCCCAAGAAGGAGTTTCCTACTCGGGAATGATACGACCGGGGCGCCGCGGCCGGCATCGGAACGACTCCGAATTCGAGCCGGACGAAATTCCGGTCGAGTCGCCGGGAGATTTCCGCCGACGGGCAATGGATTTATGCGAGAATCGGCTTGAGGAGATTCCCGGCGACGTCGGTCAGGCGGAAGTCGCGGCCGTTGAAGCGGTAGGTCAGCTTCGTGTGGTCGAGGCCCATCAGGTGCAGGATCGTGGCGTGGATGTCGTGGACGTTGACTCGGTTCTCGACGGCCTTGTAGCCGAACTCGTCGGTGGCTCCGTACTGGACGCCGCCCTTGACGCCGCCGCCGGCCATCCAGGTGGTGAAGGCGTTCGGGTTGTGGTCGCGGCCCGCGCGACCCTTGCGAGTCGGACGTGCGGCCGAACTCGCCGCCCCAGATCACGAGCGTGTCGTTCGAGCATGCCGCGCGGCTTTCAGGTCGGCCAGCAGCGCGGCGGTCGGCTGATCGACGGTCGCCGCGCAGGCGCGGTGATTGCCGTCGATGTCGTTGTGGCCGTCCCAGGGCACGTCGCTCACCGCCGCCGCCGCGGCGTGTTCGGGCACGCGGCGAAGATCTGCACGAAGCGCACGCCGCGTTCGACCAGCCGCCGGGCGATCAGGCATTGCCGGCCGATAGTCTGTCGACTCGTCGCGGTCCAGGCCGTACAGCTCCTGCGTGTGCTGCGGTTCCTGCGTCGAGTCGAGCGCTTCCGGGGCGGCGGTCTGCATGCGATAGGCCAGTTCGAACGACTCGATGCCGGGCGGCCAGGTCGCGCTTCGAGCGGACGCGCTGCTGGCGTGCTCGCTGGTTCAGCTGCTTGAGCACGTCGAGCAGCGACCGCTGCTGGTCGTCGGTCAGTGCCTGTCGGCCGGGCCAGGTTGTCGATCGGCTTCGTTCGCCGGCGCGATCGAGCGCCGTCGGCCTGATACACCGTCGGCAGGAAGCCGGACGACCAGATCGGATCGTCGCCGCGCGGCTTCGTGCCGTGCATGACGACGTAAGCCGGCAGGTTGGCGTTCTCGCTGCCCAGGCCATACGTCAGCCAGGAGCCCATGCTCGGGAAGCCCTGGCGGATCATGCCGCGAGTTCAATTCCAGCATCGCCGGCGTGTGGTTGTTCGACTGCGAGTAGCACGAATAGACGAACGCCATGTCGTCGACGTGCTTGCGACATGTGCGGAAAGATCTCGGAGACCCAGGCGCCGGACTCGCCGTGCTGCTGAATTTGAACGGCGACTTCAGGCACTTGCCGCTGGTGGTGAAGAAGCCGGTCTTCGGATCGGCCCCGGCGAGTTCTGGCCGTCGCGTTTCTGCAGTTCGGGCTTGTAGTCGAACGTGTCGACCTGCGACGGGCTGCCGGTCATGAACAGCCAGATGACCGACTTCGCCTTGGGAGCGAAGTGCGACTGCGCGCTGCAGCGACCGGCGGATTGGCAGTCGCAGCCGGCTGCCGCGGCAACGACGCCCTCCTGATGCAGCAGGCTCGTCAAGCGCCAGCGAACCGCAGCCCAGGCCGGCGTGTTCGAGAAACTCCCGGCGGTCGTCGGTGATCGATCAGGTGATGTTGCATGAGATGGCGTCCCGATTTCGTTGTATCGCGGAGGTCGGATTAGCGATCCGGCCTGCGTTAGCGTCAATCGATGTAGACAAATTCGTTCATACACAGCAGCAGATGGCAGAAATCGCGCAACGGCCAGCCGTTCGCATTGGCGTCTGCTGCCGCGCGATTCCGTCTGCTGTCTCGCGATAAACGCCGCATGTCCGTTCGTTCGTCGCACGTGGCCGGCTCGCGACAAGCGCGATCCGGATAGGCCCGGTCGATCGACTCGCTCGATCGGAGTGTCTGCGCGTTCGGGCCGCACGCGTGCGCGCGAACTTGCCCGCCAGGTCTCGCACGAGCGGCGAATTCAGCAGCGCCAGCGCCTGCGGGGCAACCGTGCTTTCCTCGCGGTCGCCGATGCCCTGCATCGTGTCGGGGGCGTCGAACAGTTGCAGCAATCGGAATCAACTGGCTGCGTTTGACCGTGAAGTAGATGCTGCGGCGCGGCTGCTTTCGTCCAGCGTGCCCTTGCCGAACATCGTGCGATCCAGCGTGCCGCTGACCGCCAGCAGCGAATCGCGAATGATCTCCGCTTCCAGCCGCCGCGGACTGCGCCGCCAGAGCAGCAGGTTCTCGGGATCGTGCTTCGCCGCCGCTTTCGGTGACTTCGCCGGCCTGCATGTAGACGGCGCTGGTCATGATCAGCTTGTGGATCGGCTTCAGCTTCCAGCCGTTGCGGATCAGTTCGCCGGCCAGCCAGTCGAGCAATTCGGGATGCGACGGCCGCTCGCCGCGGGTGCCGAAGTCGCTGGGCGTCGCGACGATGCCCCGGCCGAAGTGATGATGCCACAGCCGGTTCACGATGACCCGCGCCAGCAGATGGCCGGCGCCTGATCTCGACATCGGTCAGCCAGTCGGCAGATCCGAGCCGGCCCGGTCGCGGTCTGTCTCTGCGCCGGTCGGATCGGCAAGCCACTGCTGTTCCTGGTCATCGGTCCGCATCAGCACCTGCAGGAAGCCGGGCGTCGCCGGTCCTGTTTGTTGTCGGCGTTGCCGCGACGCAGGTGATAGACCTTGTACGTGTCGTCGCCGAATTGATACGTCGTCCCGCGCACCTTCGCGGCGAAGACCTTCGTCAGATTCGGGCTTGGGACGCTGCGTCTCGTGGCGCGACGACGATCTGATTCAGCTGCAGCCAGTCGAGGTCGAAGCCCTTGTACCAGTCGACCAGCTTCTGCTTCTGCTGAGTCGTTCCGCTGTCCGGCGGCGATTCAGGATCGCCGGCGACGTCTGCCGGCGTCGGGGCGTCGACTGGCCGCGAAGTAGAAGCCCGCTCGCTCCGCCGCCGTTGACGATCTTCATCAGCAGTTCGTTGCGACCCGCTGCAAGCTGGATGTCGACCGTTTCCTGACCGGCGGCGGCGACTTGCGGCCGACTTTCTTCGACAGCACTTCGCGACCGTTGACCCACAGTTTGATGCCGTCGTCGCTGCCCAGCGACAGCGACAGCGTCTGCGGCGTCCGGCGATCGATGACGCGGAACAGATAGTTCGCCGAGTTGTCCGCCCTGTCAGCGTGTTGTGGGCCTCGCCGTCCTTCCACTTCGGTTGCCGCGTCCATCTGAGTTTGCCGTCTTCATAGGTCGCTGTCGAGATCGACCTTCTTCTCCGGGCGGAAAGACTTGATCGAAGGCCGCGTCGAAGTTGGCGGCCGTGAACGGGCCGACGTGCTGCCACGGCGCGGATCGTCGGAGCGGGCAGCGAGTCGTCGGGCGGTCGCTTCAACCATTGCGGTCGAGCCGGCCGGGGAGTTGCTGACTGCTCATACTTCGTCCGCGCGGCGACGAGCGGTGCGTGCTGCGGCGTCCCACTTCGTTTTCGCCTGCCGATATATTTCCGGCTTCAGGTCGATGCCGACGTTCGGAATACCCCACCTCGGCAAACACGGCGGCCAGGCGGTAATAGTCGTGCTGCGGCAACGGGTCGAACTTGTGATCGTGGCAGCGGGCGCAGCCGAGCGTCAGCCCCAGCATGCGACGTGCCCATCGTGCTGACCATGTCGTCGAGCTGCTCGTAGCGGCTGCGTTCGCGTTCCTTCTGCGTTTGTTGCGTACGTGAACGGGCCCGCCGACGAGAAAGCCGGTGGCCGATGTCATCGCGGCCTCTGTTCGGGTCGTCAGGCGTCCGTCAGCAGGTCGCCGGCGATCTGCAAGCGCACGAACTGATCGTAAGGCATGTCGGCATTGAGCGCCTTGATGACGAAATCGCGATAGTGATAGGCGTTGGGCCGGTCCCTGTCGAACGCGTAGCCGTTGCTCTCGGCGAAACGGGCCAGGTCGAGCCAGTGCCGCGCCCAGCGTTCGCCGTAATGCGCGCTGGCCAGCAAGCGGTCGATCAGCCGTTCGTAGGCCGCTCGGGTCCGCTCGCACTCGGCGACGAATCGCTCGACTTCCTCCGGCGTCGGCGGCAGGCCGATCAGGTCGAAGTACGCCCGGCGAATCAACGTCCGCGGGTCGGCGGTCGCGTTGGGAACGATGCCGCTGGCTTCCTGGCGGCGCGAACAAAGCGGTCGATCGGCGTCCGGCCCCACTTCATGTCATTCACACGCGGAATCGCCGACCGATTCAGCGGTTGAAACGACCAGAACTTGCTAGCCGGCTTCGATGTCGATCTTGCGTTTCGGAATGCACCGCCGATCCGCCTCGCGGGTCGGGGCGCCGATTCGATCCACTTCTCGAAGTCGGCGATCACGTTCGCCGGCAGCTTTCCCTTGGGGGGCATCTTGAAGGTTTCATGCTTCAGCGCGGCGATGATCCGGCTTTTGCCGACGTTCCCCGGCACGACCGCCGGCCCGCTTTCGCCCCCTTTGCGAATTCCGGCCCGCGTGTCGAGCAGGAATTTCCCCTTCAACATCCCCTTCGCGGCTGCCTGGGCCGAGTGGCATTGATAACAATGCGCCACCAGCGCCGGGCGGATTTTCGACTCGAAAAACGCAACGCCGGCTTTGTTCCCGGGTTGCTGGTCGGCGGCGGAGATCGCGGACAGGGGGGAAAGAACGGCAACGGCCAGGGCGAGGAATCTCATCGAGCGGCCTCAATGCGGGAAGGAAGTCAGCGGCAACGACGGGCCGGCGGGGGTGAGACAAATGCCGGCGGGACGTCGTTGGTAGGGTTCCATTATGCACGATTCCCAATTCGGTTGCCACCATTTGGAGCAAATTCGGCGCGGTGCGGCGCATTTCACGGTTACCCGTCGGAATTCTTTGTGGACACTTCTGGTGCGCCGTTCATCGTCTGGTCTGGAAGGACGTCCGACTGATCGAGTAACGTGGCGACGCGAATCCCGCGTTCGACGATTTACTCCCGGAGTACCCGCGCATGCCCACGATCGTGCTGTTAATCATCTCCAACATCTTCATGACGTTTGCCTGGTATGGACATCTGAAATTCAAACAGACGCCGTTATGGATCGCCATCGGCGCAAGCTGGCTGATCGCGTTGCTGGAGTATTGTTTCCAGGTTCCGGCGAACCGGCTGGGACACGGGCGGTTCACGACGGCCCAATTGAAAGTCATGCAAGAGATCATCACGCTGGCCGTGTTCAGCGTGTTCGTCGTCTGGTACATGAACGAGAAACTCACCTGGAACTATCTGGCCGCCTTCGTATGTCTGATCGCCGCGGTCTGGTTCGTGTTCGGATTTCCGACGTCCCCGAAGCCCGACCCGGAAACGACCGTCACAATGTCGAGCCATCTGGAATGAGGCCGCATGAGTTTCAGCCACTCCCCGCTGATCGAGGTCAAGCGCATCCCGCGGCAAAGGCCGAGGCGTGTTTGCTCGGCGGGCGATCGCGGCGGGAACGGTCATCGAGACGGTCCCGGTGCTCACTCTGCCCGCCGGTGACGTGGAAGCGACCGGACTGGCCGGGCATTGTTTTCTCTGGGGTCGCGACACGGTCGGACTGCCGCTGGGCTACGGGGTGCTCTACAATCATTCGTACGATCCCAACGCGGAATACCTCGACCGGGCCGCAAACGAAAGTGTTTCGCGCCCTGCGGGATATCGCCGCGGGGGAAGAAATCACGATCAACTACAACGGCGACCAGACGGACCTTTCGGACGTGGGCTTCGTCGTGCGGTGATGTCGCTTAATCGTTCGGCCGGGAATCGTGTCTGTTTCGCGAAACAGAACTGGATTTTACCCGGCCATCGCGGTCCGGTAGGATGGAGACCAGCGGTATTGCCTTTCGCGAACGGTCGCATCGGAGTTCGAGTCGCTCTCAAGCAGGAAACAAGAAATGCCGAGCCCGTTTCCCGGCATGGACCCGTATCTGGAAGAACACTGGGGCGACGTCCATGCGCGACTCGTCCTGTATACCAGCGATTTTCTGCGCCCTTTTCTGCCAGGCGACCTTGTACGCACGGGTCGAAGAGCGGGTCTTCATCGAGTCGCCGCTGGATGGGTTTGAAACAATGGTTCCCGGCGTCCGCGTCATTGAACATCCGAATCGGCGCCGACGGACGGCACCCGTCGAATCCGACGTCGCCGTGGCCGACCGGGTCATTATTCATCTGCCGGACGAAGAAGTTCACGAAACCTACATTGAAATCCGTAATTCGAAAAGCGGGCATTGCGTCGTGACGGTCGTCGAAGTTTTGAGTCCTTCGAACAAGCGTGAGGGAGATGGCCGGAAAAAATTCCTCGAAAAACAGCGCGAGATGCGGACTGCCGGCGTTTCGCTGGTCGAAATCGATCTGCTGTGCGCCGGCCGTCCGATCTTTCCCATCAGCAATACAGTGCTCCCGAAATCGCACCGTACCGATTATCGCGTCTGCGTGCGACTGGGCGGCAGTCCGCGAAGCGTGGGTGTCTATGCCGTCCCGCTGCGGCAACAGTTGCCGGGCGTTCCCATTCCCCTTCGGAATCGCGAAGAATCGGCCAAACTCGATCTGCAAGCAGTGTTCGACCAGGTTTACGAGCGAGGCGAATATGAAATGACCGTCGACTACACCGCCAATCCCAATCCGCCGCTGTCGCCCGACGACGCAACGTGGGCCGATGAACTGCTGCGGGCGAAAGGGCTGCGCTGATTCATTGGAAAGTGAGACATGATCGCAAAACGAAATGAACTCATCGACGCGGCGATGGAACTGCCGCACGAAGACCGCGCGGAAATTGCGCAGCGATTGATCGATAGCCTGCCGCCGGACTGGGAAGGCTCGCCGTCCATTTCCGAGGAGTGGATCAGCGAAGTCGAGCGACGGGTGCAGGAGATTCGCAACGGAAGCGAAAAGACGATTCCGCACGACGAGGTCGTGCGGGAGATTGATCGCACTCGATTGGCGTCATTTTTTTCATTGAGTTTGAACGGTAATCGCGATCGCACACCATTGTTTATCGCGAACTGGAATACTGGGAATCCCGAGTCGAGGATCAGTCATGAAAAATTACCGTCGAACAAATCCAGCAGGAAGTCGCTTCGGCTCCCGCTGGAAGAACGCGAGAAATTGACCGAAAACATCCTTAAGAGCTTGGAGCAGGAACGCGCCGACATCGACGCCTCGTGGCTCGCAATCGCCAAACAGCGCCTGCGGGCGGTGGAACGTGGAGAATCGACGACAATCGACCACGATGAAGTCATGCGACTCGTTGACCAGGACCTTGAGGCGATGGAGGCGGAAAGTGTTCCGTGAAGGTTCGCTGGGAGAAGGAAGCATCCGCCAATTTGCGCGAGGCAGTCGCTTTCCTGAATAAACGACAGCGCGGCCTCGGACGTCAATTGCGGAACCGGGTTCAAGAGGCCATCCGCCGGTTTCGAACTGACCCGTCAAGTTTTGAACGGCTGCAAGGCAATATCCACCGCTGCTCGGTCAAGCAGTTCTCTTACTCGGTTTATTACGCAGTTCGAACGGATCCATCCTGATCTTGACCCTTGCGCATCACAGTCGAAGTTCCGAATTCTGGAAACACCGAATTCCGACAGACGAATCCACGGAGTAATCCCATGCATCCCCTCCACGAACAAGCCCTCATCCACACCCGCCGCCATTTCTTCGGCAAGACCGCCACCGGTATCGGCACGGCGGCCCTGGCGTCGCTGCTGAATCCGCAACTCTTCGCTGCGCGAGGCAACCGCCGCCGATCTCGACGACGGCATCCTGAGCAAGCCGCACTTCGCACCGAAGGCGAAGCGCATCATCTACCTGTTCATGTCCGGCGCACCGTCGCAGCTCGACCTGTTCGACTACAAGCCGAAGCTGAACGAGCACGTTCGACAAGGACCTGCCCGATTCGGTCCGCAAGGGCCAGCGGCTCACGACGATGACCTCCGGGCCAGAAGCGGTTTCCCGATCGCCCCGTCGATCTTCAAGTTCAAACAGCACGGCCAAGTCGGGCGCGTGGGTCAGCGAACTGCTGCCGCACACCGCGACGATCGTCGACGACATCGCGATCGTCAAGATCGTGCACACCGAAGCCATCAACCACGACCCGGCGATCACCTCATTCAAACCGGCATCGCAGACTCCCGGGCCGGCCGAGCATGGGCGCCTGGCTCTCCTACGGCCTGGGCAGCATGAACGACGACCTGCCGGCGTTCGTCGTGCTGCACTCCGACCTGGACGCGGGCCGCAATCGGCCCAGGCGCTGTTCGCGCGGCTGTGGGGCACGCGGCTTCCTGCCGTCGCAGCATCAGGGCGTGCGCTTGCGGTCGCAGGGCGACCCGGTGCTGTACCTGTCCAACCCGCCGGGCGTCGACGCCGCGCACGCGCCGCGACGATGCTCGACGGCCTCGCCGAAGCTCAACCAGCAAGCAGTACGCAGACGATCGGCGATCCGGAAATCAACACCCGCATCGCCCAGTACGAAATGGCGTTACCGCATGCAGACGTCCGTGCCCGATCTGACCGACATCTCCGACGAACCGCAAGCACATGCTCGACATGTACGGCCCGGAAGTGCACACAGCCCGGCACGTTCGCCGCCAACTGCCTGCTCGCCCGGCGGCTGGCCGAGCGCGGCGTGCGGTTCATGCAGCTCTTCATCCGCGGCTGGGACCAGCACGGCAACCTGCCCGACGACATCCGCAGCCAGTGCCGCGACGTCGACCAGCCGGCGGCCGCGCTGATCAAGGACCTCAAGCAGCGCGGCATGCTCGACGACACGCTGGTCATCTGGGGCGGCGAATTCGGCCGCACCGTCTACTGCCAGGGCACGCTCACCAAAGACAACTACGGCCGCGACCATCACCCGCGCTGCTTCACCATGTGGATGGCCGGCGGCGGCGTCAAGCCGGGCATCACCTACGGCGAGACCGACGACTTCAGCTACAACATCGTCGAGAACCCGGTCCACATCCACGACCTCAACGCCACGATCCTGCACCTGCCTGGGCATCGACCACGAGCGGCTGACCTACCGCTTCCAGGGCCGCGACTTCCGCCTGACCGACGTGCACGGCAAGGTCGTGAAGGAAATCTTGACGTAAAGCCCCGCGACCGACTCTCCCGTGTGTCTATCGCAAAAGCAGGCAAAAGGTCCGTGGGGCCTTGTCTGATGAAACTCGAATTAGTAGCGGCAGAATGATTCCGCAAATTGGCCGCGGGATATCAGTTGCGGGCCCCTCAACCAGCAGCCGCGAAGCGGCGAGAAAACCCAAACCGACAGCTTGCTGTCGCAGGAATTGTCTCGCCAGCACGGCGACATCGAGATGTCGGTTTGGGTTTTGGCGTCGCTGCGCTCCGGTTCATAGATTCGTTCTCCTTCCGATCCGCATGCGCCGTCCGCGTTCTTCACTTCCACCGTACCCACCGAACCAAAAAAAGATTCAATCGCACGCGGCCCAAACGCTGCATATTGACGTGATTTTCGTCAGGCCAGGCATCGCCCCTGCCGAACGAGCCATTCGGATTCGTCACCGAATTTCGTGAGACACACTCCGTACTCCAGCGATGACGGCCGGTCGCGTGACCCCTTGCCGCGATTCATCTAGAATCCTCTTCGTTTCCTTCTCATCCCACCGCAAGCAACGCACGCCATGCCCACCGAACGCACGCTCATTCTCGTCAAACCGGACGGCGTCAACCGCCGGCTGGTGGGGACTGTTATCAGCCGGCTGGAGCAGAAGGGGCTGAAGCTCGTCGGCCTGAAGCTGCTGCAAGTCACGCCGGAACTCTCCCGGAAACACTACGCCGAGCACGTCCAGAAGCCGTTCTACCCGCACCTGGAAGAGTTCATTACTTCCGGTCCGGTGGCGGCAATCGTGGCGGAAGGCCCGTCGGCAATCTCCGTCGTCCGCACGCTCATGGGCCCCACCAACGGGCGAGAAGCCGCCCCGGGAACCCTCCGTGGCGACTACGGCCTCAGCCGGCAAATGAACCTCGTCCACGGCAGCGACAGCCCGGAAGCCGCGGCGCGGGAGATCCCGCTGTATTTCAGAGCAGCGGAACTGGTCGATTGGGAGGCGACGCTGGCGGGGTGGGTTTGCGCTGGGGATGAGGAGTAAAGAAACCTACTCATTACGAATTGATACCCAATAGCCGAAATTTGATAACATTCGTTATCGGATTTCGTGGGCGACGCTTCCATCCGCTCGTACGCCGAATTGCTGCAAATTATTCCGGATAAATGGATTGCGCTGGAACACTTTACGCTGGCGGTCATTTGAAATTGCGGAATGAAATGTGCCGGGCAGATGGGGTTGAGCCTGAGATTCGCGCATGTGTTTTGTGACGATTGATCAAACTCAAAGGAATCGGCAATGTTTCGTGCAGTTCTTGCGGTTGCAATCGCTGCGTTCAGCTGTGCTTCGGCCGCGAACGCAGATCCGATTACAAGCTTTGACGGATCGGTTTTTATGTACACGATCAATTCGAACGGCAGCACCGCAAACGTCAGCTTCACATTCGGAACAGGGACGGACGGATTGGTGACGGTCGCGAATGGTTCAGGCGTTGGACCACTGAATACTCATTTCGCTTCGCCGTTGGTCTTCACCTTCGATTCCAATACATTGCAAGCGACAAACCTCCCATTGGGTGGCCAAAAACCGTCGATGCGGGAACGATGTCGGCAATTTTCGAGTTTCTGAGCGGAACGGCAGTGGGCGGGCCCAGCAACAGCCTGGTGATCACTGGCTCGGAGACTCTGACTCAAAACTCCGACGATCCCAACTTTGACGTATCACCATTCTCGAATGGTGGAACGTTTGTGTTCACTTTGCAAAATGGGAATACTTCGCTGATCAACGTGATTCAAAATGGGGGCAACGCGACAGGGACCGGTTACGTTTTCCGAAACCGCGAATCCCGCTCAGGGACCCGCCGTCCCAGAACCCGCCTCCATTGCCGTCTGGTCCTCCTTACGCTCACCCTCGTCGGCGGTTACTTCATGGTACAACGCCGGCAGCCGGTGAAGCAGATGGCGGCCTGACAGCCGCACAGAACCAAAAGAGCGAACACCAACGGCGGGCGTCTCTCGGGGCGGTCGCCGTTCTTGTTTTCTGCCACACCGCACGCGATGAGAATTGCGACGTCTCAAGAGCCGCGCACGAAGCGAAGCGGAGTCAGCGGCCAGTGCCGTCCCACCGCTTACTGCGTGCGCGGCTCGAGAGGCTCGATTTGCGCACGTATGGCTCGGACCAATACTCTTGCGACATCGAAGCCCGACGCGCAAGCGAGGAGTCCCGTTGAATTCCTTCGCTTGCGCGTCAGGCTTCGATGCAGAACTTTTGGTCCGAGCCATAATGCCGCGCAGCGGCCAGAAAACCCAAACCGACAGCTTGCTGTCGCGATCGGGGAGATTCGCGGCGACAACAAGTTGTCGGTTTGGGTTCACGGCGGCTGCGCCGCGGGGCCTTCGGCGAACGCCGTCCCGCACTCGCGGTCACGTTCGGCTCTTGACGGCATCCAGGCAATTCGCATCCGTATGATCCAAGACGGGCAGATCCCCCACCGGGAACAAATGGTTGTACTTCAACCCGCTGCCGGTGTTGAACAGGACGATGCGCTCCGCCGATTTCAGCCAACCGCTGTCGAGCAGTTTCTGGCGGCCTTCCAGACGGCGCCTCCTTCCGGGCAGGCATAAATTCCCTGAAGCGCAGCCAGTTCGCGGACGCCGTCGAGCAGTTCGTCGTCGGTGACGGTGATCGCCGTTCCGTGGCTTTCGCGCAGAACGCTTCAACATCAGAAAATCGCCGATCGCCGCCGGCACGCGCAGCCCGGCGGCCACCGTGGCGGCGTTGGGAAACATCTCGGCATGATCGGCGCTCGCTTGGAATGCCTGCACGATCGGCGCACAGCTCTCGGCTTGCACGACGACCATCCGCGGCCGCTCGGGGCCAATCCATCCCAGTTGCTGCATCTCGTCGAAGGCCTTCCACATGCCGATCAACCCGGTGCCGCCGCCGGTGGGATAGATGATCACGTCGGGAAGTTGCAGCCGTTCGACGCCGGCCGCCGCTGCCATGTCGAAGGCCAGCTCGTAGCCCATTGTCTTTTTGCCTTCGATGCGGAACGGCTCCTTGAGCGTCGACAGATCGAACCAGCCGAATCTGTCGCAGCCCTGCCTGACGAGTTTTCCGCAATCGCTGATCAGGCCGTTGACGAGGAACACGTTGCGCCCCGCCGACGACCGATTCGATCGATGTTGGCCGGCGGCGTGTCTTCCGGCATGAAAACGAAACATTTCATGCCCGGCCTTGGCGGCATAATACGTCGCCGCCCCCGCCGGCATTGCCGGCCGATGGCAGCGCGACGACCTTCGCCCCCAGCGCCACGGCCCGCGTGATGGCCGCCGACATGCCTCGGGCCTTGAAGCTGCCCGTCGGGTTGAACGCCTCGTCCTTGATGAACAGATTCTCGAACGGCTCGAACGGACCGCGACGCTCGGCCCGCAGCAGCGGCGTACCTCCTTCGCCGAGCGAAACGATCTCCGCTACCTCAGCAATCGGCATGACCTCGTGGAACCGCCACATCGACCGTTCCGTCCGCTGCCGCACGACGTCGGGCCGGAACGTCCCCTTGATCGCCGGCAAATCGTACCCCACGAGCAGCGGTTTGCCGCAGTCGCGGCAGAGATTCTGGAGTTCGTCGACGGCATGCTCCACCTCGCACGCGGAACAAAAAAGTGATGAATGCATCCACTCCACTCCCGTGATACAATCCCGGTTCCCGAAACGCCATCGCGGTCGCCGCCGTCACAACGTAACGAGATCGTCCCGGAAGCGTAAAGGGAACGTGGCCGCCGAAACGTCAGCCGTCGAGAGTCCATTCCCATGCGAGTCTGTCCACAATGCGGCATCCCACTGAGGGATCGTGAGCAACACGAGCGGAAATGCCCGTTCTGTGCGGCGCCGCTGGCGCTGTCGCCGATGGCCGTCACGAATACCAGCGTCCGGGGCAATGACCCCGCGGCCGAGCCGGCGATTGCGCCGATGACGCGTGGCGAATGGCAGCCCGTTCGCATCGGGCTATTGCTGGAGCTATCGGGCCTGGTGCTGGCATTTCTGGTGGCCGTCAGCGGCGTGCTGATCGTGACGCTGCGGCTGGAGGTCAACATCCTGGCCGCGATCGCCCTGGGATCGGTAGTCGGTATCGCGCTGCTGATCCGGATTACGGCCATCGTGTTATTTGTCGCGGTGCCGGGCAGGTCGGCCTGCAGGCACTGGGCGGTGATTGCGGTGCTGTGCCTGTGCGTCTGGATCACGGCCGCGGTCACCGCGGGCGTCGTTCAGAAGAGCAATCCCTCGGTCGCCCTCGCGATGTCGGCGGTCTCGCTGCTGAGCGCGGTGGCCAGCACCGTGTTCGTCAATGTGTTCCTCTGGTCGGTCGCTTCGCTGTTCAATCTTCAACGCCTGGCACGTTCCATCCTGCTGTTCACGATCCTGTGGCTTCCGATCGGCGTGCTGTACGTTCCCGCCGCGACCCGGGTGTTGGAAGAGGTCGTGTCGTCGAACCGAACGCTCGACATGTCGCAACTGATCATCGGTGGATCGTTGATGATCGCGATTGGAATTGGAATTACCGCTTGGTATGGAACGTTGCTGTTCCAACTCCGATGCGGGATTGCCCGTTTCGTCGCCGACGGATCGACGAGATTCACGCCTCCGCGAGTGGCCGCCGGCTGAGGCCGGAACAACAACAGCCGCGAGTGCACCGAACGGGCGGCGAACTCATTTACTTTACCGCACGCCGCCTGGAGGTCTGCCCGCGATAACTCGGTTTGATTGCGGCCTTCACCTTGAAGAGCGACACGCGATGGCGAAGTGTCCGATTTGTGACGTGGCTTTGACGGAAGCCGAATGGAAGGCGGGAACGTGCCCGACGTGTGCGAGCGGGATCGTCGAGCCGCCGGTACCGGCCGGTCCGTCCATTTCGCTCCAAGACCGCCTCGCATGGGGAACGGTGCGAACCGGCCTTGGGCTGTTCGTGTTTGGATTGGCGCAATTATTTGTTTCACTCATTGCGGAAGGGGCTTCGGAACAGACCGATCCGGCTCTGGCGACGGCGGACTGGATCGCAGTTTCGGCCATTGCGAGGCTCGGAAAAGAACTCGCGATCGCAATGGCAGTTATCGGTACGATTCTTTGCACCGTGGTCCCCGGCAAGACTGGTTGCCGTGTTTGGATTTGGTCCGGCATCGCGACGCTTGTCGTCACAGTTGCGATGATTGTGACGACGACTTACATGAAGGGGCACAACCAGATGCTCGCGGCTCGTTGGCAACAGGAGCTTGAATTTGGTGGAATTGAAATTCCCGAGGAAGAAATCGATTCCCGACGCCGCGAATTGCGACAAACAAATCTGGAAAGAAGTGGAAATCAAACGATATCAGAATCTCGGCACGTTGTTTTCACTTGGAGGGGGGTGCTGTTCTGCATGTTCCTATTCGCCTTGGCCAGATTTCAGCGCCGAAAACGCCTCATGCGGTTCATCGCCCTGTACCTGATATTGTCAGTCGTTGCAAACGGCTGGACCGCCATGACGTTGTTCGATATCAGCGGAGTACCTTCGATCACGCCTTCCCGTTCTCGTCCTTCTTCCGGGAGCACTGGTATTGGCAATCTGTTCTCTTCTAATTCCGATGACGCTGAGATCAAGTATCACGAAGATGCTCCGAGATGAACCGTTGAAGTCCTGACGAATCGGACTTCAGAAAGCATCCCGCATGGCCAACGTCCAGAACTTCGGCGCCAAAGGCGACGGCCGCACCGATGACACCGCGGCGATTCAGCACGCCCTTACGGCCGGCGATGGTGTGATCGAATTCCCGCGCGGGGACTACCGCATCACGAAGACGCTCGAAGTCAACCTCGCGAAAGGCGGCCGCATCGCGATCGACGGCTCCGGCGGGACGGCGAAGATCGTGATGGACGGGCCGGGACCGGCGATCTTTCTCAAAGGGTCGCACAAAAAGTCGGCCGATCCGGCGGGGTTTACACCGCAGGTCTGGCGGAAGGAACGCATGCCGACGGTGGCCGACATTGAAATCGAAGGTCGGCACAAGGAAGCCGACGGCATTCGTATCGTCGGCGTGATGCAGCCCACGCTCACCGGCGTCCTCATCCGGCAGGTGCGGACGGCGGTGCATATCAGCGAACGGGCGAGGAACGTGCTCATCGACGGCTGCCATTTCTATTTCAACACGGGCGTCGGCGTGCATCTCGACGGCGTGAACCTGCACCAGACGATCATCGCCGATTCGCACATCAGTTACAGTCGGCTGGGGGGCATCCGCATCGAAAAGAGCGAAATCCGCAACCTGCAGATCACCGGGAACGACATCGAGTACAACAACAACCGCAGCCACAAAGTGCCCGGCGCGGATTCCGAGCCGACGGCCGAAATCTACATCGACGCCCGCGAGGGGAGCGTGCGCGAAGGAACGATCGCCTCCAACACGATTCAAGCCACTTACAGCCCCGGCGGCGCGAACATCCGCTTTATCGGCCGTGGTCGCGATGTGGACCACAAGGTCGGCATGTGGACGATCACCGGCAACCTCATCGGCAGCCAGCACGTCAACGTGCATCTGACGTCGGCACGCGGCATCGTCCTCAGCGGGAACTACATCTACAGCGGCCATCACCGCAACCTGCTGGTGGAGAACTCGCGGAACATCGTCGTCGGCTCCAACTGCTTCGGCCACAATCCCGACTACCACAAGAACGAACTCTGCACCGGCGTGCGGTTCGTCGATTCCACCGAGATCAACCTGCACGGCACGCTCATCGAAGACTGCGTCGCCGGCCGGCACACCGTCCCGTTGGCGGTTCCGATACAACGCGAGGCCCTGCTGGAACTCGTCCGCTGCCGTCGCGTGAACGTCACGGGCTGCCAGGTGTTCGACGGGCGCCGCACGGCGTCTACCTCGAAGATTGCAGCGACACCGTCCTCACCGGCTGCACGGTGCTCGACCGTCGGGAGAAGAAGCTGATGCGGTCGGCGATCCTGTGGAAGGAAACGGCGAAGCAATCCGGCAATCTGATCGCGGCCTGCCGTGTGGGGACCGGCACGCAGCACGCGATTGTCGCGCCGCAATCGGTCACACGGAATGGAATTGTTGGCGATTGATCTGGAGTGCGTTGATTCTTCAATGCTTTCGCTGGAAGCGCCGCGATACAAGGAAAGTGGTGAAGAACCATCGCACTTCAACCCGACGCGGCCCATCCTCTGTGCATTTCATCGCGGTGTGCATAGAATTCCCACGGTCAGTTCTTGAGGCCCTGTGAGAGGGAACGATGAGCAGCACCGTGCGGATTTCACTCGACGCCAACGCGGCGGATATGTTGCGGCAGACGGGAATTCTTTCGGGTTCGGACGTGCCGTCCCACATGGCCTTATTCGTCGAACAGGCGGATTCCATTCTGGAGAAACTCCGCGGGATGATCGCCGACGGCGAGGTCGAATCGCATCGCGGGCCGGAGTTCCAGCAACTGCTGATCGACATCGCCGCGCGGGTGATGTCGCATCCGATCGTGGCGAGTAATCGGTATCTGCGACGCTTCGCGGACGGCGTGACGTTCGCCCAGGCCCGGCACGAGTGCCAGCAGTTCTCGATCTTCGCTCTGCAGTTCGACGTCGCGCAGGCGAAACTCGTCTCGAACGCACCGACCTACGACGCCTACCTTGAGCGGTTGCACGTGCTGCTCAACGAAAAGGGCATCCCTTACAAGGACGGCTTCGAAGGGGAACTCACCGGCCATTGGCGGCTGGGGTCGGTGCATTTCTCCTGGCTGATGAACATGGGGAAGGGTCTGGGACTCGAGTTCGAAGACCTCGGCAAAATCTGGCTCGCGCTGCCGGGGACGGAGGCGTTCGTCGATGCCACGTTCAACAACTACGCCGGCATCGATCCGAATACCGCCGAGGGAGCCGCGTTCGCCATCGAAAACTGGGCGGCGAACTACCTCTGGAAACCGTGGATCGCCGGCATGGAGAAGCTGAACGCGACGCAGCCGCAGAAGGTCGAGCTGGGCTACCTGAAATACCACAACCTCGAAGAAGAACACCACTCGCAGGCCACGCTGGACGAATTGCTGGAGAGCTTCACCGAACCGTGGTTCGCCACGGAGAAGTTTCTTGCCGGGGCCGAAGCGATGCTGACCGACGGCGTGCAGGCGTATTACGTCTCGCAACTGGAATCGCTGCCGGAGAAAGACGACACCTGGCCGGAAACGGCATTCGAGCCGCCGTCGTTCGATCCGGAGGCGATCCCGCGGATCGCGGGCGAGAAGGTCGTCGCGTAATTGTCGCCTTTCGCTCCGCGAAAGAGCGTCGGGTGAGGCACACGGTAGCGAACTGGAGAAAGCGTCCTTTCGCGGAGCGAAAGGCGACATTATTCCGAGGAGACCCCCGTGTCCAACCCGCTCCCCCTCAAATCCATCCACCACGTCGAACTCCTCGTCGGCAACGCCAAGCAGGCGGCGTTCTATTACCGCAAGGCGTTCGGCTTTTCGCAGGTCGCGTACGCCGGGCCGGAAACCGGCGTCCGGAATCAGGCGTCTTACGTGCTGCAGCAGGGGCGGATTCTGCTCGTGTTGAGCACGCCATTGACCCCCGAAGATCCGATGTCCGAGCATCACCGCATTCATGGCGATGGTGTGCTGGACATTGCGTTTCTGGTGGACGACGTCGATGCAACGTTTCAGGAAGCCGTCGATCGAGGCGGGCAGATCGCGAAGGAGCCGTATGACGTCGAAGACGAATACGGCCGCATCCGCCGGGCGAAGCTGCGGGCCTACGGCGACACGCTGCATTCGCTGATCTCGCTGACCGACTACCGTGGCGTCTTCCTCCCCGGCTACAAGCTCCGCCGCATTCCCGAACCAAGTGCCGGGCTGCTGGCGATCGATCACGTCGTAGGCAACGTCGAAGACGGGAAGATGAACGAGTGGGTCGAGCTACTACAACCGCATCTTCGGGTTCAACCAGTTCCTGTCGTTCGACGACAAAGACATCTCGACCGAATTCTCCGCCCTGCGGAGCAAGGTGATGGCCAGCACGACGGCGGCCGTCAAGTTCCCGATCAACGAACCCGCGCTGGGCCGGCGGAAGAGCCAGATTCAGGAATACCTCGAGTTCAACCGCGGCCCCGGCGTGCAGCATCTCGCGCTGTCGACGAAAGACATCATCCACACCGTCGCCGTCCTGCGGGACGCCGGCGTCGAGTTTCTGCGGATTCCGGAGAAATACTACGAAATGTCTGGGACCGCGTGGGCGAAATCCGCGAAGACAAAGAGACGATCGAAGACCTGGGCATCCTCATCGACCGCGACGAAAAGGGCTACCTACTACAACTCTTCACCCGCCCGGTGGAAGACCGCCCGACGCTGTTTTATGAAATCATCCAACGCCGCGGCTCGGATTCGTTCGGCAAGGGGAATTTCCGCTCGCTGTTCGAGGCCATCGAGCAGGAACAGGCGGCGCGGGGGAATTTGTAGGTCAGGCTTTCCAGCCTGACCGGTCCCGTCGGTGAGGAACGAACAGTCAAGAAGCATCCGGTCAGGCTGGAAAGCCTGACCTACGAGGAGCAACCCGTAGTCCGTCCCCCATCCGTGCGATAGAATGTCAATGTCTCACATTCGAAGGCAGAACGATGAATATCGCGGTTCCGACAGACGTGGAAACGGCATTGGCCGCAGAGGCCACCGCTCAGGGCAAATCTGCCGAAGAGCTGGCGGTGGCTGCGTTGTGCGCCAGGTTCGTTCGTCCCGCGCCGCCGTCAAAGGCACCTCGCAATCTCGCAGAATTCCTTGATGGTTTGATCGGCGTCGTCTCCAGCGCGGACATCGCTCCAGGAGGATCGCATCTTTCGGAAAACTGCAGTGAGAAATTCACTGACTTGCTGGTCGAAGAGCGCAAGAAGGGGCGGCTATGACGCTGACTGACGCGGGACCGCTGGTGGCGTTAGTCGACAAGAACGACGCCAATCACAACCGTTGTTTCGAAGCGGCCGTGGAATTACCCCCCGATCCAATGTTGACAACCTGGCCCTGTTTCACAGAAGCGTTTCATCTGCTGGGACGTCAGGGTGGATTTCATTTCCAGTCGGGCTTGTGGGCGTTCTACAGAGCCGGACGGCTGGTCATTCACGACTTGCTTTCGGCTGAGATCGAACGGATTGCAGCGCTGATGCAGAAATACCAGGACACGCCGATGGCTCTGGCCGATGCATCATTGATTGCCGTCGCCGAAAGTCTGTCGATGACCAGCATCTTCACGCTCGACGGAGACTTCCGCAACTATCGACTCAGGGACGGAACGATTCTCGACATCATTCCGTGACGTACCACGTTGAATTCGATTCCTTGCTGCCATGCCCCATTACCGCACCCTCGGCCACGTCCCCCCCAAGCGGCACACCGTCTTCCGGCAGCCGTCGGGGGAGCTGTATGCCGAGCAACTCATGGGAAGCGACGGGTTCAGCGGGCCGGCGTCATTGCTGTATCACGTGCATCCGCCGACGCGGGTGCTCGCCACGAAGACGCTGCGGGCCATAACGCTCGAAGAAGAACCCGATACCACGCTGCGGATGCGGCACTTTCATCTGGGCGAGGTTCCCGAATCCAAAAGCCCGTCGCTGGACCGCACGCCGGTGCTGTTCAATAGCGACGTTGTCGTCTCGCTCGTCCGCCCGACGCAGACCGACGAGCATTTCTACCGCAACGGGCAGGGGGATGAAGTCGTCTACGTCAGCGAAGGGAGCGGCCGGCTGGAATCGGAATTCGGTATGCTGGCGTATCGGTCCGGGGATTACGTTGTTGTGCCGCGAGGCATCCTCCATCGATTCGTCGTTTCGCACGAACCTTGCCGTCTGCTGGTCTTCGAAACGCCGTCGCGGGTGCGGTTCCCGAATCGTTACCTGACGCAGGAAGGCCAGTTGATGGAGCATGCCCCGTACTGCGAGCGGGACATCCGCGGGCCGGCGGAACTGGAGACCTACAACGAAAGCGGCGAGTTCCGCATCGTCGTCAAGCAGCGGAATCTGCTCACCGAAGTCACGCTGGACCATCACCCGCTGGACGTCGTCGGCTGGGACGGCTGCTATTATCCGTTCGCGCTTTCGATTCACGACTTCGAGCCGATCACCGGGTCGCTGCATCAGCCCCCGCCGGTGCATCAGACGTTCGCGGCCGACGGCTTCGTGATGTGCTCGTTCGTCCCGCGGCTGTTCGACTTCCACCCGGACGCCGTCCCCGCACCGTACAACCACGCGAACGTGATGAGCGACGAAGTGCTGTTCTACGCCAACGACGAATTCATGAGCCGCAAGGGCATCGCCTATGGCTCGCTGACCGTGCACCCCGCCGGCATCCCCCACGGCCCGCATCCCGGCCGGGCGGAGGCGTCCATCGGCAAGAAGCGGACCGAAGAACTCGCCGTGATGATCGACACCTTCCGCCCCCTGCACGTCGCGCGGCAGGCGCTCGAATTCGAAGACCCGGAGTACGGCCGCAGTTGGGTGACGGAATGAGCTTTGGACGAGTACTGTGAACTCACTGCCGACGTCAGCCGGGATCTCGTTCCAGCGCGTTGACGAACGCTTCAATCGTCCCATCGTGCGAAGACGTGAGCAACGTGCCATCGGCAAGAAACTGCACGTGAGTAACGGTCGTTCGGTGAGCCGGGATGACGCTGAGGGATTGGCCGGAACGAACGCCGCGCAACTGCACTTGGCCCGAAAACAGCGATCCGATGGCCACAACGGCACCGTCTGCGGAAAACCCGATGGATCGGATACCGCGCGGCGATGTTTTGACGCTCCACAACAGCCGGCCACTTTGGCGATCGATCATCCGCAACATGCCGTCGTATCCGGCCGTTGCGAGCAGCACACCGTCTTCCGAGAACGCGAGCTGCGAGACCACGCCGCGGTGTCCGCTCGCCACGTCCGTCGCCGTCCAGGAGTCGACGTTCCAGAGTTTGAACATCCCGTCCGCACCGACCGCGGCCAATTGGCCGCCATCGGGCGTGAAAGTGAGGTTCCAGATCGCGTTGCCGTGTTTCAAGAGGCGGAGGGATTGCGGCTTGCCATTCAGCGACCAGACGGCGACGTCGCCGTTGCAGTTTCCGACCGCGAGAAAGTCGCCGGTGGCTGAAACGGCGCAGGCCAGAAGTTCGTTATTCAACCGGCCGATCCGCTGCGGACGCCACGCTCCCCGGCCGTGCGACCAGCGAACGACGCTTCCGTCGACGTAACACGCAAACAGCGTCGATTCACTGGGGTGAAACACGGCACAACTCACCTCGCAGTTGTGATAGATGAGCTTTCCCGCCGGTTTCCGGTGCGGCAGTTCCTGCAGGTGGATCGACTTGCCGGTTCCATAGTATGCCAGCCATTTTTCACCGTAGGAGACCGTCATCCCGTAAACGGCATTGCAGCAACCGTGGGATTCGGTCGTCGCATCGTCTTCCGAGACGCCGGGGGCCGCCGACGTCAGGCAGCCGGCCAGAATCCCACAGATTGCCATTGCGGCGAAAAGAGTTCGTCGCGTGCTCATGATTCCATTCCTTCGTGAATTCCAATTGGTTGCGAGAGCTTTGGGAGGTTGGTTGATGAGGAAAACCCGTGGTTCGCGGGGGGATTCGGAACGCAGCGAACGATCCGTCAGCTTGCGTCGGCCGGAGAAACAGCGGCACCATTCGGTGACGTTGGTCCGAAAGGTTTTCAAGCGGGAGGGCCGCGAGTTGAGGCATGCTGGCGGCGTGTGGCGGGGGGATTCTCGTTTCGAAACATCAAGTCAGGATGAATGACATCCGAATTTCCGGGAAAATCGTCTGCGGCGAAATGGAATGGCAAAAACGATGCCAATTCGCTGGCCGAACCGAGCGGTCGCGGTTCGGCCGCCTGATTTCCCGCAGCATTTCGAAAGGGAAAAGATTTCCCCCTACACGGCGCTGCGCGACGACGTTGCACGCCTGCCGAGTCCGCCGACACTCGCATGCTTCCAATTCGCGGGTGATTCCAACTTGATGACGGTATTGCGGCAGAATCGTTAGAAGGGAATCCAAGCCATGAGTTTCGCGAGGTTGTCGAGTCTGTGACGAATTGACGTTGGCCGATCCGACGCAATAATTCGTGCGACATCGGGGGTGTGTCGATTTCAAGAGCGTGCCCTTCGTCGTATCTCCTTGTGGGGCAGGCCTTGCGGGGCGGAATTTCACGTTGCCTTCGGGGAGGTTCTGCGACCGCGAGACCTGGGAATTGGGGTAATTCCCGATGAAAAATCGGGCCGAATGTCGTTGACGACCGTCTCGCCCGAGACCATAATGCCGGTGGTGTTCGTTCCAGAGAGACACGCTGGTTCTGGGCCAGCCGGAGGCCTCCGTTTTGAACGTTCGCTGCCAGTCTTCAAGGGAACCCGTCATTTTGACGAGTCGATCCGAATTCACATCATCCTGGCAAAACCTTCGGCGAATCCGCCGAGACTTGCCGGGAATCAGGGTTTAGGGTTCCCGCAAACTCGACACATTAGAAATCGCATGAAACAACGAGGTTGAGTCATTGACTTGACGGCGTCGTTCGTTGGCAGATCGCACGACTGCGTGCGGGAGTCTGTCTCGGCCGTCTCCAGGGAAAGGACCGTAGACCTCGATGGATGCGTCAGGCGATTTCCAGACACCACCAGCCGATGGCGAAACGAACCAGCCCGCCGTTTCGCCCAACGCTCTTCCGAACACGAAAGAGAAGACGAACATGCCCACGAATGTTGCTGAACCGATGGCCCGGCCGAAGCAATACCGGTTTCCCGAGATTCCGGGGCGATTGGAGAAGGATCTCGTTCAGGTTTTCAAGCTGCTCTCCGACGAGACCCGCCTGCGCGTGCTGATGTATCTGGCCCGCGAAGGAGAACTGCACGTGACGGCGTTGTGCGAGAAACTGGATCAGAGTCAGCCGGCCGTCAGCCATCATCTTGCATTGCTCCGCGTGGCGGGACTGATCGAAGCCCGTCGCGATGGCAAGCACAACTATTACTCCGTGCGTCAAACACGATTTCACGGGCTGATGGAAGAACTTTTCCACAGCATCAGCGACCCCAACAGCGACGAAGTTCGCTTCGACGAATTCGTGTTGACTCACGATAATAACGGCATCTGACACGACTTCGCTCAGTCGGGATGAAGACCAACTCCTTTCGGAATTCTTGCGAATTCCGCTACTAACGAAGACGACATCGCCCCGCCCTACCAACCAGACGGTCGGAGTGACCGGTTTCAGCCGATTCCCTCAAAAGCCATCGCGAAGAGATCGGCCTCTCGCCGGTCTCTTCGTTTTTTGCGCACCGTCTGATAGCATCGCCGTCGAACGAAATCTTGAAATCCCAGGACGACCGTTCGCGGCCCGTCACCAACCCGCCGGCGGCGCGGACGAGCCCGATCCGCGATCAACACTAATGCCACAACCACGACCCGCGAAGCTCGCCCTCGAAGACGGCAGCCTGTCTCCCGGAACGGCCTTCGGAGCCGAAGGCGAAGTCTTCGGCGAAGTCGTCTTCAACACCGGCATGACCGGCTATCAGGAAATCCTGACCGATCCGTCCTACCGCGGTCAAATCGTCACGATGACGTATCCGCTGATCGGAAACTACGGCGTCAATCCCGAGGACGTGGAAAGCCAGGGCATCTCGCTGCGTGGGTTTCGTCTGTCCGGGAATTGTGCCGCTTTCCGAGCAACTTTCGCTCGACGGCTTCGCTGAACGACTACCTGGCTGACGCCGGCGTCGTCGGTCTGGAAGGCATCGACACGCGGTCGCTCGTGCGGCGATTGCGGGTCCGCGGAGCGATGACCGGCGTGCTGTCGACGGCCGATCTCGACGACGCGTCGCTGATCGCGAAGGCCCAGTCGCAGTCCCGGCACTCGTGGGTCGCGACCTGGTGCGAGAAGTCGTTCCCGCCGAGTCGTTCGACTGGACCGACGGATTGTCGGAGCTGGGCGAATCCCCCTGGCCGGCGGAGAAACACCCGGTGTTTCCCGAACTCCGGCGTTTCTCCGCCGGGCGTTGCTCCGCCGCACGTCGTCGCCATCGACTACGGCATGAAGTGGAACATCCCCCGCCATCTGGGCGAGATGGGCTGCCGCGTGACCGTCGTGCCGGGCACGGCCACCGCCGAGGAAGTCCTCGCTCATGGACCCCGACGGCGTGTTCCTCTCCAACGGCCCGGGCGACCCCCGGCCGCTGGACTATGCCGTCAACACCATTCGCGGCCTCTGGGCAAGAAGCCCGTCTTCGGCATCTGTCTGGGCCAGCAGTTGCTGGGCTTGGCGCTGGGGGGGGAAATCTACAAGCTGAAGTTCGGCCATCGCGGCGCCAACCAACCGGTGCTGAATCGCAGCACCGGCCAGGTGGAGATCACCACGCAAAACCACGGCTTCGCTTGGATGCGGAGTCGCTGCCCGAGCGACGCGGAAGTCACGCACATCAATCTGAACGATCAGACGGTCGAAGGCGTCCGGCACCGCGAATTGCCGGCCTTCGGCGTGCAATATCATCCCGAAGCCTCCGCCGGTCCGCACGACAGCCAGTATTTGTTTGGAGAGTTTCTGGCATTGATGGAACGATGAAAGTTTGTGAAAGATCGTCGTGCGACAGCCCTTTCGCACGAGATGCGTCCCGTTGAAAGGAATTCCCCACGACGTCGCGTGGACGCCGAACCTGTCCCTCACAGTGCCATCGCCGAAGTTCACCACAGGAGTCCCCCATTGGCGCACCGTGCGTTCACCCTGATCGAACTGCTGGTGGTGATCGCCATCATCGGTATCCTGGTCGCGCTCTTGCTCCCCGCGGTGCAAGCGGCCCGGGAAGCCGCCCGGCGACTTCAATGCCGGAATCACCTCAAGCAGATTGGCCTGGCGTTGAACAACTACCACGAAGCGCACGGCCGGTTTCCCCCGGGCCGCATGAGAAGAATGGTGGATGGGCAGGGACGTTGCTTTTCGGCTTATGCGCACCTGCTCCCCTACCTCGACGCGACCCCTCTGTATGCGCGGGTGAATTTCAACGCCGATCCCGACGACGCCGCTTCGAACGGGTTGGCCTTGAGCCAGACGATACCGTTCTTTCTCTGCCCCAGCGATTCCTACCGCATCTTGCAATCGACGGTCGTGGACGGCGTCATCGTCGATAGTGCGGTCCACAATTATCCGCTGAGTACCGGCACCACGTATCCGCTCTCTCCCCGCAATCCCGGCGGCGTTCCCGTCACCGGCGTGTTCTTCGAAAACTCCAGCGTGCGGTTCGCCGACGTGACCGATGGATCCAGCAGCACCGTCTGCATCAGCGAAACGATCAAATCCGAAGGGGGACCGACGACCTGGGACGGCGTGAGCCGGACCAACGGCTTCGTCCTGACCGCCGGCAACGACAACGCAACCAACGGGCCCGAACTCACCGATTACGCCGGGCAGTGCCATCTGGCGGGGTTGAAATTGCAGCAGACGCGCGGGAGCAAATGGCTCTACGGCGCCCCAGGACACTCGATGTACAATCACATGCGGCCCCCCAACGACCCGGACGTCGATTGTCGCGGAGGACTCCCGCACAGCAACCGCACGAATTACTGGTGGGATCGACTGTCCCTGAACGTCGCCGCACGCAGCCGGCACGCCGGCGGCGTACACGCCCTGTACTGCGACGGGCACGTGCAGTTCGTCAGCGACAGTATCAACGCCGGCGTGTGGCGTGCGCTCGGCAGCCGCAATGGTGGCGAAACCGTAAACGACTTCTGAAATTGGGAATCATCGAACCACCGCCAAGCTGCGGCTCCGAGGCCTCGCAAAGTGGAGTGACACGTCAATCCGCGGTTGACGGGGAATGCTTCGCTTCAACGGCTTCGCCACGCAGTTGACCAAAGAGAACGGCATGAAAATCGGACTCGTCGGATACCAGGGAAGCGGCAAGAGCACCGTCTTCCAGTTGCTCACCGGGCAGGAACCGGACGTCGCCAAGGTGCAGTCCGGGCAGCTCGGCGTCGCCGTCGTGCCGGACGACCGCTACGACCGGCTCGTCGCCCATCACAAGCCGAAGAAGACCGTGCCGGCGAAAATCGAACTGCTGGACACCCCCGGCCTGAATCGCAAAACGCAGGAAGGCAACGGCCAACGGCTCGGCGTGATCCGCGAGGCGACGGCGATGGTGCACGTCATCGGCGCCTTCACCGGCTGCGACGTGCTGGCCGAAGCCGAGGCGTTCAACGACGACGCCCTGCTGGCCGACCTGCAGGTGATGACGAACCGCATCGACAAGCTGAAGAAAGACGTCCTGAAGCCGCGGCCTGACCGGGCGGAGCTGCAGGCCGAACTCGATGCGCTGCTGCCGTTGGCGGAGAAACTCGACGCGGGCGAGCCGCTGCTCGACCTCGAATTCAGCGAAGCGCAGGACAAAGCGACGCGGTCGTTTTCGTTGCTCAGCCGCAAGCGGCAACTGATCGTGTTGAACACGGCCGAAGCCGGCACGCACGACGAACAGGCGGCGGCGTTGCAGGCGAAGGGCTTCCACGTGCTGGCGGCCCCGTTCGGGCTGGAGCTGGAAGTGCAGTCGCTGCCGGAAGCCGACCGGGCGGAATTCGCCGCCGAAATGGGGCTGGGCGAACCGTGCCGCGGCAAACTGCTGCGGGAGATCTTCACCGTCACCGAGCAGATCACGTTCTACACGTCCGGCGAAAAGGAAGTCCACGCCTGGCTGCTGAAGCGGGGTTCCACGGTGCTGGAAGCGGCCGACACAATCCACAGCGACCTGGCCCGCGGTTTCGTGCGAGCCGAAGTCTGGCCCGTCGACGACCTGCTGCGGCTGGGTTCGGAACGCGACCTCAAAGCGGCGGGGTTGAATCACGTCGTGGGGAAGGATTACGTGGTGAAGGACGGGGATGAGGTGTTTATTCGGTCGGGGGTCTGAGTTGGATTCGCCGATGGTGTATATTCGCGTCTTGAACAACGACGGGCGGAACGTGAAGAGCCCGGCTGATTTCGATGAGTTCTCGTTTTCGGATAACGTGGGCACGTTATTCCGAATGGGTCAGGAAATACACAAGTTCGGCCGCGGGAGTGTGCATGAGCAACGAGTCCGCGTTCCTGGCAGCGATCGCCGCAGCCCCAGAAGACTACGCCACCCGGCTTCTCTTCGCCGATTGGCTGAAGGAGAACGGGCGGCGCGGATGGGAGTTCATCCGCGCCGAGTGCGAACTGAGCGCCCAGCCCGTCGGATTCCCGCAGTGGCACGAATTCTTCGCTCGATATTGTAGCGCCCGTGAAGGACTTTCCGAGGAATGGTGCACAGCCGTAGGGCGGCATCCGCTCGCGCATTGGCTGGCGGTTTCTGCTCGGAGTGCTTGGGCGCGAGTGGAGCGATGGCTCGAAATGCACTCCCCGGAGTTATTCAGCGGACTCAACCCTGGCTCATCGCCTGAAGAAATTGAGGCCCTTGAGCAAGCAATCGGGCAAGCGTTACCCGCCGACGTCAGCGAATCCTTCGCGATCCACGACGGAGATTCAGGCGGTTTTCTTCTCAGCGACGACCTTCTCTCAATAAGTTCGGTGATCACCGAGTGGGAAGGGTGGAGGGGGTTGGAGGATATGAACGATGATTACCGATCTCATAGGAAGTCGTTCCCAGCAAATGCGGTCGCGCTCGACTATGCCAATCCCGGCTGGATTCCGCTGGCGAAAAGCGCCGGGTCCGACTACCTCGGAGTGGATTTGGCACCGGGCCCGGCAGGCACGGTCGGACAGGTGATCAATTTCGGTCGGGATGAGGATCACAAGTGCGTCCTTGCTTCCGGCTGGGGCGAATTTCTCGCAGACTTCGCGACGTTTTTGGAGTCCGGTGCTGCCGGGGACGACCCGGACTACCATTTCGAGCTTTTCCCAAACAGGCATCCCCACGACGTATTATGCACCTTTCGCAGGGAGAAGCGTGGCCCGTGCGCAACTTGGCAAAACCAGGCGCTGCACCTGACTCGGCGGGCAGGTAGAATTTCCCTCATTGCTGCCCGCAGTCGTCGCAGCAGGGTGAGCTGTATTATTTGTCGTGAAACAATTCTCCGATGGATATTGATTCTGTCTACATTGAAACCTCGATCGTCAGCTTCGCGTCCGCGTGGCCGAGCCGCGATCTTGAAACGGCTGCGTTGCAGCAGCAAGCACGCGACTGGTGGACGACGGAGCGTCCGAAGTTCGAGGTTGTCACGTCACAATTGACTCTGGATGAAGCGTCGGCTGGTGACGCCAGCGCGGCGGCGGATCGACTGAAACTGCTGGATGGGCTCCCCCTCGTCGAGATCAACGCCGATACCGAAGCCCTTGCCTCACGATTACTGGCGGCTCACACGATGCCAGCGAAGGCGGCCGCCGATGCCTTGCACGTTGCCGCCGCTGCCCTGGGCGGTGTAAAATACCTGTTGACGTTGAACTGCAAACACATCGCGAACGCCCACGAACTTCCTCGAATTTACCAAGTGCTGAATCACGAGGGTTTGGGGCAGTTGCTGATCTGCACGCCCGCCGAATTCCTGGGTGGTGACTCCCATGGCGAAGAGACAACCGATTCTTGACGAATTGCACGCCGTTCGCGAGCAACTGCTTGCCGAATCGGGCGGCACATTGGCTGGACTCGTTGCCCGCCTGACTTGGCCATGGCTCAATACCGCTCGAGGTCGGTTGCTTGGGGGCGGGCGGCTTGATCGCGTCCACCTGCCCGCGGATGCGGCAGTTCTCCGCCAGCGCTCCATCGCCTCCTTCTCCTCCGGGATGAACCGGCGCAGCCGCGTCAGCAAGTCGTCGAAGTCCACTTCGTGCGCGTCGAAGTCCGGTCCGTCCACGCAGGCGAACTTCACCTGGCCACCACCTTGACGCGGCAGCCGCCGCACATGCCGGTGCCGTCGACCATCAGCGGATTGAGGCTGACGATGGTCTTGATCTTGTGCGGCCGGGTCGCCTCGGCGACGCCCTTCATCATCACCGGCGGGCCGATCGCGACGCACTCGTCGATGTCGGCGTGCTTCTCAATCGCGCGCTTCACGCCCTCGGTGATGATGCCCTTGATGCCGGCCGAGCCGTCGTCGGTGCACAGGTTGAACTCGTCGCAGACCGCGCGGAACTTGTCCTCCCAGAAGATCAGGTCCTTGGTGCGGAAGCCGAGACGCCGATCACGTAGGCGCCGGCCTCCTTGAAGCGCGCGGGCCTGCGGGAAGATCGGCGCAACGCCGAGCCCGCCGCCGACGCACATCACCTTCTTGGCCTTGCCGATCGGGCTGGGGATGCCCATCGGGCCGACGACGCCGTAGAGCGACGTGCCGACCTTGCAGTCTGCTGCATCTCGCGCGTCGTCTTGCCGACCGCCTGGATCACCAGGGTGATGGTGCCCTTGGCGCGGTCGTAATCGGCGATGGTGAGCGGGATGCGCTCGCCCTCCTCGTGCGACATGACGATCACGAACTGTCCCGCCCGCGCGGCGCGCGCCATCAGCGGATGCTTGATTTCCAGCAGGTACGTGACGTCGGAGAAGTCCTCGCGCGTCACGATTTCGAAATTGGACATGCCTGGCGTCCTCTTGGAGATTTGCGGTCGAACCGCGCGGCCGGCAACGCGGGATGTCCGACAGTGCTGGTCGGAAACATCGGGGATCGCGGACACGTTGCGTGGATGCTACGCCGGCGTATTGCCCACTGAAAGCGCGGGAGCCCCGGGAGGTTTGATCTGCGTCAGCCTTTGGAGAGAAAGGGCTCCGGTTAGCGTTCGTTTCGCGCCGGCGCCGCGCGCTGCGGGCGCAGGCGTGCCGTTTCTTGCGCCGGCGCGCGTATCATTGCGGCTGCGCGCGTCGCGCGTGACACGTCCGGCGCCGCATCCCGGCCCCCACCCTTCCGCCGACCATCATGAAGCTCACCGAGTCCGCAGTGACGTTTGCCGCGATTCTGCTGCTTGCCGCGACCGCGGCCGCGCAACAGGTCGTCAAGCCGCCCGTCGCGCGTTACGAGATCGACCTCGGCACGCGCAACATGTCGATCCCGGGCATGCCGGCCGGCGGCCTCGCCGGGATGATGATGCCGGGCGGGATGGGCGGCGGCCCGACCAAGGAGCTCTTCCTCGGACTGTCCTCGACGCAGCCGGGCGCGACCCCGGCGGCCGACCACGACATCCCGCCGGGCAGGCCATGGGCAAGTCCCTGCCGCTGCTGCCCTCCGCCGCCGACGACCGGCGGGCGCGGCGTGCCGGACCCGAGCGCACGCCGGAAAAGCCGAAAGCGCGGATGCTGGTGTACTGGGGTTGCGGCGACGCGATCCGTCCCGGGCAGCCGAAAGTCGCCGACACGCAGCAGATGTCGCTCGCGCAGTTCGGCGAGGCGCTGCGCGGCCGCTCTCCCCCGCCGGGCCGGGCGCGCTGCGCAATGCGCAGCTGCGCTGGCCCAACCCGCGTGACCCCCAGCCGGTTCCGCCCGCCGCATCGATCGTCGGCGACCAGTACGTTCACGGCAGCGCGACGCCGGACATCCGGTTCGCCATCGGCGCGCGACAGGATTTCCTCGCGCCGTTCGAAGCCGCCGCCCAGGGCGAGTTCCCCGGCCCGTTCGCCATCGCCTGGAAGCCGATCCCGAATGCGCAGGGATACTTCCTGCAGGCGATGGGCCACCGCGAGAGCACCGGCGAGCTGATCATCTGGAGTTCGAGCGAGCTGCAGGACCCCGGCTGGGGCCTGATGACGTACCTGCCCAACAATTTCCTGCGCCGGATGATCGCGGACAAGGTCGTGCTGCCGGCCACGACGACGAGCTGCGCGATCCCGGCCGGCGTCTTCGACGGCGTGGAGGGTGCGATGGTGCAGACCATCGCCTACGGCGAGGAACTCGACCTCGTCCATCCGCCGCGCCCGGCCGATCCGAAAGTGCCGTGGGAACAGGTCTGGACGGCGCGGGTGCGCGTCAAGTCGACCGGCATGGTGCCGCTGGGCATGGGCGAGGACGGCGAGGCGCCCCGGCGCGGCGCGCTGCCGCCGGGTTCGGCGGGGAACGCCCCCCGGCGCTTCGCCGCCGGACAGCAAGCCGCCGAATCCGGTCGACGAGGCGGTGAAGGGCCTGAAGGGCCTCTTCAAATTCTGAGGCGATGCAGGCGATGAACGCTCCCGAGATCGCGCCGTTGCGCCTGACGCAGTTCAGCCACGGCGGCGGCTGCGGCTGCAAGATCGCGCCCGGCGTGCTGCAGCAGATCCTGGCAAGGCCGGCGCCGCGCTGCTGCCGCAGCGACTGCTGGTCGGCATCGAGACCTCCGACGATGCCGCCGTGTACCAGATCAACGACACGCAGGCGATCGTCGCGACCACCGACTTCTTCATGCCGATCGTCGACGATCCGTTCGACTTCGGCGCGCATCGCCGCGACCAACGCGATCTCCGACGTCTACGCGATGGGCGGCACGCCGCTGTTCGCGCTGGCGATGGTCGGCATGCCGATCGACAAGCTGCCGCTGCGACACGATCCGCCGGATCCTCGAGGGCGGCGAATCGGTCTGCGCGCAGGCCGGCATCCCGATCGCCGGCGGCCACACGATCGATTCGGTCGAGCCGATCTACGGGCTGGTCGCCATCGGCCTCGTCGCACCCGCAGCAACGTCAAGCGCAACGCCGGCGCGCGCGCCGGGCGACAAGCTGATGCTCGGCAAGCCGCTCGGCGTGGGCATCTACAGCGCGGCGCTGAAGAAGGGCAGCTGCCGCCGCGACAGGCTATCGCGACGATGATCGCGAGCACGACGCAGCTCAACACGCCCGGCATCGCGCTCGGCGCGCATGGCCGCGGTGCATGCGCTGACCGACGTCACCGGCTTCGGCCTGCTCGGCCACCTGCTCGAGGTCTGCCGCGGCGTCGCGACGTCGGCGCGCGCGTCGACTTCGCGCGCGTGCCGCTGCATCCCGGCGCGCTGCGAGCTCGCGCGCGCGGCTGCGTCACCGGCGCGTCGGCGCGCAACTGGGCCGGCTACGGCGACGAGCGTCGACCTCGGCGCGCCCGGTCGCCGACGCCGAGCGCGCGCTGCTCACCGACCCGCAGACCTGCGGCGGACTGCTGGTCGCCTGCGCGCCGGAGGCCGTCGACGAGGTGCTCGCGGTGTTCCGCGCCGAAGGCTTCGCGCGACGCCGCGGTGATCGGCGAGATCACGCTCCGGCTCGCCGCGCGTGACGGTGCGTTGAGCGCGCCGGCCGCGCGTGCGCCGATCCGGCGCGCGGCCCGTCGATCGCGCGCGGGTCGTTCGCGCTCGCATTGACCGTCGACCGCGACCGCGCCGGCTGCCGGACCGCAATGCCGGCCGGCGGACTCGGCCGTGGCCGCCGGCCGCGCATTCGGGCTTTACCCCGCCGCGCCGTTCCGGCTGACCGACGGCCGCTGCGGCGACTGCGCGACGATCCGCCAGGCGCGTGGTATTTCGAGCGCGAGACGATCGCGGTGCCGCGGCCGGACTACCCGTCGCCGGCGATTCGCGCCCGGCGTGCGCGCCGCCGACGACGTGCGCGCGTGGGCCGCGGCGCAGCCGCCGAGTCGGCGCCGCTCGACTATCCGCCGCTGGTGTGGGTCGCCGCGCCGCAGGTCGCCGCGCGGCGCGCGGCTGCCGCCGATGCCGGCACGCTCATTGCGCCGGCGGCGTGACCGCTGCCTTCGGCTCGCGCCGAAGCATCGCGCTCAACCGCTCGTACTTCGACGGCTCCTCGGCGCGCTTCTTCGCCGCGCGCGACGCTCAAGCTGCGCGGCGACGCTGGCCGACGGGCGCTTCGTCGCGCGCACGCTGTGGCCCGAGGATTTCCGGCTGGTCGCGTCGCCGCCGCGCGCTGGCGCTCGCGGCCGCGACGCCGCGCGCCGAAGCGCTGCGCGCGCTGCTGCGCGCCGAGCCGCGACGGCGGCGCGCGCAGCCCCTTCGCCGCGGGCACGCTGTGGCAACGCGGCGCCGGATGCCGCGATCGCGCCGGGACGTGCGGTCGATCGGCATCATGGTCAACGGCGCGCAGGGCGACGACGACGAGGCGCACGCCGGCCATTTCGCGCTCGTCACCGGCCGCACCCGAGGCGGACGGCGCCATCGGCGACTGGCTCGTCAACAACTTCTACTCGCTCGACGTCGAAAGCGAAAAGGGCATCCTCGCCGCGCCCCTGCCGCTCGACAACTATCTCGCCGACCTCAACAGCGGCCAGGGCTGGTACCGGCCTTCGTACCTGCTGGTCGCGGTGCTCGCTCGGATCGCGCCGCGGTGCTGCTGCAGGGCGCGCTCAACCGCGTCTACAACCAGTTCTACCGGCATCAGCTCGTCTATCAGCACGCGACGATGAACTGCACCGGCATCAGCGTCGACGTCCTGCGCGCGCTCGGCTGGAACCTGCCGGCGCGCGGGGCGACGAGCCGCGCTGCTCGCCGCCATCGCGTTCCCGTATTTCCTCGCCACCCAGCGCTCGCTCGGCAAGGCGCAGACCGCCTGCGACTACCTGCTCGAGGACCAGACGCGACTGATGCCGGCCGCGGCGTTCGAGGAGGCCGGCGCCGGCCTGCTCGCGCTTGCCGGCGACGCGACGGCCGGCACCGACCGGCGCCGGCACCCGCGGCCGCCTCGCGCGGATGCTCGCGACCGACGTCGACACCATCGCCTTCCTGCGCTTTCCGCAGTTCCCGTCGAGCCGCGCGTTCGGCAACGCGCCGGCGGTGACCACCTGGGAATATCGCGCACCTCGTGCCCGCCGATCCGGCCGAAGCGCAGATCGTCGCCGGTGCCGCCGCGGCCGTTTCCCGACGCGCTGCGCGATCCCGACCTGCTGCCGGCGCCGTTCCGGCGCTCGGACGCGCTCGTGTGGGCGTGGAGTGCGCTCACGCTCGCGGCCGGCGCGTGGCTGTTCTGGCGCGCACTCGCCGCCTGGTCCTCGTAACCCGGTGTGGCGCCCCTTGTGCCGATGCGCGCCGAGCATCAGGCACGGCAGCGGAATGTGAAAGCGGCTTTCACGTACGCCGCCGATGCTAGAATCCAGGGGCGACCGCCATGCCGATCAAGCCCAAAGCCACCCGCCCCGCCCGCCGCAACCGGCCGAAGCCGGCCCCCGCGCGCCCGGCGGCCCGCGGCCGGGACGTGCCCGCGGGGGCGGGCCACACCCAGGCGCTGTCGCGCGGCCTCGCGCTGCTCGAGGCGCTCGCCGCCACCGAGGTCGGCGCGACGCTCACCGCCGTCGCCGAGCGCCTCGCGCTGCCGACCCCCACCGCGCACCGCCTGCTCGCCACGCTGGAGCAGGCAGGCTACGTCCAGCAGGGCCCGGGCGGCGAATGGCTGGTCGGCGTGCGCGCGTTCCGCGTGGGCAGCGCGTTCCTCGATCACCGCAACCTGGTGGTGCAGGCGTACCCGCACCTCAAGCGCCTGATGGAGCGCGCCGGCGAGACGACCAACCTCGCCGTCATCGACGACGGCGAGGCCGTGTTCGTCGAGCAGGTCCAGTGCCGCGAACTGATGCGGATGTCGACCAAGCTCGGCGCCCGCGCGCCGCTGCACGCATCCGGCGTGGGCAAGGCGATGCTCGCGGCGATGCCGGACGCGGTGGCCCGCGCGGCGCTGGCGCGCCGTGGTCTCGGCCGCCACACCGCGCGCACGTTCACCGACGGCGAGCGCCTGGCGCAGGAACTCGCCGCCACCCGCGAACGCGGCTACGCGATCGACGACGAGGAGCACGCCGACGGCCTGCGCTGCGTCGCGGCCCCGATCTGGGACGAGAACGGCGAGGCCTGGGCCGCGATCTCGCTCGCCGGTCCGACGTCGCGGATCACGCCGGAGCGCGTCGAGCAGCTGGGCTGCCTGGTGCGCGACATCGCCGCCGACATCACCGCCGCGCTCGGCGGCCATCCGCCGCGGCGCTGAACGGCGCCGCGCCGCGTCCCCGCAATCCCCTACGCCCCCGGAGACCCCGATGCGCTTCCGTCGAGTTGTCCTGCCCGCTGCGCTCGCGCTGGCGCTGGCCGCCTGCGCGGCGACCGATACCGGCACCCCGATGCTTCCCGGCCGCATCAACGCGCCGCCGCCGCCGATGGCCGCATCGGGCGACGCGCTGCTCACCAATACCGTGTGGACGTGGCAGGGCACGCAGATGGCGGACGGCCGCCGGATCGTGCCCGACGCGCCCGAACGCTACGCGCTCGACTTCCAGCCAGGGGGCCAGGTGCGCGTGCGCGCCGACTGCAATCGCGGCAGCGCGAGCTACCTGCTCAACGACACCGGATTGTCGTTCGGGCCCATCGCGCTCACGAAGATGATGTGTCCGCCCGGGTCGCGCGACGCCGAGTTCCTCGGGGAGCTGGCGAAGGTGACGAGCCAGCGCTTCAGCGGCGGGCAGCTCGAGCTTGCCCTGCGCGACAGCGCGGGCACGATGCGCTTCACCGCGCCCCGGCAGTGAAAATGGGGTCAGGTCCAATTTCCGCCGGTCGGCGGAAATTGGACCTGACCCCATTTTCTCAGCGGTGCTTGAAGTCCGGGCGGCGCTTGCCGACGAAGGCGCGCATGCCTTCCTTCTGGTCGTCGAGGCCGAAGGTGGCGTGAAATTCGCGGCGCTCGAACAGCAGCCCCTCGGCGAGTGACGATTCGTAGGCGCGGTTGACCGCCTCCTTGATCTTCAGCACCACCGGCAGCGAGAAGCCCGCGATCTTCGCCGCCATGGCGAGCGCCTCCTCCTCGAGCCGGTCGGCGGGCACGACGCGGGCGACGAGCCCGCTGCGCTCGGCCTCGGCGGCGTCGATCATCCTGCCGGTGAGGCACCAGTCCATCGCCTTGGCCTTGCCCACCGCGCGCGGCAGCCGCTGCGTGCCGCCCAGTCCCGGCATGGTGCCGATGGTGATCTCGGGCTGGCCGAACTTCGCCGTGTCGGCGGCGATGATGAGGTCGCACATCATGGCGAGCTCGCAGCCGCCGCCGAGCGCGTAGCCGGCGACCGCGGCGATGACCGGCTTGCGCGTGTGCTTCACCGATTCCCAGTCGGTGATGTAGTTGTCGCGGTAGACCTTCTGGTAGTCCCACTCGGCCATCGCCGCGATGTCGGCGCCGGCGGCGAATGCCTTTTCGTTGCCGGTGATGACGATGGCGCCGATGTCGGGGTCGGCGTCGAATGCCGCCAGTGCGCGCCCCAGCTCGGCGGCGAGCGCGTCGTTCAGCGCGTTCATGACCTTGGGGCGATTGAGGCGGATGAGACCCGCGCGGTCGCGCGTCTCGACGAGGATGTGCTGGTAGGTCATCGTGGGTTCCCGGGATCGCGTTGCGCGGCGTCCGGCGGTTCGGTCCCCGCCGGAATCGTAGTCGATTCTACCGGACTCCCCGGCCCGCGGCCCGCGGCCGGGCCGGGGTGCGCAGTGGGCGGAGTATCGCCCGCTTGCCGGCGCGCCGCGCGCCCGGCCTCCTGCCGCCGACCCGCAGGCGGGAGCGTCGGGACCTTCGGCTAGCGACCCTCGCCCAGGCCGTCGTGAAACAGCGTCGCGATCTGCTGGATGGCCAGGTCTTCGTCCGGCCCGTCGGCCTCGACCCGCACGGTTCCACGCACGGAAGCCGCCAGCACCATCACCGCGACGATGCTGCGCGCGCTCACCCGCCGCCCGTTCACCACGAGGGAGAGCTTGCACCGGCAGCGTTTCGCGATGCTGACGATCCGGGCACAGGCCTCGGCGTGCAGGCCATGCGATTTGGCAAGGAGGAGCTTCCGGGTCTGCATGGAATTCGCCGTTTGTACTCAGGTGGTGCCGCAACGGGGGACAGCCTGGCGGGTGCGCGGTGCGGCGTCTTGCGGTCGTGCTCGAACGCGGGCACCTCCAGCCCGCCCGCGCCGGCTTCATGGCGTCGATGGATGCACGCAGCGGGGATCGCCACCTGAACAGACCGGATGCCGCACCCAAGGTTCAATCCGGGCACCGACGCAGGCCGCCGCTTTCGCCTGTCGAAAGCGGCATTGCACGCGCGTCACGCGCCGGCGTCGACCGGTGCTGCCTTGCCGGCGCCGGCGATCTTCCTGCCAAGGGCATCGATGCCGTTGTCCAGCGATTTGAAGCCGTTGGTCACTTCGTCGCGAGACCAGGCGCCGCCGGTCACCAACAAGTTTCCCAACGCCTCGGAATCCGCGGCGGTCGCCAAAGCACCTGCCTGTGCCGCACCGCCGAGCCAGCCCGCGGCGTTGCGCAGTTCGCGGGCGGCGGCCTCGAGTTCGTGGCCGGATTCATGATACTCGCTGCGCATCCAGGCCTCCATGGCCTTGAACCGGTGAGCCAGCGAAAGCGCGTGGTTAGCCTTCGCGAACGCCATCGTCATCGAATCCTCGCCCTGCTCCGCCCCGTTTTCGACCGAGGCGGCAAGACGGTCAAGCTGCGCAATCGAGCCGACGAGCTCCTCTCTGGCTTCCCCCGTGGCGCGGTCCGACGCCAGGCGCAGATAGCTGTTCGCCTTGCGGATATCGGTGGCGGCAGCCTTGTAGTCCCGCTTGGCGAAGGACGCAACGGCGTCCGTGAAGTGGCGTTGCGGCGCCTCTTCCGCCGGGAACCAGACGGTCACCGGGGCCACCAGCCAGCGCCGGTCGATGTCTGTGCGCGCGGCCCGGTCGATCGCCTTGTCGAGTTCCTCCGTCGTCCTGATCTTCCCCGCCGCGACGGCTGCGGCGGCCGTGCCCACCTTCAGGGCGCCCGCGTTCATGCGCCTGACGGTGTCCGCGGCGAAATCGCGGTCGGCGCTCACGAGCGCCTTGTCCGCTCGTGCGAGCGACTTCTCCTCGTCGCCGGCGAGGGCGGCCTGCCGTTTGAGTTCCTCGGCGACGGTGTGCAGTTCTGCGGCCGCCATCGCGTTGTCCTTCGCGACGAGGGCCTTGCGCGCGGCAGCCAGATGCCGGCTGACGTCATCGACGACCGGTGCGTAGGTGAGCTTGTCGTACACGATCCAGTCCTCGGGCGCCCTGGCCGCGACGGATGTCCCGGTGGCCGCCGACGCCCGATGAACGGCCGGCGGCGCGGATGCCTGCGACGCCTGCGCGCCTGCCACGCTCGCGAGCGCGATGGCGGCTGCGAGCATTGCCGATGCAAGGGGTCGGATTGCGAAGTTCATGATGGGCTCCCTCAATTGACCGCCGGTGCCGACCCGGGATGCGCCGACGCAGGGCGTTCGTCCGCCGTACGGTGGTGGTCGAACGACGCAAGGCCGGAGGTCTTCAGAAGTTCGTATGCGCGCCTGATCTCCTGCGCGTCGCCGTGCACGACCAGCATGAACTTGTCGGCCTTGAGCGCGGTTTCGTAGCGCAGTACCGAGTCCTTGGGAATGCCCAATGCCATCAGGGCACCGGCCAGCGCGCTGATGCCGCCGGCAAGTACCGCGCCCTGCAGGCCGCCGAACAGGGCCGCCGCAAGCGGGCCCATGACGACCACGTGGCCCACCACCGGGACGAACATCATCGCGGAGCCGAACAGCACGCCGACCAGTCCGCCCCAGAATGCGCCGTACTTGCCGTAGATCTTGGCGCGGTCACCCGCATTGAGGAAGCCGACGACGTGTTGCTCCGTGTGGTAGTCCCGGCCGATGATCGAGATCTTCCTCATGTCGAAGCCGGCACGCTGGAGCGCCTTCACGGCCGCTTCGGCCTGCGGATGAATGTCATAGACCGCAACGGCGATATCGGTTCTGGTCCTGGTCCTGGTCCCTGCCCTGGTCGTCGCTGCGGCGTTCGCCGTCGCGTTGGGGTTCCCGTTGAGGTTCGCGTTCGGGTTTGCGTTGGTCGCCGTATTGGTCATCGTGTTGGTCGTCGTATTGGTCGTGCTCATGGTGTGCTCCTTTCCGTGTCGAGTTACGTCGGTCGAACGTCGTCGTGTCGTTTCCATCGCCGCGTCCATGACTTGAACTCTAGACGTCGCGCCGGGTCAGGAAAGCTGCCGAACGTCACGATTTCGACCTGCCGGAAGTCATGATCTGCCGGCGATCTTCGTCACCGGCGACCGGGTCGCGCGAGAAGCTTCCGGCGCAACGCGGTCGGTCAGGCGGACAGGCTGCGGCGCGCGCCGGGCGCGCTGCGGGCACCCGCTCGCCCGGCCTGCGGTGAGGACGGCGCTAGGGAACGGATCGCCCCGACACCGGGGTCAACCGTCGCGCCGCTGGCGCACCGACATCACGGCGAGCTCGGTACGCGTATTGGCGTGGAGCTTGTCCATGATGCGGCTGACGTAGTTCTTGACGGTGCCCTCGGCCAGGAACACCGCGGCGGCGATCTGCCTGTTGCTCCTGCCCTCGGCGATGAGGCTCAGGATCTGCTCCTCCTTGTCGCTGAGCGTCTCGGTCACGCGCATCGGCGGCCCTGCGCTGCGGCCGCGCCCGGACGCGTTGCTCGACGCCGCGGCGACCGTCTCGACCGTAGCCGCCAGCGGCCGCAGCCTCGGCCGGGACGCGAGCCGCCGAAACTGATCCATCACCTTGCGCGCGATCTGCGGCGTCAGCCGCGACTCGCCGCGATGCACCGCGCGCACCGTTTCGAGCACCTCGTCTTCGCTCGCATCCTTGAGCAGATAGGCGTGGGCGCCGGCACGGACCGCCTCGAAGACCGTTTCCTCGGCGTCCAGCGTCGTCAGCACCAGCACGTGCGTGTGCGGCAGCGACAGCGTGATTTCGCGCGTGGCCGCCACGCCGCCCTTGCGCGGCATGTGCAGGTCCATCAGCACGACGTCGGGATGCAGGCGTTCCGCCATCTCGACGGCTTCCACGCCGTCGGCCGCCTGACCCACCACTTCGATGTCCGGTTCGACCGAGAGCATCAGCGTCATCCCGCGCCGGATCAGCGCCTGATCGTCGGCGACGAGCACCCGGATGCGCGGAGCGCGGCGTCGAGGCGTCCGTCGTCACTTGACGCATCCCGGCGCCGCCATGCGGCTCGCCGGACGCCATTCGCGACGTTGCCCAATTGCTCGCGGATGCGCCCGACCACGCGGCGACGGCAGCCGCGCCGTCAGGTAGCCCAGCATGGCCGCAGACCGCGAGCGCCGCCTGCGCCGAGCGAGATCCCGGCCCGTTGGGCGACCAGTCTGTATCAGCTCATCCATTGTCGGAATACCCCGGCTTCGGAAGCTTGCACAGGGAGCGATCGGAACTCCGTCTTCATGACGACAATCTACCGGATGCGCCGGATCGCGCGCGAGGGCCGCACGGTCACGAGTTCGATGTTACTTTCGTCACTTGCGCACACTGGTGCGATACTTTTCGCAATCCACCTCATGCACGCCATTGGCGCGCTACCTCGACCCCCGCCGCAGCCTAGCCTCCGCCATCGGCTGGCTGGTCTTCGCATTGTCGATCGGCCTCGTGCTGGTTGCCAGCGTGCTGGGTGGGCGACATCGTGCGCACCAACCTGCTCGACCAGCGCGAGCCGACAACTCGACAGGACGGCCGACCGTATCGCCGCCGAGCTCAATCTCGACCTTGCGCTTCGACTGCAATCGGTACGGGCGCTGGCGGCGATGCTGGCCACCGAACTCGCCGACGAAGAACCGGGCGACGCTGCGCAAGAGTTCTCGAGAACCTGCAACGGGCTTCCCCGGAATTCGAGTGGATCGGGGTGGCGAACGCGCAGGGCCGGGTGCTGGCCGCGACGCCGCGGCGTGACGGAGGGCGCCAGCGTTGCCGACCGGTCGTGGTTCGCGCTCGGGCTTCAAGGGGCCGAAGGTCGGCGATGTGCGCCGCGCGCCCGCGGCGACGCAGAGCCGGCGTGCGCCCGGAACCGCCGGTGCGCCGCGACCATCGCGTGACCTGGTCGCGCCCGTGATCGATGCCCGGGGAAATACCGTGGGCGTCATCGGAACGCAGCTGAGCACGGCGCTGGCTGCTGGATCTGCGCCGGGAGTCTCGGGCAGGAGCTGCGAGCGTCGGCCGGCACCGAGGCGCTGTTGCTGGACGCGGATGGCACGGTACTGATCGGACCCGCCGGCCGCACCGGCCAGCGCATGGCAGAGCACGCCCGAATGCGAGCGCGACGCTGCAACGCGCCGCGGCATTCGATGCGCGAAGCAGCGCGCGAGGGGCCGTCGCGCGTCGAACGGCGTGGCCGATGGCAGCCGCTACCTCGTCGCGCGCGCGACGCCGGCAGCATCCGACGCCCTGCACGCCCTGGGCTGGCGCGTCGTCGTGCTCGCAGCCGCTGCAGGATGCCACGCAGCGCGCCAGAATCCTGCAGAGTCGGATCGCCGCCGTCCTGCTCGGCCTGGGGCTGCTCGCCGCGCTGCTCGGCGCGCTGCTGGCGCGCCGCGTCACCCGCGACCTCGAAGCCATCGCGCGCTCGGCCGACGCCGTCCGGGCCGGCGCCACGCGGCGCATCACGGTGCCCGCGCGGCCGGAACGAAGCGGCGCGGCTGGGACGCGCGCTGGACGAACTGCTCGCCATCGCTGCAGCGCGAGCGCAGCGCATTGCAGACGCTTGAATGCCGAACTGGACCAGCGCGTGGCGGCACGCACCCGCGAAATCGAACGGCTGGCGGAGCAGGCGCGCTATGACGCCGTAGTGCGCGAGCGCCTGAGGATCGCGCGCGACCTGCACGACACGCTGGCGCATTCGATGATGGCGATGCTCACGGAAATCCGGCTGCTGAAGCGGCTATCGGCCACGAACCCCGGCGCGCTGGCGGAGGAATTGGCGCGCGCCGAGGAAGCCGCCCATCACGGGCTGCAGGAAGCCCGCGCCGCGATCGCCCAGATGCGCTTCAACCCGGTACGCGATGCGGGGCTCGCCGCGGCGCTTGCGCGATTTCGTGAAGCGTTCGTCGAGCGCACCGGCATTCCGGTCGAATACACGAGCGATGCGCCGGCCGGCGCGTTTGCCGACGAGCGGGCGGAGACGCTGTTCCGAATCGCCGAAGAAGCGATGCGCAACGTCGAACGCCATGCCGGAGCGACGCGCGTCACGTCTCGTTGCGCGTTCCGCCGACGGACGGAGTTGACGCCTGACTATCGCCGACGACGGCGTCGGATTCGACGCGGAGGCCGCGCATCCGGGGCATTACGGGCTCGCGGGGCTGCGTGAGCAGGCGCAGCTGATCGGAGCCGCGCTCTCGCATCCGCAGCGCGCCGCAGCAGGGCACGACGATCAGCGTCGCGCTGGCACCGGATTCGATTCGTGAGCCGCGCCGTGCCTGCGGCAGAGATGCCCGGCCGCGCCGGGAGGACGGCGGAGGCCGGCACGACGGCGCGCGCCATCGCGGCGCCCATCGCGACTGGCGAGCGGCCGGATCCCGCGCCCGCGTCGGCGCTCAGGGCCGCCCGGCGTCGAAATTCTTCCTCAGCCCCTGCCAGCACCGGTAGTACTCGCGCCTGCAGCTGCGCCGACTCGAGCGCCGAGCGCGTCGGCCGGATCACGCGCGCGCGTCTCGAACATGAACGCCATCGTGTCGCGGATGCGCGTCGGCTGCGACAGGTCGGCGGCGGCTCGCCTTCTCGAAGGTCTCGGCGTCCGGCCCGTGGCCGCGTCATGCAGTTGTGCAGGCTGGCGCCGCCGGGCAGGAAGCCCTCCGCCTTGGCGTCGTAGACGCCGTGGATGAGGCCCATGAACTCGCTCGCGACGTTGCGATGGAACCACGGCGGCCGGAACGTGTGCTCCATCGCCAGGATGCGCGGCGGGAAGATCACGAAGTCGATGGTGTCCACGCCCGGCGTGTCGCTCGGCGACTGCAGGACGAGGAAGATCGACGGGTCCGGATGGTCGAAGCTGATCGAGCCGATGGCGTTGAAGCGCGCGCAGGTCGTACTTGTACGGCGCGTAGTTGCCGTGCCAGGCGACGACGTCGAGCGGCGAGTGGTCGATCGCGCGCGGACCACAGGTTGCCCATGGAACTTGGCGACCAGCTCGAACGTGCCCTCGCGGTCCTCGTACGCAGCGACCGGCGCCAGGAAGTCGCGCGGATTGGCGAGGCCGTTGGAGCCGATCACGCCCGAGGTCGGGCAGGCGGAAAGTGCGCGCCGTAGTTCTCGCAGACGTAGCCGCGCGCGGCGCCGTCGGGCAGCTCGACCCGGAAGCGCATGCCGCGCGGGATCACGCACGATCTCCAGCGGCTCGACGTCGAGGCGCCCGAGCTCGGTGGCGAGGCGCAGGCGTCCCTGCTGCGGCACGATCAGCAGCTCGCCGTCGGCGTCGTAGAAGTAGCGGTCGGTCATCGACCGGTTGGCGGCGTACACGTGGATGCGCGCAGCCCGCCATCGCGGCGCGGATCGCCGTTGCCGGCCATGGTGACGAGGCCCGTCGACGAAGTCGGTCGGCGTCGTCGGGCATCGGCAGCGGGTCCCAGCGCAGCTGGTTGGGCGGCGTGGGCACCGTCGCCGAAGCGGCTGACGCATGCGGCCGTTGTCGATGCGGTCGAAACGGCTCGTGCATCGCCGCCGGCCGGATGCGGTACGTCCACGAGCGCCGGTTCGCGCGCGCGCGGCGCGGTGAACGCGGTGCCCGACAGCTGCTCGGCGTAGAGGCCGTACGGCGCGCGCTGCGGCGAGTTCTGGCCCACCGGCAGCGCGCCCGGCAAGCGCCTCGGTGGCGAACTCGTTGCCGAATCCGGACTGGTATGTCAGCGGCGCCTGCGTCGATCGCCGCGTGCGGGGGAGCGCCGGATGCGCGCGTCGCTGGCGGGTGCGTCGTCATGGCGGCGCTCGCCTTGGCGCGTGCGGATCGCGGCGCTCAACCCGCGGTGCCGACGTCCTGCGCGCGCCGCGGCCATCGCCGCGCGCAGCACGTCTGGAGTCGCCGATGTGGTTGGCGAGCAGCAGGATCAGCTTCGCGTTGACGAGCGCGCTCTGCGCGTCGGTGAGGTCGCGGTGCAGCGCGATCAGCGCCTCGTAGAAATCGTCCGGCGCCGCGATGTTGGGATACGGTGATGAGTGTGCGTCATCGGCACTGTGCCATCGCGTCAGTCATTGGCCGGTCGCGCGCGCGATCGCGGCGCGCACCGCGACCAGGTCGAACGCGCGCCAGCGCGCGCAGACGTGCTGGTCGGGGCGCAACAGGTAGCAGGTGCCGGCGCGGCCATCGTAGCGCCGCGCGAGCGAGCCCGGCGCCGTCGTCGATCGCCGATCGCCGTCGCCGCGCGGCGCGGCGCCGCCGATCAGCGCACGACGCCGGCAGCGGACGCGTCGCTGCGCGAGCGTCGCGCGCGGCGGCCGCGGGCACGCGCGTCGCCGAACGCGAGCAGCACGAAGCCGCCGCCGAGGTAGTCGAGCAACCAGTCGCCGCGCGGGCCGCGCACCGGCGCGTCGGCGGCCGGCGCGCCGGGCACCATCGCGCCGCGCGAACGATCGTCGGCGTCGGGCGTGTTGAGCGGCGAGCCGGCGAGCACCGCCGGCACCGACAGCCGCCCGCTGTTGACCAGCTTGCGCGCGAACGGGTGCCGCGCGCGCGAGCGCGAGCACCGCGTCGCGGAACGTGCGCGACACGGCGCTCTTCGGCGTGATGAAGTCGGTCGAGCGGGTCGAGTTGAGGATGTTCTCGTCGGCGGCCGCGACGCGCTCGGCGTCGTAGGTGTCGAGCAGCCGCTCGGGCGCGACGCCGCGCAGCACGAGCGCGAGCTTCCAGCCGAGGTTGTCGGCGTCCTGGATGCCGCTGTTCGCGCCGCGCGCGCCGAACGGGCGACACCAGGTGCGCGGCGTCGCCGGCGAACAGCACGCGGCCGTGGCGGAAGCGCTGCATGCGCCGGCACTGGAAGGTGTAGACGCTCGCCCATTCGAGCTCGAACTCGCGCGTCGTCGCCCGAGCATCGCGCGCAGGCGCGGCAGGATCCGCTCCGGCTTGCTTCTCCTCGCTCCGGGTCGGCGTCCCAGCCGAGCTGGAAGTCGATGCGCCAGACGTCGTCGGCCTGCCGGTGCAGCAGCACCGACTGGTTCGGATGGAACGGCGGATCGAACCAGAACCAGCGCTCGGCCGGAAAATCCGACGTCATGCGGATGTCGGCGATCAGGAAGCGGTCGCGGAACACCTGGCCCTCGGATTCGAGGCCCAGCATGCGTGCGCACCGGGCTGCGCGCGCCGTCGGCAGACGACGAGCCAGTCGCAGTCGAGCGCGTAGTCGCCGTCCGGCGTCGCGACGCGTCAGCGCCGCGCCGTCCGCGCGCGGCGCGACCGCCGACGACCTGGTTGCTGCCAGCGCAGCTCGAGCGACGGCAGCGCGCGCGGCGCGCTCGACGCAGGCACTCCTCGAAGTGGTACTGCTGCAGGTTGACGAACGCCGGCCGGTGGTGGCCCGCGCTCGGGCAGCAGGTCGAACTGGTACGCGAGCTCGTCGCCGTGGAAGACCTTGCCGACGTTCCAGCCCACGCCCTTGCTGCGCGACCGGCTCGCCGCAGCCCAGCCGGTCGAGGATCTCCAGCGTGCGCTTGGCGTAGCAGATCGCGCGCGAGCCGACGCTCACGGTGTCGTCGTCGTCGAGCACCAGCACCGGGCATGCCGCGCTGCGCGAGGTCGATCGCCGCGGCGAGGCCGACCGGGCCCGGCGCCGACGACGACCACCGGATGGCGCGCGCCGGCGCCGTCCAGCTCCGGCGAGCGCCGGTACGCGTAGACCGGATTGGCGTACGGCTACGCGGGCAGCGCTGCTATCGCGCGCATCGCCGCGGCGCTCAGCCTTCGAGCGCCTGCCACATCTCCTTGTCGCGCTCCGCCGTCCAGATGCGCGGATCGCGGATAGCCGCGTCGCCTCGTCGTAGGCGCGGGTCACGTCGAACGGCAGGCAATGGTCGAAGATCACCCAGTGGCCGAACTTCGGCTTGCAGCGCCGCGTAGGTCTCGCTGTAGACCGTGCGCAGGTCCTTGCCCGTCGCGCGCGCCGCGCTTCACCGCGCTCGAACATCGCGGTGACGAACGCGCGCGTGCCGTCGAGCCCCGCCTTGCACCTGCGCCGGCGTCTGCAGCGCCGCGCCGCGGCCCGGGCACCAGCTTCTCGGGCTGCAGCGCCGCGATCGCGTCGAGCGTCGCCGGCCAGTCGGTCAGATAGGCATCGCCGGTGTACGGCGTGGCGGCGTACTCGACCAGATCGCCGGAGAACAGGATCTTCTCCTGCGGCAGCCAGACCACCGTGTCGCCCTTGGTGTGGCCGCGCCCGAGCTGCATGATCTCCACCTGCAGCTTGCCCAGCCACAGCGTCATGCGCTTCTCGAACACCATGCGTCGGCCAGGTGAGCCCGGGCACCGACTCGACCGCGCGGAACAGCCGCGGAAAGCGCTCGATCTCGCTCTTCATGTCCTGCTCGCCGCGCTCGACGATGAGATCGTAGGTGTCGCGGCTGGCGATGATGTGCTCCGGGCGCGTAGCCGGTCGCGCCCAGCACGCGCACGGCGTGGTAGTGCGACAGCACGACGTAGCGGATCGGCTTGTCGGTGACCTCGCGGATGCGGCGGATCACGTCCTGCGCCATCACCGGCGTGGCCTGCGTGTCGATCACCATCACCGCGTCGTCGCCGACGACGATGCCGGTGTTCGGATCGCCCTCCGCGGTGTAGGCGTAGGCGTGCTCGGACAGCTTGTCGAAGCTGACCTTCTTCTCTTCGAGGTCGGCCTGCGAGGCGAATTTCTTTTCGGTCATGGGAAACCTCTGCGGGGTGTCGCGCCGGACCGCGGCGCTGACGTGGCAAATGTTAACCGATTTGCCCGCGCCCGGCGCCCGCCGGTGCCGCCGTCATCCGGCGGCTCGTCCCGCGCGGCCCCGCAAAGTTCACGTCGGACAGATCGAAACGATCGGCGCAGGCCTGCAGCGCGTCGAGCGTGCGCTGCGGCAGCGGCACGCCCAGCCGGTCGCGCTCGCGCGCCACGATGCGCTCGGGCTCGCCCGGAAGGTGGATGCCGGTGCCGCCCGGCGCGGACGGCGACGCGCGCAGCCACGCGGCGAGGCGCTCGACCTGCTGCGCGAACTCGTCGCGGCCGCACAGCCGGTCCGGCGCGAACACCAGCGAGAGCATGTTGTTGATCATCGGGTTCGGCTTCGGGTGGTGGTCCTGCACCTTGCCGCCGGACAGCGCGCCGCCGAGCAGCTCGCACATCACCGCCAGCGCGAAGCCCTTGTGCTCGCCGAACGGCAGCAGCGCGCCGATCGGGTCCTGGAACATCACCGCCGGATCGTTGGTCGGCCGCCCCTGCGGGTCGAGCAGCAGCCCGTCGGCCATCGGCTTGCCGGCGTCGAGCGCGACGCGCGTCTTGCCGTGGGCGACCATGCTGGTCGCGTAGTCGAGCACCAGCGGGTGCGGCGCGTGCGGCACGGCCACGCAGAACGGATTGGTCGCGAGCCGCGCGTCGCGCCCGCCCCACGGCGCCACCAGCGGCTGCGCCAGCACGTTGACGAAGTGCACCGACGCGAACCCCGCCGCCGCGCACTGCTCGCCCCAGCGGCCGATGCGCGCGAGATGGTGGCTGTTGGCAAGCCCCACCATCGCCAGGCCGTGAACACCGGCCCGCTCGACGGCCAGGCGCATTGCCTGCTCGCCGATCGACTGCCCGAAACCCTTGTCGCCGTCGAGGCCGACCATCGCGCCGTGATCGGCGACGACGCGCACGCGGCGGCCCGGCCGCGCCAGCCCCTGCTCCACGTTCTCCAGATAGCGGGGCACGAGGCCGACGCCGTGCGAATCGTGCCCATAGCGGTTCGCCTCGACCAGGCCGTCGGCAATCTGCCGCGCTTCCGCGTCGTCGCAGCCGGCGGCGGCGAACATGCGCTCGACCGCGCGCGCGAGCGACGCGACGCCGATCCTCATCTCGCCGGGCATCGCGCCCGTGGCGGTCGTTTCCGTCATTCGTTTCTCCCTGGCGCCCCGCGCCCGTTCAGGAATCCGCCGCGCGCGCGCCCGTTCGGCGCTTCGCCGGCGGCGCCGCGGCGCCCGCGCCGCGGTTGGCGAGCGCATCGCGCAGCAGGAACTCGATCTGCGCGTTCACGCTGCGCAGCTCCGCCTGGGCAAGCCGCTCCAGCTCGACCCACACCGCCGGGTCGATCCGGAGCAGAAACGCCTTCCTGCCGGCCATCGGCGGCGCCGATCGGCGATCGCGGTCGCTATCGCCGGGTCAGCAGCACCCGGCGACGATGCCGGCGACGAATCCCGCCGCAAGCCCGACCGAGGCGTAGCCGAATGCGACCCCGAGCGCCGTGCCGGCACCCGCGCCGACCGCGATCCACCATCCCCCAGCGTTCCTGACCAGTGCGTTCATGCGCATCTCCCATGGTTGTGTCGACGTCGGACGTTCTCCCGGCGGTTGCCGGCGACGCGCCGGTGGGCGGCGTGCGATCCATATCTAAATGATATCATTTATATATCGCACGCTGTCAATGGGCAGGGCCGCGGTCGGCGCCTCGATCTGCCCGCGCGCCGCAGGCCACGCCCGCGCCGCGTGGGGTCACGGAATGAAGCCGGCGCAGAACCTGTTCGCCCCGGCGATGTCGGAGGGAAGCGGTGCTTCGCGCCGGGCTTTGGGCTAAAACCCCGCCCGCGGCCTGGCCAGCATCCGCGATCCGGCGCCTTCCCTCACCTGTTCAACTCTTGTGGAGAACGACGTGCAAAAAGCTGTTCGACTGATCATTGGCGTGGCGCTTGCCGGAAGCGTGGTGGCGATTGCCTCGGCGCAGGCCGTCAAGCCGGAAAACGCGATCAAGTATCGCCAGGGCATCATGCGGGCGCAGCTCTGGAACATGAGCATGATGGGGGCGATGGTGAAGGGCGCGGTGCCGTACAACAAGGACGAGTTCCAGCGCCACGCGAAGTTCCTGGACCAGGTCTCGCGAGATGGCCTGGGAAGGCTACCTGCCGGGCACCGACCAGGGCGCGCCGACCCGGGCCAAGCCGGAAATCTGGAAGGACACGGCCAAGTTCAAGCAGCTGGCCGAGGCGCTGCAGGCAGCGACGGCTAAGCTCGACGCCGCCGCCAAGACCGGCACGCTCGACGCGGTCAAGGGCCCGTTCGGCGACGTCGCCAAGGCCTGCGACAACTGCCACGACGATTTCCGTTCCAAGTGACCTGAGCGCCGGCGCGCCGCGCATGGTGCGCCGCTCGGCAATTCGTAGCCCGGCGTTGAGCGCAGCGAAACCCGGGGCAGTCGTGTGCATGGCCGCGGCCACCCGGGTTTCGCTCTCGCTCAACGCCGGCGGCGTCAGGCCGGGTTACGTCAGGCCGGACTACGCTCGAAGAGAAGCGACCCGGGGAGGCCTAGCGCACGAGCCCCCACACAGCGAGCGCGGCGAGTGCGAGCAGCCACGGCCACGCCCCCGCGCGCTGGCGAAGCCCGAGTCCACGAACCGGCGCGGCAGCGTCTTCGCGCCGGTGATCATGGGCCGGATCAGGTTCTCCTTCAGCGCCAGCAGGTAGTACAGGACGGCGGCGACGTGGACGCCGACCAGCGACCACAGCGCCCAGCCGTTGCGGCGGTGGAACCAGGTGATGCTGTCGGAGAGGTCCTTGCTGATCAGCCGGACCAGCGGCCCCTCGGTGATGATGTCGTCGTTGGCGAACAGGCCGGTGCCCGCCTGCACCAGCAGCAGCGCCAGCAGCGCGACGACCGACCAGCCGCCGAGCGGGTTGTGCCCGACGTAGACCTTCTTCGAGCGCCGGCTCAGGTCCTTCACGTACGCGAGCACCGCGCCGGGGCCGCGCACGAAGCTCGCGAAGCGCGCGTGCCGGGTCCCGGCGAAGCCCCAGGCAATGCGGAAGAGCACCAGCGCGAGGATCGCGTAGCCGGCGCGCATGTGCCACACCTTGGAGTTGCCGCCGACCTCGATGGCGACCACCGAGACCGCCATCAGCGCCACCAGCGCCCAGTGGAACGCGCGGACCGGCCAGTCCCAGACACGGATGCGGACCGTCTCGCCGGGCTGCGCGCCCCCGGCCTCGCTCATCGGACGCGCTCGATGACCAGCGCGATCCCCTGCCCCACGCCGATGCACATGGTGGCGAGCGCGTAGCGGCCGCCGCCGCGCTCCAGCTGATAAAGCGCGGTCGTCGCGAGCCGCGCGCCCGAGGCGCCGAGCGGGTGGCCGAGCGCGATCGCGCCGCCGTTCGGGTTCACCTGCGCCGCGTCGTCGGGCAGCCCGAGCCGCCGCGTCACGGCCAGCGCCTGCGCGGCGAACGCCTCGTTCAGCTCGATCACGTCCATCTGCCCCCAGCGTCAGGCCGAGGCGCGCGAGGAGCTTCTCGGTCGCCGGCGCCGGGCCGATGCCCATCACCCGCGGCGGCACGCCGGCGGTCGCCGCGCCGACGATCCGCGCGCGCGGCGTGAGGCCGTGCTTCGCCGCCGCGTCCTCGGACGCCACCAGCAGCGCGCAGGCGCCGTCGTTGACGCCGGACGCGTTGCCCGCGGTCACCGTGCCGTCGGGCTTTCACGATCGGCTTCAGCTTCGCCAGCGCCTCGGCCGACGTCGCGCGCGGATGCTCGTCGCGGTCGACGACAACCGGATCGCCCTTCTTCTGCGGAATCGTCACCGCGACGATCTCCCGCGCCAGCGTCCCGTTCGCCTGCGCGGCCAGCGCACGCTGCTGCGAGCGCAGCGCGAACGCGTCCTGGTCGGCGCGCGCGATGCCGCACTCGGCGGCGACG
>CAWBYC010000004.1:0-164616 GCA_963792925.1 uncultured Bacteroidales bacterium | reverse complement strand
GTCTCTTTTTTGCTTACGGAGAGTAATTTTTCGTAAGCATTTATCAATAAATCTATATTTTTTCTTGGTTCAATAGTGCAGACACTCAGGAAATAAGTTTTATCCGGTGGAATGTTAAATTTCTCCCTGAGAATTTCCATTTCCCCCTTATGTAAAATCAGGGTTAAAACATGTGGCCCCTGCCAGATGTACTACAAAAACTTTATTTGGATTATGTGTTGGATTGATATTAATGAAATCGAGCTTTGTGGATTCTGATACACAAATAATACAGTGTCTTCAACATTAATACTTTCTAAAATATCATGAAATATTTCCGTGTTTCTATTGTCATAAAAATAATCGGGTTTCAATAATGGTAATAAGATCGTGTATTATTATTGACTTTTTTAAATGTCCATAAATGAGATATTCTGGTAGGAAATTTATTGTAAGTTGAAAAATAAATATCACTCTCTCTTTAAATTTAGATCATCAACTGAAATCTTTCTTTTTTGTTCAAAATAGCGAAAAACTTTACCAATAGTTTGAAATGATATTTTTAAAAATCACCATACAAATTTTAAGACATAAATGTTCGATTGATATTCTTTTAATCTAAATGAATCCGCCAAATTGAATAATGGATAAATAAAAGATTTGTATGCTTTACTATCCATTGGCAGCACTTCGGATATTCTCAAATTGTGGTAAAATATATTTTCTGAGTTCCCGTTCCCGGTTATAAATATCATATAAGTAAATGTGATATTCGTTTTGTTTTATTAACTCATTAAGTATCTGATATGTTACACGATAAATCCCAGTCTTATGAATATCACCTGATAAATGACCTGCAATCAATACTGAAGCATCGAATATTAATATTTTTTTGCTCTTTATCCACGATTAATTAATCTATTCAGTCACATTCCACTTCCACTCATAATCTGTATTATAATCAAGCACTATATTAAATTGTCTGATGATTTTTAACAGTATTCGTCTTAATATCCGCTTTAAAAAGGGTATTTTATTTATTTTCTCTTCCAATAATTCTTTGTCATAATTTTCTTTAATCCCACTAAAAGCACACCTGACGCTGGAATAGAATTCCACTCCATTGCCTTTGCAGATCTAAAGCGTATTCATCGAAAAAATTTTCATCTCTGGTCTGTCAATAAATGAATATCGGGTCTGATATTTGGAAATAATATCCGGCTGATTTACATTATAGCCACTGAAATGGTAAAAAATAAGTGGAAATTTATCGTTTACATAGGTATTTGCTGTTCATAGCGGTTAATTCTCTCTCATGTAAATTCCAATATGCCATATTACACTCAGGAGCTGACCATATTTTTACCTTATCAAAATATAAAGGCGCAAAATTCATCCAGATTTGATCAGTAAACAGTCCTTTGCTAAAATTAATATATGCTTTGTGGTATAACCTGTCCGCCCACCAGTCTACCAGATTATTCCCATTCCGGTTATTATTTACTAGCAATAAAACCCAGATTATATAACCCTGTATTCAGAATATCTTCTTCAGATAATAATTTATCATCCAATATTTGTTTCGTAAAATGAGGAGTAAGAATAATATCATATGATTTCAATTCGCCTACCAGGTTATCGAATGAAGCAAAAACTTTAATATCAGGGTCAAGATAAATAATACTTGATACACCTTTAAAATTCGAAAAAAAATAACTGAAGAAAAAAGGCTTTACCGCAGTATTAAGTTCTGTTATATTATACCTGGTTATCAGATTATCAAAACCTGGAATACCAATCTTTTCAACTTCAATAACATCAAATGGAATTTCATCGTAATTAATCAGTTCGCTTTTCCTGTCAACTAATCCTATGATAAAGTTAAATGATGGATTAAATTCGAGTAAAGTTTTACCTAACACTTTTGCCTGAGCCAGGTAATTATTTGAACAAATTGTAAAAACAATATTTTGTACTTCTCCTTTAGATTTCATTCGATTAGTTATGAATGTCATGAGTGTTTTTTCGGAAGATCCCATGTTTTATGAACCGATATGGGCTCAATAAAAATGTTCCAAGTTTGTAATTAAGCGAATGCTTCAATTCTGTAATTTTCATTTCCAATGACTGGACTCCAAGCAATTCTTTTGATTTTATCATTAAAGGCATTGGCATTTGTTCTCTGAACTTGATTTTTTGCTCATCTGACAATAAATCATACACTAAAAATATTGCTCTGAAGTTATTCAGAATCATATGCGTTTGATTTGAAGTCATATTGGAGGAATGTCTTCTGTAATGAGCCATTTTTTCAGGATGAAAGTAAAATGTTGCATTATTCAATGCCAACTCAATCCAAAAAACCCAATCAACCTTCGCTTTAATTTCCTCTCTGAATTTTATATTTTTTCGTTTTATAAATTCATGAGAGATTAAAGGAGAATGAATGGTTATAACAAAATCAATATCCCAGTTGTAAATAAATCCATCTAATGTTAAAATTGGTGAGGCAGATGACATTCTGTCATCAAAATAATTACCTGATTTCGTTTGAAATAAATCATATGACGAAACAACCGCATCTGGTTTATTTTCATTAAATAATTTTATTTGAAATTCAAATTTATTGTATGAGATCAGGTCATCAGCATCCAGAAATTGTATATAATCACCCTTAGCCATTTTCAAACCAAGGTTGCGTGCAACAGATGGGCCTGATCTTTCAATGGAAAAATAGTTGAATCTATTATCTTTTCTGCAATATTTCAATACTATTTCTTTGGTATTGTCTTTAGAACCATCAATGATAATAATACACTCCCAATTTGCATAAGTCTGAGCTAAAACTGAATCAAGAGTCTCACTTATTAAGCTAGAATGATTATAAGCAGGAACAATGACCGACACTAGTGGAGTCGACATATAATTAGTAAGCTTACAGAATTATACTTTTTATAAATCCATCCAGATAAAAGCTTAAGATTGCATCAATAATTAAAACAAATTAAAGTTGATTCATCTCTGAATTAATTAATGTCACTGACTTTGTAACTTCTTAAACAATGAAACTATTAATGGAGCTTTAATATCTATTAAATAGCCTTTCACCTTATCAAATGCATTTTCCCCCAATCTTTTTAATAATATTGGATCCTCTGATAATGATAATATAGCTCTCACTACAAAATCAATATCATAATAAGGAGCAACAATACCACAATTTTCTCCAACAAAATCCGGCATACTTCCAATATTTTCAAAACATATTATTGGTTTATGTAATGCGGCTGCTTCTAAAGCGACCATTCCCATAGGCTCTTCCCTTGATGACAAAAAGAAAACATCTGAGATTGCAAAATAAGGTATCGGATTCTCTTTTTCTCCTATAAATTTAACATTACTTGCAATATTCAGCATTTCAATATCATAAATTAATTGTTTATATTCTAAAAGTGCTTTATTGCCTCCAACCCAAACAAAATAAAATTTATTACTGTTATTTAAAACTTTTTTTGCTACTTGTAAGAATAAATCTGGTCCTTTCCTCCAATCCACTGTTCCAGAACCTATGATAATGAAACTGTTATGCGGTATATTTAGTTCTTTCTTTATTTTCGAAATTATGTCCTTATCGGGTTTCTCAGGGATTTTATCTATGAAAGTATCAACAACTGTAATTTTATTTAAATCCAATTTATAATGCTTTCCCAACAAATAGGAAATTTCTTTTGATGCAGCAATAAAATGGTCAATTAACGGTAAATGTTTTCGAAAAAGCTCATCACCTAAAAAATTTATCAATTGACATTTGTTGTTCGTGAACATGCAAAATAATTGGCGCTTTAATATACAATTTTATATATTCAATCCATTTTAATGAAACTACAGTATTTGCATATATAAAAGAATAATTGATATTTTTAAGGTTTAAAAAAAGCCTTTCCTCATTTTTAATTTTATAAATTGGGAATATCTTTGATAACTTTCTTAAAATATAATATTTCCCCCTTCCATAATTATGGAAATCTTCAATAACATAGACTGTTGCATATTTAATAAATTCAAAATACAGATACATCTCTTTTGCTAGTAATAATATCTATTGAATACTCCCCGAGAGCATCTATCCATCTTAAAAAGCGAAGGAAAAAAATGGGAGCTCCTGTAAATTCTGCCCCGGGACTAATAAATAATACTTTTTTCATCATTTATTCCTTTCTTCAAATTATGAAATCTACCAATCCACTTTTTAATTTTTTTAGTTATTCTACTTCTTAATTTTGATCGAAAATATATTTTATGATTATTTAATTCGGATTGAAGGCATTCCATTCGATTATAATCTTCATAGAATTGTGGAAAATACTGTGCTAGAAATAAATTTCCTCTCTTTAATTATTAATTCCCATTTACCTGGATCACAACTAATACCATCACGTTTACAGCTTGCAATAGTTAAAGGTATATGCTTATAGCTACAATCAAATTTACATATTGCCAGAGTAAAAAAACACCAATCTGACACGATTTTGTTCGATTCAATATAAAACCCAACTAAATCATGTAAGCCTTTTTCTTATAAAAGACGTTTGATGTCCTAAAGAATATTTATAAAAAAAGCTAAATAATAATACATTGGGGTATTCAGTATAATAAGAGTTTTTGTCGTCAACTAACTCATGTTTATTTCCATATACAATATCTTTATCTAATCCTAATTCTATAACCTGGCTTAGAACATTCTTGTTGTGTAAAATATCCCCGGAATTGAGCATTAATAAATATTCGCCATTTGCATTTTGGATACCTTTATTCATTGCATTATAAATACCCTTGTCTGGCTCACTGATCCAAAAACTTATTTGTTTTTCATATTTATGAATTATCTCAAGGCTATTATCCGTGCTTAAGCCATCAATTACTATGAATTCAAAGTCTTTGAAATCCTGGGAAATCACACTTTCAATTGTGTTTTTTAAACCATCCTTATTATTTAGATTTATTGTGATAATTGAAAGTTTGGTTTTATTCATGGTTAACAAAAGAATTCTATTCTTCAGTTATAAAATGCTAATCTGTTTCTTACCCAATGATCCTGAAATTATTCAAGGCTTTTAAATTTTTGTGTTTGTTTTACCCAGGTATTATCAATAAACCTAAGTAATTTATAATCGTAGGATCCATGATTAAGATTAACCCATGTTTTTTGATCATTGTTTTGTGAACGAAGAATCCTGGTGTATAAGAAATGAGGCAGTATTTTCAGTGCTTTATTTCTGTAAATGGAATTTTACTCTAAATATTCCTTTAGCGCATTGAAGGAGGAAGTTAGATCCGGAGAAAGTTTCTTTTTCATTATCCCGATCACCATATCCATCTCTTCATAAACCTTTTCAGATGTATATGTGACCTGTTTTTATCATGGCTGCGAAAACCTCCAATCACCAAATCGAGATGCCAGATATCATCAGATAAAAAAAATCTTGTCCACAATTCTCCATCAACCATCAGGTCAATTTTTTCACTTATAAATGACCCTGTTTTCTCCCATAAGCTTCTTCTCCAAAAGACAGATTCCTGTTGTATCCATTTATAATCATTCAGCAGGTAGCTATAAATATTAATTAGGGAGAAGCGAACGTCGAGCAATCGACCAGATTTATCTATCCAAGAATTTTTACCCTGAATCCAGTTTATATCGCTGAAATTATTAAATATTTCTGCTACCGTGTTAAAGGTATATGGTATAATACTTATCATCACTGTTAATCCAGGCCATGATTTCTCCTGTTGATTTAGCAAAACCTTTATTTAAAGCATCTCCATGACCATTATCCGGTTCGCTTACCCAATAAGTTAAATGTTTTTCATATTTTTTTATAATATCAACTGAACCGTCTGTACTTCCACCATCAATTATCACATATTCCAGATTTGGATAATTTTGAGTAATTACTGACAGAATCGTTTCTTCCAGAAATTGTGCGTGGTTAAATGAAGGGGTTACAATTGATATTTTAGGATAATTCATATCCGGCTTCTAATATAAATGGCTTCCAAAATTCATAATCGTATTTATACCAGGCATGACAACCGAATGGTAAGTTATTATTATTCATTTTAAATAATCTAGATGGTAGCTTCCATGGAAAATTTAATGGCAATTTCTGCTGTAGGAATTTTTAAACACTCAATAGGTCTTAGTTTAAATAATTTGGGGACAAAGCTTTTAAAATTGATATATTCATGTACTTAAATTTTTCATATCAAAACTCCAGAAATAATCCTCTTGGCCGTGAGTTAATCTTTATTTAGGTGTAAAATTCATCGTATCTAATTACATGAGAAATTATTTTGGGAAGTCTTATTAATAAGCCTGTCCAATTATATTTATTATACTTCAGATATAACTTGCAACCGTTTCAATATTTTTATCTGATTCAATATGCTTTTTACATTCCTTAACGAAAATCCACCATTACCAACACCCTTAATGTTACTTTCAGATGTTGCATCATGCCAACCTTCAAACCATGGCGCACCAATGTAATCATAACCGGCATTGCACCAATACTCTAATTCATCCCGAAATACAAAGGCATCAGGTTCATAAAATAGTATAAACTGGTAGTTTGAATACCTTTGGTATAAAAATGGATCTATTTTTAATCTGTTGAAATTTGCATAATTACTTTGCCAGATCGGATCAATAAAATCAAAATGAGGATTTGAAAGATTCTTTTTATAAAAGGTTACATCTAGTCCTTCCGGACAAATTATTCTAATGGGAAATCTACCAAGAATTTTATAGCATTGAGTTAAGGATATAAGTTCATATTTATCTAATACTGGTTTATGAGAAATAATTAATATTACCACTAAGTCCTTCATTAATTTACTTGAATTTTATATTAAATTTTTATTATAACAGAATGTCGTTTCCCCAACCTGAAAAAACTCAAAATTATAATCCGTAAATACTTTAACAATTTTGTCCCTAATATTCAATTCGTCATGTATTTCCAAACATAAAAACCTCACAGATTTACATATAGTTTGAATAAACTCATTTGATTCAAACAATTCTTTTTCTGTACCTTCAATATCTATCTTCAAAATATCAATAATATTAGCGGGAGAATATGTACTGATAATATCAGATAATGTTATTGAATGAATAGGTTTTAAATTTCCTTTTTTTGATAATTTTACTGATTTTGACCAATTTCCTCCATCTCTAAAATCATTGCAAATAATTAAATTATCAGTATTATTTATCCACAACGCTTTGTTTAGAACGATTATGTTATCCTTAAGTTTATTTATTTTGATGTTTTTAAGTTGATGCAAATAATTGGATCCATCAGGCTCTATGGAGACAATACGTGCAGAAGAAAATAAACCGTTAAAATAGATTGAAGTTAGTCCTATATTTGAACCTGCATCAACTATAAATCTAATCGTACTTTTTGAGTTTTTTTCTTCAATTAGTTTAATTATTGGTACGTATTCCTCCCCAATAAATACCTGATAAAGTACAGCTTTATCGCTGGTACATGGTCTTAACAAATATTTTTGTTTAGTATATTTCGGAATGTTGCTAATTAAAATATTGTTGCATTTTCTACTAATTGTATATTTATTTTTTAATAACTCTTTTACTTCATCCTTTAAAGGTAAATACTTCTGTTGGTATTGAAGTTTTAACAATATTCTAGTGAATATTCGTCCTAAAGCCAGAATTATTATTTCGTTTAACCTAAAATATTTAATTCTATTTTTCACCTTTTTTTAAAATAGATAAACAATCAAATGCAACCTCAATTGGCATTATAAGATATTTTTTCAAATACGGAAAACATTTTATGATTTTATTCCATCTGAAAGTAAATGTAATTAACTTACTATCAGCTGAATAATTATAAGATTGGCCAGGAATAAATTTACTATATGGATCTCTGATTAAGATTTGTTCTTTCTCCAATGATTCAAATACACAAAATTCAACTGATAATCCGTCTCTTCTGCCAAAGCTCTTATTCCTGAGGGGTATATTCTCCAACAATCCACGGGAGCTTCATGATATGGCCAACTTACGGGATTAATTGTAATGATATATCCACCTGGTTTTGTTATTCTTTTTAATTCTTTAATCCATATCCAAGGTTTCTCTACATGCTCAATAACTTGCCCAGAGAGTACTATGTCATACAATTCATCTTCTATTGGAAATATATAGGGAGACTTTAATTTATATGTAAGATTTTGAACAGAAGATCCTATAAATGAGGATGTTTCAAAATCTATTGTATGCCATTCAATTAAAATATTATTTAAGATACTCTGATAAGAAGATGGACCACAAGAAGGACCTATCTCTAAGACTTTTAAATTGTCTTTAAAATAAGGTAAAAGATACTTCCTGAATAATAATTCACTATTTAAATGCATCCTTATTTTATTGTATAAAATTCCAATTAAACATTTCAGTATATATACATATATTTTTTTGCCATCCCCATTCAATAGTATCACCTAACATTACAACTTCAAAAGGACAAACTCTATCTATTTCCTCAAACTTGGTTTTTCCCTTACTCTCAGCAAGATAGGCTTTCAAGAAATAGTTCCCTTGATACAATTTACATTTTGGTATAACACATTCTAGTCTATGAGCTCCCACTGTTCTTAAAATTGGCTTTTCAGTATCGAAAATGTATCCAAAAATAATTGGTAACCCATTTTCAGAGAAAACTTGAAATGAAACAGCCATTCCATTTAATTCATAAGGCATATTGACTTCGAAATGAATAATTAAATCTTCCCCATTTTTATGAGTATAATTTGGTTCAGATGTTCTAATATCAATCTTAGTAAAATTTGGTTTATTCAAGTTCGGTTCTGCAATAAATATGCTCCTAAATGTGATCGAAGAATTTAAATAATAGTTTATAACATCGGTGGTGTTACCACCACTTACTATTTCCCCATTAACCAAACAGATTGAAGTGGTTGTTAAAGTACTTATAGATGCCATATTATGACTTACAAACAATACAGTTCTGCCCTCCCTGAAGAAATGTCCTGCATTTTGCCAATTGCTTTTTTCTGGAATTCGGCATCTCCTACGGCAAGTACTTCATCAACAATTAGTATTTCGGGTTCAAGGTGAGCTGCTACTGCAAAGCCTAACCTGACCATCATACCACTACTATAACGTTTTCACCGGTGTGTCAATGTAACGCTCAACCCCGGCAAAGTCTATTATTTCATCAAGTTTACTTTTAATTTCAGATTTTGTCATCCCAAGAATCGCTCCGTTCAAATATATGTTTTCGCGACCTGTCATTTCAGCATGGAACCCTGTACCAACTTCAAGCAATGATGCTATACGCCCCTGGGCTTTAATAATTCCAGTTGTGGGTGCAGTGACTTTGGATAAGATTTTCAATAAAGTACTTTTTCCTGCGCCATTTTTACCTATTATGCCAAGGACCTCACCTTCCTCAACTTCCAGATTTATATCTTTCAATGCCCATACATATTCACTTTCTCCTTTCTTTGCTCTGTCGTTTATATCTCCGATCTTGAGATAAGGATCATCTTTACCCCGGATGTTCATCTGCCACCATCGGTTTAGATCATGTGATAAAGTTCTGGTGCTTACTAAGCCCAAGCGGTATTGTTTTGAGAGATTTTCTATTTTAATAGCAATAGCCATAGTTAAATAATTCACGAATTTAAATGGTTTTTTAGATCTGGAGTTATGATTTTGTAAAACGATGTTCAAATTTCAATCCTAATTAAAATATTTTGCCGAAAATATAGCGGATCTGTCAGAACGTATAACTTTACCCACTTTCCAAAAATCTGATGAAATCAACCTGCAATGAAGCTGCATTTTCAATGCTGTCACAAATATTTTCTGTCATTGGTGTTTTGAAATGAAGCAAATAACCTGATATTATAAGTGCCGCCACGTAATAACAATTCGGGAATTTCTAAAAAACATTGATTAGTATGTTTTGAGGTGAAATACGTATCCATTTCATCAGAAAGCAACGAGATTATCACATTCTGATATTCATCCTTAAAATTTATAGCCACAACCATTTTAGAAAAATCAATATTTTCCTTTAATTTAAAAGTTAATTTAATTTTTAAATATGCCCCGGTCATAACCGAATTAACAGGATTATCTCTTTCATCTAAGAACTCAACTCCTGTAAAAAGAAGTTTCCCTGTTCCCATAACGATCAGTTCTGTCCGAAAGTGAAATCCCTTCCTGTTGATCTGATTGCAAATATCTGCTTATTGTCTCTTCAATTTCTCCTGTAAAATAAATTCCGCCATTATTCTAATAAAACACAATTCTTGCACAGAGTCTTAACACTACCCAGATTATGACTGACAAATAATACTGTCCTGCCATAATTTCGCGAAACATCCTGCATTTTCCCAATGGCTTTCTTTTGAAATTCTGCATCACCAACGGCCAGTACTTCATCAACTATCAGTATTTCTGGTTCCAAGTGTGCAGCTACGGCAAAGCCTAATCGTACCATCATTCCGCTACTGTATCGTTTCACAGGTGTATCAATATAACGTTCCACCCCTGCAAAGTCCATTATTTCATCCAGTTTGCCTCTGATTTCAGATTTTTGTCATTCCGAGAATCGCCCCATTCAAATAAATGTTTTCCCGTACCGGTCATTTCAGGATGGAAATCCCGTACCAACCTCCAGCAATGATGCAATTCTTCCACGTGCTTTAATAGTTCCTGTGGTATGGAGCCGTGACTTTGGAAAGGATTTTAAGTAAAGTGATTTTCCCAGCCCCATTCTTCCCGATTATACCAAGTACCTCACCCTGTTCCACTTCCAGATTGATATCCTTTAATGCCCATACATATTCGCTTTCTCCTTTGTTGCTCTGTTATTGATTTCGCCGATCTTCAGATAAGGATCCTCTTTACCCCGGAAATTTATCTGCCACCAGCGGTTTAAATCATGCGATAAGGTTCGGGTGCTTACCAGACCGAGGCGATACTGCTTTGCTGAGATTCTCTATTTTAATCGCTACACTCATATTACAAGCTTAATTCGCATTAAACAGTATCCATAAATGACCTCTGCACCTTATTAAACACTACAATACCCACTGCCAGCAGAACAATCATAAAAATAAATGAATATGACAGACTGCCCCAGCTAAAAGTGCCGACCCCCATTGTTCCATATTTAAATGTTTCGACTATTGACGTTACCGGATTAAGTGACATTATCAACTGCCTTTTGGGAGACATACTGCTGAGAGGATAAATTACGGGTGTTGCATACATCCATAACTGAACCACAAATGAGAAAAGGATTGTGAGGTCGCGGTACTTGGTAGTCATCGAGGAAATGATTATGCCAAATCCTAAGGCAAGACCTGCAAGCATAATAATTAAAACAGGTATTAGAAGGATATAGATATTGGGACCAACATCTACCTTCATAATAAGAAAATAAAGATAGACAACTATAAACAGCAAAAACTGGATCCCCATCCGAACAAGGTTTGATGATATGGTTGCCAGGGGCATTATCAACCTGGGAAAGTATACCTTACCAAATATCCCCTGGTTAGCTGTAAAGGTGGAAGAAGTCTTGTTAAGGCAATCAGCAAAATACTGCCAGCAAACTATGCCTGCAAGATAGAACATAGGCTGTGGCAATCCATCGGTTGAGATATGTGCAATACCACCGAATACTACCATGTACATTATAGTTGTAAGGGCAGGCTGAATAAAAAACCAGGCTGGCCCCAGAATGGTTTGTTTGTATTGTGTAATAATATCACGCTTTACAAACAATGTGTACAGGTCACGGTACTGCCAGATCTCACCCAAATTTACTTTAAGAAGTTTATTTTGAGGTTTTATTACAGTTGTCCAGTCTTCTGCCATAATAAAAGATTATCAGATTATAATAATTTAATTTTGATACTAAGTATAGAAATATGCAAAATTTCGATTGATTTTTATGGGCATTTAAGTATCTCATGCAAATAGCCAATTAATTAAGATTCTTCTTTATAATAATTTTTAGAGTAATCGGTATAACCATATCTGCGATTAATATAGCCACCATAATAATTATACCCGTATGAATAGCCATAGCCCATTGAGTATCCATATCTGAGGCCATAACCATAGTAACCCGATATGCTTATATCGTTCATTACAATCCCAATGCTCTTTATATTTTCATTTTTATTCAGTTCTTCTATTAATCCAAGAGTGTTTCTTGATGTATATCGTTGCCTTACAATAAATAAGTAAAAATCTGTAAGCGGAGAAACAAGCAATGCATCTGTAACAATTGCAACCGGAGGGGTATCAATGATAATAAAGTCAAATTTCTTTTTTGCCCTTTCTATAAAGTCTGCCATTGCAGGTAATTCGATAAGCTCTGCAGGGTTAGGAGGTACTGGTCCTGAAGGAGCATACCAAAGATTCTCAATTTCAGTTTTAATTACTATATTTTCAAACTTCTCTTCTCCTATCAGAAAATTGCTTATCCCTTTTTCATTAGAAATACCGAAAATTTTATGAATACGTGGCTTCCGGAGATCCAATCCAATCAGTAAAACTTTTTTATTTGACATTGCAATTATTGCAGCAAGATTAGCAGAGATAAATGTTTTGCCCTCCGATGTAATTGTTGAACTTACAGAAATTACCGGATTTTTAGTGTCTTTAACAAAATATTTAAGGTTTGTACGAACTGAACGAAACGATTCTGCAAAAGATGAACCTGGATTTTCTACTAACCGGTATTTCTGATAATAGCCCGTTATGACTGATAAATCCTATTATCGGTGCATTAGTCCCGTTCTCTATGTCTTTTTTATCAAGAATTTTATTGTTAAGATAATCTATTAAAATAATTATTATAAGGGGCACAAGAAAGCCCAGAAGATATGCCATATTTAAGTTCTTCTTCTCTTTGGGCTTGATCCTTGAACTGCTGAAATAACCAGCATAGTCTATAATTCTGTTATCAGATACATTGGATGCTTTCTCTATTCCTGCCTCAGCTCTCTTCTCAAGCAGAAATGTATAGATTGTGTTATTGATGTCAAACTTTCTCTGGATATTAATCAATTGACGTTCAGTAGAGGGAAGCTTCATTACCTCCTTCTCAATATTACTTAACTGTTTATCTGCATCTGCAATTGAAATTTCCACATTCTGTAAGTCCGTCAATTATGTTTTCTCTTAAGGCTTTGCGTGCATTAGATATATTTTCTTCCACAACTTTAAGTGGTTCAGTTGATTCAGCAAGATTCATTGCCAGCAGATTTTTCTGTTGCTGAAGCTCTGATAATTTATCAACAAGTTTACTAAGTAGAGGCATCACTCAGACCCATAACAGATGGTGCGACTATATCACCACTTTCTTTCTTCGAATCAATATAATCTTTAAGATATTCATAATACCTTTTTTGTAATAAAAGCCTTGTTTTATATTCGTCTGCCTGGCTTAATTTTTCCTGAATGGCATTACTTTCCCTGGGGATATCAATAAGCCGGTTATCAAGCTTGAATCTCTCAAGGTCCCCTTCCGCAATCTTTAATGAATCTGAGGTAGATAAAAGCAGGCCTCAATAAAGTTGATTGATTGATCAGATGTCTTATTCTTATAATCTAATCCGAAATCAAGGTAAACCTCCATGAGCTTATTGAGATAATCAGCTTCCTGTTCCAGAACATAACCGGAAGTCGAAAGTTTTACAAGAGATGCGTCTTCCTCTATTGGAGAAATTGAAAGTTTACTTCTAAAACTGTTTGCAAGAGTCACCGGGTTTAAAAAATAAAAATAATATTTGTTTGAAGATCCGGTCGCTATATCTGAATTCTTCTTTATTCCTGAGATTGATAGTAAAATCATAACCCATTTCGTTGAATCTCTCTCCGAAAGACATTTTCTTTTCAAAATTTCTGCCGCCATTTAATTTCAGATTGTATTTCTGATCTGAGAGAATTTTAATCTCAACCTTTTTCCCAATCATTTGTCTTTCAAGAGAGTCATAAACAACAATAAAAGGACAGTTTTTATACATCCTTGATTCCGCAATCCCTCTCCTGCCTACCATTATATAATCTACATAAAATTCAGGCAATTTCTTAATGACCTGGTAATTAAGATCGAAAGATTTAAGTATGCCAATTTCATTCTTCAGATTTTGTTGATTTTTGAATCCATTCGAACCCGGAAAAAAATTTGGCGTTAGTGAATTCTGATCATCTTTGATAAGCAGTGTGGAAGAAACCGTATATAGTTTATCTGACCACCTGTTGACTCCGTAAGCTATACAAATTGATATAAAAAGAGATAATGGCAAACCAGTACCAGTTACTTATAAATAATGAAATATACCGTTTAATGTTTATGCTTTCTTTTTCGAGTTGTGGATCGAAAGGATTACGAGAATCAGGGGTGAAATGAGGAGCAGTCATATAATTGTAATTGAGGAGTTCAATGTTCTTTAAATAACATTATTTTCCAAAATAAATAATAAGCAAAAATGTTGTGGTAATAGCCGATATAGTAGATGTCAGAATAAAAGAAATAGTCGGGAGATTCAAATTAAAGATTTTTTGTTTCAATGGTTCAACAATAACCACATCGTTGGGTAATAATAAAATATGCTTCGGAACTTAAGATCGCTTTATCCTGTAAATTCAGTCTGTATGTTTTGGTACCTTTATCTGTTGGACGTACAACCAGTATTCTGTCTCTTCTGCCAAAGTCACCTATACTACCTGCCCGGCCAATTGCCTCCAGAACTGTAAGGTAATTGTTATAATTGAAATATGTACCTGGAGCATTTACTTCACCGATAACAGTGAACTTAAAACTCAGTAATTTACAATCAACAATTGCGTTTTTGTATGTTTTACTAAATTCGTCCTGAAGCAATTTTCTTATATCATTCAAGAGTCATACCTTCTACACTTACAGAACCTAACACAGGCAGAATGATTGTACCGTCCTTATTTACAATATAGCCGGAAAGATATCCTCCTCCCTCGCTCTGCATATTTGTTCCAACGATCCCAGTCCCGTTACCACTAAGAAAATCAGTAAGTAAACCATCCGGGTTCATAGCCTTTGAGTGTAATATACAGAATATCCCTGTTTTGAACCTTATAATCAGGAATTTCCATTGGGAATCGTTCTTCGCCGGTAGGTTCAGGAAGGTTATTAAGATACCCAAGATTCTTTTGTGAGGCACAGGAGAATAATAGGAGGCATATTATATAACAGCGGAGTAATTACTTTTCTCATAATCTGGAATATTATTACGATCTTTTTTGCTTGTTTAACATTTTAGTTCTTCAATAAAGCATCTTATAGAATTATTCACTCTCTCGTTTGAATAAAGTTTCATCAGCTTCTTACGGTTTACCAGAATTTCTTCCCTTGTCAATGGATTAAAAATATCACGAGTATCGGATTCGAAAAGGTTATCCTCAATTGAAAAGAAAATTATGCCGTTTTCTCTGAAAAATGAACTTGTAACATTTTTATTACTCAGGTAAACTTTGCCTCCGCTCCATAATGCCAGTATTATTGTCCCTAATTCCCTGCTGCCGGTAGTTATTAAAAATAAAAATATTCATTTTATTAATATAATCTAAGTATTCTGCAGAGTCTAAGTGTACGGTTAAGGGTTGAAACTTTTCACCAAGTTTAGAATATCCGGTTTCGCAAATATACCTGATGTAATCTTCATTACCATAAGTAAGAGGTAAATGGACTGTGAGATGTTCTATCCTGAGCTGCTGAATAAATTTCAGAATTTCAAGATGATTACAGGAAGGATGGCCTGAATTGCCAATAAGCAGGTTTAAGCTGGAACATATCTTTTGGTGTAATATTTTCAATATTATTAATATCTATAACCTTCTCAATAGAATAGGTTGGAAAAGGAAAATATTTTGTGCCTTGTTTAAAATACTTCTGAACCAGGTCTTTCTCATAAGGTGTTACGGTAGAGTATATTTTTGTTCTTCTTTTTGTTTTCTTCCAGAGTTTATAGTTCTGAGAATTAGGAAAAACTATTTTTTCAAGGTATGTATAATAAAACCAGGGCTTTTTATGATTTCTATTTAAATATTTAAGTGTCAGTCCGCTATATATCTTTTTCCTGAACTCCGGCAAAAAATTATAGAAGTCTCCGCCCCAGATACTCCACCCTATGGGAATTTCAGTGGGAATACCCGATATTAATTTTGCCTTTTCAATAGATAAAAAGTGAATAATTACAGCTTCAATTGTGCTAAAATCAATAAACGCAAAATCCTTTTGAAATATGATCTTGCTTTTAAAAACATCCGGAACATAATTCAGAGATTGATCTGTGACCAATAAAAGGAAAATATTTTCATCCGGACAACACTCTTCAATCTGGGTTATAATATGTAAATCAAACTTTGGTTCACTCAGTAAGTGAAGTATCATTGTGTTTCAGATTATTTAATTTTTTGATTTGATTACGGAATTTTTTTTCAGTTTCCAAAAAATGGTTACTCCTGTGTTTGATTATTTTTGCAGGAATGCCTGCAACTATGGTATAAGGCAATGTGTTATTTTTGACAAGGGAATGTGCTCCAACTACAGTACCTTCAGCTATCGTTACTCCGGGTAAAATGGTAGCACCGGTTGCAATAACTGCATGTCTGCCGATTAAAACCGGAGCTGAGTATGTACCCAGGAACTCTTTTTCAATAGTAGCATTGGTAAGGAATTCTCCTTCAAAATTATCACAGGAGGATAAAACACTTCCATGAGGTCCTATTGATGAAAAATCTTCAAAAGTTATTGAAGCTAATCCATTTAATATAGTATAAGCACAGATCTGAACATTTTCTCCTATCGTGAAAACTGCAGTTCCCCGAAGGAGCAATTATTGCAAAACTATCAATCCTTGAATTATTTCCAATATAAATATTTGATACATTGGCCAACTCGACAGACCTGGAAATCATTACATTTTTGCCGATGGAACCAAATCCAATTTGCGATAATTCTTTGTCACTATAATATCCAAACATAACCAGATTTAAATTTGATAATTAAAGATTCATTACTTTGCTATCAAGATGAAATTTATTTAGCAAATCATTTACTGATTCTATCGAATTAAACATTAACAGATCAATTATTGACAGATCCGGAACAAATACATTATCCCATTGCCTATATTCATAAGCATCTGTAACTAAATATTTTAATGTTATCCCGGCTTTAAGAAAAGAATCCCTGTGATATAATCCCATTCCCCCGACAGGATTGATATACACATCGGCACTCATTTGCTTGACTTATATTAATCACCCTTTCCTCTCCAAAACAATCTTTCTGTCTTTTTAGCTCCGACGAAAGATAGAATGGGGTTGGAATATTTAATAGTTTGCAAAGCTCAGCCAAAACCCATGTATTAAATTTAGCAACATTTCTTTCCTCATAAAGAACTGTTTTCGAGATAAATGAGTATGTTTCTTCAAAAAAAGGAGCTTTTTTATATGCATTTTCTAATTGCCGTAATAATCTTATTCTTGTACTGTAATGTTTCCTTAACAAAATATCTTTCGTTTATTTTCTTTTTTAGTGAGTCTTTCATTACAGGAATTCCGATGTTGGAAAACCTATTGCTTAATAAAATCCTGTTCTTGTTAATCCAACCTCCTTTAATATACTGTACATCATCATATATAACAAATTTATCAACTCTGTTAATTAACTGAAAATAGCCAAGGTATGGAAAAAGATAGGGCTGCATTATAGCTAATTCCATTTCGAATTACTTTTTATAATCTCAATTATTTTAATGATAACCCCGTATTCCAGGTCGGAGTAAAGAGGCAAGCATAAAATCTGCTGAGAAATCCTTGCAGAAACCGGCAGATTTTTTTTGACCGCAGAGGGTAACTTGCTGTATATTGGCAAATCAGATATAAGTGGATAAAAATATTTCCGTGCAAAAATATTGCTCTTCTTTAAGTTTGTCATATATGAAATCCCGCGATTTCCATATTTTGATTGATCTACAAGGATCGGTAGAAAGGAATGACTGTTTAGTAATCCGCTTATTTCAGGAATAAATGTTATTCCCGCAATATCATTTAATCCATTTTTATAGATCTCTATTATCTTTTTTCTCTTTATAATCTGTTCATCAAAATGTTTTAATTGTAATAACCCAAGTGCTGCCTGGAATTCATTCATTTTCCCATTAATCCCATACCCTTCAATTTTTGATTCATCAACAAATCCATAATTTCTGAGTTGATCAATTTTTTCTTTTAATTTTTCTGTCTGGCTAATTATTGCACCGCCTTCGAATGTGTTAAATGCTTTTGTTGCGTGAAAACTAACAACGGAAAGATCACCAAAATTAAGAATTGATTTATTATCTAATTTTACTCCAAAAGCATGGCTTGCATCATATAATCAACTTTAAGTTTATTTTCATCTGAAATCTTTTTAATTTGATCATTCTTGCATGGGTTCCCAAATACATGAACTGGTAAAATAGCTTTGGTGTGTTTTGTAATAGCTGCATTTATTTTATCAGGATCAATATTGAAAGTGTTCAGGTTCTATGTCAACAAATACTGGCTTAATATTATTCCACTTTAAAGCATGCGTGGTAGCTACAAAACTAAAAGGGGTAGTTATAACCTCCCCCTTATATCAAGGGCTTTTAGAGCCAGCATAAGAGCAACTGTTCCATTAACTACAAGTGAAACATACTTAACACCAAGGTATTCTTCAAGTTGTTTTTCTAACTCTTCATGGAAAGGACCAATGTTGGTTAATTGTCTGGATTCCCAAATTTTATGCAAGATAAGGAATAAACTCTTCAAGTGGGAGGAAGATAAGGTCGGGTTACATATATTTTTTATTATTTCCACTCATTTTTTACTATTAACTGTATTTCACTATAATTCACAATTTCACTGAATAATGTTATTTTCTAATTATCTACTATGTCATTCGTTCCAGGCAAGCTTTCGCCCCGTCAGTCACATCCGTAAGAAGTGCCTGACAAGCTCAATTAATCTACGTTTGCAGCTCTTTCAGATGATCTGAAAAACTAATTTATTCACTGATCCCGGAGTTCATCAATGTCAATTCGCTCCCGGTATTGTTCCAAAGTGCAAGAAGATCTGATTTTTTCAATTTCATCAGATGACAATCCGCCTCATCAGGATGAAGAACAACATAACTTACTTTACGTCCTACCAGTTCTTCCGCCTGCATGACTTTCCTGGCAAGATATTCCCTGTCAATATTTTCACCAACAAGTATGAGATCTATAACCGGACTATCTTTTCCCCTGGCAAAATCACCTGTCAGATAAATGCAAATAAGATTCCCGATACGATGAATCACTTTTTCAATAACCCTGTCGATACCTGATTCCTTCATTATAATGCTGTGAATATCACTGAAATAGCGGATGTGTAGCATTCGCCTGGTAGATTTTTTTATTTCCATCCCGCAGAGAATGCAAAAGACCAGCCTCTTCAAATCTGTTCAATTCAATACGGATTGCATTTGAGGACTCCCCAAATTCAGTCTCGAGCCCCCGGAGATGAGCCCTGGTGCTGCTGTTAAGGAAAAACTTCCTGAGGAGCTTTATCCTTGTTTCGGACGTGATAAGGGCATTAATCATCAAGTCAGGTTCGGATTAATGAGTAACAAATTTACTCGTTCTTTTTAGAAACGCAAATGAAAACGGGATATTGTGATAATAAAATAAAAACGGCATCGGGCATTGCCCTCCGAAGTCTTGATGAAGGAGGACACTCCGCATACCGCATACCGGTAACCGCATACCGCCTACCGCACACCGCCCACCACCCTAACCGATTCATCATTAATTAAATATTTATAATAATATTTCTCTAATTAATATTATATTTGTAAGTTAAGTGCATAAAAGACCCTGCAACCTTTTTATGTTGTTATCAGTCTAATAATGAATTACAAAAACCTGACGGAATGAAAAAGATATTATTTTTCCTGTTGCTAGTATTTTGCATTCCATTTTCAATTTTTGGAATAAATGGCTTACTCGGTACATTTGGGTCTACCTTATAATGGGCCCCTTGCCAGTGACATGACTTGAGTGGTGCTGTTTATGTAGATGGAGACATAAACACCAATCAGTTTTATATTAACAATAAATCCTGGGACAATTGTAATTTTCGTTACACCCGGAGCCGACATTATAATTTCCGGAACCGGTGTTTTAACTGCATCTGGTTTAGCTTCAAACAGGATAAGATTTACTGCTGACTTTAATAACAATGGCATATATGGTGAAGCGGGTGAACGATGGGGTCATATAGTCTTTTGGAACATGAATATTTCAGCAGATAGCTCAATACTTGATTATTGCACGATTGAATATGGAGATGTAAGCGGTCCTCCAATACAACTACATATGGTGGTGGAATTTTCATAAGATCTTTCAGTTCCGTGACAATAAATCATTGTATAATTGTTAATAATAAGGCTACACATGGTGGAGGAATTATGGCTCTGAAAGATCGGAATAATCCCGCATCAAGTCCATACAATCTTAAATAGCTATCATTTCACAATAACACAGCAATAACATCGGGTGGTGGAATTTATTTACGTACTGGTTGTGTGTCATAACTAATTGCAAATTGTTATAGTAAGCTTTAATACAACTGGAATTGGAGGTGGGGGCGGAATATTTCTTGATGTATTCGAGTAATGTAAGAGTCATCAACTGTAATTTTGTCAATAACACTACTTCAAATGCAACACGAGGCTATAATGTTCAATATTATAATATAAATAATGTAACAAATCGACCCAGATTCATTAATTGCATTGTTCTGGGATGTCAGATAACTCAATTCATCATGTCGCTTACAACTCCTCAGTCAAGTGATTTTATCAATTGTGCCTATGCTGGATATTATCCACTACCGGCATCTGCTTACACCAATTGCATTAGTTCTCAATGCGATCAAATACTGATCCTGACAGGTCCAAATTTTATTGCTATTGATGGATCTGACTGGTCTATAAATTCATTTCTCCATGCCGTGATGCCGGTAAATTCATACCAGGAGCTACCATACCACTTTTAGATTATGCAGTAATGGCCGCATTGGAATATATGATATTGGCGCTTATGAAGTCCAGTATTGCAGGTGGAACGGATCTACCTCAGACCATTGGGGACACCCTCTAACTGGGATTCCAATATTGACCCCAACTCCGGCGACTTCGATATAATTATACCTTCCGGTCTGACAAACTATCCGACAGGTGATCCTTCTGTTGGTTTTGTTATCGGTCTGAATAAAACTAATGATATTGTATCCCGGCGCAAAAGCTACTTTTAATTCCCTCAGGAATAATGGAACACTTACTCTGCAATCTGATGCAACAGGAATAAGTTCCCTGATCCTCAACACCAATGCCACAGCAAATGTGGATCTGTTTCTCACAGGTGGAAATCCTGGCGCTCCTACGCTGAAGCTGAATAAATGGCATTTCATTTCGACTCCTGTTAATTCATTACCGGTCAGTACGTTCGCTCCTGCTTTCACGCAGAATGTTGTCGGATGGTATGACGATCAGGTTTCAGGAACTCTTGCAACAGGATGGATCGCTTACGATGGTTACAGATATTCAACAGGTGGCATGGGCGGACCAACATTTTCCAACCTTAGTCCGGGTTTAGGTTATGACTATTATGCAGCAACAGATCACAAATACACCTTTTCAGGCACACTGAATATTTCGGATATCCCTGTTGCTCTCTCCTTTAGCGCTAATGATGCAGTGCATGGATATAATCTCCTTGGAAATCCGTTCTCTTCGGGGCTTAACTGGGATGATATTGCAAATGAGGTATATTATCCTTATCCTGCCCTCACAAGTAAATCATTATATTTCACACGCGATAATGCGCAGTGTTCATATGTCGCGGGAGTTGGCATCCCTTCAGATGTGACAGGGATTATCCCCCCGATGCAGGGATTTTTCGTGAAGACCTCAGCTGCCGGAAACACACTCACAATACCTGCCGGTGCAAGAACACAGGGAGCTATCCACCCGCGATACAAAGGCATGGAGGTTATACCGCTCGTCAGGTTGTTATTATCTGAAAACACTCTGAATGATGAAACGGTAGTACGTTTTGATGCCACCGCAAAATCAGGTTTCGACTTTGATTTCGATGCTCCTAAAATGTTCCTTTCATCCGATCTTCTTTCAATATATTCTTCTCTGGGGGGCGAAAACTATGCGATAGATGGCCTTCCGTTTCCTGAAACAGCTGTGGAGATTCCAATAGTTGTTAACCTGCTTACTGCAGGAAATCATACAATATCAGCTTCTCAGTTACAGGGACTGGATAACTACGATGTCACTCTGACAGACAATACAACGGGCTTTGTGGCTAATCTAAAGACAACACCGGTTGTAACTTTTGCAGGAACTGCAGGTTCGACAACCGACAGATTTGTCCTGAAGGTTGGCACGATCGCCACTGGCATCGAGGACCCCGGACTTTCAGAATCGACCTTTAATATCTATCCGTCCAACAATAAGATCAACATTCAGACGGCTTCTGATTTATGGGAAGGGAAATCCGGCACTAGTCAGCATAATGGATCTGACCGGAAAAACAGTTGAAAATCTGAATAATTGTGAGTTCAGAAAGAATTCTCTGATACAGGTAGCTGCTCCGGTTGCACGGGGAGTATATATCGTTGAGATTAAATCGGGGACGTTGAGGCATGTGGGGAAGGTGGTGATAAGATAGGGTGTGCGGTGCGCGGTGTGCGGTGCGCGGTGAGCAACTCATTATGTCCTGAACGCCGGAGTTTATTTGTTTATTAGCGTAAAAAATCTATTTTTGTAAAATCTATTGAATTTATTTGTTTGCAGTTGAATATCAGACATCAGAAAATATTATCTAAAAAAACATATTGTAAGCCTGAGGTTTCCTTAATTGTTCTGGATAACTCTGTTTCCCTTATTATGATGACTATACCTCCTAACCCCGACCCGCGGGGAGGAAGCAACAAGAATAACGATACACCATTTCAGAGCCCGTTCGGGGATAAGCCGTTCTCCTAGCGGATGAAGAAATGGCACGCGGATGACGCTGATGAGGCGGATTTACACTGATTTTAACTTTCTTATCTGCGTAAATCCGTTTAATCTGTGTCATCCGCGTTCTATTTCTTCATCCGCGTGCCATCTCGTTCATCCGCGTTCCCATTTCTTCTTCCTCTTGAAAATAATCCGTCTAATTTCCAAACCTTTAAGAAATATTTTCGTTAAATTTAAGCCAGATTAACCTTTTTCAACTGTCGAAAGAGATAAGAACTTAATCCTGTCTTATGAAAAATCTAATTGTTACTTTTCTGGTTCTGATCATTGCCGGATTAAATATCCAGGCACAGCCATCTGAAACAATTTACCAGGGAACCATTATCAAGTCCGGTTATGTGGATCAGGCTGTCTATGGTCCGTTAGACATAGGTTTTAATTTCACCTATTTCAATACTACCTACAGTCAGTTCTATGTAAGTGATAACGGACAGGTCTTTTTCACTGAAGATCCTGAAAATCTTGTTTTCACAGAATCTGCGATACCTGATGTCACCGCACCAAATAATTTTATAGCTGCATTCTGGGATGATCTGCTTGTAGGAACAACAGGTAAAATGCTTTATACAACTATCGGAGCGGCTCCAAACAGGAAACTGATAATCCAGTTCACCAACATGGAATTTTTCGGCGCGCCTGCATACATGGGGACCTTCGCAGTCATCCTTCATGAGACAACAAATACCATACAGGTACAATACAGGCTCATAGTCGATAATACTTCCACCAGGGCAAAAGGCGAGAGCGCATCAATCGGTCTGGAGAATGCTGACGGCACAGCAGGCGTTCAGTATGCTTTTCATAATCCGGCTGCAGTTACTACGGGAAAAGCCCTGTTATATACTCCGTCCGGTTCTACATATGTAATTGATCCGGATGCAATCTACGAAGGAATCTATCTCACAAGCAATATAACACTTCCTGAACCGGCCATTCCTAATCTCCTGAGCCCTCCTCAAAATGCGATTATCGGGGCCGATTACGAATTCTCCTGGGCAGATGCCGGAAATGCCGCCTCTTATTCCTTATTGATCTCATCTTCACCCGACCTGGCAGGGGCAACGTATTATTCAGCAGGATCCAATACATCGTATGATATAACAGGTCTGGCTCTTGATGAGACCTTTTACTGGGGAGTCTTTGCAACAAACTTAACGGGTACGACATGGTGTGAGATAAAGAAGTTCACAACAAGCGCTACACCGCCGCTTGCAGCCGTTCCACAAATAAACTGGGTAGAACAGTACCGGGAGAAAACCACTAAACTTCAGTTCACCGGCGGAGACGGAAGCGCAAAAACTGCTATAATAACTGTCCTGCCCACACAGGGCAAGCTGTATCAGTATAATGCCGGAGCAAAAGGAGCAGTTATAACTACGGTCCCGGCGAATGTAACAGATCCGGGAAGAAACGTAATTTATTCCGCCAGCGGCAACTCAGGTAATAATGCGGGGAATTTCAGTTATAAGATACACGACGACACAGGTGATTCGCCTGATGCCCTTGTTACAGTGAATGTAAGTCCTCCCGGAGTACCGGACGTGCTTTATGCCGCCAGGAATACTGACATTGAATTACAATTCGATGAATTAATGGCAGATCCTGCCGGAAAACAGAATCAATTTTCCGTTTCAGTTAATGCAGTACCGGTAACGCCCGTCTCAGTCAGCCTTAAACCGGGAGACCAGAATACAATAATATTGTCGTTGCCTACGGCTCTTGTCGGTACCGAGACTGTGCTCGTTTCATACACGCAGGGAGATGTTAAAGGTTTTTCAGGAGGAATTCTGTTTTCGTTTATGGACCTGCCTGTTACTTTGTTGGCTCAAACCATAACTTTCCCTGAACTGCCCCTGAAGCAGGCCGGAGATCCTCCTTTTAATCCGGGAGCCGCATCAAACAGCAGCCTTACAATAACATATTCCAGTTCAAACCTGTCAGTCGCCACAGCAGCAGGAAGTATGATCACGATACTTACTGCCGGATCGTCATATATCACAGCACGTCAGTTGGGTAACGCCACCTATGCACCGGCGAAATACATCAGAACACTGGCTGTTGGAGTTGCAAATCAGACTATTACATTCGGACCTATTCCCCCTGTGGAGTATGGCGCTCCTGATTTCACGCTGAATGCTATTGCAAGCTCCGGACTGACTGTCAGTTTCTCAAGCAATAACCCATTGGTGGCGACTGTTACCGGGAACCTGGTTCATATCTTAAGTGCCGGAACGGTGGTAATCACGGCATCGCAGGCAGGAAACTCAAGTTTTTATGCTGCTCCCGATGTACCACAAACGCTTACTGTAAACCTGTCAACGGGACTAAAGGATTATTTTATTCCAACGAAGGAGTTCAATATATATCCATCGCGATATGTTATTAATATACAGCCGCTAAAAGATAAGTGGGACGGAAAAACAGGTTCGATAAGGATTATTAATATCATCGGTACAACAACAAGAATCTCACAAAAAACTGAGTTCCATAAGAATTCGATCATCCAGGTGAATGCTCCGGCTGTTAAGGGGATTTATTTTGTTGAGATTACATCGGGGAATATGAGATATGTGGGGAAGGTGATGATAAGGTAAGAAATAGAACATGGATACGCGGAGGAAGAAATGGAACACGGATGACGCGGATGAAGAAATAGAACGCAGATGACGCAGATGAGACGGATTTTCACAGATTAAAAGAATGTAAACGCAGATTAGTACATATTTTTGTCTTTACGCCCTTACGCCCTTGTGCCTTTGCGCCCTTGTGCCTTACACCATTTTATCCGTGTAAATCAGCCTCATCTGTGTCATCTGCTATAGACACGGATGCGCGGATACAACAGATTTTATAAATCAAGCGTAAAATCATGTTCCTCATCTGTGTCATCTGCGTTCCTATTTTCGCGAAAATCTGTCTCATCTGTGTCATCTGCGTTCCTATTCTTCGCGAAAATCAGTTTAATCTGTGTCATCTGTGTGCCATTGCGTTCCATTTCTTTGTATTTTTGCCAATTGAAAATATACTATTATGAAAAGAGTGCTGATTATCATAGTAGCGTTTTATCTTTTGTCATTGTCGGCAAACGCCCAGCTCTGGAAATTAAGAAGATACGAGATTTCCGGCGGGATTGGCACGACACAGTTCTTCGGGGACATCGGCGGTTATCCGAGCAGCAAAAACATCCTGGGACTAAAAGATTTCACCTTCAGACACACAAGGGTAAACTTTAATGCCAGTATCAGGTACAGAATAGCTGAGTCGGTATCGGCAAGAATAAACATGATGTTCGGAATAATGCATTCAACCGATTCAAGGGGATCAAATATCCCGAGAGGATTTGAAGAGAACACTGTATTCTTTGAGCCTTCGCTGATAGGGGAATATTACTTCATCAAGAATAAAGGCGAAAACAGCTTCGTGTTCCTGAAAGGAAATAACGCAATACTAAAATCTCTTTTCCAGTCACTCGATTTCTATGTCTTTGCCGGGGTGGGCGGTCTTTCCTACAGCGTCAGTCCCAACAGATTGCTCGAGGCTCAGCAGATGAAAACAAGCGGCTTCGCGGGGGTGATCCCTCTGGGTGTCGGGGTAAGCGTTATCTACTCGAGTAAGATAAATATTGGTGTCGAGCTGGGCGGCAGATTTACCTCTACCGATTATCTCGATGGATATACGAGCAGCGAATCGCTGAAAAACGACGTGTATCATACGCTCAATTTCACGTTTACGTATAAGATAAATACGGGGAAGAACGGGTTGCCGATGTTCAGGTGAAGAAGATAGAACGCGGAGGAAGAAATGGAACACGGATGACGCGGAGGAAGAAATAGAACGCTGATGACGCTGATGCAACAGATTTTCACAGATTAAAACCATGTAAATCTGCAGATTAGAAATAGTACGCCATTACGCCTGTATGCCTTTGCGCCCTTGTGACATTACGCCATTTTAACCGTGTAAATCCGCCTCATCTGATGTCATCTGTGTGCCATTTAAATCAGCGAAAATCAGTTTAATCTGTGTCATCTGTGTGCCATTTTAATAGGAACGCGGATGACGCGGATGGAAGAATAGGAACGCGGATGACGCGGATGCAACAGATTTTCGCAGATTAAATCCATGTAAATCTGCCCATTATGCCTTTATGCCTTTATGCCTTAATCCGCCCATTGTGCCTTACACCATTTTATCCGCGCAAATCTGCCCAATCTGTGTCATCTGTGTTCTATTTTTTAATCCCGTTCCAGAGATTTGACAGCTTCGTATTTCCCATTATCAGCTTCAACACTCTCCAGGAGGTATCACTGATATCATAATCCGCTACATTACCATTATAACTCCTCAGCTTATGCTCTGCAATCGCTGTCTCCACCGAGCTTAACACTACATCCGGATCAAACCCCGTCAGAATAATCGTCCCTGCATCCTGCGCCTCGGGCCTCTCCATCGACTGCCTCAGCGAGATAGCCGGAAATGACAGTATCGCCGACTCCTCACTTATCGTGCCACTGTCGGAAATAGTACATAGTGCGTTCTGCTCGAGATGTACGTAGTCAAGGAAACCGAAGGGCTTGAGGAACTGGATGAGGGGTGAGGAGTGAGGGGTGAGGGGTGAGGATTCAGATGATTCAAGTCTCTTACGTGTGCGGGGATGTGTGGAAACAATAACCGGATATTTGTATTCCTCCGCCAGTCTGTTTAAGACAGTAACAATTTTTGTCAGGTTCTCCGGATTGTCAACATTTTCTTCGCGGTGAACGGATACGAGGAAAAAGGGGTGAGGAGTGAGGGGTGAGGGGTGAGGTGTGAGGGGTGAGGGGTGAGGGGTGAGGGGTGAGGAGGATAAATTGAGTTGGGTAAGGATATTTGATTTATCGATTTTGGGTTTGTAAAAATCCAGGACTTCTTTCATCGGACTGCCGGTGAGATAGATACGGCGGTGTGGAAGACCTTCACTAAGGAGATGACGACGGGCATGTTCGGTATAAACGAGGTTGAAATCTGCAATATGATCGATGATCCTCCTGTTCACTTCCTCCGGCACATTGAAATCAAAACACCTGTTGCCGGCTTCCATATGAAAGATGGGGATATGCATACGCTTGGCCATATAGGCTGATAAACAGGAGTTGGTGTCGCCCAGGACAAGCAGGGCATCGGGTTTCTCCAGCTTCAACACTTCTTCTGTCTTGCGCATGATATCACCCACGGTGGCGCCGAGAGAGGTGGTGTCGACATTGAGGAAATGATCGGGTTTGCGCAGCTCGAGCTCCTTCCAGAATATTTCGTTGAGCTCATAGTCGTAGTTCTGGCCGGTGTGAACAATCACCTGGGTCAGATGCTGATCCAGTAAGGACATTGTACGCGATAATCTGATTATTTCGGGGCGGGTGCCGACGACGGTAAGGACTTTTAAATTTGATTTCATGATATGATTTTTTATGGCATTTTTATGGCACACAGATGACGCAGATGAAACAGATTTTCACAGATTTAATGAGTTTCATTGGTATATAATTTTCGTCTGATTTCAGGTTTCTTGCCAAAATTAAGAAGTAATCCTAACTCAAATTCTGTTGCTTTAAGATAATTAATTAATTGTAATTCATGTTCTTCACAAAGGGATTCTGCTGCCTTTAACTCTAAAATTATTTTCTGTTCGACAACAAGATCTGCAAAATAAACTCCTACCTCCTGACCTTCATAATAAACTGTTATGGGCATTTGCCGCTCAACTTCCAGTCCACAGCTTTCTAATTCAATTCTAAGTGAATTTTCATATACTTTTTCCAGAAACCCATAACCAAGCGTATTGTAAACTTTATAAAAACACTTAATAATTTCTGATGATAGTTCCTGGTGGAGAAATTCTGAAGTCATATATTTAATTTTAATGGAACACTGATGACGCAGATTTGTACAGATTTACACTGATTTAATCTGTGAAAATCAGTTGCATCTGTGTCATCTGCGTGCCATTTCTTCTTTCTTCATCTGCGTTCCATTTCTTTTACAGGCTCGAAAAACGTATCCGGATCGTTCGGGTCATAGAATTCACTTATCCAGAAGATCGTATAAACATCCTCTGTTCCGACGTTGGTGATATTATGCGTATGCCACACCGGCATATCAACAAATGACGGCTGGCTCCCATCAAGGTCGAAAGTCATTACCTTATCAGTTCCTATACGCCTCAGCTCAATCCTCGCCTTGCCTTTTATCACCGCAAACCTCTCAGCCTTACGGGTATGATAATGATTACCCCGCGTGATACCCGGTTTTGTCACCGAGAAAGATACCTGTCCACCGCTGATCATCTTTACCGTCTCGACATATATTCCCCTTTCGTCGGTGTTAAGCTTCAGCTGAAAAGGATAAAATTTCTCATGATCGATATAACAAACGAAGGTGTTGAACAGGTTAAGTATGAGTCTGTCTTTTATGCCCGGAAAGATGCCCCTTTCAAAATAGTCAGTTTTAAACCCTTCGAGAATGGTTAATATCTCCGACACCTTTTTCTCAGAAGTATGTGGCACAAAAATCGTCTCAATCTCTCCCTTTCTCCCCTTCTCCCCTTCTCCTTTTTCACATATTTTTGCATATACCGCCTCAACGAGTTCCCCCACATAAATAAGCTTCAGATCCCCGTCCACATCGATATGCGGCTGTTCATCATGTGTAAGCTGATGACAGAAAGTGGCTACCACCGAATTGTAGTACGGGTTGCCAAACGGTCCAAAGACATTGGGAATTATGAATCCTGTGAATGATGCATTGTTCGCTGCGGCCCAGTTTTCAAACAGTCTGCGACCATCGCGTTTTGACCTGCCATAGAGATTATCTTTTTCTTCCTGGGTGCTCGAGGAAAACAAAATATGCGGGTTGGATTTTGTTTTGATGCAGGCATCGATCAGCTGACTCACGAGCTTTATATTCGTATCATATATCACCTGCGGATCGCCATGACGGTTCATGGCTGCCAGATGTACGATCGTGTCGCACTCACTGACAAATTTTTCAAGATCCCGTTCACCGGTAAAATATGAGTCGTGGAATGGGATCAGTGTAATCTTTTCTTTTTTAGTGTTCAGGAAATTAAACAGATGTGATCCGATAAATCCCGACTGTCCGGTTATTCCTACTTTACATGTTTTAAATTTTAATAGCACACGGATGACGCAGATGAGGCGGATTTACACTGATTTTAATCTGCGAAAATCCGTTACATCTGCGTCATCCGTGTTCCTATTCTGTGAAAATCTGCTTCACCTGCTTCATCTTTATGCTCTTTCTATGTAATATATTTTTTTTTATCCGTGAAAATCCGTTAAATCTGCGTCATCCGCGTTCCTATTTCTTCGTCATCCGCGTTCCTATTTCTTCGTCATCTTTGTGCTATTTCTTTCAATGTAATATAATTTTTTTATCCGTGAAAATCCGTTAAATCTGCGTCATCCGCGTTCCTATTTCTTCGTCATCCGCGTTCCTATTTCTTCATCTCTTCCCTCACCTCATGCACCTTAAGAAGCAGCTTTTTCATCTCTTCCACATCGAGCCTGGTAGTATTGTGAGAAGTATATTCTTCCATTTTTGACACTGAGGATTCCCCCTCCGAGAAATACTGGTCGTAGTTAAGATCCCTTGAATCGACATTTATCCTGAAATACCCGCCCATATCTTCAGCCCTTACCATCTCCTCCCTGTTAACAAGCGTCTCATATACTTTCTCCCCATGACGTGTTCCAATGACTTTCAATTTACTCTTGCTGTTAAACAGATCTTTCATAGCGAGGACGAGTGTTTCGATAGTGGCGGCAGGGGCTTTCTGGATAAAGATATCGCCCGGCCTGGCATTTGTGAAAGCAAACAGCACAAGCTCTACGGCGTTTTCGAGAGTCATCATGAAACGCGTCATTGACGGATCAGTCACGGTAATATCTTTTTTTGCCCTCATCTGCTCAATAAAAAGCGGAATGACCGAGCCTCTCGATGCCATCACGTTTCCATAACGGGTGCAGCAGACAACAGTATCACGGGTGCCTGTTCCCCTCGATTTTGAGAGAGCGACTTTTTCTCCGAGCGCTTTTGTTATGCCCATGGCATTGATCGGATAGACAGCCTTATCGGTGCTTAGGTTAATGACCCTTTTTACACCATGCTCTATGGCGCTGTCGATAACGTTTTCTGTTCCCATAACGTTAGTGCGGACCGCTTCCATGGGAAAAAACTCGCACGACGGCACCTGTTTGAGAGCTGCTGCGTGAAACAGGTAATCGACATCCTGCATGGCATTGTCGAGACTTCGTTTGCTACGCACGTCGCCGATGAAGTATTTGATCTTCGGACTGTTGTACAGGTGCCGCATGTCGTCCTGTTTTTTTTCGTCGCGGCTGAAGATCCTGATCTCACGGATGTCGGTGTCAAGGAATCGTTGGAGCACGGCATTTCCAAAAGAACCGGAACCTCCGGTTATCAGCAGGGTTTTATCTTTAAAATCCATATGGGTTGAAATAAATAATGTGCAAGTTAGGAAATAGAACGCAGATAAGAAGAAATAGAACACGGATGAAGAAATAGAACGCAGATGACGCGGATTAAACTGATTTTCGCAGATTAAATAGGAACACGGATGACGCTGATTAAACTGATTTACGCAGATAAAAAAAATTAAAAATTATGCGGTAAAAAATTTACCATAAGTTGTTAAACAATTTTATCCGTGTAAATCTGCCTCATCTGCGTCATCTGTGTGCCATTTCTTCCGTGTAAATCTGCCTCATCTGCGTCATCTGTGTTCCATTTCTTTCGCGTAAATCTGCCTCATCCGCGTCATCTGCGTTCCTATTCTTCGCGTAAATCTGTCCCAATCTGCGTCATTTGCGTTCCATTCTCCTCAGAAACGCCTTAGGGATCTTAAGTATCAGATTCTGATCGAGCCTGTCGATCCTTACCACAACACGGTTTTTACTTCCTATACGGATAAGCTCCCCGGTCAGACCCACAAGTGAACCATTTATCACCTCAACATTATCACCGGCAGCGAACTTTTCCGACGTGACTTCTATTTCAGCATCGCTGTTAATTAACAGACGCAGGTTGTCGATCTGGTTCTGAGGTATTGAAACGGGTTGTCCTTCAAAGGATACGAACTTAACAACACCGGTTATTTTATAGACTTTCGGGAAATTCTTCTTATTTGTCTTTACAAATATATACGACGGGAGCAGTGGTTTCTCAACAAGCTTCTTACGGTCGCTCCATACTCGGTAGGTCTTCTGAAGCGGCAGGAATGTTTCGATCTCATCTTCCTCCAGACGCTGAAAGACTAACTTCTCTGCCCTGGGACGGGTGTATATTGCATACCATTTCTCCTCAGAAACGGGGTTCCGGAGAGGCTGAATTTCTTTGGCTGATATGTTTTCCTGTTCAGACATTATTTGATTGAAAACGGGGTCAAAGATAAATAAATTTAAAAGAATAGAACGCTGATGACGCGGATGACGAAGAAAATAGAACGCAGATGACACGGATGCAACAGATTTTCACTGATAAAATCCGTATAAAACAACTTTCCCTTTAGCCTTACGCTCTTGTACCTTCACCTTTTCATCTGCGTAAATCCGCCCAATCTGCGTCATCCGTGTTCCATTTCTTCGCGTAAATCAGCCCAATCTGCGTCATCCGCGTTTCCTATTTCTTCTATATTTGCTAAAACCTTTCCCGATATTGAAAAAACTTCTCCTCATAGCTGTTCTGATTATTTGTGTCCAGACTACAAATATGACTGTCTTTTCACAGGAGGTGCCGCAAACGGTCAGCAACAGAGCCATCTATGATTTTCTCGATGAACTGGCCGGCCAGCACATCATAACAATCAATTCAGCAGTAAAACCATATTCCAGTCTGTTCATCGCCCGTTCTCTTCAGGAGGCGGAGAAGAAAAAAGAACAGCTCAATATGCGTCAGCAGAAAGAACTGGGGTTTTATATGAGGGATTTCGGGAAAGAAGGCGTAACGGCGCAAAGGCGTAACGGCGTAAAGGAAGAAGGCGTAACGGAAGAGGAAGGCGTAACGGCGCAAGGGCGTAAGGGCGTAAAGGAAGAAAGGCGTAACGGTACGCTTCGTTATGATCTGTTTTATTACCGGGATTCACTTTTCTCCCTAACTGTTAATCCTATCCTGGGCGGGCGAGATCTTTTCAAATTCATCGGGAAGAGCCACATATTATCATAATGGCGCGGAAGCCAGGGGTTATGTGGGTAAGTGGGGATTCTATGCCTCGCTCCGCGACAACCATGAGAAGCCGCTTCTTGGTCTTCCGGCATATCTTGGTACCCGTACCGACGGACATATAAAAAACGGAAACGACTGGAGCGAGATGCAGGGTGGCGTCACATATTCATGGAAATGGGGAAACGCCGCTCTGGTTAAGGACAACCAGCAATGGGGAAATAATTATAACGGAGCAAATATCTTCGGCGGAAATAATCCGACATTTATACAGCTCAGACTGCACATCGCACCTGTCAGATGGTTCGAATTCAACTATTTCCACGGATGGCTGAACTCGATGGTTGTCGACAGCAATAACTCATACTGGGTGTCGAACAGCTATGGCACCGATTACCGTGAGGTTTACCATAAGAAGTTCATAGCAGCCAACATGTTCACCTTCACTCCCGTTAAGAATCTTAATGTCTCAGCCGGGAACAGTATAGTGTACAGTGACGGGAATGTCAATCCTGCCTACCTGGTGCCTCTCTTTTTTTATAAGTCGGTCGATCACTCGATGACATCAGGAATAAATAACATGAATTCCCAGATGTTTTTTGATATCAGTTCAAGACAGGTCAAAAACCTGCATCTCTATGCAACAATGTTTATCGATGAGCTTTCCACAAGCAGGTTCACAAAAAAAGATCAGTGGAACTTCCTGAGCTATAAAGCCGGATTCAGAATTACGGGTCTCCCTGTTTCCAATCTGTCATTCACCACCGAATTCACATACTCCTATCCTCTTGCCTTTCAGCATGATGTGCCTACACTTACTTTCCAGAATGCCGGTTTTAACTTAGGTCATTACATGAAGGACAACTCCCGGGAATGGTATCTCGCCTTTGATTACCATCCGGTGAGGACACTCGATATAAATCTGTATTTTCTCGATGAGATCCGCGGTCCCGATTACACCGAGCTCGGAACCAACCGTTTAGGCAATCCGCCACTCTCCACAGTGGAATGGCATAATACATCTTATGGATCTGAAGACGTCATACCAGGTCATCAATGATCTCTTCTGCTGGTTCTCATTTTCGGCAGGAAATATAAGGGGTGATGCCCGTTGGAGCGCTGAATATTTCTTTGGAAGGAAGAATACAGTGAATGCAGGGGTCAGCTTTGGGTTTTGAAGGAAGAAATCCGTTAACCTTCTCGAGCTCTTTGACCCCCTTCCCAACCTTCCCCCAGGGGGGAAGGAGTCGGCTTCGTAATGACTCATGGTCAAGCCTTAATCCGTGGGAATCCTTTCCCCCCTGGGGGAAATAAGAAAGGGGGTAATCACATAAAAGAGACTTGATTCGATCTTTAGACATAAAGTTATTAAGCTTGAAGTTCCTATATCTGTCGAGTGAGAGATTTTGTAGTTAATGGGATTTAAATGATAATTGCATCTTATTGAACACAATCTTTAAATTTTTATTTACTTCGCTCCTGTAAACCTGTTCGTGAAATTAACCACATGGAAGGACGCAGATTCAGGTCTCTGACATTACTGGCTGATATTCTTATTCTTACGATATCATTCCTGGCACTGGTATGGACAAAACCCGCCAGTCTGAGATCATACCTTCCCTCCCACACTCCCTTCTTTATCTGTCTGGCTGCAATGTGGATCATCGTTTCGCTTGTAAACGGAAAGATGAACCGTGGAAAGATCGTCAATTTCACTACCCTTTTCTCAAGAGTACTGACCAGCAATTTCATTGCCATCTCGATAACAGCTCTGGCGATGTACAGTCTCAGGACCTATACCTATTCAAGGACAATCGTACTGGGAACGGCATTGCTTGCAACACTCCTTGAGCTGGTGATGGGTTCGGTTTTTATAGCCTTCAAAAAAGCCATTGTACAGGACAGCCCGGATTTTGAGAAGTATGTCCCGGAGAAAAGACCGTCCGAGCATGAGATGGTAAAAGAAATAAACGGCAATGGCAAACGGCATGACGAGCATACAGAGGTGAATCCGCGAATAGCTTTGTCGATTGAAAGGGAATGCGGCTCGGATATGGCGCTTGCAGTACTGAAAATGACATGCAGCAACTTCACCGACCGCATGGCAGTTTTATCAACTACCACCATATTCAATATAACCAGTCTGGCCAGAGACAAGTACGATTATATCATTAATCTGCACAAGATGAATGATATAAAAAAACTCGACAGCTTTCTCGACGCGGTAAACGGCAAACTGGAAGACCAGGGCTATTTTTTCTGTTGTGTCGAGACAAAGGATCAGAGGAAAAAAAGACTTCTGCACAAATATCCACCCGTTCTGAACTATATCTATTATACGGGAGATTTTATTGTGAAAAGGATCCTTCCCAAGCTTAAGTTTACGCGGGGGATCTATCTCTTTCTTACCCATGGACAGAACACTGTTTTGTCGCGTGCCGAAGCGCTGGGGCGCATTTCAAGGGCAGGTTTTAAAATAAAGCAGGAATCATTTATTGGCAACCTTTTATGCATTGAGGCAAGGAGGTTTAATGAACCCGTTCCTCTCAACGAAAGAGTATATGGTCCGCTTATAGCATTACCCAGAATAGGGAAGTCGGGCAATATAATTAAGGTATACAAGCTCAGGACTATGCATCCTTACTCCGAGTTTATCCAGAGTTATGTTTACAAGCATCACGATCTGCAGGATGGAGGGAAGTTTAAGAACGATTTCCGCATAACATCCTGGGGAGCGATCTGCAGGAAGATCTGGCTCGATGAGCTGCCCATGCTGATGAACTTTTTCCAGGGCGATATGAAGCTGATAGGGATCCGTCCCCTGAGCAAACAATATTTTGAGCTTTACAGAAAGGAAGTCCGGGAGAGAAGGATTAAGTATAAACCCGGACTCATTCCGCCGTTTTATGTTGACATGCCTTGTGATCTGGAGGCTATCCAGGCTTCCGAGCTGAAATACCTTGATGCCTACGACAGGAGTCCGTTCTATACCGATTTCAGATATTTCTGGAAATCGGGGTGGAATATATTGTTCAGGAAGGCGAGAAGTAATTAGAGCAGTTCGTTACATCATCCCCTGCCCCCTGCTCATTATACACATCTTGCACGTGTCTCATTCCTCGTCCTTTACCCCCTTCCCCCTAAACTAATCTTTATATACAAGTTTGGATTTGTCTCATTCCTTGTCATTTACCCCCTGCCCCCTAAACTAATCTTTATACACAAGTTTGGATTTGTCTCATTCCTTGTCATTTACCCCCTGCCCCCTAAACTAATCTTTATACACAAGTTTGGATTTGTCTCATTCCTTGTCATTTACCCCCTGCCCCCTAAAGGGGGTTCAAGAACCGGTCTCAGTCAAGTTATTTCTCAATAAACTTGCCTTATCGAAGGTATTTGGGCTTGCATCATAGAACATAGCCCTCGCTATAACTCTCATAATATTAATAGATTAAGTAGCTTACTGCAAAGATAAGAAAAGAGACAATGCTCTTCAAGCCCCCCGTAGGGGGTTGGGGGTAAAAAAGGGGGAATGATAAATCTTCTCAGTTATATTAAAAGATGTGTATAAAGATTAGCCCCCTAAAGGGGGGGGTTCAAGGACTTCAGTTATTTTAAGTATCTCTTCCATTACTTTTTTGAGGTCTGTAAATACTTCATTATTAGTGAACCTCAATATTTTAATGCCAAAATTCTCAATGTCATGACCCCTTCCATCATCATACTCAATAACTTCATTTTTTAGATGAATTTCACCATCAAGTTCTATTGCTAATTTATATTCATGACAATAAAAATCAACTATAAATATTCCAATTGGATGTTGTCTTCTGAATCTTGCTTTAAAAACACTTCTATCTCTTAACTTCTCCCACAAAATTTTCTCAGCTTCTGTCATATTATTCCTCAATAACCTTGCTTTATCGAAAGTATTAGGGCTTGCACCATAGAACATAGTCCTCTCTATAACTCTCATAGCATAATAGAATTAGCAGCTTAATAGCAAAGATAATAAAATAGATAATGCTTTTCAAGCCCCCTTTAGGGGGTTGGGGGTAAAAAAGGAGGAATGAGAAATCTCGAGGATGATCAAATATGTGTCTAAAGTCAGACTGGGTAATGTTGTGGGGATACCGCGCGCCGCGCACCGCGTACCGCATACCGCACACCGCACACCGCATACCCGAACATTTCCTCCTTAAATCTGTTGTAAACGAGTTGTATTTTTAATTTAATAAAAAAACCGTACCTTCGCGGAGAATCTAAATTGTAAGAAATGGCTGAAAAGACAAGATATTCTGATGACGAGCTTGAGGAATTCAGACAAATTATCCTTATGAAGCTGGATAAAGCCAGGAAGGATTATGAAATTCTCAAGTCAAGCATCACTCACGAAGAGAGTAATGACACAATGGATACATCTCCTACCTTCAAGGTACTTGAGGAAGGAGCTACAACATTATCAAAAGAAGAGGCTGGCCGTCTGGCACAGCGTCAGGAAAAATTTATACAGCATCTTCAGGCTGCCCTGATAAGAATAGAGAATAAAACTTACGGTATATGCCGTGAGACCGGGAAGCTTATCTCGAAAGAAAGACTAAGAGCTGTACCGCATGCTACTCTCAGCATGGATGCTAAGATGAAACAGAAATAAGGAAGAGGCTATAAAAGCTGTAAAGGCTGTAAAGGCTATAAGATACTAACAAAGCTGCTCAGGAAATGGGGCGGCTTTTTTGTTTTCTGCCACCTGCCCCCCTAAAGGAGTAATTTCCTAGCTTGAGGCATATAATGGCTTTCGAGTTGTTTCGGGGTTCTATATACAGGGAAGCAGATTTACAAACCTCCGGGCTTTTTACCCCTAAATCCCCCAAGGGGGACTTGAGCTTTAAGTAAACATTATATTCAGTTTCATTCCTTAGTTTTTTACACCCTATTTTGTAGCAAAGCCAAAGCCATTATGAATGCTTAAAGTCCCCCCTGGGGGATTTAGGGGTGAAAACCAGGGAATACTGTACAGTTTACATCCCCGGACTACAATCGAAAGACAAACATAATTTATTGGTTACCTATTTATTAGAACCTAAATATGCCTCTTGCCAGGAAATTACTCCTAAAGGGGGGTAAAACTAACTTTAAGAGCCCGATGGCGCCGATTTGTAATCGGTGCCACTAATAGCACGGATTGCAAATCCAGTTGGGGGCTTTGCTTTTAATTCCTTATTTTTGCCTCAACAATCTAAACAATAATTTATGTTTTCAGGAATAATAGAAGAAGCCGCCACGGTAGTAAAAGTTGAAAAAGAAAAAGACAATCTTCACATAACAATGAAATGCTCATTCGTTAATGAACTGAAGATCGATCAGAGCATATCCCACAGCGGAGTGTGTCTGACTGTTGTTAAGAAAGACAATGAGACTTACACCGTTACAGCAATCAGGGAGACACTCGAAAAGACAAACCTCGGACTGCTGAAACCGGGAGACAAGGTCAACCTTGAGCGCAGTACGCGTCTCGACGGGCGCCTCGATGGACATATGGTCCAGGGACATATCGATCAGACTGCAGTTTGCACCGATGTGCGGGAAGCCGGAGGCAGCTGGTATTATACTTTTCAGTATGAACCAACACAGGATGATTATATTACAGTTGAAAAAGGTTCCGTATCTGTCAATGGAGTAAGCCTGACAGTTGTCAATTCCAAATCCGGGTCATTTGAGGTTGCGATAATACCTTTCACCTGGGAAGTAACAAACTTTCATCAGATCAAAAAGGGAACTGTTGTAAATATTGAGTTCGATATACTGGGAAAATATATTGCGAAGATTGTGAAGCAGCAACTGGGGAAAGAGTAATGGCACGGAAGAAATGGCACACGGATGACGCAGATCAGGCGGATTTGCGCGAAGAATGGGAACGCGAATGACGCGGATCTGGCGGATTTGCGCGGATAAATAAGGTGTAGGGCGTAAAGGCGTAAAGGCGTAAGGGGAATGGCTGGTTTATACTCTGATTTCATCTGCGAAAATCTGTTGCATCCGCGTCATCCGCGTTCTATTTCTTCCTATTTCTCCTTAAGGCCAAATAAGTTTCTTCCCGAAACCAAGCCTGTTATCAGTCATCTTGAGCAGTGTGAGTTTCACAACCCAGAGATGCGTATTCATAAGAACCGCCGGCGGGAATTTCAGAAGATACGCCCGTCTTGCTTTTGACAGCAGCTCCCCTTCCGGTTCGGAAACGATTCCCAGGAACTGAATGCCCCGGATCCTTCCGATAACCATTGTCTCGAGAACCACCGAACCCGCAACAACCGGATTTTTTATGAATTCCTTCCCGTGACGGGTATCTGCATCTGTTGTGAAAACCAGGGAATTTTCTTCTTCCAGATAAACATAAAAACAATTTGCACACCAGGGTACATTATCAACTGATGTCGCAATGGTAAGGACATGATGCTTCCTGAAAAACCTTATGAATTTTCTATCGATCATTCTCCATCCATCTGAAACCTTTACCGGAGAATCCTGCCAGGTCAATAACACGGTCAACTACAGTCAATACAAGCTCGTCGATTGTCTTTGGGTTACTGTAAAACGAAGGTGTCGCCGGACAGATTATCGCTCCCGCCAGCGTGAGTGTTTTCATATTCCCGATATGTATAAGGTTGTAGGGAGTCTCGCGCGGCACAATGATAAGTCTTCTTCTTTCCTTCAGCATCACGTCGGCAGTGCGGCAGATCAGATCATCGGAAGTGCCGTTTGCAATTCGTCCCATTGTACCCATCGATGCCGGACATATAATCATCGAATCATAGCCTGAAGTGCCTGATGCGAACGGAGCATAATAATTATCATTTTGATATTCCTTCGCAGAGCCCTCGTCATAGAATGCGGAGCCGGTTTCCGACAACCAGATCTTTTTGCCTGTCTCTGAAAAGATTACGGCGATCTCCTCCACCGGAGCCTGTATCTCGTGCAACCGGTTCAGCAGGCTTAACGCATATATTGAACCGCTGGCACCGGTAATGGCCAGGACGATCTTTCTGCGGGTTGGTAGTTGGTTCATAGGGCAAAGATAGGGAATTTCGGTCAAACCCGATGGATTGGTTCGTCACTGGGCCAGGCAGAGTCACAAGACCCAGATGACCTTCGTAAGGCAGGTGCCGGCGCCGGGCGAAGAAATAGCACGCAGATGACGCAGATCAGACAGATTTACACTGATTTGTAGTTTTATTATCTGCGAAAATCTGTTTCATCTGTGTCATCTGTGTGCTATTAATAGAAAAGCACAACGATTTAGGTCTCTGATGACTCATGCTGTTATGCCAAAATTTACTATCTTTGTCATTCTTTTTAAAATAAACTATTTTACATTAACTATTTGATACAATGGGGAAACGGTTTCCTGAATATAAAGGTCTTGATCTGTCGAAAGTGAACAAAGAAATCCTCAAAACATGGGATGAGAAAGATACTTTCAATAAAAGCATACGTGAACTGAACGGAAAAGGTGAGTTTGTGTTTTATGAAGGTCCTCCTTCCGCAAACGGCATCCCCGGCATTCATCACGTGATGGCACGCACGATCAAAGACGCTATCTGCCGTTTCAAAACACAGAGCGGTTATGAGGTGAAACGTAAAGCAGGATGGGATACCCATGGACTGCCGGTTGAGCTTGGCGTGGAAACAGCTCTGGGAATTACCAAAGATGATATCGGGAATAAGGCATCCGCAAAATATATCTCAATAGAAGATTATAACAAGGAATGCCGCAAGGCGGTAATGAGATATACCGACCTGTGGGAGGACCTTACCCGCAAAATGGGCTACTGGGTCAACATGGACAACCCTTATGTGACTTACGACAACCGGTACATTGAAACTCTGTGGTGGCTCCTTCAGCAACTCTATAAAAAAGGACATCTCTATAAAGGATATACCATCCAGCCATATTCGCCGGCTGCAGGCACCGGACTGAGCTCACACGAGCTGAACCTCCCGGGGTGCTACCGCGATGTGAAAGACACAACATGTATCGCACTCTTCCGGCTCATAAGGGATAAGAAATCCGAATTCCTCTATGCCGGCACTGACACAGCCGATATTCATATAATGGCCTGGACTACAACACCATGGACCCTGCCTTCAAACACCGCCCTTGCCGTCGGAAAAGAGATAAGATATATTAAAGTGCGGAGCTTCAACCCGTATTCAGGAGAGCCTATAACAGTAATCATAGCTAAAGATCTGCTGAACTCTTTATTCCCTGAATCAAACGCATCTCTTGAATTTTCGGAATATAAACCCGGCGACAAAAAGATCCCCTTCAGTGTATCCGGTGAATTCACCGGCGCAAAGCTTGAAGGCCTGAACTACGAGCAGCTTATCGACTGGATGAATCCGGGCGAAGGCGCATTTCAAAGTCCTGACCGGTGATTTCGTTACCACAGAAGATGGTACGGGAATAGTCCATATTGCTCCGACATTTGGAGCCGACGACTACCGTGTTGCAAAGGAAAACGGTGTACCTCCGCTTATGGTGAAAAGAAACGACGGGTCATCGGGTCCTATGGTTGACAAAAGAGGTTATCTTGTTCCTGTTGCTGACCTCGATGAAAATTTTGTTAAACAAAACGTCAACAAAAAAACATACGCCGCCTTTGAAGGCCGCCCGGTTAAAAACGAATATGATTCCTCACTCCCTCCGGAGGCTGAGACTATTGATGTTGAGATAGCGGTGATGCTGAAGCAGCAGGGGAAAGTCTTCAGGATTGAAAAACACATCCACAGCTATCCGCATTGCTGGAGAACAGACAAGCCGGTATTATATTACCCTCTCGATTCATGGTTCATCCGCACAACAGCATTCCGCGACAGGATGATCGAGCTTAATAACACCATAAACTGGAAGCCGCAATCAACAGGAAGCGGAAGGTTCGGCAAATGGCTCGAAAATCTTGTAGACTGGAATCTCTCACGTTCACGGTACTGGGGAACGCCACTACCCATATGGATAACCGAGGATAAAAAAGAAGAAAAATGTATCGGTTCGGCTACTGAGCTGAAAGTTGAAATTGAGAAGGCTGTCACGGCGGGATTCATGAAAAAGAATCCTCTTGAAGATTTCAAAACAGGAGACAACACAGCTGAAAATTACCTGCATTTCGATCTTCACCGGCCGTTCGTCGATGAAATATTTCTGGTTAGCGATACCGGGAAGAAGATGATCAGGGAAACCGATCTCATAGATGGCTGGTTCGACTCAGGAGCCATGCCCTATGCACAGGTTCATTATCCGTTCGAGAACAAGGAGAAGTTCTTTACCGAGATGTTCCCTGCTGACTATGTTGCCGAGGGTGTCGACCAGACAAGAGGCTGGTTCTTTACGCTTCACGCTATCGCAACAATGATCTCCGATTCCGTTGCATTTAAGAATATCATATCAAACGGTCTGGTGCTCGACAAGAACGGCAACAAAATGTCTAAGCGTCTGGGCAATGCCGTAGACGCCTATTCGGCAATTGAGGAATATGGCTCCGATCCGCTGCGCTGGTACATGATAACCAATTCCCAGCCATGGGATAATCTCAAATTCGATATCTCAGGTGTGGATGAAGTGAAACGCAAGTTCTTCGGAACATTATACAATACCTATTCCTTCTTCTCATTATATGCCAACGTCGATAATTTCAGATATACCGAAAAAGATATCCCGGTAAACGAAAGACCCGAAATTGACAGGTGGATCATCTCGCTTCTCAACTCACTGGTAAAAGAAGTGACTGATTGTTATAACGACTACGATCTGACACGTGCAGGAAGGGCTATACAGGATTTCGTTACAGAAAACCTTAGCAACTGGTATGTCCGTCTGAACAGGAAACGCTACTGGGGAGGAGAATATGACAAAGACAAGATCGCAGCTTATCAGACACTTTATGTTTGTCTGGAAACGGTGAGCCAGCTTGCCGCTCCTATCGCTCCTTTCTACATGGAGAAGCTTTTTTCCGATCTTAATGGCATAACTGTACGGCATAAGGAAGATTCAGTACATCTCGCCCTGTTTCCTGAATATAACACTTCTCTTATCGATAAAGATCTGGAGGAGAGAATGGATATAGCCCAGAAGATCTCCTCAATGATCCTCGGGTTAAGAAGAAAAGTAAGCATAAAAGTCCGTCAGCCTCTTGCCAGGATAATGGTTCCCGTTCCTGATAAAAAATTCAAAAAGAAATTCGAAGCCGTGAAGGATCTTATCCTTGCGGAAGTCAATGTCAAAGAGGTTGAATATATCGATGATACAGCTTCAATACTTGTAAAGAAGATAAAACCTAATTTCAAGACACTCGGTCCACGCTACGGCAAGCTAATGAAGGAGATAAGCAGCTATATCTCAACGCTCAATGCACAGCAGATAGTTTCGTTTGAAGCAGACGGACAACATGTTTTCAGCATAAACGGCGAGGAGATCACGCTTACTACGGCCGATGTTGAGATAATCTCAGAAGATATTCCGGGCTGGCAGGTTGCCAATGAAGGGAAGCTTACCGTTGCCCTTGATGTGACAGTCTCTGACGATCTGCGTTATGAAGGCATCGCCCGTGAGTTTGTGAACCGGATACAGAACATCCGCAAAGAAAACGGATTCGATGTGACAGATAAGATCACTGTGCTTATTGAAGACAATAATGCTGTTAATGAAGCTGTAAGACGTCATTCAGCATATATTGCATCACAAACCTTGGCTACAACAGTTGATCTCTCAGATTCGTTTACTGCAGAGGCTAAGGATATTGAGATTGAAGAGGTTGTAGTGAAGGTGGAAGTGCGGAGGAATTAAAACTCCCTGCCCCTCTACAGCTCTTCTCACCTCATCCCCCTGCCCCCTTCTCCTTAAAGACTACCCTTTATACACATCTTTAAATTCTGATATTATTGAATTTTGATTCTGATAAAACGCCTTCCTATCAGGTGTAAGCAAAGTTGGCTCTGAAAGAGCCACATGTGAATAACCCCTGGCGCAGCCAGGGGTGGGATGTCCACAAAGCTTTGCCAGCTCTAATGGAGCTGAAGAAGATTTCAAGGAAAATATTTTTCGTCTGGTATAATACCATTCTCTAAAAGAAGATTACGATATTCTTCTTCAAATGTGACTGTCTTATGATGCTCCTGTTGATTTTTAATATATTCAATTAATCTATCCAGATTAGCATAAGAGCAGGTAAATGAACCATATCCTACTGACCATCCTTTAAATAACTGAAATAATCCATTACTCTTCATCCAAATTGATGTTGATACTTTTATATCCCTCACGAAATCGATAGGAAGAATTAAGGGATTGATATCAGTAAGAATATGAATGTGATTTGCCACACCGTTAATACGGTACAAATGACCCTTTTTATTCTTAATTATCCCTGCAAAATATGAGTACAGATCATTTGTATGATCCTGATTAATTGTGTTTAAACTGGACTTAGTCCTAAACACAATGTGATACAGATGTTGGCGATAGCTTGACATTTTGTGATTTTATTTAAATTATCGATAGCACGAGAGAGCCAAGTTAATAATTTTTTAAATCAAATTCAAATTTATTAAGCCCTTTCAGGGCTTTAGATCAGAGAGTTAGCTGCACCCCCGGCTTCGCCGGGGGTTATTCAACTTTAGCCACTTCGTGGCTTCCACACGAGCAGGCCACTATTTTTATAATAGGCTAAAAGTCTTAAGATTATAAAAGCAAGAAAAGATGTGTATAAAGGGTAGGCTAGCGCAAAGAGGGGTGCCATGTAATAAAAGTTTTCATCATTCATTAATCTGCCCATGTGATTACTGAAGTTAACTTCGCTAGTATCCTGAATAGCAAGCATATGCACAGGGCGGTCATTGTTTTTACATGCCCGGTACAGCCCCTCAGCTAGATCCTTATGGTCAATACTGTCGTTTCCCAGCATCCTGTAGGCTCCAATTTTTTCTGTGCTTGTTGCACAGAATTTATTTACTACAACATTACCAAAATCTAACATATCTACCATAACTTTTTCTGCTCGTTTTTCAATTCTTGAATCTGGCAGAATTCCTCTAAAAAAATCGTCGAACTGTTTGTCTTTCATGCAATTAAGATACAAAAAACAAACAAGACAAACAAGTTTAATATATTGATTATCAGATACTTATATCAACAATTCAAGTTAACTTATTAACACCTCAAAGCCCGTCCCAAAAAAGATGTGTATAAAGGGTAGCCTTAAAGAGAAGGGGGTAAGAGCCTGACAATATGATTCTTACCTCTCTCCTCAAGGAGAGGGGCAGGGGTGAGGTAGCCAAGGCTGAGGTTGGTGTGAGGTAGACGTGAAACAAATCCCTTTTATTATATTTGTATATAATAATTCTCCTATGAAACGTATCCTTGTCACCGGCGGCGCCGGGTTTATCGGCTCGCATCTTTGCGAAAGACTACTTGAAACGGGAAACGAGGTGATCTGTCTCGACAACTATTTCACAGGCTCAAAGCTGAATATCATTCATCTCCTGGGCAATCCGTATTTTGAACTGATACGTCACGACATTACAACGCCGGTATATATCGAGACTGACGAGATCTACAACCTCGCCTGTCCTGCTTCTCCTGTTCACTACCAGTATAATGGTATAAAGACCATCAAGACGTCGGTGATGGGAGCGATAAACACTCTCGGTCTTGCAAAAAGGACGAAGTCAAAAGTACTGCAGGCATCGACAAGCGAGATCTATGGCGATCCTGAAGTCCATCCGCAGCACGAAGCCTACTGGGGAAACGTTAATCCACTGGGACCCAGGGCTTGTTACGATGAGGGGAAGAGATGTGCCGAGACGCTCTTCATGAATTATCATACACAGAATAATGTCAGGATTAAAATTGCCCGCATCTTTAATACATACGGCCCCAAGATGAATTCGCACGACGGCAGGGTAGTCTCCAACTTTATCGTCCAGGCGCTTAAAGGTGAAGATATCACTATCTATGGCGACGGCTCACATACAAGGAGCTTTCAGTATGTCGATGATCTTATCAATGGCCTGATGAAACTGATGGCAACGTCCGACAGCTTTACGGGTCCGGTTAATCTCGGCAATCCGGTTGAGATAACCATCAGCACGCTTGCTGAAAAGATCATAAAGCTTACCGGTTCGAAGTCAAAAATCATTTATCTGCCGCTTCCTCAGGATGATCCGAAGCAGCGCAAGCCGGATATTACACTGGCTAAGAAGGAGCTGGGCTGGGAGCCGGTGGTGGATGTTGAGGTTGGGCTCGTGAAGACGGTGGAGTACTTCAGGAATAGGGACTTAGGGACTTAGGGACTAAGGGACTAAGGGACTTAGGGACTAAGGGACTTAGGGACTAAGGGACTTAGGGACTTAGGGACTTAGGGACTAAGGGACTTAGGGACTTAGGGACTAAGGGACTTAGGGACTAAGGGACTAAGGGACTTAGGGACAAGAATATTAGAGACTTAGTGACTAAGTGACAAATTACGCTACTGAGAATTGCACAAAAACATGGAAATTACCAGCTCCAGTTTTCTGGATGGAGCGACATATTAACTAGTTTCCCAATTATCTTTTCATAGATTTCATTTAATTCCTTGTACTCAATTTCATTAATGTATTCACAATTTAAGGAAAAATCAAGCCAGGTTTGTGTTTCAGCAGCTTCGCTCTCAGAGTCAGAAAGTTTTGATATAAAAGCTTTGGGATACCTTCTCTTCCTGAATGATTCAGCCAGATTCGCACATACCGATCTTGAAGATCGCCTAAATTGATCAATTAAAGAATAAGTCTCTTCTTTCGGAAATCTTTTTGTGAGTTTAAAAATCTTCATAGCGGCATCAAATGAAAGTATGTATACTTCCAGTTCCCTGTGAGATCTGATTTTCATAATCTGAGGTTTAAGTGAGACATGTAATATTCCAATTTAAATATACAAAATAATTGTATTAGTTAACTAATCTCTTCGTCCCTTCGTCTCTCAGTCTCTTCGTCATTGCATATTTCCGCTTTCCTTGCAACGTTCTCTTCGTCCCTTCGTCTCTAAGTCTCTCAGTCTCTTCGTCATTGCATATTTCCGCTTTCCTTGCAACGTTCTCTTCGTCCCTTCGTCTCTAAGTCTCTCAGTCTCTTCGTCATTGCATATTTCCGCTTTCCTTGCAACGTTCTCTTCGTCCCTTCGTCTCTAAGTCTCTCAGTCTCTTCGTCATTGCATATTTCCGCTTTCCTTGCAACGTTCTCTTCGTCCCTTCGTCTCTAAGTCTCTCAGTCTCTTCGTCATTGCATATTTCCGCTTTCCTTGCAACGTTCTCTTCGTCCCTTCGTCTCTAAGTCTCTCAGTCTCTTCGTCATTGCATATTTCCGCTTTCCTTGCAACGTTCTCTTCGTCCCTTCGTCTCTAAGTCTCTCAGTCTCTTCGTCATTGCATATTTCCGCTTTCCTTGCAACGTTCTCTTCGTCCCTTCGTCTCTAAGTCTCTCAGTCTCTTCGTCATTGCATATTTCCGCTTTCCTTGCAACGTTCTCTTCGTCCCTTCGTCTCTAAGTCTCTCAGTCTCTTCGTCATTGCATATTTCTCGCTTTCCTTGCAACGTTCTCTTCGTCCCTTCGTCTCTTCGTCTCTCAGTCTCTTCGTCATTGCATATTTCCGCTTTCCTTGCAACGTTCTCTTCGTCCCTTCGTCTCTAAGTCTCTCAGTCTCTTCGTCATTGCATATTTCCGCTTTCCCTGCAACGTATTAGCTTTTTTCCTGATATCTTTGGTACATGATAGACCGCTCCACAGTTGAACGTATTCTCGATGCTGCTCAGATAGTTGACGTGGTTCAGGAGTTTGTTCCTCTGAAGAAACGGGGCGTGAACTATCTTGGTTTGTGTCCTTTTCATAATGAAAAGACTCCTTCTTTCACAGTATCTCCTTCGAAAGAAATTTTCAAATGCTTTGGCTGCGGGAAAGTCGGCAACTCTGTCAACTTTGTGATGGAGCATGAACATCTGACCTACCCTGAGGCTCTCAAATACCTGGCAAAAAAGTATCACATCGAGGTTATTGAAAAAGAGCTCACCCAGGAAGAACTTGAAAAACAAAACGAGCGCGAAAGCCTGCTTGTGGTTTCCTCATATGCTTCACGACAATTCAGCGAAAATCTGTTCCATAGTGATGAAGGGATCTCGGTAGGACTGACATATTTCAAAGAGCGCGGATTCCGTCAGGATACGCTGAAAAAATTTGAAGTCGGCTATAGCTTTGAGAAAAGGGATGCCTTCTCCAAAAAAGCGCTGGAAGACGGCTACAAACAGGATTTCCTGGTTAAGACAGGTCTCTCCATACAACATGAAGACCGGATATTCGACAGGTTCGCGGGACGTGTCATGTTCCCGATACACTCTCTCTCAGGCCAGGTGCTCGGCTTTGGGGGAAGGGTTCTGAAGACAGACGTGAAGACGGCCAAATATCTGAATTCCCCCGAATCGGAGATCTATCACAAGAGCAGGATCCTCTATGGTATTTATCAGGCTCGAAAATCGATATCCCAGGAAGACAGATGTTACCTTGTAGAAGGCTACACAGATGTAATGTCGCTTCATGAGGCCAATGTGGAGAATGTTGTCGCCTCATCAGGAACATCCCTCACACAGGAACAGGTAAGGCTCATAAAAAGATTCACTCAGAACATCACTATCCTTTACGATGGTGATGCCGCCGGTATCAAAGCTTCCATAAGAGGCATTGATCTGGTGCTGGAAGAAGGGATGAATGTAAAGATTGTCCTGCTTCCCGATAATGAGGATCCCGATTCATTTTCAAAGAAAGTATCCAATGAGGAGTTCCTTAAGTTCCTGAAAGAGAACGAAACGGATTTTATCAGGTTCAAGACACAGCTGCTTTTGTCGGAAGCAAACAATGACCCGGTAAAAAAAGCCGATCTGATACGCGATGTTGTGAAATCTATAGCTGTTATCCCCGAGGCGATCACCAGAACTGTATATATTAAGGAATGCAGTATCGTTCTGGAAATCGGCGAACCGGTTATCTATCATGAAGTAAATAAGCTCAGACAGCAGAAAAATTTTCAGGACCGGAATAAGTACCCGGGACCCGAGGATCTTCCTGTCCCTCCGCCTGTAATTGTGAAGCCTGTACAGAGGGAAACCATAACTTATTATTCCGAAAAGGAGATTATAAGACTCCTGTTGAAATACGGAGGTCTGGAATTTGAAAGAACAATAAATGAATCAGACGGGAAGGAGGAGATGCTAACCGTATCGGATTATATTGTAAGGGAGATCACTTCCGACGAACTTCATTTTGACGACAGGGTGGGTTCGAAGATTTTCGAAGAGATCCGTTTTAATGCGGACCATGGTCTGATTACCGGCGACAGGCAGTTTGTAAAACATGAAGATCCGGAGATCTCGAGGATGTCGGCCGATCTTCTTGCTGACTCACACGAGCTCAGCAGGATCTGGAAGGAAAAGCAAACCTTCGTGGAGACCGAAGAGATGAAGCTTAAGGAGGTAGTGGGTGACGCGGTCCTGAAATTTAAAAGTGACAAAATAATGATAAAGAGGAAGGAGATAATGGTACTCCTTGAAGAAGCTGTAAGAGCCAACGATATTGAAAAAGTCCTCCAACTGCAGAAAAGATATGCAAATCTAAGCACCGTACTTGGAGTTATTTCGAAGAAGCTGGGGAATAGGATACTGCTTTAGGAGATGTATTATGTATGACAGGCGACAGGCGATGGGGGAAGATAAGACAAAAGACAAAAGACAAAAGTAAAAAGACAAAAGTGATCTCCTAGACAGTCTTAGTTCACTTTAGCTCACTTTAGCTCACTCCAGAATTTATTGTTAAATTTGACCCCACATAACTGAGGTGGAAATGAAAAGGCAAATATATATCCTGGTATTATTTCTTCTGCCGTTTGTTTTTTCCTGCAAACACACGGGAAAAGAGACTTTCGTTCCCTCATTTTCCACCTATTCATCTGACTCAGCAGGGAAAACTACGGATGAAAAGAATGAGATCTTCTATGGGATTCTCACACCCGTCGAAATGAGCACGATGTTCAACAGGTTAGGCATTCCGTATAATAACGCAGCGCTTAACCCCATATCGAACCGCGACCAGTATCTGAGCAGCTCAAAAGCATCGATCAATACCGGAGTGTACGGTGTCGATTTCGGCTATCTGAAGGTATTCGGGATCGGTCAGCAGATGATAGATTATATGGTGACCATCCGTGAAATGAGCAATAAGCTTGGAATCCCCGACAGTTTTCTCACCGAACCGATCAAAAGAGTCGAAAGCGATATTGCTGATCCGGATACTATACTATATCTCATGAACGATGCATTTACCAAAATGGAAAGCCATCTACGTGAAGGGGGAAGGGAAAGTACTGCCGGACTGATGGTTATGGGCGGATGGGTGGAAGCGATGTTCATCGCAACACAGCTGGTTTATAATCCCGAAAAACCCGACAGTGAGGTGATACAAAAAATAGCACAGCAAAAATATACGCTTACCACACTTCTCAGCTTCCTGAAAAATTATTATGATGATCCTGTTGTAGTTTACTACTCGAAGAAATTAAAATACCTGAAAAACTATTTCGATTCCTTTGATATCTATTTCAAGAAAGGTGATCTTGAGATCGATACTGTAAACCAGGTTTTCCGCTCAAGCGGAGCCCGGATGAATGTTACCATTGAGACCCTGAACAAGATAAGGGACTATGTAGCGAAGCTCAGGACCGAGATGGTCACGCCGTAAGGAAAACAGGCGTTTGTACACATCTGATATTCTGTCCTTTGGTCAAAACACCCCCTTTCTTATTTCCCCCAAGGGGGAAAAGGTCGGTCCAGCGCCAATTCGAAGCTAACTCCTTCCCCCCTGGGGGAAGGCCGGGAAGGGGGTATTTGGAAATGAAAAGACACCAGTTAATATTGAAGTTCCAGCTTTTGTAAGCGAAGAGAGACTTTGTGGTAAATGGATTTCAACCCAGATCATACCAATTACCTCCCTCCTGATAATCCACAATTGCTTTTGTATTATTACTGAAACGGAAGACCGACAACAAATTTGAGATTTCCTGTTTCAGCACAATTATAGTATTATCAACCAGATCTTTACGAAAACCCTTTTCCTCAAGGTATAATACCAGATCCATTGAAACGATCCTGCTGATCACCTGTCCGAATTCGACCAGTTTTCTCTGTATCAATCCGGCTTCAGGATCAAAATTCACAAGCTCCCTGATTCTGGATGAAGCGCGCGAAGCATACTGCACCAAAAACCTGTAAAGATTTTTCTCCTTCGTTGTTTTCATGAGCTTTAGTATCGCATCGGCTATCTGGTGATAGAGAATATCATTTGAACCTTCAAAGATCTGGAATGGCCTGCTGTCGATGACCGACCGTCCTGCTATATTGTTCAGCTCATAACCTTTTGCACCAAAAAGCTGAAGCAGTGACTGTGCTGATTCCTGCATTATATCGGAGGTAACGCTCTTGGTTATATTTGCTTCGAGACCCATCCCCGACAGATTATTCTCAGTGCCGGCAATCTCTGAGGACCTCAGACTGAAAGCTGAACAAACGGTAAAATTTGCCTGAAGACGGGTTAGACGGTGTTGCACCTGATCATATTCGGAAAGACTTCGGTTCCCCACCTGTCTCTGCTGTGTATGTTTTATTGCCTCATCGAGCATCCGGCGTATAAACCCCAGTCCCATGCCGGGGAACTGAAACCTGCTTCTGTGCAACAGATCAAGGAGCATCTGGATCCCCGTTGTCTGCGGGACAAGTCTTTGTTCTTCAGGAATAAATACATCAATTTTATTTCTGCCATACGGGATCTGATAAAGACCGAGATTTTCAAAATACTCTTCCACCACAATTTTTTGCCTGTAACCCTTTTCTTCACTGATGAACATATCAATATCGCGCATCAGATTGCCATCGACAGAAGTTTCCTGCCGGGCTGTCAGAATCCAGAAATCGGCCATACCGGTAAGACCGGCCCAATGCTTCTTGCCGGTGAGATGAAATAAACCATCTCTTTTAGAAAATGAAGTCTGCATGTTAAGTGCATCGCTGCCAAAGCCAGGTTCTGTGATCATCAGACCGCCCATGCAGCTTTCCCTGAGAAACCTGTCGAAGATCTTGCTTTTTGCTTTTTCCTGCCCGTATTTGGCCAGAGGCTGAATAAAGAGTCCGTTATTTATGCCCAGTGTCAATGACAGAGCAAGGGATTCATATGACGCTTCCGTCAGGAAAGCCATGTTCTCTTTTACGCTCCCGCCGAATCCACCATATTCTTTAGGAATACAAAGCGCCAGTGGATTTCCCGACATCAATTCTTTTAAAGCAGCCGGCGGTACCCCTCTTGTTGAGCAGAATTCATCTATTTCATTTTCTCCATGATATGCCCTTTTCATGCTTGCCTTGAAATCATCAAGTAAATTCCTGAATGATTTCTTCTTGATACGCGAAACTCTTGTTTGAGTTGCTATCAACCCCTCAATATTTATCATTGTATTTATTTTTAATTCGAAAACCTAACGATTCAGGTCACCTGTGTAGAAACAATCGGGGGAGAGGAATAGTTCATCATCGAGAACTTTCTCCTCCTTGAAAAAAGCTAGCCTTTTTACACATATTGATCTTAACTGAGGAATTTAGTATTCTTCCTTAGTAACCCCCAACCCCCTAAAGGGGGCTTGAAAAGCATTATCTCTTTTCTTATCTTTGCTATTAAGCTGCTAAATCAATTATATTATGAGAGTTATAGAGAGGACTATGTTTTATGGTGCCAGCCCGAATACATTCGATAAGGCAAGCTTATTAAGAAATAATATGACAGAAGCTGAGAAAATTTTGTGGGATAAGTTAAAAGACAGAAATGTTTTTAAAGCCAAATTCCGAAGACAACATCCTATTGGAATCTTTATCGTTGATTTTTATTGTCACGAATATCAGTTGGCAATAGAAATAGATGGTGAAATTCATCTTAAAAAAGAAGTTGTTGAATATGATGATGGAAGAAGCTATGACATTGAAAAATTTGGTATTAAAATATTGAGATATACTAATAATGAAGTATTTACTGACCTGGAAAACATCATTGAACAGATTCTTAAGACTATTGAGGTTCTTAAACCCCCTTTAGGGGGCAGGGGGTAAATGCCAAGGAATGTCACAGATGTGTATAAAGGGTAGAAGGGGGTCAATGACAAGGGATGAGATATATCCATAGATGTGTATTAAGCGTAGTGAAAAAAGAGGGGAAATTTACGCAAGGCTAAATATCTATATAATTTGTATATTAGTTTCCCTAATCTGACCTATTGTATAACCAATCAAACCTGAAGATGAAAGCCGCAAAACTTATTTCCTTTCTCTTTATTGTTCTTTTTATAACCTCTTGTGGTTCAAAGGATAATAAATCAATAAAAAAAGCAGCTGCCCAGTACGATGAAACAACACAAGTTAATATTCCTCTCGATAAGGGCTTCAGCGAATTCATTTCGGGCTATACATCAGGAATAATTCCTGCAAATTCTTCCATCGAAATAAGATTCAGTCCTGAATTTGCTGCAAAAGCCGATAAATCCGCCTCAGGATTATTTGTTTTCGACCCATCGATAAAAGGAAAAACGGAATGGAAAGATGAAACGACACTCATCTTTACTCCTTCAAGACTGCTCGATCCGGGCAAAATCTATACAGGCGGGCTCAATCTCTATAAACTCACCGATGTAAAGGATAGGCTGAGGATCTTTCCGTTAAGGATCCAGACGCTTAAGAAAGATTTCAGGGTTACGGTATCTGCTCCGGAGTGTACTCCGGACGGTAACAGTTATCTGCTCCACGGGCAGGTTGTTGCGGCTGACTTTATTGAACCATCTGAGGCGGAAAGCTATCTTTCTGCAAAACTGGGCAGGAAAAGGATGGAAATTACCTGGGATCATTCGGAAAACCTGATACACAAATTTACCATACCAACCATCGAAAGAACCGCAAAAGCTCAGGAGCTTACCCTGGAATGGGACGGTACCTCATCAGGGATCAATCAAAAAGGATCATCGACTGTCAGTATACCTGCTGCAGGAGATTTCAGCGTAATAGATATCGTCAGCATTCAGGGCGGAAATCAGAGAATCGATATCGTGTTTTCCGATCCTGTGGATGCAACGCAGGAGACAGAGGGTCTTCTCCAATTAACACCTCCAACGGCAGTAACCACCACGATAAGCTCAAACATAATAAGTCTCTTCCCCGTAAATCCGCTTCAGGGTAAAGTTGATCTGAATGTTGAATCATCGGTTAGAAACAATAAGGGAGTAACACTTTCCTCTTCATTCCTGAAACAACTCGATTTCACATCTGTTCCGCCTGCTCTTCTCCTGGAAGGCAATGGCATAATCCTTCCTGCTTCAAAAAACCTTATATTTCCCTTTAAGGCGGCAAATCTGAAAGCTGTTGATCTCAGGATCATTAAAATATTTGACAACAACCTGCCTTATTTTCTGCAGGATAACGACCTGAACGGAGGCAATTCGATAAAACAGTTCGGTCGTCCGGTATATTCCGGCAAAGTTGATCTGGTTACCGGTTCAGGGATCAATACCGCCGGATGGAATTTGTACACCATCGATATTTCCGATTATATTGAAGTGGAACCAGGTGTTCTCTATAAAGTTGAACTGAGCATGAGAAGATCCTATTCCCTCTACACCTGCGATGGTCCTGCAGAACCCGGAAAATATGAAGAAGCCCTTCAGCAGGCGGAAGAGAAGAGCAGGGAATTCTGGAATGATCCTGAAAACTATTACGAAAACAGCGAAGATGAGATCTATTACAGCTTCGGGTTTGACTATGATGACCGGAGGAATCCATGCACTGATGCATATTATAGTCCCGATAAAAGGGTGTCGAGAAATATCCTGGCATCAAACCTTGGCCTTATGGCAAAAAAGGGAGAGGATGAGATCCTTCATGTAATGGTGAACGATCTTCTTACCGCTCTTCCTGTCAGCCAGGCAACAATTGATGTGTTTGATTATCAGATGCAGCTTATCACTTCGGGAACAACAGACCAGGATGGATCGGTAGCTCTGTTCTGCGAACGGAAGCCATTTCTTGTCATAGCCAAAAAGGACAAGGACAGGAATTATCTGAAGACAAATGAAGGCTCTGCGCTCTCACTGAGCTCCTTCGACGTTTCGGGAAATAAACCAGAGAACGGGATAAAAGCATTTATTTATGGGGAAAGGGATGTCTGGAGACCGGGTGATTCAATATTTCTTTCCTTGCTTATTAAAGACATGAAGAGTGATCTTCCTGAAGGTCATCCTGTTCAGTTCGAACTTATTAACCCTCTGGAACAGAGAGTAGATAACCAGGTCCAGAAACCCGATGGGAGCAATCTTCTCGTCTTCACCACAAAAACAGCAGCTGATGCGGTGACGGGCGATTACAGGGCTCAGTTCAGGGTAGGCGGTGCCACATTTACCAAACGCATCAGGATTGAAACCATCAAGCCAAACAGGCTAAAAATAAATCTGACATTCAAGGGTGATATTCTTGGAGGATCGAACCCGGTATCAAAAGGAACTCTGAACGTGAAGTGGTTAAACGGGGCAGTGGCGAAGAACCTGCAGTCGTCGGTTGACTATATTCTGAAACAGACGAAAACCGGGTTTGAAAAATATGGTCAATATGATTTCGATGATCCGATAACCGAATTCCACTCGGAGACTGTCAATATTTTTAAAGATGAAGTTGATGAAAACGGAAACGCAACAGTGGTCTTTGATCCGGGAAAAGATATAAATGCGCCAGGGATGCTGAATGCCGTTTTTACTGCTAAAGCTTCAGAGCCCGGAGGTGATGAAAGTATCACACAGACAACATATAAATATGCCCCCTACCCCGTTTTTGCAGGAATTAACATTCCGGGACTTAAAGGCAAAAGCAGAATGCTTTTCACCGATGCCGACAATGAAGTTAAAATAGTTACGGTTGACGAGAACGGCAAACCTGTAAGATCGGAAGTTGAGATAACCATTTATAAAATCTCTTACAGATGGTGGTGGGAAGCCGATGAGGAGAATCTTGCCTACTATATTTCCAGCAATAATTATAAACCGGTAATAAGAAAAACGGTTACGACATCGGGATGGCGAAGCTTCTTTTACCTTTAATATAGGGAAAAAAGACTGGGGCCGCTATCTCATACGTGCTACCACTCCTGCTGGTCATTCAACCGGAAAAATACTGCTTGTCGACTGGCCATGGGAATATGGTGCAAAAGGAAATAGCGAAGGCGCAACCCTTCTTGCCGTCAATACGGATAAGGAAAAATACAATCCGGGCGATGAGATAAAGCTCTCATTCCCTGCTCCTGAAAATGCCAGGGCGATTATTACGCTCGAGAATTCCACGGGGATTATTGATGAGAAAAGAGTCAGCACTGAGAAAGGAAGCACTGTCGTATCCTTCGAGGCCAAACCGGAAATGGCTCCGAATGTCTATGCTTATGTCACTGTTATACAGCCTCATGCCCAGACGATCAACGATATGCCGATGAGATTGTATGGGGTTATCCCGGTAATGGTGGAGGATCGTAGTACCCGTCTTGTGCCAAAAATTGAAATGCCCGATGAGATCCGCTCACAAAAACCTGTTGAGATAAAAGTGAGTGAAGCAGGAAAAAAATCAATGTCATACACGCTTGCAGTTGTCGATGAAGGTTTGCTTGATATAACAGGATTCAAGACTCCCGATCCGTGGAAATATTTCTATGCCCGCGAAGCGCTGGGTGTTCAGACCTGGGATCTTTATGATTTTGTTCTTGGAGCTTTTGGAGGAACTCTCGAGAGGGTGTTCGCCATCGGCGGCGATGAAGCCATAGTGGATAAAACGGCAAACAAGGCCAGGCGATTTGTGCCTGTTGTAAAATTCCTGGGACCATTTACACTCGGCGCCGGGAAAACAAATACCCACACCATAATCCTTCCTCAATATACCGGTTCGGTGAGAACAATGGTTATCGCGGGGAATGACAGGGCATTCGGAATTGCTGAAAAATCTGTTTTTGTCAAGGATCCGCTTATGATACTTGTTACTGCTCCGCGTGTAGTAAGTCCGGGTGAAAAAGTTGCCCTTCCTGTTTCACTTTTCATCCAGAAAGACGACATCAGGGATATTACCATCACGGCTGAGGGAAATGAGCTCGTAACCTTTGGAGAAAAGACAAAAAATATCTCAGTCCCGGGTACTGGTGAGAAGGATTCTGAATTTTCATTCACAGCCGGTGGAAAAACAGGAGTTGCGAAAATAACCGTAACAGCAACGGGAGGCGGAGAAACGGCAACATACAATATGGAGCTTGAAGTAAGAAGTCCGAATCCTCCGGAGGTGAGGGCAGAAATAAAATTGATCAGGCAGGGAGAAAAGTTTGAAACAACGTTCAAACCATTCGGAATTGAGGGTTCCAACTCCGCTGTAATGGAGGTTTCCTCATTGCCATCCGTAAATCTTGAGAAAAGAATGGAGTATCTGCTCGATTATCCCTACGGTTGCTCCGAACAAATTACCTCAGAGGCTTTTCCTCAGCTATGGCTCGGGGAATTGAAATCAAATGATCCATCTGTTGCCAAAAGTGCAGCTGCAAATGTTACGGCAGCCATTAATATGCTTATCACAAGGCAGATGATAAACGGAGGAATTGCATTATGGCCCGGATCATCGCAGCCTGATAACTGGGTGACTTCTTACGCCGGACATTTCATGACTGAAGCCGGGCGAAAAGGATATAGCATACCTGCAGGATTTAAACAGAAATGGCTGAGCTATCAGAAAAAGACAGCACAGGACTGGCATTATGACGCCAGGTATAAACAAACCGCCAATGACCAGGCCTACAGGCTTTTCTCTCTTGCGCTTGCCGGCCAGCCGGAAAAAGGAGCTATGAACAGGTTAAGGGAATCCGCCGGGATACCTCAATTATCAAAATGGCTTCTGGCAGCCGCTTTCGCAACTACGGGACGACCGGAAGTTGCAGGTGACCTTCTGGACATGAGGAATATAAGTACTGAACCGGAATATCATAATTATTATTACGGCAGCGAGCTTCGCGATAAGGCTATTGTACTGTATACCCTTACTCTTCTGAAAAAAGATGAACAGGCAATTCCTCTTTTAAATGAGATTTGCAGCAGATTTAACAACAACGAATGGTACAGCACTCAATCACTTGCCTGGGGATTATTTTCCTATATGAAATGGACTGAATCATTGCCGGGCGATAAAGATGCTCCGTCTAAATTGAAAATCACTTATAACGGCGCTAAATCAGATCAGACTATCATTTCAAAACAAGTCTGGTCAAAAGATCTGAAATTAAACAACGACAATAATGCTCTGACAATTGAAAATACATTCTGAAAAACCGGTTTATGTGACTCTCACAAGGAAAGGAGTTCCGCTCGTTTCAGATATTGCCAGAGAGGATAAAGGGCTGAGTATGAAGATCGATTATCTTGATCTTGACCTCAAACCAACAGATCAGAAAAACCTTAAGCAGGGGGCAGATTTTATGATGGTGGTTAAAGTAACAAATAATACTTTTGCCACTGTGGAAAATATAGCACTCACAGAAATGGTGCCATCGGGATGGGAGATCCAGAATACCCGTTTGTTTGAGGCCGATTATGGAATTAAGGAGAGTTCATCTGACTATCGTGATTTCAGGGACGACAGGGTGTATACCTATTTCAGTCTCACACAAGGTCAGTCTAAAACCTTCGTCCTGATACTGAATGCCGCCTACAAGGGGGAGTTCTACCAGCCATCGGTATGGTGTGAGGCAATGTATACACCAAATTGCTATTCACGATTCCCTGGCAACCAGGTGAAAGTAACCGGACAGAAAATTGAATAGAAAACTTAAAATATTTCTTATTGCTGCCGGAGTACTTGTTACTCCGGTTTTGCTTTCGCCGTTACCATCATTCCGTTCGCCTCTCTCCACCGTAGTTGAAGCTTCGGATGGAAGCCTTCTTGGGGCACGTATTGCGGATGACGGACAATGGCGCTTTCCTGATTCAGGTAATGTTCCCGAAAAATTTGAAAAATCGCTTCTCACATTCGAGGATAATTGGTTCTATTATCATCCGGGTATTAATCCGGTTTCTATTTTAAGAGCATTCAGGAACAATATCAAAGCCGGGAAGGTTGTGAGCGGGGGAAGCACAATAACCATGCAGGTAGCACGAATTTCAAGGGGCAACAGATCAAGAACATATGGTGAAAAGCTTATCGAAATGCTTTCGGCCCTGAAGCTTGAGATTTTCAGGTCAAAAAAAAGAATACTCGGGCTTTACGCTTCAAATGCGCCTTTCGGGGGAAATACAGTGGGCCTCGGGGCTGCCTCATGGCGGTACACCGGGAAATCATCTTCAGATATTACCTGGGCTGAAGCGGCTGCACTGGCAATTCTTCCTAATTCTCCTTCACTTGTTTTTCCGGGAAGAAATCAGGATCTGCTTAAGACCCGGAGGGATGCCCTCCTCAGAAAGCTTTTCCAAAAGAAATATATAGATTCAATGACGTTAGTCCTGGCCATTGATGAACCTCTGCCCGGGGAGCCTAAAAAGCTGCCTTCAGGAGCGCCTCATCTGACCGATCATTTTTTCATGGCAAACAAAGGAGAGATAATAAAAACCACTGTTGACGGAGGACTGCAGGAAAGGGCTGCGGAGATACTTAATTCTCATCAGAAAGAACTTGCGGAAAATTATGTTTTCAATTCTGCCTGTCTGGTAATAGAAGTGGAGACTGGTAATGTCCTGGCTTACGTTGGTAACAATACCCTCGAAGATGCCCGTTCGCATGGCGGAGATGTTGATATTATAAGGTCACTGAGGAGCACAGGCAGCATCCTCAAACCTGTTCTTTACGCGGGAATGCAATATTCAGGAGATATCCTTCCGAACACCCTTATAGCAGATATACCGACACGGTTTCCGGGATTTTCGCCAAAAAACTTTGATCAGGGCTACAGTGGCGCCGTGAGTGCCGGATCGGCACTTTCACAGTCGCTTAATATTCCGGCGGTTAAGATGCTTCAGAAATATAACCCTGAGAAATTTCTTGAACTGCTACGCCGAACCGGATTCACAAGTTTTAACAAACCTGCTGATTATTACGGACTGTCCCTGATCCTTGGAGGAGGAGAGACATCATTGTGGGAACTGACAGGCGTCTATGCATCGCTTTCAAGGGTTCTTAACAGGAATCTCAGAGGAGAAAATTACAGTAAGGAAGATTATCATCCTCCTGTTCTCATAATTGATCCGGCGAGAGAGAGTATGAGAACACCGGACCCTGAGCCACCGCTTTCAGCCTCAGCTATATGGCTGACCTATGAAGCTCTTCAGAAGGTAAACCGACCGGAAAGCGAGTCGGGCTGGCAGTATTTTTCCTCTTCTCCCGGTCTGGCATGGAAGACCGGCACAAGCTTCGGCTTCAGGGATGGCTGGGCAGTAGGAACGACACCGGAATATGTTGTGGGGGTATGGGCAGGCAATGCAACCGGGGAAGGACGCCCGGGTCTGACAGGCATAGCTGCAGCCGCCCCGCTGATGTTTGATCTGGTTAATCTCATGAATTCGGGATCATGGTTCGATACGCCTCAAGATATGACAATGATAAGGGTCTGCAAAACAAGCGGCTTCAGAGCCGGCCCGGATTGTAATGAGACAATTGAAATACCTGCCTGTCTGAATGGATTAAGAAGCGAAGTCTGCCCCTACCATCAGGTTGTTCATTTAAACAGAGCTAAGACCAGGCAGGTAAATACCGGATGTGTTTCACCGGATGACATCACAAATGTGTCGTGGTTTATCCTGCCACCTGCGATGGAATATTTTTACAGGAAAAAACATTCTGAATATAAAACTCTTCCCCCTGTTGCCGAAGGCTGTAATACTGAGCAGGAATATTCCGGTTATGGAGTTCATCTATCCCACTCCCGGCATTAAAATATTTATCCCTCGTGATCATACCGGTGAGCTGACAAAGGTGATCACTGAAGTTGCGCATCGCAATCCGTCAAAGAAACTGTTCTGGCATCTCGATGAAACCTATATCGGAACAACACATTTTATCCATCAGCTCGAAATGTTCGCCCGGCCAGGGTGATCATATCCTCACTGTAGTTGATGAGGATGGAAATACGATAAGGTGCGGGTTTAGGGTGATATGAGTCTTAAGTTTTTTAACCACAAAGTCCCTCTCCTATAAAAAATAGGAACTTCAAGATTAATAACTCTGTTCGTCCGTCGCTCGAAAATCAATTTATTTACCCCGTTCCGCTTCGCGGAAGTAAATTGATTTTGACTTCGTCGAGCTCCTCGCTTCGCTTCGTCGGTTCTTCGCTCCCCTTGGGGTCGGGGTAAACGAAGAAAATCAATTTGCGACTTTGAAGGGAAGTTAGTTATATAGAGCACACAAAGTCAAGACACAAAGAACACCACTATATAACTTGCTTCCTCCAGGGTCGCAAATTGATTTTCGAGCGACTGCTGAGAAAGTCATTTATCTGAAGTTCCTATTTGTTAATAGACGAGGAACTTTGTAGTTAATGGATTTATTATCTTTGCCAGCTATGAAATTCAATGATCCGGAAGAATGGTTTCCCATTGTAGATGAAGAAGGGAATACAATTGGCAGGGAACTGCGCAGTGTCTGCCATGACGGGAAGAGTATGCTCCTCCATCCTGTCGTTCATCTTCACGTCTTTAATTCCAAAGGCGAATTATACCTGCAGAAAAGAGCGATGACAAAAGATATCCAGCCCGGAAAATGGGACACTTCAGTTGGTGGACATGTAAGTCTTGGAGAGTCACCATATGAAGCCCTGATTCGCGAAGCGGAGGAAGAGCTCGGCTTGAGTCATTTTGAAGCCCATTTCCTGACCAGTTACATCTGGCAGTCCCTTAATGAAAGGGAACTTATCACATCATATTCTGCCACAAGCGACAGTCTTCCTGAAATAAATAAATCGGAAATCGAGGAAGGCAGGTACTGGACAAAGGAAGAGATCCAGATGAATTTCGGGAAAAATGTTTTCACTCCGAATTTCGAACACGAGTTTAAGATGCTGTATATCACGAGTCGATAAACAATAATTCTGAACAAATGCCGTATAATTGTGTTTAATGTTCGCTAACATACCGACTGATCATGAAGCCTGATAAGATTTATTTGACCCTGACATTTATAGTATTGGTCACTGTTTTTTCCTGGGTTACGTCCTGTACTCATGTCGCTGATATCGCCAATCTGCCTGAAGTGTGCTTCACGGGTGAAGTGCTGCCAATATTTCAAGATAACTGTGGCATCTCCGGCTGCCACGACGGGGGCGGCGAATCTCATATGGCTATTAACAGCTACTCAAGCATAATGCATGGCATAAGCCCCGGAAACCCTGATGCCAGTAAATTCTACCAGGCAATTATCTCAAAATGGGGAGTGAACAGAATGCCTCCAAACCAGCCACTCTCCAAGAGAAACAGAACAATAATAAGAGTATGGATCGAGCAGGGCGCAAACCAGACAACATGCACAGACACAACGGGAACAGGCGGGACCGGGGGAACAGGGAGTGACTACATATCGAGGGCGTGCTTCACGAGAGATATCCTTCCGGTTATCGTTTCGCGTTGTGCTTCAACGGGCTGTCACGATGCTGTTTCACATAAAGAAGGATATAACTACACCACATATACCGGAATACTTAGTTCCGTTTCACCCGGAAACCCCGGTTCAAGCAGACTTTACAGGGTCATAACAACTTCCGGGGGGGAGGATAAAATGCCACCAACAGGCAGTCCTCAATTAACTGTGGCGGAGAAAGATTCAATACGCAACTGGATCACCTATGGCGCGCTTAATGAGAATTGCGGAGAAATTTGTGATACGGTTAACACAGTTACATTTTCGGGAACAATCTGGCCGGTGATCCAATCTACCTGTGTGGGTTGCCACAGCGGGACTTCGCCTTCAGGGAATATCTTACTTGCAAATTATAATAATGTCGCGGTTGTGGCTGCAAACGGGACGCTTATTGCTTCTCTTAAAGGAAACGGTGTTCCCAAAATGCCTGTCGGAAGCTCTCTTTCGGCATGCAGAATAAGGCAATTTGAATTATGGATCAATAACGGGTATACTAATAATTAATAAATCACATAAGATGAAGCGTTTCTTTGTTTCACTGGTTTTAACAGGCATCTTCATGTTTTTTTTCGCCTCATGTTATTATGACAACGAAGAAGCACTTTATCCTGATCTGAATAGTTCGTGCGATACAACAAATGTCACATATAGCGGCACAATAGAAGCAATTCTAACTGACAATTGCTATTCATGCCATTCGGACGCAAACAGCGCATTCGGTGGAAATGTTCATCTTCAGTCTGTCACAGATGTAATATCAAATTCTTCAAAAATTACAGTGGCAATAAGGCGGACCGGAGCATCTCCCATGCCTCCCTCCGGCAAACTTAACAGCTGTGCCATCACGCAATTTGAAATATGGGTAAAGCAAGGTACACCGAATAATTAATTTTCAATATAAAACATAAAAATATGAGACGGATTTTACTTATTCTCCTTTCTTGCTCATTTGCTTTATCTCTTTTTGCCCAGGATGACTTGATGAACCTGCTTGATCAGAATTCTGCAAAGGAGACTAACTACACCACTTCAACATTTAAATCGACACGCGTGATGAACGGCCATTCAATTGAGAGAATGCCTGCCGGTCAACTTGATGTGAGGATATCACACCGGTTTGGGCCTGTCAATTCAGGCGCCTATAACTTCTTTGGCCTCGACCAGTCAAATATACATCTCAGCCTAGAATATGGAATCAGTAACTGGCTTATGATAGGAGTCGGAAGAGGTGAATACGAAAAGACCTTCGATGGCTTTGCAAAATTCAGCATCCTCAGACAATCCTCAGGAGCAAAGGTCATGCCTGTGTCACTTTCTGCCGTAACTTCTGTGGCGCTCAATACACTAAAGTTTCAGAATCAGACCCGGACTAATTATTTCTCTTCGAGGTTAGCATACGTTGCGCAGGTACTCGTTGCACGTAAGATCAGTCAGGCAATATCGGTACAGATTACTCCAACCTATATTCATAAGAATCTTGTTGCCACAGAGCTCGATCCCAATGATATATATGCGGTGGGTGCCGGGGCAAGATTAAAACTTACGAAAAGGACAAGCCTTAATGGTGAGTATTACTATGTTGTCAATCCAAAAACCTACCTGAGTCAACAGATATATAATCCTTTATCCCTGGGTTTTGATATTGAAACAGGGGGACATGTGTTTCAGCTGTTTTTCACCAATTCCATCGGGATGATCGAAAAAGCATTTATAGGCGAGACAACAGGATCATGGTCAAAAGGTGATATCCGTTTCGGGTTCAATATCTCAAGGGTATTTACACTGGTGAAACACAATAAACCGGAAAGTTTATAAGTATTCATTCATGAAATTTAACTCTAAACAATACAGGATCTCCTCTGTTCTTAGTCAATCCGCGGATTTCGTTATTCAAGGTAAAATTTCTCTTAATTAATAAACAGCAATATGAAACGCATTTTTTTACTGGTATTCTTTCTGAATATTATTCTTGGAGCCAATGCTCAGAAATATCTGACCAAAAACGGGTATATTGGTTTTCTTTCCCAGACGCCACTTGAAACTATCAAAGCTGATAATAACCAGGTTGTGGGCGCTCTCGATATTTCAACAGGTGAAATGGTTTTCCAGGCTCTTATAAAATCTTTCCATTTTGAAAGAGCTCTCATGGAGGAGCATTTCAATGAAAATTATATGGAGTCCGACAAGATTCCCAAAGCGACATTCAAAGGAAAGATCATAAATCTTTCATCCGTTGATTTTACAAAGAACGGAACATACGAAGTAACGGTTGAAGGTGACCTGACAATTCATAATGTGACAAAGAAGTTCAGCACTAAAGGCACAATTGAAATTGTAAGCGGCGGAATAAATGCCAGTTCCAAATTCAGTCTTGTTCCCGAAGATTTTAACATTACTATTCCGGGTGTAGTGAGAGATAAGATTGATAAAAACCTGGCGGTAACAATAACAATGAAGTACACTCCGGTTGCATCCAAATAAAACTCCGACATCATGAAATCTTACGTGAAGATTGCGCTTTTTGCTGTATTGCTTTTTGTCATCACCATCCTTATAGCTCTGTCATTATACTTCAAAAAACATAGCGATCTGTCATCTGCCAAACCTGATTATGTAATAACTGCAACTGCATTGCAGAGCGAGTTCGAAGAAAATGAAAATGCAGCTTCAGAAAAATACATAAACAAAATTCTGGAAGTCACTGGTACAATTTCGTCGGTTACCCAGGCCGACAGCAGCAACATCAATATATCACTAAAAACAGGAAGCGATATCTCATCGGTTATTTGTACTTTTGCATCGACAGATATGTCGAAGTTCAAAACCGGAGATGAAGTCACAATCCGCGGCGAATGTTCCGGCGTTCTGATGGATGTTCTTCTAAATAATTGCGCATACATAAAATAACATGGAGAAGCCTGTTAAAATACTGATGTTTAAGAACCAGATGGAAGCTATGCTTCTGGATGAGATACTTACCGAAAAAGAGATACCACATATAATACGATCATACCACGACTCAGCCTACGATGGATTATGGCAAACCAAGACAGGCTGGGGCCATGTAGAAGCACCGGAAGAATACACTGACGAAATTGTGAATATTTACAACGAGATGTCATTGTAATCAGGATTTCTCTATCTTTAAAAATCAACTTAAGTTTTTATCTTTGTCCGGCATTTAAAACTGCCAGAGGGATAAAATAAGTTCCGTTTGCTTATATCGTAAATTAATGAGTCGTAGTATAAAGAAAAGAAACCGTATTGTTGAATATCTTTCTGAGATGTTTCACAGTATTTTGCCTGTCGTAAAGAGCAAGTATCTTTATATTGGAATGCTTGCAGTAATTGCGGGAGCCGGATTAAACTTCGCATCAGAATCATATCTGCATACCTACATGAGTGAGGGTAAAACATTGCCTATGCTCTCTGACCTTATTCTTGATAATCTTCCTTTTTATAATGTTTCGCTTATCTATGATATCTTCTGCCTGGTACCTATCGTGCTGGTCTTAATGTATTTTGTCCACAAGAAAGATTATGAGAGGATCCCTCTGTTTTTGCTTATGAGCGGGATTTTTTATATCGTAAGAGCTATATTTATCGTACTGACACCTTTTGGAAATCCTCCTATGTTCAATGGGTCCGACTCAATATTCCATGGGTTCTCGAATTTTGAGCTCGGCGTTTATCCTTCAGGCCATACTGGAAATGTCTTCCTGATGTTTCTTCTGGTAAAAGACAGAGGTTACAAATGGCTTATTTTCATATGTCTTGTCATAGTAGTTACAGCTCTTTTCCTCGCGCGTGGGCATTACAGTATTGACATTCTGTCGGGACTTTTCTTCTCTTATGCAATAAGGGAATTCGGAGAAAAACACCTGTCTATGTTTGATCTCAGTCAAAATAAAAAAGAACCTGTTAAGATGGCGGTGAGGGCGTAGGGGGGAGAAGAAGGAGTGAGGTGTGAGGTGTGAGGAGTGAGGTGTGAGAGGAGGAGTGAGGAGTGAGGAGTGAGGGGTGAGGTGTGATTTCAGACTTTCAGTTTGTCTTTCTTTTCAAGTCGGCGGATAACAAAATAAGTCATCACCCCGATAACAGCCATTCCCATCAGAAACAGAGGATAAGCCAGCTTCCAGTGATCCTGCCCGGTGATCATTGTAAATTCCGACATTCCCCCGATACCCGAAAGCAGAGTCAGAGGCATGAATATGGTTGCTATGAGTGTAAGCCGTTTGACTGAGCTGTTAGTATCATTCGACATCTTTGTCATGAGATTATTAAGCAGTGAGGTGTATAATTCCATCAGACTGGTTTCTATCTCCCTGTATGTTTCAGTTAGTTCAAAGAATTTTGAAAGATGATCATAAATATCGCGGTAATGGACAATTGCCTTTTCACTTATAAACGGACAATCGAGACGGCAGATCTTCACCAGGATTTCCCTTTCATGATATAAAGTTTTTCTCAGCTTCATCAGGTTTTTTCTCATCGTTATGAGCTGTACCGGATGGAACGCTTCGACATTATCGAGCAGCGATTCTTCGGCCGTTTCAAGTTCATTTTCCATATCGTCAAATGCCTTGTATTTCTCATCAACGATCCAGTCGAGAATTATATGCATCAGGTAATCCGGACCAGCTTTTGCGTTGGTGTTTCCCTTTTCAATTATGTCATGAATATTATTCAGTGGTTTCCTGTCATCCGCGTGGTTCCCGCTGACTGTAATGAGAAAGTTCTTCCCGATAAAAAGATTTACCTCATCTATGAACAATGAACTTTTAGTATAACTGAAAGAATTGAAGATAATAAAAGTGTTGCTCATGAAGTATTCTATTTTCGGAACCTGTTCCTCATCAAAACAGTCTTCAACGGAAAGGGGATGGATCCCGACCTTATCAATCATCAGGCAGAGTGTCTCCCTTGCAGGCTGATAGAAATTGAACCACACAAAACCGCCCTCAGAGAGCGCAGAAACTGCGTCATCAAGTGATTTAATGCCATAAAATGAACCTGAAGCGGGGAAATGATAAAAATTTGATTCTGACATAGATCTGGTTTTAAATTGTATGCAAATTACGTTAAAAAGTTTCAATTAAGCTCCATTCCCTATTTTACTCATTTTCTCTTTTCCTACCCCCTTTCTTATTTCCCCCAAGGGGGAAAAGGTGGTTCTACTCCTTCCCCCCTGGGGGAAGGCTGGGAAGGGGGTTAAAGCTTTAGCAGTGGGCTAAGCTGCGAACATTTACATTATGAATGTGTTTACAGAGTACAAAGACCCGGACACGATAAAAATCATTTGAATTATTAAAATCAGTTGACCATTTTTGCAAAAAAATTTAATATGAATAACGCAATTTACAATTTCAGGGAGCCAAAGAATGAACCCGTATTATCTTATAAACCAGACAGCGAAGAACGTAAACTTCTTGAAGAAGAGCTTAAGTATCAGATGAACCAGGTTATTGAGATCCCTCTTATAATAGGAGGAAAAGAATACCGGACAGGCAACACCGGCAAAGTGGTAATGCCCTCCGATCATCAGCATGTACTGGCAACGTACCATATGGCAACCGAAAATGAAGTAAATCTTGCCATCAGGGCAGCCCTTGATGCAAAATGTGAATGGATGACTCTCTCATGGATGGAAAGAGCCGCAATAATTGCGAAGGCCGCCGAACTCATTTCAAAGAAATACCGATTCAGGATCAATGCAGCAACAATGCTCGGCCAGGGTAAAAATGTTTTCCAGGCTGAGATCGATGCTGCCTGTGAAGTAATAGATTACCTCCGGTTTAACATCCATTTCGCCTCTCTTATCTACCAGGAACAGCCTATCTCCGAAGGTGAAAACATAAATCGTCTTGAATACCGGCCACTTGAAGGATTCGTTTATACGGTTACTCCGTTTAATTTCACTGCTATTGCCTCAAACCTCAGCACCAGCGTCGCCCTGATGGGAAATACGACAGTCTGGAAGCCCGCCACAACTTCTCTCCTCTCCAATTACTACCTGATGAAAATTTTTGAGGAAGCCGGGATGCCTGCAGGGGTTATAAATTTTGTACCCGGGTCAGGGTCCCTTATCAGCGGCATCATATTAAAACACAAGGATCTTGCAGGTATCCATTTCACAGGATCAAACGCAACTTTTAATTCACTCTGGAAACAGGTATCTGACAATCTGCATATATATAAATCGTATCCCAAGCTTGTTGGTGAAACGGGCGGAAAAGATTTCATATTTGCACATTCATCCGCCAATGCCCTCGAACTTGCTACGGCAATCGTCAGGGGTTCTTTTGAATACCAGGGACAGAAATGTTCCGCAGCTTCAAGGGCTTACATTCCCGAATCGTTATGGAATGATACTAAACAGCATATTCTGAGGATGATATCGGAAATCAGGATTGGAGATGTTTGCGATTTCAGTAACTATGTCAATTCGGTAATCGATAATCCGGCCTTCGACAAAATAATGACGTATATCGAAAGAGTAAAGTCATCCCCCGATGCTCAGATCATTGCAGGAGGAAAAGGAGATAAATCAAAGGGATACTTTATTGAGCCCACAGTGGTAGTCACTCAGAACCCGCATTTCTTCACCATGGAAGAAGAGATATTCGGGCCCGTAATGACAATATATGTTTATAACGACGAAAAGTTCGATGATACACTTACTTTATGTGATGAAACATCGCCATATGCTCTTACAGGGGCCATCTTCAGTAACGATAAATATGCAATGATAAAGGCATGCCGTGCTTTGCGCTATGCTGCAGGAAACTTTTACATCAACGATAAACCAACAGGAGCAATGGTCGGTCAACAGCCATTCGGTGGTGCCAGAGCCTCCGGAACAAACGATAAGGCAGGCAGTCATCTGAATCTCCTTCGCTGGGTGAGCCCCAGAACAATTAAGGAGACTCTCATTCCGGCTACTGATTTCAAGTACCCTTTCATGCAGTAATGGAATCAGTTTGATTTCTCTGTGAACCTCTGTGGTCCTCTGTGCAACTCTGTGTAAGTTCTTACATTTATTTTGTTACACAGAGAGCCACAGAGAACCACAGAGAGCCACAGAGGGATTAAAACTTAACCTTGTTTACGGTTAGTTGAATTCTTTTGGTAAATTTGAGCATGAAAAGGAATGCTCAAGAGAATAAAAATAAAGCGCTGTTTGTTCTTAATCCGACCTCCGGTGTACCACCCGTAAATTTTATCGTTTCGAAGGACCTTGAGCGGAGAAAAAATGAGCTATCCTTTTGCAAATCAATGAACAAAGAGGAGACCGTTTCTCTCATTAATAAAAACTTTCATAACTACGGCGTATTTGTCGCCGCCGGAGGTGACGGAACCGTTCATACCGTGGCTTCAGAATTAGTGGGTACAGATAAGATACTGGGAGTCTTTCCCCTGGGTTCCGGCAATGGCTTCGCCAAGGAATTCGGTTTTAAAATGAATGTGCGATCCCTTCTTTCAGATATCGAAAAAGCCGAGAGTACCAATATAGACGTGATCGAAATCAATGACAATCTCTGTCTTAATGTTGCGGGTATCGGCCTCGATAGTTTTGTGGCTCATTCCTTTAGTAATCTTAAGCTACGGGGGTTCCTGCCATATATATGGCTGACGCTTAAAACATTCCTGCGTCTTAGACCTTTCCATGTGAGCATTAAATGCGGAGGAGAAGAGATTATCTCGGAAAAGCTGTTCGTTCTCACAATCGCAAATACGAGGCAGTTCGGAAATAACGCCTTCATAGCCCCGGAAGCAAAACCCAATGACGGAATGATCGATATCGTTCTGATAAAACCATTTCCGAAGATCCTGGGATCGCTTTTTATTATACGGCTGTTTACAAAACGAATAAATAAATCGAAATACGTCAGGCATATTCAAACTGATAAGGAAGTAATTATAGAGACCGCCGAGACAAGGTTCCATATTGACGGAGAACCTCTGGATATAAGCGGGAAAGTAGTAATAAGGATCAAAAAAGACGCTCTGAAGGTGTTGAGAACCACCAATTCTAAATTTGCTCCCGACTCTGCTCCTGTTTCAGCAAATGCAAAACTTTAAATATTTTATACTTAAATCTTTCCCTGTATGAAAAAACTTATTATTTTAATTCTACTCTTTTCAATGATCCGGGTGCATGCACAGACTCCGGTTATCAGCATTATCCCTCAACCGGTTGAGATACATCAGTCTGAGGGAAGTTATAGCCTTGATAAAGCATCATCTATCAGTTTCGATAACCAGGAAAGCAGCAAAGTTGCAGAAATGCTAGCCGGTCAAATCAATCAGGCAACAGGGTTTTCAATCAAACCACAGCAGGGGAATTCAGGGTCGGTTAAGTTTATCCTGAATAAATCTGAAGTTGCTCAGCTTGGGAAAGAAGGATATACTTTAGAATCCGCTGCCAATGGCATAACAATCACCGCAAATCAGCCGGCAGGTTTATTTTACGGCATGCAATCGCTGCTTCAGTTGTTGCCAAAAGAAATTGAAAGCAAGACTCCAGGGAGTGTAGCCTGGACTGTTCCATTTGTAAAAATAACCGACTACCCGCGTTTTGGCTGGAGAGGTATGATGCTCGATGTCAGCCGTAATTTTTTCACAAAAGAGGAGGTGATGTCATTTCTTGATCAGATAGCCAGATATAAGTTTAATACTTTCCACTGGCATCTTTCGGATGATAACGGTTGGAGAATTGAAATAAAATCACTTCCAAAATTAACGACTGTAGGGGCATGGCGTGTTCCACGTTATGGACAGTTCGGAAACCGCGCCGAACCAAAGCCGGGTGAAGCAGCAACTGTTGGTGGTTTCTACACTCAGGAGGATATCAAAGAGATAGTACGCTATGCGCAGGAACGTAATATTACTATTGTCCCTGAGATTGATGTTCCGGGTCATAGTATGGCAGCAATCGCCGCTTATCCTGAATTAAGCTGCTCAAAGGATGCAAATACAAAGGTCAATCCGGGTTCTTCGTTCTCAGAGTGGTTCAATGACGGCACCTTCAAGATGCGAATCGACAATACCCTTAATCCCTCGGATGACAAAGTTTATGAGTTCCTCGATAAAGTATTCACTGAAATGGCACCGCTTTTCCCAAATTCATATATTCATGTAGGCGGTGACGAGTGTTACAAGGGCTTCTGGACGAAAGATGCAGGATGCCAGGCACTCATGAAAAAAATGAAAATGACCAAACCTGAGGAGTTGCAGGCATATTTTATGAAACGAGTTGAAGGGATCCTGAAAACAAAAGGCAAGAAAATGATTGGCTGGGATGAAATCCTTGAAGGCGGGTTGGCTCCGGAAGCAACCGTAATGAGCTGGAGGGGAATCAAAGGAGGCATCGAAGCGGCTAAAATGGGTCACGATGTAGTGATGACTCCAACTACTTTCGCATATCTCGATTATCAGCAGGGAGAACAGACTGTAGAGTCGCCGATGTATGCCAGCCTTCGTTTAAGCAAATGCTATAGCTATGATCCCGTACCCGAAGGTGTCGACGCAAAATATATCCTGGGCGGACAGGGTAATCTCTGGACAGAACAAATAGTTACACTTAACTATGCCGAATATATGGTATGGCCGCGTGGCTGGGCTCTCGCGGAAGATTTCTGGTCACCAGATGCTTCCAAAAACTGGAATAATTTTGTTCAGAGAGTTGAAACCCATTTCGATCGTTCACTGGCAGAAGGCGTTAATTATTCAACTGCCATGTATGATGCAATTGTAAATGTTAAAAAATCCGGAGCAAAGATGACCGTTGAGCTGGGATCTGAAGTTCCCGGTCTGGATATCTTTTATACACTAGATGGCTCAATGCCGGGATTATATTCACCGATATATACAAAACCATTTGCGATTCCTGAAGGTCAGGTAACACTTAAGGTTATAACCTACAGGAACGGGAAACAAATCGGACATCTTATTACATTGAGACCGGAAGATCTGAAGAAGAGAGGGGGGTAAGGGCACAGGGCACAGGGCATGGCAGGGCATGGGGAGCAGGGCACAGGGCACAGGGCATGGGGCACAGGGCACAGGGTCATCTGCGTGCCATTTCTCCTGGAATCTGAAATATTGGAACTTAAAGTGTTAAATAAATAAGCGACATGAAAACTTTTTTAATTCTTAAAAAAAGACTTATCCTGATTCAGATAGTTCTGACCGGACTCATTGTCAATTTACCTGCACAGACATTGGAAGAAATCGTTTCGCACAGGGTACTTCTTCCCAATGGATGGAGCCTTACACCGGTGGGAGAATTACTGCCTCTTGGTGATCTGCCTCTGAATATCGCAATTTCACCTTCAAAAAAACTTGCGGCAATAACTAATAATGGTCAGAGCGATCAGACGCTCCAGCTTTTGGATATTAAAAAAGGCATTATTCTCGATTCTGTTATTATTGCCAAATCCTGGCTGGGTCTGACCTTCTCTGATGATGGGAACTATCTTTATGCCTCAGGAGGAAATGATAACCGGATATTGCGTTATACGGTAAAAGATAACCGCCTTGCTCTGCTGGATTCGATAATAATAGGAAAACCATGGCCCGAAAGGATTTCTCCGGCAGGTATTGCGCTTGATGATGCCAAAAACAAGCTTTACACTGTGACCAAGGAGAACAATTCGCTCTATGTCCTTGACACGAAACTGAAAAAAGTAATCTCAACACATCCACTTGGCGGGGAAGGCTATACCTGTATTTTGTCGCCCGATCATAAAATTTTATATATTACCTGCTGGGGTTGTGACAAGGTAATTTTATTTAATACCGACAGACAGGAAATTACGGGTTCTGTTGCCGTTGGCGATAACCCCAATGACATGTGTATCACCCGGAACGGGAAATATCTTTTCGTTGCCAATGCCAATGATAACTCTGTTTCAGTTATAGACACCAGGCAATTAAAAGTTATTGAAACACTTAACAGCTCCCTGTATCCCGATTCGCGTACCGGTTCTACAACAAACAGCGTAGCTCTGAGCAGCGATGAAAAAACTCTTTACATTGCGAATGCCGACAATAACTGCCTGGCAGTGTTTGATGTTAAAACACCTGGATCGAGTATCAGCAAAGGTTATATCCCTACTGCCTGGTACCCCACATGTGTAAGAATAGTAAATGACAGGATTCTGGTGAGCAACGGTAAAGGTCTTACATCCCATGCCAATCCTTTTGGACCAAACCCGAACCGTAAGGGAGCTGATGTGGTTTATCAGGCAGGCGGAAAAGAACATAAGGTAAAAGAGCAGTATATAGGTGGTTTGCTGAGGGGGACTCTTCAGATCCTTAATATACCCTCTGCTGCCCAGATGGCTGTTTATTCCCAGGCTGTTTATAGAAATACTCCCTATAACAAAGAAAAAGAGCTGGAGTCAGAAGGCATGGCAGGCAACCCTGTTCCAATGAATGTGGGAGAAAAGTCCCCGATAAAACACATCTTTTATATAATAAAGGAGAACCGTACTTACGACCAGGTACTCGGAGATATTCCCGAAGGAAATGGTGATCGCAACCTGGTTCTGTTTGGCGAAAATATTACCCCGAATCAGCATGCCCTTGTCAGGGAATTTGTTTTGCTCGACAACTTTTTTGTGAACGGGGAAGTCAGTGCAGATGGTCATAACTGGACAATGGGAGGTTACGCCACCGATTATCTTGAAAAGAACTGGCCTACGAGTTATGGAGGCAGAGGTGGTGATTACCCCGGAGAGGGGTCGATTGTAATTGCAAATAATAAAAACGGATTTCTCTGGGACGACTGTCAGCGCAATGGAGTAAGTTTCAGATCATATGGCGAATTTGTCGATGATAACAAAGCTAATGTTCCTGTCCTTGAAAGATCATTTCTGCACAAAATATACCGGGTGGAATTTATCAGTTCGTGACACTGTCAGATTTGGTCAGTGGAAACATGAATTTGATTCGCTTCTCTCCATCGATGCGGTCCCGCAGCTAAGCACATTAAGATTCGGAAATGATCATACCGAAGGTTTGAGCCTTAGAAAACCTACTCCATTTGCCCATGTTGCTGATAACGACCTGGCAGTAGGAATGTTTATAGATCATCTCAGTCATAGCAAAATATGGGCAACAAGTCTCGTTATCCTTGTAGAAGATGATGCTCAGAATGGCCCTGACCATGTTGATGCGCACCGGAGCACGGCTTATCTGGCCGGAGGCTATGTGAAACAAGGTTTCGTAGATCATACCGCATATACAACTGCCGGGCTTCTCCGCACGATCGAGCTGATTCTTGGCCTTCCTCCCATGACACAGTATGATGCACCTGCAACTCCTTTATGGAGATGTTTTAATACAACCCCCAATCATCCTGCATTTACAGCAAGACCAAATAATATCGATCTGAATCTTAAAAACCTGGCAGAAAACAAATGGCAGAAAAAAAGCGAGAAATTCAATTTTGCCAAAGAGGACAGGATAGATGACAAAGAGTTTAATGAAGTAATCTGGAGAGCTGTGAAGGGATTGGATTCTCCTTGTCCGGCAACAGTGCATGCGGCATTTTTTGTACCATTGGCAGATGGTGATGATGATTAAGGCGCAGAGCTCAGGGCACAGGGCACAGGGGAAGATGGCGAAGAGCTCAGGGCACAGGGCACAGGGGAAGATGGCGCAGAGCTCAGGGCACAGGGGAAGATGGCGCCAATGTGCAATCGGTCCATAAAGTTAAAAAACGATAAACGATAAACGACAAACGATAAACGATAAACGATAAACGACAAACGATAAACGATAAACGACAAACGATAAACGATAAACGATAAACGATAAACGATAAACTACTAAAGATTAGTTCTTACTTTTTGACAGGAACTTCTTTTATAACTTTTACCGGTTCAACTGCATTTTCCACCTGAACATCTCTTTTGAGCACAAGCTCAATAACGCCGTCCTTGCCCTTTTCTCCGTATTTGGCAGTAGCATCCTGATCCTTGAGTACACTCATAGATTCTATTTTTTCCGGATCTATCGCATTGACTTCTATATCCTTAATAACACCATCGACCACAATCAGAGGCTTCACATTATTTTCGGAACGGATTTCCACCTTCTGAGTCTTCCTTACATCAATTTTAACAGATTCATCTTGTACTGCATGTTCCGGGAAGGCAGCATTTTCAAATTCCTTATCATCTTTCTTTAATGTTATTTCAATAACCCCGTCCTTACCCTTCTTTCCATAGTTTTCAGTGGCCGATTCATCTTTTTTCACATTTACTGATTCTATTGCTTCCGGATTTATTTTCTCCACATCCGCTTTGCTGACGATTACACCATCAACAACATAGATTGGACTTGATCCGTCGGCCTGAAGATTCAATGGCGGTGGAGGCGGTGGTGCCGGGAGCGATTCATTTTCATTTAAAGAAGGCGGAGGGGTCGGAGCGTCCTTGCTGTCGAGGCTTGCAGGTGGAGGTGGTGGAGGAGGTGGGGTAACCCACTTGTTTGTCTTTTTGGTGGTATCCGGGGCAATAATGCCAGCCTGGGCTGAATCCACATATTTATATTTGTAATCGGGTTTTGCAAAAGCATATAATACTAATGCAAAGACCGGAAGAATGAGAAGTATCTTCATCTTCCTGTAAGGTGAAGTGATAATATTTTTCATCATGTAAAATCTTTTTTTGTTTGGTGAGTAATTGAACGAATTTGTCAGACTGATAACCGGAGCACCTACAATCTGATTGAGCAGAACTGCTTTGTATACTGCCGGGTCGGATGTTTGCTGCAGCGCAACCTCATCGGCAAGATATTCATGGTTTTGTCTTATGAACCTGACGTAGACCCAGGCCAGGGGATTAAACCATTGCATTATACGAAGCATTTCCACGAGAAGCAGGTCGAACCAATGTTTCTGCCTGATGTGTACCAGTTCGTGAATCATAATCTCCTTTGTTTCAATATCTGTAATTGAAGGATTAACAAATACATAGGAGAAAAATGAAAACGCAGAAGTATATTGGGGTGCCTTTATAAGTTTTACAGAACGTAAAGAAATTACTTCTGATTTCTTTATTGCCCTGTAAACAGATCTCCCCTGACGGATCGCCATCAGAATCAGAAAACTGACTCCTGAGAAATAAAGGATTGACAGGAGTGTTTTTATATCGGGGATGATACTATGACTTGCACCCAGAGTGTCTGCAATAAGAGCATTATTTGAATATATATTACCAGAGGCAGGCAGGACAACTGTATAATGTATTGAAATAAGCGGAAAGATAAACGATGTAAGTATTCCTGCAATAAGATAGATCCTGTTCAGCAGGAAAAACCTTTCATTTTTCAGGAAAAGAATAAATATCAGTGCAAACCCTGCGAGCCAAACCACCGATTTAAAAAGATATAATGCAAATTCTTCCATTTTATTCCCTCTTTACCGAATTTGAATTTTTCTTACGCCCTTTTTTCAATTCCTTTCTGGTATCATCGAGAAGTTCATTGAGTTCTTTAACGGAAAGTTCTTTTTCACGTGCAAAGAATGATGCCATTGCAGGAAAGGAGTTGTTGAAATAACCTTCCATCAGTCCAAACAGCTGGCTCTTTGAATATTCGCTTTTTGAAACCAGCGGATGATAGAGATGAACATTCCCATAAGCCTTATGGCCAACAATCCCCTTTTTCTCGAGTACTCTGAGTACTGTTGAAACAGTGTTGCGGGCAGGCTTTGGATCTGAAAAGCTATCGCGGATATCTTTTACGAGACCTTCTTTCATCTCCCATAATATCTGCATAATCTGTTCTTCGGCTTTTGTGAGTTGCATTTTAGCGTTTATTGTTTCGAGTTTATCGTTTATTGTTGTCGCGTACCGCCTGGGTCATTGCGAGCGAAGCAAAGTAACCTCCTCTCGTCAACCAGAATCCTTCACCGCAAAGATATGACTATTTTTATAGTCGCCAAATTATTTCAATGAAATTTTGACTATTTTTCTAGTCGTTTTTGAAAAACATAATTTCATTCTCCTTTTTTTTATCCCCAACCCTTGTCACTCTTAAAGAATACATTCATCAAGAAAACTTCACATTCCCTTGGATTTACCCCCAACCCCCTCTAATCCTTATACATGGAAGCCAAACCTTGGAGATCCCTCACTCATCCACCATAAGCGTTTAAATATCTGTAAATGAGAAAGGTGGATTCGTTCGGGATGACAATGGTATAAGGGGAACAATTGGGAAGGAAGAAGCGGCGATTCGAATCAACATTTTCTTCATTCTAAAAAATTTCGGTCGAATCGCCGCTTCTTCCTTCCCCCAATACTGACAAAATATTTGTCATCCCGAAACTCATCCACCTCTGATCCTGTCTCTAAAGCTCTGGATATGTGGTGGATGAGTTGAGGGATCTCCCGATCATTATAACGAATACTTCATTGCTTCATTTTTGTAAATGGCAGTATTGAGAGGAAAAAAGATGTGACGAAAGATTAGGGCTGCGCCAGGGGTTATTCACATGTGGCTCTTTCAGAGCCAACTTTGCCTACACTAATAGGAAGGCGTTTTATCAGAATCAAAATTCAATAATATCAGAATTTAAAGATGTGTATAATGAGTAGTTAAACAATAAGGGAAGGGGCTGGGGGAAGGGTTAAAGAAGCTGCGGTTGGAAAAGATGCAGGGGGTTTAAACAAGAATTGAAGTTAATTCCAGAGCTATGGGGGAAGGAGTCTGTTCCTATTTTAACAGGTGAGAGACTTTACGAGATATTTTTCGTAATTTGCATCGTCAACTCATTCTAAAAAATTATATATGAAAAAACACATTATTTTATCATGTCTGGCAGCAATACTTATCGTGCTTCCCTCCTTTGGTCAGGGAATTAACAGCCTGTCGGCAAAAGAGAAAAAAGACGGTTGGGTTTTACTATTCAACGGAAAAGATTTTAACGGCTGGCGTCAATGCAATGGTACCGTAATGCCTAAGAACTGGGTCATTGAAGATAACGCAATGAAAGTTTTCACCGTCGAAGGGAAGAAACCTGGTGAAGGTTCAGACGGAGACATTTTATTCGGCAATAAAAAATTCAAAAACTTTGAATTATCGGTCGACTGGAAAGCCTCCAAAATGGCTAATTCCGGAATATTCTACAATGTAAGGGAAGTACCAGGACAGCCAATCTACTATGCATCTCCTGAAGTTCAGGTCCTTGACAATGTCGACGCAACCGATAATAAAATCCCTAGTCACCTCGCAGGTTCATTATACGATATGCTTCCTGCCGATCCAAAAACAGTTCATCCCGCAGGTGAATGGAATACAATTGTTATTTCCGTTAAAAACGGAAAAGTCACTCATGTTCAGAATGGTGTGAAAGTTGTCGAATATGAATTATGGACTCCGGCATGGGACAAGATGGTCGCCGACAGTAAATTCAAATCATTCCCCGGTTTTACCGAAGGTATATCAAAAGAAGGTTTCATAGGCCTTCAGGATCATGGCTATCCTGTATGGTTCAGGAATATTAAGATCCGGGAATTATAGTCTCTATCTATAACTGTTCCGGGGTATGTATATGAGATTTAAAGATGTTTTTTTTATTAGAAATTAAACCCAAATAAAATGAACCTGTTAAGTTTTTCCCGACGATTTCTTACGATTGGATTGTTACTTTCTATTGGTTCTGGCATTAATGCCCAGGATAATTCTCAAAGACCACTACCACAGTTTCTTTTTCCGGCTTTTTCCGACGGAGTTTTTGTTCTTGTAGACGGAACTCGTTCAAATGCCACGCTAAATTATAATATGGTAGAAGAAGCAATGATATCGGAAAAGGATGGAGTATACAGGAAATCCCGGAATCCGGCGGATATTGACACCATCTATCTTCAAAACAGAGTATTTGTTCCTGTCGGAAAGGCTTTTTATGAAGTCCTTGCCACTGGTGAAGCTCCTTTCTTTCTCGAAAATAAAAGCATTTATACATCCGTCGGAGAAGATATTGGCTATGGTGTGAAATCTCATTCAGTTGCGAATACTGAGATGACAAGATTTGAAACCTGGAGTGCTGTAGTAACCCTCGACCTACCCAATAATGTAACGATAACTAAAGCATCTGTCAATTGGGTGAAAAGGAATGGCACAATGTTAAGATTCAACTCTGTTAAACAACTTCTGAAAATATTCCCTGAAAAGAAGCATCAGATAAGCGAGTTTATCAGTTCGAGGAAGCTGAATCTTAAGGATCGTGATGATCTGATTACGTTGGGTAATTTTTGTAATAAATCCATCTTTTAGTAAAAATCCTGATAAAAAATAAACCGGCTAAGCATAACAGCCGGTTTTTTATTTATTACAGCCCGGATGCTGTCTGGATAACGACTAAAAACGATATCTTTCCTGCAAAAATATTTTAACTGACTTCATATGAATATTATTCAGACAATAGTTTTGGCCATCATTGAAGGCCTGACTGAATTCCTTCCTATATCTTCAACCGGACACATGATTCTGGCTTCCGACATTATGAACATTTCTGAGGATGCATTCGTGAAGACATTTGAGATTGCCATACAGATCGGAGCTATTCTTGCAATTGTATGGTTATATGCCAAAAGATTCCTTCAGGGATTTACAATTTACATTAAGCTGGCTATTGCATTTATTCCGACAGGTCTTATTGGGATTTTTGCCTATCACTATATAAAAGCCTATTTATTCAACCCGATAGTTGTGAGTATTTCTCTGATCCTGGGAGGGATCGTATTGATCCTGATTGATAAAAAAATGGTCAATCAGCAGAGTAAAACAGACGTGCTGGAAGAAATATCCTACAAGAATGCCTTCTTCATTGGTCTTTTTCAGAGTATCTCCATGATCCCGGGAGTGTCAAGGGCCGCTGCAACTATTATCGGAGGGATTTTTAACGGACTGGACAAGAAACAAGCCCTGGAGTTTTCATTTTTACTGGCTGTCCCGACCATGGTTGCAGCAACAGGATACGATCTGTATAAAACTCCTGTTGTATTTACCGGCCACGAAGTTTTCCTGGTATGTCTCGGTCTGGTAATTGCATTTCTGACCGCCTGGTTAGCAGTGAAAGTTTTTATAAGTCTGGTGCAGAATTATGGGTTTAAATACTTTGGATACTATAGGATTATTCTCGGTATAATCTTCCTGTTAATAGTAAAACAGTAACCGATAAAAAAGAAACCCGGGTCTATTCAGCCCGGGTTTCTTTGTGGGTTGATATGCAAAATCATCTCCTGTCTGGGAATTTGGATGGACGGTCTGGTCTAATTTTTATTTGTGGTAACTTTCTCAGGTGAACACTCAGGAGATTTTGATTTCTATCAAACTGTATACTACGATTTAACACAAACAATAGAGTTATCAGTTTCAGCTCCTGTGAATCAGAAAGAATGAAGCTTCCAGATCTAGCGATCGCATTTGACAATCCAGATTATAAGTTTGACAATTTCAAATGGAAATGTTTTGTTGATTAATCAGGGAGTCTCGACTGGTCAATAATATTACGACCTGAATATAAATTTTGAGAATTGAATTTTTATGCAAAATATGCACAGTATATGAGGATCTCTAATCCTATGCTAAAGCAATAATAAGTCAAGAAAAGCAGATTATAGGATACCGATCAATCTGGAAACAGTTAAGAATTTCTGAAGGATTCTTATTCCAGAAATTTTGAAGACAGGTATCTTAGTGCATTGTGGTTACCGTCTTCAATTTTTAGCTTGTGTACATGCAGCATAAACAAGCAACCCGCACCTATTTCCCAGATTTATATATTGTCTAATATTCTGTATCTTTTATAAGGATATATTGAAGAACGAATACAATGATTTAGCGTATCCTGATCATCACCGGCTTCTTGAAAATGATAGTGAAGCTGATCCTGGATTATAGATTAGTTCGATGCCTTGGTTTTAGCACCAGGCATCACTTATTGGTCAAAATTCAATTCAGTAACCAATCATTTGGATAATGATTAACTTTAATTTGAATCTGATCGTGAAAGTTGTCTTAAGCACTGTATGTACGTGTATTTAATGCATTATACAGGTATGCCTATGGGCTGACTGGGCGTAAGCCATCTACGACCACGAACATAGCACTCAGAAGCTTTGACTCTTGCCTCATAATTAATTAATGAAATGAAAATCCACTCTATCCTTCTGAGTTGCTATTTTTTGTTGATACAATGCACAAAGCTGGTTGAACATAACAACTGCTTCGACATCGACCCTGTTGTGTAATAAAATATTCATGCCATCGCAAGTGATCCCTGGAATGTCTGGATTGGAACTAGTTATGGAGTATCAAAATACGATGGTACCAACTGACTACTACACCACTGCAAATGATTAGTTGGTAACGGTGTCAATGCCATTGTAATTGATCCGCAGGAAATAAGGGTTTGGACCTATGAAGGTGTTTCGAAATTTGATGGTATTAATTGGACTTCATATACTCAGGCAAACGGACTAGTGATAACGCTGTAGTTGCCATGGCGATAGAAGAACCGGGAACATTTGGTCGGCACTTACAACGGCATCTCAAAATTTGACGGTACTATCTGGACATCTTATACTACAGAGATGGTTTAGCAAGTAATATTGTCATTTCGGTCGCAGCAGATGATCAGGTAATAAATGGTTTGGGACATGGGCTCAGGTATTCAAAGTATAACGATACCTGGACAACCTATACAACAATTGATGGCTATCTGATGATAATGTCTATGCCATCACTGTAGAGCTCAGGAAATAAATGGTCGAACTGGTTATGGTGCATCAAAGTTTGATAATCAATATGACAAACTATAATTCCGGAAATGGTACAATTATGGAGAAGTAAGATCAATGCGATAGATCTCATACTAATGTAAAAAACGGAGCGGCGTAACAAAATTTGACGGAACTAACTAGTCATACTCCCCCAACTTATACAAACAGTAAAGCAATAGCAGGATAAACAGCAAAAAAGTCGCACAGAGCACGGTATTTGATGACACACTGACACATACCTAACGTCTCGCTGAAGCAAATTTACCACTCAAACATTATCATCAGTCGTAATACATCATGTGCATTAGAAAGAATACTCATACATGTGTCTTTATGGAGTATCGCTATTTTGTCATATAAACAAATAAAGGTTTTTCTATTTCAGGGACTCTTATTGATTCAATAAATAAACAGCCTCTTGAATATGCTTCAGCCGCCTTGTATAAATCTATTGACAATTCATTGTAACTGGGCAATAACCAACACGAAAGGGGTATTTACTCTTAATAATTACCTGCTGGAAAATTATTCTTAAATCCAGTTTTATTGGGTATCAGACAAAAATTACGAACATTGATATTAGTGATGCATCAGTTGACCTGCCACAGCCTATCTTAATGAATAGTACCTCTCTCGCTCTTGGCGAAGTTCGGGTAATCGGTGAGCAAAACGAGAAGCAGATTAGTATTGAAAGAACAAAAATAAATGTTGCTCAAAACATTTCTGCTGTTTCAGGTAATATAACAGAATACTCAGAAGCCAATCATCCATAACAATTGATGCCAATGATAATATCTATTTAAGGGGTAATGGCAATATATTAATCGTTATGGATGGCAGACCAACAACGATAACTGCACTTAGTTCAATCCTCGCAACAAGTATCGAAAGTGTAGATATTATTACAAACCCTGACGTAAAATATGATGCCGAAGTACAAGCGGCATAATTAACATTGTGATGAAGAAACAGAGTGTTTCTGGAATTAGTGGGACAGCATCCCTAAATTATGGATTTAACAATCGTGTGAATGGCGGATTGAATATTAATCTGCGGAAAGGAATATGGGATATAGGATTCAATTACAACAGAAAATACGAAAGAGCAGAAATTCATAGTAATCTGACTCGCCAGTTATATTCACAATCTACGATTGTTGAGCAGCAAATCAATTCTGTTCAGATTAGTCTACCCATGTTGCGGGACTTCCATAACAGCAAGACCAACCGAAAAAAATATTATTTCATTCGGTTTAAGGTCCATGTCTCCAACATGTTAATCACAAAATATTTCTGCAGACAACTTCAATACCTTACTGTGGTTATTTTCAACCGCAAATGAGATTACATTCTCCAGAAAAGTAATTGAATCAACCTTGTCTTACAGAAGATTTTGAGAAGAACCGAAATGAAATTTCATTTGATGCTTCTTTTCCCGAACGAAAGTTCAAGACTGCTAATTTACTAGAAAACCAACTTCTGCAGAAATCTTCTGCGGTGGTGCTCCAACAAGCAACGGTGCAGTTGATTATTTCAAATCTTTGTTCCAAAGAGAAGAATGAAACGGTCTGAAAGTATTTTCAAGATGAATAGTTTCAACTATAACTTTTATGATTATGATATTCCATCCGACCAAGGGTGAAAAACCCTGATTTTAGCAATGACTGAACACAAAGAGTACATTTATTCGGTTATTTAATGTATTCAGACAGCCTCTCCAAGAAAAGTACTATAAAATTGGTGTGCGAATGGAATACAACACATCGGATTTAATCCAGAAATCAATAACGAAGAGATTTATAATGATTATTCTTCCCATTCCCATATTTTCTGTTAACCCATAATATTGATAAATTCCAGAGTATTGCCTTGGGTATTAACCGAAGGTTACCAGACCAACTTATCCTCAGTTGAACCCTTTCATAAATGTAATTGACCAGACTACTTATGAAACGGGAAACAAAAACCTGAAACCCGAAATTTTCGATAAAGTTGAATTCAATTATTCATGGGTAAAGGAAAAGTATCAGTTCCGAAGCAATCTGTATTATGGTTCTACGAAAGACTTTATTACGCAGGTATCTTTGTTGTCTCCGCCTGATAACCTCATTCTGACATACGTTAATGGAAACAGGCAAAATAAAGTCGGTGCAGACCTGGATTTCGTATATAAATTTAACAAGATATTATCAATAAATCCTGCATTTTCCGTCTACTACACTAAATCAACAGGCAACTATAATGAAACCGATTTAAGACTTAATGATATGGCTTGGACTGGAAATATAAAGACCACAATAAGACCTGACGAGAAGACCGACATTCAGATATTATTAAACTATAACTCTCCCGTTGCTCTTCCTCAGTTCAACCTAAGCAAAATATATTATGCTGATATTGCTGTTAAACGAAATTTCATGAAAAACAAATTGGCTTTAAGCCTCTCACTAACGGATATCTTTAATACCCGAAAATGGATTATTCAGTCTGACAACAGCGTGTTCAGGTTGTATAATTCCAGCAAGAATGATTCACGGATATTCTGGGTTGGAATCACCTATAATATAAATCCATTCAAACCTTCGAAGGCACAAAATAATAATGCATCTGAGAACGACAATGCCTTAATTAAACTCGGACAATAATTTGGGTGGTGGTGGTTCTTGAAGAAAATGGGGAGACCATTTTTCCGACCATGAATATGGAGAATGAAAGAACTGACACAGTTGACTATGGAATGTGATAAGATGATTACATTCTAAACACTTTATCCTGCCATATTGTTATTACAAATGACCCTTATGAGAGAATCATAAAGACATAATGAAACAGATAAATTAAGAATAGTTGAAAGTAAGAGATAGTGGAATGCCCGCAGAAGATTTGTGGGCATCCTTTTTTAATATTGACCTGATATTATCTGAATTGCAAATAAACTCAGATGTTAATGATATGGTTGAGGTTGGTTGTGGCTACGGAACATTTACTATCCCTGTAGCAAAAAAAATCTCAGGCAACCTATATGCATTTGATATCGAAGAAGAAATGCTTGATATTGTAACACACAAACTTAATAATGAATTCGTCAGTAATGTAATACTGGAACATAGGGATATATTAAGCCAGACCACAGGATTGGCAGACAAATCGGTTGACTATGTCATGCTATTTAATATTCTGCATCATGAATCTCCGAATGATTTCCTCAACGAAGCATATCGAATCTTAAAACCAGAAGGAAAGTCAGGAATATTGCATTGGCGTAGTGATATTGAAACGCCAAAAGGACCTGATTTAACTATCAGACCAAAGCCTACCCAGATTCTACAGTGGATTGACAAAAAAAAGTTTTCCATTTATAAAAACCCAGTGGTCATTAATCCATATCATTTCGGGATGATTCTGTTAAAACATTAAGAGATAAATTCAGAGTATGGTAATTCGCTTTCTGTAAAGGTAACGGGAGACAGTGAAGCAAACCTCTTCACCACACACATCAGGACAATAGTAAAAGTTTGCTGCGATTTTATATCTTGTACAATCATGTGCACAGTATCTTCATTGTAATAAACATCCAGCCTTAAAAAATGTACCTTTTTATGACCATAAAATACCCTGCAAAACACCACTGAAAATACTTTAAAAGGTACATAAATCAGAAAATGATTTGTTTAAAAGTCAGCAATGAAATCTAAATCTGTGTTTACTGGAGTCGAACCAGTGACCCCTACCCTGTCAAGGTAATGCTCTAAACCAACTGAGCTAACAACCCTTTTCGTGCCGGCAAAAATAATAATTTTATTCAATCCTTTTGCTGACTGACAGCATATTGTTAATTTCGATCTTTATTTCATTTGACAAAAAATAAATAAATATACTATGATATCACACGAAATAGATTTTAAGATTTTCGGAGACGATATTCAATTCGTTGAAATTGAGCTCGATCCCTCAGAAACTGTCATAGCAGAAGCCGGTGCAATGGTATACATGGAGCAGGGAATTAATTTTGAAGTGAAGATGGGTGACGGTTCGACACCTAATCAGGGATTGATGGGAAAACTCTTTTCTGCAGGTTCCAGATTGATTACCGGAGAATCGTTGTTTCTGACGCATTTCACAAACCAGGGTAATTCTAAAAGCAGGGTAGCCTTTGCAGCTCCATATCCGGGAACAATTATCCCAATTGATCTGAACGCCGTAAGAAACAAACTGATAGTACAGAAAGATGGTTTTCTCTGTGCTGCCCTCGGTACAAAGCTCACCGTTACGCTGAATCAAAAAATCGGTTCAGGCCTCCTTGGCGGAGAAGGATTTATTCTTCAGAAGCTTGAAGGAGACGGAAAAGCCTTTATCCATGCAGGAGGTACCGTTATCGAGCGTCAGCTGAATAATGAGACACTAAGGATTGACACCGGGTGCGTTGTGGCTTACGAGACTACTCTCGATTTCGATATTGAACCGACAGGCAGTCTCAAATCAATGGTCTTCGGTGGGGAGGGTCTGTTCCTGGCAACATTGAGAGGAAGCGGGAAAGTATGGCTTCAGTCAATGCCAATAAGGAAACTTATAAGAGCCCTGGCCCCGTTCGGACATAATTCCAGAAAAGAAGCCGGTTCGGTACTGGGAAGCTTGTTCGAGACCTGATGATATACTGCGATGACGGAAGTTAAATCAACTATCTGCCAGTCTGTTAAGGAGTAAAAACAATATATTCTTGTTTGTATCTGCCAGCTCTGCATTTTTCAGGATCTCTTCTGCTGTCTGTACATATCTGGCTGAAACCAATTCATCGCCTCCGGATTCAACCATCTCCTTTATCCAGTCTTTCGTGGGTTCAAGATGAAACTGAAGCGCCAGCACTCTTTCGTTATACACATATGCCTGATTTTTGCATGCCCGGGAATAAGCAAGATGAATTGCACCCTTCGGCAAATCGAAGGTGTCACCGTGCCAGTGGAAAACCTTGATTTTTTGAGGCACATCAATAAAGAGCCTGTTCGACTCAGCAAAACAGGTTTGCTCAATGTCAAACCAGCCGATTTCATTTTCCTGATTCTTGTAAACGTTTGCTCCCAGAGCGGCCGAAACGAGTTGGGAACCGAGACAAATGCCCAGGACAGTCTTGCCCTCATCTATGGCTTGCCTGATAAATTTTTTTTCGCCCGTGAGCCATCGGTATTCCGCATCATCATTTGCACTCATCGAACCTCCCATAACGATCAGCCAGTCGAGATCCGAAAGTTCAGGCAACTTTGTCTGCTCAAAAAACTTCGTTGAAGTGACAGAATGCCCGGAGGAGTTTGCCCATTCCTCAATGCTTCCTAGTCCTTCATGTTCAACGTGCTGAAAATAATGTATCCTGAGTTTTTTCATATTGTCGATTAATAAAATCCTTAACTACAAGTTTCAGGAAAAGTCAAATCCCGAAATATATGCAGGTGCATTATAGAAGCTTTCCTTCTCACTCTCTGAAAGATTTATAAACTTTGAATAAACCAATCCCGGTTTGGCATTCAGCATCCTGTTTAAAGCACCCATCTTCACTGTTGTACGAAGTTTATCATAAAGCTGACTGTGATCATCGAGCCAGGTGAGCCCGGTATTAAAACCTTCGGCAGCACAGGCTGACTCGAAAAGAGCACCAAGCATATCCTCGCGGCCTTTTTTGCAATATATTGCATCGAAAACGAGGTATCTGAATTCACCGGGACGGAATAAGCGCCTATAATATGGAATTTTCGGCAGTACCTTCATTATCACCCATCCCCAGATTCCCGGAACATCATATACTTTGTAGACTGAGGGTATCGCACTCACACCTGCAATTATTTCATTTCCCTCTTTTAATGTATAATACCTGTCTCCAAAAAATGAATAGTCAGTACTGAAGAATGAATAATCAAGGTAGTATGTGCGAAGGAGTTCTTCCATTGCGGCTTTCTCACTCTCAGGCAACCGTGCAACACGCCTGTCCTGTCTGGGAGAAAATCTGCTGAAAGCTACCGTAAGAAATGATCTTATATACTCATAACCTGCCTGGTGTACCAGATTCTTTGATCTTTCATTCATGCTCTCCACAAAAGCATACATTATATGTTTATCCCCCTCGAATACCTCATCAAGATCGAGAAGGTGAGGTTTGCTGAATATTTCAAGGGTTTTTTGCTTGAAGGTGTCATCCTGCTCAGGTTTAATGATGGTTTTTTGCCTCCGTTTTCTCAACCCGGCATTAGTCTGGTATGAAACCTGAAAAGCGAGATATCGAAGATAGGAAGAGGGGTATCGAAGATTGCCCTGTCCCGAAATACGGAAACAGGAACCGACAGTGCCGGTTATCTGGTTTTTCTTATACACAGAGACAAATCTGATCTGGTCTTTGTATGCGGCAATGCGGGGCTCAATATCCTGAAGCGAGAAACGTAATCCTCCTTCGGAACCCTGCACGGCATGCCTCAGGATATCTAAAATCCCTTCATTTGCAAAATCTGAAACCCGCACTTCGAGTCCATTATAATCGTGTATTTTTTTCTCGAACATAGTGCAAGATAATAAATAATGCTGTAAAGGCTGTAGATGCTTTAGAGGCAATAAAGGTCTCAAATAATGCTTTAAAGGCTGTAAAGCTTTAAAGGCAATAAAGGCCTCTACAGCCTTTAAAGCCTCTACAGCCTCTACAGCCTTTATTTAATGGTCGGAAGCAAAGCACTTGAAATAATCAGATCTTCAGGGTTTGTAATCTTAATGTTCTCCCGGTTGCCTTCGATAAGATTGATTTTCTCTCCGGTCTTTTCGAGAACAGTTGCATCGTCGGTAAAATCGTGGTTATAGGCCTGCAGATAAGCTTTCTTTATCAAAGCCGCATCGAATACCTGGGGAGTCTGTATCTGTTTTACATTAAAGCGGCTTATGGGCAGGCTTCCCTGTTCAGTAAGTATTCTAAGAGATTCCGTGGGAGATACCGCAGGGACCGCATTCCCCAGTCGTTCTGCCGTTTCGAAACATCTTCTTATTGTATCAATACTTACAAACGGCCTTACTCCATCGTGAATAGCCACGACTCCAGGACTTTTTACAAATTCGAGGCCGTTCCTCACAGATATAAAGCGGTTAGGTCCGCCTTTAACAAGTGTGTGAAGAACCTGGAAAGAATGTTTTTTCTGAAGTTCAACCCAGTAACGCAGCTGGTTTTCAGGGAGGACTGTTATAATTTCAATTGAATCACTAAACATTTTGAATCTTTCAATGGTATGCATGAGCACCGGTCTTCCGGCAAGCTCAAGAAACTGTTTGGGCGTTTCAGAGCCCATTCGTTTGCCACTTCCTCCTGCTACTATTACTACATACAGATCCATAATATCAATTTTCTTTCCCTGTGTAGGAATCTTTTAACGTAACAATCTTCTTAAGGTTTCGTTTTATTCTTTTGTATATAAGAATCTTTTGATGCTCCTCTTTGGTGTTTTTGCAAATTCTTCGGGATGAATTCTGAATTTGCTTACTGCCATGAATTCCGGAAGTCTTTCATTTACTTCCTTACGGGTTTTATCAAGTATCTCATTCAGTTGTTCTTCCGAAATGTTATCTCTTTTCATCATTTCAAAATCGGGATAAACCAATGCTATAAGTTTGTTATCCACGGGTATAACTACCGATTCAACTATATAATCCTTATTATTTATTACTGCTTCTATTTCTTCGGGATAGATATTTTTTCCTGAAGGACCGAGAATCATGCTCTTGCTCCGGCCCTTAATAAATATATTCCCATCCCTGTCTATTATACCAAGATCGCCGGTGTGCATCCATCCCTTTTCGTCGATCATTTCACGTGTAGCTTTTTCGTTCTTGTAATAGCCTGTCATTACATTCTCCCCTTTCAGAATTATCTCACCGACAATATTTTCAGGATCAGAAGAGTCAATGGTAACCTCGAGAGTATCGACCGCCCTTCCTGATGCACCAAGCTTTGTGGTATCCCACGACGCATAACTGATAAGCGGACCGCATTCCGTCATTCCGTATCCCACCGAAAATCTGAAATCTAATTTCTTGAAGAATTTTTCCGCATCAGCATTAAATGCAGCCCCTCCGATAACAATTTCCTTAAACTGGCCTCCAAATGTATCAACAAGCTTCTCGTTTATCTTTTTGTAGAGAATTTTATTAATAAGGGGAACTGCAAGCAATATTTTCATGTGAGGTTTGCCGATTACCGGAAGAAGCTGTTTCTTGAATATCTTTTCAATTACAAGAGGAACAGAAAGAATCAGCCGGGGCTTGATCTCTTTAAATGCCTGGATAATTATTTGAGGCGATGGAGTCTTCGACAGGATGGTAATATGGCATCCGATGGTAAAAGGAAACAGAAATTCAAAAGCACAACCGTATGTATGTGCAAGAGGAAGAAAAGAGACCAGTGGATCGCCCGATTTGAGCGGCATGTTGTTCTGGGCAAATCTTACATTTGCCGCCAGACTGTTGTGTGTTATCATTACTCCTTTTGAAAATCCCGTAGTACCTGATGTATAGCTTATAACAGCAAGATGATCATTTGATATGTCTGAGAACCTTACATGCTCTTTCTTTAATTCAGGATATAGCGCAGAATATTTGCTTTCCAGCGGGGCAAATGCTCTCTTAAAATCATTTGTACATGAGATTAACATCCTGAAATCGTCGAGTGAGATCAGCCCCGATTATGGCGGGCATCTTGTTTATATCCAGCATATCGTGGATCTTATCATCCACAAAGAGCATTCTGGAATCAGAATGATTAATAATATTTGTCAGATCATCGGGTTTGAAATCGGGAAGTATCGGAACTATAACGGCCCCATATGTTACTGCAGCCAGATAAACAATGCACCAGTTTGCCGAATTTCTTCCTACAAGCGCAATCTTATCACCTTCCCTGATCGCGGAATCTTTGAAGAGAATATGAAGCTTAAGAATGTTTTCTGCTATTTCCCTATAGGAATAGCCTTTCTCTTTATAATTCGAGAGAGCTTCAATATCCCAGTTTTTCCTGATACTCTGTTCAATGTATCCGATTAAACGTTCCTGTATCATTTCAGTGGATTTAAATTTTTTAACTTTTTGTTTTTAACAGAGATTTTGGCAGACGATGAAATACACTTACTCATTCATGAGAGACAGCCAAAAAAAATACAGTTAAATAAAATACATTATCAGAATTGCAACAATCGAAAGTATATTTACAATGGTAAAGAAATAATTATAGCCTTCTCTTTTTTTACTGAACTGTCCCAATTTGCGGGCAAAAATACCAATTGTCGGAACAAAAAGCACTATCAGAAATGCAAAAAACTCAATGCCGAAAAAAACTGTTTCCAGTCCTCCTTCACAAGTGCTGACAAATAAATAACTATAAGCAGAACAAGAAGATACAGTAAATAGCTGAGTTTAAGCAGAAGCGTTGACACCAGTCTTCTTTTGTGAAGCTCATGGGGTTTAAGATATGCGTAGGCGAGTGCAAAAACAATGATAATAAAAACAACACCCAGAATATGATTTAGTACTGCCGGAAAATTGGCCATATTCAAAGGTATTAATTTATTGTCACTATTTTTTATCAGTCCATATGAGAGAACTGGCGCCAAGTACTGCCGCATTATGGGTGCTTAATTCTGAGGGCAGAAGTTTGACTTTCCCCTTATAAATACTAAGTAGATTTTCTTCCATATACTCTTTTGCAGGTTCAAAGATCAGATCTTTGGCAAGAGCCAGTCCTCCAAAAAGAAATATTGCCTCAGGGTTTGTATGAGCAACAACATCTGCGAGTTTGAATCCAAGCATTCTTCCGGTGTGTGTAAATGCTCTTTTGGCGATATAATCACCTCGTTTTGCAGCGTCATGAATAATTTCGGCATCAAGCTCTTCAAAGCTCAATTTTCTGAGTTCGCTGGGCTCATTGCTGTCGGCCATTATCTTAAGCAACGACCGCTTGAGACCGGTTGCTGATACATAAGTTTCAAGACATCCTTTTCTTCCGCAGCCGCAATCGCGGTTCGAAGGGCCCGGACGAATAGCAGTATGGCCGATCTCCCCTGCAAATCCATCGTGACCATAAACAAGCTTTCCGTCAATTACAAATCCGCTTCCCAATCCTGTTCCAAGCGTTATAACCACAAAATTTTTCATTCCTTTTGCTCCGCCATACACCATCTCCCCAACAGCGGCTGCATTGGCATCGTTTGTTACAACTACCGGAAGGCTGGTGTGCCTGTTGAAAATCTCGGCGAGCGGCACGATACCTTTCCATGGCAACCCCGCAGCATGTTCAATTGTACCCTTATTGATATTGCCCATCGGCGCGCCAATTCCAAATCCTATCACCTCAGTGCCGTTTCCGATTTTCTGGGAAGTGATCTGAATTTTTTCATACAGAGCCGCTACAAATACCTCAATCTCATCATACTGTGAAGTTTTTATTTTGTCTTCTCCAAGGATATTCCCTTCCCTGTCAACAAAACCAAAGACCGTGTTTGTGCCACCTATATCAATTCCTACAGCTACTTCTTTTTTTGCCATTGCGTTCAACGATTACAATTATATATGTAAATATAGCATTTACTGATATTCTGGTTATCAATTTCTAAATTTTCTTCATTTTACGGGCATATTCCAAAAAAAACCTTTGTGTCCCGTTGTGTAAACCTTTGTGTTCCTTTGTGGTAAAAAATCCATTAACCACAAAGGTCCTTCAAAGGTAAACACAGAGTACACAAAGGTAAACCTAAACCTAAACCTAAACTAATCTTAATCTTAAACTTATTCCGGAATATATTCGTTTCCTACTTTACGTGCTCTTGTTGGCTTGTCAAGATTGATTCCCAGGGAGATCCCTGTTTCGACAAGAATATTCCAACCGGCTGCAAGCTGAACATATTCAGCATATTCTCCGCCATCGGGAATAATAATTGTCGGGAATACTGTTTTCTTAGTCGACACTGCTATGATATTCAATCCAACACCCTTAACAAGACAATCGTTGAATTTCTCAATCTCAGACGGGAACGGTTCAATCCAGATTACGACTTCAGTCTTATCCATTACCTCTTCAATACCGTGAACGGCAAATGTACCTTCAAGAAATGCTGATTTCTTCCTGGTAATTTCATTTGTTTTGAGTGCAAGCTCTTCTGCGACGCCATTATTCCTGCCGGCAAAATAGATCATGCTTGCCTTGCTGATAATGCTTGTAATAGCCGGATCAATTTCGAGTGTTAATGCGGTTTCTGTCTTATTTGCGAGATCTTTCAGACCTTCCATTTTCTCTCCATTAACGGTCCGTAACAATGAATCGTAAAAAAGACCCTGTTCGATCACTGATTTCGTGGCAGCTACTGCATCTTCTTTTCCGCATATAAGGATGTGGGTATCAGCAGCTATTTCTTCGAGCTTTGTATTTGGGTTTGCAGTTAATCCGAATACTGCCGGATGATTCTCTTTCTTAAGAGCACTTGTAAGACGGACCACTTCCTTCGTTTGTCCGGAGTTGGATGCAGCAAACACCGTATAGTCGCTGAGATTATATTCTTCAGCCTGGGTGCAGCCTTCTGTCATTATCGGAAGGGTCAGCTTTCTCCTGTTGTTTGCGGTGATTGTTCTTTTTGCAGGAAAGATCCTGCTGCTGCCTTCTCCCGTGAGGAATAAACCTTTGCCCTTTTTTACTGCTGCAACAAACTTGCTGACAACTTCCGGTTTAAAAGAATTAATGATTGCAGGAGTTTCCATCATCTCCCTTACGAGTGCATACTTATTGTACTTTACGTCTGATAGTTTCATGTCGTTATTTTTTATTGATTAAAAATTCTGAAAGATCATTCTGAAGCTGGGTCTCTTTCTGGAAACCGCCGCCAAGATGTTGCCAGTAAACTTCTGCAAATTCCACACCCGCCATTTTTCCGTAATTGCGATTGCCTTCCATCACATATCCAAAGAAATCATTCATCTTATGCATGTGCTGCATCAGTTCAATCTGGGAGACATGGTATCCAAGCATTTCTCTTTTTGTCTCAACGGCTGTTTTAATATCGACAAAAAAATGTGGAGGAACTATCTGAGAACCCAGGGGATCAGACAGTGTAAGCGGAGAGGTATGATATAATAAAGGAGTTATGTCAAGCGGTTTTTCGGATACCGGTACAGTACCCAGAGAAGAAACCATTGCGGCTGCCTCAACAATATTTGCGGTTGTACGGTGATCTGAATGATAATCAGTGGGGAGATGGGTAAACACAATTCCCGCCCTGATCTTTCTCATAAGCGAGATTGTTTTTAGTCTCAGTTCCTTTGTATCAAAGAGAAATCCATCTGTTCCTCCCAGCATGTAGTATTCTGCGTCGAGTACAGCTGCGGCTTTTTTCGCTTCTTCGATACGAACTTTTGCTGTCTCTTCCATTGTCATGTTACAACCTCCGAGGTCACCAGCTGTCAATGTTGCTATCACTATCCTGTAACCTTTGTCCTTCAGGAGCTTCAACACTCCTGCATTCCATGCTTCCGCATCATCGGGATGAGCATGGATTGACAAAGCAACTTTATTAAATTCTTTACTCATGTCTTTACTTTCTTTTTGCAAATATTTTTTCAAGTCTCACAAACTCCGGTAGTTCACCAGCGAGTGGTTTCATATAATCAATAAATTTCTGAGAAACATGGTTTCCTTCAGCATTAAAATAGTCCTTTGCCATTGGTTTTGCAGAAACGGCAACTTCTTCCAGGGGAACTTTCCCGAACTCAATTGTGTAAGGGTTATCTGATTTCCTGATAATGCTTACCATATAGCCTGATTCTCCTTTTTCAGCCAGCTTAACTGCCTCAACACCGCATCTGTATGCCTCATCGAGGTCAACTTTTGATGCTCTCACATAATCGCACATTATCAGCGATTCCGTGATCTGGAATTCTCCCCTGTAATCAAATTCGGATGTTATCATCTTGTGCAGGCTGAGTCCGACGCTCGAACCGCCCATTGCCCCGAATTCGATGTTATTGAATTTATCCTTCACAGTTGCAGAACTGACAGGGGTACCATCGGCGAACTTCAATCCTTCACCGCATACTATTGAAACCCAGCCATATTTCTTTATACAGGCATCTGTTTCTTTCAAAAACTTATCACGGTCAAAATGAAATTCCGGCGCATAGATCAGATGAGGTGCGTCATCTTCATTTTTTCTTGCCATTGCTGTTGCCGCGGCCAGCCATCCCGCATCGCGTCCTATTGTCTGATAAATAACAAACTTGTCGACTTTCTGCATGTCGCGCGCCAGCATACCGGCCTGCATGACATTGAGGATATTTGAGCGGGCGGCTGAAGCGAATCCGGGTGTGTGGTCGGTACCAAACAGGTCATTATCAACCGTCTTGGGAATCCCGATCCCGGTAAGTTCATATTTTGCATTACGGCAGTAAGATTCCACACGATGGATAGTATCCATGGTATCATTCCCTCCAATGAGAAAGAAATACCTGATATCATATTTCTTCAGCACCTCCAGTATCAGTGGAAGATCTTTATCCTGAACTTTATGGCGTGAGGAGCCCAGCGCTGATGAAGGCGTACCACGAAGCCCTTCTATGATGTGTTTCGGCTGACGTCCAAGGTCATAAAGCCATTCCTGCATGAATCCCTCAATGCCAAAATGCATCCCGTAGATCTCGTTGATGAATGATGATGACAGGGCTGTTTCAATTACTCCTGCAAGACTGGAATTTATAACTGATGTTGGTCCGCCTGACTGACCTATTAGTGCGTTACCTTTGATCATGGTTAGTTCTTTTGTTGGTTATAGTTTTTAATATGTTTTTCAATCTCATGCTTTAAATCCTCTTCAATACTTCGCTTTCACCCCATCCTGGCTTACCCCCAAACCCCCTAATGGGGGCTTAAAAACCGCTTTTTCTAATCCCCTAGTTCCCAGTCTTCTCCAACCCTTTTACCCCCAAACCCCCTAAAGGGGGCTTAACCTCCCTCCCCGTCTTTCTCAGTAATTCCGGGGTTTCTTAGCCCCCCTTCAGGGGGGTTGGGGGGTTGTCCGGGTTGGGGGGTTGCCCGGGTTAGGGGATTCCGGTCTTATACAAACTTCAGCACCCCGAAATACCCCGGCTGATGATAATCCGGATTATCAGTGCCTACCGGATTCCATGTAACATAATGCGGAACCTTTAGTTTATCGCCGCATTTATAAAAATTTGCCCTGAAGGTTTTGCCTTCCGGATCTTTAATATCATGTCTGAAGAATACTTTAAACGGGATGGCAATTGTAATTGTCCAGGCAAATTCCCCGGTTTTTTCCATTATCGGTTTTGTTCCAACGGATGAGAGTCTCCTTATTCCGGATATGACTTCAGGATCCGCTCTTTTGCTGCTGGCCCTGTCCTTCCCTGTTCCAAGCAGACAGGTCCCGATCGCATTGAATTCAATATTATAATAGATCCCGTCATCTTCCGGGGAAACAAAAAACTCAACGCATGAATCCTCACAAACCATTTCGTTTGTCACGGTCTTCTCTGCCTTAAAATAGTTTTCGGAAATATAATATTTCAAAAAGATTTCACTGTTGCTGTATGCTATTGCGAGACTTACCTGCGGTTTGTAATCATACCCTTTCCAGTTTAATGTATCTATCATAAGCCGTGCCTCCTGCTTATCCAGAATATCCGAAATTTCTTCCATTGAAGGGAAGTCATTTGTAGCTCCTGCTTTATGTATTTCGGCAATTTTCATTCAGATAGCGTCTTACTTCGGAACTTTGAGAACCAAATATTAAAAAGCAAATTTACTATAAAAAATTATTTATTCCTAAATTTCAGGGTTACTTAAAATCGTCGCCATAAAACTACGGCTCGTGCTTTAAATGCCGACGAAGTCTTTCTACTTCAGTTTCTTCTTTTCCATCAATTTGGGATCCTTAAAGTTCTGTACTCCTATATCCCATGCTTTGTCATTTACAAACTCAAGCTCCCATCCCATTTTTAATTCTATCTCAACCGGATAGTAAGAAACCGGTTCGGGTTGCCTGTGCACTGAAAAATCACCTGTTGTCCAGATCCCGTCGCCATTAAGATCGTAAATTACTTTTAACCTGTAAGTACCGACTTCGAGAAGGGGAAAAACTATCTTTCCATCCTTTTTCACATGAATTTCAGAGACCGGTTTTTCAGATTTGTCAAGAAGCTGTATAATACTGTTGCCGGTGCAATTTTTAATCTCAATTGTAAGTTTGCAATAGGAATCCGGAGGTTTTATTGAAAATCTGATGCCGACCGAGTCTGATGCTTCCTTAAAGACATTCCTGAATGCGGCTGAATCTGCAACAAACAGATACTTTTTCTCCTGGGCGAGTTTCGCTTTTAAAAAATACCTGGTTGATAGTAAACTGTCTTTTACCAGATTATATGCGACAGCTGCTGTAGTGTCCGTCAATAATTCATAGAGCCTGATCTTTGTCGTATCCGGCTTACTGAAAGGTGTTTGTGCTGTGAATACGATTGTTTGTCCGGGCTTTAATGATCCTGAAGATATATTATTTTCAACCATAAAAACCGTCTTCTTTTTCTTCGGGGCTGATCTTGTTTGTTTAGGAAAGGAATATCTCATCACGACAGTGTCTTTTTTATAAACAAGTTTCTCGAGAGTGTCGGTGAATGGATAGTTTAATATTGTTTGTATCGCAGGACGTGAATAAAGAGCGCTGTCCGTCAACCACACAATAAGAGTATCCCTGTTTCTGCCGGTTTCGGTAAAAAATGAATTGCTGTCAGCATCAGGAATTGAAAAACTAAATTTCATACTGTCGGGAGGCAATGAGAGTACATAAAGCAATTTAAATTGCGGATCTCTTTTAGAACTCAGCAGGTAGTGCGTTTTCTTTCTTGCGAGAAACAAAAATAGCTCATATTCCCCTTTAAGAGGAGATGGCTTTGTAATCTTTTTGATATTCGAGGTGTCGGCTTCGGCTGAAGGCTTCTTTTCCGTTACAACAGTCTTTTGACCAGCCTTTGTTTTTTTTGAGTTTTCCTTCTTTGACGGTTTCATCACAACCACGGTATCTTTTACCGGGGGAATATAATTTTTTTCGGAATTAATCACAATTGATGAATCCATAAATGCGAATTCTTCTTCCGGAAGATTATAGCTTTTACTGTTATCCGATTCTTTCAGTCCGTATAGCCTGTAGGTTCCGGGCCGTACATTATCAAACCTGAAATATCCCGATTGATCGACCCTTGAGATATATTGAGGAAGATGTTTGGTCACTGCAGAATCAGCCATCTCCCGGTGCATTAGCACCTCCGTTTTCTCCGGAACTTCGAGGTTGTTGGCATTAAAGATATTCCCGGTTACAGAAAGAGAATCAATTACCGGACCCGTTGAAAGGACAAACTGATAGCCGGGAAGGACATTTCCCTCATTAAGATCTTTTATGGCGTCCTGAAAATAAAAGGTGTAAGTTGTGCTGTCCTTGAGCTTTTCGTCGAGTTCAACCACAACCGATTTGCCTCGTATTACTACTCTTGGTTTCTTTTTCATCGGAGGAGAAACCATGAACTTCTCACTTACATTATCGAGAACCACATATTCATTGAATTCTACTTCAATTTTATTTCCCTTAAAATTTTTCGTAGCCTTTGGGGGTGTGCTTTTAACGACAACCGGAGGTGTCTTATCCCGTGGTCCGCCTGATGGGGTACTGATTTTTGCACATGCAATTAATACAGCAATGAGTGATGATCCCAGAACAATACGGGCAAGCGTCTTCTTCATCATAAATCTATCCGGTTATTTATGGACTACAAACTTACATCATTTTTTAAGATTCATTCCCAAATTCAGATTAAAACCCTTTCTGCCATTATGTTTGATTTTGATCGACAATTATATTTTCTACCTTTGGCATAATATAAAATTGCTCCAATATGCATTTACTTGTAATTCCCTGGGATGTAAATCCTGAGATATTCCGAATCGGCTCATTTGCTGTCAGATGGTATGGTTTGTTATTTGCATCCTCGTTTTTATTGAGCTACGTAGTAATGAACAGGATTTTCAAGAATGAAAATCTGGGAGAAGCTGTTCTTGACAGACTCACAATATATATGGCTATAGGGGTAATAGTTGGTGCAAGGCTCGGACATTGTCTTTTTTATGAGCCGGGCTATTATCTGAGCCATCCACTGGAAATTATTATGATTTGGCATGGCGGACTCGCCAGTCACGGAGCGGCGATCGGCATTCTTACTGCTTTATGGTTTTTCAAGAAAAAAGAAAAGAAAGATTATTTATGGATTCTCGACCGTATTGCCATTGTGGTTGCTCTATCAGGGTTTTTAATCAGAATGGGGAACCTCATGAACTCTGAAATATACGGTGTTGAAACAACATTGCCATGGGGATTTGTCTTTTTAAGAAATCATGAAGTCGCTCCAAAGCATCCGACACAGATTTATGAAGGGCTTGCCTATCTGTTTATATTTTTCCTCCTTTACTTTTTATATTGGAGGAAAAAAGGAGAACACTACCAGGGCATGCTTATCAGCCTGTTGTGTATCCTGGTATTCACTGCCCGTTTCTTCATAGAATTCCTGAAAGAAGATCAGGTTGCATTTGAAGCAACGATGAAGCTTAACATGGGTCAATGGCTAAGTATTCCTTTTATACTGATGGGAATCGGAGGCCTCTACTGGAGTCTGAAAAGGAAGAAGAGGGCGGTTATTGCTCCTAAATCGCAGCACCCTTAAATCCAGAAGGCCTACCCCTAAATCCCCCAAGGGGGACTTACCCCTAAATTCCTCGCTGTTACATTTCCTGGACTTACCCCTAAATCCCCCAGGGGGGACTTTGGCATTCGGATAACTTGTAAAATACCCGTATTCCTCTGGCTTTCACCCCTAAATCCCCCAGGGGGGACTTTGGCTTTTCGGTAGACTCTGAGTTTTGTTTCAACCCTGAGTTTTACCCCTAAATCCCCCGGGGAGACTTTGGCATTCGGATAAGCGATAAAATTTCTACTCATCCCAGGTTGGATTTTTAAGACGTTGATTTACTGCTGCTATTATTTCGGAAACAACAGTATCTATATCGTTTTCCACCTGATTGTTATTAAATCTTATCACTTTGATACCATATTTTTCCATCTCGGCTGATCTGCCATCATCATATTCAGCTTGTTGGGAATGAATTTCTCCATCTAATTCTATTACCAGCCTTGCTTTATGACAATAAAAGTCGGCAATATAGAATTCAATTGGATGTTGTCTTCTGAAACGAAGACCGCATATTTGCTTTCCGCTGAGTTTTTCCCATAAAAAATTTTCTGCGAAAGTCATGTTCTCCCTTAGCATTTTAGCGCTATCCAGGGTTGTTGGAGTTGCTCTGAAATACATTGTTTTATAAAGCTCTCTTTTCATGATCCTGTGTGGTTCTTATATTCCCTAAGAAGTTTATGGGCAAATTTAAAATATACAAGAGCCATAAAGTCGGGTTACTAACAAACTTTAAAATCTCCCTTGCGATTTAGGGGTAAAACCAAGGAAATAAAACAATGCCCGGTTAACAGTTCTTAAAGTCCCCCCTGGGGGATTTAGGGGTAAAACCAAGGAAATAAAACAATACCCAATTTTAACAGTTCTTAAAGTCCCCCCTGGGGGATTTAGGGGTAAAACCAAGGAAATAAAACAATACCCAATTTTAACAGTTCTTCAAGTCCCCCTGGGGGATTTAGGGGTGGCTAAGGAAATAAACAATGTCAAGTATTATTAATGGTTTTAAAGTCCCCCCTGGGGGATTTAGGGGTGGCTAAGCCCCCTGGGGGATTTAGGGGTCTCACAATTCCGTAAAACAATACATCGAGGATAGCATTCAGCCTGTTTTCGATATTCACTTCTTTCTTCTTCCAGAAAAGAGGAACTTCAAGACCTTTTAATGTCGTCTGCACAGCCATTGCCGTATATTCGCTGTTCACGACATTGAACACCTTTTTCTGCGCGCCATGGTATAATATCAAACGTAAAATCGCAAGCTCCTCCCGGTCGTACTTCTTGACGGATTGTCTCAATGAACTCGAAATGATCGAGGTTCTTGTCAAAGATGGCATTATAGTAATTCGAAAGTTTTTCGAACGATTTCATCCTCACAAAAACATAATTTCTCATTTTATCTATCGGTGATTCAACAGATTTTATAGCTGTAGTAAGCTCAGTTCTAAGTATGTTGGCTTCATGAAGTACAACTGCTTCAAAGATGTCTTCTTTACTTTCAAAATAGTAATAAATTGAACTTTTCCCCATCTTGAGGGCTTTTGCAATCTCATCCATCGTGGTCTTCTTAAAACCATAACGACTGAAAATTTGTCCGGCGGTGATGATGACCTTTCTTCTAAACTCGTCTTTATTAACCATATAAAAAATCTTTTCTGACCTTACCATCTTCTCTACAAATATAATAATAAATAAAAAGTTCTCAACGACTTCGACCAAACCGGTCGAAAAATCGAAATTCTGATGGATCTCATTATCTTTTTACATAAACAATCTCATATTGCAGCAATTACTTACCTAAATAATATTTTGTAATTTTGATTTTTTATTTTCACGGGGAAGGTAAGAGCAGAAATGAAAATAGATAATCAAAATTATCAGACTATCTGGATTGACGAAAACGATGCGTCAGTCGTTAAGGTCATTGATCAGCAAAAGCTCCCATTCTTTTTTGAAATCAAGGATCTTCGTTCAGTTGATGATGTTTATGGCGCAATAGAAAATATGACTGTAAGAGGCGCTCCTCTCATTGGTGCGGCGGGAGCTTTTGGTGTTTACCTCGCCACTCTTGAGATCACTCATACAACAAATATCAGGGAACATCTTTCCAACGCTGCCCGTTACCTCATTTCATGTCGTCCTACTGCTGTAAATCTTTCATGGGCTGTTAATTTTATAATGGACAGGCTGAAGAACGAACAGCCTGAATCTCTCACAAAAACAGCATTTGATTCAGCGATTGAAATATGCGGGATGGAGAAGGAGAACTGCAGACAGATAGGGATTCACGGGCTGAATCTGATAGAGGTGATAAGCGAAAAGAAAAAAGGAGCTCCGGTAAATATTCTGACCCACTGCAATGCCGGCTGGCTTGCCTGCATAGATTATGGAACGGCTACTGCTCCGATTTATCTTGCCCATGAAAAGGGGATACCAGTTCATGTGTGGGTAGACGAAACGCGACCGCGAAACCAGGGCGCAATGCTTACTACCTGGGAACTCGGGCAGAACGGCGTACCTCATACTCTTATTCCGGATAACTCGGGCGGTCATCTGATGCAGCAGGGAAAAGTTGATATTGTTATTGTCGGCAGTGACCGCACAACCAGGTCGGGGGATGTGGCAAATAAAACAGGGACATATCTGAAAGCCTTGGCAGCATTTGACAACAACATCCCTTTTTACAGCGCCTTCCCTTCAACTACTATCGATTTCAACATAAGTGATGGAATGAAAGAGATTCCAATTGAAGAGAGGGATCAGGAGGAGGTGACACATATTTCCGGTATTGCTGACGGAAAAATCCAGTCGGTTAGAATTTGTCCCGAAGGAACCGTTGCAGCCAATTATGGATTTGATGTCACACCTGCCCGTCTTATTACGGGTTTGATTACTGAGAAAGGAATCTGCAGGGCTACGGAGAAGGATATAAAAGAATTGTTTCAAATAAATTAACTTAATATGATAGGGGCAGTTAAATTCAATTGTCATTGGAATCAGTCGGGACCTGTGATCTCAGATGAACAATATGAGATCATAAATTACTGGCGGGAAGTTCTGTACAATATGGATCTTATCGGAGCATATGAGAATGGTGTTGGCTTTGGGAATATAAGCATGAGGATCAGGGGTGGTAATCAGTTTGTGATCACCGGTTCTGCCACAGGTGAGATTCCGGAGCTTGAACCTGGTCATTATGTTCGTGTAAATTCATTCAATATCGAAGACAATGCCGTTCAGTGTGTCGGACCGTTAAAGGCTTCATCGGAGTCGTTAACACATGCCGCGATATATTCTGCCGATCCGGGTGCAAATGCAGTTGTGCATGTACACAGCAATGAGCTTTGGAATGAACTGATTTATAAGGTGCCAACCACGAACCCTTCGATGGAATATGGTACCATCGGTCTGGCGAAAGATATCCTGCGATTATTCAAAGATTCGGATGTATATGAAAAGAGGATCATCATCATGGCGGGAGACAGGTCGGGGATACTGACCTTTGGCAATGATATGGATGAGGCGGTGAATGTGCTGATTGAGTATCTGAAGAAAGAAGGCTAGAAAGTTTAGGATTACCATTTGAGATCCTGCACATTGCAAAAATTGTGACCAGAGACCTGGGTGGCGATGACGATGAACTAATTCTTAACAATTTTGTTACAATTCTGAGTGCGTCTGTGCTAATCATTTTTAAAGAAAAGACGCTGACATTCAATATTTAGTGTGAATAACTTTTAGAAAAGGAGGTAAAAATGCCACTATTTTTGGACATACATCAACATGTTCCCGGCTTAACCAAAGAGGCTGTTGAGGAAGCTCATGCTAAAGACCTTGAAATTCAGGGCAGATACAATGTTAAATACCTTAGGTATTGGTATGATAGCAGCAGTGGGAAAATATTCTGTCTTGCAGAAGCACCCGACAAAGATTCTGCTATCGCTGTTCACAGGGAATCTCATGGCATGGTAGCCGATGAAGTTTTTGAAGTTCAGGAAGGAATTGTTTCCTGAGGCTTGAGAAGGATCTCTTGACGGGCCAACCCGTCGGAATGATAATTAGACACTTACAATGTAGGTGTCTTTTTTTTAGAATATATGTTAAAACGACGAAGGATATTGCAAACTTAGAATTTTTAAACTGCTGTACAATTGCCGGGGTCACACAAAATCATGCCTGGAAATTCTTTTCTCCAAGTACTTGCATAATTACATTCAATTAGCTAATATTGCAGTCCGTTTTTATTGACGGAAAATTGGGCCCATAGCTCAGCTGGTTAGCAGCACCTGACTCATAATCAGGGGGTCGCTGGTTCGAGCCCAGCTGGGCCCACAACAAAAAGAGTGAGAGCGGGAGCGAGAGCGAACGAACTCACTCTTTTTCTCTTAACTCACACTCACACTCACACGCACTCGTTCTCATTTCAAGCGAGAGCGAACGAACTCACTCTTTTTCCAGTTTTACGCCTGGTATTGAAGAAAAAGCGAAGACTTGACCGAAAAGATTGTTCGATCTTGATTTTAAACTCGGGGGGACCATAATAAAACAATTTTGTAGAGCAAAATAATCTTATTCTTTATTGTTTCTTTAAAAATAACACGATATTTGTACTGTGAGTACTAATAATGAAATATAAATAAAGAATATTTTGGATTTGAATGTTCCGGGATAATAATTTTCACTTCAAAATATTTCTGTGTTTCTTTAAAAATAATACGATATTTGTACTGTGAGTACCAGTAATGAAACAAAAATAAAGAACCTTTTGGATTTGCATGTTCCGGGAACAATAATTCTTGCATCATGGCTTGATGCCAATGGATTCTCCTATGACCTACAACAACGATACAGAAAGAGCGGCTGGCTTCAATCGGTTGGTGTTGGTGCGTTTAAACGCCCAAATGAAATCGTTTCATGGCAAGGAGCTCTATATTCTGTTCAGAAACAAGCAAAGTTGCCTGTATATATCGGAGGGCCTACAGCATTATCTATGTTAGGGTTTTCCCATTATATCCGTATTGAAGCAGAGTCGGTATATCTTTTCTCAGAACTGAAAATCAGATTACCTGCATGGTTTAAAAATTACTCTTGGAAAGAACCCATAAATCACATCAAAACTTCATTTCTTCCCAAGGGGGTTGGGATTGAAAATTATAATGAGAAAATATTACCCTTAACAATTGCCTCACCTGAAAGGGCAATATTGGAGTGTCTTTATTTGACTCCGAAAAAGTTGGATCTTCTTGAGACTTACCAAATCCTGTCCGGCCTAGTTAATTTGAGACCGGGTATTTTACAAAAACTACTTGAAGGATGCAATTCCATAAAAGTAAAGAGGCTGTTCTTGTACATGTCAAACAAAGCAAACCATCAATGGGCTCAATTTCTTGAACTGTCGACCATTGATCTTGGACAGGGAGAACGCAGTATAGTTAAAAATGGTGTATATGACCCGAAGTTCCGTATCACAGTCCCCCGAGAATTAGCTCAATTATGATCAATCCAAAGTATAAAGCACAAGTGGATTTATTATTGCAGACAATTCCTTACGTAGCAAAAGAAACAATATTTGCGCTCAAAGGAGGGACAGCAATAAACCTGTTTTTACGAAATATGCCTAGGCTGTCTGTCGATATTGATCTGACTTATCTGCCTATTGATGATAGGGACACGGCTTTAATAAATATTTCAGATGGATTAGGAAGGATCAGAGTCGACCTGGAAAAGTCAATTCGCGGAATCAGTGTAACACCTACTTCTAGGGAAGGCCAAGATGCTAAGATCAATTGTCAGATACGTGGATCCCAAATTAAAATAGAAGTTAACACTGTAACACGAGGAATAATAAATCAACCTAGTCTAAGACGAGTTCATAAAGTGGTGGAAGATACCTTTGGCAAATTTGCATCTATTAATGTTGTTTCTATGGCCGAACTTTATGGAGGTAAAATCTGTGCGGCTCTGGATCGACAACATCCCCGTGACCTCTTTGATGTAAAACTTCTTTTTGACAACGAAGGCATCACCGAGGATATAAAGATAGGATTCATTATTGCCCTTATTTCTCACATGAGGCCAATCAATGAAGTAATCAGTCCAACATTTGTTGATCAGCGACAAGCATTTGAAACTCAATTTTCAGGAATGGCCGACATTCCTTTCGGTTATGAGGATTTTGAACGAACTCGTGTACGCTTATTTGAAGAAATCCACTCAAAACTAACAGATGAAGAACGGGTATTTCTTAATTGAGTTTCAAAGAAGCAGATTCCTATTTGGGAGTTCTTAAAAGTCAAGAATGCTAAAGAATTGCCTGCTATTCGTTGGAAACTTCAAAATATAGTGAGATTAAAGTCGGCGAATCCTAAAAAGCATAAAGAGATGTTGACTGATTTAGATGGAATTCTATTCCCTTGATTCGTCTTGATATGACTTCGTCTAAGCATCAAGCTCATAATTAATAAACCCCGCCAGGTAATCAGCCAGGTTTTATGAAAAACAGTGATAGAGTATACAATCCGAAAATCGTAAGTGAATGATAATGAAGACCTGTAAAACCAGAACAATCTGAATATCAGGGTTTAACCTCACTCATAATCAGGGGGTCGCTGGTTCGAGCCCAGCTGGGCCCACAATGAAAAGAGTGAGAGCGGGAGCGGGAGCGAACGAACTCACTCTTTTTCTCTTAACTCACACTCACACTCACACGCACTCGTTCTCATTTCAAGCGAGAGCGAACGAACTCACTCTTTTTCTCTTAACTCACACTCACACTCACACGCACTCGTTCTCATTTCAAGCGAGAGCGAACGAACTCACTCTTTTTCCTATCACTACACAAATTAAGATTCTAATATGAAGTTTTTTCATAGCATAGGTTTCTGTTAAATCATTAACCGCTAAAATTGATCCAGTATTCTCGAGAAATTTTGAATACAAAAAACCCATAGATCATTCAATTAATGGGTTTATTACTTTATAATTGGGAAAACTCAAGAAACCGATGAGATTAAAAGTCTCTTCATCAATCTTTTAAGCATCTTACAGACATACCGGTAGGTTTGGTTTGACCGCTTCCATCATTTTGGAGTCTCCCGCTTTCGTTAGTCATACCAAAATAAATGCCATATGGATCTTGGGAATTTGATACCCACCAGCAGCAGTATGTATCAGCCCCAGGGTCAAAATATCCTTCTTTCTGTCGACCAGAAGCTGGTAAAGCTGTGAATCCTGATTCGTTAGTTGCATCCACATTAGGATTTTTCCAGTGACTTGTGCCTGCTTCTTTTAATTTCCCTGCGGCAAGTACAACTCCTCCCAGACTATATTCCAGTGTTGTAACCTCAGATTTATCCGGAACATGCCATCCAGTAGGACAGAGTTTGCCTGTACTTACTACATAAAAGTTATATATAGCCCCAACAATTGGTAAAAATCCCTCTTCATTATTTACAATACAGTATGCTGGTGTTGCCATGGATGACCACACAGCATCAGTAGCTATATTTGGGATTATTGAGCCGTCAGTGAATTTTGTAGTCCGGAGATTCTCTGCCATCCATGTCTGGGATCCAATATTAACAGTTTTATAAATATTATTCTCAATATCAGATACAGTTCCATAAGTAATTTCGGCATTAAACGCTGGAGTATTCCAGGGAATTGTGATAATTACTTCATTTCCATAACCTGTTCCGGAAATGTTTGTTGCATAAGCCCTGAGATACCATGTTATATTTGGGGTCAGATAGGTTAAGTAATTAATAAAGTTTCCTGTTCCTGTATCCTCACTCTTAACTTTATTATCAGAAATAGTGGGATTATGACTTTTACTCCAACACATCCCTTTCTCTGTTACTGCTGCTTCATAATCTTCAGTGATATTCCCGCCTGTTCTGAAGGCGAAATGTGACCAGAAGACAGGGTCTGTAGTTGTTAGAATTGGTGCGGGTACTTGATCGGTAATAAATGAGACCTGATTACCATAAGCTGAACCGGCGCCATTAGTAGCATAGGCTCTTAGATAATATTTAGTGTTTGGTAAAAGGCCTGTTATATTGCATGAGAAATCTCCTATAGTTCCATCATTCGCAGCGACTGCTATTTTATCAGCAGTAGTGGGTTTTTCAGATACGCTCCAGCAAATACCCAGGCTTGTAACGGGTGATGTGCCTTCATCAGTTACATTTCCACCCGATATAGCCGAGGTATGGGTTACTTCTTTAACTTCTGATGTGGTGATTGAAGGTATTGAGACCTTTTTCTCGCAGGATGTAAGAAGAAAGATCATCAGGGAAACGGTTATTATGTACAGATTTTTCATAAGTTAAGTTTCTAATTTCTTTATTCAGGAATTCAAAGTTTACAAATTCTAGTTCTTTAAACATCGGATACTGAATCCGGCCGTTTTCGAATCAGTTTGCCATTCAACAATATATGAAGACATTCTCATAGCGTACTTATACTGTGTGTCAGAAGCAAATGATGTTGTACTCCAGAATGTCGCGCTGCCCTGGTAACCCCAGTATGGTCCGTAAGAGAGTCTTATTCCTCCACCCAGTGCAGTAAATCCTGTGCTATTATCGGCATTTGTATTATAACTCCATTCAGCAGTTCCCGGTTCTCTTAATTTTGTTGGCGCCACATTTTCTCCTCCTGCAAAGTCAACGAGGGTTCTCCATTCGGTTAGTGAAGGAACGTGCCATCCGTAAGGACAAACACTGCGTGGGTCGCTTGCCGCGTAAAAATTATAGAGATAGCCGTATTTTTTACCTATGTCCAGATCGTAATTATAGTATATGTAGGCACTTTCTGTTGCAGATTTCCAATCATCGTCATAAGGCATCAGATTAATTGGGTCCCCATTTTGAAAATGTGTGGTTTTCAGGTTTTCCTGAAGCCACTCCTGGGATCCGATGATGATGGCGTGATAAAAATTGCCGTCAACATCTGCAACCCCGTACGTTGTAAAGTTGAATTCATTGCTGTGGGTTACGAATGTCTGGTTATAGGCTTTTATTCTGAAATAGTATTTCGTGCCTATTGAAAGATTATCAATTGTAGCACTCATATCAATATCTGACCCTCCGTTAAGCGGGGTCTGGCTTATAGTAGCAGAATTGTCAAGACTGGTTGAAGTACCGTATTCAATTACAACTGATGTTGGTATTAATCCGGGATTTACTATGGCTAGGATAGTGACACTATTCAAAGTAACATCTTTGAATGATATATTTGTTATTATCGGCTGCCAACCTTCAGTTGTGAAAGTTTTGTCATTGCTGTAAGTTATTCCGAGAGCATTTTCGGCTTTGATTCTGAAGTGATACTCTGATCCGGGAATAAGTTCAGTTATATCGCCAGTTAAACCCCAGTATCCACCTAAAGAGATGTTGTTTGGTGTTGATGGAATTGATTTCTCATAAGCTGTTGTCAGTCCATATTCAAAGGTAATAGCTGTATTAAGTGACATAGGATTTACCAGTCCATGTAACTTAGCGCTTGAAGTTGTAATATCAGAAGCATAAAACATCATATCCGAAATCAGGGGTGTTGTTACTAAGGTAGTAAATGATATAACCTCCCCGTATTCTGTCCCTTCTGAATTAGTAGCATAAGACCGTACATTATATGTCGTACCGGGCAATAGATTTATGAGATGACTGATGAAAATCCCTGTTCCCTGACCATCCGAAGTTATATTGTCTGTAATTTTTGGATTTCTGTCAGGTGTATCTATCCAACAGATCCCTCTCGCGGTGATATCGGAATTACCATCTGAAATGATATTACCCCCTGTGGTGGCAGAAAATGGAGTTAATTCAACAATATCAGTAGTTGTCAACTCCGGAAGACTGACCTCTTTTTTGCATTCTGAATACAGAATCATGGTCAATATTATCACCAATCCGACAGTTATTCGCATATTTTTCATAATGAGGTTATCAGGTTTGCAGAGTCACAATATATGAATAAATTGAAAATAAAGGATGAATACTATCATAATGCTCCGAAGATTGGTTCTATGTGCCACCTTTGCTATTAAAACAGTAAGCCCCGGTGTTCAGCCAGAGATTGTTACACGCCAGGTTTCCGCCAGGTTTTATGAAAAACAGTGATAAAGTATACAATCCGAAAATCGTAAGTGAATGATAATGAAGACCTGTAAAACCAGAACAATCTGAATATCAGGGGGTCGCTGGTTGAGCCCAGTGGCCCACAAAGAGTGAGAGCGGAGCGAGAGCGAACTCACTCTTATTTTTTACGCCAGGTTTACGCCTGGTATCTCTAATACATCCTCCCGGCTCCATAACTTTAACAATTATGTAAGAAGGTTAAACAAAAATCATCGCATAAACGTTTTAAACCTAGATCAATCAATGTATCTGAAGACTGAGAAAATATTTGAGAAAATAAGAAAACAGTTGAATAATAATGACAACCAGAAAATTTATAGGAGTTCTTATATTAAGCATTATTGCCGGAATTCCATTTTCCTGTAAACCCCAGGAAATACTTCTGCATGGCGACATTACAGGGATTGTAACCGATGCTGAAACCAGTCAGCCTATCCAGGGAGCATCTGCCAAATTAATTAGTACGAATGATTCAACTAGAACAGGAAATGATGGTTCTTTTCTTTTTAAAAATCTCACTCCCGGACAATATGTAATTAAAGCTTCGAAACTGGGCTATGATTCCATCACGCAAAATATGGAAGTAATTTCAGCTGAAACTAACCATGTTGATTTTTCTTTAAATGGAATTCCGGTACCCAAACCTTCTGTCACTTTTTTGGATTTCAGTATTGATTCTACGACCCTCAGATTTTCAATATCCAATCTGGGTAGAGGCAAATTTGCCTACTTTATCATACCAAGTCAGGACTGGATAACTTTATCTCCCCGTACCGGTGATATAACAAATGATACCATGATTATTAATGTAACTATCAACAAATCTGCTTTGTCAAAAAACATTTATTATGAAAATATTACAATATTTTCTTTTGCAAACCTGGTGCCATTACCGGAAATAAAAATACCGGTTAGCCTTAATGGAGTTCGTGACCAAGATGGTAATTACTATAAAGTGGTCAGGATTGGCTCACAGATCTGGATGGCAGAAAATCTTAATGTTGGAACTAATATCCCTTTAGATAAAAGTGCTAGTAACAATGGAATTATTGAAAAATATTGCTACTTAGATACGAAAGCCAATTGTGATATTTATGGTGGTTTATACCGGTGGGACGAAATGATGCAATATAATCCATCAGATTCCGGGCTTATAAGTACCACGCAGGGGATATGTCCCGTCGGCTGGCATATACCAACTCAAAAAGAATGGGCTACTCTGGCTGAGCATTTCGGTGGAGCGGCTGTAGCAGGCGCCTCATTAAAAGAACCAGGACTGGCACACTGGTCGGATCCTAACCTTGGCGCGACAAATGAAAGCGGTTTCACTGCACTTCCAGGTGGAAATACACGTACCGGTGATTATTACGGTTTAGGCACTTACGGCGTATGGTGGACTTCCACTGAATATTATATCAATAGTAATGCTTATGATCAATACCTCTCAAATAATACTGAAGCTCTCAGTCCCATCCCTGATTTTAAGGAATTTCGCAATTCAGTGAGATGCGTAAAGAACCCTGGGAAAAAATAATCGTAAGGTGTTTGAAAAACCCTTAAAATAATCACACATTTACTAATAGACCTTATATTTCAGATTATACAAAAATCCAATTGAAATCTGAATATATCTAATATTTATCAGGCTGATATCATCTGTATAATAAAATTTTTCATCAGGGGAAATGGCATCATACCCTGCAACATTATCGAATTTTGAAATCTGTTTGGAACTTTTAAAATTGTGGTTGTATCTGAAATCCAAAACAAGATTTATTTTTTTCATATCATACCCGATTCCGCCTCCGAGTACAAGCCCTGCCTGTTCGAAATCTGTCATAAATGTCGTCAGGATCTTCTCCGAATTGGACGAATTTGTAAACCAGTATCTTCCATAAGTATCTGATTTTTTGATATTATTTAAAGATATCCTTCCGGTTAAACCTCCCTGCAGATATGGTTTAAAATGACCAGTCGAAAAATAATATTTTATAATTACCGGAATCTCAACATACTTAAAACTCTGATCATAAATATATTCTTTGCCAATCTGGCTGGCTATTGAATATTTAAACAGGATCTGGGTGATTCCTGCTCCCGTTTCCAGTGAAAACTTCTTTGAAAGAGTTTTTTCAATGACGAAGCCAAACTGGTATCCGATACTTCTCTCAAGAGAATAATTTCCATTAAAGGCAGTTTCATAAGCTGAATACTTCTTCTGAAGTGCTAAAAACGGCATATTTATTCCGCCAATAACACCAAAGCGAAGATCAGGCTGAGAATATGTTTTATTAACCATCATGCGGAATTCCATAAGATCATCGTCAGCTGGATTGTTTTTATAATCAGGCTGATATTTTAGTAATTGCCTGACATACTCTTCAGCTCTCCCGGGTTCTCCTTTCATAATACTTGCTAATGCCGCGAGCCGAAATATTTTCGCACTTGTTTCATTTGTAATGTTAGTTATGGCTTTTGTATTTCCAAGGCACGGTCTCAAAACGTTAAGCGCTGAATCAGCCATTCCATAATTATATAATTTTAATGCTGCTTCATAATTTTCAGAACAATTTGCTACCTGTGCACTGCTGTTTATTGAAATTAAGAATATAGCCAGAATGCTCAGATACACAGTGTTTGTAAATTTTCTCATAACAGACATTTTCGTATGTATGAAACAGTATATTATAAATTACTTTTTATCGGGCTTTTCCACGTCACCCTTCACATAAAAATTCCACTCCTGTTCACTAAGTTCCCTCTTCCCCATAATAAGTTTAAGTTTTAAATATATACTCTGAATATCAATAGGATATATATGCAAAACTTTGCTATCGCCAACCATAACATATTTGCTCTCCTCATCAAATGCGAGTGAAAAAAGCTGCTTGTTATTTTCAATGACAACAGGTATTATTTTGTCGATTTCATTAATTTTAATATCTCTCATATCCCAGATCATTATAGCATCCGTGCTACCCGAAACAAGCCAGTTATTATCAGGACTAAAATCCAACCTGGAAATGACTGCTTTATGATTCAATGCAAATTGTTCGGGTTTCAGTTTCCCTGCCTGTCCCGGTTCATATGGAAAGATCATTATATTACCAAAACTTGAAGCAACAAGCCATCTGTGGTCTGAATTGTATGCCAGGTTATTAATGGGATGATGGTTTTCATTTCTGAAAATTATTTCAGGTTGCTTTTCAGTGTTTTTCAAATCCCAATCGAATATATTTCCGGTAGAATTTGTAAAAATCAGGTGATCAGAATTTACAAGAATAAATTTTTGTACAGGCTCATTTACAGACAGTATCTTAAGGCTCTTTTGTTGATTTATATCCCAGATCTGTATGGTCTTGTCTGTTGAAGAAGATATTAACCAGTCTTTTCCAGGGACAAAGGTCAGACAGAGGACCCTGTTATTGTTGTGGTTGTAAATTATTTTTTGTAGTAAAGGACCTGAATCCAAATGATCAATGAGTGTTATATTACCATCAATTGTTCCGCAGGCTATTCTTTTAGCCATAACGTCAAAAGATAGCGAGCGAACTATTGATTCGGTTTGTAATTTAATATTAGACTCCGTTTTCAGAACCGGAAGCTTTTCCATGTTCTTCGTTTCGAGTTTTGAAACATAGAGCTGCCCGGGTCTGTTACTATAAACAATTTTATTATTTTTTGAATCAATTGCCCATATTTCTCCACTGATAAGAGAATCCGGTTCAAATAATAAGTAGGCTTTCTGGAGTGCAGCCAGTATCTCGTTATCATATTTTATCCTGGTCTCTCCTTTTTTAAAATTTTCATAACCATATGTAGCCAGATCATAGGCGGTTAATGATAATAATCCCCTGAGAGTATCATTTCCCTGTATAATCACAGATTTATTTGCTAATTCTTTCCCATTGAATAAATATAGATAGAACCTTGTCTGGTTTCCGGCTTTAATAACCTCATTTCTTGCAGTTTCTGCCTGTTGCTTTGCTGTAAGGGCAAGTACTTCATTTTCTTCTGCTTTATTCTTTTCCGAAAGAGCTTGCTTTCTGGAATTTTCAGCCTCTCTGTTTGCCTTCAATGCTGCCTGTCGTTGTTCTTCTGCCAATTTTTTTTGTTCTATTGCAATTGCTTCATTTTTTTCGGCATTTTTCTTCCCATCCATCGCCAGTTGCCTGGCGTCTTCTGCTTCAGCATTAGCTTTTAGTGCTTCATTTTTTTGTCCATCGGCAATTTTCTTTTGTTCTACAGCATTAGTTTTTTCAATGAACGCCCAAAGTGTAAAAGAAGATAATACGATAATTATACTGGCAGCTGCTACTATCGCGAAATTTCTTCTTCTCAGCCTCGCTCGTTGTCCTTCCTTTTTACTGGCATTTATAAAATCTTTTAATTCATTGTTTAATATCAGTCTGTGTTCATGTAAAGCAATGTATTTCAGATCATTATCAGAAAGCAGCACCTGTCTTTTCTGATATACTTTATAACTATTTTCAAGGAAACTTTTTACTTCAATCATTTCCTTTTCAACTGCAGTCATTCTCTCATAGATCCTTGCTGCAATAGCATCATGTCGCAATTCGTAGTATCCAAGTTCATTCCTTTCCGTAATTATCCTTACATCTATAAGATGTTTGAGGACCTGCTCAATAAGCTTTTTTTCCGGAGAATAACCAGTTGCCTTCAGATTTTCAACAATGTCGCTGAGATTTAGCTGTTTCTTTGTTCCATCTGTAGAAATCATAACTTTGACCATTGCTTCCCCGAGATCTCCATGTTGCATTATCCGTAACTGTTCATCAAGAAAATCACTTAACACATTGCCAATCCTTCCCAGATTGGTCAGGTCTTCATTTCTTATAATTGGATTTTCAGGGTCCCTTTTTATTGCAGTCCTGTACAACTTATCCATCAGGATCTGCAACCAGGTAAGCTCTACTCCTTCCGACTGCCATCCTAACTGTTCAAGAACCAGATCAGCCAGCCCATCTTCAATACCGACATTACACGCCTGACAGGGTTTAATAATAGCATCTTTTGCAGAGGATTTATTTATCTTTTCAATGCGAATGCGATTTCCTAATAATCCGGGAATAATTGGTTCGAATTCTGTCAGGTCAGCTAAGTATTCCTCCCTGATTATAAGGACAATATTTATTTTTAACCTGCTTTTTAATATTTCATTCAGCGCCCCAACAAGTTTTTCTCTTTCTACTGAGTCTGAAAGGATAAATACTTCCTCAAACTGGTCAAAAATAAGTGCAACAGGTTTTGATTGTTCATAGAATATATCTTCAAGAATATTATAAGGATCAACCTGTTTTGCATTTGAGCATTTCTTTATTGTAGAAACAAAATTTTCATAAGCCTTACTGCCACTCCGTATATTGATTGTAAATATATCTTCATCTGGAATCCTTGAGACCAGTCCGCAATTAATAATGGAGGATTTTCCTGTGCCTGATTTACCATAAACCAGCAGGAGTTTCCCTGAATAGAATTTCCTGAAAATATCCTCTGTTTCGCTGTCCCGGCCAAAGAAAATATTCTTGTCTTCCCTTGTATATGAATCCAGGAACTTGAAAGGTAAGACTGCCTTATCATTTCCCTTTTCACCAACTATTTTTTTACGTGAAAATATATCATCGAGGGACGGTTCAGTATTTTTTATTTCATCCGACATTTTTAGATATTCCTCCTGATATCAATTGCCTGTTTTGCATGTATTTACTTCACTATTTCAGCATATTCCTTATAGTTGAGGTAGACAGCCTGTTCTGCAAGGAATTCAAAAAACTTCAACAGAGCATTTATGGTTTCAAACTCTATTGTAGTTCCTGAAAGATCAAAAGAACCTCCATTCCATACAGGTTTGTACTTAGCGGTTTTGTTCTTATCCCAACCGGTAAACATAAAAATATCGGCAATTTTGGTTTCACCCTCATTCGAATAGATTAGCAAAGGATCAAGATTGAGATAATCTTTTTCCTCACTGCCTTTTGCTATTATCATTGCAGGAGTATTTACTATCTCCGTGAGAATTTTGCTATAGGCATTGAACTCCGAGCTGTTTCCCGTCACCTCTGAGAAAGTATGAAAGAAACTGGGATTATTCCATTTAGGGTATTTAACGGATATGTGGTCAACATATAGAAATGAATAATTCATAAGAAATTCCAGCCCTGTCAGAATCGTCAGAAGATGCGTTTCACTCTCAATGCAGTATTCGTCTATTATTTTGCTTGTTACAACAGATTCCGGTTCAGCTAGTACATTACGAATATTTGTCAGAATATTAAATGAATTCAGAATTTTACTTTCAGAACCATTTTTTTCGAAGAAATATCCCTTCAGTTCCTTTATAAACATTTCGACATTGCTATCCTGGAATAACTTTATACAATTTTTGGCAAGTGAAATCCATTTCCCAAAAGAAGTTACTGAAAACAGATACGGAAAATCTCTTTTAAATGAATCAGGAACACTAACAGCAGATTTTGTTACATTTTCAAGCAAATCCACAAGTGAAATCAGAGAAAGCAAATGGATAGTAGTTTCAGAAATTTTAAGGATCTGCATTAATCGTTTCCCATCATGTGCGAGATACTCCTTGGTATTAAGCCTCCTGAATTCGAGTGCAATGGGATAAGGAAAATCATTTTCTATTTTCCTTAGTAACTGTCTGTCAATTTGAATGCTTACAGAAGGTTTGTCATGAATATCCGGACCTATTTCTTTTTTAGTTTCTTCCTCTCTGACTGGTTCATATGTGCTCTCTTTATCTGTTAAAACCTTCCCGGTTCTTATGCCCGAAACTACCTCTTTTATAGCATTTGCCACCTTGTTTATCTGATCGCGATAAGAGGTTTTATTAACATTATCCTGCAGCTTATCCTCCCTGGCCCTTAAGGGTCTGTTTACCCCTGGTGACTTATAGATGAATTCAACACCTCTCATGGTTCCGCCTAAAACTGATTCAAAAAGTTTTATGTCGTCTATATCCAGGTCATGAATACGGACTGGCAAAACCCTGCTTTCTACATTATTGTTTGGAAGTTTAATCTTTAGTCCATATTTATCATTTGATGCCTCCTTAATAAAAGCTTTAAACTCCTGAGTCCATGCAAATGAGTTGGGATCACAATAAGTTTGTGAAATTACCGGAATAAAAACAAGACACTTTAATTTCTCTTTCAGTGATGCATCAACATCATGAGTAACCAGAAGTCCATCGCGCGGATTCAAATCAAAATAGACACTAACATCTTCCTTGATAGTAGCGTTGAGTTCACTTTTCAGATTGTCCACAAACTCTGTTACCCAGCCATCATATTTATTATCTCTCTGACGGTAACTTATAAAAATGTCATATTCAAACCCCTGAATGAGACTTGGCATACTTTTGTTTAAGGATTGATAATCTTAGAATTACTATAAACAAATTAATACATATTGGGTTGAATTATTACCCATGCGACTAACAGATGATACTATTAAAAAGTTTATTTCATATTAAGAAAAGGATTCCAACCGTGCCGGAAAGGTGCTGAACAATAACAAAATGGTTTTGTTAACTATTAGTTATTAGAAAACAGCATGACTTCAATTGATTCCTGGCCATCATTGCGATACGAAAATTTTTCTTAAACATTAGAAACTATGAAAACAAAGATTCATTCAACTGCATTCTTTTCACAAGGAAAAAGTCGGGTCCCGAAGCAAATTCAATTTGTGTTTTTAGTCTGTTTATTAATTATTGCCATCTCCTGCAAAAAAAGCAATTCATCTGATGTCGTATTCAAAGCTACAATAAATGGAGCAAGTCAAACGCCGCCAAATTCGTCTGTAGCAACAGGCGCTGCAACTCTGACATATAATAAAGACACCAAAATATTTTCAATTGTTGTTACTTTTTCGGGCCTTACCGCAACAATTTCTCACATTCATAAAGCGCCTGTTGGAGTTGTGGGAGATGTGATATTCCCTTTCCCATCGCCAATAAAATCACCCATCAATTATACTTCTCCTGTATTAACAGCCTCACAGGATTCTGCTTTGAATGCAGATCTTTACTATGTTAATATTCATTCAGCAACATTTCCTGACGGGGAGATCAGAGGCCAACTTATAAAACAATAGATTATCCTCATCTCGGTTTTTTTTAATCACTTCAACAAATATCGAAAATATATTTGCCGGGCTATTAAACCTTTTAGAAATAGTTCAATCTAATATTAAAACGATTTATTTCATTGAACTCTTTGGAAATTATAAAAGTCGCACCGGAAAGCAGCGACGAAAAAAATCGAATATTTGGACGATTTAAAGAAGGAATAGGATTGGGGTTCAAGGAAGAATTTCGTGAAATGGGGAAAGAAATCCAGTGATAATGTGTACACTCCCAAAATCGTAAGTGAATGACAATGAAGACCCGTACAAAGTCAAACAATCTGAATTTCAGGGTTTTACCTCACTCATAATCAGGGGGTCGCTGGTTCGAGCCCAGCTGGGCCCACAATAAAAAGAGTGAGAGCGTGAGCGAGAGCGAGCGAACTCACTCTTGGCTAATCCTAATCCGTGAGGCTGCAAACACTCTCGCTCCTGTTTTCTCAGAACTCACTCTCACACCCACACTTTTCTCAATACGCGAGGTTTACGCCAGGTTTTGGAGAAAAGCCAGCCCACAAAATAACCCAGATCCGTACCAGCAATCACTTTTTTTTTCTACCTTGGTGTCCTTGCAGACTATCCTGATTGTCGAAAAAAGATATATTAAATGAAAAGAACACAAGCTGTTTTACTGACTGCAATATTTGTATTGATCAGTCAGGTTACAAGGTCACAGGAAGAATACGCGAAAGTTATGCTTTCCGGTCAGATCGCTCTGAACTCAATCCATGTAACAACTCCCGGTAGTCCGGGTGGCTATAATCAAGACGTGAAAACCATAGGTTTTGCACCGGTTGCCGCGTATTTCATTTTTCCGAATTTCGCAGCAGGAATGGAGCTTCTTTTTAACTATAAAAAAACACCGGGGGAGGATGGCGTAGCAGCCACATCTTTAAGATCACTTTCTTTTGTTCCATTCCTGCGATACTATCTTATAAATGGTAAGATAAGGCCATATTTTCAGGCAGGAGCAGGACCAGGCTTTGGCAAATCAACAAGTAAACTTGGTAATTTTCCTCAGTCAACCCAGAAATCAAAAATTATGGTATATGAAATTAAAGGAGGTATTGAACTGCTGGTAAATAAGCATGTCGGACTCGATGCTGATTTTGGTTACGGCTCAACAACTTATTCCTTCAACGAGGGTTCCGAATGGAAGACCACAATAAAAGGATCCACAGGGTCTGTGGCGCTGATAATCTATCTCTAACCCGGAAAACTAAATCAGACTTTTTTAAAAACCTAACGACGCAAATGAAAATATCAATAACCAGATCCATTATTATATTCCTTCTTTTATTTTCGGGTAATGTTTTATACTCCCAGACTGAGAAGGGGAAATTTCTGACCGGTGGACAATATATATTGAATTTCGCATCAACCACAAATTCAATAAGCGATCAAACCAACTCCAATGTGACAGGCAAATACAGAACCCTGTCATTGTCTCCACGGGCCGGTTACTTTATTCTTGATAATGTTCCTGCAGGCCTTGAGTTTCTCTATACGTATGCCAGCTCAAAGGACGGATCAACAACATCACATTCCTCCTCGTATTTTTTAATTCCTTTCATAAGATGTTATTTTGGGAAGTCGGCAGTTAAGCCTTATTTACAGGCCGGAGCCGGTCCGGGATGGAAGAAGGGATCTTCTGTGGATTTTGGCTACTCCTCAACAAGCGAATCAAAATTGTTCAGGTATGAGCTGGGCGGAGGATTGGGTGCATTTATTAACGAACATATTTCAATAGATCTCGGGCTGTCGTATAAAGTGACGACTGAATCTTTCCAAATGCATACAACGGTCGGGAGCCCGGCTTCAAAGACCTTAAACAAGAATCTCGAAGCGCTTGTGGGCTTCGTAATCTGTCTCTAAATGGTTTAAGATGAAAAACTATAAAAAACCGACACTGGTTCTCTTATTTTGTCTGCTTGTTATCCAGGGTTGTGAATATCAGAGCGAAAAAGACTATTTTGTAAATGTTGAACCCCCTCCTTCCACTCATAATATGAGCCTTACATTATCGTCATCATCCGATACGATAAGAATATATTGCCCCACAACACTGACATATAATATAAATACTTTTGGCCTTAAATTCTTAGGCGGATTTTTTTCTCTTGGAGACAGGCAATGGGAAGTTAAATCCGATACAGGGCGCATCACCCTTTCGCCTGAAGATTTTTCAGCCGGGAAATACCAGCTGGTACTGAATGCATTTACGAACAGCGGCTCCGGAAGTATCGCTGACTTCTTCGGAGGCGAGGGATACAATGCAGTGAAGAACTGGCCGATGCTGATCGATGCAAGTATCGGTGCAGCAATAAAGAATACCCTCTCGGTAACTGCTGACGGATATTTTAAGGTAAGCTGGCCAAAATGCGAGCAATACAACTTTGTATCATACGAGGTAAAAGGACTTTTAAACCTTCACCCTTTTTCAAAAGTATATACCAATGCCGACATCACTTCTTATATTGACAGCAGTTTCGTTGGGGGAACAGGACTTGTAGCGGTTAATCTCACTCTGACGAACAACAGAATATCGGGTATTTATACTAACGTCAATGAACCCATCCCCGTTCTGAAATTTGAAGAGCTTGGCATTGACAGTATAAGGATCAGCTGGGATAAATCAAAATACCGTGCCCATTACCGTATGGAAAAACAATATGTCACAATATTTGAATCTTCGGTTAAAACTTCACTTACGATACCTAACCCCGGCTTCGGGAGTAATCTTCAGTTTAACTTATTCACCTCTCCTGTAATACCATGTCCGGAAAATTACAGTTACACCAGGCTGGATTCCAAATATTATTCACAGGGGGTAAATCTCGCTTCAAACTGGCCGACATGGGGATACAACAGCATGGATAAAGCTGTATATGTCAGGACATACGATTACATTCAGTGTTATGATGTTCAGACATTTAACCTGCTCCGGAATTATACCATAGCGAATCTTGGATACCAGGGTCAGTACAGCTGTCCTACGAATTCAACAAAAGTGGCTGCTATATCGACTGATAAAATTTATGTATTTAATGATAAAACACTTCAGAATCCGCTTATCATCCCGTATAATATCGGCAACAATTCACTGGACCATTTCTATTTTACCGACAACGACATGATAGCAGTGCTGCGGCCTTCCCGTTACGATCTGATAAGCATTGCGAGTAAAAGCGTCGTACTCACATTCCCTGTAACCGATTATCCGGTTTATAGTAAATGGGCCTGTTCGTCCACTTCAAAAGATGGAAGGTATGCATGTATTGTAACAATGAATGGAATAAAGGTCTATGATCTGAGCAGCGGCACGGCTGTCCTTATATATTCGGATAGCAGGGTTTACCGTTCCGCCCTTTTCGATATTAATAACCCAAACAGGCTGTTTCTCACTTTCTATAGCGACAACACTCTGGAAATAAGAAACATGCCTGACTTTAGTCTTTTAAGTTCATCCGTTTTGCCGGATAAAGGCGAGGTTATGAGAAACATTGATCCGGAATCGGGGTATTTATTAATGACCGACTATAAATATTTATATGTATTCGATCTGATAAAATCAAAGGTGATCTTTAAGATGGTCAGCACTGATTCCAGGCCGCAATTATACGACAACAGGCTGTTTTCAAATTCAGGTTACGGTCTTGACATTTCAAAATATCTGCAGAAATGAAGAAACTTCTTTTTATTGTACTGATGATTTTATGGTCAGGATATATTTACTCTCAGAGCATAAAAGTGGAAATTAATTCCGGTCTCGGAACCTACCGTCATGATGGCTTAAAGAGTTTCCAGGATTACCTGATAACATTTGCTCCGCCACACACTAAAAAAGTGTCCGAATTTCCTCCCTATTTTTACTATTCGGCTTCTGTTGAGAATATATTGAATGCACGTCATCTGGTAGGGATTAATTTTACTTATTTGACTTCAGGTGGAAGAAATGATATAAGGGATTATTCCGGGGAATATTCACTCGATATGCATATAAATGGTATCGGAGCAGGATTTCAGTACCGTTATATTGCAAGTTCGTTTAAGAATTTTGATATATATGCAAAAGCAAGGCTGGGTCTTTTATTCTCAACTTTTTATATGAATGAGAGGCTGAATCTTGTGCAGGCTGATACAAGCACAACCTCCGATCGTTTTCGGTCAATGAATATATATTGTGAACCAGCCCTGGGGATCACCTGGAATTTCTGGAGCCGCCTGGCCCTCGATTTCTCGCTTGGCTATGAAATCGATACAAAAGGTTCCCTTCTCCTGGTAAACACAAAGCAATTCATTGCCCAGCCCTCGGGTCAACCCCTTACCACCGACTGGACGGGTCTCCGTGTCCTTGCCGGATTATCCTACAGAATCCGATAAAGGTAAAGGCTAAGGATGAGGGTGAGACTCTTTTTCCCTAAGACCTTTACCTCTCCAACATGCAGATCGCTGGTTCGAGCCCAACTGGGCCCACAAAAAACAGAGCGAGAGTGAGAGCGAGAGCCGGTGAGGCTGCAAACACTATCGCTCCTGTTTTCTCATAACTCACTCTCACACCCACACTTTTCTCAATACGCGAGGTTTACGCCAGGTTTTGAAGAAAAAGGGGATTTTAGATCACAGAATCAAATTTGTTGATGCCACCGGAAAGCAAGGTGGTTCTTCTATGCAAGGACAAATTATAATTTACTTTGGAACAGATATTCAGAAGTTTAAAGAAAATTTCTCCCCCGTGAATCATCTGAATCCTCCCTTGTATTTCAGCTATCAAAAACCATTCGGTTTTTTTAATTATTTTTATATAGTAAATACTCCAAATGAAAATATGGAATGGGTACGAATTTTGTATCTCATAAATATACCTGAAATTTAATCTGCACCTGATGAAGTTTTCTCTTCTGATATTTTTGTTAATCAGTAATTTGTCGCTTGCCCAAAAACTTATTGATAGCCGGCAATCCAGTTTTTATACCTACATATATAGGATAACTGATAATGAGGCAGAACAGATATACAAAAAGGATCTGTGGGAAGTTGATAATAAGTTCTTTCATACACTTGTCGATTCTTCCCCTACTGACAGTACATTTAAAAAAAATCTTCCAATTGGCCATTATCTGAAGGTTCATACTGAAAAGAACAGGCTTAGTATTGACATAACCTCTGTGCAGGATTTCGATGTAATGATTTTAAAAAATAACACGGATCTTGCTATCCAGGTATATAATCTGAAGGGAGACTTAATTCAAGATGCAGATGTATCAGTCCGACTGAAGACAATCCGATTTGATAATAAATCCAAAACCTATATTGACAAGAAATCAAATCAAAAGGGATTATTGAAAGTAAAATATAATGGATTTACTGCATTTTATGATCTGAAAAGACAATATAACAATTCATTCATTAAGAGAACTACAAGAAAAATTGTTTATGGAACCCCTCTCAAATATGTCTGGTCACCTGTCAGGTACATAATCTATTTACCGATAGATGGTGTAAAGTCCATATCTCAGGGTTATCCTCAGGGGACAATTAGCAGAACTCTCTGGTTTTTCAAAAAGTCTTTTTACAAAATTGCTTGTCTGTTTGATGATTCTTATTGTGATTATTATGGGACCAGTAATCGCAAAAATTACAAAGGGTACATGGTTTTTAACAAACCGAAATATATGCCCCACGACACGGTTAAGATTAAAGCATACGTAGTTAATAAAAATGGGAAACCCCTCAAGGATGGCGTTAAAGTCGTTTTACAGGGTCCGAAAAAGAATGTTACTTTAAACACAGTTATGCCATATACACAAGGCGGATATAATTATGAATTCTATATACATGATTCCCTGAATCTGCTCCTTGACCAAACTTACAGAGTTACACTAGAAAATAATAATGAGAAGGAATATATCTCCGGAACATTTAAATACGAAGATTACGAGCTTAAAAGTACTCAATTAAAATTGACGGTAGATACAACAGAACATTTTCAGGGCAGAAATGCAATCGTCAAAGTAAAGGGAACTGATGAAAATGACTTGAATATTCTTGATGGCAGACTTGAGGTTTTAGTTAAGCCAGCAGAAATTCAGAAATACTTCGGAAATTATGTATTTGTCCCAGACACTCTTGCTTTTTGGCAACGGGATCTTGAAAAAGAGAATGAAACAAATATAAGTATCCCAGATTCAATTTTCCCACAGGCTAATATGTCATATGACGTTGTGGTTACTCTATTAACCAGCAATAATGAAAGTATTACAAAAACAGAGCACTTAGACTATTACTTCTATAAATCGGAAATTCGTTACAACTTGTCTAATGATTCGATAGAATTCTTCTATCAGAAAAATGGAGTCAGAAGTCCAATAAGAACAAGGATCCTGGGGATTGATAATTTTGGTAACAGGACTTTAATTGTGAAGGGTAATCTTCCTTTAAAAACAGGAATAAACCCATATTATTCTGATTATTGTTCGGACGGTGATTCAGTTAAAATAAATGTTAGTCTGGCCTCAGAACCTTCATTGCTGCAATGTTTTTCAGAAAGATCAAAAGACAGCATCCGGATTATGGTAAACAATCCTAGGAAACTCCCTTTTAGTTACTTCATCTACAAAAAGAACAACGAGAAAACAAGAGGACATTCTGATTCGTTGAATTTGAACATTTCCACTTCAAGTAATGTGAATTATTTTCTGGCTATCCAGTACCTATGGGGTGGAAAGTTAGTGGATGAGAATTATCAAATCCCTTACAATGATAAAAAGCTTAAAATTACGGTTACCGAGCCCAAAATTGTCTATCCGTCTCAATCATCTACTATCGAGATATTGGTTACTGATCCGGAAGGAAATCCTGTTCCAAATGTCGATTTAACTGCATATTCTATTACAAAGAAATTTGAGTACTCACCACCATCATTACCATATCTCGGGGATCAACGAAAAAACAAAACTGTCATAAATAATTTCTCGATAAACGAACATGTATTTAACAATTTCCAAGGTCTAGGTCTTGATTATAATCACTGGAGGTTATTAGCCGGCTTAGATACAATTGAATATTATAGATTTATCTATCCCGGAAACGAGATTTACCGATTTCAGTATCCTTCAGAAATAACCCAATTTGCGCCATTTGTAATTTCAGGCGGTCAACCGATACCAATTCATGTTATTTATATGGACCGCAAACCAATATATTTCAGCTGGTCAACAAATATTCAACCATTTTCTTTCTCTATTGACAGCGGTTACCATCATATTAAACTTAGGACATTGCACAGGGTATTTGAAATTGATAGTGTATATTTTAATTATCACACTAAAACGATTATAAGTCTGAGAGACAGCATTATCAATAAAAAAGTATATATCAATAAACTTGAATCACGCTTAAGTGATTATGAGAAAGATATTCTGTATAAATACATTTTCCCATACAGGTATCAGTTTGGTGAATACTATGGTTACATAGAACAGAATGGGAAAGCATATTTTCTGAAACCAGGTACATCCGGCCCACATAACAATCTGGCCGGCCCCGTTGATCCGATAGGATCAAAATTTCAACTGGTGGATAGCTTTTCATTAAGATTCACCCAGGAACCTTACTTTGAATATGAATTCGCACCGGGATTATTAAAAATGAGAAGTGTTGAACCTAAAACACGGTATCCGGAATATTTGTATAACTATAATGTTCGTGAAAGCTTGACTGATAGGGTTTTAAAAGTAGAAGATATTAATGAGAACTGGAAGGACTACATCAATCAGAAAAGGTACCTGACGGCCAGATATAACTACCCAAAGACTACATCCAGAGGAAAGGGTACAATGAAAATTGATCTGATGGCTGATAGTAACAAAGTATCATTAAGACCACTGAATATTTTATTATTCAGGTATGACGAGAGTAAGTTTTTAAGGATATACCCCGGAAGTAATTTTACATTCAACGACCTGGATGAAGGATATTATAAGATTTTATTATTCCTTCCCGGATCTGAATATTCTGTAGTTGATTCATTGTATGCTACCTCGAATGGACTTAATTACCATAGAATTGAATTACCTGAAAAACATATTAAAGATGCATTTAGTACTTCGGTAAGTAAGATTATTGAGGAAAATATCTTTAAACCTAATCCCTTCTCTTCAACTGAGTCGTCTGAAATAAAACAGATCTATAACAGGTATCAACAGGAGTTCCGTTTTACCGGCGTAGGGGATATTATCGAAGGTTTTATCTATGATGAAGAAGGGAATCCTATCCCCGGAGTCTCGGTTTTGGTTAAAGGCACGACATTTGGTACAATAAGTAATCTTGATGGCTATTACTCATTGAATGTCCCAAGGGGCAATAATATCCTCTCGTTCTCATTTATTGGCTATCAGCAGAAAGACATTGATATCTCAGATAAAAAAATCCTGAATGTAAATCTTACTGCTGCTGTACTGAATCTTCAGGAGGTAGTTGTTGTTGGTTATGGTGTTCAAAGAAAAAGCTCGTTAACCGGATCTGTTGCAGTTGTCAACACGACTGGTATCCCGGGAATGGAGTCATCTTTAACAGCTAGTTTAGCGGGTAAAGTTGCCGGAGTTGTAATCACAAGCTCTAATGTTCCGGATAGTACAGTATCTATTCAAATCCGGGGAATAGGTACCACAAATTTTAAGGGAGACCCACTATACGTTGTCGACGGAGTGATTTTTACAGGAAATATTAATGAACTTAATCCTAACCTAATAAAAGGAATTCAAATCTTAAAAGATTCTCAAGCTACTGCTATATATGGTGCACGTGGAGCGAATGGTGTTGTATTGATAAATACAGGGGGAATTTTTCTTGCGACAAAATCTCCAGGACAATTGGGAGCAGAATATGATGAAACCTTTTTAGAGGCTGCATATCAATCAAGCTCTATAAGGAACAATTTCTCGGATTATGCCTTCTGGCAACCGAAACTAGTAACTGATAAGGACGGGAAAGCCTCTTTTAGAGTCAAATTTCCCGACGACGTGACAAGCTGGAAAACATTTTATTTAGCCATGACCGGAGAGAAACAATCCGGGCAAATAGAGGGAGTGATTAAGTCATATAAACCTTTAATGGCTCAATTATCAGTCCCCAGATTTCTTGTGGAAAATGACAGCGCTCTTGCATTAGGAAAGGTTTTAAACTATACGCCCGATACAATCGCTTTAAGAACCAAATTCGAGGTTGACAGTGCCTTGATTTCAGTAGATGAACAAAATTGTATAAGATCAATAATTGACTCCCTTCCTATCGTCGCATGTCAAAAAGATTCCATATCTGTGAAGTACTACCTTGAAAAAGACGATGGTTACTTTGATGGCGAACAAAAATATATTCCAATATTCCCTGCGGGATTGGAAGAGACTGCCGGTCAGTTTTTTGTATTTGATAAGGATACGACCTTTAACATAAATTTTAGTTCTTTGTCTGGGAATGTCAGATTTTATGCCAAAGCAGATGTTCTTGATGTCCTTGAAGATGAAATAAGCAAATTGATTGCTTACAAATATTCCTGTAATGAACAGCTTGCTTCAAAACTAAAAGCCTTATTATCAGAACAAAATATTTTAAAATTTCAAAATAAGACCTTTAAGAAAGCAAATGAAGTCGAAAAAATCATTCGGCTTTTAAATAGAAATAAACGTGATGATGATTTATGGGGCTGGTGGAAAAGTTCAAATGAAACTAGTCTGTGGATGAGTCTCCACGTTCTTGAAGCTTTGACAAAGGCTAGAGAAATGGGATACAGGGTGAATCTCAATGAAAATAAAATAGCTGATAATCTAATCTGGGAGATATCAAGAACCAATCTTTCTCAAAATAAACTAAGTGCCATACGGATTTTAAAAACTTTAAATGCCAAAGTAAACTTACCTGCTCTTATTTCAGATGCAGAAAAATCCGGGAAACTAACTATGAATCAATTATTTCAACTGATCGAGTTAAAACAGATCTGTGGCATTAAAATCAGTCTGGATACTTTAAAATCCTTTAGGAAAGAGACAATGTTTGGGAATATTTACTTTACATCTGACTCAGTTGCATCAGGATTGTTAACAAACAATATTCAAAATACAATTATTGCATACAAGATCATTCGCCGGGATACAACTGTCAATCATGACCAAACTCTTTTGAAAATCAGGAATTACTTTTTTGAGAACAGATCAACCGGCTTCTGGCTGAATACATATGAATCATCCAAGATAATCGAGGCGATTCTTCCTGATTTGTTGTCCTCCAAAGAGCAGGTCACCAAACCAAAAATGATATTATCAGGAGTTATAAAAAAAGAAATTGATAAATTCCCATACGAAGTTACTTTATCGTCGGATGATACTCTTGAAATAAGAAAATCGGGAGATTTCCCCATTTATTTAACCGCATACCAGAGATACTGGAATCCTGATCCAAAGGAGAAAAAATCGGACTTTGAAATATCGACAAGTTTTGTTGACATAAACAATAATATGTTAAAAGCAGGGAAAGAAGTAAAACTAAAAGTACAACTAAAGGTTAAAAAAGATGCTGATTATGTCATGGTGAATGTGCCCATCCCGGGAGGATGTTCGTATTTTGATAAATCAAAAACGTCAAATTTTGAAGTATATCGGGAGTCATTCAGGAATGAAACTGCAATATTTTGCGAGAAGCTTAGAAAAGGCGATTATGAATTCACTATTGACCTGTTACCAAGATATACAGGAAAATATACATTAAATCCTGCAAAAGTTGAATTAATGTACTTCCCGACATTTAATGCAAATAATAGTATACGAAAGGTTTCAATAGAGTAGCGGCTAAGGATTTGGATACTTGTTCTTTTGAACAAAGTTGTAATATTTTAAAGCATATTTCATTAACGTATCATTTTTATAATCGGAAAATCCAAATCCGTTCCATTTATATAGTTCTACGAGTGTCTCGTAGCTTTTTCTGGTTGATCTGGCATAATTTATCTTTTCGAAAGAGGGAACTACCCATATACAAAATATAAAGCTTACGGATTCGAAAAATATTTGAAATCGAATACTTTTTATCTGCCGTACATCTGTTTTGCAGATGGTACCATTATAACATTCAGTTCCGGATCCGGCATGTCAGGATCTAGTGGAAAGATAGGCCGTACAACACGTTTATAAGGGAGACTTTTAAAATCCTGATCAACACTTCCCCTTGTCTGTGCCATAACCCAATCGGACTGTATATCATACCACTGACTCACGAGATAACCCTGCTTTACCATTATAATATCCATTTTCTTAGCATCAATTCCTGTACCTGCTAAGTTTGGTGTGGGTGAAGATGTTCCCACAACCACAAATATGCTTCCTGTTTTAATAATTGCTATGTCAGGAAGCCTACGGTTCGGGGGTGATTTACTTTCTGATTGCCGGACCTTCTCATGAACAGGACTGACATATATTACTGTACCTGATAAACGAACAGGAGCCTCATATGAATTATCTGTCATTGCCCCTACAAAAGCCTCAGCCTGACCACCAATACCAGCTTTTCGGGCGGCTTCCACCATTTCGCTTCCCGGAATAGAGCAATAAAGCAGGCTTTTTCCTTTTGGAGTCTTAAATTCCGGCCGCTTCAATACCCTTGCCAAAGTCCAGGTCACCTCGCCTGAACCGCCACCACCAGGATTGTCGCCCATATCGCTGATTAAAAAAGGTCTTTTATTACTGGCAACAGCCAGATCAATGCATTTTTCGAGGGGATACCCTGGCGCTTCTAAACTGAATTGCCGGCGCACATCCCAGAATCTCTGAGCAAGCTTTTTTGCACCGCTTTCCACCTGACCTTCATCATCTCCTACTACCATAACAACACCCTGATTACGTCTCTCGTCTCCCCATACATAGCCTATCCAAATACCAGCATCCACCACCCCGGGCAAAGACTCCACTTCAGGAACCATTGCGTAGAGTGATTTGGCAGGTTCAACTCTGGTACTTGTCCACTCTCCGGAGAGAAGTACAGGGACTGCCACCCAGGCTTTATAAGCCGGACGTCCCTTTCCGGACGATAATCGCTCAAGCAGATTAACCACGCCACGACGATGTGTTTCAACCGCATCATCATGAGGTGCTTTACGATATGTGGTAATAAGGTCAGAGTAGAGAGCCACACGCCAGGAGACGTTTCCGTGGAGGTCCATAGTTGTTGTGACAAGGGCGTCGTTACCTATCACAGCCCTTACTCTCTCCATAAATTCCCCCTCCGGATCATCAACACCATCAACACTGCAAGCCCCATGATTATAAAACCAGAATGCATCGTAAGGCATGTTACTCCGGATAATCTCAAGCGCACTATTAACAAAAGCCTCAAATGATTCTCTGGTTACCGGCCCTCGTCCGCTGCCTCCACCTACTAAAGAAGGAAGCCAGATCGCAGACTGACCCATAACGGAATCCTTACTAAGATAGGCTGGCAAAGAAGGTGTCCTCCCTGTCAAAGCCTGTCGGTTGGGCATAAAAACGCTGTTTTCAATCTGTATTCCGGCAATTCCTATACGTGGTTTCTTTTGCTGTGCAGAGGCATCGGTAAGAAACAACACTGCCAACAGACAGAAATTCAGGAGGAATAAATTGTTCTTCATTTTTTGGATTTGTTTGTTTTATGTAATTTCATTTATAGTAAAGACAAATATAAAGAAGATTACCTTCATAAACCCATCAACGGTAACCGCATGAATGCGTTTCGGCAGTAGGAGGGTTTTCTTTTAACATGTTTACGAATCGTCAGCCTTCTACGGGAAAGACTATAAATCAAAAGGACCAATAAATTCATTTTTACCCGTCCCATTTACATCACCTGATATACAGTACTGGGTTCCTGTATAATTAAATAACAGATAGAATCTTTTCGTGCCTATATAGAAACCAATTCCAGCTCCTGCTTTCTTAACATCGAAAGGTAATCCTCCCCCGGCCCAGGTATCAATATTCTCTACCGCAGTATATGATCCGCTATTATCATTGTTAAATAGTGTAAAGAGTGTACCATCCTTGTTTATCATATATCTGGTTGATGTCCCAAGTGCTGTCTTATCCTGAAACAACATAGCACCGATTCCGTTCAACACGAACGGGTTGGGGCTTCCGTTTGCAAAATCCGAGATAGGCAATGGCCCATTACTGCTCCATTGTCCCGAACCGGTCAGGTATGAGTACTGGCTGCCTGTCTGATCAATAATCATAATCCAGGGGGGGTCAGCAGAATTATTGCCGTCGATGTTACAGGCAGCTCCTATTTCAAAGGGAGGATCAGTACCACCACCCAGATCGCTTATCGGGAATGGACCATCGAGAGTGCCTACATTACTCCTCATAAACTTCTTACCTGTCATGTCTATCAGAATGAACTCTGTACCGGATGTTGCATAGGCAGCTCCAACAGGACCCATTCTGGAAAGTACCTGCCCTTTCCAGTGGAATGTATATGCCGGAGCCCCACCCGGAGCCTCTGCCTCACATGATGTAACATCGTACTTCGTGGCCAGCTGAACACCTACTATCTGGTTGCTCTCAACACTTCTCACAACATAACTTATTGGTAATCCTGTCGATATGGTTGTACTCTGAGCAAGCAACTGAACAAGCTGATTAAGATCTGTCTTACCAACCGTCAGGAGGCTGGTACTTGCCTCACCACCGAAAGCCATGACTTTTATTTTTAAATTTTCCAGTTTTGATAATGAATTACCTGAAATATCTGCACTTGCTTTGTTGACAACACCACTGAACGACGCGCTGACCTCAGATTCCATTTCGGTATATGACGAGGATGACTCTATAAGCATATAATATATTCTGCCGTAGGTGACATCGGAAATATAAACAGCAGGATTCCCGGGTTGTACATATTTTGCCAGATCGGAAGGCGTTACACTTGGAGCAAACAATCCATCCAGGCTGGTAGGTATATCAAAACTCATGGTATAAAAACTCTGGCTCAGCTTAACCAGTATCCTGTTCAAACTGGATCCTGAACTAAAGCCAAAATCTGCACTTATGTCGGTAAATGCTGTTTCATAGTCAATGCCAAGTTTTAACGCCAGTGCCTTCTCACTCTGAACCTGACTGTAGTTAAATACAAAATTAGCCGGCAGATCGGGTGGTGCGCTGGCAATGATCTGGTTCATAGCATTCTGAATAGAACTCTTAGCCACTTTGTCGACCGTAAAGCTCGAAGACATATTTCCGTTATTTAAATCATAAGATACTGTTCCTCCTGCGCGTTCGACTGCAATCACATCAGGTGTGGCCTTTTTCAGAGAGCTCCCCTGCAGGAGACTTCCCGGGTAGATTACTGAAGCATTAGGGTTAAAAAGAGGGAAGCCATTGTTACCTCCCCCGGGCTCCATTGCATCATATGTTGTTGTTGTACAATTCCACACTTCACCTCCAATAACATTCTGGCTTGTCTGCTCACTGACAGGATCAGTCTTTTTTACCGGTGCTTGTAACTCACCAGCTGAGCTTACAACCTCTTCAAAACTCGAAGTACCTGTATCAGAATTTTTTTTACTGCATGTCAACACCAAAAAGGATATTGATATCAGTAGTAATAGCTTTCTCATAGTTCTGGATTTTGTGTTATATTTTTAAAACAACAATCATAAAATATGGTTCAAAATCAGATATTTCAGACAGTAGCACTGTTAAGTATATCTTCTGAAATGTGCTTATAGCACCTATTATACAGGATGTACATGTAATTTATCCGATCGGATGAACCGCCATGAAAAAAGTGAAATTGCATACACAAAAGAGAGATTGCCTATTAAACTGGTAACCTACATTGCATTTGGTGACAAGTATAAGGCATTTGAATTTGAAAGATATCTTAAATCAGGTTCCGGGAAGGCTTTTGCACAAAAAAAGATTCATGTAGTTTATGCATCATTCAGATTTCAGACTGTTCACTGGGTTCATCAGGGCTGCTTTAATCGCTTGAAAACTTACCGTCAGAAGCGTTATTATCACTGCCCCGGTTACCGTCACTAAAAATATCCACCATTTAATTTCAGTTCGATATTGGTATTTCTGCAACCAGCTGTTCATAAAATAATAGGCAATCGGAACAGCAATAAAACAAGAAATAATGACAAGCACAACAAAATCCTTCGATAACATTCGCCATAAACTGAAAACCGATGCGCCCATTACTTTTCTGATGCCTATTTCTTTGGTGCGTTTCCCAGCTACATAGGAGGCAAGGCCAAATAACCCCAGACATGAAATAAGAACGGCAAGAAATGTGAAGATTCCGGAAAGTTTGCTGACGAGTTCCTCCTGACTGAATTTTTGGGCATACTCCTCATCTGCAAAGGTGTAGTCGAAAAAAGCAGAGGGTATTACTTTGCTTACCGCCGCCTTTATTTTTGGTATAGCGACATTGGAGTTTATGGTTGGAGTTATTCTAAGAAGTAACCACCTTGAGGCATTAGCATTAAAAAAATAGAGTGTCGGTTTAACCGGATCATAAGGAGATTCCATTACCAGATCTTTCACAACTCCGATTATTGTCCTTGTCCAATTTTTATGTCCAAATTCGTCAAGATCGGTGAATTCTTGTCCAATTGGATTCTTTAAGCCCATATATTTCAATGCCGATTCATTGATAATAATCGATTCCGTTGAATCCCTGCTAAACTCGATTGAAAAATCACGCCCGGCCAGGAGTTCCCAATCAACGACTTTGCCAAAGTCATATGTTATGTTGCATATTGCGAACTCTGCATCTAAAGAAGGGTCTTTCCCCTGCCATTCATATCCATTTTTAGTATTATTGACATGTGTCAGCCGAGTCGATGATGTGGCCACTTCAGATACAACTCCTGTTCGCCATAATTCAGATTTCAGTGCGGCCTGCTTGTTTTTGTAACCGGGATCATTCATATCCACCGTAATTAAGTTATTCCTATTGTATCCTATGGGCCGGTTCCGGCCATACTGGATTTGCTGGTAAACGATTAACGTACCAATTATTAATGCCACCGATACGGTAAACTGAACCACAACCAGAACTTTGCGAGGTAATGCTTCAGATCTTCCGTAACGTAAAACTCCCTTTAACACTTTATCAGGCTGAAAAGAAGAAAGATAAAAAGCCGGATATATCCCTGCTGCGAAACTTGTGATTATAATACATGAGAGGGCTACGATCCAAAACACCGGATTACCAATTGGCAGTACAATATTTTTGTCAGAAAGCTCATTAAACCAGTTTTTTAAAAGCGCAACCAATGCCAATGCCAGCAGAAACGCAAATGTTACCACAATGAATGACTCGCTTAAAAATTGAGAGATTAATTGGCTTTTCCCTGAGCCCGTTGCTTTTCGAATACCAACTTCCCTGGACCTATTTTCTGATCGGGCAGTACTTAAGTTTATGAAGTTAATACATGCCAGCAGTAATACAAAAGCTCCAACAATACCAAAGAGCCAGACATAGGTTATGCGTCCTCCTGCTGGCTTTCCGTCCTTAAATTCTGTATATAAATGCCATGTTTTCATGGGAATAAGTTGAACATATGGTTTGTTTTGCTCCATTGTTTTATAAAAATCTCCCGGGACATTCTTGGAGTAAAGATCTTTGAGTGCAGCATTGGCAGCTTCCATGGTTATACCAGGTTGAAGTTGTGCATAAATACTGAAAGGTCTGTTGTACCAATCGCCCTCCTTTCCCTGAGCCCATTTATTAAACGAAAGCCACAACGACCAGGGTGCGAAAAATTGCACATCGCTAAAACTATTATTTTTGGGTATGTCTTCATAGACTCCGGTTACCTTTACCACCATCCGGCTATCGATACTTAGCTGTTTGTTAATAGGATCATCGTTCCCAAAAATTGATTCAGCAGTTGACTTTGAAAGTACTATGGAATATGGATCATTTAAGCTTTCATAGGTGCCTTTCAGCATCTTTAGGGATAGCATATCAAGTACACCCCCTTCAATGAATTCTCCTCTTCTTTTGAATTTTTTGTCAGCCGATGAAAGCGTATTATCCCCCACCCACCATGATAACAATACATGCCTGAAATATTGAGAGTAGTTGTTTTTGAGGGTAGCGCTAACAGGGTACTGGATTGACTGTCCACTACTGATAATACTTGTGCCGGGGTCGATACTAAAATTCCATACCTGAGCAATCTCTTTGAAGTTTTTATGATATTTATTAAATGAAAATTCATCATAAATCCACAATCCGATAAATATTGCCACCGTTAACCCCATCGCCAGTCCTCCAATACTGATCAAAGAATAGCCTTTGTTCTTCAGAAGGTTTCTCCATCCTATTTTCAAATAGCTCTTATACATACTGATAGAATTTGGTAGATAATTCTTCTTAAATGGTTTCACGAACTCAGGTCGGAAATATCTGAGAACACTCAACGCAAATCTCCATTTCGCCATTCGTGGAGCGCTTTTATACTGTTTTGAAAATATCTCTGTTAAATCCCCTTCAATCTCTTCTAGATATTCATCGCGGCAGAACCATCGAAGAAACCGTAGTGGTCTGTTTGGTGGAAAGTTTTTCATCAGCCAAAAGAAATTTGAGGAATCTGCTTGTAAATACTCGTTCTCAATTCATATTGTGTGTCAAGCATGCTTTTACCCAAAGACGTGATCACATAAAATTTTTTTCGGCGACCACCTCGCTCCTCAGTGATTCCACCAAATCTCGAGCTTACAAAACCTTTTTGCTCTATGCGTTTTAAGGCCACATGAACGGCACTGATATTTACATTCTTACCCAGTTTCTCTTCCATGTAATCCAGTATTGCCACACCGTATGCCTCATCATGTAGGGCGGCTACTATCAGAAGAATCAGTTCTTCAAATTCACCAAGGGAATGTTGTTTCATATTTTAATTTTTTTTCGAATTGATGAATATTTTCAGCTTGTATTCTTGTTCTTTAATCTGTGAAAAGCTCAAAGAATTTAGGAAAACCCCTATTTACTTAACAAATGTAAATATAATAATTATTATTTACTTAACAAATGTAAATATAATATGTTCATTTAAGTTCCTTGTAATACGGGAGAAGAACTTCAGGATTAGTTCTTGCTGCTTCTTTAAAAGTATACGGTGAGATATTACAAATTAATCCGATGTCAATTTTTTATTCCGCTTGCTTTATCCAGAATCTGATACATATACGCCTCTGCAAAGTCATAGAATATAACCGGAGCACTTGTCGAATCAGCTTCTTTATGACCAACAGATTTTGTATTTGGATTATCTGAGTCGGACATGTTTAACGGATACCCAAAATCAAAATATATGATATAGTTTCCTTTCTCCCAGAAATATATTTTATCCGTAACCCATCTTCCTTTCGGACCAGTGAAATAAAGATTTGATATCCGTTTTGACAACCAGTCGTATTCGTTTCCCTGGCCTAACAGTTTAGGAGTCCCATATTTTTTCCTATATAGTTCAAATGTTTTTTTGACATCAGTGAGGGCACATTCATATGAGAATTGCTGATCTCCGGTTTTTGACCTGCTGCACAGAGTCAATTGAATACTTGTTAGCCTTTCATCAATTATATAAGCCCCCCGGAGATTTATTTTCGCATAAAGAGAAGGACTTACTTCTGAAATGTTTTTATATAAATTCTTCTGCTTATTACCAAGTAAATCAGTCGTTTCATAGTAGCTCAGGTCACCAGTCTTAAGCAAAGAATCCATTGTACTCTTTACTTTTGTATAATCCATATCGAGATAAAATTCAAAAAATCCGATTTTCTCAGCAGATGAATTTGTATTACAGGAACTAAAACAGACTGGTATGACAATTAGAAAACAAAATATATTGCGACTATGTTTGTAAGTTATTAGTTTCATATTGTAAAGGTATTGTCATGTATTTGAGACCCTTACTATAACAAAACTGATTTCATATTGTTGAATTCAGGATTGACACGACATCGTTTGATATGCCTTTCTTCCCGCAGCATTATGATAAACAGGGCTTCGAAGCCTTTTTTATAATAGATTTGATGGACAAAATTTAGTTATAGACTCCACCCTTTCCGGTATTCCATATGAAGCAGGCTATTGGCTTCCTTATTATTGGTAATCTTAAGATCAGCTGAATCCCATTTAATCTCTGCCCCACCCATTCTTATGGAGATATTTCCCAGCTGACATGCCTCAGTCAGCGGGCCGGCAAAACCAAAATTGGATTCGGTGGTTCCATTACCCTTGCATGCTTCGATCCATTCTTTATGATGCCCTATAGAACGCGGCAAATACGGCTTTGGCGCTTTAAAATCCTTAAGTCTTGTATCAGGAATAAATCTCAGGTATCTTGTTCCTTCCCCCCGGGAAAGTAATTTTCCTTTATCGCCGACGAAGATCACGCCATTTTCAGTATCCCAATCGGGCAGATCCTTACTGTAAACACCATTAACAGCATCGGCATCAAGTTCTGCGGGCCTTTTTGGCAGTATTCCACCGTCGTACCAATGGATGGTAACCGGAGGCATTTTATCGCGTGCCGGAAATTCAAAGTGGATCACCGAAGCCAACGGAAATGTTTCAGGGAACACGGGTGAAGAACTTGCCTGGATAAGCGTAGGTGCCGTGAGTTTTAAGGAAGAGAATACCGGGGCCAGGTTATGAATTGCTTCATCACCTATAGCGCCGCTGCCGAAGTCGAACCAGCCCCTCCATGCGAAAGGTACATAGGCCGGATTATATGGCCGCTCAGGAGACGGGCCAAGCCATAAGTCCCAATCAAGGGTGCGGGGTATAGCATGAGTTTCCAAAGGCCGGTTAATCCCCTGTGGCCAGATCGGACGGTTTGACCAGGCATGTACTTCACGCACATCACCGATAGCACCAGCCCAAAGCCATTCCTTAAGCTGCCTGTTGGCATCAGCGGCCATGCCCTGGTTTCCCATCTGCGTGGCCACGCCGGTTTCTTTGGCAGTCTTTGCCAACTCCCTTGCTTCGAATACGGTATGAGTTAACGGTTTTTCACAATACACATGTTTCCCCATCTTCATGGCCATCATGGCAGCCACTGCATGGGTATGGTCCGGAGTGGCAATCACCACTGCATCTATTGATTTTTCTTTTTCAAGCATCTTCCGGAAATCCTTATAGATCTTTGCTTTGGGATAACCCTTAAAAGTACGGAATGCTCTTTCCTCATCCACATCACAGAGTGCGTAAATATTGGCCAGCTTCTCAGGCTTTCTTGGTTCATCGTCTTCTTCATAATAGGCCGGTCTATTGTTTACCTCTGTGTCGGCGTCGTCATAGGTTATTTTTAAAGCCTGCCTTTCATCAACCTCCAGAGGACAGATCGCAGTTATATCACTTATACCACGACCTCCAACTCCAATACCTGCAACGTTGAGCATGTCGCTGGGAGCAGTATAACCAACCCCACCCAATGTATGACGCGGGATAATTGTAAATGCAGCTGAAACCGCACCCACTGTGCGTATAAAACTCCGTCTCGACAGACTTTTAGTCTTCTGACTTTTTATTTTCCCATTCTTTTTCATAAGAATTAATTTAAAGATTAAGAATATGTCACTTATATGAGAATCCTGTTTAACTAAAACAAACGTGCCTGTTAATGTTTTGAATTAATTCATGTTAGTATCAAAATTAACTCTTAGTCATTATTAAAACAATTTTATTTTACCCAAAGATCATCCACTTGACTCATACCATAGCCATGCGGGCTTATTATTTTCTCTTAATACCGATATCGGGCAGGAAAACAGTGATTATCCCGATAAGGGGCAGGAAAGCACAAACATGGTAAACATGATCGATACTTGTTTTATCAGCCAGCATTCCCAGCAAAGCAGATCCCAATCCTCCCATGCCAAAGGCAAAACCAAAGAATAATCCCGAAATCATTCCTATCTTGCCCGGAATAAGTTCCTGGGCATAAACCAGTATCGCTGAAAATGCAGAGGCAAGTATCACACCAATCATTATACTAAGTACTGTGGTCCAGAAAAGGTTGGCATAAGGCAACAACAGAGTAAAGGGCGCGACACCGAGAATAGAAATCCAGATTACATATTTTCGTCCCACCCGGTCACCAATGGGGCCGCCCAGGAGTGTTCCGGTGGCTACTGCAAAAAGAAACAGGAACAGATGCACCTGCGAAGCCTGTATCGATACATTGAACTTATGGATCAGGTAAAAAGTAAAATAACTGGTGATGGATGCCAGATAGAAATATTTTGAAAAAATAAGGACCAGCAGAATCACCACTGACCGGGCGACTTTTGCTGTCGACAGACCATGGCCTTTTGTTATTTCAGTAACTTTTTTACGCATCCTGTTCATATGATGAGTATACCAGCTGCCAACTTTTAAAAGCACCAGTATCGCAAGTAGCGCAAGTATTGAAAACCAGAGTATACTCGACTGCCCGAAGGGAACGATGATCATTGCCGCAAGGATAGGGCCCAGCGACCCTCCAAGGTTACCACCTACCTGGAAAATGGATTGAGCCAGTCCCCTGCGGCCTCCCGAAGCCATATATGCAACCTTCGATGCCTCAGGATGAAAAACAGAGGATCCTGTTCCGATTACAGCTACCGAGACTAAAAGCATAGAATAATTTTTTGCCTGAGAAAGAAGGATTAACCCCGAGAGTGTAAATACCATGCCCGCAGCAAGAGAATAAGGTTGAGGTTTACGATCGGTATACAATCCGATAAGCGGCTGAAACAAAGAGGCTGTTAACTGGAATACCAGGGTAATGATCCCTATTTGCGAGAAGTTAAGGTGAAAAGAATTCTTAACTACCGGATATATGGAAGGTATAAGGGACTGAATTGTATCGTTAAGAAGATGAGAGAAGCTAATGGATAATAAAATGGAAAATATTGTTTTCCCTGCTATATCGCCGGCTAAGGCTGCTGAAGTCTGATCGTCCTGATTTTCCACATCTATTTCTGTCCCTTCGGTCACCGAAGCATAGTTCCCGGCCTTTTATTTAATCGAAATCTTTTTAGTGAGCTTAATATCATCTGCAGAAGCGCCTACCATTAATTCAACATTGCATGGATCATCTTTCCATGCCTGGGTTGACTTATCCCAGTAACGAAAATCCTTTACTGGTATGTCGAGTGATACCGACTTACTCTCGGCAGGCTCAAGAGTAATACGAGAGAATGACTTTAGCTCCTTTTCAGGCCATTCCACAGAAGGATTGATCCTGTGCACATACGCCTGCACAACTTCGTCAGCCTTCATTTTTCCAGTGTTTTTCAGAGTGAATGATACGGTGATTACATCTTTTGAACCATATTTATCTCTATCGGTCTGTATTGTTGAGTATTCAAATGTCGTATAGGTAAGTCCATATCCAAACGGATACATTACAGGGACATTCTTTGTTTCATACCAGCGATATCCAACGAGCGATCCCTCGGAATAAACAGCTGTATTCGGATCACCGCTCTCAACGGTCTCAGCTTCCTTTTTACCTGTTTTCGAATCCTTATCTGATTCTTTAACGAGATTTGCAAAAACATCTGCGCTCCTTATGTTGCCGGTATAGTTGTCCAATGCATATGCCGGTGAATCTTCGAGTTTAACCGGCAGCGTAAATGGCAAACGACCACTTGGGGAAATGTTTCCGATAAGTACATCGGCGAGTGCATTTCCTCCTTCCGATCCGTTAAACCATGAAATAATCAGCGCCTTTGATATCGGACCTGCCACATTGAGATCATTTGGAGCACCACTTACCAATACTGTAACAATGTTGGGATTGACCTTTGATATCTGCTGAAGAAGGTTATCCTGACCTGCTGGAAGCATGATATTCTGTCTGTCACTCCCTTCGGTTTCGACTGCCCTGTTATCACCTCCAACGAATAATACAATATCAGCCTTAGCAGCAGTATTTATGGCTTCCTTAATTAATTTTGCACTTTTTATTTCAGTATCACGGGTTTCTTTTGCTAATTCCTCAGGTGATATTTTGCGAAACATTCTTGCAAAACTGAATTCAACAGGGATGTAACCCTGGGCATAAACGATCTCTGCTCTGTCGCCGATCTTGTTTTTGAGACCTTCAAGAGGAGTAACTTCGTACAATGTTTTTACACCGGCTCCCATTCCTCCTGAAGCCATGATCTGGGTTGCATTAGCTCCTATAACTGCAATAACAGGTTTACCCGAAAGGTCAAGTGGAAGGATCCCGTCATTCTTCAGCAAAACAATGGATTTACTTGCAACATCATACGCAATTTTCTGCTGTGCAGGCTGTGAAGTAATTTCCTTATTTGCCATATCAGCGGGTATTGGTTTAATAGCTAACCTGACTCTTAAAATTTCACGGACACGTTTATTGATCAGCTCTTCAGATACAACACCAGCCTTAACCGAGTCAAGAAGTGTTTTTCCGAGATACCTTTCCCCCGGCATTTCAACATTAAGGCCATTTTTAATCGATTGAACCGTGCTGTGTGTGCCATTCCAGTCTGAAATAACCATACCGCTGAATCCCCATGTATCGCGAAGTATTTTATTAAGAAGTGTATCATTTTCTGAGCACCACCAGCCGTTTACCTTATTATATGCTGCCATTATTCCGTAGGCATCTGCTTCTTCTACCGATGCCTGAAAGGCAGGGAGATATATCTCACGCATTGCGCGCTCCCCTACAATCACATTTACGGTTCCCCGATTATTTTCCTGGTTGTTAAGTGCATAATGTTTTACACATGACGCTACCCCATTATCCTGAACGCCCTTTACATATCCCACTGATAGTTTTGCATTTAAAAACGGATCTTCACTAAGATATTCATAAGTGCGTCCTCCTGTTGGAATTCTCTGAATATTAATAGCCGGGCCGAGCAGCATATCCTTCCCACGAAGCCTTGCCTCACGAGCCATGCCTGTTCCGTATTCATATGCAAGATCAGGACTCCAGGTTGCGGCAAGAGCCGACCCTGTAGGGAAAAAGGTTGCTTTGTCTGTTTCCCATCCAAGCGGCATCCAGCTTTTTGGCTGCATCTCCTCCCTGATACCAAATGGTCCGTCGGCGTATACCAGATCAGCAATGCCAAGTCTCTCTACTCCGGCAGAGACGAACATAAACTTAGCATGAAGCATATCTGTTTTCTCTTCAAGGGTCATTTTGCTGATGATAGTATCAATTTGAGGATCATACTTCAATAATGCCGATTTATGAACCGTCTCTCTGGCACAGCTCAAAAAAACAATTGTGCAGATAATCAGGATAATTTGTTTATACATAATTCAATGTTTAAAATGGTGGAGTCTCAAAAATAGATTTTATATTCTTACAAAAATTCAATTTGTCATAAAATTACTTATTTTATTCTCATACGCAGGACGTCAGCATCAGATATCGGCTCTTCCAGGGTGAAGGTGCTCTGAGTATGCATCAGCTATGATTTTTTAAGAGATTTGTTATATGTAAAAATAATATTTTTCCGGGTGATCAGTCCAATCAGCTTCCCGGTATCACTCTCAAGAACAGGAATTCGTCCTATATCATTCTCCCCCAGCTTCTTAAGAGCACTTTTCAGAGTTTCTTCGGGATAGCATACAACGACATTTCCAGACATGATCTCTGAGACAGCTGCATCGCCTTTTCCATTCTTTAATGCACTGTATATATCCTGGTGTGTTATCATTCCCTTAAGCATGCCATTAGTGTCAACTACGGGGAATCCTCTGTGAGAGGTGGATTTTAACAAGGATTCTGCAGCTGAGACTGCATCTGACACATAAAGAGTAACTACTTTTCTGAACATGGCTTCTGAAACTTTGATCTTCTCCAGAAGATCTTCATTCTTTAATTTTAGCAGATCGATGCCTCTTCTGCTAAGTTTCATGGTGTAGATAGAGTCGCCTGAAATCCATTTAAGTACAAGGGTAGAGATCACACATGCAATCATTAATGGAAGCATGATTTTATAGTCGCCTGTCATCTCAAACAGGATTAAGATTGCTGATATCGGAGCCTGGGCAGCTGCGGCAAAAACAGCTGCCATCCCAACAAGGGCATAAGCCCCCGTGGAAACAGCGATTCCGGGGAATACCAGATGAAGCAGTGAGCCGAATGAACTTCCAAGCATTGCACCTATAAACAACGATGGAGCAAAAACACCTCCCGACCCTCCCGATCCTAAAGTGAGCGATGTTGCCAGGATCTTTAATCCAATAAGTCCGAAAATCAGAACCGGCCCCAATTGTCCATTCAGTGTCTTTTCGATTGAAGGGTAACCAACCCCAAAGATCTGTGGAAAATATAACCCAATGAGACCTAATAACAATCCTCCAAAAGCAGGTTTCAAATAAGAGGGCATCTTAATTGCATCGAAAATATCTTCGCATTTATAAAGTGCCTTTATAAATACCCATCCGATTAAGGCAGCAAACAGTCCAAGTACAAAATAAAACAGTATGTCATAGCTGCTTAACAACTCATATGGAGGAGTGTTAAATGCAGGATTGGAACCCAGGAAGGTTCGTGATATCACTGTCGCTGTCACAGCTGAAAGCACCACAGATGAGAAATACCGGGAGCCATACTCTCTCAGTATCACTTCCAGTCCAAAAAAGATTCCTGCAAGAGGAGCATTAAATGTAGCGGCTATTCCTCCGGCAGCGCCGCAGGCAATCAGGATTCTTTTCTTGTCTTCCGATAAACGGAATACCTGTCCAAGTGTTGAACCAAGAGCAGAACTGATTTGAACAATAGGGCCTTCTCTTCCAACCGAACCACCTGAACCGATGCAAATGGAAGAAACAAGTGCCTTTATCGCAGCTACGCGGGGCCTTATCTTACTTCCCGAAATTGCCACAGCCAGCATTACCTCGGGCACACCATGTCCTTTTGCTTCACGGGCAAAGAAATGGACAAGCAGCCCTACGATAATGCCTCCAATGGCCGGAATAATAATTACATAATAAGATCCAAGGAAAGAAAGAATATGTTGTCCCCGATTGAAGAAGAGATTTTGAAAGAATGAAATCATCCACCGGAAGAGTACTGCTCCAAAACCTGCGCCAAGACCAATAAAATTTGCAAAGAAAAGCAGAAAAATAGTTTCAGATGTCTGGATATAACCAAGAATAAACCGCGGATATTTTTTGCTATGAAACATCGCCCGGGTTGTCTTATCCCAAATAAGTGCAAGAGTTTTTTTCAGACTTCCTATAAGATCCTTGAGTTCCATTCCCAATTATGTAAATATGGAATAGTTCATGTTATACGGTAGTGGTTCAACAATTGTAAAATATATATGTTCAGAGAAAATTGAACAGGAATATCAGATAATCTCAGTCTATTACAAGTTGATTCAGGTTGCGTCTGGGTCCTCCCTAAAAAGACCCTAACGGAATTAAGTCATGATTTTTTGATTCAATAATGAATCCGAAGTCAGGCTAATTAATATTTGATTCTCCCTTGTCTTCAAGCCATTTTCTGATCCTTTCATGCTCAGCCTGGAACTTACTTTCCAGATCCTTCTGGTATTGCTGAAATTCAGAATTATTTCGTAAGTTGTCAAGTAATGGTTCATGTTTGACTTCGGTCAATCTCCACAGCTCGCAATTCTTTGTCTGAGAATAAGTCTTAAAATACTTAAGAGCATTACTTATTTCACTTCTGAATGAATAGATGCAGGCAAGGTCAAAATAAGAATTAATAACCTGACCATTATTCCGATTATTCCTTACAATACTGTCAGAAGAAATAGCGATTTTATTGAAAAGATGTTCCGCTTTCTTTCTTGAACCTGTTTGCCACAATGAATAAGCAGCCTGCGCGTTATTGACTTTAAGTACTTCATAATATTTCAAAGCTTCACTATACTGACCATTGTCATATAAATCACTTGCGAGTCTGAAGCTTACTTCCCAATAATCTGGCTTGTTTATCAAAGCCCGTTTACAAAACTCAGCCGACTTTTGATAATTACCCTGGTCTCTTTCTGTTCCGGATAAGCAACTCAGATAAAAGGAAGAATCTTTATCCAGTTCAAAAGCTCTTGCGAAACAAGCTTTTGCGCTGTCAGTGAATCCTGATTCAAGAAATCCGCCTCCCATTATCCGATAAATTGTAGGAGTTTCTTTGCCGTTTTGATTAATTCGCAGAGCTTTATAAAGGTTTTCAAGAAACGTGACATAATCTTCATGATCGAACATCATTGCTTTTCCATAATATGCCATCCAATCATTGGGATTCAGTTCTAATGCCATGTTGAATTCCTTTGCAGCATTATCCTTTTCACCGATGGCGGCATAGTAGTTCCCCTTTACAAAATAAGCTTCAGGAAGTTGTTTATCATAAGAAAGTGCAAGATCCGCAAGGACGAGAACGGAATCAAGATAGGTGTGCGAAGAATTATATTTATAATTAACAAAATATATTTCAGCAAGCCCCGCATATGCATCTGCAAACATCGGATCAATTTCAAGGGCTTTCCGGTAATATTTTTCTGCCCGGTTCAAAGCAGCGTAATCGTCGACCTCAATCCAGAATTCCGGCAACTCATCCCTGGCTCTCTGGTAAAAATCATAGGCTGTAAGACTTGTTGTAGGAACTTTCTCAATCATTTGCTTTTCCTCCGGGGACACTATTGTTTTTAATTCTGATGCAATTGATTGAGCTATTTCGCTCTGTGTATCGAAAATATCATTAACATCATCTATTTCCTGCTCGTAAGATTTTGACCATAGCTGGTTTTCTTTTCCTGCCCTGATCAGCTGCACTCTGAGACGAAAGTTTTTACCATATTTCTGTCCGCTTCCCTGCACAATATAATTTACCCCGAGTTTTTTAGCAATTTCAGATACAGAAGGCATTGTTGGACCTCTGTATTGTTCTGTAGATGTGCGGGAAACTACTCTTTTAAACGATTTTATACTTTGAAGATTATTAAGAATTTCCACTTCTATCCCATTGATAAAATATGCAGTCGAATCACTCGGACTGTCGTTTATAAATGGCAATACTGCAATTGTTTTTTCATATTGCCGCGTAGACGCTGACAGTTTTGACAGAAGGACATATCCTGAAACAGTTAGTGCCAGGATTATCAAAATCCACATAAAGACCTTTACATTAAGAATTTTGGCAGGTGCAGCCTTAATTTTGACTACTCCTCCCGGCTGTATTTCAATATGATTATTTAGTTTTTTTAAAGCTGTAATAATTTCTTTTACAGCATTTGCGACCTTATTTATCTGATCGCGATAGTAGGTGTGATTAATATTTTCTGCTCTCCCATCTTTCGGTTCCAGTGGTCTGTTGACGCCTTGCGCCTTATAAATAAATTCAATGGAACGTAAGGTTCCTCCAAGTTCATTTTCAAGAAGTACTTTATCCTCAGGTTCAAGGTCATTGATTTTAACCGGAAGAATTCTGCTGGCTACATTTCCACCCGCAAGTCTTATGTCTCTTCCAAGCTGATCCCCCTTAGCTAATTTGTTGAATGAACAAAATTCATATTTCCAGGCAAAGCATTTCGGATCGCAATAAGTCTGAGAGATTACAGGAAGAAATATCAGACACTTCAGTTTTTTTGACAAAGACTCGTCAACTATATGATTTTCAAGAAGACCATCCGTAGGATTCGAATCGAAGTAAATGGAAATTTCTTCCTTGAATGTTGCATGTAACTCCCGCTTAAGATTTGTTACAAACTCTGTTACCCATCCATCGTATTCATTGTCTTTCTGTCGGTAACTTATAAAAATGTCATATTCGTAACCCGGGAGTATGCTGGCCATCTCGAAATCTTTAACATGCGGGAATATTTAAAATCATTTAACATAATGTAAATGATTTTGTTCGACTAGCGATGAACATCATAATCCTGATTTTTCCTGTATTACTTTGGATCAGTTGACACCGCTATTACAGCCCGGCGTTATATTAAAATCAACGGAAAGCTTAAAATCTGAATATTCATTTACGGTAATAATATCAGTTCCTTTGTCTCCGATTACTGTCTTCAGGCAACCATTGACTATCACCCATCCGTTTTCCTTAACTGCTTGACCTGTGGTGGTGGTCCATCCTTTAGTACTTATTCCGTCAAAAAGGAGAGACCAACCCTTCTTTTTTTCTTTCAGGTTCAGGGTATTATTTGTTTGGGGAAATATAAAAGCGGGCGTAAGCAAGATAAAAATTAAAAAACAGCAAGCCTTTTTCATTCAGTTTCTTTATAAATATTATGCTAAAATAGAAAACCCCAGAATATAACTATGAAATGCCCCGGAGGTGTTGCATTATCGGAGATTAATTATGCTTGATACCTAAAGGCGCAAACGCTCTTTAAACCTCAATGATATAAACATTGCCAGTGGTCCCACTAGGAATAGAGCGTAGAAAGGAGCATAGATAAACTGGTTCAGCCGGAAAACGAATTCCACAAGGGCAATCAGAAAGGCAACGAGGATCTGTCCATTTCTGTTTTTCACAGTGGTTGCAGGATCGGTGATCATGAAAAAAACGAACAGCTGATACATGGGACCAGTGAGCGGCGAAACTTCCGTTAAAAATGAATCACCTGTTATTAAGCTTCTTAAGAATGAGAAGAAAATAAAGCTTATTACATAGGTGAGCGTAATGTGCAGCCGTTTTACTCTCCATACAATGATCAGTCCTAACACCCAGATAATAAGCATCGGCCATAAATTATTCCCCCATTGGATACTCAGCCCTGCAACACCAACAGGCAATAGAGCAAACATCCAGGTTATACCAAAATTGGAGGGATTCCAGATATGTGTATTTTTGTACCGCAATACATATTTCGACATTATGGAAATGATCGCTGTAACGGCAAAGGGCCATAAATAAGGGGACCTGACCAATATCCCAACACTGATCCCCGTGATATAAGCGCTTGATAAATTTCTCCATGTTCCAAACATCAATCTGGCCAGGACTAATTCGGTAAGCATGCTGCACCCAATTGATAGTAAAATATTTTTATAGCCCTGCAGAATACCGAATGTAAGATGCCCGGCAATTAATATTAATGTTATTAAGAGAGGCGGAACATACTGAAAACTGAAGAGAGTATTCCGCTTTTTTATAGCTGCGGGAGCAATTGTATTTGCGTCAGTGTTCATCCCGGTTCAGTTATTTTTAACAATTGATCAGCTTTCAGGTCATTCAGGATTTGTTGTTTACCATCGGGCCATGTGATTACTGCTTTAGTCACTGCAGAGCTTTTCCCAAGTCCAAACTGGATCCGGCGCTGGTTCTGGGAACAGAACCCGATACCGCCTGATACAACCTGAACCTGTGACCCGGATTCCAATTTCAGATCCACTTTTGCTCCGATGGCACTCTTGTTCCCGTGGGTCCCTTCCAGGTCAAAAGCAATCCAGTGATTTCCGGTTTTCACATCATTTCTATAGACCAGCAGATTGCTGTTCTGATTTGCGACAATTACATCCAGAACACCTCTGTTCCAGAGGTCCGCTACAGCAACAGCCCGGCTGTCGAGCCGCTCATCACCGCCTGTATATTTTGCCACATCCCTGAAATGACCAGATCCATCGTTGATCCAGATCTTGTCAGACTGATATCCGCTCTGGCTCCTTCCTCTCATTGCCGGCCAGTTTTTTATATCTGAAATGATGGCTTTATTACCCCCGGTAACTTTTGAATAATCATACCAGTAGCTTGTTGAGTTCTTCCCTGTGATATACCCGTTCGCCAGATACAGATCGATGAAACCGTCGTTATTAAAATCGCCAAACTGTGCGCCATAGCTCCATCCGCCTGACTCAATGCCTGTCTGCTGTGCAAGGTTTGCATAAAGAAATTTCCCGTTCTCTTCCATAGGGACCCAGAAATTGTTACCCTGCAGGAGAACACCCTCTTCGGTTATATTAGAAACATAGATTCCCAGTTGACCCTTATTGTAAATATCTCCGAAGGAAACATTCATGCCGCTTTTCGGAGTGAGTCCGATAAGAGCACTTTCTCCTTCTTCATTAAATCTTTTCCCTCCTTCATTTATATAAAATTCATTTATCCCGTAATCATTTGCAATGAACAGTTCAGGATAGCCATCATTGTTTATATCAGCTGCACCTGCGGCCAGGGTCCATCTTGTAGAGGTAAGTCCGGCTTCAGAGGTCACATCCAGGAATGATCCATGTCCGGTATTCTTGAACAGGTAATTTCTTCCTCCGTTTTGTGAATATTCAAAGCTCTCGGTAAGAATCTTAGTGTCCTTAAGATGCCAGAGATCGATATCTTCCCGGAAATATCCGCCTATGAACAGATCGACATACCCATCGGAATTGTAATCGAACCAGATAGCCGTGTTGGCATTGATCCATGATGGCATGCCGCTATTTTCTGTTACATTTATAAATCGTTTGCCTTCAACGTTTTTAAATAATTCAGGTTTACCCCATTTGTAAACGAACAGATCTTCATAACCGTCATTGTCGAAGTCGGCAAATACGGCTCCCATTGATACACCAGACCCTTCCCTGTTGAGATCAGCCACACCCATGCTTTTGGCAACATCTGTAAATGTGCCGTCTTTCCGGTTATGATAAAGAGCATTACTGTAACCGAAACAACTGTTTGTCACATAAAGATCGTTCCAGCCGTCGTTATCAAAATCACACACAGAAACCGACGCTCCCATTGACGCTATCTGAGGAAGTATGGGATCAATCCGGGGATCGAGCATGGGTGAATGATGAGTAAAGTCAATACCTGCCTGACGGGAGACTTCTGTTAAATAAAATCCAAATGTTTTAATTGCTGTTTCTTTGGGCACGGAAGACAATCCTGCTGCAGACTCATGTGACAAACCTGTAAGAAAAACAGGAATAGCAAGCATTCCGGCAAAAATGACTGTTAATATGATCCTGATCAGTAATTTATATTTTTTTTCTTGCATCTCTTCTCATCATCCGGATAACAAATTTCCTTAAGAATGGCAGCGGATATTTATCAGGATTTAAAAAAAAACACATATGGGTTAATAATTGTTCGAAAACCAGGTGAAAAGAGATCCATTTAAACTTCAACGGGGCTGAAATTCAATCAAGGTTCATTGCTTATTTTTTCTAAATAATGTCAATAAGCTCTTTGTATCTTTTTTCATTTGCTGAAAACAGAGTCTCTTCAACAGACTCTTTCCACTTTGAGATATGTTCATTTCCCTGACAGGCTATTTTCCTGGTTACAGTAAGCACTTCTGTTACCTGGCATATATCTATCGTCTGTAAATCAACAATATATGGCCTGATATATTCAATGTCGTCATTGGTAAGTCCAAATTCATGTAATTTAATTTCAATTCTTCCTGAATTATCAGCAGGGAGCGTACCATCAGAATTATTTCCTGCAACCAGAGTAAACCAAACCCGGGTACCGTGACCATACTCCGAATCTATCCCGATTCTGCCTCCAAGCGCTTCGACAGCAAGCTTGCAATACGCCAGACCAATACCTGTTGAGCTGTTGAACATAACTTCATTATTCCCGCCCTGTTTGTACATAGCGAAGACACTGCTTATAAGATCCTCAGGTATTCCACTCCCATTATCGCAGATCTCAAACTGTATCTCGTTATCTTTTTGGCTGACAACCAATTCAATTTCTCCGCCGGAAGGGGTGTTTTTTATTGAGTTGCTCAGGATATTTGTTACTATCCGGTTAACAATGTGTCTGTCGGCATTTATCCGGTAGGTCTCCGGGATCAAAGTTTTAAACTCAATTGAGGCATTGATAAACAGAGGGGAAAGCTTATCTGTTAAGCTTTTCAAAAGAGAATTCAGATGGATATTTTCATTTTCAACTTTCATTTTCATCTCCTTAAACTTTTGTACTTCAAGGAGATTAAGAATCATGTCGAGCATATCATATGAAATCTGCTTTATAATGTTTCTTGGTTTTGCAGGAATGTCGTCAGAATCGGATACGTTGAGGATGACGTTCAGAGGATTCTTAAGATCATGAATCATCATTTGAACCATTTGCTGACGAAAGCTTTCAAGTCTTTTGATTTCATCATATGCCTCACGAAGCTTTTCCGATTGCTTTTGAGTAAGATCTTTCTGCTCAAGGATCCTGTTGTTCTTAGATTCAAGTTCCTGTGCAAGCTCAAAGCGTTGAACTGCAAATTTCGAAATCGAATCCCGCATGTCTTCAAGTTGCTTCGTTCTTTCTTTTACCCTCCTGTCAATGATCTGATCGATTCCCAAAGTCTTTTCCCTCAACTGCCTGTTTTCACCGATAATTTTCCGGTAAAACCAGAAATAGATAAATGCCGAAACGACGACAAATGAAACGACAGATGAAAGTACTATGATAAACAATGCAGACATGTTTGTAAAAATATAAATAACAATCATTTCCCCGCCGCTAAAGATATAATGTTTCTTAAAATAATTCCCGGTTTCATCATTCTTCTGACCAGATTTTTATATAATTTTAAAGTTGAAAAGTTAAGTATCCCTGCTTATGAATGAATATCTGATTTTAATTGTTGATGATGACCCTAAGCAGTTAAAGGTTTTAACAGAAAATCTTATCGATTATAATCCGGGTTTTAAACTTTTAATTGCGACAAACGGTAAATCCGGAATTGATATCGCAATTAAAAACAAGCCTGACCTTATTCTGATGGATTGGGAAATGCCTGTAATGGACGGAGTTGAGGCGATTAAACTGTTAAAAGCAGCTGACGAAACCAGATCAATACCGGTAATAATGGTTACCGGAACACACAATGAAACGGAAAAATTAAAGGAAGCACTCGATGCAGGAGCGATTGATTTTGTAAGCAAGCCTTATAATGCAATTGAGCTTTTAGCCAGAATCAATACCCAGATAAGACACGTAGAAACGTTTCGTAAATTAATTGAACAGCAGGAGATCATAAATCAACAGGAAAAGGACCTGACAGCAAAAGAAAAAAAGCTGCTTGAACAGGAAATAGACCATCATCAGAAACAGCTCACCATGCAAACAATAAATTTGGTTCAAAATAGTGAGTTCCTTCATTCTGTTCTTTCTGACCTTAATACCATTTTGCCTTTCACATCAGGGGAAGGCAAATCTGTCATCAACTCAATTGAATTCAGAATAAATGATAAAAGCAATGATCATATCTGGAAGGAGTTTGAGTTTTGTTTTGAAAGGGTATATCATGATTTTTATAAAAAGCTTAATGAAAAACTCCCTGATATTTCCGTAAGGGAACAAAGACTGTGTGCTTTTCTTAAAATGAATATGAGTACAAAAGAAATAGCAGCCATCACATTCCTGACACCGAATTCCATTGACGTTGCCAAACATCGCCTGAGAAAGAAAACAGGCGTCGAAAATGACGAGGATTTTACTAAATTCCTGATGAATCTCTGACTTAAATCCGGTGATCCTCTCTGCAACTCTGTGTAACAATAACCTTGCACTGAGTCGTCAAATTCAATCTGCACAACTTATTGTGTGTCATATCATATTCATGACCTCAATAACTCATGTCTTAACGTCCTCTCCCCCATCCCTATACGGATTTTGTAAGAATTTGTAAGGTCTCTGTAAGGTTATGTAAGACCGAAAATACTGTCATAACAACTCATTCAACGTAAAATTGCCATGAAATCCAGTTTGTGGATAAAATATAACTAAATCATAGCATTATGAAAAGTTTTACCCAAAATAAGCCAACTTTTTATCATCTGAAAAAGCGAATGGCTTTGGCATTGTTTTTTTATTTTATGACATTGTTTATCCTGCCGGTCCAGGCCCAAAACCCGATCGTCACAAATTCGGCAACTTACGATGTCTTCATGAATCTCGATCCATCGCTGGGCCTCAACCCAACCGACTTTGCAAACGATGTCTCAAATTACCTTGAAGATTTGGGAGCTGCTTCAGGCTCCTATCGGATTAACACCTCAGCAGTGATAATTGACCCTACTGATGTTGCCAAATGGGAAGTTTACGACCATTATGACTTAAATTGGTACGCCAATCAGGCTGCATGGTCAGCTTCACCCGGTGGATTCAACAGCGGTAACATTCCTTCAAATTGGTATTATTATAGTGTCAATGATGCAAGTGCCGCATTTAATACTCACAAGACTATTGAGGATTTACTTAATGGGGCAGCAGGAACTACCTGGATGAAAGCCGGCAGGCTTCAATCTCACATCTACCCATATGTTGAAAACGGCAAACCAGCCATGCAATTTTATGGCTACAGCCAAATGGCCGCGGCCGACTTCTTATATTACCCGGCTGATGTTGCCTCCACAAAAACTGTCAAATTTGATATAGATGCTACCAATGTAATCACACATTCGATGAATTCCGCAGGATTTCTCATTAACGGCGGAACGAATGGCACCGGCAGTAGCAAAATCATTAATGGATACCTCATGCTTTTTACATGGCCTGCCGGTTTGAGTACGCCGGCTACAAGCCTTTCCAGTGTCAAGATCTATAAGCTCACAGATGTCAACGTAGATTATCTTCATAATTCCGGCGGGCTTGGCACATTGGTTGCCACATCTTCATTTAATACTTTTTACACAAAAAGCCATATAGAGCTAAGCATTACCAGCACAACCTTAACAGCCACTATACAGCAGTTGGACGGAAGTGGAAATCTTACCGGAGCCCAAAGTACCATGTTCAACTCACAGGTTCTTACCAATACTGGTTTCGGTGGATTCGGCCCATTTGTTCTATATTCAGGTCATGGTTGCGAGAATACTTCAGCATTCCGCTATTCCAATCTCGAAATGGCATTTGGTGGTGTGCTTTCCGGCAATTCTTCACTTGAGTCTTACCAATACGCCCAATATCTCACAAACAGTACAAATCGCTTTTTTGTCAATCTTACTAATACTTCTGCAACTAATTATGCAAGTTCTTCCAATGATATGGACAATGCATATCTCACCAGAATCAAAGACGACCAGGTAATAATGATTACTGACGAGAGCGCTGGCACTTATCTGCCGGGCACCCTGAATGAAAATATAAAAGATGTAACGAGCGAACCAACTGATGCTACAATTGCTGCATCACTGGGATTAGCCGACCTTAGTGGTCTAAGCTCAACACAAAAACTTGCAGCAAAGCTGGCATATCTGATTAAAAATACACCACTTGGAGCGTATGGAACCATCACAACTCCCACCAGTACAGCAGTTGCGTCGCTCTACCTCATGGATGGCCCCGGGACAGATGGTCTTTGGACAGAGGCTAAGCAGGTGAACGAGATCAAGTCCTGGCTGGTTAGCAGTTCCGGCATAAACATTTTTCTCAACCCCGACAACAGCGTAAACGCCACCGGGCTGACCGCAACATACAAGTTAACAGACCCTGCCGGTACGAAAACGACTATAACCACCTTTACCGATAGTAACGGCAAATTATATTTTGCTTTACCGAAAGCATCAACAACAGGAGAATACTCTGTAACACTTAGCTATGCGACCGGAGGAATTATTACAACCACAATACCTTCAACTACAACTTTCAATTATGTCCCAATACCTTCGCTCGACGGTTCACCGAGTATTAGTGGTACGATGCAATATGGTCAAATACTGACTGTTACTCCTAATATCACCGTCATTCCCGGCGTCACCGGTACACTTTCCTATAAATGGAAAGCAAACGGAACGATTATAACGGGGGCAACAGGAAACACGTATACACTTACTGCCAGCGAAGTTGGCAAACCCATTACTTGCGAGATTACAAGCGATGTGCAGGCCGGAACGGTAAGCGCAATTGCATCAGGAACCGTGTCGAAGATCACAATAACGCCGGCTACTGTTCCCACGGTAACCAGCAAAACCTACAACGGTACAACAGCCACCACAGGCGGTACTATTTCATTTTCCGGCACTGTGAACAGCGAATTCCCAGCTTACACTGCTTCAATCATTTGGACAAGTGCGAATGTAGGCACAAGTACAGTCAACGTGTCGGGTATCAGTTTGACAAGCCTGACCGACAGATATGTATTGTCTGTTACCACTTTAAGCAATGTGACCCCTGACAACAACGCGATCATCAGCAAAGCCACTCCGACAGCCAGCGTTTACCCCACTGCAAGCTCCATAACGTACGGTCAGACTCTTCAAAATTCGACTCTTACTACAAGCAGCGCAGTAGTAAACGGCTTTAGCGGTGCAATCCCGGGAAGTTATACATGGAAAAATTCAACGACAAAACCAACTTCAGCCGGCAACTTCACAACAGCGACAGTTACTTTTACCCCGGCTGATGTGACCAACTATAACAGCATTGATTTCGACATCAATGTGACTGTCATAAAGGCTGATCTGACTGTAACTGCTGATGCCAAATCAAAAGTCTATGGAGAGGCTAATCCGACTCTTAGCTTCCAGTACGGCGGATGGCTTAATGGCGATGATGCTGAAGACCTGACAACAAAACCGCATGCTTTAACATCAGTTTCAGTTACATCACCTTCCGATGTTTATACAGGTGGTATTACAGTCACAGGCGGAGTGGATGAAAACTACAATTTCGCTTACATTGCTGCTGATTTTTCAGTTACAAAAGCAACTCTCTCAGTAACTGCCGATGCAAAAGCAAAGGTTTACGGCGAAGCCAATCCATCTCTTACCTTTCAGTACAGCGGATGGCTCAATGGCGATGATGCTGAAGACCTGACAACAAAACCGCATGCTTTAACATCAGTTTCAGTTACATCACCTTCCGATGTTTACACAGGTGGTATTACAGTCACAGGCGGAGTGGATGAAAACTACAATTTCGCTTACATTGCTGCTGATTTTTCAGTTACAAAAGCAACGCTCTCTGTATCTGCTGACGCAAAAACGAAGGCTTACGGCGAAGCCAATCCATCTCTTTCCTTCCAGTACAGCGGATGGCTCAATGGCGACGATGATGAAGATCTTACAACAAAACCGTATGCTTCAACATCAGTCTCAGTTATATCAGCTGCTGACGTTTATACAGGTGGTATAACAGTCGAAGGCGGAGTCGATGAAAACTACAATTTCTCCTACAATGCCGCTGATTTTTCAGTTACAAAAGCTGTTTTAACAGTTACCGCTACTGATAAATCCAAAATATATGGTGAGGCTGATCCTGTGCCGGATTATACAATCACAGGAACATTATATAATGATGATAGTTATTCAGTTGTCACTGGTGTCTCTCTCAGTACTACAACCGGTGCTTCAGCTACTTACGGTACACATACCATCACAGCTAAAGACGGAACAGCCGGTAACTACGCCATCACACACGTCAATGGCACTCTTACCGTCGGCAAGGCACAGCTTACAGTTACTGCAAATGATAAGGCAAAAGTTTATGGAGCAACAGATCCGGTCTTAGATTATACTCCTTCCGGTACTTTATATTATTCAGATGATTATTCTGTTATAACCGGAGTCAGCCTTAATGCTCCGACAGGCGCTTCGGCAACATTCGGGACGCATGCAATAACAGCTGCCGGCGGCACAGCAGACAATTATGAAGTGGACCATGTAAAAGCTACTCTTACAGTAAGTAAGGCTGCAGCACTCAACGTTACAGCAAACGATAAGTCAAAAGTTTATGGCGCTGCTGACCCGGAATTTGATTATACTTCTTCCGGAACATTATATTATACCGACACCTACTCGGTAATAAACGGGGTCACCGTGAACGCCCCGACAGGAGCATCAGCCTCTTATGGGTCGCATACTATAACCGCTGAAGGAGGGTCTGCCGACAACTACGATGTCTACCATATAAACGGGACAATGACTGTGAGCAAAGCTGCTGCATTAACCGCTACGGCAAATAGTAAGTCGAAAGTATTCGGTGATACCGATCCGGTTCTCGATTATTCAGCATCCGGAGTATTGTATTACGATGATACCTACTCCGTCATTACGGGTGTCAGCCTGAGCGCGTCAACTGGCGAATCAGCCAATGTTGGTTCCCATATAATTACCACAGCCGGAGGGTCTGCTGACAACTATGATGTGACCCTTCAAAATGGAACGCTCACAGTAACCAAAGCAGAACTGACAGCCAAAGCTGATAACAAATCCAGAATTTACGGAGATGCCAACCCTTCTTTTACAATTACTTATGAAGGGTTTAAATACTCCGACAATATAAACTCATTAATTATCCGGCCATCAGCATCAACGACTGCGACTCCCGGGAGCAATGCAGGAACTTATGATATTACATTGAGCTCCGGTTCTGATAACAACTATCAGATTAACAATATTGAAGGGGTCCTCACAGTAGAAAAGGCTCTCATCAGTATTACTGCAAACGACAAAACCAGAACCTATGGCGAAGCTAATCCTGACCTGACAATATCATACTCCGGATTTATCAACAGTGACGGCACTGATAACCTTGACATCAAACCGACTGCATTCACATCAGCCGACATGGCATCTGACGCCGGAAAATACTCAATAAAAGCTGAGGGGGGTTCCGACAATAACTACTCTTTTAAATACATTAACGGAACTCTGGAGATCATTAAAGCCGACCAGGTCCTGTCTTTCGAAACTATTCCTTCCGGACTGAGGAAAACTCAGCATCATGAACTTGTTGCCTCATCAACAAGCGGCCTGCCCGTAACTTTCGAGTCATCAGTGCCGGCGATTGCTGAAATATCCGGTGACAATATGACCGTATTAAAGGAAGGCACAGTTATTATCACGGCCATCCAGGAAGGTAATCAAAACTGGAATCCTGCACTCAGTCTTACTCAGAGTGTTGTAACGCTGCCGACTTTCGATAATATAGGTTCTCTGTTCACACCAAATAATGACGGTATGAATGACTACTGGTATATCCCTGACATAGATCAGTACGGAACCGTTTCAGTGCAGGTATACAATAGATTCGGAAAACTGCTTTACCATTCTTCAGCTTATAAAAATGACTGGGATGGCACTTACAATGGAGCTCCTCTCCCTGAAGCATCATACTATTATATTATTAAATCGACGGAGAAAGGCATAATCAAAGGTGTCATAAACCTGGTAAGATAGCAGTCACCATATTAATAAATGAAATAAAGTTATAAGCAAAAAAATGAAAAAGTTAATATACATATCGATAATGCTGGGGATACCCCTTGGACTATTTGCCCAGCAGTTCCCCTTCATGGAAGCATACAATGTCAATCCATTTAACATGACTCCCTCTTATGCCGGATTGAAAAATGCCAGGACTGTATTCCTCGACTATCGCTCTGATTGGACAGGGGTTGACGGAGGTCCCATAACATATCAGATCAGTTACAACGACCGCCTTAAAGGAGGGAAAGTCGGCCTGGGCGGAAGATTCATTTATGATAAAACTGATATTTTCAAGCAGACTATGCTTCTTGGAACCTATACCTATGAGGTTCAGTTTGCAGAAAAACACTTTATCAACTTTGGCATCTCTGCGGGATTTTACCGGAACTCGATAGATCTGGGTAAATATTATAATGACCCTGATTACGTGCAGGATGCTGTACTGAACTACAGGACAGAGAAATCGAAAATGAAGGTTGCTTCAGATGTCAGCGCTTTGTACCGGTTTAAAGATTTTGAAGGAGGAGTACTTTTTTCAAATGTAATGTTCGGTACTGCAAAATACAGCAATACGGATATGACTTACAAACCTTTAAAAAATTATCTGTTACACGCCTCTTACTCATGGCAGATGAATGAAAGATGGGCAGTTAAACCATTCGTTCTTTTACGCGGAGGGCAGCATTATCCTTCCCAGGCCGAGATTGCTTCGGAAGTAAACTACAGCAAGAAAGTGTGGGGAATGCTTGTATTCAGGACAGGAGGTATCTGGGGCATGGGATTCGGAGCAGAAGTAACTGACGGAATAATTCTGAACTACTCTTATAACCTGAGCACAAATGTGGCTCTTAATACCTTCGGTAGTCACCAGATCACACTTGGGGTAAGATTATTCAAAAATGCAGCGAAAACAACCGGAGTCAATGAATGAAGATTTATAACAGCAGCGGCTGCCACCGGGCAGTCTCTGCTATTTATAACACCACGATCAGATATAATTGTTTATAAGACTAATTAACGGCTTCTTCCCAAAAGGCTTTGCAATAAAATCATTACAGCCACAGGCAATTGCAATTTCCCGATCGTTAATATAAGCTGTCTGTGCAATAATTATCTGATTTGGATCAGCCTCTTTTATAATACGTGTGGCAATAAGGCCATCCATAACAGGCATCTTGATATCCATTAATACCAGGTCAATCTTTTTTAATGAACATATATCAACAGCCTCTTTCCCATTGACCGCCCTCAACAGTTCGATATCAAGACCGGAAAGGAAACTAGTGATCATCGTGAAATTGAGATCGTCATCTTCAGCAACGAGAATTACTTTCTTTCTGTTGAGGTGAATACCTGCTCCCTGAATTAACGGCACTTTCGATACAGAACTTATTTCAGGCCTTTTATATGGCAGAGTAAAATGAAAGTCGGTACCTTTACCCTCAACGGAATTGCACCAAATTTCCCCACCCATCTGTTCTGTCACTGCTCTGGTAATTGTCAGACCCAATCCCGTTCCTTTAAATGAACTCGATATCGAATTAGCTGCCTGGAAAAAATGATCGAATACTTTGCTCTTTTCCTCCTTCGGAATGCCAATTCCGGTATCTGAAACAAAAAACTCAATAAAATCTTTCCGCCGTTTGCATCCGAAAACAATTTTACCAGTAAATGTAAACTTGAACGAGTTTGATAAAAGAGCCGAAAAAACCTGCAGAAGCCTGCTCTTGTCGGCAAGTATCTTACCTTCTTTGTCTGAAATCGAGATCTCTTTCTTAAAGAGTATCTTTTTCTTTATAGCTTCATCTTTAAACTGCTCGAATAATTCATTGAAAACGTCAGAAAGAAAAACCTCTTTCTCTCTGATACTGATCAGTCCTGATTCAACATTTGAAATTTCTGCCACATTGTTTATTATCTCTACCAGATCTGTGGAGCTTTCCAAAATCACATCCAGGAATTTCTTCCTGTCTTCCGGAGTCTGATCACTCTCTTTCAGGAGCTGTGAAAACCCTGCAATAGCGTTAACCGGAATCTTGATTTCATGTGAAATATTAATCAGGTAAGATAACTTACGCTGGTCGTTTTTTTCAGCTTTGTCTTTTGCCAGGGTAAGTTCTTCCAGGTTATAATTATCAGCAGACGAGTTTGCTAGCTGGTCCCGATAATAATTCAAGATATTAATGTCAGAGCTGTCATAATCCTGATCTTTATCTGTAACTATCATTACGACCTTCAGACTATCACTTATTGTTAACGGAATGGAACAAATCCTGTTTGTCCGTTTTCAAGATCGGAAAGTATTTATAATTCATTTCTGAACAACTATTTTATTGTCTGTCAGGGCTTTTGACCAATCACCAACCTCAATCAGATTGTATACACTATTCTGCCGCTTTCCAATTCCCCCTTTTCATTACAATTACTTCCCTCATATGGGTATACAAAGGATCTTTCCCATTTAATATGAAAATGTATCCTTTTCTGCTTCTTGTCTGTTTTACAATCTCTTTCAGGAGAAAACAAAGAAAATCCGCGGATTTTTTTGAACTAAGCCAATCAAGTGGACAAGACATTCAAAAACAGCATTTTGTCTATATAATTCGTCATTTAAAAAAGTCTTCATTTTCTATTTTATCTGATAAACCATCAAAGCTTCTCCATGTCTGATATAAAGCTTCCCCTTGTTTATCACAGGGTGTGCCCAGAAAGGGCCTTCGCCTTTAGTGATCTGAAATTCGCTTACAATGTCAAGTTTTGAAGGATCGGGCTTAACAAGTGCAACATGTCCTGATTTCTCTTCAAACAAATATAGCATTCCATCGGCAGAAATCAGCGATCCTCTTGAATTCCATCTTTCTGTCCATAATGTTTTACCGGTTGTCCAGTCTACACAAGCCCACATATCTACAGGCTTTGACATATGGGTGGTGCCATAAATATTATTGCCCAGAAGAACTACTCCTCCAAGCTGTGGATCAAAATTCCTGTTTTCCCATACAATCTCCACTGAATTTCCATCAGCAGAAAGCTTGAGCTTCAACGCCACCCAGTTATACCCGTCAGCGATAAGGATATTACCATCCCTGTAAATCGGTGTTGTTGCATGATTTTTCATTACCCTTCCTGTAGCTGCATTAATTTCAGGGTAATTCAATTTCCAGATAACCTTACCGTCTTTTGAATCCACTGCAAAGATGTATGTCCCACTTACAGTGACAATCATCTTCTTTCCCGCATATTCAATGAGCTTGGGATTTACGTATTGAGGTTCACCCAGAGGTTCCGCTTCCCACATAACTTTCCCATCAGCAATATTAAATGCGACTATCGATGCTTTCTTGCCACCGGGAGATGCGATAACCATATTATCAACAATAAGCGGAGACTCGGAAATTCCGAACATTATTGGTTGGCTTTCATATAATTTATAGTGATTTTTTGACCATTTGATCTTTCCATCCGATCCTACACAAACAATATCCCCGCTCCCGCTGATGAGGAAAATATTCCCATTATACCAGGTTGGTGTGCATCTCGATCCTGTATGGTTTGTCATCCAGGCTTTCCCATATACTGTCTCCCATTTCTTTTTACCATTGAGCGTAAGAGCAGTAAGGACATCTGAACTGTCTCTTCTTCCTGTTACATATACAGCATCATCAGTAACAGTCGGAGAAGAATAGCCGTCACCCATGTTTTCAACTTCCCATAATAATGCGGGACCTCCCGAAGGCCATGTTTTCAACAAGCCTGATTCGTTATATATTCCGCTTCGTCCGGGTCCGCGCCATTCATAGAGCTGACCGTAGCCAATAGACAGGGATGCAGCAAAAAATAATACTATAAGAAATAATCTTGAATTAGCTGATCTCATAATGATAAATTTAATTTTGGAGATTAATACTCTTGGGCAGGTCTGAATAGAATTCAATATCCTCTTATTTTCAAGAATTCTACCAACCTCAACATATCTAATTTTACAAATTTATATTTAATCCACAGTATTCTGTGTTATAAAATTTTATCTATCCTCTTGTTTTTAAGCTTTCTTAACTTTTTTATAAACCTCAAACCAAATAATGCTTGAAAAACCTGCCAGGGTGCATACAATTATTTCAAGGACTCCGGGTTTTTCAAACTGAAAAAGATTGATGAGAAATGGTACGTTCAGGATAAAGACCAGGAACAAAATTGCTCCGCCGATGATCCAGGGAACGGCTTTGTTGGGTGAAGCAATTATTTTGAAAAATCCTGATGTCCAGGAGCGGTTTGAAAGAATAACAGCAATATTAGATACAATTAATGTGACGAAAGTAAGTGTTCTTATACTTTTCTCATCATATCCCATTTTAAGTCCGATAAAATAAACCATCAAACAAATAAATAATATCACAATGCCCTGTGAACAGCTAAATAATATTTTCTTTGCTCCAAAGAATGGTTCATTAATACTTTTAGGGGGTCTCGACATTACATTCTTCTCCTCTTTTTCAGCTTCGAAGATCACAGAACAAGCCGGATCGATTATTAACTCAAGAAATACTATATGAGCAGGCCATAGAATCAGGGGCAAGTCAGCAAATAATACTGGGATCAAAGACAAACCGGCAATAGGAACATGTATTGCAAAAATATAGCTTAATGCTTTTTGAAGGTTATCGAATATTTTTCGTCCCATTTTAACAGCCCCAACAATCGATGCAAAATTGTCGTCCATCAATACCAGAGATGACGCCTCCCTGGCAACATCTGTGCCCTTTTCACCCATGGCAATTCCTATATGCGCAGCCTTCAGGGCTGGAGCATCATTTATGCCATCGCCTGTCATTGCAACTATTTCCTTGTTTTTTTTAAGGGCATTCACAATTTTAAGTTTTTGCTCCGGAACTACGCGTGCGAATATATTGACGGAATTAATTCGTTCACAAAGTTCATCTTCAGTCATAATTTTCAATTCGGAACCTGTTATGCAGAGTTCCGGATTTGTTATTCCAATTTCTTTCCCAATATTGGTCGCTGTCACAGGGTAATCGCCTGTGATCATTATCACCCTGATACCTGCTTTATAACATTCCTTGATTGCGTCAGGCACATTCTTCCTGATTGGATCTGACAAACCTATTAACCCCACAAATTCAAGATCAAAATCGTGTTGAATTGGTGGTGTACACCAGAAACCAATGTAGCTCTTGCTACCCCTAAAACTCTTAAACCTTCTGAAGCCATTTGTGTAACGGCTTTTTCAAAATGAGAAATACTTTCATCTTTAAGATGGCAAAGGTCAAAAATTGCTTCAGGGCTTCCCTTTACGGCTATTACCTGTTCTCTAGTCCCTGTATGAGAAAAAACCCTTGACATGGCAAGAAG
>CAWBYC010000003.1:0-158868 GCA_963792925.1 uncultured Bacteroidales bacterium | reverse complement strand
GCTATGGTAAGCTCTTCCTGCTTTCTATAATTCTCAGCAATGATCCCTGCCGGTACTGTCAACAATTCAAGATATTCAATGTCACCGCTGTCATAATCCTTATCTTTATCCGTAATAACCAACACAACCTTCAGACTATCTTCTCTTGTTACCGGAAATGAACAAATCCTACGCGCATTTTCAAATCCTTCGTTTTGAAGTCGGGAAAATATTTTTGATTCATTGTTCTGCACAAATATTTTATTATGTTCCAGCGCTTTTGCCCAATCACCGTCATCAATCAGTTTGTATCCCCTATTTTGGTTAACCAATTCCCCCTTTTCATCATAGATAATACTTTCCGTCAATGTAAATGAAAGATTTTCCCCCGTTAACTTGAAAATATATCCTTTTCTGCTCCTTGTCTGTTTGACAATTTCCTTCAGAAAAAAACACATAAAATCTTCGGAATTTTTTGCATTATACCCAATTAAGCGGATAAGAGTTTCATACACAGCTTTTTGTCTGACTAATTCAGTATATGAGATTGTATCCATAACAGGTGCTTTGAACGATATTAGTTTAATAAATTAAATTTTACTCTTTGAATTAAAGAGAAGCTCAAACTTAGCTCAAATTACTTCAAAAAGGGAATTTCAATATTAGTTAATAATTTTTATGTTGCGGTTTTGCATTGAAAAGTGTCCGGAAACTTATCTGAGGATCTATGTTTTTGGGCTATCTCCTTCTTTTTGAATCTTCCCAAAATAATCGTACATTTAAGCATGAGTATCAGATAGCCATAACAATCTGAGAAACATAAAATCCTTAATCGATTCAGAGATTTGAACTTTTCAATTATGAGTGAAATGAAGAAGACGATAAATTACTTTTTTATAACCTGTCTTTTGCTCTTCATACAACCGTTTATTTTACAGGCTAACGTCAAACTCCCGGTATTGGTAAGTGATGGTATGGTATTGCAGCGGGATACAAAATTAATAATCTGGGGCTGGGCATCTCCGGGTGAGAAAGTACAGGTGAAATTCAATAAAAAATCAGCCGGCACCACGACCGGTTCTGATGGCAGCTGGAAGATTGCTTTGCCTCCAATGAAAGCAGGAGGACCTTATACAATGGAGGTAAAAGGGAATAATACTATCATTATTAATGACATTTTACTCGGCGACGTATGGTTTTGTTCCGGTCAGTCAAATATGGTTGTGAACATGGAAAGGGTAAAAGAGAAATATCCCGGGGATATAGCTGCTGCAAATTATCCGGAGATCAGGAATTTCTTCGTACCCACGGCATCAGACGTAACATCGGTTCATAAAGAGCTGCCTGCTTCAAGATGGATCTCATCTACTCCTGAAAACGTCCTTGGATTCGGGGCAGTATCATTTTTCTTTGCCAGAAGTATTTACAATGAGTATAAGGTTCCGATCGGAATCATCAACTCCAGTGTTGGGGGAACTCCAATAGAAGCCTGGACCAGTGAAGAAGGGCTTAAAGAGTTTCCGCAGATGATGTTAAGGATTGAGAAGCTTAAGGATACTGCGTACCTGAATCCAATTTTAAGGTTAGCAGGAAGAAAACCTGTAAGCAGCGGGAAGACTGCGTCTGATTCCAGGAATGTGGATAAGGGCATGAGTGGCCCGGTTTCCTGGTTTGACGTTTCCTATGTGCCTGAAGGCTGGCAAAAATTCTGGCTTCCCGGATACTGGGAGGATCAGGGTGTCAGAGGACTTAACGGAATCGTATGGTTCCGAAAAGAAATCGATTTGCCGGAATCAATGACCGGTAAGCCTGCGAAGCTCTTCCTTGGACGTATAGTTGATGCTGATAATGTGTATGTGAACGGAGTCCTTTCAGGCTCTGTTACTTATCAGTATCCTCCAAGAAGGTATAACCTGCCGGCCGGATTATTGAAGCCGGGTAAAAATCTTATTGCGGTCAGAGTGACCAACAATACAGGAAAGGGAGGATTTGTCCCCGACAAACCATATTATCTTGTCGCAGGAAAGGACAGCATTGACTTGCGGGGTGAATGGATATACAAGGTAGGACAGGTATTCAGGCCAGTTCCTCCGGGACAAGGTTCAGGGACCCAGGCAATCTCGATGCAGAATGAACCAACCGGACTTTATAATACCATGGTAGCGCCATTAATAAACTACCGGATAAAAGGTATTTTATGGTATCAGGGCGAAACGAACACAAACAAACCTGAAGAATATCAGCAACTCCTGCCGGCGCTTATTAATGATTGGAGAAATAAATGGCAGCAGGGTCCATTGCCTTTCCTTTTTGTTCAGTTACCAAATTTCATGGAGGTTCAGTACTTGCCATCCGAAAGCAAATGGGCGGAATTAAGAGCCGGACAGCTTAAATCATTGTCAGTAGAAAATACAGCAATGGCTGTTACAATAGATGTGGGGGAATGGAACGATATCCATCCGCTTGAAAAGAAAGTTGTAGGTGAACGACTGGCCCTTGCTGCAAGGAAGCTGGCATATGGAAATGATAAGATAGTGTACTCCGGACCTGTCTATCGATCTTCAGCCAGAGTTGCTGACAGCCTAATAATTTATTTTGACAACGTTGGCAGTGGTTTAATAGTAAAAGGAAATGGTGATTTAAATCATTTTGCCATTGCCGGAGCAGATCGGAAATTTGTCTGGGCACAGGCAAAAATAGACAGTAACCGGGTAGTAGTCTGGAGTGACGAAGTAAAAGATCCCCTTTGTGTGAGATATGCCTGGGCGGATAATCCTTCATTCGCCAATTTATACAATATTGAAGGACTGCCTGCTTCTCCATTTGAAGCTTGTCCAGGCAAATTGTAATGAACGAAAATCCGGCAGGCGCATTTTGAAGGTTTGCCGGTTTCGTTTTCCAAATGCAACCGATTGCATAAAAATTTAAGAGATTATTAAAAAGGAATTTATTTTAAATATCCGTGCCAGACTTTATCGTATCTTATTTTCATTGTACAGTGGGCTCTCGGGCGGACCAAGATAACTTGGCCTTTCCCCTCCGGTGTCGATTATGATCTTTTCAATTACTACCCCGGGATCTATCATCCAGATCTTAAGAGTGTGGTAACCGGGGTTATTAATATTTTGCTTTAAATTGATAAATCTTGCATTGTCCATCACCGCTTGTTCCCAATCCTTATTGCCGTTCATCGCACTGAAATCCTTTGGAACCACAACGATAAGCCGGGGATCCTCATCATCAAATGATAAGCCGATCTTCATGTCTCTGTCAGGAAGGAAGTTAAGAGTCGGTGAAAGAATGAGCCGAATGCCTGCCTCTCCTGAAGAGAAAAGATAGATTCCATATTCCATATCGGGGGCATTTTTCCCCGGAACTGCTGAGGGAGCATCAGTGATGGCTGTTGCACGCATTCCCGATAGTGTCCTCCCATAGTCTTCAATCTTTTCCCATCTACGGTCTGCAGTATTATTAATAAAGGTATAATGTTCCGCTTCCATTGAAATATAACCGTCAGCTTCAACAAATCCCTTTATAACGCCTGGTTCCTGAACAGGATTGAACACTGACAGATTTACATTAACTTCCTTGCCGGCACCTCTTATATTAATGGTACCGCTTTGATTTCCTGAAGGAAGTTTTTTCCAGTCAATATTTACTGTTATTCGTTTTTCAGTGCTTATTGATCCGGCTGTATCCGTCAGGACTATCCAGGGCCGGTCACACTTAATTGAGAACGAAAAAGATTTACTTCCTTTATTGAAGACCTCAAGATATCTTTCCTGCCGGTTAAAAACATCAAACGCCGGGAGAACGGCCGGCACACTGATGCCGGGCCATGCCTTTTCAGATCCTTCCACGGCTATCCCCATATCTGCTATATCCGGAACATTGATCCTGTACAGATGTAATGCGTTCAGGCTGTTTACCGCGGGGTCAACCCAGCTTTTGTATCCCAGATGTGTCTGGTCCATAAAATGATTCCATTTCCCTCCTGCGTACCCGCGGTTATAATATCCCATCAGGCTGGTATCCGCTCTGAAGAGCATTTCGGTTTCTTCCGCCAAATCATTTGTTGCTGCCCGTTCCTGTTTTGCATATAATTCATTCTTCCCTGCAGTGTAGTACAATTCGTTCACGATCGCACTGGCCTTAACCGGAAAAAGGACCAGATGATAAAATGAATCGTGCATTTCAACAGGAAGAAGATTATTTATTTTTTCAGCATTGTCCTCCAGTTTCCTGAAATCGGTTTGAACATTTTCTGCTTCTCTGTAACTGACAAGATTGTACGTCGATGGTTCAAGCAACTCAGGCTTGCGGCGGCCATTATACTTTGTGATTTTTGAAATGATATCAGCAATTTCCTAGTGCATGGTCTGGCCCGAATGTTCTTTCTGCCCATCTTTCTGTAAATCCTTTCGTATCTTGTAAGGACACAGAATTTTGTGTTCCTGCATTCCATGCCAGTGATAGGAAGTATTCCATCGGAAATTCATATCCCCGGAAATGACCCACATTAACGATCCAGATCCTGTCGGCACCATACTGTTTGGCAAGAGCCATCTGGTCCCAGATCTTAGGGATCGGGTTTGTGTTTATCCACTGGTAGCTTCTTGGTCCGCCATGATAATCAAAATGATAATAGATCCCTGCTCCGCCTGTCCTGCCCCTCTCGGTAGTCGTAGGCACTCTTCTCAGGTTTCCCCAGTTATCTTCCGCCCATAGCAAAGTGACGTCATCAGGCACCCGCATGCCCGCATTATAGTAATCCTGAACCTCCTTATAAAGACACCAGAGCTGAGGGATCTTTGTTACATCCTGATTAATCTCTTCAGCTAATATCTTTCTCTGGACTGCCACTATTTTCTCAAGCTTGCCGATGTTGGCCCCTGGACCTCCCGGCGCCATCTCAGTGTCGTCAGCGCCTCTCAGTCCGATGGTTATAAGTGATTCAAAGTTACGGTTGCGTTTTATACCTTCACGCCAGAACTTTGTCAAAGTGTCGGAATGTTTTGTCCAGTTCCAGCTGCCAAGAGTCTTTCCGTACCTGCGGTCCCACTCCTTCTGTGCCCTCAGCATCGGTTCCTGATGAGAGTTACCCATAACTATGCCATACTCGTTTGCAAGGGATGCATTCAACGGGTCATCCTCATTGAACGCGTTGTTCCACATGGCTGGCCACAGATAGTTTGCCTTCAGTCTGAGCAACAGTTCAAAAATCCTGGAATAGAATTCATGTCCATAGTTTGCAACTCCGGCAGGAACAGGAGGGTTAGCAGATAACGGGACCATCCCGTATTTCCAGGCCACCCAGTTAGTGAGAGCCGGAGCTTCATCATTAAGGAAAATTCCCCGGTATTTTACCGATGGCTCACCATAAACAAAACGCCCGGGTGAAACATAAAGCTCTTTACTTTTCCTGGCAGGAACATCAGCCCACCAGTACCAGGGAGAAACACCCATGCCACCGGATATCTCGTAAATCCCGTAAATAGTTCCGCGCTTATCGCTTCCTGCAATCACCAATCCTTTCTTCACCCCCGGGAATGGCTTGTCAACAACCTGAATGACAAAGGTTTCCCATTTGCCCGTAATATCTTCAACTCTGATTTTTTTCCTTTTAATAAGATCATCGATCAGCGGACTCTTTCCTATTGTGCCTGCTACTATAACCTCTGCATTGGGTCGGACCTTATTAACCGACAGAACCGGTAAAATCCCGGAAACAGCTTTTATGTCTGTCTGGAGATCTTTAAATGCCCTTATAACTCCCGGATAATCTTTTTCACTTATAAGCATCTGAGCAGAATTCTTTCCGGAGAAGACAGTAAAGCTTCCGGTTTCTTTCAGAACTGAAATTTTAAGGCTGCCGGTCTGAGAGCTGACAACACCAGGCAGAATGAACAGTAGAAAACTTACAAAAAGCGCTCTTGTCATGTTTTTTCAGATTTATGCTGTTTCAGATTTACGTCCAGGGACGGAAATTCTTTTCCAGGATGATTTAAATCTCTAAAATCAAATAAATTTAAATAAAAGATTTTATGTTGCAACCGATTGCAAAATATATTTGAAAATATTTCTGTTATTTCTGTTTTATTAGTTATTTTGAAGATTATGGCAGCATTGAAGAAAAAAGCAGAAATAACAATTTACGATATTTCCAGAGCACTGAATATCTCAGCTTCTACTGTTTCAAGAGGGCTAAACAACAGTCCCCAGGTAAGAAAAGAAGTCCGCAGGAAGATTGTTCAGACAGCAAATGAAATGGGGTATCAGCCGAATAAATTTGCTTCCAGCCTTAGACTCAAAAGAACCCGGTCGCTGGGAGTTATCATCCCGAGGATCGATAGTAATTTTATGTCGACAGTAATTTCCGGCATGGAAAAAGTGGCAAAACAGAAAGGATACCAGCTCCTTATAAGTCAGTCGGAGGAATCAGTATCACTTGAGGCTGAAAATATTCAGGCACTGTTTAACAGCAGGGTCGATGGTTTCCTGGTCTCTCTTTCCGGCGAAACAAAAAATCTCGATCATTTCCAGCATGTTATCAGGAAAGATATCCCAATAATATTTTTTGACAGGGTCTTTTGCCAGTCTAATTGCATATGCGTAGTAATTGACAACTTCAGGGCCGCTTATGATGCCACTCAGCATCTGATCGATCAGGGATGCAGAAGGATAGCCGCTGTTACCGGGAGCCTTAACCGGAATGTCTACAGCGACAGATTACGGGGATTCAGGCAGGCGTTGAGCGACAATTCTGTCACATTTTATGATGATCTTCTGATAAGTTCAAACCTGAGTGACAGCTCGGGGGAACTGATTGTGAAAGAGCTGATGAAGAGCGAAGCTATGCCTGACGGAATTTTCGCTGCCAATGACAGCTCAGCAGTTTCAACAATCTGCGAACTTAAAAAAGCAGGTTACAAAATACCCGACGACATTGCAGTAGTCGGCTTTAATGATGATCCCATCTCGAAAGTAATTGAGCCTAACCTTACAACTGTTCATTACCCGGGCAGGGAAATGGGTGAGATAGCCGCAGCTTCCATGATCAGAATTCTCGAAGGCACAAAATATGATAATGTGAGTACAATAATTCTTAATTCGGAATTGATTATACGGCAGTCATCGATCAAGCCGGCTAAGGACAAATTAAACCAGGAAACGAAGAAACAGGGGAATTTGAATTGATTTGGGAATTATGAATTTATAAGTCATGAAAGAAATACATTGGGAAAACCTGATAAAGATTATTGATGGGGAGATCACAAAGGAAAAACCTAGTGGGTTTTATAATCGACAGCCCCTGGCTTCCTAAATGGTACGGTTCAAAGATAATCGACTACTATTCTGATCCTGAGGTCTGGTTTAATTCAAACATCCAGGCTATGAAGGAGTTCCCGGAAGTAATGTTTTTACCTGGCTTCTGGGCTGAATTTGGCATGTGCACCGAGCCTTCGGCGTTCGGCGCCAAAATGGTATGGAGTGAGAATGAATTTCCGCATCCGAATAAAATAAGCGCTAATCCTGAAAATATTTCCAGCCTTCAGAAACCTAATGTAATGTCCGATGGTCTCCTTCCTTTTGCAATAAACCGGCTGCAGAGATATGAGGACAGGATAAAACAGAATGACTGCAGGATACGTTTTGCGACCAGCCGGGGTCCTTTGAATATCGCATCATTCCTGTTCGGCATGACCGATTTCCTTCTGGCTATTTCCATTACACCCGATGAGGCGCAGAAGGGACTCACTACCATTACGGATTTTGTAATAGACTGGCTGAGCCTTCAGTTTGAAAAATTCAGGGATATTGAGGGAATCCTCATTCTCGATGACATCATAGGTTTTCTCGGGGAACCTGATTTTGAGACTTTCGTTCTTCCCCACATGAAAAGAATTTACAGTACGTTTAATGCAAAAGTCAAATTCTTTCACAACGATGCATCAGGTCTTATCAGTGCAAAATATCTTGAGGAGATCGGTATCAATCTGTTCAATTTCAGTTTTAACCATTCTATAAGTGAAATCAGGTCTCTTGCCGGAGATACGGTAACATTGCTGGGAAATGTACCTCCGCGGGAAATCATGGCAATGGGTTCCCCTGCTGACGTCAGGGCAAGCGTAAATAAAATGATCCAACCGTGCACTGATTATTCAAGAATTATATGGTCATGCGGAGGCGGAATGGCGCCGGATACACCTTCTGAAAATATAAAAGCATTTATCCAGGCAGTGAAGGAAACGGATTATACCTTGTCAGGCAGCCTCTAGGTTTATGTTAACGGGTTGTCACCCAGCCTTCAGATTGCCAGCGCCATGCCATTCTTCAGCGCTTCATCATATTTTTCTTTATTAAAAACATACAGAAACGGAGAACGGTGTGGTCCTATAAACCGTCTTTCGCCTAATTTTGTAATAATCCCTGTTGCGAGAAGCTTTTTTGCAAAATTCCTGTCATCAAGCTTCTTCTCCAAAATTGTTTCATAAAGAGATGTTATCTCAGGGAGCGTAAATTTTTCAGGGAGTAACTCGTATCCGATCGGATAGTGATAGATATGAAGCCGTAAAGCTTTCAAAGCTTCATCAATAATTAATCTGTGATCAATAATCAAGGCAGGAAGATTACATATGTCCCACCACAGACATTCTTCTGTATAAAATTCCCCCGATGGTTTTACAAGGTCAAATTCTGTAAGCGTATAAAATCCCAGGGTAACAAAGTAATCAAAGATCCAGCTATCCCTGACTATCTCCAATCCTGCAATATTCGACAACATTCTTGCTTTTACCGGACCATCTATATTTCTCAAAGGACTTCCAAATGCTTTAAATTGCTTAAGATACAAATCCTTCAAGCCTGTTCTCTCTCTGGCAATCCGCTCAGCAGCTTGTTCTATGGTTTCCGTTCTTTTAATATACCCGCCACTTACTGTCCATTCTTCAATTCCCTCAGGTCGCTGCAACAACACCTTTAATTGCTTGTTATGGTAACCAAAAATTACATTGTCTATCGATACATTGTGCAGATACTGTGTATGCCCATGTAAAATTTCATTTTGTATCTGGTCTAATTGTTTCATATAAACATAATCTGAATTACAATAATACGTAATATTTACGGAATATCAGAAATATTATTATTTTTGTTACGCCTGGAATCCGGTTTTTAAACAGAGGTGCCGGGATAAATTTTATTAATAAATTCAAAACTTATGTTTATGAAAAATGTATCGATTATTATTTCGACAATTATTCTTGCCTTCATTGTAAATACCGGATCAATGAACGCTCAGGCGAAAATTACAGGCGAAAAGTATTTTACCGGCAAATGGAATCTGATGGTATATGGCTTACCTGATGGTGACACAAAAATGGTAATGAATATTGGTAAAACCGATGATAAAATAAATGGCAACCTGGGAGATCCGTCCAAAACCGATTCGCCTCTGGAACTTTCAAATATTGAAGTTGCAGACAGTACGTTCAAAGCTACTTTCAGCGCACAGGGTATGGATATTTCGATCTTGCTTAAGATAAAAGACGACAAAAATGTTACAGGAAATATGATGGACATGTTTGATATCAAAGGGATAAAAGAAGACTAATCAGGAATGAGGGAAAAAGTATTCGTCTCATCCCGAACGAATCCACCCTTCTCATTTACAGATACTTGCAGGTGTAACGTGGATGAGTGAGGGATCTCCAAGGTTTAAACAAATTTCTGAAAATACTATTGTCAAACTGAAGGAGAGTTTCATCTCATCTTCAATATGAAATTTTAAAAATACACTTCTGTGAATATATTTTCATCCGGGATACCTTTGTCTCTTAAAATATGGTAGACCTCATAGATCATATTGTTGTTTCCACAGAGGTAAAACAACATATCAGAGTTCACCCGGTATGTGGATAAAAATCTTGTTACACGGCCTTTATGACCACCATTATTCTCCTTTGAAGTACATAAAATGTATCTTTTCGGATCATATTCTTTCTTTTCATACGCCTCAACATTATGGCGAACTCCATGGATAAGTGTATAATCGATGGCAGGGTATGACTTTACAAAACTGTGAAAAGGGGAGATACCCGTGCCTGTGGCAATAAATACCAGCTTCCTGGAGAGGTCGTAGCTTTCGATTCCAAAAGATCCAAAGGGTCCGTTAACCTGCAACAGCTGTCCGGGCTCGCTATGCATTAACTGTTGCGATACGGTTCCGGTGAGAACTTCCCTGACAAGTATTTCGAGGTAATCGTCATGTTCACCGCTGTAAACTGAATATTCGCGTTGATTCAGTTCTCCTTTCAGGCCTACAATGATGTGCTGACCCGACTTAAATTGAATATCCCCACGATCGAGTTTAATTACAAAAGTTTCGTCTGTTAAAAATCGGATCTCTCTTATTTTATGATACTCTGTTGCGGCAGAAGAACCTGATATTTCCTTTTCTGTATCCAAATGCTGAAACGTTCTATATAATATTGAAAAACTTAAACGGGGGTTCTAAATAAGATCCTCCATCACCGACATTTTACTTCAGGTCGTTCTTTTCCATCCATTTACCCACGTTGTCACTGATAATCTGATATTTCTTTTCCATTTCATTAAGTATTATGGCAAACCCGGGTTCATTCCTCACATTATTGAGTAAAGGATCAAACCTGAGGTCTGTCAGCATCCATAGCTCACAATTCTTGTTTTGAGAATACAGCTTAAGGTTTTTAAGAGCGTTCGCCAGGTCACCCCTGAATGAATATATTCCTGCAAGATCATAGTATGCCCAGCTTGTCTGAGAATATGGACGATTAGATTTCAGGATATTCTGACAAAAATTGAAATATTGGTCAAAATACTTCTCTGCTTCCTTTTTTAAACCATTCCGGAAATATGAATAGGCAATTTTGGAGTCATGATTGTCAATGATAGAATTATATTCCCTGAAATACTTCAATGACTCTTTATATTTTCCGGTAAAAAGGCAATTCTTTCCAAGACGATAAATAACTTCGGAGTAATTTGCCCTGTTATTATATGCTCTCCTGAAATATTCAAGAGATTTTTCAAAGTTACCCTGATCACTTTCAGTACCTCCGAGACAACTCAGATAGAATGCAGAATCGTTGTCAAGTTCAAATGCTTTGGCAAAGTATTTTTTTGCAACACTTATGTGCCCGGTGACAAGAAACTTACCACCCATACGCCGGAGAATTGTAGGAGTAATAATATCGCTCTGATTATTTAATACTGCTTTATACAGATTGTCAAGATATATAACCGGATCCTCAATTTCATGAAGCACTGCTTTGCCATAATATGCTTTCCAGTCGTTTGGATTAATCTTAATTGCTTTGTCATATTCAGCCTGAGCGTTGATTTTCGCTCCTTTAGCATCATAGTATGAACCCTTCACAAAATATGCTTCTGCAAGTTGATTATCATAGTAAAGTGCCCTGTCAGCAAGTATGATCACAGAGTCGAGATAGTTTACTGAAAACATGTCTCTCCAGAAATTCATACTCAGATATACAAGAGCTTGTCCTGCGTAAGCATCAGCAAACGTGGAATCAATTTCAAGGGCTTTCCGGAAAAGCTTTCCGGCATTTTCAAGAGCTGTAAAATTATCAGAATCAATAAGTGATTTTAATAATTCGTCACTCCCTCTCTGATAGAGGTCGTACGCTTTCAGGTTTGAGGTATTCACTTTTTCAATCCGTTGTTTCTCCTCCGGCGTTATTGTGGCCTTAAGCTCCGTAACAATTGATTGAGCAATTGTGGTCTGAACATTTACAATGTCAGAAATATCTCTGATCTGCTTTTCGTATGATTTGCTCCAGAGTTGATTTTCCTTAACTGCTCTTATAAGCTGAACATTAACAGAGAATGAATTTCCATATTTTTGCCCGCTTCCTTCCACAATATAGTTAACCCCTTGTTCCTTCGCTATTTCAGGAATGGATTTAGTTGTATTCCTGTATTGCTCAACAGATGTGCGCGAAATGACCCGCAGGTCTTTTATCAACTGTAAATGATTCAGGATCTCCCCCATTAACCCGTTTATGAAGTATGTGTTTGTGTCGTTCGGGCTGTCATTCCGGAAGGGCAGTATCGCGATCGATCGTTCCAGTTCAGAGAAATTCTTATTCTGAGTATAGAACTTAAATAATGCAAAAGCAGCTGAGATGCAAACAAGTCCCGCCATCAGTACCAGCATTATTTTTCGTGATTTTTGTATGGATCGGTTCCCTGACTTAAGGGAAGGTCTGTTTTCTTCAATTTCTGCAGTCCTGTCAATTTGCGATTTTTCCCCGTGGGGATAAGATTGTCTCGTATTTACAGCCCGAAATATTTCATTTATAGCATTTGCCAGTTTATTAATCTGATCGCGGTAATATATTTTATTCACATTTTCATTGGGATGATCTTCATTAGTTGTTAATGGCCTGCTGACACCTGATGATGTTTTGAAAATAAAATCAATAGGTCTCATAACGCTATCTGTCACTTCTTCAAACTGTTTAACATCTTCAGGATCCAGTTCCCGAATCCTTACGGGGATGATCCTGCTGGTAACATTGCCATTCCTGAGCTTTATATCCCTCCCGAATCGATCTTCAGAGGCCATTTTAGCGAAAGCCGTTAATTCATGCTGCCACGCGTAGCTTTTCGGATCACAATAGGTTTGGGAAAGGATAGGAATGAAAATGAAGCTCTTAAGCTTGATTGCCAGACTCTTGTTAACATTATAAGTTTCCAGCAGCCGGTCATGAGGATTTTCGTCGAAATAAATGGAAATTTCTTCTTTAATCGAAGATTGAAGCTCTCCTCTCAGATTGTTGACAAAATCAGCAACCCATCCGTCATGTTTGTTATCATTCTGCCTGTAGCTTATAAATACATCATATTCATAATCCGCGACTATGCTTGCCATGGAGAAAGTTGTGTAAGTTAAAATCTTTATAACCTAAACATAATTTAACACATTGTTGTTTGAAATCAATGGTTTTTAGTAATTATTCATTTTTGCACAAAGTCCTTATCTTTGAATAATAATACTTGTTTTAACCCGAATTGAATAAATGTCCCATCTTGAAGCTTCAAAAAAATCCATCTATTTCGCTTTAATGGCAAATCTTGGTATTGCTCTTACCAAAACGGTTGCAGCCATTATAACAGGATCGGGAGCATTGCTCGCTGAATCAATCCATTCCTATGCCGATTGCGGTAACCAGGGTTTGCTATTCATTGGCCTGAAAAAAATGAAGAAAAATCCTGATCGTGATCATCCACTCGGTTATGGCCAGGAAATCTTCTTCTGGTCCTTTGTAGTGGCCCTGATCTTATTCAGCATGGGCGGTTTGTTCTCCGTTTATGAAGGTATCCATAAGATCAGTCAGCATGAAGGATTGAAGAAGCCGGTGGTTGCAATTGTGGTATTAGGCCTTAGCATGATTCTCGAAGCATCTTCACTCTATGGCTGTATGATACAGATCAACAAATTACGTCATAACGAATCAATTTGGTCGTGGATTAAGAACACAAGAAAAAGTGAATTGATAGTGGTTTTAGGTGAAGATGTCGCCGCATTGCTTGGACTGAGCTTTGCTTTTATTTCGATTATTCTTTCAATTCTGACAGGAAACCCTGTTTATGACGCATTCGGAAGCATTGGTATCGGTATTTTACTGATTACAGTCTCAATTTTTCTTGCGGTAAAAGTTAAAAGCCTGCTTATAGGACAAAGTGCCGATCCGCAAACTTCTGATGAAATAAAAAAATTCCTGGAAGCAAGACCTGAGGTCGGGCGTATTCTTAATCTGATCACGCTGCAACTTGGACCGAAAATAATGGTTGCCATAAAAGCAAAGATGTCAGAAACAGATTCTTCAGACCGGCTTATTGAAAACATAAACATCTGCGAAACAGAATTAAAAAAAGCTTACCCCGAAGTTTTATGGGTATTCTTCGAGCCCGATAATAAAGATTAAATAAACGGAATCAGATTCTAAATCAAATCCATGATTTCCGGATACTGCAGGATATTTGGTTTTCCTGCAGGACTTTTACTCAGGTTTACCATCGCCCTTGCAAGTTTGTCAACCGGCATACTCCTGTATTTCTGAGCAGAACCTTTCAGAACAGGATCCACAATTTTCATAACACGCACAAAAAACCGCTCCCCTTGCCGGAACTCTTTTCTGTCTCCTGCCAGCATGGAAGGCCTGAAATGGAATGTCTTCCCCGGAAAATATTTCTCTGTGCCGTGCTCCATCTCTGCTTTCGTCTTGAGATAAAAATTGCCTTTCATATTTGCTCCTACGCTTGAGACATTCAGCATAATTTTAACACCATTTTCAGATGCAATCTTTGCAAATGCTATTGGCAGATCTCTGTCAATCCGTTGCTGCTCAGGTTTGCTGCCTGCCTGTTTTATCGTTGTTCCCATGGCATTAAACATAACATCTCCCTGTATTTCGGAACCGAGAACCTGAATATCTTTCATGGGATTCACTATTTCTCTAAGCTTCGGATCAGTAAATCCTGTCTGTTTCCTGACAAAAATCCGCACTTCTGAAAAAGAGTCATCTTTCAGAATCTCTCTCAGAATTAGGTTTCCTACCAGACCGGTTGCTCCAATTATAATAGCTTTCATCTATTCGTTGTTTGATTAAACTTATTCTGATTTGATAAGCGATACTCTATCTCCTATTTTAATTTTACCCTCCTTGAGTACACGGCAGGTAATTCCTCCATGTCCGCGCATAGCATTGTATCCTCCCTTTCCAAGATTTTCTTCCATCCGGTGACAAGGGGAACAGTAACCGCTCATCTCAAGAATTGCATCACCGATACTAAACTGTCTGCCGACTAAAGCGTTCAGGTTTATGCCTTTAACAACAATATTCCTTCTCACCAGCGCGGGGTCAATCTCAGACAATCCCAGGAAAGAAGCGGCTGCCTGCAGATGTTCATACTGAATAAGAGTGACCTGGCGCTTGCTTTCGCTGTTTCCTTTGTTGGAATGGTCATTCAGAAGGCCCCCGGTTTGAGCTATGGTTTCTTTTAATATCTGAACCGGTTTGCCTTGTTCAGGACGGATGCTTATCCAGATAACCTCCCCGGGATTAGTGAAATTATCAAAGAATTGAACGTAAGGTTTTTCTTCGGGTAAAATATCCATATTTAAAAGTTATTTAGTTGTTCCAAAGTTAAATCAATCCCTGTTCCGTAAGCCATTTTCTTACTCTTTCATGCTCTGCCTGGTATTTTGATTCTACATCACTTTCAATTTTTATAAACTCGGGTTCATTCCTGATGCTGCTGAATAATGGATCAATTTTTATTCTAATTGCGTCTGAATATGAGAACTTTTCCAACTTATTAAATATCTTTAAGCAGCCATAAGCCTTAGCCTTTTCTCCTCTTGTTGCATATATTCCTGCAAGTTCCAGGTTCGCATAGATCGATTGTTCATATGGTTTAGATTTAATCAAGTTATTACAAAATTCTATGTGCCTGTCGAAATATGATTCTGCTTCTTTTTTGTGTCCATTTTGCAGGAGAACATAACCAATCAGGTTATATACACTAAAATAAGGGGTTATTCCAGTCGCTTCCTCCTTCGCTACCAATCGCTTATAGTACCTAAGGGATTCCCTGTACTTGCCTAAAAACATATAATTTATGCCATATAGAACATCCAGATCACGGTAAGCTGAATCAATACGAGAAATCCTTATTAATAGTCCGATTGCTTTATTAAAATTCGTTGCATCAGATTCATACGAGGCTAACTGCATTAAGTACTGACTCGAGTCTCCTGTAAGCTTCAGGGCCCCGAGATTAAATTCATTAGCTTTTTCGGGAAATCCAGCCTGATAGTAATCATCAGCAATAAGACTTAACAACTCCGGCAATTTTGGTCCATGATTCAATGAGGCTGCTTTCTGACGATTTTCAATTCCTCTTACAAGATCGCGTGACCATTCATAATACTTCGCCTTTTCGTGGTAAGCTTCCCAGCTATTGGGATTGATATCTATAGCTTTGTCGAGCTCCTCTAATGCTTTTTTAAGGTCCCAGGTTTTCTCTGCATAAAAACCAGCTTTTATAATATACGCGTCGGGTAATTGACTATCATATTTAAGGCCTTTGTTTGCATAAAGCAACATAGAATCGAGCATGTTTTTTGAAATATTTTCAGTGAAATATTCCTTTTTCCAATATAATCCCGCCAACCCTGTATAAGCGAGTGCAAAAGTTGAATCATATTCGAGAGCTTTTTTAAAAAGGATTTCTGCTTTCTTCACCCCCTCACGATTCACGCTACCTATTCCCCATTCGTTACAGACATCTTTGGCTCTTAAGTAAAAATCATATGCGGTGAGGTTCGTGGACAGTTTGTTTTCAATTTTTTGTTTTTCTACAGGAGTCATTATTGATTTAAGTTCCTTTGCTATAGCTTGTGCAATTTCATTCTGAATATTAATTATATCACTTGTTGCCTGTATGTCACGATTATAAGTTTGTTGTTTGAATTAATCTTAGGCTTTTCTTCGGGTAAAATTACCCTTTTGCTGATAATTATATGTTGATATTTTCACTGCTATATTGCTTATCCCAATTTACATTTCCAAAGTTACGATATTCTTAAAATCCTTTGTGAAAGGAATGAAACTACTTGCCGTCTAATAAATCAGTTTAATTTCATCACTCAACCGGATTTTTTTCTTTCCTGAAAACCCAGTGTCTCTGAAGATTGTAGTTAATACCAAGAGAGACAATCAGATCAGTTATTATGCGGCTTATCTTATAGTCGATGTTCAGTAATGAAGTAAATAGATATGTTCCGGCGGATTTTAATATAATACTGTTTATAACGACCAATACGAACCTGGAAAGCTGATTTGATCGTGTATGCTTATATTTCAGAATTTTGGAATGAAACGACCATTTTCTGTTCAATGTAAAATTAACAATGGCTCCGATAGTACCACTGATTACTATCGAAATTGTATAGTGAATTCCAAAAACCTCGGTAATAAAAATCATTAGTAAATAGTCGACGATACCGCCAATGAAAGCCGAAAGCTGAGCTTTTGCGAAAACGAGCGCTTCCTCAAACAGTTTTTTCATGAATCTTCTTATTGATCTCAACAATATCCATTTTATCGGCTAATTTCAATATTTTCCTTGTATCAATAATATTGACAAGAAACATAATGAATACTGCAGCAATTGATAAATATATTATTGAACCTTTTATAAGAACTTCAGTAAGAAGGATTGCGGATATTACAATGCGTACTTCTGTCGGACCAAGTATACCTGAATCGATGGAATATTTGCCCGTTAACCTGTACCGCATAAGGGCAATGATCATCTCCCATCCATACATTACAATGAATCCGTAACCACACAGTTCCCATATACCTTCGGCATAAACTATAAATCCGTATCCAATGAGGATAATGCCAAGCCAATCGATTGTAATATCGAGGGCAAATCCGTAGTGTTTCCTTGGTTTATTCCGGTAATATGCCAGCCTGCCATCGAGAGAGTCGCCAAACCAGTTAATAGTAAATCCCAGGATACACAACAGCAGATAATTCCTGTCAAAAAATGTAGCAAGAATGAAACTTATAAATACTATAACACTGCCTGAAAAACCAATGGCTGTTAACATATCCGAACTGATCCCTGCCGGGATCTTCTTTACTAAATATGTAATCAGCGATTGCTCAAATTTCCGGAATAAATTTGTCCTTATTCTGTCCTGGAAAAGTGAATCCTTAAATTCTTTGGTTTTCAATGGCAAATCAGATAGTCCATTAATAAAATTCATAAGTCCCCGATTTTAAAACATTATTGCAGCACTGCTAATTCAAACCCGATCTTATAATTTTTAGCTCTGTTATGCAAGCGATTGTCAAAGATTAACAAATTACTTTTGAATTTTGTTCCGGTAAAAATCTGAAGAAAACCAGATACAATTAAGCTTCTTTTCAGCAATTATTAATCGGTTTCAATGAAAAGATATGCCAAGTTTGCCATTTACACAAAATTCTAAACCATATTTTCATGATAGCCAGGGGTAAATGTCCTGAAAAGACCTGAAATCAGAATAATTAATGTAAATTTGAATAAATGATCCCCTCTATGACAAAAAGAAATTTAATAAAATCCATATTGTTCCTGCTGATTCTTTCAGGTTGCACATCAAAGACTTCCCACTGGCAATCTCTTTTTAACGGAAGAGACTTAGCAGGATGGGATACCTATCTGGGTCCGCGATATGATACACTGACCATGCAGCGGGATACTATTCCTGTTGGTCTGAACATCGATCCTGCAAAAGTCTTTTCAGTTGTTACCTTGAGCAATGAAAATGTTATACGAATTTCAGGGGAAAATTTCGGTGGCATTTCCACTGTTCAGGAGTTTGAAAATTATCATCTGCAACTTCAGTTCAAATGGGGAGAATTAAAGTGGGCCCCGCGCAAAAAAGCCAAAAAAGACAGTGGCGTGATGTATGATGCTGTAGGACCACATGGGGCGGACGGGGGTAATTGGATGAGGTCACATGAATTTCAGGTGGAAGAAGGAGATTGCGGCGATTACTGGGCATGTGCCGGTGCAATAGCAGATGTAAGGGCTAAACAAAATCCCGACTCAACTTACACATATGACGAGACCGGTGATCTGCTGACCTTTAGTACAAAGAGCCCAAGTGGACGCCGTTGCATTAAATTCCCCGATACGGAAAAACCCTCAGGAGAATGGAACACCATAGATCTGTATTGCTTCGGAGGAACAAGCATACACATGATGAACGGAGTGGTCAACATGATCCTTCATAATTCGCGGCAGACAGACGGCGATAAGGAAATACCTCTTACAAAAGGTAAAATTCAGATCCAGTCGGAAGGATCGGAGGTTTTCTACAAGAATATCCGCATAAGTTCAATTGATAAATTACCTGCAGAAATCATTAAAGACTAGGATCATAAGGCAATCTGTTCTATCCGCAAACAAAATAATAAAGTAACTTCTTTATTTTTTTCTTGCAGACCAGAGAAGTTGAAATTGTGTGCAGGTGTTTGCATCTACATTTACAACGGAATGCCAGTACTCAAAATCAGTCTGGTCTTTAACGCTGAGTGTATATGCATGTGTTTTCACATTCCCCAGATCCTGAACAACTGTAATTGATCCGCTCTGATTACACGAAGGAGCGCCTGTCCAGAATACACTTGCTGCCGATGAACCCACCACTTCCCCGTTCAGATAAAATGTCAGCGCCGTTGCGCCGTCATTGACAAGACCATCCGAGGCTGTCTGGTCATACCAGAAAACCACTGCCCCTGTAAACTGGCAGCTCCCGTCATCCTGCTGGGCAGCAGGATCATAATTCTGACTATCCGTATCGGTACATCCCTTAACCTTGTCCTTTTTACAGCTATTGGTGGAACTCAGTCCTGCAATAAGGAGCACACTTACAAATAACGTAATTGCTTTTTTCATATAATTGGCTTTCACCTTAAACAAAATAAACGGCTCCCCTGTTCAGATAAAAAAACCCAAAATTGTCGTTGACACGATCACAGGTGAAGTCAGTCTTTCACACACCTGACAGTAAATCCGTCCTTTTTGAAAATTCCATTTCTCACTACCACCGTAGTATCACCGTGAATCCATCGGTAATATGCTGTGCCAAGTTCACTTGTTGTCAGTTCAGTAGAAGACCACCAACCACCAAAATTGCCCTGGCCGCCAAATGTCCCGTAAATGGCTTCTCGCATTCCTCCGGGTAAACCGGTAAAACCACTCTGGTTTGTTGCATCTCTGTTTGGCCCGACCCAGTTATTGGCTCCAGCTTCTTTCAGCTTCGATCCGGCAACACGATCTCCTCCCAGATAACTGACCATACTTTCCCATTCGGAATCAGAAGGAACGTGCCAGCCGGCAGGACATAACTTCCCTGTACTTACCGCGAACCAATTATAATAAGCTCCATAAATATCTGCATACATCGAGTCGTTATTGTTAAACCAGCAATATCCAGGGGTAAGAATATTAGACCAATTGAAATTTTCCTTCACTAAAGGGATTCCTGAGCCATCAGAAAATTTTGTCGTTTTCAGATTTTGTGCCATCCAAACCAGCGGTCCTATTGGTATTGTTTTATAATTGTTCCCTTCAATATCGGAAACTGTTCCATAAACCAGATCGCTGTTAAATTTAACTCCGGTAAGATGAGTGGTGAAGGAAAGATTTTCACCATACTCGGTTCCGGTTCCCGTAGTGGCATAAGCCCTAACGAAATAAGTTTCCCCTGGAGCTAAACCTGTAATCGCACTTTCATACTCTCCTGAACCGATTCCATCCACTGTAACACTCATATCAATAGTTGGATCCGGATTTACATCCCAGCACACACCTCTCGCTGCTACCCCTGAATTTTGGTCGCTTTCAATTATACCTCCGGAAACTGCCGATGTGTACAATATTTCAGAGATAGGTTTTGTGGAAACGTAAACAGGTGTGTTGCTTTGATCAACATTGCTGCATGAAAAAAGGACCAGGGATAACACAATGATCAGATGAATTCTGAAAATGCTTTTCATAAGAATAATTTTACCGGGCATAATTAAAAAATCCAAAACATGTATATTCCAGCAAATTCGATGCCATAAGTATATCTTCCCTGACTTAGAAAATGTTATTTGCCATCCACCCAGGGAACCAATGTTGAAGGATAATAATCAATGTCCATGACTTTAAACCTTTCACCCTGTCTTCCGAGTCTGAACTTATATTCATTCCAATTCCTGTCCGAAGAAGGAGTCCAGCCGATTTCTGCAAATCCCGGGAGGCGTGGAAAGACCATGTACTCCAATTCATCCATTTTGGTTATTGTTTCTGTCCAGAGAGCAGCTTCAATTCCCAGAACATTTTCTCTTCCCACTCCCGGGATAAGAGTTGCCGGATCCCATATATATGCACTGTCAACTTCGATATAAGCCGCCCAATGCAGCCCCAGTTTTGTCGATTTATCGTACTGCATATCCATATATGCTTTTATTGCCGGAGACATAAGAATTTTTGCACCCTGTTCTACAGCCATTTTTGCATTCTTAACGTTTGCCCAGTGCTGAGCTACCACATCCGGTTTCAGGCTCGCGATTGCTATATCGTCCCATCCGAGTACTTTTTTTCCATGCGACAAAACAATATCCTGCACTTTATTAATAAACGGAATATAGTCTTCTCTTTTTGTTGAATGTGACTCATCTCCCCCAATATGAATGTAAGGTCCGGGTGTTATGGCTGCAAGTTCCCTCACTACATCATCAATAAATTTGTATGTGACATCACTCGTTGTACATAATGAACTGAAGCCAACTTCTGTACCTGTATATAATTGAGTGGCTTTACCGCTGCAATTAAGCTCAGCGTATGAAGCCAGAGCTGCATTTGTATGACCGGGCATATCAATTTCCGGAACGATTGTTATATACCGGTCTTTTGCATATTTTACAATATCAGAAAATTGAGCCTGGGTATAGAAACCGCCATTACCACCGCCGACCTGCGTGCTGCCGCCACGATTCGTAAGCTCAGGCCACGATTTTATTTCAATCCTCCAGCCCTGGTCATCTGACAGATGGAGATGCAACGCATCCATCTTATAATAAGCAAGGAAATCAATCATCCGCTTCACATCATCGACTCCAAAAAAATGCCTTGAAACATCAAGCATTGCTCCCCGATAAGAATAAGCAGGAAAATCGGTTATGGTGCCGGTGGGTATTTTCCACGGTCCTTTTTGAAGAGTTGTCATTTCGATCCTGGCAGGAAGAAGCTGTCTGATGGTCTGGATTCCCCTGAACAATCCCGCCGGGCTGTTAGCTGAAAGAAAAACCAGCCTTTTGGTTATGTTAAGCTCGTATCCCTCATCACCCAGTTTTTCATATGGCTCCCTGGTCAGGGTAAGATAAATACTTCCCGGTCCCGGTATTTTATCAGTTGCAACAACTTCCAGACCGAAACCCGTTGAAGCTTTAAGCTTGTCGGCCAGAAACTGTCCTATCTGCTTCAGATCGCCCGATTGTCCATGAACGTATATTTTCGTTCCGGATTTTAATGAGAACTCCCCTCCTGTTGCCGTTACAGAAACAGGCTTTGGGATAATATCAGATCTGGTCAGGTCTGTTGGCGTTTTTGCCGTAACAACCATCTGAGAATAAAGCATTACAAAAGCTAATAACATTGTAATTCTGAAGTGTGGTTTCCTTGTTATCATGAGAGCGTATTTTATTTGGGATTAAGATATATAATATTTTTATATTTCTGTTGTCCGAAACAATGCGCATGAACTGCTGTTATTGTTTCGGATATGAATTACTCACACCTTTCAGTGCAGAATTATACGATGTGCCGTGATTATTAAATGCTGCTAATATATTAATTGATACCTAAAAGTTCACGATGAAAACCAGTAATGAATTTTCTGAAAAGACAATCGATCCAAGTCCGTTCGTTCAATTCAAAACATGGTATGACGAGCATCTTTCTTCCGGATTAGATATTCCTGATTCCGTGAGTCTGGCTACAGCATCAACCTCAGGAAATGTTTCTCTCAGAACCGTACTGCTCAAGGAATATAATGAGAATGGATTTGTCTTTTTCACGAATTATAAAAGTAAAAAAGGTCAGCAACTCATTTCAAATCCCCGGGCAGCTATGCTTTTCTATTGGTCAGAATCAGGGCGCCAGGTAAGGCTCGAAGGAGCTATTGAAAAAATTTCAAAGGAAGAATCAGAGGCATATTTTAAAATCCGGCCGAAGGAAAGCCAGCTATCGGCCTGGGCCAGTGAGCAGAGCAGTGTAATTCCCGACAGGCAATATCTTGAGACCCGGTTTCTTTTCTATAAAAATTCTTTTGCTGAAAAACTCATGGAAAAACCTGAACACTGGGGCGGATTCAGGCTTATTCCCCAGTGGTTTGAATTCTGGCAAAACGGGGAATACAGGCTGCACGACAGGCTTACGTACACAAGAAAAAAAAATATCTGGGTCATCGACCGACTGGCTCCCTGATCAAACCAGGTCGCAGGCTTCGGGAGGCATCCAATGCGCATCTTTCCCTTCCCATTTTATGTTGCATCCAATGGGATTCGTAACCGGAATTGAAACGGCTTTCCCGCTGGTCAGTTCTTCAAGTGCCAGATCGAGATCGTTTACTTTCATCCTTGACGTGTCGCGCGGGCTATCCACACCGCGGCCGGTATAAACGAGGTTTCGCTCTTCATTGAAAACATAAAAATGGGGTGTCCGCAATGCACCGTATGCCTTTGCTATTTCCTGGGGTTTGTCATAGAGATAGACCCATGGAAATTTATGTTTATTCATACGTTCCACCATACCTGAAAATGAATCTTCAGAATAGGTGTTTTCACTGTTTGAATTAATCCCGACGAATCCTACTCCCTTCTTGTTGAATTTTTCAACTGTCGCTCTCGTGATTTCGTCAGAACCGATCACATACGGACAATGGTTACAGGTAAAAAAAACCACCAGATATCTGAATTTATCAAAATCCGAAAGAGTGTATTCTTTTCCATCTGTAGACGGAAGTCTGAAATCAATTGCCCGTTCGCCGGGTTGTAATGTGAATGCCATAATTTCTTTGATTGATTTACTACCAGTAACATAAATTGGTTTGAAATGTTCTGGTACAATCAGCATCACCTGCCAAAGGTTGAAGCCTGTGGTAAATGGATAATATTTACTCCTGACCGTTATTTAGAAAATATTATGTATATGTCTGATTATCTGTTTTTTACCATACTAAATAACATCAGATTGTTAATAAACAGGGGTACTTGTTGACAAATCACATTTTCATGCGAAATCATTATCATCAGTTTGTTGTTTAAGCAGAAATATAAAAAGAACTAAACTAATTTAAATATATGATGAATAAGCAGACAATCAAAGCGATACCTATAAAGAAGAATGGGAAAAACGGGCATGCAATATTAGGTCCGGTTGATAACCTGGAAATGTACCTGCGCCCCGACTGGTGGAGGAGGATCTTTAATTCGATGTATCTGAAAACTGATGCCGATGTCGTTGAAGACAAACAGATTACTAAAAACGAAGTGGAATTATTCACTTCTATTCTTAACTCACCCAGGGATCATGCAATTCTTGATCTTGCTTGCGGACAGGGAAGGCATTCGATTGAGCTTGCTCATAGGGGATTCACAAATATAACCGGCCTCGACAGGTCTCATTACCTTATCCGTAAAGCCAAAACAGTATCACAACAGGAGGGGCTTAAAATTTCTTTTAAGGAAGGAGACGCAAGAAAATTGCCGTTTCCGGCTGATACTTTTGATGTAGTAATGATACTTGGCAACAGTTTTGGTTATTTCGAGAGCAATGAAGATGATGCAATGATCCTTAAGGAGGTGTTCAGGGTCTTAAAGCCGGAGGGAACTTTTCTCATCGATGTTGCAGATGGTTCTTATCTGCGCACTCACTACCAGCCCAGAAGCTGGGAGTGGATCGATAAAAAATATTTTGTCTGCCGCGAACGCTCTCTTGCTAAAGATAATGAACGGCTTATATCAAGAGAGATAATCTCACATGTGGAGAAAGGCATCGTTGTTGATCAGTTTTATGCTGAAAGATTGTATTCATATGAAATGCTTACCGATATTTTTGCAAAATCGGGCTATCAGAATTTAACTTTTCACGATGTTCTGGAAAGCAATTCATTAAGAAACCAGGACCTTGGTATGATGGAGAGAAGGATCATTCTCACGGCTAAAGTAGTGAAGCAATGGACCCCACTGAAAACCAAATCTCCGGAAGATAAAAATGTCCTTGTTCTGATGGGAGACCCGTCAAGGCCTGATATAGTAAAACCTTCCAATATCTTCGACGATGACGATTTCATTACCATTGATAAAATGAAAACCGCCTTATCAATGCTTTCAGGGAGCCGTTTTTCTTATCTTGATTCACATAAGTCGCTGTATAACGACCTGTTAAAGAATAAGAATAAAATTGATTATGTTTTTAATCTATGCGACGAAGGATATAATAACGAAGCTCGAAAAGAGCTTCATATGCCTGCCCTTCTTGAAATTCTCGGAATACCCTTTACCGGCTCCGGACCGCAGTGTCTGGCATATTGTTATGATAAATCCCTCATCAGAGGTGTCGCCAAAGAAATAGGAGTACCGGTTGCACGGGCATTCTTTGTAAAATCCGAGGATAATGTTTTCGATCTGCAGATAGATTTTCCGGTGATAGCAAAACCGAATTTTGCCGACAGCAGTTTTGGTATTACTCAAAAAAGTGTGGCTAACTCCATTGAGGAGCTGAATGACGCTATACTTAAGATCAGGCATGATTTCGGATATGAAAGCTCAATCCTGGTGGAGGAATTTCTCACGGGAAAAGAAATAAGTGTTGGAATTATCGGCAATCCTCCCGAATCATATACAACACTGCCGATCATTGAAGAAGACTATTCACAGCTGCCCCCTGAACTGCCTAAAATATGCGGATATGAGGCTAAATGGGATCCAGAGTCTCCGTACTTCAGTCTTCTTCGTTCCATTCCTGCAGAGTTGCCTGAAGATGTCGAAAAGCAGATCGTCGAAAATTGTGTGAAGCTCTTCACCCGGCTTGAGTGCCGCGATTACTGCAGGTTCGACTTCCGTCTCGATGCCGAAAGTGTTCCCCGCCTCCTTGAAGTCAATCCCAATCCGGGATGGTGCTGGGATGGTCATCTTGCGAAAATGGCGGCAATAAGCAACATCAGCTATTCAAGATTGCTCGAGATGATTCTCCAGGCTGCAGAGCAAAGAATTTCTCAGACAAAGACTGACGACCCCGCAACACAGACATTAAAACAGGAAATGGTGCAGGAAAGCTTACGATGATATTGTGGTACTGGGTGCTGGGGAGAGAGATATGAGATATGAGATATGAGATATGAGATATGAGATATGAGATATGAGATATGAGATATGAGATATGAGATATGAGATATGAGATATGAGATATGAGATATGAGATATGAGATATGAGATATGAGGTGAGAGACAGAGAGGTAAATATTATTTTATGGAAATTAGTTTGGTCCTGAGAGAAGCTCTATTAAATTTGTAGAGATTCAACTAGCAACAAGCACCCAGCAACCAGCACCTGATCAATGAGCCCTTTTTTATTGTTTGTTATTATCCTTGGTTACTTCTCGCTGCTTATGATAATCTCGAGAATAGCCTCGAGACATGTACATGACTCCACCTTCTTTGACGGAGACCGTGCTTCTCCCTGGTTCCTCGTTGCTTTCGGAATGATAGGCTCGGGAATTTCGGCAGTTTCACTGGTGTCAATACCAGGGAATGTAGGAAATAACAATCTCTATTATTTCCAGTTTATCCTCGGAACTATTGTGGGCTACCTGTTCATTGCATTCGTTTTAACACCAATCTATTACAGGCTGAAGCTGGTATCGATATATACTTATCTGAATATCAGGTTTGGGAATGTTACATATAAAACCGGTTCCCTGTTTTTTCTCGTTTCTCAGTCTTTCGGCGCAGCATTGCGTTTGCTCCTTTCCATTAAAATCCTTCAGTATGCCTTTTTTGATGCATTGCATATCCCCTATTTTATAACTATAATCACTGTTCTGATCCTAATCTGGCTTTATACGAATAAATCGGGAATTAAAACGATTGTCTGGACAGATGCCCTGCAGTCGCTGTTCCTTATAACAGTGATAATCATCTCTATAGTAACTATCAAGAATTCTCTTGGCCTCTCATTTTCCGATATGGCAACTACGATAGCTCATCACCCTTATGCAAGGGTATTTGACTGGGATTTTCATTCCGGCTCCAATTTCTTCAAACAGTTTGTATCAGGACTTTTAATAACCGTAGCGCTGGTGGGGCTCGATCAGAGTATGATGCAAAAAACCCTGACCGTCAGAAATGCCCGGGATGCGAAGAAAAATGTGCTGACGTTCAGTTTTTTCATTGCATTCGCCCAGACAATGTTTCTCGGTCTTGGAGTTTTGATCTATCTGTATGCCGAACGGCATGGAATTAATCTGCTGACGCAAAACGGAAAATTTGTAAATACCGACGATCTGTATCCTTTGCTAACCTTAAATTATTTTGGAAAAATCGGCGCAGTTGCATTTCTGATAGGTGTAATAGCCTCAACTTTTGCGAGTATCGATTCATGCATAGCGGCTCTTACAACAGCCTTCAGCTATGATTTTATGGATATCGAAAATCAACCGGCTGTCAACAGGAAAAAAATCAAAAACCGCGTTCTTTTCGGAGTGAACATAGTTATGTTCCTGATAGTAATGGCTTTCTGGAGCAGCAAGGGAGCAATAATTAATACGATATTCAAAATTGCGGGATATACTTATGGTCCAATTCTGGGGCTCTATCTCACCGGATTATTCTCAAAAATAAAATTCAAGGAAAAATGGGTGCCTGTTGCATGTGTTGCAGCAGCATTTATTACATTTCTTCTTAACGGATACTTTATAAAAGCCTTTAACTTTGATTTCGGGTTTATGAATATTTTTGTGAATGCATTGCTGACTATTTTGTTTCTGGTCATTATCAGGAGGAAAGAATCTGCATAAAACCCTCTGTGGTTCTCTGTGGACCTCTGTGAATTAACAATAATAAGAACTGACACAGAGAGCCACAGAGGACCACAGAGGACCACGGAGAAAAGGAATTGAAAATGAAAAACAAATTTGTAATCAAAATTACCAGTGATCCGAAGGCATTTGCGGTATGTGCACGGATGATGACAGAAACTGATCCCTGGATTACCCTTGAAATGGATTATGATCAGTGCTTCAAGGCATTCGACGGGAACTGGAGGGAGGTATACATTATCAATTCTGAAAATGAAATCGCAGGCTTTGTTATCCTGCAGGTCTGTGGAACATTCTCGGGATACATTCAGACTATCTGCATTGGAAAAGCTTACCGCGGCATGGGTTTAGGCAGAAAGCTTCTACAGTTCTGCGAAGACCGGATCCTGAAGTTTTCTCCGAATGTATTTATCTGTGTTTCTTCCTTTAACAAAGACGCGCTTAAGCTTTATCTGAATTTTGGATTTAAGCTGATCGGGGAAATGGAGAACTTTGTGAAAGCCGGTTTTTCAGAACTTCTGCTCCGAAAAACAGCCGGTCCCCGGGCCGGGTACAAGGCCGGCGTTTAACTCCATTGTAATACTTCGTGTAAACCTTTGTGTACCTTTGTGATAAATTAGATCATTTATGTTTAAACGACTCCTCCTTTCATTGATACTTTTATCTGGTATTATATTTATATCTAATGGCCAGTCATTGTTTCAAAAAAAAGCTAAAAGACTTCTCATATCCCGGATTGACAGCATCCTCAGCACCAAAGTGGACCTCGGCGAAATTCCGGGAGCTGTAATCGAAATAAAAAAAGACGGTAAGGTTGTATACAAGCATGCATACGGATATGCAGCAAAGTATGATTATGATCACAAACTTCTTTCTGACCCGGAGAGAATGACAACTAAACACCTGTTCGATATCGCGTCACTAACTAAAGTAATAGGCACGACAACATCTCTCATGCTCCTCGCCGACAGAGGTAAAATAAGTGTCGACGACCCGGTCTCAAAATATATCCATGCCTTCGGTACTCCGGATAAACAGGAAATTACGATACGTCATCTCCTTACCCATTCAGCCGGATTATATGAATGGTATCCCCTGTTCTACCGTGCCTCGGACAAAATGGAAAGCTACAGGGTGATAGGGGAACTTCCGTTAATGTTCCCCGTTGGTGCACAGCGCCGTTACAGCGATCTGGGATTTGTCCTTCTTGGGGAAATCGTTGAGATAGTCTCAGGTATGCCGCTGGAGAAGTTCATGGAGCAAAATATTTTCCTTCCGCTTCAAATGAAACATACCACTTTTAACCCACTCTTAAGTAATTTTAAAAAAATTGCTGCCACTTCGCATGGGAATCCATATGAAAAGAGAATGGTTTACGATTCTACACTTGGCTTTAAAATAAAGGAGATTGATCCTGAAAAATGGACCGGCTGGCGTACATATACCCTGAAAGGGGAAGTAAACGACGGAAATGCGTGGTACGCGAATGGCGGTATTTCAGGTGCTGCCGGATTATTTTCAACAGTTCAGGACCTTCAGAAACTCGTTGATATGCTGATTAACAAAGGAATGGTTGATTCGCGGCGATACATATCCGAGAAAACAATAAATACTTTTTTAAGCAAGGATAAATTCAATAATGGCCTGGGGTGGATGATGGATCCCGGTAACTCCTTCATGAAAAATGCTCCGGAAGGAGCATTCGGTCATACGGGATTCACAGGAACAAGCATCGTAGCTATACCGGATAAAAAACTATCTGTCATCCTGCTTATTAACCGGCAAAACACCGGACTTCTCAGCAATGGAGAATATTATAATGTCGGCCCCATTCGCATGCTGATTTTTAAATCAGTTGTAAAATATCAGAAACAGATCTCAGGGAATTAATGTCCGGCAATTGTGGCGCTTAAACAAAGAGGGCTTTCAGGTACCTTGTTCCTGAAAGGAATAATGCCAGCCCGATTCCGTTATACACGATTGACAGGTATTGCTTCGGAAGAGATGAATGGCGGAGTGTAATCCCCAGTGAGACCATGAAAAGGACAATTAAATAGCTTTTCCAGGTCATAAATGAAAAAACGCATTTCTTTACTTCCATGGGCATGAGTCTTCTCAGATTTTTTCTGGCAATCCTGATGAATCCCAAAAAATGTATTGGCATTGCTGCCGTAAAACCAATCAGATAGTAAAATACCTGTTCCTTAATACTAAAAGCTGAAAGCCACAGCACGGCGTATCTTATAAGCATCACCCCTACTCCGCACCACATTAGTCCGGCGAGGAGAATAAGTATTTTCTTATCGACTGCCGGTGTAAACTTTCGTAAATTCATATTCTCATACAATATTAGCCAGCCGGAATGGCTTGATCTCTATCCTGTCTTTATCCCAGACACCTTCTGTAATATATGGTTCTTTTTTTAACCTCTCATCAAGACTCTGCCTGTCGGGAAAGTCATAAACAATCATCGATCCGATCATTGCTCCGCTTTCGCTGAGTATTGCTCCGCCAATCAGGAACTCCCCTTCTTTTTTAAGGTTGCTTATTTTTCCGAGATGATCTTCTCTCACTTTTAATCTGCGCTCCAATGCTCCGGAGTCAGTTTTGTCGTAGGCTATTAATAAAAACTGCATCTTTTTGATTTTTAATTCTAAAATACATGATGCAAATCTACTGATTTTGAAATGATAACTCTTAAAGTTGAGTAGTTAGGGTTAATAGAGGCAGAATTAGTTCCACATTAAGGGGGTGGTCAGTTAAAATGGATTTTTATTTATTTACTCTTTCAACATTGTTTATCTTTGTTCCTGTATAAGGATAATTAATCAGATTGAAATCCGCCGTATGTTGAATCTCAGAAATCCCTTTAATTTAACCGGCTTTTTCAGAGATCTGAGAAGAAAGGACCACAAACCCGTTTTTGGGGCTCTCGATATCTTCAAATACATCGGTCCGGGACTTCTTGTAACCATAGGATTCATCGATCCGGGAAACTGGGCTGCAAATATTGCCACAGGATCAGAATTCGGTTATAAGTTACTCTGGGTAATTTCCCTTTCGACAATAATGCTAATCGTATTGCAGCACAATGTGGCACATCTGGGAATAGCAACAGGGCTATGTCTGTCGGAAGCTGCAATGATTTATCTGAAACCCTTGATTTCAAAATCAGTACTTTCATTTGCAGTTCTGGCTTCCATATCAACATCCCTCGCAGAAATCCTTGGTGGTTCAATTGCATTGAATATGCTTTTCGATATTCCCATAAAATTAGGTGCCATACTTGTAACAATCTTTGTGATCATACTGCTCTTTACAAATTCTTATAAGAAGATCGAACGCTGGATAATCGGTTTCGTTTCAATTATAGGTTTATCATTTTTATACGAGCTGTTCCTTGTAAAGATCGATTGGATCCAGGCCGGAGTAGCCTGGGTGAAACCCTCATTTCCCGAAGGCTCTATTTTATTGATAATGAGCGTTATGGGTGCTGTTGTCATGCCACACAACCTTTTTTTGCATTCCGAAATAATTCAAAGCCGGCAATGGAACCTCAAGGATGAACAGGTAATCAAAAGACAGCTTAAATACGAATTTGCCGATACTCTTTTTTCAATGATAGTTGGCTGGGCAATAAACAGCTCAATGATCCTGCTGGCTGCTGCAACGTTTTTTTCAACCGGAACCAAGGTTGATGAACTTCAGCAGGCAAATAAGCTTCTTGAACCCCTGCTTGGACCCAACGCAGCATTTGTGTTTGCTGTTGCATTGCTGCTGGCTGGTATCGCCTCAACTATTACCTCAGGAATGGCCGGGGGATCAATTGTGTCGGGAATGTATAAAGAACCGTATAATATTAAGGATAATCACTCAAGAATGGGGGTGCTCATCTCACTTGCTGGCGCACTCATTATGATATTCTTTATAAGTAATCCCTTTAAAGGCCTTATCTTGTCACAGGTATTTTTGAGCATCCAGCTGCCGTTTACAGTTGCCATTCAGGTTTACCTCACATCGTCAAAAAAGGTAATGGGCAAATATGCAAATGGCCGTTTACTTACGGGAATTCTGTTGCTGATAACAAGTATTGTCACGCTGCTGAACTTTAAACTTCTATATGATATTTTAAAAGGAATATAAGCTTCTTGAATTATGGCAGATAAAATTTACAAAACTGGTCTGGTCCTCAGTGGTGGTGGTGCAAGAGGATTCGCTCACCTGGGCGTTATACAGGCTCTGGGTGAAGCAGGTATTGTTCCCGATGTTATTTCAGGAACAAGTGCAGGAGCCCTTGTTGGTGTACTGTATGCCGACGGCTATACACCTAAAGAAATTCTTGCATTGATGAACTGGGCCAGCCGGTTTGATTTTATGCGCCCTGCCCTGCCCCGGGAAGGATTACTTCAGATCAATGGTATAATTAAAATTCTGAAAACAAACCTCAGAGCTAAAACTTTTGATGAACTTAAAATTCCACTGTATGTTTCAGCTACTGACCTGAATAACGGAAAATCGGTGTATTTCTCAAAAGGAGATCTGTTCGAACCCGTGATAGCATCGGCAAGTATTCCGGTTCTCTTTCAGCCCGTAAAAATTGACAACATCTCCTATGTCGACGGAGGTGTCCTCGATAACCTGCCTATAAGACCTATTGAAAATAGCTGTCGGATCATAATCGGATCATTTGTTAACCCTACCGGTTATGTTGAAAAAGTAAGCGGGCTCATCAATATCGCAGAAAGGACATTTCTGTTAAGTATGTCAAAAGATGTGCTTGAAAAAGCAAAAAGATTTGACCTTTTCATAGCCCCTCCGGAACTAAGGAATTACGGCATTCTTGTCGCAGATAAGTCGCAGGAAATATTCGATCTGGGCTATTTTGCCACAAAAGAAAAACTTAAAGATATTGATATTGATGTTTTACTGGGTTTGAAACTGGCATAGGTTCTATCTTTTCACCAGCGAATACAACATTTTTATTTCTTCTTCGTAGAGAGTCTCGTCGGGCGTTTCAAGAATCAGAGGAAGATCATCGAACCGGCTGTCATTCATCAACATACTGAACATTTCACTACCAAGAAATCCTTTTCCTATGCTGTCATGTCTGTCGACTTTTGTGCCAAGCTCCTTTTTTGTGTCATTTAAATGGAGCCCCCACAGGTAATTTAACCCTACAATCTTTTCAAATTTGTCGAAAGTATCGGAAAAACCTTCCTGTGTTTTTATATTGTAACCTGAAACAAATGCATGACAGGTATCGATGCAGACTCCCACTCTCGCTTTATCTTCCACTTTTTCGATAATGAATTTCAGATGTTCGAATTTATGGCCCATATTTGAACCCTGTCCTGCAGTATTTTCAATCACTGCAGTCACTCCTTTCGTTTTGTCAAGGGCAATGTTTATAGATTCTGCAATTCTCCCAAGACATTCTTCTTCACTTATAAGGTTCAGATGACCGCCAGGGTGAAAATTCAGCCTGTCGAGACCTAATTGCTGACACCTCGACATTTCATCTATAAATGCAATTCTTGATTTTTCCAGGAGATCTTTATCGGGATGTCCGAGGTTTATAAGGTAACTGTCGTGCGGCAGAATCTGAAACGGCTTAAAATCATATTTCTCGCAATTCTCCCTGAAAGCCTTTATGCTGGCCAGTGTCAGGGGATTTCCAACCCACTGTCTCTGGTTTTTCGTAAAGAGGGCAAATGCCTTTGCGCCTATTTCATTTGCATTCAGGGGGGCATTCTCTACACCTCCGGCAGCACTTACATGTGCACCAACATACTTCATATTATTGATAATTAGTCTGTAAAGTCTATAAAGTCTATAAAGTCTGTAAAGTCTATAAAGTCTATAAAGTCTGTGTCCATAGAGTCTGTAAAGTCTGTAATGTTCATAAAATCTGACTTTCGACTTTATGGACTTTCGACTTTTAAGACTCTAAAATGGTCTGTAATGTCTGTAAAGTCTGTAAAGTCTATAAAGTCTATAAAGTCTGTAAAGTCTGTAAAGTCCATAGAGTCTGTAAAGTCTGTAATGTTCATAAAATCTGACTTTCGACTTTATGGACTTTCGACTTTTAAGACTCTAAAATGGTCTTTGTAAGACTGGTCTGTAAAGTCTGTAAAGTCCATAGAGTCTGTAAAGTCTGTAATGTTCATAAAATCTGACTTTCGACTTTATGGACTTTCGACTTTTAAGACTCTAAAATGGTCTGTAAAGTCTGTAAAGTCTATAAAGTCTGTAAAGTCCATAGAGTCTGTAAATGTCTGTAATGTCTGTAATGTTCATAAAATCTGACTTTCGACTTTATGGACTTTCGACTTTTAAGACTCTAATATAACAAAAACTATTGTCTTATGTTTATACTATAAATTTGAAAAATGATAATGATATTATTAATTTTGTACCGAAAACCTTTTAAACACAATAAGATAAATGGCAGAAATAACTAACAGTCCCTCAAATCAGGGAACTAAGAAAAACAATCCCGCTGGAATGCTTATCACAGCTATTGTCCTGGGCGTTGCCCTCATTTTGCTGGTTTACATGTATTTTGACAAGAGAAGCAAAATGCAGGAAATGGAGACAGTCCTTACTCAGGAGAAAGATTCTCTGGCCAATGAACTAAGGCACATGGTAGTCGCTTATGACACTCTGAAAACAAACAACGACACTTTAAATGCAGGTCTGGAAAAACAAAAGAACAGGATTATACAGTTATTGTCCGTTAATGCATCTAACGTACAGCTGATAAGGAAATACAAGAGCGAAATTACTACCATGAGAGATATTATGAAAAGTTATATCGTTCAGATAGACTCTCTTAATACAAGGAACAAGTATCTGGTTTCCGAAAATAGTGAGATAAAACAACAGATTTCACAGGTAAGAAGCACTAATACAGAACTTTCGAAAGTAAAAGAAGAGCTTAGTTCCAAGGTTGAAGTCGCTTCCATTATACAGGCAAAGAATATTGCTGCTGTTTCCCTCAATAAAAAGAGAAAAGAAACATCCCGGATAAATCTTCTCGATAAACTCAGGATCTGCTTTACTCTCCGTGAGAATCCATTGGCGCAGGCCGGGCAAAAGGATGTTTACATGAGAGTTATCAGGCCCGATTCTCTGGTTGTAACAAGCAGCCCCGATAATCTATTCGAATACAAGGGCAACAAAATAATCTACTCGGCAACACGTCAGGTTGACTACATGAATCAGGATATTGAGGTGTGTATCTTCCTTGATAATAACGGTGATTTCATTGTAGGAAATTACAGTGTAGAGCTTTACCTGGATGATAATATAATTGGCAGGACGAATTTTATGCTTTCTAAAAAATAACTAATCCGACATCATAAATTCGGAAATGATATTATCGGATATTAATTTTCCCTGGTTTGTCAGAACCAGGGAATTTTTTTCGAGTTTCATCAGCCCGTAATTCCTGTATTTCCCTGAAAGATTCAGAATATAATCGTATCCTTCTTTTTCAAACACTTTCTCGACATACCCAAGGTCAATACCCCACATTGTTCTCAATGAAGTCATTATATATTCGTTAAAGCGGGTTTTTGTATCAAGTTCTTCACTTTCAAAAAAGGACTTTCCGTTACCGACCGCCTTAATATATCCCTTCAGGTCGCGCACGTTCCATTGCCTCGAATAACCATTGAAAGAATGAGCAGACGGACCAAGTCCCAGGTAATTAACCTGTTTCCAGTAATTTGAATTATGAATTGAAAAATATCCCGGTTTACCGAAATTCGAAATTTCATATTGTATAAACCCCGCATTCTCTGTCTTTTCTATCAGGGCATTGAACTGTGCAGCGCTGTCATTTTCATCTATTTCAGAAAGATCCCCTTTTTCAAGCATTTTTCCGAACACTGTTCCTGGTTCAATCGTTAAATGGTATGCAGAAAGATGCTTTATATCAAATGTAAACGAGAAATCCAGATTGGATTCCCAGTCTTTCAGAGTCATCCCCGGAATACCGTAAATAAGGTCAATTGTCACATTTGAAAATCCTGAACCGAGGGTATTTTTGAGGGCAGAAATTGCGCCGGCAGCATCATGCCTCCTGTTCAGCATTTTGAGATCAGTATCATGCCATGATTGGATACCCAGACTTATTCTGTTGATATTAAGTGCTTTAAGGTCTTTCAGATAATCCCTGTTCACATCATCGGGATTCAATTCAATGGTAATTTCGCAATCTTTGCTGAGAGTGTAATTATTATTTATATGACTGAGGATTCTTCCTATTTCATCTACGGTGAACACCGACGGCGTTCCTCCTCCGAAATATACGGTTGTTACGGTTTCATTTTTCAGATAATCTTTTCTTTGTGTTGCTTCCTTCAGGAGAGCATCGATAAAAGAGCCGCTGTCCTTTACAGATATTATATGATAAAAGTCGCAGTAAAAGCAAAGCTTCTTACAAAACGGAATATGAATGTAAATCCCTGCCATAGTCAAGAGCATTAAACCTCAAAGTTACTAAAAGTCGCGATGTGTTGTAATCTTTGGTTCTATAGGCGTCAAATTAAAGGGATAATATCGAAATTCAATCGGTTAAGTTTCCCCTCCTTTCAAAGGACCCTTTAGAACATCTCACTTCCAATAGTATTTTAGAAATGTTGTTTGGACCTGGGAGATCCCTCATTATTCCACAAATAAGTATTCTATAATAAACTAAAGTTTGTTTTTTGTGGAATAATTCGGGATGACAATGTGTTTGGTGGGAGATGGGGGGAAGGAAGCAGAAGTATATATTCTGATTCATAGATATTAACTAAGTTTGTACAAAAATAAAAGGATGCTCAAAAAGAACATTTTCTCAATTGTAACCGCTATGATAATAATGTATCTCAGCATGACAAGCTCTCATACATTCGACAAAGTTCCTGCATTCAAGATCCCTGGTTTCGACAAGTTTGTTCATTTCGCCATGTTTTTCGGACTCATGCTGGTGATAACCATTGAGCACAGGAAATCAATCAGAAGCGTCAGTAATTTATTCCTGATCAGTCTCATTCCCCTGTCATATGGTATTTTGATTGAAATCCTGCAAAGAAACCTTACAGTCACACGGAACGGAGATTTTTATGATGCAATAGCAGATTCGGCGGGAATCTTTGTATCAATTCTGATGACTATCGGGATAAAGCCTCTTAAAAGGCTAATTTTCAAATTGTTATAAATTCGGGGTTCACTGATTTTTCGACCAGTTCAAGAATACTCATCTTACTGAATAAATTAATCAGTTCATTTCTCGGCTTCTCATAATCATCATGCAGGGCACAATGGGTTACCGAACTGCCTCCATCGCACGAACCATTTCTCATGATGCACTTTGTAAAAGTGTCATTACCATCGATGCAGTTTACAATATCGAGCAATGTTAATTTCCGTGGATCCTTCAGGAATGAAAATCCACCATGCGGACCCTTTGATGATCTGAGGATTTTCTGTTTTGCCAGCTGCTGAAGAATTTTAGCCAGGAATGGCGCAGGCAGATTAAGATCTCTGCTTATGGCTTTAATCCCCGTTTTGTTCTCCAGGTCAGGCTGACTCGCCAGGTACATTACGCCTCTTATAGCGTAAATGCAGGTATTTGAGAGCATATTAATACATTTTTAGTGAAATCTTGCTGATTCGCCTGGCATGACGGCCCCCTTCAAAAGGAGTTGTAAGGAATGTCTTTATTATAAGGAGAGCTTCTGATTCAGAAATAAACCAGGCGGGAAGAGCAAGTATATTCGCGTCGTTGTGAGCCCTGGCCAAACGGCAGATCTCTTCGTTCCAGCATAAGGCTGACCTTATTCCGGGGTGCTTGTTCACAACCATGTTTATACCATTCCCGGTGCCGCAGATAGATATTCCATGTTCAAATTCACCTGCTGCAACAGCGTTGGCAAGAGGATGCCCATAATCGGGATAATCAACCGGAGCATCAGTTGCGCATCCAAAGTCTTTTACATCATATTTCTCCTTTATAAGATACGCCAATACCTTTTCTTTAAGATGAAATCCTGCATGATCCGACGTTATTGCGATTTTTTTATTTTCCAACTTTTTGATTTTTAGTAAAATTAGAATGCCTTAATTGATTCTGCAAATTAACACAATTGATTCAGGAAAAGAAATAAGTATTCTCATATCTTTAACCCAATTGCCAGATCAGTAGTAACAAAAACGGTAAATGATTGTTTGGAATGAGGTGTTTTAAACAGTTGTTAATAACCTGTAGAAATCCGGGGATAAAGTTTAATAATGTCATACTTTATTAACCGTTTCAGAGGCTCTGTGGAGACATGAACAATTCGATAAGAAGTTATCAGAAAAAAATGACGAAATATTAACTTTAAATAAACGGCGTAAACTATATTTTCACAGCCACGCGATTATCAACAAACACATCTTAACAATTGTTAATTACTATACTAATTATCTGATAGTCAAAAAAGGCACAATTTTTGCCCTGTTTAAAAGTTGTTAGTTTGATGATGATGATGAATAAAACAATGAAAATCTGAAAATTCTATTAACACAATTAACAGCATATCATCTTCATCATAAATAAATTTTAAATTAAAAGATATAAGAATATTATCCTGTTAATTAAAATCAAAGGCAACACAGGATAAATTCTATTGACAATAATGCTTAATTTTATAGTCAGTTCATAAAAATTAAAATGCTGTCACAGGAACAATATATTTCAGAAATAAACAGAATGAAAGCAGAAAAAAATGCGATCATTCTTGCACATTATTACCAGACCGGCGATATTCAGGATATTGCTGATTTTGTGGGAGACAGTCTGGCTCTCTCGCAAAAAGCGGCCTCAAATACAGCTGATATAATTCTTTTTGCCGGTGTAAAATTTATGGCGGAAACGGCCAAAATACTTTCTCCGGAAAAAAAGGTGCTTCTTCCTGATATGATGGCCGGATGTTCACTTGCCAATTCCTGTAAAGCATCTGACTTTAAGATATTCCTCGACGAAAACCCGGGTAGAACAGTTATATCGTATGTGAATACAAATGCCGACATAAAAGCAATGTCGGATATAATCTGCACTTCTTCAAATGCAGTGCAGATAGTTGAATCGCTCCCTCCGGATGAGAAAATTATATTCGCACCCGACAGAAATCTTGGTAACTATGTTCTGAATAAAACAGGAAGGGATATGATTATCTGGAACGGAACATGCCATGTTCATGAGGAATTCTCTCTTGAAGCGATAATAAGACTGAAAAAGGAAAATTCCGGTGCAAAAATTATAGTTCATCCCGAATGCGAGCTGCCGGTTAGGTTAGTAGCTGATTATATAGGATCCACATCTTCACTTCTACAGTATACAAAGAATGACAGTTCAGATACTTATATTGTTGCCACTGAGGTAGGTATAATTCATCAGATGAAAAAGAATAATCCTGGAAAAACATTCATCCCGGTGCCGCCCATAGATTCAACTTGCGGATGCAGCGAATGCAGCTTTATGAAACTGATATCAATAGAAAAAATATACAACTGCCTGAGATACGAAAAACCCGAAATTCTCATTGAACAGAATATACTTGCAAAGGCACAAAAACCAATTAACAGAATGATGGAAATTTCAGAAAAACTAGGTCTGTAAGCTATGAAACGGATTTTCATTTTATTATTGTTTGTTTTAATATGTAAATTAAGCTTTTCGCAGGAAAATGAAGCTTTAAATGACGGATACAGGGTATTCAAATATCCAAACGGAAGTGTTTCCAGCGAGGGAATTATTAAAAACGGCAAACCTGAAGGATTCTGGAAGAGTTACTATGTAACCGGTATCAAGAAATCAGAAGGGAAAAGAACTAATTATCTTCTCGACAGCATCTGGGTTTTTTACGACCAGTCAGGTGACACAACAGAGAAGATTAATTACCTGTATGGCAAGAAGAATGGGTGGTATTATAAATATAAAACTGATCCTTCGCGGGGAGTATATATCTGGTCGAAAGAGCTGTTTGCTGCCGATAAGAAGGAGGGTACGGCATTCGTCTATTTTCCCGACGGAAAGGTTCAGCAGACGTTCACATACAATGATGGCAAAAAGGAAGGATTGTCAAAGGAATATGATGAGGACGGGAACATAATTACCCTGATGGAATATAGAACTGATTTTCTTGTGAGCAGGGAGAGAATTAACAGGACAGACAAGAATGGTTTAAAACAGGGTGAATGGAAAGAATTTTATCCAAACGGAGCAATAAAGGCAGAAAGGAATTATAAAGATGATCTCATTCATGGTTACTATAAAGAGTACGACGACCGTGGAAAACTTGTCGTAACCATGCTTTATGAAAACGGAGCCATTGTAAAGTCAAGAGTTGAGGATGAACCTGATATTGAAATTGTTACGAAACACGATGAAGCAGGAAGGGTAATTTACAGCGGACCTTACCGCAATAAGGTTCCCGTTGGTGTACACAGAGAGTTCGGAAGCGACGGAAAAGTTACAAATGCATACAGATACAATGATAATGGAGTACTTCTTTCACAAGGCATTGTAGATGAGGCAGGTAATAGTAATGGAAAATGGAAGGATCTTTATCCCGACGGAAAGACACAGGCTGAGGGTCAGTATACAGATAACAGACGAACGGGTCTGTGGAAATTTTATAATACAGCAGGAAAAATAGAGCAAACCGGCTCATTCAATAATGGCAGACCCGATGGCTTATGGACATGGTATTACGATGATGGGTCCATCAGGAAAGAAGAAGAATATTTCCAGGGAAAGCGTGACGGATTATCGACAGAATATTCGCGGACAGGGGAAATTATTGCTCAGGGCCAATATTCTGATGGTGAGAAAAACGGTGAATGGAAATACAAATCAGGTGAATATTCTGAAACCGGAAAGTATATAACAGGTTTAAGAGATGGCGCATGGAAAGCTTATTATGAAAATGGAAAGGTGAAATTCAAAGGTACGTTTATACAAGGCAATCCCGATGGCCAGCAGGTATTTTATTATGAAAACGGCAGAACCAAAGAAGAACAGTTCTATGAAATGGGCGTCAGGCAAAGAACCTGGAAAAAATTTGATGAAGAGGGAACTCCTTTTCTCATAATTTCTTATAAGGATGATATTGAAGTTAGTATAAACGGTGTAAGAATTAAGCTTCCTGAAAGCGGTACAAAGCTGATAAAATAGTTACTTTGCTCTATGGAAGAAAACATTAATATCAGAAAAGATATTATTACACCAAACGATAAAGAATTTGAGAAACAGCTAAGACCTCTGAGCTTCAGCGATTTTAAGGGACAGAAACAGGTCATTGAGAATCTTGTTGTTTTTGTTACCGCAGCCAAACAGAGAGGCGAATCACTGGATCATGTCCTGCTTCATGGTCCTCCCGGTCTGGGAAAAACCACACTCGCAACAATTATTGCCAATGAGTTACAGGTAAACCTCAGGGTCACTTCAGGTCCTGTTCTGGATAAACCAGGAGATCTGGCAGGTTTACTGACAAATCTTCAGGAGGGAGATGTTCTGTTTATAGATGAAATTCACAGGCTGAGCCCTATTGTTGAAGAATATCTGTACTCAGCAATGGAAGATTTCCAGATCGATATAATGATCGATAAGGGTCCGAGTGCAAGAAGCGTTCAGCTTACACTGAATAACTTTACATTGATCGGGGCAACTACTCGCTCAGGACTGCTCACCAGTCCGTTACGTGCGCGGTTTGGCATCAAATTTCATCTTGAATATTATGATCATGAAATACTTACAGGAATTGTAAAACGATCGGCCGGCATACTTAACGTCAAAATAGAGGATATTGCTGCAGTGGAAATTGCCAGAAGGAGCCGCGGAACACCCAGAATTGCAAATGCCCTGTTGAGAAGAGTAAGAGATTTTGCACAGGTGAAAGGCACGGGTGAAATTGATCTGGCCATAACAAAATATGGTCTCAAGGCCCTTAATATTGACCAGCACGGTCTCGATGAAATGGATAACAGAATATTATGTGTTATTATCGATAAATTCGGTGGCGGACCGGTTGGATTGAATACAATATCAACCGCAGTGGGAGAGGAGAGCGGAACTATTGAGGAAGTTTATGAGCCATTCCTTATAAAAGAAGGATATCTTAAGAGAACACCCAGGGGCCGTGAGGCAACAGAACATGCATACAAACATCTTGGAAAACAGTTCGGTGGCGATTCAACCGGAAGGTTATTCTAATTAGTTAAACACATTACTGATCTTCTCCAGACCCTTTGTATTTAAGATCTTTATTCTTCTCCCATTAAGCTCAACAAGCTTATCAGATTTGAATTCAGATAATAACCTGATAACAGATTCAGTAGCCGTGCCTACTATATTAGCCAGTTCCTCCCTTGTAAGTGATATATTCAGAAACTGCTCCTGATCGAGACCAAAATCATGTACAAGGAACAAAAGGATCTCGGCAAGCCTTTCCCTTACGGTTTTCTGTGCAATATCGGTAATAAAAGAATTTGCCTCGCCCAGTTCGTGGCATGCAAGTTTTAGCAATTCAAGAGCATAAGTCGGATTGCTTTTTATAAATGATACTAATATTTCGGAAGGAATAAAGCACACCTGTGTATCTTCAATAACCTTTGCCGATGTACAGGCGAGTTCATTGCTGAGTACACTTCTGTATGCAATAATGTCTCCCGCTTTCGCAAATCTGATTATCTGTTCCTTACCGTCAAAACCTGTTTTAAATACTTTTATTATTCCGCTGTTGATACAATAGAATCCGCTTATACGGTTGCCTTCCTGATAAAGAATATCTCCCCTTTTATATTGACGGAAATCTTTCTCAAAGTTCAGAGCCTCAACTTCTTCGGGTGTAAGATATTTAAATATCGAACCTGTTTCAAGCGAACAATTGTTACAAAGCGGGACGTGAATTTCCTGCTGTTTCATATCATCTCCTCTCTGAATTAATGTAAAAAGTCACTTATATAATAATTCAAACCTTAAAATGCACTTTTAAACTGATCAAGGAATCTCAGATCATTTTCAAAATATAATCGAAGATCGTTAACTCCATATTTTAACATAGCAGCACGTTCAATGCCCATACCGAACGCAAAACCGGTATATTTTTTACTGTCAATATTACAGGCTTCAAGAACGTTCGGATGTACCATTCCGCAGCCCAGTACTTCAAGCCATCCCGTGTGTTTACACACATTGCAGCCTTTTCCACCGCATATTTTGCATGTTACATCCATTTCAGCCGATGGTTCCGTAAATGGAAAGTAAGATGGTCGAAGCCTGATCTCAGTGTCTTTTCCAAACATCTCTCTTGCAAAGAATAAAAGCGTCTGACGCAAATCTGCAAATGATACATTTTCATCAATATAAAGACCCTCCACCTGATGGAAGATGCAATGTGCTCTTGCCGAAATAGCTTCATTCCTGAAAACCCTTCCGGGAGAGATTGTACGAATAGGAGGTTTCTGGCTCTGCATCACCCTTACCTGTACAGATGAAGTATGGGTACGTAACAGTATATCATTGGGATTTGAGTCTTCGGCAGATAACCTGGAAATATAAAATGTGTCCTGCATATCACGGGCCGGATGTTCCGGAGCAAAGTTCAGCTTCGTGAAGACATGATCATCATCCTCTATTTCAGGTCCTTCTGATACTGTGAAGCCAATCCGGGTAAAGATGTCAATGAGTTCATTTCTTACAATAGATATGGGATGACGTGAGCCCAGAGAATATGGAAAGGCAGGCTTGGTCAGATCAGAATCATCGCTGCTTATGTCCCGGCTTTCGATATCGACTTTCAGAGCATTATATTTTTCAAGGGCACTTTGCTTGAGAAGATTGAGCCTCTGTCCTATATCTTTTTTATCTGCAGGCGGAACATTTTTAAAATCTTCGAAAAGATCTGAAAGCAACCCTTTCTTGCTTAAATATTTTAAACGGAATAGTTCCAGCTCCTCAGAATTATTTACTGAAAAAGAAGAAACTTCACCAAGGAGTTCTGTAATTTTTTGAAGCATTAAAAGAAATTTAAATATTTGTTTATCAGTTTCTTACAATTTTCATTTTTATAATCTTAACCTCACTGACAGGTTTGTCGGCATTATCTGTCTGAACTCCTGCAATTCTGTCTATAACATCTAACCCATCAATTACCTCTCCGAAAACGGTATAGGAGCCATCAAGACGAGGAGTACCCCCGATAGATTTATAGGCTATTCTCTGGTCTTCAGGAATTTTGTATTCCTTATAGGATGTCAGATACTGAAACATCTTTATCGAAGCAGCTTCCTGGATTTCAGCATCAGACAGCGTTTTTCCGCTCAGCCTTACGCTATCAGCTGTTTCCTTCATGAAGAGGGAAAAATGGTTCTGTTTCGCAGTGCTGTTAATGCGCTGCTCAGCCTGATTTAATTCTTCATCGGTATATTTAATACCCTGGACAATATAAAATTGTGTGCCTGAGGATCGCATGCCGGGATTGGTTTCGTTGCTTTCTCGAGCTGCCGCAAGAGCACCTTTTTTATGAAAGTACAAAGGATTGAATTCGGAAGGCAGCGTATATGTTTTCAAAGAATCGGGAAGTCCTTTTGCCGTACCGGTCTTTGTTTCCGGATCACCAGCCTGAACCATAAAGTTCTTTATCACACGGTGAAAAGAAATGCCGTCATAAAACCCTGAATTAATGAGTTTAATGAAGTTATCACGATGATGGGGAGTTTCATCGTAAAGTTTGATCTTTACATCTCCCAGGGTGGTTTTCATCGAGACGATGGTATTTTCATTACCCATTTTTGCATTGCATGACAGAAGTCCGGCAAAACAAAAAAGTAAAGCAGATTTTCTAAAGTACAGATTCATGAAGCAGTAATTGATTAAAAAATGTCCTGTAAATGTGAATGCAAAGATATTTAACTTTGACGATACTGGAAATATTGGTTTCAAAATGCATTAATTTCATAATTCGGAAGCACAAATATATTGTTAAAGTCATTAGCAGTATATTTGTAAATTATTTTTAAAAAATTTTTTCAAGACAAAAAATGAAAATTAAAATAATTAACAAGTCTAAACATTCTCTACCCGAATATTCCACGGAAGCATCAGCCGGAATGGATCTGAGAGCTAATCTTGAAAGTGAAATGACATTGAAGCCAGGTGAGAGATGCATTGTTCCTACGGGTTTATTTCTCGAAATCCCGGTTGGATTTGAGGCACAGATAAGGCCCCGCAGCGGTCTGGCTATAAAAAACGGAATCACGGTTCTTAATTCCCCGGGCACAATTGATGCAGATTACAGGGGAGAAGTACGTATTATTCTGGTGAACTTATCAAATGAGACATTCGTTATTAAGGATGGTGAACGGATTTGCCAGATGGTTATCGCTAAGCATGAAAAAGCAGAATGGGAAAATGTTGAAAATCTGCTGGATAGCGCAAGGGGGACAGGCGGGTTTGGACATACAGGTAATATTTAATTATGAAGTTATATAAATTTAGTTTAATTTTTCTTGCCCTTCTTATTCTGAGCTTTTCTTCCTGCTCTAAAAAACTGGTTCCGTCAGAGATTCAAGGTAAAAGCAGCAATAATTATGATTCGGCATCATTCAACTATGTGTATTCAGAGGCTCTTAAGCAAAAGCTTATGGGAAACGGAGGAGATGCTCTCAGAGCGTTGGAGCAGGCTATAAAAATCAACCCTGAAAGCGATGCTGCTTATTACCAGATGGCTCAGATAGTCATTGCTAACGGAGATGCTAATAGCGGAAAAAAATACGCTCTCAAGGCATTATCATTCGATCAGAAAAACATCTGGTATCTTACTATGCTGGCAGGATTGTATTACCAGGGAAAAAATCTCGACAGTGCGATTATTTACTATGATAAGGCTGTTAAATTTTATCCTGAGAATGAAAGTCTTTTATTGACTCTCGGAAATCTTTACTCGGAAGACAAAAAGTTTGAAAAAGCAAATTTAATCTTTGAGGAATTCGATAAGAAATACGGTGTAAATGAGAAATCTACATTATCATCGATAAAAAATCTTATGGCGGAAAAAAAATACGATGAGGCACAGACAAAGATTTTTTCACTTATAAAAGAATTCCCTGAAGAAAAACTCTACACAGGAGTGCTTGCTGAAATTTATAAAGAAAGCGGAGAAAACCAAAAAGCACAAACGGTTTTCAATGAGCTTCTGCAGAAAGATCCTGATAATCCGCAGGTTCAGCTGTCTGTTGCTGATTTGTTTATCACCGAAAAGAACTATAAGGAATTGTTCGACATTCTTAATATTATTATTCTTAATACTAAAGTTCAGCGGGAAAGCAAAATTACACTTATCGCGCAGATTATTGAATTACAGGATCTTCCAAAGAGGTATCAGGATAAGCTTCTGATATCATTGATGGTATTGGAAGCTAATTATGAAGGTGATAAAATTATACCTCTTCTCCGGCCTGAGTTGTTGATGAAACAAGGTAAAGCGGAGGAGGCTTCAACGAGACTTGAAGAAATTGTAAATGAAAACAAAGAGAATTACTATGCCTGGGAAAAGTTGTTGTTCATTTATCTCCAGATGAAAGACTATAATAAACTTTTCAGCAGGGGTGAAGAATGTGCACGATTATTTAATACTTCTTTCACGGCAAAATTGCTTTATGCGAATGGAGCTGTCGAAACAGGGAAATATGAAGTTGCACTTGAAGAACTAAAAAAAGCTGAGATTTTAGCCGGGGAAGACAAGGAGTATATTCTTCAGGTGCTTACAATGCGGGCTGACGTATATTACAGGATGAAAGAGTATGGTAAAGCATTTGAAACATTTGACTCTGCATTAAAGACTAATAACAACGATCTGACTGTTATAAATAATTATGCCTATTACCTGGCTGAACAGAATACAAGATTAAAAGAGGCAGAGGTGATGGCTAAAAGGGTCATTGACAACGATAAAACTAATACTACATTCATGGACACTTATGGATGGGTATTATATAAAAGAGGCAAACTTCAGGAAGCAGCCAGGGTGATGCAATCTATTATTAGCAGTGGAGGAACACCCGACGCAGTGTGGTATGAACACTACGGATATATACTAAAAAAAGAAAAAAAGTGCTCTGAAGCCGCAGCGAACTGGAATATTGCTCTGAAGCTCGATAGTACAAAAACCGAATTACTAAAGGAAATTGAAGATTGCGAAAAATAGTTATCATATTTATTATTGCAAATTTTACATCCGGATGCGCTGTAAACAGATTCAGTCAAACTGATTCTACAGGAAGAACTTCTTCCGGGAATATACTGGCAGACACAAAAAATCAGAATATTTCAAACAATAGTTATTTTATTCAAAAAGCCGAGATAGAGATTATAACAAATGAAGGAAAACAGAAATTTATCGGTACGGTAAAGTTTGAAAAGCCTGATAGTTACCTGATAAGCTTAAAAAGCAGAACAGGAATTGAAGGCGCAAGGATATTTATTACAAAGGACACAATACTGATAAATGACCGGATGAACAAAAAGTTGTATTCCGGGACTGCAGATTATCTTAAGCTGAAGTACGGGATTTCTCAAGATTTGATGCCATTGATTTTTGGAGACATCATCCTGAACCCTGTCTGTGAGAACAAGCCGGTTAAGTGTTCAGATAATGAGTTGAATATTGATTGTCCTGTTAAAGGTATCTTATTGAAATATAGCATAAATTGCAATAAAGCTAAAACCGGAATGGTAACCTTTGTTGACCAGGGGGTAAGAATGAAATATATTAAATATTTCAATTCAGGCAATATATTGATTCCACGTACAGTTGAGTTTAGGTCAGAGAAATATAATACGACAATTAATATAAAAGTTGTGAAAGTGGAAGTACCATGGAATGGAAATGTAAGTTTTGTCTCCGGGAAAGGTTACGAATTAATTGAACTGAGATGAGATACCTGTTTCTTGCAAGTTTTATATTATTGATTTCAATTCTGAATTTGTCAGCTCAAACGAAGGCAGAGCTAGAGCAGAAACGAAATGCCACTCTGAATGAGATCAGTTATGTCGACAACATGCTGAAATCTACATCCAGGAAAAAAGTGGAGAGCATGAATGAAATTAAGATTATTGGCAATAAATTATATTTAAGAGAATCGGTGATAAGAGGAATGAGGGATGAGATCAATCTGGTTACTGAAAGAATTGATATGAACACTCTGGCAATCAATATGATGGAGAACGATTTGGTTGAATTGAAAAATGATTATGCCAGGGCTGTAATTAATTTGTACAAATCGAAGAAAGAGAATCCGGAATTGGTTTATATTCTTTCAGCAAAGGACTTTAACCAGGGTTATAAAAGATTGAAATATCTGCAGCAGATTACAAAATTCAGGAGAAGAGAGTCGGAAACTATTATGGAGCTTAAGGATCAGATTCAATCTACAAAGGAGAGACTGGAAAACGATTTATCGAAGATCTCGGTGCTAAAGACGAGGGAAGAACAGCAGAAGAGTCTTTTGCAATCTGAACAGGAGAAAAAGCAGCAGATGGTACAATCTTTGAGCAAAAAGGAGAGACAGCTCAAGAAAGAACTGGAGGAGAAAAAGGAGATTGCAGAGAAAATTGAAAAGGAAATTGCCCGGATGATTGACGCGGAGCGAAAAAAGGCCATAAAATCTGATAACACTCCGGAACAAAAGCTTATTGGAGAAAATTTTTCAGAGAACAAGGGGAGACTGCCCTGGCCGGTAGAAAAGGGTATAATAACCAGCCAGTTTGGCATTCAGAAGCATCCTGTGTTAAAATATGTGACCGAGAACAACATAGGAATAGAAATCACCAGCCTTGGGAATACTGCTGTCAGAAGTGTTTTTAAAGGAGAGGTTGCAAGTATCTTTGCTATTAAAGGCGCAAATGCAACTATAATAATCAGACACGGAAAATATCTGTCAGTTTACCAAAATGTTGTAGATTTGAAGGTTAAACAAGGCGATAAGGTTGATACAAAGCAAGAGATAGGGAGCGTTTTTTGTGACACCGAAAACGGGAATAAGGCCATATTGAAATTCATGATTTTTGAAGAGAAGGTTAAGCTGGATCCGGAATCATGGATTTCTAAAAACTAGTTAATAGTGTAACATATTATGATTTATTTTAGTATAATGGTTGGTAGTTAATAAGTTATGGATAAGAAAATCAGGATAGAGTCTGAAATGGAGAACCTTAGAATTGTGGAAAATGCAATAGATGAAGCTACTGCAACCATCGGAATTTCTCAGGATTACTATGGAAAAATTCTCGTTTCAGTTATGGAAGCAGTAAATAATGCAATCCAGCATGGTAACCGCTCAAATCCGGAGAAGATTGTTGATATAGATATTTCTTACGACGATAATCAGCTGGATATTACAGTAACCGACGAAGGTCCGGGGTTTAAACCGGAAACTGTGCCAGATCCTACTACGCCTGAAAATATTGAAGCACTCAACGGCCGGGGAATTTACCTAATGTCGCATCTGGCCGACACTATTAAATACAGTGAAAAAGGCAATTCTGTGACAATGACATTTAAGAACGTCTTAATTTGAGCATCAGGTTATATTATGATGAAACAAACTTCAGGCTGAAGGGATCAAGAAAAGCTTTGAAGAAAATAGGGGAGGTCATCGCGAAAGAAGAAAAAATTTCCGGTGACCTGAGTTTTATTATTACAAATGATCAACAGCTGAAAGAAATAAATGTAGAGTTTCTCGAACATGATTATTATACAGATGTTATTACATTTAATTATAATGAAGGTGAAATTATAAACGGTGAAGTTTATATCAGCCTTGACAGGGTAAGGGAGAATTCACAAAACTATAATGTTAGTTTAGAATCGGAGCTGCTGAGAGTACTGATTCATGGCGTGCTCCATCTGGTTGGATATAATGATTCCACCGAGGATAGCAGAAGTGAAATGAGGAGGATGGAAGATTACTGGTTAGGATCACTTTAAGAGGATAATTATGGATTTTCAATACGATATAATAGTTGTTGGAGGAGGTCATGCTGGTTGCGAAGCAGCTCATGCCTCTGCTGTGATGGGTGCAAAAACATTGCTGATTACCATGGATATGACAAAACTGGCTCAAATGTCATGTAATCCGGCGATGGGTGGTATTGCAAAGGGTCAGATCGTACGAGAAATTGATGCAATGGGAGGAATGAGCGGAATTGTCACCGACAGGAGCATGATACAATTCCGCATGTTAAATAAATCAAAAGGCCCGGCAATGTGGAGCCCGAGGGCACAATGCGACAGACAAAGATTTACGATCGAATGGAGGAAAGTTCTGGAGCGAACTGAAAACCTGTTTATCTGGCAGGAACAGGCAAAAAGCCTATTGCTGGAAGGAATGGAGGTTAAGGGAATAGAAACTTCATTCGGGACTAAATTTTATGCGAAGGCCGTAGTTCTTACAAACGGCACTTTCCTAAATGGTCTTATGCATATCGGTTTTTCGAATATAAAAGGAGGAAGGTCGGGCGAACAGGCATCTACAGGTTTGAGTGAGCAACTTGAACAATTAGGTTTTTCTGTTGAAAGAATGAAAACCGGAACAAGTGCCAGGGTTGACGGAAGATCCATTGACTTCAGCGTAATGGCTGAGCAGAGCGGCGATGACGAAGGCGAAACATTTTCTTACATGATTGAGGAAAGGAATAAGCTTATTCCTCAGAGTTGCTTTATTACACATACTAATGAGGATGTTCATGAAGAAATAAGAAAAGGTTTTGAGTTTAGTCCGCTTTTCACTGGAATAATAAAAGGCCGTGGCCCCAGGTATTGTCCGAGTATAGAGGATAAAGTTGTGACATTTAAGGAAAAATCATCTCATCAGCTTTTCATAGAACCTGAGGGAGAGGATACGACCGAATATTACATAAACGGATTTGCAAGCAGTCTGCCTCTTGAAGTTCAGCTCAATGCCCTGAGAAAAGTTAAGGGCATGGAAAAGGTAAATATGTTCAGGCCGGGTTATGCTATTGAATATGATTTTTTTCAACCGACTCAGTTATCCCATTCTCTTGAAACAAAGAAGATCAGGAATCTGTTTTTTGCAGGACAGATAAACGGAACGACAGGATATGAAGAAGCAGCTGCACAAGGACTGATGGCGGGAATAAATGCAGTTCTTAAAGTTCGGAACAAAGAGTCCCTGGTTTTGGGAAGAGAAGAATCCTATATTGGGGTGCTGATAGACGATCTGGTTACAAAAGGTGTTGATGAACCATACAGGATGTTTACCTCACGGGCTGAATACAGAATTCTGCTCAGGCAGGATAATGCAGATGAAAGATTAACAAGAAAGGCATATGAAACAGGGACTGCAAAAATTGAAAGAGTAAGGCACCTGGAAGAAAAGGAAGAAATGACTAAAGAGATCATAGATTTCCTTACAGAAACAAGTGTTGGTCCGGAAGACATAAACGAATTTCTTACACTTGCAGATACAAATGGCATTACACAGAAAATTAAGGCTATTAATATTGCTTCACGTCCCCAGGTAGATATTCGGAAGTTGTTGAAAGCCATTAAGGGAGGAGATAAGCTCAGGGCTGTAAAATCTGAACGATACAGGGAAATTGCAGAATCGGCAGAAATCAGAATCAAATATGAAGGGTACATCCACCGGGAGAAAATTGTTGCTGATAAGATCAAGAGACTCGAGAGTTTGAAAATCCCCAATGATATTGATTTCACTGAACTTGTTTCAATATCTACTGAAGGAAGACAAAAGCTGACAAGAATTAAACCGGCAAGTATTGGCCAGGCCGGACGGATCAGCGGAGTATCTCCATCGGATATTAATATCTTATTGATGTATCTCGGGAGGTAGTGTTCCACGTGGAACATTATTTTTAAAATTTATATTTATTATTTATGAAAATTGCAGGACAGCTGGTAGATATTCATAAAATGGATATTTATCCGGCTGAGGTCACTATTTCAGGAAATATTATAACCAGGATTGACCGGCTTGATTCGGCGCCTGAGATCTTTATCCTGCCCGGATTAATCGATGCACATATACATATAGAGAGCTCAATGATTACCCCGGGTGCTTTTGCAATGACAGCTGTCAAGCATGGAACGGTGGGTGTCGTTTCAGATCCCCATGAAATCGCCAATGTCCTCGGTGTAAAGGGCGTGGAATTCATGATTGATGACGCAAAGAAAGTTCCGTTGAATTTTTACTTCGGGGCCCCGTCATGCGTTCCTGCAACGAGTTTTGAAAGTAATGGTGCAACCATTGATCATGAAAAGGTGAAAGCTCTCCTGAAGAGGGATGATATAAAATATCTGTCGGAAATGATGAATTTTCCGGGCGTTATCCATGACGACAAGGAAGTCATGAGTAAGATTGAAGCTGCAAAGTTGATGGGAAAACCGATAGACGGACATGCTCCGGGTTTATCGGGCGACATGCTGAGGAAGTATGTATCTGCCGGGATAAGCACCGATCATGAATGCAGCAATCCGGAAGAAGCCAGGGAAAAAATAGGGTTGGGTATGAAAATTCTGATCAGGGAGGGAAGTGCCGCCAGGAATCTTAATGCATTGAAAGTTTTATATAATACAAACCCGGAGAGTGTTATGCTGTGCAGCGACGATCTCCACCCGGAAATGCTGAAGGAAAGACATATCAACAAATTGATTGCCGGACTTATTTCTGAGGAATTTGATGCATTTGATGTTTTACGGAGCGCTACCATAAACCCAATTCAACATTATAACCTGGAAATTGGATTACTGAGGCAGGGAGACAGCGCTGATTTTATACTTGTTGACAGCCTGGCAAAGATGAATATTCAGGAGACCTGGATCAGGGGGAAGAGAGTATTTGCCGACGGAAAGGTTTATTTTAGCTATAAACCAGGGAGTGCTGTGAATTATTTTAATTGCCACACTCTGAAGAAGGAAGATATCAGAGTAAAAAACACAATCGGGAAGATTCGCGTTATAAAAGCTGACGAAGGAGAGTTACTGACCGGAGAGATTCAGTATCCTTCCGGAGATACAGATTCTGTGGAATCTGATATTTCAGGCGATATACTAAAAATAGTTGTAAAAGACCGGTATAAGGATTACCCTCCGTCCATCGGATTCATAAAGGGGTTTGGATTAAGGAAAGGCGCTTTTGCAAGTTCAATTGCTCATGATAGCCATAACATTATTGCGATCGGCACTAATGACGAGGATATTGTAAATTCAATCAATGAAATTGTATCTCAAAAAGGAGGATTGGCAGTATCTGCCGACGGTAAGGTAAGCGGAGTGCAACTCAATATCGGAGGAATTATGACCACACGGTCCTGCGATGAAATTGCTGCTGATTATGAAAAGCTCAGTCTCCTCGTGAAATCGCTTGGCTGTACAATGCAGGCGCCTTTTATGACCCTTTCTTTTATGGCTCTGCTGGTAATTCCCAATCTTAAAATCGGAGATCAGGGTTTGTTCGATGTCAATAAATTTGAGAGGGTTTCGTTATTCGTGTAGGTGTTGAAAATTTCGTGTAGGGGTTGAAGGGTTGAAAATTTTCAACCCCTGCAACGGTTCATTATATTTACATCAATTAATCACCAATGACCTCGGAAATAAAATATAAACCCGTTCTTTCGTCTATTCCCGATAACCCGGGGATTTACCAGTTTATCGATGCATCGGGAGTTACGTTATATATCGGCAAAGCAAAAAACCTGAAAAAACGCATAACTTCCTACTTCTCGAAAAACCAGTCGGGAAAGACGGTTGCCCTCCTGAGAAAAACAGCCGATATCCGGCATATCGTAGTCGACACCGAATCAGATGCACTTTTACTTGAGAATAACCTCATTAAAAGACATCAGCCCAGATATAATATCCTGCTTAAAGATGATAAGACTTTCCCCTGGATCTGTATAAAAAACGAACCATTTCCCCGGGTTTTCAGTACAAGAAATCCGGTAAAAGATGGCTCCACTTATTTCGGACCTTATACTTCTGCCCTGATGGTTAAAACACTGATAAGCTTTATCAGGCCACTATATAAAATAAGGACGTGTACGTTAAACCTGACAAAATCAAATATTGAATCGGGGAAATTTAAAGTCTGTCTGGAATATCATCTTGGAAACTGCAAGGGCCCTTGTGCAGGTTTGCAGCCCGAGAGTGAACATCTCGAGAATATCAGCCAGATACGTGATATCCTGAAAGGTAATATCAACAGCGTAATCGACCACCTCAAAAAGTCAATGAAGGAATATTCGGCAGAACAGCGTTATGAGGAAGCCCAGGTGATAAAAGACAAGCTTGAGATTCTCTCCCGATTTAAGAGCCGTTCCACTGTTGTGAGCAATACTATACAAAATGTGGATGTTTTCGCATTTACAATGGAGTCGGACAATGCTTACGTAAACTACCTAAAAGTAATACAAGGGGCTGTAATTCAGACGCTTACAATTGAATTAAAGATTCGCATGGAGGAAGAGAAGGAATCTATCCTTGGATTTGCCATTACTGAGATCAGGCAGAGGCTGCAAAGCGACTCCCCTGAAATAATTGTCCCATTCAAACCCGATCTTCTGCTCGAGAAGGTAAGATATACTGTGCCCAAGGCCGGAGAAAAACAGAAGCTTCTGGAACTCGCTGAGAGGAATGCGATCTATTACAAGCTGGAACAGAAAAAGAAACGTATGGAGCATTCTCCACAGGTTAGGACAGGCAAGAATCTCGAGAAACTGAAGAATGATCTTCATATGTCGGATCTGCCAGTTCATATTGAATGTTTCGATAATTCAAACATTATGGGCACAAACCCTGTTGCTGCCTGTGTCGTCTTCAGAAATGCCCGGCCGAGCAAGAGCGATTACCGGCATTTTAACATTAAAACGGTGACGGGCCCCGATGACTTTTCATCTATGGAGGAGATTGTTTTCAGACGGTACCGGAGGATGATTGAAGAAAATCAGAAAATTCCCCAGCTTGTTATTATTGATGGTGGCAAGGGTCAGCTCTCCTCTGCAATGAAAAGTATAGATAAGCTCGGATTGAGAGATAAAATTACGGTAATAGGAATTGCAAAAAAACTGGAAGAAATTTATTTTCCGGGTGACAGCATTCCTATTTACCTTGATAAAAATTCCATTAGTCTGAAAATTATTCAGCATCTCAGAAATGAGGCTCACCGTTTTGGAATAAATTTTCATCGCGATAAGCGTTCTTCGGATATGATAAAATCCGATCTTGATCAGATTAAGGGAATCGGACCGAAGACAAAAGAGATTCTTCTCAAACATTTTGAATCGGTGGAGAAAATCAAAGACGCTCCGGCAGAAGAGCTTCAAAAACTTGTAGGCGCCACAAAAAGCAAAGTTTTGACCAGATATTTCCAAAAACAAGCATAGTTTCCACGTGGAACAATCGAAACAAAACAATGATTTATCTATACACACTGTGAGGAATGTTACGAGTTATATAATGGCCTGTTAACGCAGCGAGAAGTCGAATATTTTTCTGAGTGCGCCTGATGGCCGGGAATATTTGATGCAGAATCAGTATTAAGATTGACGGATTGCTTCGTCGCTTCGCTCCTCGCAATGACCGTAGATTTTATTAGCTTCAGTTATCACACGAAAAGGCAAATTAACGAATGCCTGTTTCATGCAAAGATAAATTAATATAAGCTTGGGTCATTGCGAGGAGCCCAGCGACGAAGCAATCTCCACGATCAAATTAGTATGCCTTCAATGCCTTTTCCAGCTCTCTTCCGATTTCATGGGAACCGTCTGTAAAAAGAGCTTTCATCCCGGATGCCCTGGCGGAAATTACATTTTTTTCAAGATCATCGATAAAAAGACATTCTTCGGCATGAAGGGAATATTTTTCAAGCAGTAATTCATAAATGCGCATATCGGGTTTTGAATGTTTTGCTTCCGCTGAGATAAGCCCTCCGTCAAAATGATTAAAGAAATAATATCCCGATCTCACCTCATCAAAAATATCAATGGGGAAGTTCGAAAGATAATAAAGCTTTAAACCGCGTTTCTTAAGCCCTGGGAGAAGTCTTACGTTCTGGTCGAGGGGAAACATCAGATCGGTGCGTAAATTGAAAATATGGGCTATTTCTTCCTTCCTGAGGGATGATTTTTTTGATATGGCTTCTATTGCATCTGCAACAGTTATTTCTCCATTATCAAGCATGAGCCATTCAGTACTGCCAAAAATATCGGAAAGGATTGTATCCTTAATTGTTTTCGGGTAATTATTCTTTTCGAAATATTCGGCTGGTTTAAAACTTAGCAGAACATTTCCAAGGTCAAAAATTATATTCTTTATCATACCGGATTTTTCATACATATTGGCTGACCCGTTGCTTCAAGCACGTTCCACCACAATTCACCTTCAACATCTATTTTCTTTCGTTTGGCTACCACCATATCAATAGGCATTACCGTAAACTGATTATTCCAGAATCCCACAACAAAATCTGTTCTGCCGGAAAGTGCAGCATGAACAGCGTTCTGGGCAAGAAGGTTGCAGAATTTACTGTCATTCGCATTTGCAGGAGCGCTGCGGATAATATAACTCGGATCAATATATTTTATCGAGTGAGGAAACTCTTTGCTTTCAAATTCCTCCGAGATTTTTTCTTTTAGAAAAACCCCGATGTCCTTATGCTTAATATTTCCCGATGCGTCTTTGCATTCTTCCGATTTTTCAAAAAGCTCCTGACCCGCGCCTTCTGCAACAACAATCACTGCGTGATGTCGTTCTTCAAGACGTTTTCTCAGAATATGTAAAAAGCCACGAAGCCCGTAAAGATCGAAGGTGATCTCGGGAATAAGAACAAAATTAACCTCCTGTATGGCCAGAACGGCATTTGCTGCTATGAATCCCGAATCCCGGCCCATCAGTTTCACAAGACCTATGCCGTTATATGCTCCTCTGGCTTCATTATGGGCATTCATAATAATATCATTGGCAATTGAAAACGCCGTTTCAAAACCAAACGATTTTTGAATCAGGTCGATATCATTGTCTATCGTCTTTGGAATACCGGCCACAGCGATCTTCAGCTTCCTTTTTTCAATTTCTTTATGAATCGCATGAGCGCCACGCAATGTTCCATCCCCGCCGATACAGAAAAGAACATTTATATTAAGCATCTCCAGAGTATCAACCATTTTATCGACTTCCTGTTCACCCCTTGATGATCCGAGGATTGTCCCGCCGGTCAGATGCAGATTGCTGACCATCTCGGTTGTGAGCTCAATTACTGCATGATTATATTTTGATACCAGGCCTTCGTAGCCGTATTGTATGCCTGCCACACGGCTTATCCCGTACCTGTAATGGAGTTCATTTACAAGACTTCGTATGACGTTATTGAGCCCCGGACATAATCCCCCGCAGGTGACAATGGCAACTTTTGTTTTCGCCGGCTCAAAAAATATCAACTCCTTTGGTCCGGCTTTTTCGAATGACACCGGCAATTCACCTGTTTCCCTGCACGTATTAAAGTTTTCAAGAGAAACATCATACAAGATCCTTTCACTGTCATCTACAAATTTATAGACAGGATTCTCCGCACGGCGCGTGAACATCAGCGGTGACACGACACTCCCTTTTCCCAGAGTACTTACAATAAAATCCTCGTATTTCATCTTAATTCGGTTAGTACAAAAAATAACAAAGCACCTATGAGAACAAATATGTTTTCAAGGATGTCAAATTTAGATAATTTTTTGATTGCGCGGGAAATAAACAGATTCAGATTATCTGTTTGATACGTCCGACGAGACCATTTTCCAGCATTACTTTTATTCCGTGGGGATGATTGGGTGAACTTGTAAGTACTTCTTTTACTTTCCCTTCTGTGAGACGCCCGGTTCTCTTGTGTTCAGTCAGTTCAACCATAACGTCAATACCCGGCTTAATATCAGCCCTTCGCGTACCTTCCATAAATTCCAGTTTTTTAAACATAAAATCAGATTCAAATCGGCTTCGGTTATCATTAGATCAGACTGCAATGATAAATAATATTATCAGAGAAACTACTAAAAAAAGAAATGTTTTGATAAGCATAGAAAATCAATGGATTAACGGGTTCCTTTTGTTAATGTGCGGATACAATAGATACTGTTACTCGCCGTTATGAACAGCGTTTTCATGTCTTTTCCGCTGAAACATACATTGGCGGTCCACTTTTCAGGGACAGGAATATTCCCAAGAACTGAACCATTTTTGTCGAACACAGTTACTCCGTTTCCCGTCAGGTAAATATTCCCTTCCCTGTCAATAGTCATTCCGTCGGATCCCATTTCACAAAAAAGGGTTTTGTTGCCCAGGCTGCCATCCTTATGAATGCTGTATCTCCATGTTTTATTTCCCCGTATATCCGCTATGAACAGGGTTTTAGCATCGGGTGTGCCCACAATGCCATTTGGTTGTTTCAGATCATCAATGACCCTTGTGATAGTTTTATGATCGGGGGCAAGATAATACACGGCTTGCATTGATTGTGGCATCGACTCATGATCCCACCATGTACGTTTATAGAAGGGATCTGTGAAATAGATCCCGCCATCAGGAGCAGCCCACAAGTCGTTTGGACCATTCAATGGTTTGTTCTGAAATGCGGAAGGTATGATTGTGATCTTTTTGTCGGGGGATATGCACCATAGAGCATTATGTTCATCGGCACATGCCCAAAGATTGCCTTTGTTATCGAAGGCGAGCCCATTGGATCGACCTGATGGCTGTAAAAAGACAGATAAGTCGCCCTGCAGGCTCCACCGCATTATCCTGTCGTTCGGCTGATCGGTGAAGTATACATTTCCTTCTTTATCAGAAGCCGGTCCTTCAGTAAACAGAAAGCCGCCTGCCAGTTTTTCCGCCGTATCTCCGTTTTTGATAATACGGTCAAGACCCTTTTTCTGTGAGAAAGCAAATATAACAGTGAGCAAAAGGAATAAAGCAGAGTATTTAGTGAGTTTCATTTGATGATTTTAGTTGGCAATGTTTATTCCGCATACCGCATACCGCATACCGCGCACCGCACACCCCATACCGCATACCGCTATTGCTTGGCCAGAAGCACTTTTTTCATTCTTTCCAGATAGTTGTCAATCTGTTCCGGTTGTTCAAAGCCTACAATTATCATATCAACAGAACCCAGACCAAGGACATATTTCAGGGAAGCATTGATTTTATCCGTATCATTTTTAAAATTCCCGTTCCCTATTAGTTTCATCCCGATGACACCTTTTCCTGCTTTGTGCAACCTTTCTATTACCGGAATTACCTGGGAAGCATCATTCTTATCCATAACCTCGCCATAGGGATTAACTCTTACATGAATGACATCGATCCAGGGATTATCCACGCAGGTCTCCATTGCGCTCAGTGAATGAACAGATACTCCATGGGCTCCGATTATCTTTTTCGCCTTCAGGTTTTCAAGAATATCCATCTGCTTTTTCTGTTTGTCAGTCCATAGCGGGTCAGTCATACAGTGGATCTGGATCAGATCGAGATAATCCGTTTTCAGTTCCTTGCGAAAACGATCAACGACCACATCAGCGTCAGGCCTTTCCGAACCGGGGATGCCGCCAGGACCCACCCAGATTTTGGAAATCAGCGTGTATGATTCCCGCGGAACACCTTTCAGGGCAGCTGCAGTGAAAGGATGTGTCCCATAGCTGTCGGCACAATCGAAAAAACGGATTCCTCTTTCATATGCAGCACGGATGACAGACTCAGCATTCCCAGCACGGGTGATATTTGATGATCTGTTATACCCGCTGAACCCTGTACCCATGCCGAGAAGTGTTGTTTTTATTCCCGATTTTCCGAGAGTAACTATTTGAAGCGGATCAGATGATAAACGCGGGATTTCAGGAAGGTGGAAGCTTTTCCCCCCTGCGAGTACAGCTCCGGCTCCTGCTGCAAGAGTTGTCGAAACAAATTGCCTGCGTGTCAGATTTTTCCCCATAATTTCCAATTATCAATATTAAACAATATTGAACATAAAATGTTGGCCAATGGAATTTGTTGGCAATGGTAGCGACCATTCTACTTTAAAACCGTGACCCTGAGATTAGATGAATAGTCTGCCTGATGGTAAATCCGTTGTGTGGCTTTTTGAAAATCGCTGTCCTGGCAGGTATAAATATTAACAAACTTCTGCGGATTTCTGTCAACAAGCGGAAACCATGAATTCTGGATCTGAATCATCATCCTGTGGCCTTTTCTGAAAGTATGAGCAACATCGGGCAGTGTATATTTTACTTCGGTAATCATTCCCGGGATAAATGGCTCGGGACTTTCAAAACTGTTGCGGTATTTTCCCCTGAAAATTTCTCCTCTCACAAGCATTTGGTATCCGCCAAGTGGCACTTTCACCTCGTCATTAGTTCCTGGTTTCGCATCGGGAGGGTAAACATCGATAAGCTTTACCACGAAGTCAGCATCTGTTCCTGTTGTTCCGACAAAAAGATCGGCCGTGAGCGGGCCTGTAAAAGTAATATCCTCATCCAGAAAATCTGTCTCATAGACCATTACATCGGGTCTTTTGGAGGCGAACCGCTGGTCGTCAGTCATATACTCTGCTGTGCGGTTGGTAGTTGTAGTTTCCGAATACGGAACCGGCTTTGAAGGATCAGATACATATTCATCGAAACTGTCTTTTTCAGAGGGTTGAGTGAATGAAAGCTTTCCGGAAGGATGTAAATAAAGACTCTTTTCAACAACGTTTTTTGGCGGCCAGGTCTCAAAACTTCTCCATTCATCTGAGCCGGTGACAAATATTGTTGCTTCAGGAATTTTCGGATCACCGGTATCCCTGAGATAATAATCGAAGAAGCTCTTTTCCAGTGCTATGAATTTCTGGTTGGCATCAAGTCCCCAGTAAATATTTCCCAGATTATTTGCCTTTCCGTACGACCATTGTCCGTGTGACCAGGGACCCATCACCAGAAAATTATTCACCGAAGGTGCGTTTTGTTTTTCAATTGCGCCGTAGGTATGTAATGCCCCATAGAGATCCTCAGCATCAAACCATCCGCCAACTGTCATCACTGCCGGAGTAACGTTCTTAAGAAATGGCCGCGGGTCTCTCGATTTCCAGAAGCTGTCATAATCGGGATGTGCGAATGCATCATTCCAGAATTTAATGCTGTCGCCAAGGTAGAGAGGTGCAATATTTTTAATGGCTCCCATTGAAAGGAAGAATTCATAACTGTCTGTTACAGGCCACCGGAATGAAGGATTTCCCTTTCTGGTAGGGCTGTGGTGCGGCTGGCCATTGCTATAGTAAAATCCGAAACAATCGAGCAGAAAAAATGCACCATTATGATGAAAGTCATCGCCCAGGAACCACGCTGTAACCGGTGCCTGCGGAGATACGGCTTTCACTGCCGGATGAGCATTAATTATGCCGGTGGTGGAATAGAATCCGGGATATGAGATGCCGAAAATGCCAACGTTGCCATTGTTATTCTTTATGTTTTTTACCAGCCAGTCAACCGTATCCCAGGTGTCAGTTGACTCATCAATATCCTTGTTGCTTTTTCTCACGGCAACTTCCGGTCGGATATCTTCAAAATCACCCTCACTCATATACTTTCCGCGAACATCCTGAAAAACCATGATATAGTTATCGCTGGTGTATCTTTCATATATCTGGAAGAAGTAATTAAAGCTTTCCGGACCACCCGGTTCAATATCATAGGGAGTCCGGTTCAGCAGAATGGGATGGGAGACTGAATTATTTCTTGGTGTGTATACAGAAGTAAAGAGCTTTATTCCGTCTCTCATGGTAATGTAAACTTCTGTTTTGTCGTATTTTTGCCTGATTGCCTGTGCATTAAGAGAGGCAGAATAAGCAACTATGACAAAAATAAGGATCAGTTTAAGAGTCTGTTTTAGTCTGTAAGCCATATGTTTATATATTTGATTATGATTCAGGAATCAAGACCCAGACGGGAAATGAGATCACCGGGAGGCACCGGGCGTCCTTTTTTTGTTGCAACTCCCGTAACCTTTGCTTTAACGATCAGTTTTGAGTCAGATAATCTGTGGATTTCCTGAATAAACAGAAGTCTGGCATTTCCTTCCCTCTGTATACTGACGGTAACAAAAAATTCGTCACGGCTCTTTAACGGATACTTATATTCGATCTCCACCCGTGTTACAATGAGATCGATGCCCTCTTCGTGCAGCTTTGCGAAGCTGACGCCTTTAGAGATAAGATATTCATGTCGGGCATGCTCGAGATAATGCTGATAATTGGCATTGTTGACAACGCCCTGCAGATCGCACTCGTAATCTCTTACTGTGAATCTGAGTCTATAAGGAAGTTCAGGCTCTGTCATCATTTGGGAAACCGGCCGAATAATTTTCGGAGTGTGCCATGGAATTTGTGTATGCTTTGGGGTTTGTAATGCATCAGAATGCATTCGCCGGTGATAAAATTTATTCCCGATCCCCTTAGCTCTCCAAGCGCTTCTTTTGTGTCGGCCATCTGCTGGATCCAGATCCGGCTGATGCCTTTTTCCTTTGCTTCCCTGATTACAGAGGCTGTCTGGTCCTTTTTTGTAAAAATAATGATGCTGTTGATCTCCGGAGGAAGCATTTTAACGCTTGCATAACATTTGTCCCCAAGTATTTCTTGGGCATTTGGATTTACGGGAACGATCTTCATCCCCTTCTCTTTCAGTTCTTTGAAAACCGCATAACCGAACTTCTTTGGATTTCTTGATACACCGACTAGTGCAATGGGCTGGGAATCAATGAAATCATTAATTTGTTTTAAGGTTGTCATGGATTTTGATGTTTAATAAATATAATCCTGAAATTTAGTAAAAAAAAATCAAATTGGGTGCAGGGTGCTTGTAGCCCAATCCATGGCATGACCCTTGCGCTAAGTATAAATACTTAAAATTATCCGAAAAAAACCAACTGCCATTTATTTTTCATTACTTGGTATTGACCTTACGAAGAAAATCCGAATAAAGAATGAAAAAGTCAGAAGACCGCACCGGGTATTTGTTCTCAAAGAGATATTCAAATTATGTTTTTATGTTGTTGTTTCTGCTCTATATGTTTGACTATATAGACAGAATGGTCGTAACTTCAATGTTCACCTCAATTGAAAACGATTGGGGAATATCTCATACTCAGAGCGGATTGCTGGTATCGGCGGTTTATTGGGCAATCGTGCTTCTCACATTCCCGGTCTCGATACTGGTGGACAGATGGAGCCGCACAAAAACAATAGGAGTGATGGCGATAATGTGGAGCCTTGCCACAGCGCTCTGTGCCCTGACCGGAAATTTTGTGCAGCTGTTTATGGCCAGGATGCTGATCGGAGTAGGTGAGGCCGGATATGCACCTGGCGGAAGCGCCATGATTTCCGGACTATATCCTGTCGATCGCAGGGCCCGGATGATGGGTTTATGGAACGCATCTATTCCCCTTGGCTCTGCAATCGGAGTTCTTCTCGGGGGAATTATCGCTGCAAAGCTCGGATGGAAACATGCTTTTGGTATTGTTGCCATACCGGGAATGATTGTTGCTATTCTCTTTCTTTTTGTAAAAGATTATAAGACAGTAGATCTTTCATTCCTCGATAAAGACAGGAAAAAAGTCAAGATGGAGAAGAAGGATATTCTGAAGGAATTTATCGGAAAACCATCGGTTCTTTACACATATCTTGGGATGGCTGCAGTTGTGTTTGTAACAACTTCAATGCTGACCTGGTTGCCAACGTATTTTGAAAAAATGAGAGGTATTCCCCAGGCCAGTGCCGGAAAAATGGCAAGCTCGGTAATGGTGCTGGCTCTTGTGGGCGCTCCACTCGGAGGATATCTGACCGATCTCTGGAGAAGGTCAAAAGAAAATGCACGTCTGTTATTTCCTGCCCTGTCAACACTACTATCGGCAATCATTCTGTTTATAGCACTTACAATATTCAGGGGAGGAATACAATATGCTCTCTTCCTTGTTTTCGGAGTGCTTGTTCTTGCCTTTATTTCAGGAGCAGCAGCTGTTACACAGGATGTCATACATCCCGGATTAAGGGCCACATCGTATGCGATTGCCGTTGTGGTTCAGAATCTTCTCGGTGCATCTACTGCCCCTGTTGTAATGGGTAAAATATATGATCTTACAAATATCCAGACAGCCTTGTCGATTTTGCCTTTGATATTGTTAATCGGAGCCGTGCTGTTCTGGCTTGGATCAAGGCATTATGTCAGGGACCTTGGACTGGTCGCAAAAATTCAGCTTGTGGCGGAATAGTTATTTTTTCCTGGAAGTGGTATAGTGAACGAACTGCCTCAGCGATTCCTTCACCTCTGAGTCGGGATAAGTATCGAGGATTGCAAAAGCTTTATCCCTGTAGAGATTCATTTTTATTTCAGCGTAGTCCAGACCTCCGTATTCAACCACGAAGTTTATAACTTCATGGATTTCCGCCCTTGTCTTCTTCCGGCTCCTGACAATATTAAGAATATGTCTCTTCTTTGAATTAGGTGATTGTTCGAGCGCATATATCAATGGCAGAGTGATCTTTTTTTCCTTGATGTCGTTACCAACTGCCTTTCCTGTAAGTCCGGTACCCTCATAATCAAGAATATCGTCCCTGATTTGAAAAGCAACACCTATGTTTTCACCAAACTCTTTCATCATCCGGATTGTTTCGGCATCATCTGTAACGGATTTCGCTCCGCAGGCTGTGCATGCTGAAAGCAATGCAGCTGTCTTGCTGATAATTATTTTATAGTAATCTTCTTCCCTTATATTCAGTTTCCGGGCTTTCTGCAACTGGAGAAGCTCACCTTCCGACATGGATTTTACTGCCTCTGAGATTATTTCAAGCATGTCATATCGTGATTTTTCGACACAGATATGCATACCCGATGAAAGCAGATAGTCACCAAGCAATACGGCAATTTTAGAATTCCAGAGTGCATTTATTGAAAGCGAGCCTCTCCTTTCGCTTGCATCATCTACAACATCGTCGTGGACCAGAGAAGCAGTGTGAAGCAGTTCTATGCATGTTGCTGCAATATATGTTGATTCAACAATATTCCCGTTTAACCTTGCCGTTAGAAAAACAAGCAATGGTCTCATCTGCTTGCCTTTACGGCGAAGAATGTAATTAAGTATAATATTGAGCAAAGGAATATCACTATGCATTGTCCGGCTGAAATAAAGCTCAAATTCAACCATCTCATTCTCAACTGGTTTTTTGATTCCGGTAAGAGCAGACATATATGTTTATATTTCTTTCAAATATAATAAAATCAGTCGCTAAAGATTATCTTTCTTACATTTGTTGTGCCTTGTCGGGCAATTTCTCCTTGAAATGAGTTGCTTTCATCATATCAACATATTTATATATATTTGCCCTAAGAAATATTAAAAAATGGAATTTAAAGAACTTAATCCGGAAAGCCTCGAAAAAGCGGCAGGTATGCTCAAGGCAATCGCTCATCCTGTGCGCATCACAATCGTTGGAGTTTTGGAAGACGGAAAAAAAAGGACTGTCACGGAAATACATACGCAGCTCGGAATTGAGCAGTCCACTGCGTCACATCACCTTGGTATTTTAAAAGATAAAGGAGTCCTTGCATCAAAAAGAGAGGGTAAAAATACGTGGTATTATCTGAAGCACGAAAACCTCAGGACAATATTGAATTGTGTAAGCAACTGCTGCCAGGAATAGCGTTTATTGTTTATCGTTTATCGTTTATCGTTTTATCGCCCTGAGCCCTGTGTAGTCGTTCCTGCGCCCTCGTGCCCCGTGCCCCTGTGCCCCGTGCCCCATGCCCCGTGCCCCTACTACAGGTTTTTAAACATCTTCTTCTGAAACAGCACGATTGATATGACGCCACAGGTTATGGAAGAATCGGCGATATTAAAAACCGGTCTGAAAAATACAAGCGACTCACCGGCTTTGAAAGGTAACCATTGTGGCCAATGTGTGTTGATTACCGGAAAATAGAACATGTCCACCACTCTTCCGTGAAGGAAAGTTGAATAACCTCCTCCGGGAGGAAACATTATGGCGTGCTGGTTAAAGCTCTCGCTGAAAATCATTCCATAAAAAGCACTGTCGATGATATTTCCGATTGCTCCGGCCATTATTGCACTAACAGCCAGTATCAGAGCCAGGTTTGCCTTTTTATTTACCAACGTAGCAAGGAAATATCCAATCCCGAAAATGGCTACCACACGGAAGACACTTAGTACCAACTTGCCTGGTTTTCCGCCCATCTCCATGCCAAAAGCCATTCCATTGTTTTCTATGAAATGGAGGATTCCCCAATTACCAAACAAGTGTATCTCCTGGCCGATAACCATGTGAGTTTTAACCCAGATTTTCAATGCCTGGTCAAGTATCAGGATCAGAATTATCAGTAATACAGCTTTTTTTCCGGATGACATTCTTCTTTTTTTAATTAAGGAGCGCAAAATAGTAAAAATAAGTTCTTCAAATACAATCATAAATCAAAAAACCCGGAGAATCCGGGTTTTGCTGATGTGGATATTATTGGCAAACCGTGTTTACCCTGTTCGAATCCCAGCAATACCAGTTGCTGTCTCCCAGGTAGTCGACTGATTTTACATGACCATTTTTTGTGGTTGTGTTCCATTCTACATTAACATCTGAAAACTTAACGCCATTGTGATAGTGTATATTATAAAATGCATCGAGTGTACCGGATGTCAAACCATACTCAATATAACTTGTTTTGAAGGGATCAGTTTTCAGATATGTATATTTTATATTGCCAACAACCGAAGATGTTTTTGCCCAGTCAATCTGAAGAAATGCTACCGATGACTGTGGATCCTGGTTAATAATCCATTGTCCTGCCGAGCCATCAATCTGGGAGGTACCCTCGAACCAAAGGAACTCGTCGAATCCTCCTGTACCCGTGCGTGTTATATACATCTGCCACTGGACATCACTGGTTCGTATAAGACCAGTCAGCCTTGCCTTGTATGTGACATTAAGATACGTGACATCATAGCTCCACTGCCATGTTTTGCCCGAGAGAAACACCGGAGTCTGATTGAGTGCAGTTTTGAATGCGGTAACCGGAACTGCCAGCGTTGTGTTTATTATGAGTTTCCAGATCCCGGCGACAGTTGCCGCGTATTCCCAGTTGCTGTTCTCAGTGCCTTTTGTGCCCTGTAGAACTTCGAGCGATTTTTTAGTTGAAGAGAAATTACTGAAATCGATAGTCATTGATTCTGCAGGCGGCAGAACCGGAGGATCCCCTTTATCTTTTTTGCAGTGAGTAAGAAGGGCGGCTGAAATTAAAAGTGCAAATGACACCAGAAATACTTTTTTCATAGATACGCAGGTTGGTTTCATTAATTTATAACGTCAATGAGGTAAACAAAATTATAAAGACTTCACAAAGATATAAAGTCACATTTTAAAAACTGATTAAAGGCATGTTAATATTTAGTCGGGAGATTGTTTAGAAGTTTTGTTTATAAAAAAAGCATTTATGTTAAACTAAATGAAGAAATTGTTGTTAGTAATTAGTTTATATCAATCATTTTTATATTTTTGAACCTGTTGGATATTGTAGGGAGGATTTCTTGTCATTAGTTTCTTGTAACCTCTATAATCTATGATAATGAGCAAATATTCTCCTTCAGGATTACCAAAATATTTACTTCCAATTGTTATTTTCTTTTTTGTCTTTGCCCTGGCTATTGCAGGAAACCCGCAGAATCCTGATTCTTCAAAGGTCGGGACCACTCCGGAGAAGACCGTAGATCCTACAAAAGTTCAGGTAAAAGATACAGGATCCGTACAACAGGATACTTTAGGAAATAAACCTTTAGATACTGCAGCCAATAAAAAACCTGATTTAACCAAAATTCCGGTAACAGATTCAGTAAATGCCCAGACCAATACACAGAAGGAACCGGATTCAGTTATATATAAACGGACAGTCTTAACATCAGAAGAGCTCAGACGCGGGGAAAGATTATTCAACGGGTTGGTTTATCTTGATAACAAATCAATAAATTGTGCTTCCTGTCATAATACTAATGAATCCGATACACTAAACTGGAACCCCGATGCATTGGAGATTTCCAGAAAATACATTCATAGGACTGCAAAAGAATTAAGCAAGGTTTTGCTTAATCCTACCGGGGCGAAAATGAAAGTTGTTCATAATGGATTTCAGCTCTCGGCTGAAGATATTGTAATGTTAAAAGGTTATATGAACATTTTTGCAGAGGAAGGGCTGAGAAAGAATAAACCCGTCATTACATATCTTCTTTTGCTCATAATTGCTTTTATTTTATTCTCAACAGCGCTCATCTCCCTGATCATAAAAAGAGGAATTAAGAACAAGCGGTTAATCTATGCGATACTTACTGTTACCGGGATTTTTATAACCTGGGTACTGGCTGTTAATGCCATCGCCTTCGGACGCTCCAGGGGATTTGAACCCGCCCAGCCTATTAAGTTTTCTCATGCCGTTCATGCAGGGCAGAACAAAACTGACTGCAACTATTGTCATTACACCGCAAAGACAAGTAAAACTGCAGGAATCCCTGCCGGGAGTATTTGTTATAATTGCCATTTTCTTGTCCGGAACGGCACCCGTTCGGGCGCCACTGAAATCGCAAAGGTAATTAGCGCCCTTGATGAAAAAAGGTCTGTTGAATGGGTGAGGATATATAAACTTCCTGATTTCGTTTTTTTCAGTCATGAGCAGCATGTAAGCGCCGGGCAGATCAACTGTGAGGCTTGCCATGGAGATGTAAAGACAATGGACAGACTTTACCAGTTTTCCGATTTGTCAATGGGTTGGTGTATCGATTGCCATAAAACACGGAAAGTCAATATCTCAAACGAATATTATAAAGCATATTACCCGACTTTGTTTGATTCAGTACAGGCTGGAAAGATCGATAGCATAAGGGTTGTCGGAATTGGCGGCAGAGATTGTGGTAAGTGCCATTATTAGTAATTATTTAATCAATATAATTCCCCTGGGATGAAAAAATATTGGCGGAATATTGAATCAAAGAATAATAAAGAAGAAATTCGGGTCGACCCGAAACCACAGGATAATATTAATCCTCTGGCAGACCTGATCAATGAGCAGAATATAAACCTGCCTGCTTCAAGAAGAGACTTCCTCAAGCTTTGCGGTTTTAGTTTTGCCGTCACAGCTCTTGCATCATGCCAGGCGAAGATCACTAAAGCGATACCTTATGCTGAGGCTCCGGTAGAATTAAGCCCCGGAGAAGCTCTATATTATGCATCGAGCTACGTAAACGGCAGTGATTATTGCAGCATTATTGTGAAAACAAGGGACGGACGTCCCATAAAAATTGAGGGAAATACTGAATCAGGAATGACCAGGGGCGGAACAAACACCAGAGTACAGGCATCGGTTCTTGATCTTTACGACAGCGGAAGGTTTCACGGTCCTTTGAAGGATGGAAAAGCAGCCGGATGGGATACAATTGACAATGAAATTACAGAAAAGCTGGATAATATTGTTGCCAAAAAAGGCTCTATAGTTCTTCTTACGCCAACGATTTACAGTCCGTCAACCGAAGCTGTTATTACAGAGTTTCTGAAAAAATACCCCGGTTCGGAATGGGTCGAGTTCGATGCAATATCTTATTCTGCAATGCTTGAAGCAAATAAGATAAGTTTTGGAAAACAGGTTATCCCCGATTATCACTTTGACAGATGTGATCTGATATTCAGCAGCGGAGCCGATTTCCTTGGCGCATGGTTGTCTCCCATAGAGTATACAAAGCAATTCAGCACCCGGAGGAATCCGGCATTTGACATGAATTACCTCATCCAGATGGAATCGAACCTCAGCCTAACAGGAAGCAATGCCGATCTGAGGATTCAGATCAAACCATCTCAGGAATATGCAGTACTCTCAGGAATTTATAAAGAGATCCTTAAAACCCTTGAAAATAAAAATATCGATACACCGGTCTCTCCTGTTGATATAGGTGATATTTCCAAAAAACTGGTTGCTTCATCCGGAAAGTGCATTGTAATCTCCGGCACTAATGATAAAAAAGTACAGCTCCTGGTAAATGAGATAAACCACCTTCTCGGAAACATAGGACAGACTATTTCGTTTGATTCCTTCCTGAAAACTCACGCCGGAATCGACCGGAATATGGACGATCTGGTAAAAAATATGCTGGCTGGAAAAGTGAATGCACTTTTCTTATGGAATGTGAATCCGGGGTATACATGGTATAACCGGGATGCTTTTAAGGAAGGCATGAAAAAGACTGATCTGACAGTATCCCTGTCAGGCACTCCTGATGAGACAAACGATCTTATGCAGTATGTTTGTCCCGATAACCATTATCTCGAATCATGGAATGACGCAGAACCCAAAAAGGGCGTTTATAGTCTGATGCAACCGGCAATCGGCCCGATATTCGATACCCGGCAGATGACCGAATCACTGCTTAAATGGACCGGATCATCAATGGGATATTACGATTTCATGAGGAGTTACTGGGAAGAAAATTTAATGTCGCGGCAGTCAGAAATACATGACCCGGTTGCTTTCTTTGATCATGTTCTTCAGGTAGGAATTTTTGAGCCGGGGCCTGTCAGACCGATTGCTAAAACGGAAAAGACATCATCATTTTCATATAGTCAGATACCGGTAAATCCACGGGCTTCCAGTACTGAAATAATCTTTTATGAGACAATTGCAATAGGAGAAGGCAGGCAGGCAAATAATCCATGGCTTCAGGAATTGCCGAACCCGGTTACGAAAATATGCTGGGACAATTACGCCACGGTCTCCCCCGCGCAGGCTATTGAATATGATCTGCACGACTGCGATATTATAACCCTGGAAGGTGTGGAGATCCCTGTTTTTATACAGGCAGGACAGGCTAACGGGACTATGGGAATTGCCCTTGGATTTGGCAGGACGAACTGTGGTAAAGTAGGGAATGGCGTAGGTACAGATGTATGGCATTTATTGACTTTCGATAATAATAATGTCAATTTTTCAAGGAGATCAGATAAAATTACAAAGACCGGAAGAGTGACAGTGTTTGCACAGACCCAGACTCACCATACTATGGAAGGAAGGGCGTTTGTACGCGAGGCGGATCTGACGGAGTTTAAGGAAAATGTTTCGGCAGGAAATGAGCTGCATGCCGAAAATATGGAACATAATAAAAGTCTTTATAAGAAAAGAACATACCCCCATCATCATTGGGGAATGGCAATAGATCTAAGCAAATGCACCGGATGCAACACCTGTGTAATTGCATGTCAGGCAGAAAATAATATCCCTGTTGTTGGAAAGGAAGAGGTTCATCGTGTACACGAAATGTTCTGGTTGCGTATTGACAGATACTATACCGGATCAGAAGATAACCCGGAGGTTGTATTTCAACCCGTTTTGTGCCAGCACTGTCAGAATGCACCTTGTGAAAACGTTTGTCCGGTTGCAGCCACAAACCATAGTTCCGAAGGACTGAACCAGATGATCTATAACCGTTGCTTCGGAACCCGTTATTGCAACAACAACTGTCCTTATAAAGTAAGAAGATTTAACTGGTTCAATTATACCACAGCCGGAACCCTTAAAGGTAATTTGAGGGATACGGAAGGGATGACTCATGATTTGCGAAGGATGGTTCTCAATCCCGATGTTACTGTTCGTGCGCAGGGGGTTATTGAAAAATGTTCATTCTGTGTCCAGCGTATCCAGGCAGCTAAGCTAAAAGCCAAATACGAGAACAGACCCTTATTTGAAAATGAGATTAAGACTGCCTGTTCGCAGAGCTGTCCTGCAGATGCGATTGTCTTTGGAGACATGAATGACAAGAACAGCGAGCTGAACAGACTGATAAGCAGCGGAAGACGCTATAATCTGCTTGAAGAATTGTATACCATGCCTTCGGTCAACTACCTGACCAAGATAAGGAACAAAATATCGTAAGCATTAATTCCAAACTATATGTTTCAATCTCCATTACGGACCCCTTTAATTGACGGTACCAAGACTTACGGGAGCATAACCAGCGACATTCTCAATCCGATGATGAATAAGGCTGGTAAACTATGGTATCTGGGGATGACTGTAGCCACTATGGCTATGCTCTTCGGTGTATTCATGATATTCTGGACCGTATGGCAGGGGATAGGCACCTGGGGAGAGAACAGAACCGTAGGCTGGGCATTTGAAATAACGACTTTTGTCTGGTGGATTGGAATAGGACATGCCGGGACATTTATTTCAGCAATACTGCTTCTTTTCAGACAGAAATGGAGAAACAGCATAAACAGATCTGCTGAGGCAATGACGATCTTTGCAGTTATCTGCGCCGCTCTCTTCCCTCTTATCCATCTTGGCCGTCCGCTGCTCACATTTTTTATATTCCCTTATCCTAACACGAGGGGTTTGTGGGTGAACTTCAACTCTCCGTTGGTATGGGATGTTTTTGCTATATCAACTTATTTCACAATATCGCTTGTGTTCTGGTATGTTGGCCTGATCCCCGATATCGGTACGCTTCGCGACAAACTGGCTAAGGGAATTAAAAAGAAAATTTATAATTTTCTTAGTTTCGGATGGAAAGGATCTGCAAGAGACTGGCACAGGCACGAGATTTCCTCAATCATGCTGGCAGCGATTGCGACACCTCTTGTATTGTCGGTGCATAGTATTGTAAGTATGGACTTTGCATCATCAATATTACCCGGATGGCATACTACAATATTCCCGCCCTATTTCGTCGCCGGTGCTATTTTTTCAGGATTTGCCATGGTGCAGACTCTTCTGATAATTACAAGAAAGGCGATGCATCTCGAAGACTTTATCACACCGAGTCATATTGAAAACATGAACAAGATCCTCATAGCCACAGGATCAATCGTAGGTCTGGCTTATATGACCGAGATGTTTATGGCATGGTACTCAGGTGTTGAATATGAGCAATATGCATTTTTAAACCGCGCAACAGGGCCTTACTGGTGGGGATATTTAATAATGATCACTTGTAACGTGCTCTCTTCCCAGTTACTCTGGATCAAAAAACTGCGTACCAGCCTGATCTTCACATTCTTCCTTTCAATTGTGATTAACATTGGGATGTGGTTCGAACGTTTTGTGATAATTGTAACTTCACTTCACAGGGATTTTCTCACGTCGAGCTGGACTATGTATAAACCAACCATTGTTGAATATGGGCTTCTGATAGGGACATTAGGAATATTCTTTACTGCCTTCCTCTTATTCATAAGGATATTCCCGGTCATTTCAATAGCTGAGGAAAAGACAATCCTTAAAACAGGAAGCAGAAAACATAAAACGGAATCAGGCCATGAATAGCAGTAAATATATATTCGTTTCCTTTGATGATGAAGGACCCTTGCTTCAGGCTGTGAAAAAGCTTCGTGAGAACAATGAAACCATCAGGGATGTTCTGACGCCGTTTCCGATCCATGGCCTCGATGAGGCAATGGCAATAAAGCGGACGCGAATACCTGTTGTCGGATTTATCTTCGGCGCTCTCGGCGCAGTACTTGCATTCGGATTTCAGACATGGGTATTCACGGCAGCATATCCCCTGATTATAGGAGGTAAGCCATTCTTTTCGGTTCCGACATTTGTACCCATAACATTCGAGGTAACGGTACTCTTCGCAGGGTTATCGATGGTTGCAGCATTACTGGTAAGATCAAGGCTTAAGCCTGATATAGACTTTGACACCGTTGAGGCAAGGATTACCGATGACCGGTTCGTTATTCTGGTAAATGCACCGGATCAGGAGGAATCGCTTAACAGGGTAAGGACTATTTTGACAGGCATTCATACTGTAGAAATCAGATAATAAGAAATTTGCAACGATGGAAGAACAATTCAAATTTAAAAAGCAATTCAGCAATATCCTGATAATAATTATTGCTGCGAGCATTCTTATTGTGGTGGCTACAATCGTGATTTCAAAACCGGGCGCTTCAAGGATCTGGGCAAATGTGCTGCTCAACAATCAGTACTTCATGGGTCTTTCACTTGGCGCGGCATTTTTCCTTGCCGTTCACCGTATTGCTCTTTCAGGCTGGCACTCATTGATACAACGGATCCCGGGTTCAATGACAGCTTTTCTACCCGTTGCATTTATACTTATGCTCCTTATTTATTTCGGAATGCATAATTTATACCAATGGACAGATACCGGATTATCCGATAAAGTTATTGATGGAAAGAGAGCCTGGCTGAATATTCCATTTTTCTTCATCAGAATTGTAGTATATTTCATGGGCTGGATTATTCTCACTCAACTGATGAGAAAAAACTCAGATGCACTGATTTCCTCATCTGACCTCAAATTTTATAACCGGGGGAAAATCCTGGCCGGCTTGTTCCTCGTTTTCTATTCGATAACTGTTTCATCAAGCAGCTGGGACTGGATAATGTCGCTTGATGTGCACTGGTACAGTACCATCTTCGGCTGGTACGTACTGATAGGGATGTTTGTTACTTCCCTGGCATTCATTACTCTTATGATCTGGTTCCTGAAGAGGCAGGGGTATCTGAGCTATATCCGTGTGGATCATGTGCACGATATGGCAATCTACATGTTCGCTTTCAGTATATTCTGGACCTATCAGTGGTTTTCACAGTATGAGCTTATCTGGTATGGCCATCTGCCCGAAGAAACTTCATATTATATTACAAGAGTGAAAGAGTTCAGGGTTATCTTCTTCATCAATCTTGGCATCAATTTTCTGGTTCCTTTCTTTGGGTTGATAACCTTTAATGCAAAAAGGCAGATTGGCTGGGTTGCTTCGATCGCTGCCGTTTTGCTCGCAGGTCATTGGATTGATTACTGGTTGATGATCATGCCTGCCACAGCCGGCGAAAATGCAGGTATCGGCCCTCTCGAGATTTGTATGACAGCAGCTTATGCGGGTCTGTTTATTTTTATTGTATTCAGGACCCTTGCAGCATCGCCGCTGGTTGTCAGGAATGATCCGTTTATTGAAGAAAGTCTGAATTATGAATCATGAAATTCTGAAAATGCATATTATAAGACAGTTATCAATCCGAAGCTTACTGCTGTTATCAGCTGTAATAATTTTCATCTCGTGCGACAGACAGAAGAATATGCGGGGATATGAGTATATACCGGACATGGTATATTCAAAAGCATATGACACATATTCAGATAATCCGAATTTTAAGGATAGCATGACTATGCGAACCCCGGTTCAGGGAACGATGCCCATAGGATATGTCCCATTCAGATATACAATTGATACGATTTCGCGTCATAAGGCCGGTTTGGAACTTGTCAATCCGTTTTTACCCTATGATGAAGTTATAGAGAGAGGGAAACTGATATACACCACTTTTTGTATCGGATGTCATGGTGCTCTTGGAAAAGGAGACGGTCAGCTTTTCAGCAGTGGTCTTTATCCTTTGAAACCACGTGATATTTCGGCTGCTCCTACCGCCCGCAGACCTGACGGAGAGATCTACCATACTATAACCCTTGGGTTTGGCTCAATGATGCCCCACGGAGCGCAGATAAAGCCCGACGACAGGTGGAAGGTGGTTTTATATGTCAGAACCCTGGAAAACGCAGCAAAAAGCGATTCTACAGGGAAATAAAGAAAAATCCATTAACCACAAAGGTCACAAAGCTTAAATGGAAGGACACAAAGAACAAAACTTTGTGCCCTTTGTGTTTTTTACTTTGTGTACTTTGTGGTTAATGGATTTCAACTTATTATTTTATCCGATATCAACAACACCAGCACAAGCAAAAAATAGGAATCAAAGATTATAGAATATCTTTTAACCGGCGCCGGGGCGGATTTTAAAAGAGAAAAGAATTCCCATATAAGATAAACGGAGGCTATTATAAGGATCCCAACTATAACCTGGCTTTTTATTATTTCAAAATAACAGAGAAAGAGTGCGGAGATGACAGAAGAGATTACCCAGCTGAAGGTCATCCTGTTGATCTGTTTCCTGGTGAAGACATCCATCAGATTCGGAAATCCTGCCAGTTTATAATCCTCTCCATATTTCAGGATCAGTAGCCAGAAATGAGGAATCTGCCCGATAAAAATCAAAAACTGTATAAATATTATGGGTTTATCGAAGAATCCGCCACCGGCAGCAACCCATCCCATAAGGGGAGGCAAAGCGCCTGTCAGTGCTCCCGGAACAACAGCGAATGCAGTTATTCGCTTTGAATAGGTATAGATCCCGTTATACCAGATGATTGTAAACAGGCCGATAAGAGCGGCATATATATTCCCCGCTGCGAAGATCAGCAGCATTCCGGCAACAAGATTAATAATGAAAAATATTGAGGCATGGTTCATTGTGATTCTCTTTGCCGGTAGCGGACGGAGGCGGGTTCTTGTCATCCTTGAATCCAGCTGTACTTCCTGGATCTGGTTAAGCACAGATGCAGCGATTGCCATTAGAAGAATCCCCAGACTGGTGATAAATAAGTTTATTGAAAAATGAGGATCAAATGCAAAATATCCTGTAAATCCTGTCAGGCTGACAGGGATCATGATTTTTATTTTTGACAGGGCCAGATAATCCTTTACTATGGTTCCGGGATTATTCGTCATTAAGAGTCTTCAGATATTCAATAATTTTATTGATATCGTCATCGCTTACGGTGTTGCGGTAACTTTGCATTAATCCGGGAGGGAATCCCTTGGTAATATCAGCGCCCGGGTCAAGAATAGATTCCCTGACATAAGCATCATCTACAGTGAGTGTGATTTCTTTTCCATCCTTTATTACTGCCTGTTGGGAGCCAAAAAGATTCAGGTAACTTGGGCCTATGAGTTTCGAGCCATCAGTTGTATGACACGCAAAACATCCTTGTGCTTTCATTATAGCTTCGCCCATGGCCCCCGGGGCAGTGCCTTCAGCCACAATGGCTTTTGCAGTTTCAGCATACCATTTATCGAATTTTTCCTGCGACATTACTTCTACGTTTGAGTGCATATAGGAATGCTGCAGACCGCAATATTCGGCGCAAAATATTTTATATTTATCCTCCCTTGGCGAAATGAACCACATAAATTTATCCCTTCCCGGCACTATGTCGCTTTTAATCCTGAATTCGGGAATGAAAAGACTGTGTATTACGTCAACCGAAACCAGATTTATTCTTACGGCTTTGTTCACGGGTATAATAAGATCGGGGCTTTGTTTGCCATTTTCGTATACGAAGAGAAAGTTCCACATCCTGGCAATAACGGTAACATTCATTGCATCCTTTGGTACCTGTGTAGTAGGTTTCCAGCCTTTCCATCCGTAATAGAACATTACCATTGATAACAGAATGGGCACAACTGTCCAGGTGACTTCAAGAAACATACTGCCTTCAATCTCTGTTGCCACCGGGTTTTTCTTCTTGTTATACCGGAAGATAAAATAAATCATCGTTGCGGTCAGACCTACCAGCAATAACAATGAAATACCGGTTATTAAATAGAATGATGTATTAAAAGATGATACGAAATTTGAAGCTTCTATTCCGGGAGTTGAATACATAATTTTATCTATTGAGGTAGTCCAGAAGGGTTATTATAATTAACACGCCAATCAGTGATGCCACGCCAATAACGGCGTATAAAATCAGTTTGCTTTCAAACTTAACATGCATGAATGTCCACAAAACTAATGAGGATTTTACGGCAGCAATAATAAGGGCTACAGCAACTGTCAGTGTTCCGAGTGAAATCCTGGTAACAGTTACCGATGTCAGGGTAAGGGCAATTAAGCCGGCCAGCACAATGAGAAATGTCCGGTACGGGATTATATGAGTTTTTTCGTTTTCTTCTGCCATCAGTATCAGGTAATAAGATAAAACAATGGAAATAGAAAGATCCAGATGAGGTCGACCAGGTGCCAGTATAATCCGCTGTTTTCAAGTAAGACATAATTTTCGGAATTTATCCGGTCTCTCATAATTGAAACTGCAATAATAATTATAAATGCAAGCCCGACAATTATATGCAATGCGTGGAGGCCCGTCATAAAAAAATATAACCCGTAGAACAGAACATCACCATGGCCCCGTGCAGCAAGAATTGAAGATCCTGGATAGATATGTTCCCTGAAATGATCACCCCACTCAAAGTACTTATTTATAAGGAACACGATTCCGAGAAGTACCGTTACTCCAAGCAGTGACAGGGATAATGTCTTATTGCGCTTTTGCATAGCGGTTATCGACATGGCGATCGTTGTGCTGCTGATGAGCAGGATTATTGTATTGATGGTTCCGATCGCGACACTCAGTTCCTGAGCGGCAAGATGAAATGCAACAGGGTTTCGGTATCTGTGTATCGAATAAACGATAAAGAGACCGCCAAATAAAAGCATTTCAGTAAAAAGGAAAAACCACATCCCGGTTTTGGATGCAAGATCATCTCTGTGTATAACCGCTGGTGTGCTCATTTGTAGTTATATGGACCTGTAGTTACTATTGGTATTTCTTCAAAATTTTCTGTCATGGGAGGTGATTGAGTCGTCCATTCCAGTGTTTTCCCTCCCCATGGGTCAGCAGGGGCTTTCGCGCCGCTTTTCAGCGAGGAGATCAGGTTGATAATGATTATTGCGAGGCCTGAGTACATTACCCAAGAGCCCATTGTTGAGATGATATTTCCTGTATGGAACATCTCATCATAATCGTAATATCTTCTGGGCATTCCCTTATAGCCCAGATAAAACATCATTCCGTAAAGTGTCACGAAACCTATGAAAAAGAGGAACAGCCCGATATTTGCCCATTTTGAATCATACATTTTTCCGGTTATTTTGGGATACCAGTAATGCATTGCACCGAAAAAAGCATAGCCTGTGCCACCAAAAACAATAAAGTGGAAATGAGCCAGGACAAAATGCGTGTTATGAAGATGAATATCTGCTGCAAGCGATCCGAGTATGAGACCCGAGAATCCGCCGATCATAAAAACAAATACAAAGGCGGCTGCCCAGTAAAAAGGTGTCTGCAGATCAATTGAGCCCTTGTACATTGTAGATACCCAGTTAAAGACTTTTATCGCACTCGGAATGGCGACAAGAAATGTAAGCAGAGAAAAAGTATACATTGATACAGGACTCATACCGGAGGTAAACATGTGATGACCCCAGACGAAATAGCCGACGAATGCAATTGCTATGCTCGATCCAACTATGAATCTGTATCCGAATGGCGACTTGTGAGAGAAAGTCGGTATGATCTCTGATATTGCACCCATTGCAGGCAGGATCATAATATAAACAGCCGGGTGACTGTAGGTCCAGAATAAATGCTGGTAGAGAATAGGATCACCTCCGAGGGTCGGATCAAAGAAACCTATATGAATTGTACGCTCTGCTATTACCATAAGAAGGGTTATGCCGATAATAGGAGTAGCCAGAAGCTGAACCCATCCTGTGGCATAAAGAGTCCAGGGAAACAACGGCATTTTCATCCATGTCATGCCCGGGGCTCTCATTCTGTGAATTGTTACAAGGAAATTCAATCCGGTAAGGATGGATGAGAACCCCAGCATGAAGGCTCCGAAAACTGCAGGCAACATATTACCGGCGGTTCTGAAACTGTACGGAGCATAGAAGGTCCAGCCTGTATCCGGCGGTCCCTGACCTGTAAATTGCGAGATCAGAACCATTGAAACTCCGGCAACATAGAAGTACCACGACAACAGATTCAGTCGCGGAAATGCAACATCTTTCGCCCCGATCATAATCGGAAGCATGAAGTTGCCGAAAACTGCAGGTAAACCGGGTATTACGATAGCAAAAATCATTATTATGCCGTGCAGGGTAAAAAAGGCATTATATGTCTGAGCGGTCATAATCGTCTTCCCCGGAGCTATCAGTTCAAACTTCATCAGCAGACCGAGGGTTGCTCCAACTGCAAAGAAGGTAAGCAGGGAAAAGAGATATAATAATCCTATCCTTTTATGATCAGTGGAAAATATCCAGGCAAAGATGCCTTTGTATTTTCCCTTATGATCGAGATAACTTGGCTGATCTGTGGATATCGCGTCAATCATTTACTGGTTTTTGTTTTTAGGGTTAGTTTCGAAAAGGCGAGATACAGGAATATTAAAACAACAAAAAATAAAATCACAATTGCAGAAACCCTGGTAACATTAAATACATATCCGTTTCCTACACTGTCATATGAGTAGCAGATTGCCAGCAACCGGTTGATACTTGGCCCTATCTTGCCTTCTGCGGCTTCTACCATAGTTATCTTGATATCGAAAGGAAGGAAATCGATTCCTCTCAGATACCTGATAATTTTTCCGTCAGCACCCAGTGCTATAAGACCCGTCGGATGCACAAAGACATTGTTCTGTTTCTGGTAGTGGAATCCAACCGATTCAGTCAGTTTGGCGATATCTGCGCTGTCTGATACAAAGAAGCTCCAGTTTTTTGCAGCCTCCTTATTTCTCATTGTGCTCAGATAGCTTGCTTTCTTTTTGATGCCCAGATTAATCTTTTCGGTGGGATCAAAGCTGATAGTGATCACATCATAGTCGGTGCCGAGCTTCAGGTCGACATCATCGATGAACTTTGCGATGCCCCACATAAGAGGGCTGCATGTTCCGGGGCATTCATAATATACCAGATTCAGTATCGTTGGCCTGGTTATAACGTCCTTTAAAAGGACAGTATCGCCATTTTCATTTACCAGTTTTGTGTCGAGTGCAGCATACTGTCCTTGCTTCTCTTCGAAACTAACCTGCATTTGTTTTTCAAATAAAGGAGTTGAAGTTTGAGAATAGGAACCGATACTGATCAGGCAAATAAATAAGGCTAAAGACATTTTTGAGTATCTCATGGCAATCAAAAAGGTATTAGTGTGATAAAGATATAATAAATTTTTAAAAATTTTAAAGGGTCAATATACTGTTGATAGAGATATTTACCAATTCTTTATGCGTCATTTTATCAGATTTTTCCCGAATTTTCCTCCTCAGAATAGATCCCCGAGATCATGAGCGACCCGCCCATAAGTGATATATCTTTCAATAGCGCTATTATGGTAACGGTCTTGTCGGCATCCCCAAGTAAATGGGGTATATGAATTGTGAGAATAAAGATCAACAGAAGAATTGAAAGCATAAGGGTAGAAAATTTTACAAGAATTTTTGTTATTATACTGATACTCGCCGCTATCAGCATAATCCCGGTGAGGATTATCGTATAGGGCCCTAACGGGACAAATGATGTAAGCATTCCAAGATAATAATCAAGCATCAGGAAATGATTTATTCCAAATAGCGCAAAAGGAATGGCGAATAGTATTCTTCCGATTGTAGTGAGATTTTTCATAGTCTTATTTTAAAATGAATCAGTATTTACTACGGGCAGTAAATGGTCTTTTGGTTCATCTTCCTGCAGTTATCGGTAAAGTTATTTTTATCAGTTTAGAAGTAAATAAACTCATATAAATATATGAATTATTTTAATTGGGGCATAAAAGTGACAATAATCATACGACCGGGAACCTTTTGTACCACGATATATGAACAAACAAGGAATAGAAATGTTAATGAAGGAAAAAGAAATATGGAAAGAAGAAAATTTTTTAAGGCAGTCGGGCTATTGACAGCTGCTGCTTATGTCAGTCCGAGAGTACTTGGCAGCGAACAACAAAAAACGACTAAATCAGCCGGTATCGAAGGGGTACCAGCATCAGAATTTCCGGCACTTCCTTTTGCTTATGACGCACTGGAACCATATATTGATGCAAGAACGATGGAGATTCATTACGATAAACATCATCGCGCCTATTATACGAATTTCATGAACGCTATAAAAGGGACTCCGCTTGAAGGCAAGCCGATGAGTGAGATTTTCACCTCAGTCTCAAAACAGCCGGATGCTATAAGAAACAACGGAGGAGGATATTATAACCACTTATTCTTCTGGCACAGCCTCAAAAAAGGTTCCCCGGGGCCTTCTGCCGGCCTTATGTCTGCGTTAAATGCCTCATTCGGCTCAATGGATAAGTTCAAGGAGGCTTTTAACAACGCAGCTAAAACACGCTTTGGCAGCGGGTGGGCATGGTTGTATATGGGAGCAGACAAGAAACTTGCCGTGTCAAGTTCGCCGAATCAGGATAATACCTTTATGGATCTGTCGCCCGTGAAAGGAACTCCCCTCTTAGGACTCGATGTATGGGAACACGCCTATTATCTTAAATATCAGAATAAAAGGCCTGATTATATCGACGCCTTCTGGAATGTAATTAACTGGGAAGAGGTAGACAGAAGATACCAGGCTGCGAAAGGATAAATTGAATTCGGATTGCGGATTTGGGATTTCGGATTTATTTCAATCCGCAATCCACATTCCGAAATCCGAAATAGCATCAGGTATACAGAAACCTCTTAATCTTCAGTGTAGCCGTTTTCTGGAAAGGAACCGGCTGCAACACAACTTTCTGGATCTGGCTGAATTTGTTTACCTGTGAATTGACATATTCCTGCAACTCTCCAAGTACCTCAGCAACTTTATCCTCAACCTGGCGGGTCATATCCTGTTTCAGTATCTGATATTTTTTCTCGAGCTCTTCCATGTTGATATGAACAAGGGCTACGAGTTTACCCTTTTGCTCCACAACAAGTGATTCCACCACAAACCGAAAATTATTAATTATTGATTCAATCTCTTCCGGATAAATATTCTCACCACTCGCGCCAACGATCATGTTTTTTAATCTTCCCTTTATGTAAAGATTATTGTTTGAATCAAATGTGCCAAGATCCCCGGTCTTAAACCAGCCGTCGGGACTTAGAACTTCGCGTGTCATTTCAGGCTCTTTATAATATCCCTTCATAACATTCGGACCTTTGGCCCAGATCTCTCCTTCACCGGTTTTTTTATCAGGGTTGTTTATTTTGAGCTCAATTTCTTCAATAGCCGGACCCGTTGACTCAAATAAGGATTTTTGAGGATTGGCTCCTGCAAGCAGCGGAGCCGTCTCTGTAAGGCCATAACCTACGGCATAGGGGAATTTGGCTTCGCGCAAAAATTTTTCAACTGATTTGTTGAGTTTTGCTCCGCCGATTCCAAAGAATTTTAATTCACCTCCAAATGTTTTAAGAAGCTTTTTGCCTGCGGCTTCATTTAACTTTTTTCTGAGAAACGGGACTTTATAGAGGATCTTGAGGATCAACTTATCCCTGAATTCCGGAAGAATTTTGTTAAAATATATTTTTTCGATTATCAGAGGAACGGTCAGCATTAAAGTTGGTTTCACCTCGGCAAGAGCCGGGATAAGTACCGAAGGTGTGGGAGGTTTCCTCAGGTAATAGACACATGAGCCGCACAGCATCGGCAAGATCAGACCAAGTGTGTTTTCGTAAGTATGGGAAAGCGGTAAAACCGACAAAAAACGGTCTGTCTCATCAATGGATTGTATTACTCTTCCCTTCAGTGCGTTGAATGAGATGTTTTTATGTGTCAGCATCACACCTTTTGAACGGCCGGTTGTACCCGATGTATAGATAATTGATGCCAGGTCATCCTCCTGAATCAGATATTCTTTCGCTGGAACAGCTGATGAAATGAACTCTGCAGGATTTTCTTCCGCCACAAGAAGTGAAAAGTCTTCAATAAGAATTATTGTCTTCAGCACCTCTGATTTGAAACCTTCGATGCGTGAGAGCAATGAAGCCGATACAAATAATACTTTAGCACCTGAATGTTCTAAAATATTAGCTACTTCCTTCGCAGAAAAATCGGGCAGAATGGGTACCGCAACAGCTCCCATAAAGGTTACAGAGAAGAAAGCAACTCCCCAGTTTGGCATATTCAGACTCAGAATTGCAACCTTATCACCGGGGCACACTCCGGTTTTTTCAAGAAACGCTATTAAAGCTTTGATATCTTTATTTACGTTTTCATATGTCCTGGGCTCCTCTCCAACAAAAGCATATGCATTGGATTTGCCAAACCTCCGAAGTGTCTCCCTGAACATATCCGGGAAAGTCAGCTTTATGTTGTTTTTATCCATTATCCCCTATTCTTAAGCAGATTGTAGGGCACAAAGGTAAGTAATTTAAGTATTTCAAGAGTATGAAAATTACATATTTTACTGAAATCATCAAAACCCTGCCGAAACATTAAACCTTTATCACTCAGAATGGTTAATTTTGTATTCTTGTTTTTTTATCAGTAGAGACGTTGCATGCAACGTCTCTACGAATGTCTTTAATTCAATTTATTCTTCATCCTTATGAACCCTCTGATCCGAGTTACCAAAGAATTTCCTTTTGAAATGTCACATGTGCTCTGGAACTATGACGGTCCCTGTAAAAATGTACACGGCCACTCATATCGTTTGTTTGTTACAATTTCCGGCCATCCTCTTCACAATAGCGAAAATCCGAAAAACGGAATGGTGATGGATTTTTCCGATCTGAAAAATATTGTAAGAAAAGAGATAGTCGACCTTTTTGACCACTCAGTAGTCTTAAGCAATAATATTGACAGAGAAAAGGCTGAAACATTCAAAAAATTGTTCGGAAATACTGTGTTGGTGAATTATCAGCCGACCTGTGAGAACCTTGTCGCTGATTTCGCCATGAGAATAGCCCCGCATCTTCCGGAAGGAGTAAAACTTCATAGTCTTAAATTACACGAAACAGCCACCTCTTTCGCGGAATGGTTCGCCAGCGAAAACAATATGTAAAGGCGATGCATGAAACGTCTCCGCATACCAAAATATTTTCATTAATAGATTTCCTGTCTCATGACTGACGATTCAAAAAAACTTTTTCTTTTAGATGCTTACGCTTTGATTTTCAGGGCTTACTATGCATTCATAAAAAACCCACGTGTAACCTCAAAAGGCTTAAATACATCGGCTGTCTTCGGATTCCTGCTGGCTCTTGAAGAGGTTCTTCAAAAAAGGAGACCGACACATATCGCGGTTGTTTTTGACCATCCCACACTCACGTTCCGGCATGAAATGTTTAAAGAATATAAGGCACATCGGGATGAGACCCCGGAGGATATCAGAAATGCTGTTCCTTATATCAAGCGGTTAATCGAAGCCTACAAAATCCCGGTAATTGATTATCCTGGTTTTGAAGCTGATGATGTGATCGGGACCTTAGCCAGGAAAGCCTCTCTTCGCGGGTTTACAACGTATATGATGACTCCCGACAAGGATTTTGCACAACTTGTCTCAGGCAATGTTTTTATGTTAAAACCATCGAGAAGCGGGAATGAGTCGTTATTGTGGGGTGTTGAAGATGTTCAGAAGGAATTCAATGTTGAACGACCCGAACAGGTTATCGATATTCTTGCACTGATGGGCGACAGCGCCGATAATATCCCGGGAGCCCCAGGTGTCGGACCGAAAACTGCGATGAAGCTTATTTCGGAATACGGAAGTATTGAAGAACTTTTCCGAAACACCGATAAGCTGAAAGGGAAGCTGAAAGATATCATCGAAACAAACAGGGCACAGATCGAACTGTCAAAGAAACTGGCAACCATTGAGCAGAACGTTCCGGTAGAACTGAACGAAACCGCCCTGGAGCTGGAAGTCCCCGACCCTGAAAAGCTTAAAATCTTATTTGATGAGCTTGAATTCAAAACAATTGCCACAAAGATTTTTTCTGAGATAAACAAATCGGAAAAACCAAGGGAACAACCTCAGCTCTTTGCTCCTCCTGCCTCTCAGCAGGGTTCCCTGTTTGAAAATGAAACCGCGCCTGAAAGTGTTGCCGAAAAGAAAACAATTGAAACTGTAATCCATAATTACAAACAGGTCGAAGGCCCTGAAGATATAATGGACCTGGTAGCCCGGATAAATGCCCTGAAAGAATTCTGTTTTGATACCGAAACTACAAGTATTGATCCGCTCAATGCAGAACTCGTGGCAATTACCTTCTCTTGGGAAAAAGGATCGGGTTATTTTATTCATTTCCCCGATTCGGAAAAAGAAACCCGCGACATACTTGAAATTCTCAGACCTGTATTTGAAAATCCGTCAACACTTAAAATAGGCCAGAACATGAAATTTGATATTCAGGTTCTGACAAAATATGGCATCGAAGTCAGGGGACCGCTGTTCGATACAATGATCGCTCATTACCTGCTTGAGCCCGATATGAGACATAACATGAACTTGTTGTCAGAAACATTTCTGGGTTACAGCCCTGTTCATATCGAATCATTGATAGGAGAAAAAGGGATAAATCAAAAGACAATGAGAGATGTCCCTGCCGATAAGTTAATCGAATATTCAGTGGAAGATGCGGATGTAACATACCAGTTGAAGAATGTCTTTGAGCCAAGGATAAAAGAAGAAGGATTATTCGATCTGTCGCACAATATTGAGATGCCGCTTATAAGCGTTCTGGCAACGATGGAACGCAATGGCGTAAAATTGGATCTTGAAGATCTGAAGGCCATAACCATTAATCTGCGGGAGGATATAATTTCGCTTGAGAAAGAGATCTACACGATGGCCGGGACTGAATTTAATATTTCTTCACCAAAACAGCTTGGCGATATTCTGTTCATCCGGCTTAAGCTCGATGAAAAAGCCAGGTTCACAAAAACGAAACAATTTATCACAAGCGAAGAGATTTTACAGCGTCTGACACATAAACATCCAATTATTGAAAAAGTGCTGGAGTACCGGGGTTTGAAAAAACTGCTTTCCACATATGTTGAAGCGCTTCCGCTTCTGGTAGATGAGAAGACCGGAAGAATACATACGTGTTATAATCAGGCAGTTGCGGCAACAGGCAGGCTAAGCTCCAACAATCCGAACCTCCAGAATATTCCGGTCAGGGATGCACGGGGAAGGGAGATAAGAAAAGCGTTTGTTCCCGAAAAGGGCCATATATTCTTTTCTGCCGATTACTCGCAGATCGAACTGAGGCTGATGGCGCATTTGAGCAAAGACAAAAGCATGATCGGTGACTTTCTCTCGGGGAACGATATTCATGCTGCCACTGCATCAAAAATTTTCGGTGTGGAATTAGCCGACGTAACACGCGAGATGAGAAGCAGGGCAAAAACCGCAAATTTCGGGATCATATACGGAATTTCTTCCTTCGGTCTTTCCGAGAGGCTTACTATCGGAAGAAAGGAAGCAAAAGACCTGATCGACGGATATTTTAATTCATATCCGGGCGTCAAAACCTATATGGATGAAAGTATAAATAAAGCAAGAGACGTAGGATATGTGACCACTATGTTCGGACGCAAGAGGTACCTGGCAGATATTCATTCCCGAAACCAGGTAGTGAGAGGGAATGCGGAGAGAAATGCCATTAATGCACCCATACAGGGAAGCGCAGCTGATATCATAAAGATCGCCATGGTGAAGATCCATGAAAGAATGAAAGCCGAAAAATTCTCTTCCAAAATGATTCTTCAGGTTCACGATGAGCTCATCTTCGAAGTTGTGAATGATGAATTTGAACGGCTTAAAGAAATGGTTTTGTTTGAAATGTCAAATGCAGTAAAGCTTGATATCCCGCTGAAAGTAGACTGGGGCATAGGGAACAGCTGGTTTGAGGCTCATTGACCCCCAGGGGGGTTGCCAAGGATGGTGAGGATTAATGTAATTAAATAATTTTATGGAAGTGAAAGTATTATTCTTTGGTGTCCTGGCTGAAGTTTCGGGCACGGCACTAAAACATTATAATGAGGTGAGATCAACAGAAGATCTTATCCTGAAGATTCAGGATGATTTCCCGGAGATTGTACATTATAATTACCGGATTGCCGTGAACGGCGAGATAACCGGGGGTGCGCAGTCACTGAAAACTGGTGATGAGATAGCACTTATGCCTCCCTTCGCAGGGGGATGAAACCTGACAGATATTTTAAAAATCTATAGAATGGAAGCTTCATATTTAACTGAAGGCCCGGTATCACATAAGCTGATATTGCAGTTTATTGAAAAGATGAACGGTAAGAAGGATGCCGGCGGACACATGATATTCCTCGGACAGGTTCGAGCCGATCTTGTGAACGGGAAAAGAGTCAGGGCAATTGAATATTCCGCTTATATTGAACTTGTTGATGTTGAGGCGGAAAAGATAAGGAAAGCTGTTTTTTCCGAATTCAGCGATGTTCAGTCAGTTGACTTAATTCATTCCACCGGCCTTGTGAATGCAGGTGAAATCTCGATGCTGGTAACAGTTTCTGCCGGCCACCGCCTCCATGCCGTGCAGGCCTGCAGCAAAGCAGTTGAACTGATAAAGGAAAAACTTCCGGTATGGAAAAAAGAGATCTATGATGATGACTCTCATCTCTGGAAGTAGCAGAGCTGATTATCTTCTGACGATGGCGCCGGCAGTTCCCTTAAGAATAGAACTATACTCCGGGTTATCATTCAGGATATCACGTGCTTTAAGTATCTGCTCATCCTTTTTGATAGTCCAGGCGATAGCCCCTGTTTCATAAAAATATCTGCTGATAATCTCATCCTCAATCAGATCGGTGATCTCGCTTTTAAACATTGTGAGATCATGATCAAGATTATGGGCTACATCCTTTTCAAGATCATTGAAAAGATCTTTGTGAATATCGTAATATTTTTCTTTTTTTGCGTTGGCGATCAGCTCATTAAGCGATTCTTCGGTACTGGTTTTGTAACTGAATTTTCTGTTTATCAGGAAATTTTTGAAATCGGCATAATCCTGATCTGTGAAAGCGAACTGATCGGGCGATTTCAGTCCGGGATGCGACCAGTAATAATTTGTTGCAAAATCGAATATGAAATTTCGCACAAATAGCTCGGAAGAGATCTGGCTGAGAGAAGCCGGTAATATTTCAATATCAGGAGTTATTCCTCCTCCGTCTTTGACAACCCTGCCATTCCTGGTTCTGAATTCAGAAATAAGAGAATCGGGAATTATCCCTACGCTGCCATCTTCGTTGGGATGGGAGAAGTCGCGGGCCTGGATACATCTGCCGCTTGGAATATAATATTTGGCTGTAGTTACTTTAAGCTGAGTATTATAGCTTAAAGGACGTGTGATTTGTACTAATCCCTTTCCATAGGACCTCTGTCCTACAATTACAGCCCTGTCGAGATCCTGAAGTGCTCCGGCAACAATTTCCGATGCTGATGCAGATCCTCTGTTAATTATAACAATCAGGGGTATTTTTTCGTCAACCGGCTGTTTTGATGTTTTGAAATCCTCATCAAACTGTTTCACTTTGCCTTTGGTTGAAACAACTTCCTGCCCTTCGCCGACAAAAAGATTTACTACCCCAACAGCTTCGGTGAGCAGCCCGCCGGGATTTCCTCTCAGATCGAGAACGATCTGCTGAGCATTTTCGCTTTTCAGGGCATTCAGTGCTGTTTTTACATCATCGCTGCAGTTTTGGGTGAAACTTGTAAAACGAATGTAGCCGGTTTTTGAATCTATCATCCCGTAATATGGGACCGATGGCAAAACAATCTTTTCACGCTTGAGAGGATAGACTGCCTCTTTGCCATTCCTTTCGATTGTAAGATTAATTTCTGTACCAGGATTCCCCTTTAGTCTTTCGCTGACTTTATCGGATGCAAATCCTTTGAGAGAGACTCCATTAACTTTCATTAGGAGATCTCCGGGTTTAATACCTGCTTTATCAGCCGGAAATCCCTTGTATACTTCACTTATAACGGCATAATCCCCTGTGCTTCTTATAAGCGATCCAATGCCGCCGTATTTCCCTGTTGTCATAATAGCAAATTCATCCGCTTCCGATTCAGGAAAGTATACCGTATACGGATCAAGGGTTTTAAGCATATTATCTATCCCCGCTTTTATCACTTTATCAGGATCAATGTCATCAACATAAAATGTATTCAGTTCCCTGAAAAGAGAGAAAAATATATCGAGGTTCTTGGCAATCCTGAAATCACGGGTCTCCTGATTGATCAGGAACCCGGTACTCACTCCCACAACCAGCAAAAGTGAAATCGCAACTATAAACTTGCCGGAACGTAAATTTTTCATATCAGATAAACCTTTAATTTTTGAACGACGAAAATAATAAGAAAAATCGGGAAGTGTTTTGATAAAGAAACAATTAAGACAATTTTAACAAGTTGGAAGTCGGGAGTGGCTCACTCTTCCGACTTCCAGCTTCCGTCTTCCGGCTTCGGTCTTCCGACTTCGGTCTTCCTGCTTGTCAGCATTATCAATTTGTTTATTACATCAATCATCCCTTTTTCGATTGTAGCATATTCAGGGATGCTGTTTCCCTTAATTATAACAATAAATACAATTTGAATGTTTTGCCGGGAAAGATGATCATAAAGCGGAGCTTTATTTTTCCTGTAAGCCTCGCGCATTCTTCTTTTAATAAGGTTCCTGGTAACAGCAAGCCTGAATCCCCGTTTGGAAACACTGAATGCCACCTGCGCGGTCAGGAGTGATGAGAGCTGTTCTTTTTTCCATACTACTTTAAAGAGGGTATTATGGAAAATGAAGCCGGTTTCAAACAGCGATTCTATTGTTTTCCTGCTGCAAAGCCTTTCTGACTTGTCAAACGTCTCCCTGATGATGTTCATATTATAAAATCCATTAACCACAAAATTATCCACCCCTCTGCTGCAGGCTTTAAACCCCCTTCCCATCCTTTCCCCCTTGGGGGAAATACGAGGGGTAATCACATAAAAGAGACGTGATTCTATCTTTAGACAAGCTTTGTGATAAAATGAATATTCTGACTATTAAATTACCTTAAATTTTTATTGTATTCCTTGAGAAAATCGTCGAGAGCCATTGTCATCGATGGAGCTTTGGGATTCGGAGCGTTTATATCCAGTCTTAATCCTTCATTCTCCACCGCACAGGCTGTTGTTGGTCCGAATGCGGCTATTTTTATTTCTCCCTGGACAAAACCGGGAAAATTTTCTTTTAGTGATTTAATTCCTGACGGACTGTAGAAGACCAGAATATCGTAATCAAATTCTTTAAGCTCCGAGAAATCAGTGCTGATGGTTTTGTAAAGAGTGCCAATAGAATATTTTATATCATTTTTATCAAGGGATTCGGGTATCTCTGCATTGTGAGGCTCTGAAAGAGGAACAAAGAAATTATCCTCGCGGTGTTTGATGATGACATCGATAAGATCCTGAAATTTTGCTTTCCCGTGAAATATTTTGCGTTTTCGGTAGACGATATACTTCTGGAGATAAAAGGCGACATTCTCCGTTATGCAGAAGTATTTCATCGTATCGGGTACAACAGTCCTTAATTCGTTGCAAATCCTGAAAAAATGATCTATCCCTGTTTTGCTGGTAAAAATAACAGCAGTAAAGTCGAGGATATTGATTTTTTGTTGACGAAAATCTTTTGATGATATCCCTTCTACCTGGTTAAAGGGTTTAAAATCAACCTTCAGATTATACTTTCTTGCCAGTTCGAAATATGGGGATTTCGGATTCAGGGGTTCTGGCTGCGACACTAAAATCTTCTTAATTTTCAATTCTTTACAGTTTAAGTTCAACTCAAAGTAACCCAACCCAATTTAAACGAGGCCTGTAAAATATTTCGCAATTATCAAAACAGGAAGTATTTCCAGCGCACAAAGGTATAAAATCAAATAGAATATTGAAATATTCCTGTTTATGAAAATTACGAACAGCCTTATTATACGAATCAGATACATAATGCCTGCAGTAATGATTCCGGTAATAATCAGATCTCCCGCAGGCAGAATTCTTGTATAGGCTATCAGGATTATTATGGCGCCTAAAAAAACAGCACTGAACCTGTATGACTGATAAACGCTCAGCAGATATTCCCTGAAAACATCCCTCGTATCGCTTGCGGCTCCTGTGAGCAGACAGACTATATGTCGTAAGGTTATTGCAGAGCTGATAATTCCCATGGTTATAAGCCAGATCACTATTCCATTTAATCCTTCCGGAATAAACTCAAAGTAAGCAGCTGTGGAATAAAGGAACAGAGCGATGATAAAGAATGCTACAAGATTCAGAACAGTTGATTGCCAATGGAATAGAATACCTGAATCCCTTGATTTCGATTCATTTATTCCGCGGAAAAGGAAAAATTTTGAAAATCCTGCCGAGAGATTTCCCGATGATTGCCTGACTAGAAGGAAAAGAAAAGCTGAAACAAGGATGATCACTATCATCCAATCGGCATGAAGTGGCTGTGCAGGCAATTCAATCCCTGGTTTCAGCTGACTTATCAGAACAGATTTTTCTTCCGCCTGCCGCTGCTTGTTTCTTTCAATAAAAACAAACGGAAATTGCTCATATCTTCCGTACCCCAGACGTGTGATAAAATTATTGAAATCGTAAAAAGTAACATCAGCTATGCTGTTTCTGGCGCAGACAGACGTGGTATCATTGTTATAAGGGATAATTGCCTGATGGATAAATGTTGTTTTATGCCTGGTTGTATCCCGGGGCTGATGACTCATAACAACTTTCCCTGTATCGGAAATAACAAGGGAAGAGTCGTGAATTGTGCCAATTTTATGCTGAACAGTATCCTGCTGAATATCTGGAAAGGGTCTTATCATTATTCTGGCCGTTTCAAAACACAAAAGTAATGATAATTACCTGAGATGATTCAAAAAAACTACATCAGGTATCTCAGAAATGATAACTCGGACAACCTGAAATTTCGGAAAGAATATTATTTGCCAGTTTGCTCGCTCCGATTCTGAAAAGTGAATTATTGAGCCACTCATTTCCCAGACAATGGCTTACGATATTATAGTATGCTATGGCATCCTCAGCGCTTGATATTCCACCGGCAGCCTTAAACCCTACTTTTATTCCCGTTTCGGAGTAAAAATCAGAAATGGCGCGGCACATAATATAAGCAGTTTCAGGAGTTGCGGAGACAGGTGTTTTTCCGGTGGAAGTCTTGATGAAATCAGCACCGGCATCCATTGCTATCATCGATGCCTTGAAAATATTTTCAAAATTGCCAAGGAGCCCCGATTCTATGATTACTTTAAGCAGCCTTGTTCCTATTGCTCCTTTTATTTCACGTATTTCATCAATAACAGAAACAAAATCATTGCCCAGAAAAGCACCTACCGGAATAACAATATCAATTTCATCCGCACCGGCTTCGGCAGCCATCCTGCATTCGGTCACTTTAAGACTTCTGAAAGTCTGTGATGTGGGAAATGAACCTGCAACGGAGGCGATTCTGACGTTCTTTGCTGTCAGTTTTTCTTTAACAACTGCGACGAAATTCGGGAATACACAAATGGCGGCAACATTGGGTATATTTGAGAACCGTCCCGAAAAGCTGTTTACTTTACCGGTTAAATGAATAATTTGACTCTTATTGTCTGTGGTGTTCAGACTGGTAAGATCAATCATGTTCAATAGATTCATCATAAGATGCTTATCCGGGGCATCCATCGTTGAGGCAGAAGAGCTTATTTTTTTAAGCCCTTTCCTGATCTCGGAATCCGATGGACATGATTTTATTAATTTTTGATAAAGTTTTGTCATGTAATCAGTTGTTATGTAAATTTAAATTACATTTCTGCTAAAAAGAACGGGGTTAATATAATGCTTTTTGGATTCATAATATTTTTTTTTGAGAATTATGTTAATCTCCGGCTTTTATATGTCTGGCGAGCGAAGCAAAAATTCCGAGTACTGACAAAACCGAAAATATAACGAAGCCTGCTCTCATAGCAGAAATAAGACCGGGGAAAGTGGACGGATTTATCGGCTGTTTGCCGATATATAATGAGATGAGCATCATCGCAATACCCATACTCATCATCTGACCAACCATCCTCATAGTCCCGACTACACCAGATGCCACTCCCAAAAACCGCTTTTCTACCGAACTCATGATTGCATTTGAATTGGGCGACGAAAATAGTCCGAATCCTATTCCCATCAGTAATAGCAACAATATAATTATATAATTGGATGTTGCTTCCGTTATAAAACAGAGCAGAATCAATCCAATGGCGGTAGTCCCCATACCAAACGACGCTATGACGCCCGGATTCCTTCTGTCGCTCAATTTTCCGGCGATCGGGGAGAGAAGGGTCATCGCAACCGGCTGGGAAATCATTATTAGTCCGGCTGTTCTGGCATCCATGCCTTTCAGGTACTGGAGATAAAGACTTATAAAGAAGCCTATGGCGCTCGTGGCGGAATAGTTTATCAGCGCCGCAATACCTGAGAACGCAAAAACTCTGTTTTTCAAAATAAGCCTGATATCAAAAACGGGATTGGTGACCCTATTCTCCAGGAACAGAAAAATCACAGCCATGAGTACCCCCGAAACCAGACAGATCCATCCTGCGGAAGACGGCAACTTTGAAAATCCATACATGAATAAGGCAAGGGCAGCACCATATGCCAGCGATCCTCTCCAGTCGAATTTCTCCCCTGTGGCTTCCGCCCATTCTGTCTTTATTCTGCGCTGAATAAGAACCAGAGAAATGATTCCGAATGGTACAAGGAATGCAAATATGCTCCGCCAGCCAAAGTACTGTGTGAGCAAGCCTCCGATGACAGGACCGCATGACAAACCGAGATAGGTAGCCGTTATATTTATCCCCATTGCCTTTCCTCTCTCCCCGGGCTGATAAACTGAAGTGATGATGGCAAGACTCGTTCCAAAAATCATTGCGCTGGCAAACCCCTGGAATATCCTCAATATGATAAGCGATAATATGCTGTGAGAAAACAATATCAGAAATGTGGAAATTGTAAAAAGCAGTATTCCAAGGGAAAAGACTTTCTTTCTTCCTGCTATATCGCCCAGACGCCCGAAAGGCATGAGAAAAATTGCGGTTGAAAGGATATAACTGCTTACTACCCAGCCAAGGGTAATGGCATTCGCATCAAGATCTTTTCCTATGGATGGCAGGGCAAGATTAACGGCCGAGCTGAGGAACGGAGCCAGGAATGCTGCAAAGGTAGTAACCAGCAACACTGACTTTTTGAAAGACTTATCCTGTTGTAATTCAGAGTTCATTTGTATTATTACTTATTCTTTGTTCCTGGTATCGATAATTATTGTAACCGGCCCGTCATTGACAGACTCAACCTGCATCATGGCCCCAAATTCACCTGTCCCTACCTCTTTTTGAAGGAGAGAAGACAGGTGATCAACAAATCTGTTATAAAGCGGTTTCGCGATCTCAGGGTGTGCCGCTTTTATGTATGAAGGCCTGTTGCCTTTTTTTGTCTTTGCATGAAGGGTGAACTGGCTTACTACAAGAATTTCCCCACCTGTTTCGAGAATTGACAGATTCATTATGCCCTTTTCATCATCGAAGATCCGCAGATTCACAATTTTGCTGCATAACCACTCAATATCTGATTCATTATCGGCATCCTCAAAGCCAACCAAGACTAATAAGCCAGGTCCTGTCTGCGATCTTAATCTGGTGTCTATCGTTACCGATGCGCTGATGACACGCTGGATTACAGTTCTCATACTGTTATTATTATATTGATCAAATATATACAATCAATTTCAAAATCATTTGAGTGACGATTTATATTATATTTGCCAGCTTATTATGGCTCTATGGATTATTTTACAATTGTGATTATTTCTCTCGGCTTATCATTTGACACTTTCGCAGTCTCATTGTCATATGGAGTGATAAGAAACGGGATTCTTTTCAGTCAGGCATCCTGGATCGCAATTGTCCTTGCTGTTTTCCAGGGAGGAATGGCCATTGCCGGGTATTATCTCGGTTCTATAATCTCCGAAGCGCTGAAAGCAGTGGATCATTGGGTGGCATTGGGATTGCTTGCATTCCTCGGAATAAAAATGATAGTTGAAGGATTCAAAAGAAGCGAAAATGAGGAATCCAAAGATTACAACAGCACTGTTGTCCTGCTTACAATTGCAGTGGGTACCAGTATTGATGCATTCGCAGTTGGCATAAGCTTTGCGCTGCTTTCCGTAAGGATCTGGGAAGCTGGCGTTGTAATAAGCGCAGTCACGTTTCTCGCTTCCATGACGGCTATAAGAATAGGCAAATCGGCAGGAGCACGGCTGGGAAATAAGGTCGAAATAATAGGAGGCCTGCTTCTTATTGCTATCGGATTAAAGATCTTCCTTGAGCATATGCTCGCATAATTGACCTATTTTTTTCTCAGATCCCAGTAGACTGAATATCTTCTGTCATAAATAGTATAAAAAGGCTTCAGCTCTACATCTTTCGGGTTTCCGGTATTGACAGTAGTAAACGTATTTTGCTTTCCTTCCTCCTGTTTAATCCATTTTGAAGGGTCTCTGTCTTCCGGAAACATCACAGGTACATACTCCGGCGATTTAATTACAGTATCAGTAAGCGGACCGAGATCTCCTGCCATTACCAGCGGTCCATACATAACTGATACTCTGTTTGTGTCGTCAGGCATAGGTTCGAGGTGCAATGAAAATGGAATACGGACCTCAACGCTGTCGCCGGTCTTCCACACTCTTTCAACAGGGATGAAGCTTCCCGGAGATAAGCTTATTTTTTCAGTTTTGCCATTTATCCTTATCTCGATGCCGCTTTTTGCCCAAACCGGGTAGCGGATCATCAGAGCAAGCCTTACCGGTTTATCACATTTCAGCTCAAGAAGAGAGTTCTGCTCTGCAGGATACGATGTTTTCTGGGTAATAATGATTCCTTTTTCCTTCCAGTTTAACTCTGAAGCAATATATTGAAAAACAAATAATTCATTATCGTTATGATAGTATATGTTTTTAGCATATTTCGAATGGTTTTCCATTCCTGAGCCGATGCAGCAGGTAAAATCAAAAGGGTCCTGAAACTCCTTGAAGCCTCCCATTCCCAATGAGAGATTATAGGTCACCCTTCCGTTTTCACTGTTCTGGGATGAAAGAATATGATTGAACAACGCTCTTTCGTAATAATCTGCCACAGCTGCAGATGGCTCCCATTCGAACAGATGCTCCGAGAGTTTAAGCATGTTATAAACGTTGCATGATTCTGTAGTTTCCTGTCCAAGACGATCGCTGAGCTTATCCTCGGGGCCGAAATATTCTTTATATCCGTTTCCTCCGGTTACATATGAATGATGTCTTACAACTGTCTTCCAGAAAAATTCTGCAGCGCCTCTGTCGGAGGTATCGCCTGTGAGTTCATAAAGACGCGACAACGCAATTAATTTTGGAATATTGGTGTTGCTGTGTTTTCGCTGAAGGATGTCTTTCCTTATTTTGAGAGAATCGAGAACAGCTTTATGATAGAATGTTTCAGACAATCTGAGGTATTTATCGTCTTTTGTGTCGGCATAAAGATCGGCCAGCGTTTCACTTATTCCTCCATGTTCACATATGAGCAGTCTCTGGATCTGCTCATCGTTCAGCTGACCAACAATACCTTCAAGCCATTCGGCGTATTTTTTTTCGACTTCCAGCGCCTGTTGGTTTGAGCAAAGCTCATATGCATCTCTTAATCCCGCCATCATTTTATGAGCGGTATATAACGGCGACCATATTCCATTCAGATCGAAACTTTTTGCCCGGATATCTCCCTTTGAAACTTCTTCTTCAAACACATATTTGCCTTTGGGGAATGCGCCAATATAACCTTTCCCGTCAGAATCCTGAAGCATCTTAAGCTCGCTCACTATATACTTCACCCTCCCGGAAAAACGATTATCGCCTGTTGTCTGGTACATCATCGAACAGGCACTGAGATAATGACCAAGACTATGGCCGGCAAGGCTTTCATTTTCCCAGCCCATGTAATGATCTGCCTTTGGTTTCAGCCCCGCCTCTGTATAGAACCGGGAAAGCAGCCTGTCGGGCTCATAGGTCAGGAGTATTTCCGCCTGTAACCCGGTAGCATGAAGAAACGGTCCATCGAGAAGCCTGACATCTGTCAGTTTGAATGGCAGCACCCGGAACTCAATAACTTCAGGACCGGAGGATTTAATGAAATTGGTTTTGTGGGCACATGCGCAAAGAGCAAGTGTCAGGGATAATGAAAGGTAAAAAGTTCTCATATTGATGCTTATAAATTTATTTAACTACACTGTGCCCTCTGCCCTGCGCTCTGCGCCCCATGCCCTGTGCCTTTTTAGAAATGTACCATCCTCCTCACTCTCTTCTCAAATACCGCCATCTCTGTAAATCCGACATATCTTAACAGTTCATACGCCTCATCAAAGTATTGCGCTACACGGGATGGCATATGGGCATCCGAATTTACGCAAACCGGTACGTTTTCTTCCCTGAAGACATGAAGAAATCGCCTGTCGGGATAAAAATCGGCCAGCGGCCTGTTCCTGCCATTTGTGTTAACCTCAAAAGCTGTATCAAATTTTTTCATCGCCCTGGCCATTTTCCTGTAAAGAGGTTCAAGATTACCGGTCGGTTTATATCCATAGATCCTTATAAGATCGCAATGCCCTATTATATCAAAGAGTCTTGAAGATACAGCAGTTATAACGGATTCGATATACGATTCAAATAATCTGTCAATACTTTTTCCTTCATAGAATTCGGGCCCCAGATCGACCGTTTTTTCTCCAAGATAATGAACAGATCCGATAACATAATCCAACGGCAGGGGATGAAGGTAGTCAAAAATTTCTTTCTCTTTTCCTTCGAAATAGTCGACTTCGAGGCCAATGCGTACTTTTATCTCTTTAATTGTATCCCTCATATTTTCAAGATGGTGTATGTATGGAGAAATATTTACAGGATTCATGTTCCAGTCTTCCTGTTCCTTAAAGAGAGTAAGATGTTCGGAAAAGCCAATTTCGCTGAGTCCTGCGGTGATTGCAGGAGAAATATAATCCTCAGGTAAAGATCTTCCGTCGCTGAAGGTGGAATGCATATGATAATCAGTTTTGTATATCATTATTTTGCAGAAATATGAAGTTCAAATAATGCCCAAATATGGCAATAAAACAAATTCAATGATGATAATGTGATCCGGAAAATGGTAAATTTGTGAAAAACTGATTATTGTGAACGAAAAGAAAAAAATATGCTCGTGCGCCAGTTGCGATTTCCGTGACGTAGTATTTTCATTTCTGAATGAACCTGCCGTTGAAGAACTATGCGATCATAAAGAAGAGCAGTTTTTCCATAAGGGAGAGGTGATTAATCATGAAGGAGAAAAAATAACAAACTTTAAATATCTTAAGAGCGGATTGGTGAAGCTTTACAGGCGGACTCCTTCCGGAGAGGAGCAGGTAATAACAATCACCCGGCCATTCGAATTTGTCAGTAACATGAGCATTTTTTCCGAGGACAAGTACCAGTATTCCGTATCGGCTCTTGAAGATTCTGTCGTCTGCATGGTGAAGCTTGATTTTATAAAAGAAATGTTTGTAAAAAACGGCGGATTTGCATTGGGACTCCTCACAAAGATCTCACGGTTAAATGATAAAATAATCGCACAGACACTCGACATAAGGCAGAAAAATCTTATTGGAAGGGTGGCATTTGTATTACTTTATTTTACAAATGATATATATAAATCACGGGTGTTTGATCTTCCTGTTTCACGTAAAGAGATAGCTGATTATATTGGCATGAGCACTGCCAATGTGATCAGGACCTTATCGGATTTCAAGAAGGAGGGCATTATCAGGGTTTTTGGAAAAACCATCGAGGTTGTCGAAAAAGAAAAGCTTGAATCTATTTCAAGGCATGGGTAGAAGAACATCCGATAATGCATCTTCCAGGGATCCGAATTTGAAGCGATAACCGGAATTTATTATTTTCTCATTCGAAACACGACTGCCTTTCAGGATAATATCCGACATTTCTCCGAGAACACCCCTTATGGCAAACTCAGGTACCGGTATCGGGAATACTGGTATATTCAGAACTTTTCCGAGTACTTTCATAAAATCTCTATGTGTGACATGCTGAGATGCTACCGCATTATATACTCCTTTCATAAGGGGATCTTCTATCGCTTTCAGGTAAATATTACACAGGTCACTGATATGTATCCATGGCATATACTGGGATCCGTTGCCTGTCTGTACCAGGAATCCTAATTTCCCCGTGATCATAAGTTTTGAGAGTGCACTGTCACTCTTTTCGAGTACAATACCCGACCTGATCTTGACTGTCCTCATTCCCGACATGCTGAACTGGTCTGCTGACTCCTCCCAGGATCTGCACACCGAACCAAGAAAGTCATCCGAAGGAGGATCCGATTCATTAAAAATCTTCTGAGATATTTCAGAACCATAGATACCCGATGCTGAGGCAGAAATAAAGCCTTTTAAACTGATGTCCCTGCTTAGGATCGTTTCGTAAAGAAACCTGGCAGAATTGACCCTGCTTTCCAGAATTTCTTTTTTTCTTCTGTTTGTCCAGCGTTTTTCTCCGATATTTGCCCCGGCAAGATGAACAATGTATTCTATGTCGTTGAAAGCCCCGGGATCGACACTTCTTTTTTGGGGATCCCATTGAAAGGATCTTACTTTCCCTCCATTTGTCTTTTTCCGTGAGAGATGCGAGACGTTGTATCCTTGCGCCATAAGTAACGATGTCAGATATCTTCCTATCAGACCGCTTCCTCCGGTAATCAGAACAGATGGCTGATTCCGGGTATTATTATTTGTTTTATATTCTGACATACAATGGGTTATTGCTGTTTTGTTTCAAAAATAGAAAAATCAGTAAGAAATTTGAACTTTTTAAAGCGGGAATATTGAAAAGATATTCTAATATTTGTGTCCTTGAAAATTTTTGTCGTCAGTTACGGCATATATTAAAATAATTAATCATCAATTGTATAATCTGTAATGAAAAAAGAATCTATGAAAGATGCTGTTGCTATACTATGTGCAGGAGGTCCGGCTCCGGGAATTAATACAGTCATAAGTGCCGTCACTAAAATATTTTTGCAGAACGGATATAATGTGCTGGGTATTAATGGTGGTTACAAATCACTCTTTGCCAGTGAACCATCATTTGACTATCTTGATTTTGAATTTGCTGACCTTATTTACAGCCGTGGAGGTTCTGCGCTTAAGATGAGCAGGCATAAACCCAAAGATGATGAATTCAGGGTTGATTTTTTTAAGAAGAATAATGTTAAGCTTCTTGTTACCATAGGAGGCGACGATACTGCCAGTTCAGCCAATCGGGTGACAAAATTTCTTTCTGAAAAAAAGATAGACGTAAAAAATATTCACGTCCCTAAAACAATTGATAACGATCTTCCTCTTCCGGAAGGCACGCCAACCTTCGGGTATCATTCAGCGAAAGAAGAGGGAGTACGTCTTGCGACAACTATATATGAAGATGCCCGTACAAGCGGGAACTGGTTTGTTGTTTCTGCGATGGGCCGTGAAGCCGGTCACCTGGCATTTGGAATAGGTACTGCATGCCATTACCCCATGATCATCATCCCTGAGATTTTCAATAAAACCAAGATCACATTTGATAAGATCACCAGACTGGTTATCTCATCTATGGTGAAGAGAAGGCTTCTTGGTATTGACTATGGTGTTGCAATAATTTCTGAAGGTGTTTTTCATTTTATGACACAAAAGGAAATAATCGATACGGGTATTAATTTCACCTACGACGAACATGGCCATCCTGAACTTGGAAATGTGAGTAAATCCCACATCTTCAACATGCTTACACAGCAGGCTCTTAAAGGGTTGAGAATAACCGTCAAATCGAGGCCAAATGAAATGGGCTATGAATTAAGGTGTTGCCGGCCGGTTGCTTATGATCTGAACTACGCCACCCGTCTTGGTCTTGGCGTATATAAGCTCTTTAAGGATGGGTTGACCGGCTGTATGGTCACTGTTGACCGGACCGGCTGTATTCTGCCTTTATTCCTGAAAGATGTGGAAGATGAAAATGGGAAGGTTAAACCCCGCCTCGTGAATGTCGAATCTGAAAAAGTTCAACTCATCTACAGGAACAACCTTCATTATATTACCAAGGCTGATTACCGCGGAGCAAAGAAATATGTGGAAAACCCTGAAGAATACGATTTCTTTAAGATCCTTGAATGGGAGGAAACACTCTCATAACAGGATAAATAAATAAAAATCAAAGAGGGATGAACTTAATCATCCCTCTTTTTTGTTTATATATCCGGTATCATATGGGACAATTGCTTCTTTCGCTAAATTATTCTAATTTTATAGGTTATTCTGTTTAATCATTTCTTTAAAATCAGATATTATGGCAACTCAGAAATCAACAAAAGGGATTATTGCAATTCTTACCGGAGGTGGCGATGTACCGGGACTTAATCCCGCCATCCGTGCTGTAACAATCCGCGCAAACCGTGAAGGATATAAAGTTATAGGACTGCGACGGGGATGGGCGGGTATAACTGAACTTATCAGGGATCCCAAAGCAGATAACAGCAATAATTTTCAGATTCTGACTGATGATATAGTGAATAAGGCCGGACGAACAGGCGGAACATTTTTGCATACATCCAGAACCAGGCCCAGTCATATGACGAAGTCAAATGTTCCGGAACATCTCCAGAGCACATATAATGCCGAAGTAAATGACCTCACCCCCGAGATTATTAAAAATCTTGAGTGGCTTGGCGTTGATTATCTTATTCCAATCGGAGGGGACGATACATTAAGTTATGGCGTCCACCTTTACAAAAAAGGAGTCAATGTTGTAGCAATTCCCAAGACAATGGATAATGATGTTCCGGGAACCGATTACTGCATCGGTTTCAGCACATGTGTTACGAGAACCATTCAGATGACAAACAGTCTCAGAACATCTGCAGGATCACACGAGAGGCTTCTCGTTCTTGAAGTATTCGGCAGATATGCAGGTTTCACAGCTATGCTGCCCACCATGGCAGGAGCCGCAAACAGATGCGTCATTCCGGAATTTGAATTTGACATCGATCTTCTTACCCAGCTTCTGGTAGAAGACAGGAACCATAACCCCAGCAGATATTCAGTTGTTCTCGTTTCCGAAGGAGCCATGTTTAAAGGCGGCGAAATGGTTTTCTCCGACAGCGAAAAGGATGCGTATGGTCATGCAAAACTGGGCGGTATCGGCGATATGGTTTCTGTAAAACTTAAAGAACTCTCAGGCAAATACAATAATGGAAAAACTATAAATGTAATTAACCAGAAGCTTGGCTACATGGTACGTGGCGGCGATCCTGATGCTCTTGATTCAATTGTGCCGATGGCTTATGGTAACCTTGCCCTCGACCTTATCCTTAAGGGCGTTCATGGCAGGATCGTTGTTCTCAAAAACGGAAGGTATGATAATCTTCCTATCGATGTCGTCACATCTTCCAAAAAGGTAGTGAAGGTCTCAGATTATTATAATGTTGAAAGACTCCGACCCTTCTATCATAGTTTCGAGATGAAGCCATTTTTGCTTATGGCATCGGATAGCTAACCCCTGGAGGTTCGTAGGGTCATGCCATGGCATGGCCCTACTCCGTTTGCAGTATGCTAAAGTCCCCAATCGGGCGATTTAGAGGGTGCCCAATGCGATGGGCGATTATCCAAATTTTCCTTACTTTTGTCCAAATTATTTATCATTTGGAAAAAGGAGTCGTATTAAAATCTACCGGCAGCCGCTACAGGATTCTCTATGGTGATGGGAAAATAATCGATTGCTCAATAAAAGGAAAATTGAGGATAAAACAAGTGCGTACCACCAATCCGGTCGCCGTAGGAGACTATATCCTGTTCGAAATTGAAAAGAAGACACATTCGGGAATCATAACCGAAGTTCTCGATCGTAGGAATTACATTTTACGAAAAGCTTCAAACCTGTCAAAACACTCACAGATCCTGGCTGCAAATATCGACCAGGTGTTTCTGATGATTACAATTATTCTCCCTGAGACGCCTGTTGAGTTTATCGACAGATTTCTTATTTCAGCCGAGGCTTACAGAGTGCCTGCTAAAATTATTATTAATAAGACAGACCTCTATGGCGAGGATGAGATAGCAAAAATGGAATATGTTGAATCGATTTATAATAAAATCGGATATGAGACAATCAGACTGTCTCTGAAAAATGAGACAAATACTGAAGCCCTTAAAGATTTAATGAAGGATAAAACAAGCCTGGTATCAGGCAACTCAGGTGTGGGCAAGACAACTCTTCTAAATACTCTTAACCCATCGCTGCGTCTGAAAACTGCTGAAATTTCTGATTATCATAAGCAAGGCAAGCATATAACCACTTTTCCCGAAATGCATCTGATGCCTTTTGGAGGATTTGTGATCGACACGCCGGGAATAAGGGGTTTTGGTGTTGTGGACATGGCAAAGAACGAGATCTACCACTTCTTTCGTGAAATATTCATTTTTTCGAAAGATTGCAGATTTAATAATTGCCTTCATCTCGACGAACCCGGTTGTGCAGTGAGAAGCGCTGTGGAAAAAGGAGAAATAGCCTTTCTCCGGTATAAAAGCTATCTCAATATCATGGAAGGTGATAATGGCAAGTACAGATGAAATAAAAAAATTGTATTATTAGTTTATCTTTATACGCTTTAGGAGACTAACCTTTTTTGCATGAGAAAAATCCTTATCCTGGTTTATTCAGCATTTCTGATTATACTGGCTATTAATTATTTCTATTATAAAAACCTGTATGATGAACAGATTTCATACATTGTTAATCTGCTCGACAAGCAGGTTCAGACTGTCGGCCTTACGGTTGACAGCACAAACACCTGGTTTTCGAGCGACCTGAACCAGATAAGTTACAAAGAAGACCTGAGCAAGTTCTTTACTGACTCCGAAAGTCAGTTCGCTACCAAGGAAAGGATGAAGCTGTTCTTTTCCAAATACCACCAAATTGTTACAGGAATCAAATATTATGATAATAATAAAAATGAATTCACTTTAAAAAGCGATGACAATGGTGACTGGCTTGAACAACCATTTATTCTCCATGCCCAGGCGACTATTTACCCGCAGGAACAGCTGATTGAGGAAAACCGGAAGTTTAACTACTACCTGCCGGTTCTGAAAAATACTGAAACAATAGGCAATATCGTCGTAGCAGTAGATTTTAAGAAATATTTCAAATCTGTTTTTTCAGAATTCAATCTTAAGGACTATCAATGGCAGTGGGTTGTGACTAACACCGGTGACGTCACCTATGACAACAGCCAGTACATAGTGGAATACTCACAGCTCGATAAAATCACCGAGAGTCTTGCAGCAGGATCGGTTGCCAATATTATACATAACGCAAGCCTGAATGGGAAAAAAGAGGAATTAATTTCTTCATATTATTCCACACAGCTTCTGCAGCGCGATCTTGGCCTGGTGTTTTCTGCTCCGACCACTTTCTTCCAGCGATTTTTAATACTTCATTCCCTTTTTATTGTGATTATAACCTTAATCCTTATTCAGGTTATAATTTTTATATTATGGAAGTATGTAAAAAATCAGAAATCTGAGATGGAAGGACTCAGGACCTCTGAAAAAATGCTCTTCAAACTGATTGAAGAAATGCCAGTGGGCGTGATAGTCCATAATAAAAGCCGCGAAATACTTAAGGCAAATAAGGTTGCAGCCGCACAATATTCATATACCAGCGATTCTGAGATGAAAGGGAAGATCTTTCCGGAATCTTCGTTAACGGCAGAGAATGATTACTATTCCAGAAATCTTGGCGGTTCTTTCAACCCTGAACAGTTTGTTATTATAAAGAAAGAAATAGGAGAGATAGTACTTTACAGATACAGTATCCCTGTTCAGTTCATGGGTGAGGAGAGTACCATGGAAATACTTATTGATGTTACTATGCTGGAATCAGCAAGGAAACAGGAAGCCAGGGCTAATGAAGCTAAATCAGAGTTCCTTGCAAGGATGAGCTACGAGATCAGGACACCATTGAACGGTATCATAGGCATGACGGATGTGCTCAGAAAATTTCATATTACCCCCGATATCAAAGAAATTGTGGCCCTCCTGCACAGGTCTACTGAAGTCCTCCTGAGCATAATAAATGATATCCTCGACTTCTCGAGAATCGAATCGGGGAAAATGATCCTCGATGAAATACCATTTAACCTGAGGGAGGAAATTACATACTGTACTGACCTGGCAAAGACTCATATTCTTTCAGATGATCTGAAATTAGTAAGCAGTGTAGACGAAAATGCTCCGGAGAGCATTATCGGCGATCCTTACCGTCTGAGACAGATTCTTTCAAATCTTATAAATCATTCACTGAGAAACACTGAAAGGGGTGAGGTGCATCTCAGATGTCGCCTGAAAGAGAAAAAAGATGGAATAATAGTACTTGAGTTCGAAATACTCGATACCGGACAAAGTTTTGATAGCGTAAGCCTTAAAAAAATCTTCGGTTATTACGTGAATATTGAAACTCACAAAGTAAAATCAAACGATGACACCGAATTTGGAACAATTCTCTCAAAACAGCTTGTTGAACTGATGGGAGGAGAATTATCTGCCATAAGCCCGTCGGGCCTCTCGGGTGATCTCGGTACAAAAGTTACATTTACTCTTCACACATATTCAAATGACCGGCAGGTAAAAGATCTTTCACTTGAGAACCTGAAAACTTTTGACAAGATAAAGACCCTCGTTATCACCGGGAATCAAAATCGTGATGAAGAAATACTTGGCGCGCTTCACAGGCTGGGGCTGAATATTACAATCACCACATTCCAGAGATCTACGGTGAACCAGATAAAGGCAAATCAGAATTTCCCTGAAGAGAGATACAGTCTTGTAATTATTTTTGATGATGAGGAGTTTAATGGTTTTGATGCCGCGAGATCAATCTGGGATCATAAGCTTTCCCATAATTTTATCATGCTGATGATCAGCTCAAATGACAAGAAGGGGAATTTTCTGAATTGCATAACTCTGGGAATCGATCATTACCTGCTAAAACCATTCGATATCAGCGAGTTATTGGGAACAATCAAAAATAGTTTTCCATTTCTTGAGGATCAGCCCATACCTGTTGAACAAGGATCTGCACGGACCGATATAAGTATCCTTATCATTGAAGACAATAAAATGAATCAGAATGTCATAGGGAAACTTCTAAGCAGTCTGGGTTATACATTTGAAGTGGCTGATGACGGGTGGGACGGATATCTGCTGGCAAAGTCGAAAAGATTTGATCTTATTTTCATGGATCTCATTATGCCTGAAATGGATGGCTATGAATCGGCACAACGTATTTTAAAAGTCGATAAATCGGTCTTAATAGTCGCCTTTACAGCTGATAATATGCCTGAGACAAAAAGAAAAGCAGAGCTGGCGGGGATAAAAGATTTCATATCCAAACCCGTAAGGATAGATGAGCTTAAAAGGCTTTTTGCAAAATACTTTAAGAAGTAATTCTGCGTTTTTTCCTTTGTGGTTTACACAAAGGAACTCAAAGGGAATAACGGTGCCAATACATAAAATAAAAATAATCAGGTTTCTGGAGCTTGCCGATAGCATTTCAATTGCTGATGTAAGATCTCCCTCCGAATATAATTCCGGCCATATCCCCGGTGCAGTGAATATTCCGTTATTCGATGATAAGGAACGCGAATCGGTAGGTATAAAATACAAAAAAGAAGGCAGGCTGCCAGCCATCCTGGAGGGACTGAAACATACTGGTCCTGCCATGACATCTAAACTCAATCAGGGGCTGGGCATCGCCAGCGGTGGCAGACTGTTGGTTCATTGCTGGCGGGGAGGAATGAGATCGGAAGCAATGGCCTGGCTGTTTTCGCTTGCCGATCTTGAGGTGTATGTTCTGGAAGGTGGCTATAAGTCTTACCGGCGGTATATACTGGAAAGCCTCTCTGAGAGACGAAAAATGATTATCCTGGGCGGAATGACCGGAAGCAGTAAGACTCATATCCTGAGGCATCTTAAGTCAAAAGGCCAACAGGTGATCGACCTTGAGCAGATTGCAAACCATAAAGGGTCGGCATTTGGTGCCCTGGGCCAATTGCCGCAGCCTACAACAGAACAGTTTGCCAACCTTCTTTTTAATAACTGGAAAGAGCTGGAAAACGAAAGGCCGGTATGGGTAGAAGATGAGAGCAGAAATATAGGCTCGGTATTTATGCCGGAAGGATTTTATCAGAATATGCAGGTAGTCCCTGTCATTGAATTGGTTATGGACGCCAAAATAAGACTTCCCTTTCTAATGGAGGAATACTCGGGTTATCCCGCAGAGAATCTTAAAGAATCGGTTCTGAAGATAAGCAGACGTCTGGGTGGTGATAATACCAGGGATGCTCTGATTGCAATTGAAAACAAGGATTTTGCCGCGGCGATAGCCATTGTGCTCCAATATTATGACAAGTCATATCTTTTCGGGCTGAAGAGGAGAGATAATAAGAATACAATTTATGTAAACCTCGAGTCAGATAATATTGAAGTAAATGCATCAAGGGTTCTGGAAGCTGCCGAAGGAATTAAATGGTAATCAGGCAGGCAACAGAGATGTAGCATCCACCATCTTATAAACCTTATCTGATCGTCTTAAGTAATCGGGTGATTTAATTGAGCACAATTCTCCTTTTAATGCATTCTCAGCCACCTTAAGATCAACTCTGATCTCATCCACTTCATATTCCACGACACCCGTTGTAGGCCCTGTTATTATGATGTTGTCTCCTTTGTTAAGATTTCCGTTTTCCAGTTTTATTTCTGCAACACCCAGTTTTGTAAAATAATTGGTGATTTTCCCGATATAGATCTTTCTTATTGTAGCGCTTGAACCATAGTTTGTGTTCCATTCGCCCATAGTCTGTCCGAGATAATACCCATCCCAGAAACCTCTGTTAAAAACTGTGGCCAGCCTGGTTCTCCATGCATCTGTTTTTTCCCTGCTGAAGGTTCCGTCTTCAACAGCCATCACTGCTTCACTATAGCATGAGGAGACTTCTTTCACATATTCAGCAGATCGTGCCCTGCCTTCGATTTTAAGGACTCGCACTCCGGCTTCAATCAGTTTATCTACAAATCCTATTGTACATAAGTCCTTGGGCGACATTATGTATTCGTTATCTATCTCAAGTTCATAACCGGATTCCATACTGGTTGCCAGGTAGGATTTCCTGCATGTCTGATAACACTCACCGCGGTTTGCGGATTTATTATTTTCATGAAGGCTCAGATAACACTTCCCTGATATTGCCATGCATAGAGCGCCGTGGACAAACATTTCAATTTTAATGAGCTCTCCTTTGGGTCCGGTGATATTCTGTTCCCTGATATTCTGAAAGATATGCGATACCTGGCTGAGATTCAGCTCGCGTGCAAGAACAGCCACATCGGCCCATTGTGCATAGAATTTCAACGATTCAATGTTGGTGATATTCAGTTGTGTTGAAAGATGAACTTCAATTCCTGCCTTGTAAGCATAATTGATTACCGACAGATCAGATGCAATAACAGCGGTGATACCGCTTTCCACTGCGGCATCGATGATCTTATGCATCTGTTCAATTTCGTGGTCATATACAACCACATTTACAGTGAGATAACTTTTAAGGTTATTCTTTTTACAGATAGTAACGATTTTATGCAGATCATCTATAGTGAAATTATTCGATGAGGCTGCCCTCATGTTAAGTTGCTCGACTCCGAAATACACAGAATCGGCACCTCCCTGAATTGCAGCCATCAGCGATTCATAGGATCCCGCCGGAGCCATTATCTCTATTTCATTTCTTTTCATAAAGACCGCAAAGATAGCAATAAGTATCAAGCCTTGTTCATGGCGATCCGGATCGTAGAACCCTTGCCTATCTCCGAATGCCTGACGAAGATCTTGCCATGATGGTAATCTTCGATGATTCTTTTTGCGAGTGAAAGTCCAAGTCCCCAGCCTCTTTGTTTGGTTGTGAATCCGGCATTAAATATTTTCTTTATAACCGATTTTGGTATACCCTTCCCTGTATCTGAAATATCGATCATCACGTGACTGTCAGTTTCCAAAATACGGATCGTTATCTCGCCATTGCCTTCCATCGCGTCGATGGCATTCTTCGAAACATTCTCAATAACCCACTCGAACAATGCAGCATTTACGGGGATGATCACTTCATATTTTTTGCTGTAATCATCATTGAATTTGACTTTCGAGGAGGCTCTCGATTTGAGATAATCGACCGAACGGTTAATGATAGTGACAATATTCTCGTCTGTCAGCGATGGTTTCGAACCTATTCTTGAAAATCTTTCAGTTACTTTCTCAAGCCGTTCGACATCTCGCGCAAGTTCATTTGTGATTAAAATTTCCGGATATTTGTTCTGAAGGATCTCTATCCAGCCTGCAAGCGAGGATGTTGGAGTACCAAGCTGATGGGCCGTCTCTTTCGACATTCCCACCCATACCTGGTTCTGCTGCGCTTTCCTCGACGACCTGAATGCAAGGTATGAAACAATCAGAAAAAGAAGAATAAATCCAACCTGTATATAAGGGTAGAATCTAAGCATGGTGAGAATAACGCTATCCTTATAGTAGATGAGATTAAAATGATTTTTTTCAAGATTGATCACAATTGGCTCGTTGTCTTCCTTCATTGTCCGCAGAACTTTACTCATATTCACCTTCTCAGGATCAAAATTCCGGGTAGAAATTATGCTGTCTGATTCATCGGTAAGAATTACAGGAACCGTAGTGTTATTTGCAATGATTGAATAGGGGAAATCTAAATTCTGGTTAGCGTCGGAAAACGAGATCAGCCTTATAGCTTCAGCCCAGAGCTGAACGTTCTTTCTTTCTTCGGCTTTGAGTTTTGAAACAAGGATCTCTGTATAAACCAGCGAGCCAATGCCGACAATTACCGCAAAAAGCAATAGGAACGATTTCCAGAAGGTTTTATAGCGCAAAATTTTCATATCCAAAGTAGATCACACACATGCATAAGGATTTATAAGAAAACCACTAATCTGCTTTTAAATTGTCTGAGGCGCAACTTTTATTGGAGCCTGTCATTTATTCATAACTCCCTTTTTCGGGACCCGGAATTTTTTTAATTCTCCGGTTCTCCGTCATCCCACTTGATCTTAAACCGCGAAGGCTTTTTTTGTTCAGGCTGCTTCTGATTAAGAGCGGAGTCGCCTTTATACCACCCATATTCCTGGTTTAGTATTGTCTTTAGCGTCTGTTTTTCTTTCTTAAAGTTTGTTTTAACCTGGTCTCCTGCAGCTTTCATATCGTACGATACTTTTGCAACATCACCTTTACCTGCAATTTTCAACAACAGGGAAGTGCGTCCTAGACCATCATCTTCAACAACGCCAAACTCGGTTATATTGCTCTTCTTTTTTCTTTTGCCCGACAGGATTTCAGAAAGCAGTATTTTAACATGATATTCATAATCGTTTTCAAAGCTGTGCCTGCCATTTACAGACAGGTCGGCGGCAGAAGAATTGACTTCCATCTGTGGAACAAAAAGCTGATTGTTCCTTATGAAAAAATCATTCTGAAGCTTGTCAAATTTTATATTTTCAAGCTCGGAAAGTTCGATAAAACCCGAGAGTTGCTTTACAGGATCAAAATTAATGAGGGCACCGTCAAGCAGGAGATACCTGCCTTCTGCAGCAAGGTTTTTTATGCGGAAATTCAGCAATGAATCCATTGGAAATACGAGCGAGAGCGAGCCCGACAGGACCCCTTTTATATTTTCAGCCTTAAGAAATGACTGTCCGAAATTATGAAAGGCCGAGAATGCTTTGTTCACATCAATGTCAACGACATCGAAGCTTCCTTTTACCATCAGACTTTTATCCCTATTCTGTGAAATAAAACCATTGCCGGATATATTTCCGTTTAATGATTTCATTTTTAGATTTTTATATGTGAGTGTTTTTGGCACATAGTTCATCGATCCTTCAACCTTTGACGATGAAAAGGTTTTATAAGTCACACTGTCGATTTTGAAATTGATATCCAGTTTCAGATCTCCCGGCATATTAAAAGCTTTCTTTTTCCTGTGTGATTCCGCGGAAACAGTTCCCCCGGGCAGGAATGCATCGGGAATAAGCCTGTCGAAAGTAACATCAGCTTTTGCAGTCATTGTTACCTTCCGTCCGGTGAGCCATTCAGGCAAATTATAAAATTCACCATTAATCGCGATATTTTGATCTTTGTATTTCAGCCTGATTTTATTAGCCTGAATGTACTTCAGCACAATCAGATTTCCGTTCACATCGCCAAAAAGCAAATTGTTTTTCTGAAAACCAATTGTAAATGAATTGAATGTCACGCTTCCCTGAGGCTTAAGATCGATAAAGCCTTCAGCCGAAAAATTCTTTGCCGACCATGGCCCGTTTACAATTTTCAGATCGAGGTCAGCTGAGCCCTCAGCCTTTGTAATATTCTGAATATTGAAAAACTCTCTGATTTCATCAGGGAATACTTTTCCCTTCAGATTCAAATCTATCAGCGGTTTATCAAAGTTTCTGAGTGAAGCGGATCCGCTGTATTTTGTCGATCCGAGTTCAGCCATGAAATCAGAAATCGAAACTGTGCTTGTGCCGAAATTATTTCCCCTGCCATTCGAAAGGCCACCGGAGAATGATAGATTCTTCAGTGTTAATCCCGAATTTTTGTATGCAACTCTTCCGTTTTTAAGGTGCCAGTTTATCTCAACATGAGGATTTACCCTGTGGCTCAGTTCTCCTTTTATTGTGCTGTTTACCAGCATCGTTCCGGACGGATCATAATCAGCTATCATTTTCCCGTATTTCGCAGGCACATAGTTCCTTATTTTAGCTATATCCAGATTATTGCCGGATACTATAAGATCGAGAAAGTTGTCGGCGGAGACGGTTCCTTCGAGTATGAAATCATAATTATCAATATGTATAACCCCTTTTTTGAATCTCATCCCGGTTTTTGAGCTCTGAAGTGAAATGTCAACCTTTGCCGGGACCGTTTTATCCATCATGAAATTATAAAGTTCAAAGCGGCTTATTTTCAGATCTGTTCCCCCCGTAAAATCTATGACATCTCCCAAAATTCTGATTTTAAGCTTCCCTGTTTTAATTGGCCCCCCAACTATAAGATGGGACCCCAGGTGATGATAATAAGCGTTTATATCGGTCAGGTTTATTCTTTCCAGATCAATGGTTGTTTCTTCCTTGCCCGGGTTTTTGCTTATTACCGTTATATTGTAATTTACATGACCGGAAGCATCGGTAAAGAAGTTCGCTTTTCCGCTCTTTGCGCTGATGCGTTCAATATTGTAAACGCCTCTGATTATGTCTGTGATTTTGAATTCAACAATAATCAACCGGGCCGACAGGAGAGTGTCGGTGCTTATTTCTTTAAATGCAGCTTTATTGAAGTTGGGTGAAGAATGAACAAGTACATTCTTAAGCTCAAGGGAAGCATTAGGGAACCTCCTGAGAAATGATAACCTGTACGAACCGACTTCGAGTTTTGTAGACAGATTTTTGTTTATAGATCTTAAAATTATAAACCCAACCCTGTCTTTCAGGAGAAATGAGGCAACTAGCAGAAACATCGAAAATGTCAGTATCAGTATTGCCAGCAGTTTCCCTATTTTAGAAAACTGGTTCATCTGAAAAAACAAAAAATTCCACTGCTTAATATCATATGGGCAAAGTTAGTTCATTTGGTTCGAAATTTCCTGTTTGTTTAAGAAGGAAAGATAAATCATCTCTGTTTCCGAGCTCACGCGGAGAAGATCCTTTTTTAAAGATCCTGGCGGTTTTATCACCTTTCAGGCTTAACGTTTCATTTTCAAGCAAAAGCATTGTTCCTTCACGCAGCCCTACAACAAAGACATCCGGGTTAACTTCTGTAAATTCTTCAATACGCTGTTCCCTTGTCTCTCCGGCATGCCCTGCCGGATTTGAGTCGGTATAATGAGGATTTATCTGGAAAGGGATGAGATTGAATGATTTAAAGGAAACAGGCTCCACAACAGGCATATCATTTGTGGTTTTTATGGTAGGGCAAGCTACATTTGACCCTGCACTCCAGCCGATATAGGGGGTACCTGAAAGAACTTTTTTCCTGATCGGATTTACGAGATCATTTTCATTAAGCAGTTTCTGAAGATGCCAGGTGTTACCTCCGCCAACAACTATTGCAGAGGCATTTTCTATTGCCGATTTTAAATCCCCGGAATGGTGGGCAGATACTATTTTGATCCCAATTTCTCTGAATCTTTCCGATACTTTTTCTTCATATTCATCGAAAGAAAAAGTAACGGCGGCATATGGAATAAAGATCACTTTTTCCGTAAGAAGCCCGAGAAATTCCTTTATGGTTTTTTTAGGATATCCGAGATATTGTTCACCCGGATTGGTGGAGTTGCTGATGAGCAGAAGATGCATATTTGATGAGATTTAATTATCTATTTCTTTTTGACGGAAAAAATTCTGAATGTATTGGTTAAAATATTAATTAACAGAACCTTGCCAGTAAGAATATCCCCGGTACCTGTAATTATTTTAATGACTTCATTTGCTGCATATGTACCAATAACCCCTGCAAGAACCCCGAACAATCCGACTGTTGAAGGCTGAGGATTTTTAAAATCTTCATTAATGATCAAAGGATTATAGCATCTGTAAGATGGACCACCTTTATAATTAAAAACCGAAACAGCTCCCTCATATTTATAGATGGCTCCGTGTACCATGGGTTTTCCAAGGGCGACACAGCCGTCGCTGATGGTATACCTCGATTCAAGGTTATCGGTTGCATCAACGATCACATCGTAGTCACTTAATATTCTTAGAGCATTGTCAGTCTGGAGTTTTAAATTAAATGCTTCTATTTCCACAAAGGGATTCAGGCTTTCGAGACGGCTTTTTGCAATTACAGATTTCAGTTTGTTTAAATCCTCTGAACCATATAAGATCTGGCGGTGGAGATTGGATTCATCAACCGTATCAAATTCAACAATTCCGACCTTCCCGATTCCTGCAGCAACAAGGTATTGGAGAACCGGGCACCCCAGACCTCCGGCACCAACAACGAGGACACTGGCATTTTTAATTTTTTCCTGTCCGCTTATCCCTATTTCAGGAATAAGTATTTGCCTGTTGTATCTTCTCTTCTCATGGAGAGTTAAAGTTTTGCCAGCCATATTCCAACGGTTTTCTGCGGTACAAATATACACAATAAAACACGTAGAGACGCCCGAAGCGGGCGTCTCTACAAATGGTAAAACAATATAGAGGAATGAAAATTATTAATCCTGAAAGGTGAGCGCTATCCCGATTTCAAAAGGATAAAGGTCGGTGCCGGCTGGTCCCTTTCCTGTCTGAAACAGTGGCGTTTTATAATATGTGCCGTAAATCTGGAAGTTTCCATATCCTACACGGGCAGTTGCACCGCAACGAAGCATATTCAGACTGAAATCACCATTTGACTTTACCTTCTCGTCGTTCTCAAATACCATTTTCGTGTGCGAACTGAGTTTTATGGCCCCTATTGGTCCGGCTGCAATACTAAGATTATTATGATGGACAGGCAACTGCATTTCAAACATGACCGGCAGGGTAAGATAAAGTGTTGCGAGCTTTGACTTTTTCAGGTTCGCTCCCGGATCAAGTTCTTCTATAATTCCATTGGCCCCTTTTGTAATATTGTTGTTGCCATCAAACCTGTAATTATTCCAGTTTAAGCCTAAGCCGGTGACAAATCCTATATGTCGTGAAAGTCCGATGCTCAGCTGTGTGAAATTAATATTGAAATTGGTCGATTTACCTGAATGGAGCGTCATATAATCGATATCGTCAGGCAACACCATGCTGTTAGTCGATGTTGCATAGTTATTTAGTCCCAGCTCAATTCCTGCCCAATGACCCCGGAACCTGTTTCTCCTTCCCGGCCGTTCACTGTCATTTTCATCCCATGATGATTGATCTCTCCTGTGGAAATTCTCGCCCACCCTGACTTCAGTATCTTGTTCATCATTGTTATCGTACTTTTCAAAATTGTACTTACGTCCTTCGAGTGACTCAAGAATATTTAAACCCCTGTTCCCGACTCTCATTTTAAGCGATGAATCATCTTTTTCAACCTTGATTGCGTTATCTCCAATAGTAACACTTGTATTTTCATTATAAACCGTGTCTCCCGGTTGAGTACTTTGAACTGTGGCTGAGGCGTTCAGACAGTATCCATTAATAATTATTGCGGTAAGCAAAATAAATGTTCCAGACTTTTTCATGATAGTTAAATTATAATTGTTGTTTTTCATGGATGAGACGGAGCAGGTGATGGAAAAGTTACTTCGGGGATTCAGAATTTTTAACGGGTGCATTAAATTTCAGGATCTTCGAACTGAAATAAACCGATTTAAGCTGACCATTAAGGTCTTTTCTTTCATCCAGAGCCATTTCCCAGCCAAGAAGCTTATTAAGACCGGTGACGCTGGCTTTTGCAATCTCATATACTTTCAGCGGGCTGTCCTTCGGTGATCTGTCTTTCAGGAATTTTTCACGGAATGTTCTGGCGATGAATCTGCTGAACCTGGGTCTTTCATCATCTTCCTGCAAACCGGCTGGTGAAAAATTAAGAGAAATAAGGTTTGCCGTGATCACAGGAGTGAAATCGACGTCCGGTTCCAGATTGATTTTCCTGACCACTATCTGTGTTCTGTTTGATGCTGAGTCAACGTCCCCGATATGATCTTGGGGAGATAGCGAGGCACTCCGGGCATAATGCTGAGCCGGTACTGTATTCTTAATATTCTGTCTTTTTACAGGAATATTCTTTTTATCAGACTCCTTTCGCGGCTCTTCTGCACCGGTTTTCCGTACGGGATTTACTTTCACGATACTATCTCTCACAATTACCTGTGATACAGATTCATGCTTCAAAGGAAGGTCGGGTGTTCTGCTGAAATATAAAACGAAAGCAACAGCAATGACTGCTGCGGCGGAAAATCCAATAAAAGATATCCGGATTACATTCTGAAGAGCGGTTCTTCTTATTAATTGCTTTTTGAATGGGTAAATGACATTTACAGGAGAAAGCTTCGTCTTTCCGAATAATTCGAAGACTTTCCTTTTTTCAGGGTCTTCTCCGATAAGCTCATCCAGTTCTGTCTGCTGGTCATCAGTGAGATCGTTCTCAACGGAAGCTGCGCAGAGGTATTCAAACTGAGTCTGCGAAAGCTCACCGGCTGATCTCCTGAGACTGCTTTTATCAGGATATCCATTCTTTGAAGGTTTAAGACTGAAAAACTCAATTTCGCCAAACTCTTCTTTTAAATCGGGATTTTCAGCAAGAAACGCCTGAACCTGTTCAACCTGCAAATCATTGAGATTACCATCGAGCCAATCGATAAGCCATATTTCATAATTTGATCTGTCGATTTTCATCATTCCAAAACTGTTTCAATCCTTCCTATGAAATTCTTCAAAGCTAAACGCCCCCTGTAAATAGTGATTTTTACCTGACTTTCGCTTAAGCCTGTAATTTCACCGATCTCTTTATAGCTATACCCTTCATAATCGCGGAGGAGTACAGTCGTTCTCTGCTGTTCCGTAAGATTATTCAGTGCTTTATGAAGAATTTCGTTCAAGTCGGTATACTGCGATTCCTGGGCTATTTCATGCTCATGAATCTCTTCAAGGTTTGTCATTCTCTTGTCTTTTCTGATAATATCAATCATAATGTGATAAGATGTTGAAAAGAGCCATGATTTAACTACCGGAAAGCCGATCTCCGTGACATTCATCCAGAGACGTTCATATGTGTCCTGCACGATATCGTTTGCCCGCTCATCATCTTTCAGATTTCCTCTGATGAAGCGATATACCGAATCTGCAAATTCTTCAACAGACCTGTTATATTCTTTTACAGTCATACTCCAAATAACATTGCAAAGACGAATGAAAGTCTTAAAAGTTACATTTAAAATACAAAGACTGCGAAAAGCATAAAATGTTGCTAAAAATCTTTTTAAGAATTGGCTTGAAAAAATCTGCAGGGATGCTTTTTAACCGTTAAACAAATTTATTTATCTGTTGTTTTACGAGTGATGACAAACAAATTACTTTGCAGAGACGCCTAATTCGGGCGTTTCTACATTATTAACACAAATCAGAATACGGATGATAACTATTACGATACTTTTAATAATACTGGTAGTGAGAAGAGTTGTTTCCTACTTTGCATCGGTAATTAAATGACCGCTTCCTATTCTCCCTCAATAATTTTTTATTTACATTCCACCGACATCCCGGTGCCTAATTTGTTGTGTAGACCCTGACCCAGTCAATTTCCATAGTTGTTATGCCATTGATCGGGTTATTGAGGCCACCTGAGAGCAGAACATACATTGGTTCCTGGGGAACTCCTGATGTTTGTGAAAAAACCTCAGTGTTGTTTATTTTCCAGACGAGTTTATCAGGAGTCCATTCAAGTGTGTAAATAAAATAATCACCTGAATATTTAGAGCCCAATGAAGTTTTTGATACTGTTCCTTTAGGGGAGAAATAATCGAACCAGACTTTTCCTCCGCCTGTGCGGCAGATATCGAGATGAGGTGTGATTTTATCTGCAAGCATCCAGAAGGAATTTCTTGCTGCCGGATTGCCGAGTTTTATTTTTGCGCTGAATATCCCGTATTTCTGTCTGAAACTATTCCCGGTATTTATCAGTCCCGATGTAAAGTCGAACTCTTTTGTTTTGAAACCATGTGAGACTGACCATACTTTTCCTGTGATTTTCTTTGGTTTCGTACTGATTCTCAGAACGCTGTTGGCAATCTCAAAATTTTCTTTCTCTGTATATGATTGCAGATCTGATTCGACCGAATACCTGTCGCCCAGTAATTTTTCGCCCCAGTAATAGTTTGTTAGCCATTTGTTTGTATCGAGTTTATTGCCTTCAAATTCATCGGAGAACGTTAGTATCAGGCTTTTGAGAATATCAAATTTGGTTGAGTCTTTAACCTTGTAATACCAGATTATATCCTTATTCTTTTTAAGCTTCCTGTATTCCTGTAATTCTTTAAACAATTCGGATTTCTCAAATCTTTTTTTGTCGAGCAGATATTCTTTTTTCTGTTTGAATTCAGGGGTGGCAACGTATTCTTTGAGTTCCTCATACCTCTTCAGCCTTGCGGAACCGTCGATATTCAGGAAATTGGAGTATTCCTTCGAGTTTTTAAATCTGTAGAACTCTTTTATTTCGAGCGTTCTTTTTAATCTTTTATATTCAAGGAGTTTTTTGTATTCATCGGAATCCTTGAAGGTTATCGGTTTCATTCTCTTTTTTGCAAGGAATTCGGAAGATTTTATGAAGATATCGAGTTCCTCGTATCTCAGGATGGTTTTTGTCTTTGTAATTTCGATTTTCTCCTTCGTTTTTTTTCTGGGAGGGTTTAAAAATGATTTTATTTCAGGATCTTTTTTCAGCGCCTTGTATTCATCGAATTTCCTGTATTCATCAGTATCCCTGAAAGTAACCGGTTTCATCTTCTGTTTCTCCCTGAATACAGGCGATTCAATAAATTTTTCGAGCGTTTCAAAGTCAGTTATCTTTGACGATCCATCCATCTCCCCGAATCTTTTAAGAGAGTTGCCGGAAATGGTTTTATAATACTGCACAATATCCTTTGCTTTCCGCAGAGAAAGAAATTCTTTCTCATTCAAATATTCATCGGAATCCTTATAATTCAATGATTTTAATGCTTTGCATTTCTCAGCAAAATCTGACGAATTAACCAGTCCGTCGAGTTTTATGTAGCTTGCCAACACCTCTGAATCAGTAAAAACATTGAGCTTCTCAAATTCATTCTTCAATGTTTTTTCAGCCTGTTCGATCTTAGAAGTCGAAGGGATCATTCCCAGTAAAAACTTGAGACTTGCCATTATAAATTGGTTTAGGTACGATTGATAAAGATAAAAATTCTTTCCATAATAATTGATGAGGACGGTGCAATTTTCAAGGAGTCAGCTCAATTTCCGGAAATTTTATACTTTTGCGCATCACTAAATCTGGAAAAATGGCTCTTGTACATGAATTTGAAAAAAGTGGTAACTGGTTATTTAAAAGAAGAAGCTGGCTGCCAGGATTTATAATAATAGCCGGAATCGGAATGATGTACCTGGGCAACCGGCAGGCGATACTTTTTGACGATCGCGATGAGCTCATATTTCTTGGAGTCAGCCTTTTCGGAGAGCTCATCAGGATACTTACCATAGGCTTTACCCCCAGGAACACCTCAGGCAGAAATACCATAAACGGGCAGCTTGCTGATGAACTAAATGTTACAGGGATATATTCTATGCTGAGGCATCCTCTTTACCTTGGGAATTTCTTTATGTGGCTTGGGCCGGTGCTCTTCCTTCGCTCATTCGGGGCAGTCCTGGTATTCTGCCTTATATATTGGCTGTATTATGAACGGATAATGTTTGCGGAAGAACAATTCCTCAGAAGAAAATTCGGTGATATCTATGACAAATGGTCAGAGAATGTGCGGTCTTTTATTCCTTTTTCTTTTAAATATGTTCCTGCAAAACTGCCCTTCTCCCTTAAGAATGTTTTGAGAAGGGAGTATAACAGCTTCGTAAATATCTTCGTCATATTCACAATCCTCGATCTCTTCAGAAATTATTTCCTGTCTGACCGGATATACCTTACGAAAATGTGGTTGTACCTCTTCTTAGCCGGCGGCCTTATCTGGCTTATCTTACGGACAATCCACAAAGGCACGAAATGGTTTGAAGTGGAAGGGAGATAAAAGTCAAAAGTCGAAAGTTAAAAGTCAAAAAGTCCTGATTGACTTTCGACTTTTGACTTTGAACTTTCGACTTTCGACTCTTCTCACCTTCGTGAACCCGAGAATATCGAAATGTAGTACAGCAGGGTGGCAAGTGAACCCAGCGCTGCTATCACGTAAGTATATGCAGCCCATTTCAGTGCATCCTGCGCTTTATCGTGATTCTGATAAGAGGTTATCCCTGAGTTCGACATCCAGGCAAGTGCCCTGCGGCTGGCGTCTATTTCTACCGGAAGCGTTATAAAACTGAATAATGTAATAATAGCAAATAACACAATTCCGGCAAGTAATAAAGCAGGAAATGTCCTGATCATCAGAATACCTGCCAGGAGGATCCATTGTACCCATTTTGATGCAAAGCTGACAGCAGGAACCAGGCTCGATCTGAAACCAAGCCATGCATATGCCTTCGAGTGCTGTACGGCATGTCCGCATTCATGAGCAGCCACAGCTGCAGATGAGATGCTTCTGCCATTGTAAACTTCCGGACTCAGATTGACTGTTTTATCAGCCGGATTATAATGATCCGTTAATTGACCGGGGACACTCTCGATCCGTACATCATATATCCCGTTTTCGTGCAGCATTTTTTCTGCTATGTCCCTTCCTGACATTCCATTGTCAAGCGGTATTTTGGAATATTTACTGAATTTCGATTTTAAGGTTGCGCTGACGATCCAGCTAAGTACCATAAATCCTATAAAAATTACCCAGATGCTCATAGTTGCAATCTCCTTAATTTAATTTTCTATCATTCAGCAAAATTTTTGCCAAACTATCTTTGACATGAAAAATTCGACATTTTGTCATATTCTCAACCTGAGCCTCCCTTCGACAGGCTCAGGGCAGGTTTTTCTTATCTTTGTATTCATGATCAAGGCTCTCAATGCAATATTATCATTCCTGCTTTCCCTGCCTGTACTTTTCTACAGGTATGCAATATCTCCTTTCTTTCGGCCCGTATGCCGGCATGTTCCAACATGTTCACAATATATGCTCGATGCACTGAGAATACACGGGCCCTTTATCGGGTTGTTAATGGGCACCGGAAGAATTTTACGATGCCGTCCGGGTGGTACGCATGGTTATGATCCGGTTCCATTGTTCAGATTCCGGCGTTACCGGCCAATCTCAGAACTGTTCACTAGATGGGAAAGTGAAAACAGGTTGAAGAGATAAAGAAAAATTATTAGAACCTTAACTCCTCTTTCAGGTGTTTATATCCCGAACGGCTGACAGGCAGCTTATCCCCGGAGTGAAGAATGGCCACATGGTTATCTTTTCCGTAGGGCTCAATTCCTTTTATCTCTTCAACTTTTACAATATATGAACGGTGAATCCTTACAAAATCAGATTTCGGCAGATTATCTTCATAATATTTCATTGTCTGTTGTTTTAGTGCTTTCCCGGAAGAATGGAAAATCATCACATAATCATCCTGGGCTTCTACATATCTTATTTGTTCAACGGGGATCAGGTTTATTGCGTTTCCCTTCCTAACCACGATCCTGTTCACGGGTGATGCAGGTTCCGGTTGCTTTGCCAGCAGCTGGCTGGCCGGTTCCTTATTGCCCAGTCCTGAGCGGATCTTATCAATTGCCTTTTTAGTGGCTTCCAGGAACCTTCTTTTCTGATAAGGCTTCATCAGGTAATCGACGGCATTCAGCTCAAATGCCCTTATAGCAAACTGATCGTAAGCTGTGGTAAATATAATTTCGGGTTTCTCGGTGAGGACTTCCACCATCTCTATTCCTGTCAGCCTCGGCATCTGAATATCGAGAAAAACCAGATCGGGTTTCAATGTGGAAATGGTTTTCAGTCCGGTAAATCCATCGGCACATTCAGCGACGATTTCTATGGATTCCACTTCTTTTAAATAATGCTTGATAATTTCCCGTGCAGGGGTTTCATCATCAATAATAACGATCCTGATATTTTCCATTTATACTTTCCCTTATCTCTAAAAAGACAAATAATTTCTAAGTCAAATTTAAAGACATTTATTGAAATATACGATATCAATGATTTTTCTTCCTCCCTCAACGATTGAAAAAGCGGTGACACCCCCTTCAGGGGGGCAGGGGGCAGGGGGCAACCAAACTTGCTACGAATTATCTACCGGTATATACAGGCTCACAGTATAAAGCCCGTTCTCTTTTGAGGATTTCATCATGGCCTTGTTGCCATAGTAGATCTCCAGCCGCCGGCCGACATTTAGCAGACCTGTTCCGGTTCCTTTTTTTAATGTTGGCGAATCCTCGTAATTATTGCTTATTGTGATCTCGATGTACCCCTCGATCATCTTTGCATTTGTCATGATCTTTACGCTTTCGGTGCTTTCATAGACTCCATGTTTCACCGCATTTTCATATAGTGGTTGCAGGAGCAGAACCGGGATTTTAAAATCGAGACAATCCATTTCAATTGTCTCTTCAGTAATGAGCTTGTCGCCGAATCTGACTTTTTCGATCTCAAGATACAGCCTCAGGTTATCGAGTTCATTCTGAAGGGAAACCGGTAGTTCATCTTTTCGTGACAGGGCGTATCTCATAAATTCGGAAAGCTTCACAACCATATCCCTGGCTTTTTCCGGATCGGTAATCGTCAGTGAGCTGATTGAGTTCAGACTGTTAAAGAGAAAGTGCGGATTGATCTGTGATCGCAGCATTTTAAGCTCCGTTTCCTTTACCAGGCTTTCGAGCCTTGCCTCTTTGGCATTTTTTTCAGAAAGATTGCTGAGACTCACGAAGAGGTAATAAGTAAGTATGATTAGTCCGTATATGAAAACCCCAGTTCCTATTCTGTATGGAAATGTTTCAGTCCAGTATGCCTGGTAGTTTTCCTGTTCGGGAATGACGGTAGTCATGATAAATTTTGTGAGTAGCACCCAGATTGTGACCGAAAGGGCGCCGCTTGCGACAAGATTTGTTATCAGAGATGTGATCCTGGTTTCTCCCGAGTTAAAATATCTGAAAGGGTACCATAGTGAAAGCGCAATCCCCGAGAATATCAGGAGTGATATGAGGCTGTCTAAAAGGCTTATGGTTATGAATTTTCCAAAAGCATAGTAAAACAGCAGTGACTGGCCTGAAGCAAGGATGATCCAGACCAGCCACCAGGCGATAAGTCTTACTTTATTTGAAAGAATCGGATGTTTCATCCGGTTAGTTGATTAATAGCTTTTTACTTCTCCTCCTCCGAATACGACAGCTCCTTTAATTACAAGCTGTTTTGCAGGATCTATTATCCGGCCCGGAATTAATTTGCGTGAATCGTTGAATCCGCCCAGGACAGGTGTTACCTCAATGATAACATTCCAGTCATCGGGAACAACAAATGTAACACCTCCGAATATACATGAAATTTCCAGTTCGTTTCTTCCGGGTGCCAGTTTAGCCTTGGTCAGATCGAGTTCCATTCCTCCGAAAACTGCTGTTACCCGTCCACCTTTGAAGTTTTCGGAAACAATCTGTCTTTCTCCCCCGCTGAATACATTCGCATAATCAACATATTCGTCGCCTATGATGCCTTTGGTGAGTGAAGAATTCCAACCGCGGCGCTTGGAAACGAGAAAAGTGATTCCGATAATAATGAATATTGAAGGCCAGAACATATTGTAGGCGTGGAAAGTCTCGCGAAAGATCATAGGGATAAGAAAGAATCCTCCGACAGCCATTACGATTACGCCCGAGGTCCTTTCCGAGGCGCCAAGGGTCATTACAAGCCCGATTGCTACCAGAAGCATTGGCCAGCTGAAAATGACATGATCTATAAATTCGGGAAAAAATCCGGTGTTTTTAAGAACCAGGAATAAACCGATCAGAACAAGTATAATCCCGATAATTGGCCGGTTGTTTGTAAGGTGATGTTGTTCACGTCTTAACTGACGATCGGCGTCTCTTGCCTGACGACGCTCATCCCTGTAATTTTCATTTGTTTCCATAATGGTAAATTTATCTGTTTTTTAACTATTAATCTTCGGTTTGTTCCCGAAAAATGAAGATATTATAAATGAAATGCCTATTATTCCTATTACCACAGGCCAGTAAAATGTATTAAAGGCTTCCCGTGACATCAGGTTAAAATGATCTTTTAAAAACCATATTCCTCCGGCAATTAGCAGCAGACCTCCGGTGAACCGAAGGTTCAGGATGAGCAATAAACCGACGAATATCATCGCTGTCTCCCATGTAAAATAGTTGCTGACACTTCCCAGGTGAAGCAGATCGTTGGTGGCAACCAGCAATGCAACACCCAGAACAATAAAGAACAAGCCGATACTTATCCTTGGATGATGTTCCCTGTCCCATCTGTGGAGTGAGTGTATTTTGTGGTGTTGATAATACCTGCGTCTCATAGCTTTAAGTTTTAATCTGAATCAAATGTAATTTAAAGAAAAACAACAGCTAAGAGAAATTCGGTGAATAGCGGGTTTCTATCGGTATTTGGTCTTTTATGACAATAAATGTTACTTTTTTGTTGATAATTTTTTTAATTGAAGAAGGATTCATATTTTTGCAAACCAAAATTTAAAGAGATGTCCTCAGCATATACTATACCGTTAAGCGGATTAAAAGAAGGGCACCACACAATTGATTTTGAGATTGGTAATGCGTTTTTTGAACTGTATGAGGAATCGGAAGTTAAGGAAGGCAGCCTTATTGCCAATATTGAGCTGGATAAAAGATCAACCCATCTTGATATGACAATCAGGGTTTCGGGCAGTGTCAGAGTCAGTTGTGACAGATGTCTGGAAATGTTTTCTCAGCCCGTAAAAAGCGAGAACCGACTGCTGGTGAAATTCGGGAAAAGCATTGAGGATACCGATCCGGACATACTTTCAGTTCCGATAGATGCCTACGAATTGGATCTGCAACAACAGATCTATGAATTTATAATGCTGGCTCTGCCCATTAAAAGAGTTCATCCGGTTGACAAAAACGGGAAAAGCACATGTGACCCGGTGATGTTAAAAAAGCTGGATGAGCTGATAACAGATGAGGAGAAAGACAATGACCCGAGATGGGATGAATTGAAAAAACTAATGAACGATAATTAAATTAATTTAAAATGGCACATCCTAAACACAAACATTCCAAAACCAGGAGAGATAAACGCAGAACGCATTATAAGGCAACTGCACCAACAACAGGAAGCTGTTCAAATTGCGGTTCTTCAGTCCTTTATCACAGGGTATGTCCTGAGTGTGGTTTTTACAGAGGCAAACTGGCAATTGAGAAAAAAGCGATTGCTTGACCTCATGTAACTTAAAAAGTAAAATATGAGAATTGGCCTTGATGTCATGGGTGGTGATTTTGCACCTGAGTCAATCATTGAAGGCGCTGTTGATTCCCTTCAGTTTTTATCAGATAATGAAAACCTTGTCTTATTAGGAGATGAAACTTCCATTCTAAGAAAACTGCACGAAATGCAGACTAAAGCTTCGATGTTTGAAATTATTCATACATCGCAGGTAATAGAGATGGCAGATCATCCTGCAAAAGCTTTTTCACAAAAAAAGGATTCCAGTATTGCTGTAGGATACGGGATGCTCAAAGATGGTACGCTCGATGGCTTTTGCAGCGCAGGGAATACAGGTGCAATGCTCGTTGGCGCAAGCTATACTGTTAATATGATCCCCGGTGTCTTACGTCCGGCTCTCGTTACTGTATTACCTTGTGTCGACAATCGCGAATCGGTAATCCTCGACGTAGGATTAAACCCCGATTGCAAACCTGATGTATTTTTGCAGTATGGCATTCTTGGCAGTATATATGCAAAATATGTCCTTGGAATAGATAACCCTACGGTAGGATTGCTGAATATCGGCGAAGAAGAATCGAAAGGAACTCCCGCAGTAAAAGCAGCCTACGAGTTGATGAAAGACTATCCCGGATTAAACTTCGTTGGGAATATCGAAGGCAATGCACTTTTCAGGGAAACAATGACAGATGTAATAGTTTGTGATGGTTTCGTTGGAAATGTGATTCTCAAGATGGGTGAAGCATTCTATCACCTGTATAAAAGCAGAAATCTGAAAGATGCATATTTTGATCGTCTCGACTGGGAAAACATTGGAGGAACACCGATTGTAGGTATAAACGCCAATGTTGTTATAGGTCATGGTATTTCGAAAAGAAAAGCCATAATGAATATGGTTCTGCAGACCAGAGGTGTCGTGCATGCAAATCTGGCTCAAAAGATTAAAGAAGCAATATAAATATGGAAAAAATACGGGCGGCCATTACGGGTATAAATGCCTGGGCGCCGGAATACAGACTGACAAATCAGGAACTTTCGAAGATGGTTGATACCTCCGACGAATGGATTATGCAGAGAGTCGGAATAAAGGAAAGACGTATATTGAAAGGAGAGGGTCTCGGAAGTTCAGACCTTGGAGAACAGGCTGTAAGAGGTCTGCTGTTAAAAACAAACACTGCTCCCGAAGATGTTGATCTCGTGATCTGTTCAACAGTCACTCCCGATATGTTTTTTCCTGCAACCGCCAATATTATCTCTGATAAGTGCGGGATAAAAAATGCGTTCAGTTTTGATCTCAATGCTGCCTGCTCAGGCTTTCTGTTCGCCTTGCAGACGGGCGCGTCTTATGTTGAATCGGGCAGATACAAGAAAGTAATTGTTGTAGGAGCCGATAAAATGTCATCTATTACCGATTATACCGATAGAACCACCTGTCCTCTTTTCGGTGATGCTGCCGGTGCCGTTTTGCTTGAGCCAACCACCGAAAACTTCGGAATAATGGATTATATATTTCATACCGACGGCTCCGGCAGGAAATACCTTCATCTTAAAGCGGGTGGTTCAATACGTCCGGCATCGCACGAGACAGTAGACGCAAAAGAGCATTTTATTTACCAGGAAGGACAGAGCGTTTTCAAATTCGCTGTTGTAAATATGGCTGACGTGGCAGTGGAGATCATGGAAAGAAACAATCTTAAACCCGAAGATATCTCATGGCTTGTTCCGCATCAGGCAAATCTCCGCATCATTGATGCAACAGGAAGAAGAATGGGTCTCTCCCCCGAAAAAGTAATGATCAATATCGAAAATTACGGCAATACAACTTCTGCTACCATTCCCCTTTGTATCTGGGAATATGAGAGTAAGCTCAAAAAAGGCGATATACTCATCCTTGCTGCTTTCGGCGGCGGCTTTACATGGGGCTCCATCTACGTTAAATGGGCTTACGATCCGAAATAGAATCTCTTTTTATTCCCGCCCCTATTTTATTATTATCTGCAATAGTTTTTATATTTGTGAGTTATTATCCCTGAAACCCTAATTCTTATTCATTATGGCAAAATTCAACGAACCTGACAATACCACTATTAACCTCATAAGTGCGGGAACAGATATAACAGGCGATGTAAAATCAAGTGGCGATATCCGCATCGACGGAACTCTCACCGGAAACCTTAATACAAAAGGTAAAATTGTTATAGGCCCGACCGGAAAAGTGAATGGAGAAGTTATTTGCAAAAATTCAGAAGTTGCCGGCGTGATAGAAGGCAAAATAATAGTGGGGCAGCTCCTTAATCTGAAAGCTTCTTCCAAGATATATGGTGATATTGTTACTTCAAAACTATCCATTGAGCCGGGTGCCTTATTTTCAGGTACCTGCAAAATGAGCGATACAGAAATAAATGCCGCAACAGGATCCATTAAAGAAAAAGAACCCGAAAAACTTACAAAATAAGGGTTTAAGGGACTTCGCCAGATACTCAGGCATGGCTTTCCAGATGTTGGGGATTATTCTGGTTACTGTTTGGGGGGGCGTAAAACTTGATAAACTTACCGGGTGGCATACACCGGTTTTTACAATAGTCCTTTCCCTCCTCGGTGTATTTGCAGCAATTTATACTGCAATCAAAGATTTTTTAAAGTGACACAGATTTTTTAAGGTGATCTCTAAAACCATATCAGGACTGGTCCTGCTAAACGGACTGTTTATAATTACCGGATATATAATCACAGCTGCAGGAATCCTCAATATTCATCTTGCTGATATCGTCCTTTTATCAATAGTTTTCTCGGTAATAGCATTCATTACAATTGTGATCTTTTTTAAGGGGCAGACGAAAGAGCCGGATGGCCAGACATTTTATACACTGGTAGCAATAAGTCTTAAGTTCCTGCTTGAGCTGGTATTTGCTCTTTTATGGTTTTTTGTCGCTAAAAAAAAATCTTTTGACTCTGTTTTAATATTTTTTGTTTTATATTTAGCACTCTCTTTGTTTTCCATATGGATGATACTGAAAACCCTGAAAAACAAAGCATTATAAAACCTGAACTGATTTGAAAACAAGAAATTTAATTGGGTTCTTCCTACTCCTGCTCTTCACTGGGATTTTTGTCCCCGCTCATGCTCAGGAAGCTGAAGAAAAAGGAGAAGGGAAACAAAAATTCAATGCCAGCACCTACATTCTTGAACATATCGCCGATTCTCATGAATGGCATATCTATACCAAACAGAACGGAGAAGATGTAGCAATCTATCTCCCGGTAATAGTCTACAGTAAGGAGAAAGGTCTTAATTTCTTTTCATCGAAACACCTCGCGCACGGTCATGAATACAGAGGGTTTAAGATTGAAGAAGAAGGCGACTTAAAAGGTAAAATCGTAAATGTCGATGAGGCGGGGCAGATAGATGAAAAATATCTTCCGCTCGATCTGTCAATGACAAAAACAGTTATGGCCCTCTTGTCTGCGGCTATAATTGGTCTTATACTTTTTCTATCACTGGCAAGGACATACAAGAAAACCGGAATCAGCCATCCGAAGGGCATGCAGAGTTTTCTTGAACCCGTTATCCTGTTTATCCGCGACGATATCGCAATTCCCAACATCGGTCATAAATATGAGAGGTATATGCCATATCTTCTTACAGCATTCTTTTTTATACTCATCAATAACCTGATGGGGCTCATTCCTTTCCCTCCGCCATTCGGAGCAAATGTTACAGGGAATATAGCAATAACATTTTTTCTCGCATTCTGTACTTTCCTTGTTACACAATTCAGCGGCAATAAAAATCACTGGAGACATGTTTTTGCAACACCCGGTGTTCCATGGTGGCTTCTGCCTATCATGATACCGGTGGAAATTATCGGGTTGTTCTCAAAACCTTTTGCATTGATGATCCGATTGTTTGCAAACATGCTGGCAGGACATATCGTTATTCTGAGTCTTATATGTTTGATTTTCATTTTTGATACCCTTGCCCTGGCGCCGGTATCCATATTCTTCGTGATCTTCATGGATTTCATGGAACTGCTGGTTGCATTTCTCCAGGCTTATATATTCACACTGTTGTCAGCTTTATTTATAAGTCTGGCTGTACAGGAAAACCATTAGAACTATTCGTTAAACTAAATATTTAAAATTATGACAGGAACATTAGCAGCAGTAGGAGCAGGTCTGGCAGTAATAGGTGCAGGACTTGGTATCGGCAGAATCGGCGGATCGGCAATGGATGCAATAGCAAGACAGCCTGAAGCTTATTCAAAGATACAGATTGCTATGATTATTTCAGCCGCTCTTATTGAGGGAGTTGCACTGTTCGCAGTGGTTGTGGCTCTTTTGTAAAAAATTGGAAAAACATGAAGCCCTGTAACGGTTGGTTGCAGCGCTTCATTTTAACTGAATCGTTAAATTATATTATATGATATTATTAGCAAACAGTCTGACTACTCCTGCAGTAGGAACACTTTTCTGGTCAGCACTTATTTTTATTCTCTTTTTCCTCATTCTCACTAAGTTTGCATGGAAGCCAATACTGTCCGCAGTAAAATCGAGGGATGAAATGATCAAGGGTTCCCTTGAATCAGCCGCAAGGGCAAGAGAGGAAATGCTTAAGCTCCAGAGTGATAACGAATCGATCCTTCGTAAAGCCAGGGAGGAGCGTGAAAATATCCTGAAAGAAGCCAGGGAAATACGCGACAAGCTTATCTCCGAGGCTAAAGGCAAAGCTACCGATGAAGCAGAAAAACTCATTGAGAAAGCCAGAGTGGGCATTGAAAGTGAAAAGCTTAAGGCAATTTCCGAAATTCATGTTCAGGTCGCTACTCTTTCCGTAGAGATCGCTTCAAAACTTCTCGGAGAAAAACTTAAAATGTCGGGTGAACAGGAAAAACTCATCGATAATTACCTCGGTGAAATAGACTTCAAAAAGAATTAGGAACGGAAGTAAATGAACGATAGTAAAATATCTGTAAGATACGCAAGGGCGTTGTTCCAGTTGGCCCTTGAGAAGAATAATCTTGACAAGGTCAATCAGGACATGATATTTATTTCTGAGATCGTCAAGACCCCGGAAACGAAAGAATTCCTGAGAAGTCCGATTATTGTCCCTTCAAAAAAGACAGCAATATTTCATAAAATGCTGGCTGATAATGTTGAAACGATCACAATGTCACTCATCGATCTGGTTGTAAAGAACGGAAGAGAAAATTTCCTGCCTGCAATAGCCAGAGTATTCATCCATGAAACCAAAAAACACAGGGGTATAACGGATTCTGTCCTGACAACCGCCGTGAAAGTCGATGAAAATGTAAGAAAACAGATCTCCGATCTTATTTCAGGAGTATTCAATACAAGAGTAGATCTGAAAGAGAACATCGACCCGGAAATAATTGGCGGATTTATACTGCAGATTGATGACAGCTACATCGATGCAAGCATAAAAAACAAACTTCGGAAAATAAAGAAAGAACTTATAGGAAGCGTCATAACTCCCTCATAATAACAATTAAAGATTTTTTAAGAAAAACAATATGGCAAATATTAAACCAGCAGAAGTTTCAAAAATTCTTAAGCAGCAACTGGAAGGAATACAGACCGGTGTTGAGTTGGAAGAAGTTGGAACAGTGCTTCAGGTTGGTGACGGAATCGCACGTATTTACGGTCTTTCAAACGCTCAGTCAAACGAGCTGATTGAATTCGAAAATGGAATTGAGGCTATCGTACTTAACCTCGAGGAAGACAATATCGGCGCGGTGCTCCTCGGTCCAACAGAAGAAATAAACGAAGGTGACATAGTTAAAAGGACCGGAAGAATTGCATCTCTGGGCGTCGGCGAAGGATTATTAGGCAGGGTTATCTCTCCGACAGGTCAGCCGCTTGATGGCAAGGGTCCGATAACGGGTGAGCTTTTTAACCTTCCTTTCGAGCGCAAGGCTCCGGGTGTTATATTCAGACAACCGGTAAGACAACCTCTGCAAACAGGTATTAAGGCAATTGATGCTATGATACCTATCGGCCGCGGACAAAGGGAATTGATTATCGGCGACCGTCAGACAGGAAAAACTGCAATCGCAATTGATACAATTATCAATCAGCGCAGTAATTTTGAAAGCGGAAAACCTGTTTATTGTATTTACGTTGCTATAGGTCAGAAAGGCTCCACTGTCGCCAATATAGCTGCAACATTGGAGGAACATGGTGCTCTTAAATATACAGTTATAGTACTTGCTACGGCTTCCGACCCTGCTGCATCACAATTTTATGCTCCATTTGCCGGAGCCGCAATCGGCGAGTTTTTCCGCGATACGGGTCGTGATGCCCTGATCATTTATGATGATCTCTCCAAACAGGCAGTATCATACAGGGAAGTGTCATTGCTTCTTCGTCGCCCTCCAGGTCGCGAAGCATATCCGGGCGACGTATTCTATCTGCACTCCAGACTTCTGGAAAGAGCAGCCAAGATCATTGAGTCGGATGATGTTGCAAAGAATATGAACGATCTTCCTGAAGCTATCAGACATCTGGTAAAAGGTGGCGGTTCGCTTACAGCATTACCAATCATAGAAACACAGGCTGGTGACGTTTCAGCTTACATCCCTACTAATGTTATCTCTATCACCGACGGACAGATATTCCTTGAGTCGAGTCTTTTCAACTCAGGCGTACGTCCTGCAATTAACGTTGGTATTTCAGTTTCCAGGGTTGGAGGAAATGCCCAGATCAAAGCGATGAAAAAAATCGCAGGTACTCTTAAAGTTGATCAGGCACAGTACCGCGAACTTGAGGCTTTCTCAAAATTCGGATCCGACCTCGATGCATCAACACTGGCAATCCTGAATAAAGGAGCCAAGAACGTTGAGATCCTGAAACAGGGCCAGTTTGCACCTATGGCAGTTGAAAAGCAGATCGCAATCATCTACTGCGGAACAACCGGCCTTTTAAAAGATGTCCCGACAAATAAGGTGAAGACTTTTGAAAGTGAATATCTCGAAGTTCTGGAGCTCAAATATAAAGATACGCTCAACAGCCTTCGTGATGGAATACTAAATAATGATATTACAGCGGTTCTCGAAAAGGTTGCAGGTGAATTAGTTATAAAATACCGGCCTCAGTAATCAGGGATAAGCTGGAAAAATGAATTTTTAGATGGCGAATTTAAAGGCAATACGAATAAGGATCAGTTCATTCAAGTCGACACGGCAGATCACCTCTGCCATGAAGATGGTGTCTGCGGCCAAATTACGGAAGGCTCAGGATAAGATTGTGAGATTGAGACCTTATGCCAACAAATTACATGATTTACTTGTCGATCTGTCGGTAAGTCTTTCCGATTCTGAAATTGAAAATGTCTATGGCAGGGTTTCTGATCCCGAAAAGGTGCTCGTGGTGGTTATTACCTCCAACAGAGGATTGTGCGGAGCCTTTAATACGAATGTCATAAACGAGACAAGAAGAATCCTGCTTGAGAAATATCCTGACCAGGTCAGTAAAGGAAACCTTAAGCTCCTGACAATTGGGAAAAAAGGTTTTGATTATTTCAGGAAACGGAATGTAAGCATGATTCCCGATCAGAATAATCTGTATAACGACCTTACATTTGATAATGTGAACATAGTGGCAGAACAGATTATGAAAAGTTTCACCTTACGTGAATTCGACAGGGTGGAACTTGTTTATAATCAATTTAAAAATGCAGCAGTTCAGAATCTTACAAATGAAGTCTTTTTACCTGTCGAAACAGTTGTAACAGGAAAACCGAAAAGTACACCCGTCGATTATATCTACGAACCTGGTCAGGAGGAAATAATAAAAGAACTGATTCCCAAATCACTTAAGATTCAGTTTTATAAAGCGGTTCTCGATTCTTTTGTGGCTGAACATGGTGCCAGGATGACCGCTATGCACAAGGCAACGGACAATGCGACAAACATGATCCGCGACTTCACGCTTCAGTATAACAAGGCAAGGCAGGCAACAATTACCAACCAGATACTCGAAGTGGTAAGTGGCGCAGAAGCGCTGAGAGGATAAAATAAATGATTATCAGGTTGTAATAAAATATTCATGTTTACTCAGTCTGAGCTGAAAAAAATGGTCAATAAGGCTATCCTGAACCTCTCTTATAATGAGGAAGCGGAGAAGCTTAACGACCCGGTTAAATACATCCTTTCAATAGGCGGAAAAAGATTGCGTCCGATAATTGCTTTGATGGCCTGCAATCTTTTTAGCGACAAAATTGATGAAGCTGTCATGCCGGCAACGGGCCTTGAAGTTTTCCATAATTTCACGCTTGTCCATGATGATATTATGGACCATGCGCCGGTAAGGCGTAATTTGCCGACAGTTCATAGTAAATGGAACCTTAATCAGGCTGTGCTCTCGGGTGATGTGATGGTGTTTATTGCCAATGAATGCTTTTTGCAGACACCTTCGAGGTATCTCCTGAAAGTTTTTAAAGTTTTCAATAAAGCAGCTGTTGAGGTATGTGTCGGACAGCAACTGGATATTGATTTTGAAAAGGCAGCCATCGTCTCGCATGAAGAATATATCCGTATGATAGAACTGAAGACCGCTGCCCTTATCGCCGCTTCGGCGAAGATTGGGGCTATCATGGGTGGAGCGGATGAAAAGGATTCAGATCTGCTTTACGAATTCGGAAGAAACCTTGGTATTGCATTCCAGGTCCAGGATGATCTCCTCGATATTTACGGAGATGTAAAGATCTTCGGAAAAATAACCGGCGGCGATATTATCTCCAACAAAAAAACATTCATGCTTGTGAAAGCGCTTGAACTGGCTTCAGTTGAACAAGCCCGCATGCTTCACGAACAGTTCTCACTGAAGGAATTCGATCCGGAAGTCAAAGTAAAAAAAGTAGTCGATCTGTATGAACAGATGAACATAAAAGCCATATCTGAAAATCTTGCAGGCGAGTATATAAATACAGCATTCAGTCTGCTTGAAAAACTTGCGGTAACAAAAGAAAGAAAGACCGAGCTTATCAATATTGCGAACTCATTAATCGGGAGGGAGAATTGATCTAGGTTACAATGCAAAAATTATTAAATTTGTCAACTCCGAAGAAATATAATAAATAAATAAAAAATATGTCAAAGAATACCGGGAAAATCAGCCAGATCATTGGTCCAGTGGTTGATGTTAGTTTTGAAAAACAAGGCGTTGAAATGCCTGATATATTTGATGCACTCGAGATAAAGAGAGATGATGGTACAGTCCTTGTTGTTGAGTGTCAGCAACATATTGGTGAAAGAACAGTCAGAACAATCGCTATGGATTCAACCGACGGTCTTCGTCGCGGAATGGACGTGGTTGCTACCGGCTTGCCCATAACCATGCCAATCGGAGAGCAGATCAAAGGCCGGTTAATGAATGTGACCGGCGAAGCCATCGATGGAATAGGTCCACTGGATAAGACCGGCGGATATCCCATACACAGAAAGCCTCCCAAATACGAAGATCTTTCAACAGAAAAGGAGATATTATATACAGGAATAAAAGTGATTGACCTGATTGAACCTTACTCTAAGGGAGGGAAAATCGGTCTCTTCGGTGGAGCGGGTGTCGGAAAGACAGTTGTGATCCTTGAGCTCATAAACAATATTGCAAAAGCATATTCAGGTCTCTCAGTGTTTGCCGGAGTTGGCGAACGTACCAGGGAAGGAAATGATCTTCTGCGCGAGATGCTTGAAGCCGGTGTTATTACATATGGCCCGAAATTCCTTGAAAACATGAAATCGGGAGGATGGGATCTCTCCACTGTAGATAAAGATGCCATTAAAGAATCGAAGCTTGCACTCGTGTTCGGACAGATGAATGAACCTCCCGGGGCAAGAGCAAGAGTAGCGCTGTCAGGTCTTTCTGTTGCAGAACATTTCAGGGATGGAGACGGAAAGAGCGGAGGCAGGGATATTCTTTTCTTCATGGATAATATTTTCCGTTTCACACAGGCCGGTTCCGAAGTTTCTGCTCTTCTCGGCAGAATGCCATCAGCAGTGGGTTATCAACCGACACTGGCAACTGAAATGGGAATGATGCAGGAGAGGATAACCTCAACAAAGAACGGTTCAATTACCTCTGTTCAGGCTGTTTATGTACCTGCCGATGACCTTACCGACCCGGCACCTGCTACAACATTTGCCCATCTCGATGCGACAACCGTATTAAGCAGAAAAATATCAGAGCTGGGTATTTATCCGGCCGTTGACCCCCTCGATTCAACTTCAAGGATCCTTACCGCTGATATCGTTGGTGAAGCGCATTACAATTGCGCCCAGCGCGTTAAAGAATTGCTTCAGAGATACAATGAATTACAGGATATCATTGCCATTCTGGGAATGGATGAGCTTTCCGAAGAGGATAAACTGGTTGTTCACAGGGCACGTCGTGTTCAGAGATTCCTGTCTCAGCCATTCACTGTAGCTGAATCATTCACCGGCATAAAAGGAGCGCTCGTATCAATTGAAGATACCATCAAGGGCTTTAATATGATCATGGATGGCAAGGTTGACCAGTATCCCGAATCTGCATTTATGCTGGTCGGGACTATCGAGGATGCTATAGAAAAAGGTGAAAAAATACTCGCGCAGTCGAAATAAATGACTGACAGGAAAACTTCTGTTTATTAATATTTTGTAATGAAAATAGAGATTATTACACCCGACAAAAAGATCTATGAGGGGGAAATAAAATCGGTAAGGGTACCCGGGAAAAAAGGATCATTTCAGGTATTAAAGGACCATGCACCAATTATCTCCACTCTCGATAGCGGTCAGGTGAGAATGATAGACGAGGAGAATACTGAAATAATATATGAAATCGGCGGAGGAATTATCGAAGTTAAAGCCAACAAGGTAATTCTCCTTGCAGATTCCGTCAGATAAAGACAGATCGATGACCCCTGAAGAATTTCGAAGACATGCCCATGAGCTCGTTGAATGGATGGCGGGTTATATGGAGAATGTTGAGAAATATCCTGTCAGATCGGCAGTGAGCCCCGGAGAAATTTTAAACAAATTACCAGAGAAGCCGCCTCAGCAGGCTGAATCGTTCGATTCGCTGATGAACGATTTCAATGAGATTATCATGCCCGGGATCACCCACTGGCAAAATCCGAATTTCTTCGCATATTTTCCTGCTAATACCAGTCCCGCCTCCATACTGGCTGAGATGATGACTGCTGCCCTCGGAGCACAGTGCATGATATGGGAAACTTCTCCCGCTGCCGCTGAACTTGAAGAAAAAATGATGATTTGGTTAAGGGACCTGATCGGCCTGCCTTCCGGGTTTGAGGGAGTAATCCAGGACTCCGCCTCCACGGCCACTCTTGCATCCATCCTCACAGCTCGTGAAAAAGCAACAAATTTTTCATGCAATTCCGAAGGGCTAAGAAACCCGGGAATACTGCGGGTTTATTGTTCCGGCCAGACACATTCATCAGTGGAAAAGGCAGTTAAGATAAGCGGTATTGGCAGAAAGAACCTTGTGAAAATACCAGTCAGGGATGATTTTTCCATGGACCCTGTAAAACTCAGGGAGGCAATTATCAGTGATAAAAATATCGGAAAGATTCCCTGTTGCGTGGTTGCCACCCTGGGAACCACAGGTACCACCGCAATTGATCCTTTAAAAGCGATAGGAGACATTTGCAACGAGTTTGATGTTTGGCTTCATGTTGACGCCGCTATGGCCGGAACGGCCCTGATTTTGCCCGAATTTCAATGGATGCTGGAAGGGAAAGAAAATATCGACAGCTTTGTGTTCAATCCACATAAATGGATGTTTACAAACTTCGACTGTACAGCCTATTTTGTAAAAGATGCTTCTACTCTCATAAAAACCTTCGAAATCCTGCCGGAGTATCTCAAAACCAGAACACGCGGCACTGTAAACGACTATCGCGACTGGGGTGTTCCCCTGGGAAGAAGATTCAGGGCGCTGAAGCTCTGGGCTGTGATCAGAACGTATGGCGTCGATGGTTTGCGTGAAAAAGTCAGAGGACATATAGAAATTGCAAAAAGTCTTGCTGTGCAGATTTCGCACGAAAGTGATTTTGAGATACTTGCACCTGTAACTATCTGTGTGGTCTGTTTCAGATTCAGACCTGCAGGATTAAGCGAAGAACAGGTAAATGTCATGAATGAAAAGCTGAACCATATGCTGAATGATTCAGGAAAAATTTATCTGAGCCATACCGTCCTGAATGGCAAATACACTTTGAGAATGGTTACTGCGCAGACAAATGTTACCGCGCAGCATGTTGAAAAAGCGTGGATTCTCATACGGGAGACCGCCAGAAAGATGATACCTTAGAATATCTCTTATCCCCGGTAACATCCCCACTCCCCTAAACATCCCCCTTGCCCCCTTCAAAGGGGGAATGGATTCTCGCTGTCACTTAATTCAGTAATGTAAATAAGAAGCTAATCTTCTTGTTTGGAGACTATTAAACCTAACGAAAGCTATTCGGTTAGGGGGATGTCTAAGGACTTGAATCCTGTCCTACAATTGCCGTTTCCCCAGCGTCATCCCGAATAAATCAATATTAAAAAGCAAACCAATTACCGGAGGTTCATTCGTATTTTTCCACGCTGCCTGAACGCCACCTGAAATAGTATACGGAATTCTCAAAACATGAAAATCACCTACTAATTCAACACCAAACGATGAAAATGACCTCTTGTCCGAAGTGGTGAAAAGATGCGAGAGCCCGTTTGAACTGTTTTTTAACATTGCATCGCCAGGGCCTTCGGCATAATCGTAGAAGAGATCTGTACGGATCCGCTTTATGTATAGAAGGCTGGCTATATTGAGATCAGGGTATAAAAGAGGAAAAGCGTAATCAGCCGAGAAGAACTTTATTTCCTTGGAAATGATATTTTTGTAACCACGTGGAAACGACGAGAAAAATCTGTAAAAATATTTCTCAGCCTTTTGTTTCTCAGCCTCCAGTTTGATCTTTATACCATGATCAGGGAAGAGTCCCGGAAAAAAGAATGCAGTTTTAACCGATACCGTTGATCCATAAATATTCTTGTCGAAAGGTGCAAAACAATAATTAAAGTCGACAGTCTGGGCCCATCTTGGAAAGATATCACGATAAGCAGAAACATGATAGTTTGAAAAATAGAGCCTCGCCATGATTACGGTCTGTCCGTAATCATATTTCCCGGTTTCTTTAATATAGATATACTGGTTTTTGAAATCTGTGGCCAGAGAGGGTCTGATAAATTCAGAAAATTTACCTGCATTGAACTGCAAAGGCACTGAGATAGTATTAAGCATGCTTATTCCTTGTTTAATCTCAACGGGGTCGTTTACATTTTCCCAACGTTTGTCTATCTCAGGAATCGTCCCATAGTTCAGCTGAGTTTCAAAAACAGGGTACAATCCTTTCCAGGTAACGCGGGTATGGAGTACGTGTCTTTTTTCAGCCGAATATTCATAAGCTATTGTTGAGGTGAGGGTGCTGAGAGTGTTTTGAGTCAGGAGAGTTAACCCCGGACGTATACCTGTCGGATCGCTTTTCAGTTCCTCGATGTCGGCGTAGAATGGCATCCAGCTGTGAAACCTGAAAAGATGCTGAATCTTTCTGTATGGAACAGGAGTATACTTATCGTTCTCGTCGGTTTTGGCGGGTTTCTTAACCTCGAACCGGTTAATAACATATGTTGCAGAGCCGATGTTATCCGAATGAAGTGAGGGAGGTGAAACGATACTTATCTCGTTACCGAGTATGGTGTAATTACTAAAGATAATGTCATTTTTTGCCGGTGAGGCATCGATAGCTCCGAACTTTGAATTAGTGAGCGCATAAATCATTTTCCCCGGAGTCCTGAGATAAACGTTTTCTGTACCGGAGGATGAACTGACAAAAAAGAGTGAATCATTTTTCATGAATGATGATTGGAGATCAATTCTTCCCGGCTCGATAAGAGTCTTCCATTCCTGACTTGTAGTGCTGAATGCATTGATGCCTTCTCCTGATTTGCCAAGGAAAACGAATGTTATATTCCTCCCGTCAGATGACCATTGGGGATGCTGCAATGAAACGTTATCGGGTGTCTGCAAGGTTTTAATGACAGAGGCCGACGCCACGTCAATAATTACAAGATTATTGATGTTCTGAATGGTGTTCTCAATCGCTGCGACAAACCGGCCATCGGGAGATATTGCTGCTGCAACATACCTGGTTTTGTGAGAAAGCTTTGAAACACTGCCCTTATTTATGTCGAGGCATTTGATTATGGAATACTCCCTGTTATCCCATCTGGGGTCGGTCTGTGACTCCACCCACACTAATTTTCCCTTCCCGAAAGAAATAAACCATGGATTAATCCTTCCGGGCGTATGAATTCTCTTTTCTGTTTTTAATTTCTGATCAATGATCACAAAGGAAGGAGGTGCGGTTAATGAAGTTTTTATGGCTATCAGACTGTCCTTGCCTGCATAGACAGGTGTGTAGTAATTAATGTATTTGCCATGCTTGTCGGGATTCACATTCTCATAGTTAACGCTCTGATCATTTTTGATCTCGGCTGTCCAGCGGGATTTCAGGTCTTTATAAGTAGCATCCCATATCGTTTTTTTCCTCAGTCTCTCATTCGCTGTGAGGCTTATGTTAACAGGGTTAAGGGAGAATGGTTGCCGGGCAGTGAACTTAATTACCTTGTTCCAGATCTGAGGGTCGCTTTTTAACATCGTCCAGGTCACCATCTGATAACCCGATTCATAGTAGTCAGGTATAAAATCTTTATATGAGCCGTTTAGTATCTTATCATATTTATATTTCCTGGTACCGTCTGTAATTACTGCCTTTAGCTGTTTCTGAAAGGCTGCAGAGCGACCTCGTCCCGATTCGCTAAGCACTGACTCTGCAAAAACAGCATCACCCTCCAGCAGCCACGTCGGAAGTAAAGACGCGACAATTCCGATTGCCTGCTGACCCACGACAAACGACAAACCCTTTGAGAAGCTTTGGTTTAATGATTCCATCTGGAAGACATGGGCAAGCTCATGTATGGCAAGTTGTTGTTCCGTTGCAAGCGGGATGCCGTCCTGCTCAGGTGTAGGATAAAGCTCCATCCTTTTGGGAGCCCAGGCAACATATCCGTTTGACTGTATAGTGTAATTGTGTATAACGACGGGGATATTAAATTTTTTTGCAGGGAAAATTGTGCAAAGTTTCGCATATGCTTCATCCAGAGCTTTTGCATATTGCAACCCGCCTGCTCCGTATTTTTCAGGATATATAACGGTAAAACGGCCGGTTTTAATCTGCATCCATTTTAGAGAAGAGGGGTCCTGTCCTGTATCATAATATTGTGCAGAGACAGTTTGCAGAGATAATAATAAGATCAGAAAAGAAATTATCAGTCTGTTTCTCATTTGATGAATTATAGCTCAAAAATAGCAAAATTACCGACCGGCAAAGTGCTGACGGTGATATGAAAAAAATAAGTATTTTCGTCTTCTGGATATTAGTGAAGAATTTCGATATAAAAACATAATTAAGGATGAAGAAATACAGGCTGATCAATAACATATCAGGATGGATAGTTTTTCTCGTTGCAGCGGTTACCTACCTGATGACAATTGAACCTACGGCCAGCCTTTGGGACTGTGGTGAATTCATAGCTTCATGTTTTAAACTTGAGGTTGGACATCCTCCCGGAAACCCGGTATTTATGGTTATGGGAAGGTTCTTCACACTTTTTGCCGGAGGGAATGTAACAAAAGTTGCAGCCACAGTCAACTCAATGTCGGCCCTGGCGAGTGCATTCACAATATTATTTCTTTTCTGGACTATCACCCACCTGGCTAAGAAAATTCTTGTCAAAAATGAGAATGATTATACCCAGGGCAGAATAATTGCCGTAATGGCTTCGGGTCTTGTAGGAGCACTCGCCTATACATTTTCTGATTCTTTCTGGTTTTCTGCCGTAGAGGGTGAGGTGTATGCAACTTCTTCCCTATTTACAGCCCTTGTTTTCTGGGCAATTCTTAAATGGGAAAATGTTGCGGAAGAAAAAAGCGCTGATAAATGGATAATCCTGATAGCCTTCCTTATGGGTCTTTCGATAGGAGTTCATCTTTTGAATCTTCTCGCAATTCCTGCAATCGTGCTGGTATATTATTTCCGGAAATTTGAATTTACATGGAAAGGTTTTTCTTTTTCCTTCGTCACTTCAATTGTGCTTCTGGCGCTACTGATGTATGGAATAATGCCGGGAGTGGTAACTATTTCTTCCAAATTTGATCTGTTTTTTGTAAATACCCTTGGCCTGCCTTCCAATAGTGGCATGGTTTTTCATATAATACTCATTGCTGTTCTTTTTATACTTGCTGTTAAATTCTCATTTTCATCTGAAAACAGGGTGAAAAACGGAATTTTTGCAATTGCGGCTCTTTTCTTTACCGGGATCTGGGTTATTTCGGCGTCAGCAATACTTAATATAATCGTTCTGATAACAATATCGGGAGTTGTCTGGTACATCGCCGGGGAAAACAGGGTAGCATTAAATACCCTTCTCACGGCTATAATGGCTATTCTTATCGGGTATTCCGCAAATGCCATAATTGTGATCAGATCTACTGCCAACACCCCACTCAACGAGAATAATCCCTCCAATCCTTTTAATCTCCTTTACTTCCTGAACAGGGAGCAATATGGAGAAAGACCCTTATTTAAAGGACAATACTATAATGCACCAGTCATCGATTATGTTGACGGTAAAGCAAAATATGCGCTTGAGGACGGGAAATATATAATTACAAGCCATAACCTGGAACGTGTTTATGATCCGCGGTTTATTACAATTTTTCCAAGGATGTGGAGCGACCAGCCCGATCACGAGGATATTTATAAGGAATGGGGCAGGGTAACAGGGACCCCGGTTCAGGTAACCGATCAGTCAGGTGAAAAGAAAGTTATCAGGAAACCTACATTCGGAGAAAACCTCAGGTTTATGTTCTCCTACCAGTATGGGTACATGTATTTCAGATATTTCATGTGGAATTTCGCTGGGAAACAAAATGATACTCAGGGAACCGGAGGAGCTGTAAACGGGAACTGGATGACAGGCATTAATTTTCTCGATGAGCCCCGCATTGGTACATCGGACCTTCCGGGAGACATGAAAACTGACCCTTCGAGAAATAAATATTATCTGCTGCCACTTATCCTGGGACTGGCAGGGATGTTTTACCAACTCAACAGGGATAACAAAAACTGGGGAATAGTTTTTTTGCTGTTTGTTATGACCGGACTTGCGATTGTTTTCTATCTGAATCAATATCCGAATCAGCCAAGAGAAAGGGATTACGCCTATGCGGGTTCATTCTATTTCTTCTCTGTATGGATTGGCCTGGGTGTTCTGTATCTCTTCGAAGTATTCTCAAAAATTACAAAAGAAAGGATCGCTGCCTCTGCCGCAGGGGTAATATGTTTTTTCGCTGTACCTGTCCTTATGGGAACCCAGAACTGGGATGATCACGATCGTTCGGGCCGGTACCTGGCAAGGGATGTGGCCTCTGACTATCTGAACTCATGTGCACCCGACGCTATTCTGTTTTCAAACGGAGATAATGATACTTTTCCATTGTGGTATGCCCAGGAAGTTGAAGGGATAAGAACCGACATAAGAGTATGCAATCTTATGCTGCTGAATACCGACTGGTATATTAACCAGATGAAGAGCAGAACATATGCTTCTGCTCCGCTGCCTGTTTCCCTTCCGGGTAAAAAATATTACGACGGGGTTAACAATCAGCTGTTCATTGTGGAAAAAACGAAAGAGCCTGTTGACATCTCTACAATTATTGATTTTGTAAACAGCGACAATAAAGCCACCAAGGTACAGGTTTCTGCAACTGAGATCCTTGATATCATACCTTCGCGTACTATCAGGATCCCTGTAGATAAAGCAAAAGTCCTTTCCTCCGGGACTGTTAAAGCGGCTGATGCGGATAAAATTGTCCCTTATATTGATATAAAGCTCAAGGGTAATTCAATTCTTAAGAGCCAGCTTATCGTCCTTGACATACTTGCACATAATAACTGGGAAAGACCTATATATTTTATTACAGGTTATCATAACGATGCTCTCGGACTGGAGGAATATTTTCAGCTTGAGGGTCTGGCATATCGTCTGGTGCCGATAAAATCGGTGAATAAGAGCTGGCTTGACTATGGCAGGATCGATACCGATATCCTGTATGAGAATATGATGAAGAAGTTTCTCTGGCGCGGGGCTAATGACAAAAACGTCGATATCGACTATAACCATAAAAGAACACTTATGGTCGTTAAGGCAAGGCTGAACTATGCCAGGCTCTCGAAAGCACTAGCGGGTGAAGGCAAAAATGAAAAAGCGCTGGAGGTCCTTAATTATTGTATGAATGCACTGCCTCTTGATAAAGTGCCTTACGATCCATATATGGCCGACATTATCGAAGGTTACTTTACGGCAGGTGCAACAGACAAAGCTGTGGAAATGACAAATGCGTTCTGTGATTACTATTATAAGAGACTCGATTATTTTCTCAGGCAGAAGCCATTTATCGTTAGTTCTGCGGAATTTGAGATTCAGACTGCCATTCAGTATACTTCAAGGGTTGCCAATGCGTGTACCTCAAACGGGAAGACCGTGTTAGGAGACCAGATAAACAAAAAACTTGAAGATTATTACGGTAGCTATGTTAAGATAGTGCATCCGGGAGGAAGGTAGAAAGATTTCGGATTGCGGATTGTAAGATTTCGGATTGATTTAACGGGTTTTTAAAATCCGCAATCCGAAATTCCTAATACTCGTACGGAATCGTGATACTCGAGTTAAGATATTTCTCGAGAAGGAAAAAGATTTTTTCGGGATAGATAGGCTTCAGTATATATTCATTGCACCCGGCAATGTAAGCCTCCGTTTTTGCCTGTTCTGATGAGTAGGCTGTGATCATTATTACAGGAATGTTTTTTCTTTCTCTCCTGAATACCCTGATGCATTCGATACCGTTTATCAGAGGCACAAGAAAATCCATAAAAACAAGGTCTATCTTTTTGTCTGTCTGTGCCACATAATCAACAAATTCCTTGCCCGTGTGAAATATTTTTACATCAGCACCCGAATTCTTAAGTAATGTTTCATAGTATCTGATCGACGGCATGTCGTCTTCAACAATAACAAGGTTTTTGCCCGTAAGATCTAAGTTGCTGATATTCAAAGTCATTTATTGTTTCGGTTAGACATCTATAAAATTACGATAAGAAAAGGATACTGGATGTGCATATTTGCGCATTTATTAACATTTTATCAACATTAATTCACTATTTGAAGACCTGAGCTTATTTGGTTTCCTGAATTAAATTTTGCAATTTCGTATTGATAAACCTTCGTATGATGATTGTAAAGACCCGCTTAATCAAGATTTTGATCCTGTTTTTTGGATTGATTTTAATGATCAATAATGGATTTGGTCAGACCGGGCTGGATAATGGTACCAGGGCCGTGTTCATATTCGATATAGCAAAGTATATAGATTACGGGCCTGGTTTCGCTGACTCTTCAATCTTCAGAATCGGAATACTTGATAAGGATGAGTACCTGTTCTTTGAAATGGGAAACCTGAGGAAGACGAGAACCAGAATTCAGGATAAACCGGTGGAGCTGGTTAAATTCAATTCTGAAAGCCAGATCACTTATACACAAGTTCTGTATGTGAATAAAGCCGGGGGATTTAACCTTAACAAGATAAAGGCGGCAATAGACAAGCATCAGACTCTTCTGCTTACTGAAGGTTATGAATTCAGGGAGTCAATGATCAATTTCATGGGAGTGGAAGGCGGGATGCCAAAATATGGCGTTAATGAAGATATGATCAACAGGGCAGGAATGAAGGTGAATTCAAATATGATGTCGCAGGCTATTAAGACGAAGGAAGATTGGGAAAATCTTTTTGGGAAGGCAAGCGAGCAGATAATCATTCAACGGGATACCATCAGACAGCAACTCGAGCTGATTACTGTTCAGAAATCTGAAATCATGCATCAGAAATCATTGCTCGACAGTCTCGATAAAGAAATAACAGTGAAAGTAAAAACGCTGAATGAAAAACAGAAGGTACTGGAGAATCAGTTTATCCAGATAAGTCAGCAACGTGGTGAGATATCGGTCCAGAAACAAACTATAGTTGCACAGCAGAACGAGGTTCAGATTCAGAAAGATACTCTTACAAAGCAGAAGGAAAAGATTGAAATACAGCTCGGAAGAATTGATGATCAGCTTAAGAAAATCTCAGAACAGGACAGCAGGATAAATGTCCAGCTCGAAGCAATTGAGAAACAAAAACTGATACTGTATTTTGTTGTCCTTGCCCTTCTTCTTGTTAGCTTTCTGGGATATTATATTTACCGGGGATACAGGATCAAGAAAGACGCAAATGTGAAGCTCGAGGAAAAAAACCGGACAATATTATTGCAAAAAGATGAAATTGAAAAACAAAGGGATATAGCAGCTGCCCAGAGAGATCAGATAGGTTATCAGAAAAGGCATATTGAAGACAGCATAATGTATGCCAAGAGGATACAGACAGCCCTGATTCCATCCCTCGAGCTTTTCAGCGATAAACTCGAGCATTTTGTCCTTTATAAGCCCCTGGCTATCGTCAGCGGTGATTTTTACTGGGTCAGCTCTTCTGAGAATCCACAGGTGATCATTTCAGCAGACTGTACCGGACATGGTGTCCCGGGCGCCTTCATGAGTATGCTTGGAGTGACACTCCTCAATGAGATTATTAACGGTAAACACATACTTTCCCCCGATCAGATAATAGAAAACCTGCGACAGGGTATTATAAAGTCCCTGAAACAGGTCGCGGAGGAAGACAGTATCAAAGATGGAATGGATATTGCAGTGTGCGTGGTGGATTTTGAGAAAGACGTTCTGTGGTATGCCGGCGCAAATAATCCTCTTTATCTTGTACGAGGGGGCGAGCTGATGAATTACAGAGCCGATAAAATGCCGGTGGCTATCCACTATAAAATGGAGCCATTTACTCTGCACAAAATTGATCTTCAGAAGGGGGATGCATTTTATATTTTCTCAGATGGTTATGCTGATCAGTTCGGTGGACCGAAACAGAAAAAATTCATGTCAATGCAGCTCAGGGAAACACTGGTGGCAATGGCAGGCATGCCAATGCTGAAACAGGGGGAGAGACTGAATGAAATATTTGAGGAGTGGAAAGGAGACAGCCCGCAGATTGATGACGTTACAATGATAGGGGTGAGGTACTGATTACCTGCACTCCCATTTTGTTGTTTTGCCTAAAACTGTAACATCCGGAGTTGCCTCAATACGCAGTAACGCAGCATCACAGTACTCAGTATCGGACCCGGTTACAATACGCGTTGAACCATCATATGTGTTTTGCTGACAGATCTTACACGATTTTTCGCATGACGAGAAAGACAGTGTAAGCAGAATGAAACCGGCAGCAATAATTAATATCCTTTTCATAGCGGTTATTTTAAAGAACAAATATACTAAAACTCTTTTCTCCATAGACCCCATTCCATACAATTTGGATTTTCCGAAAAAATATTGAGCGCTCCATGCAGCAGATGGTGAAAAAACCAGTCATTTGAACAGGAATGAAAAATATTTATAAATTGCATTAAAAATAATCGTCATGGAAGATTCAAAAATGAAAAAACATGTTGCCGTTGTCGGAGCGATTCAAATTGGATTCGCAATCCTCGGCTTAATACTTGCTGTGGTCATTTTCTTTATAATGAGATTTGCCCAGAGTCAGGTTGGCGGTGATGAAGCAGGCGAAATGGTTCTCGGATTTTTATCCGTCAGTTTGCCTATTCTTTTTGGTTTCCTGGCAACATTGGGACTGGTTGGCGGAATCGGACTTCTTGCTTACAGACCATGGGCAAGATATATTGTGATGGTTGTTGCCGCCCTGGGATGTCTGAATATTCCAATCGGAACGCTTAAAGGTGTCTATACCCTCTGGGTACTCCTTCAGGATGAAACAATAAAGCTTTTCGAGGTTAAATAGATTATTTTTCAAAAATATATGATGTAGAGACGTCCATTTTGGGCGTCTCTGTTTTTTATGAAGAATAAGAAGAATATCGAACAAGGATTAACGATTTAAGAATTATGAAGACTTCCGGAACGACGATCATTCTGATTTGATTCTTATCGTTCTTAAATCAAAAATAGTTGATCCTTGTTCTTAAATCATTCTTATCATCTCCAATCGTTAATTCTTGTTCTTAATTATTTTCATCTTATTTTTGTCTGTTCATTTAAAAACAGAAAACAATATGGCTGAAGATAATAAGATCATCTTTTCGATGTTTCGGGTCGGGAAATCATTTCCTCCTCACCGGCAGGTGCTTAAAGATATCTCTTTGTCGTTTTTCCTCGGGGCGAAAATCGGAATAATAGGTTTGAACGGATCGGGAAAATCGACCCTTATGAAGATCATTGCAGGAATCGAAAAAGAATACCAGGGCGACGTAACATTTCTCCCCGGCTACTCAGTGGGTCATCTTTCACAGGATCCCCTGCTCAACGAAACAGGAACTGTCAGGGAAATAGTTGAGGAAGGACTGAAGGAAACGATGGAGATCATAAAAGAGTATGAGAAAATAAATGTCAGCTTTGGAGAACCCGAAGTTTATGAAAACCCTGATAAGATGCAGCAACTGATGGACCGCCAGGCTGTCTTACAGGAGAAAATTGATTATGCCGACGGGTGGAACATAGAACATAAGCTGGAACGGGCAATGGATGCCCTGCGGTGCCCCGACAGCAATGCCAGGGTTAATGTACTGTCAGGAGGAGAACGCAGAAGAGTCGCTCTTTGCCGGCTGTTATTGCAGCAACCCGATATCCTTCTGCTCGATGAGCCGACAAATCACCTCGATGCGGAATCGGTTCAATGGCTTGAAACAACTCTCAAACAATATAACGGAACGGTAATATGTATCACACACGACCGGTATTTTCTCGATAATGTAGCTGGCTGGATACTCGAACTCGACAGGGGAGAAGGAATTCCCTGGAAAGGCAATTACTCCTCATGGCTCGAACAAAAAGCCAAACGACTCGAATCTGAAGAGAAAGGAAATGTTAAAAGAAGAAAGATCCTTGAACGTGAGCTCGAATGGGTCAGGATGTCGCCGAAAGCTCGTCATGCCAAGTCAAAAGCCAGGCTGGGCGCATACGAAAATCTTCTTAACCAGGATGTAAAGCAGAAAGAGGATAAGCTTGAAATCTTTATTCCGAACGGACCCCGTCTCGGTGATAAAGTTATTGAAGCCAGATCGGTAACAAAATCATTTGATGAAAAGCTTCTGTTCGAAGATCTGGAATTCAGTCTTCCTCCAAACGGAATAGTAGGGGTGATCGGACCAAACGGCGCCGGGAAGACAACCTTGTTCAGAATGATAATGGGACAGGAAAAAGCAACAAAAGGATCATTCACAACCGGGGAAACAGTCACTCTCGGTTATGTCGATCAGGCCCATGCGGCAATTGAACCCGCAAAAACTGTCTATGAGGTCATCTCCGGTGGTCAGAATGATGTTATGGTTGGAAGCAGGATGGTAAATGCAAGAGCCTATGTTGCGCGATTTAATTTCACCGGAGCCGATCAGGAGAAAAAGTGTGGTGTTCTGTCAGGGGGTGAGAGAAACAGGCTGCATCTCGCCCTTACGCTTAAATCGGGGGCAAACGTGCTTCTTCTTGACGAACCGACAAACGATATAGACGTAAATACTCTCAGGGCACTGGAGGAAGGTCTCGAGAACTTTGCTGGATGTGCCGTAATTATCTCACACGACAGATGGTTTCTCGACAGAGTCACCACTCATATGCTGGCTTTCGAAGGAAACTCTAAGGTTGTTTGGTTTGAAGGCAATTACTCGGAATATGAGGAAAACTATAAAAAACGCGTATCGGATACTACCCCGGCTCGAATCAAATACAAGAAGCTGGTCTGAAAGATGTCATGCGGTCCTGCGGTCCTGCGGTCCTGCGGTCCTGCGGGTCCGAAGTAAATAATTGAAGGACTTGCACGACTTGCATGACTTGCATGACTGCATGACTTGCACGACTGCACGCTGCTGACTTGCACTCCCCTGAACCTTAGCCTGATAAAATTGTTATCCGATGGTAAAACAAAATCCTGATGAAAACCAAGATTCTTTTTCTTATCCTCGTTTTCAATATATCAACAAAAGCAGCTGTAAGATCTGACGATTCCCTGAAAATCAGGAATCTTCCCCTTGTCATAACGAACTCCATTGTTCAGAACACCGACGCACCCGTTGCGCTTCTCATCTCGGGTGACGGAGGCTGGTACCATTTTGAACAATCTATTGCAGATCATCTTGCAGAGAAAGGCATTCCCACAATCGGGCTCGATTCAAGGAAGTATTTCTGGAATCGTCGCACACCTGATGAAACAGCCGCTGACATGGCAGATGCTCTCGCCTGGTATGCAAGAGAATGGAAAAAAGATAAATTTGTGCTTATGGGGTACTCCCTGGGAGCGGAAATTGTTCCCTTTATTGTCAACAGATTACCTCAACAGATGAGAATGCAGCTTGAAGCAACTGTACTTCTTTCCCCCGATATTACCACTGATTTTGAAATTCACATTTCAAATATGTTAGGTATGGGAAATAATCAGAACACCTATAATACCATTGCTGAATTAATAAAAATGCAAAACATTCCCACACTCATTATCTTTGGTGAAGGTGAGAAAACTAAGGTTCCCGGTCTTCTTGCCGGAACCAATATGAAAATAAGAAAGATCCCGGGTAACCATCACTATAAGTCAAATCTGCCGTTGATAATGAGGACAATAAGTGAAAACACGAACTTTGAAAAGTAAAATCCAGACATCGATGTCCATCAGGGATTTCTTTCGGGATAAGGTCTTTATCTTTTTAAGTGAGAATGGAAAAATCATTACTCAGTTCCTGTTTACGGCTCTCTTTATATTTCTGGCAGCATGGTTTGTCCTCCATGAAAAATCTGAACTTCATTCCGTAAGCCTGATCCTTTCGGATGCAGATATCCCGTGGGTACTTGCCGGGTTATTTCTGGTGTTATTCTACATATTAATCCAGGGACTGATGTATGTGACTTCATTTGCATCAATTGACATCAGGCTAAAACTATGGCCTGCAATAATCCTGTTTCTGAAACGGAATTTCATCAGTGTTTTTCTCCCGGCAGGAGCCGTATCTTCACTTGCATTCTTTAACAGTGATATCGAAAAAAAAGGATTCACCAAATCACAGATATATTTTGCTTCCGGGATTTATGCTTTTGTTGGAATTCTTTCAGTAGTGATTGTTGCCATACCTTCTTTTCTTTTTGTTATCAGCGGGGGAAATACCGGACCTGGAAAATGGTATGCTTTGGCGGGGGTGGTTTTAATCCTGTCCTTGTTTGTTTTTCTTTATTATTCTCTTTTGAGAAAGAAGAAACTTTACCAGCTGATACTAAAAATATATCCCAAAGCTGAACTTTACATAGGGGAGGTTAAAAGCAACACCATAAACAGAAAACAATTTATCTATACGGTTCTGATCTCTGTCCTGATAGAATTTGTTGGTATTGCCCATGTTTATATCGCAATGCAGGCTTTGAGCGATGCTCCTTCACTTCCATCAGCCATTATGGCATACATTGTAGTTGTAATATTCCTGATAATCTCCCCTTTCCTAAGGGGTCTGGGCGCGATAGAAGTTTCGATGACATATATTCTTATAAAATCGGGGTTCAGCAGTGTCGATTCAATAGCCATTACCATTCTTTTCAGGTTTTTTGAATTCTGGCTCCCCCTTCTTGCCGGGATGGTAAGTTTTCTTTTAAAAGTCGATAAGCTTTTAATGCGCATTCTCCCGGCCATTTTAATATTCAGCCTCGGAATAATAAACATTATCTCCGTGCTTACGCCCGCGCTTCCTGAAAGGCTGGTATTATTAAAAGATTATTTTATGGTGGGATTTGTAAGCTTTTCCAACAGTTTTGTGCTCATAGCCGGACTCTTTTTACTGGTAACTGCGGCATTTATGTTACGAGGTTTACGCACAGCCTGGTGGTTTGCACTTATGTTAAGCGTATTTTCAGTTTTTGGACACATCACAAAAGGCATTGACTATGAAGAAGCGTTTGTAGCATTGCTGATTGTCGCTTCCCTTTTAGCAACGAGAAAAGAATACCACGTAAAAACAAATCCTCGTCTGGGAACTGTAGGTCTCCAGACAGCAATGCTGAGCATGTTCGCCGTTATTTTGTACGGTGTGATCGGTTTCTACTTTCTCGACAAAAAGCATTTCAGGATAGACTTTAATTTCCTTCAATCTTTAATTTATACGTTGAAGAATTATTTCCTTATTGGCAGTAACGATCTGGTTCCCCGGGATGCATTTGCACGCGATTTCATTTACCTTATAAAGATAAGCGGATTCGCCTCCATCTCATTTCTCATCTATTCACTTGTCAGGCCTTATGTATTTAAAGTAACACATGGGGAGGCAGAAATTGCCAGGGCGAAGGACCTTTTACAGAAATTTGGCAATTCAGCTGTCGATTTCTTCAAAACCTATTCCGATAAATTTATTTATGCACCGGAGGGCATTAATGCATTTATTTCATATCGCATCAGCAGGAATTTTGCCGTGGTACTCGAAAATCCAGTCTCGGAAAACGCAGACGAAATGAAAAAATGTATCATTTCTTTCGGCAGATATGCTTATGAAAACGGGCTCAGGGATATTTATTACCGTGTACCAAAGGAGAGTCTCCGGCTCTATGCAGAACTGTCGAGGAAAAGTCTCTTTCTCGGCCAGGAAGGCATTGTGGATCTCAGTTCTTTTTCTCTCGAAGGCGGAGAAAAGAAATCTATACGCAATGCGTTGAATAAAATAAAGGAACAGGGCTATACCACACAGATAAACACCCCCCCTCTGCGGGATGGGCTTATCCAGAAACTCGGTGCTGTAAGTAATGAGTGGCTTAAGATTACAGGAAGACAGGAGATTATCTTCTCACAGGGAATGTTCGTCGAAAAAGAGATAAAGGAACAGACCGTTATAACAGTTGAGAACAAAGAAGAAAAGATTATAGCATTTTTAAATATCATACCTGATTACGTCAGGGATGAAGGCACATATGATCTGCTCCGGAAAACTGCTGATGCTCCCAATGGGATAATGGATTATATTCTTGTTGAACTATTTAAGTATTTTAAAGACAATGGAATAAGATACGTAAATCTGGGATTTGCCCCGTTATCAGGACTGGACGATCCCCATAATTTCCCAGAAAAATCGATGAAGTTCGCATATGAAAAAATCAGGTCATTCTCTCATTATAAAGGACAACGGGAATACAAGGAAAAATTCAACCCGGTGTGGCATGATAAATTCCTGATCTTTAATAATGATTACGATCTTCTGCAGGTTCCCGGAGTATTGGCTAAAGTGATCAAAACCTGATAATTGAACGGTGTGACTGACTATTAATTATTTTCAATATTCATTAATAGGAAAATAATTGACACTTTTGTACCTGTAGTTAATCACATAAAATGAAGCGATACTTTATTCTTTCCTGGTTACTGTACTGTATTTTTCAAACTTCATATTCTCAGATTTTTACCGATAGTAATCTTCCTGTTGTGATAATTAATACAGATGGGGGAGTGAATATCCCCGATTCGCCCAGAGTCCTGGCGGAAATGAAAATAATATATCATGGTGAAGGAATGCGAAACGCGCTGACGGATCAGAATACTCCTGATTATCTGAATTATAATGGCAGAATAAACATTGAAGTGAGAGGATCATCATCACAAACCCTTCCGAAGAAGCAATACGGTTTTTCCACACTGCTGAATGACAATATCACTAACAATAACGTGAGCCTTCTTGGAATGCCCGCCGATAATGACTGGATCCTCAATGGTCTCGGTTTTGAACCATCTCTGATAAGAGATTATCTGTGTTATAATCTTTCACGGATGATCGGAGAATATGCGAGCAGGACGGTCTTTTGCGAAGTGATCCTTAACGGTTCTTATAACGGTTTGTATGTTCTCGAGGAAAAGATCAAGCAGGGCTCAGGCAGGGTCAATGTTTCCAAAATGGAGACAATGGATAATTCCTTTCCCAAGGTAACGGGTGGTTATATTGTCAAAGCCGATAAAACAACAGGGAATGACCCTGTTGCCTGGACCATGTCGAGTTTTTATGGCTCGGATGACGTAGATTATATTTTTGATTACCCGAAACCCGAATTTGTAACTTCAGCCCAGATAACATATATCCATTCTGAATTCACCAAACTGGCTACCCTGTCGTACAACGGAAATTCTTCCCCCTCCAGCGGATATCCTTCAGTTATCGATATTCCTTCTTTTGTCGATTTTATGCTTCTTAATGAATTGGGCTCAAACGCCGATGCTTACACATATAGCACATTCTTTCATAAAGACAGGAACGGGAAGCTGAGAGCGGGTCCCCTGTGGGATCTTAACCTTACCTACGGTTACGACCTCGCCATCTGGGGATACGACAGAAGCAAACCCGATGTATGGCAGTTTTCAAGTGGCGATAATGATGGAGCACGATTCTGGAAAGATCTTTTCAATGAAACTGAATTCAGATGTTGTATGAACAGAAGATGGACGGAGCTCACCCGGCCGGGACAACCGTTTAACTATAATTCAATTATCTCTTTTATCGATAAAACGGTGGCTTCTATCAGCGAAGCAGCCGTCAGGGAAAATCTTAAGTGGGGAACGGTGCCGGATCTTACCCGTGAAATAAATAAAATAAAGGATTTCCTCAATGTTCGTATACCGTGGATGACAACTGCCCTTACCCCGCCCTCTAACTGCAGTAATGTCATCGTTCCTCCGCTGGTAATTACGAAAATAATGTATCACCCCGACAGTACGTTGAACTTCCCCGACAGCAATCAGCAGGAATTTATTGAGATAAAGAATACAGGATCAACAACCGTAAGTCTTACCGGAGTATATTTCAGCGGAACGGGATTCGTTTACCAGTTCCCGGTATATTCTGAGATATTACCAAATTCAACAAAAATTCTCGCCGGAAATTCGGCAATCTTTCGCGAAAAATACGGACAGTTTCCATTCGGCCAGTTCACGCGAAACCTTTCAAACCAGAGTGAAAAACTCATATTGGCCGATGCTTTTGGCAATGTGATCGACAGTGTCACCTATTCCGACCGGTCGCCATGGCCCGATGCAGACGGGAATGGCTATTACCTTGACCTGTCAGATCCACTCTCTGACAATAGCATAGCTGCAAGCTGGACGGCCTCCACAAACATATTGCTGTCAGCACCTGAATCAGAGCATAACCAGGGTTTAAGGATTTATCCGACTCCAGTTAAAAATAATCTGACGATTGAATCCTCACTTGCCGTCAGTACCCTGTTGCTATTTGATTTTCAGGGCAGACTAATAAAGAGCATCGATATTAATTCGGCAATATATATATTCGACATGAGTTCCTTTCCTTCCGGCATTTATATTATTCAGCTTAAATCGGCAGAGGGGAATTTCGTTCAAAAGATAGTGAAAGAATAAATGGAAACAGATGGAAACATTTCAATTTCATTTCAATTTCAATTCAACCTTATTTCCATTTATTTCGTTATAAAGATATTAGGGGAATATGCGCAGAAGAGGTATTAGTTTTTAATACCGGGATCGGTAAAAAAGAGCCCGGTTAAATTTGATTGAATGACGAAGAAGATCTGCTTTTTTCTATTAATATTTTCATTTCTTATCCTGCGATCGGGATTTTCTCAGACAAAAGGTCAGAGGGAAGCTTCCGTGAGTGGATTTATAATGGATTCGAGGACCGGCGAATCATTAACCGGTGCTGTGGTGTATCCGCGCGAAATTCCTTCGATAGGGATTACTTCTAATGCCTACGGATATTTTTCACTTTCGCTTCCTGCGGGTAAATACTCCCTGTTAATCCAATTCATGGGCTACAAGACAAAAACGATTACGGTGGATTTGAAGGACGATATGAAGCTCGATGTTGAGATGGAGGAAGAATCGATTGCATTGAATGAGGTCACGGTAACAGGGGAGAAAAATAATATCAATGTGGTACAGAGTGAGCTTATTTCAAAAATCAATGTAAGGGAAATCCAGAATATCCCCGTCATCCTGGGAGAAAAGGATATTCTGAAAACCATACAACTTCTTCCCGGAATCACACCTGCGGGCGAAGGCAACGCCGGCTTTTTTGTAAGAGGCGGTGGTGTGGACCAGAACCTTATCCTTCTTGACGAGGCGCCGGTATATAACCCTTCCCATCTTTTGGGTTTCTTTTCAACTTTCAACTCTGATGCAATAAAGGATATTGCACTTATAAAGGTGGTTTCCCGGCTGAGTATGGCGGACGCTTATCATCGGTAGTAGATATTAAGATGAATGAAGGCAATAACAAAGACATGCATTTCTCCGGAGGCATCGGTTTCATCGCCTCCCGATTAGCGCTTGAAGGACCGGTATTTAAACCAAGGGTTCATTTATGATTACAGCCCGCAGAACGTATGCAGATCTCTTTTGAAATTGCTTTCTGCAAAGGGAAAGGATTCAACAGCCAGGAGATCAACATTGTATTTCTACGATTTAAATGCCAAAGCGAATTTTCAGATTTCACCTAAGGACAGACTTTATTTTTCAACTTATCTGGACGTGATAACTTTAATCTGGGAGGAGCGCTGGGTCTTGACTGGGGCAATGTAACTGCGACAACAAGATGGAACCACATATTCAGTAAAAAAGTGTTTTCCCAATACTTCAATGATCTATAACCGCTACAGCTATAAGTTCAACATTGACATTGGCAATCTGACAATGAGAGTAATTGAGCTATAAAGGACTGGAACCTCAAAGAGGATCTTCATTTTTATCTCAACTCGAAAAACACAATCAGATTCGGATTTAATTCAATTTATCATACGTTTATTCCAAGTAAGGTCGACAGCACCGCATTCCTGTTTGTCAGATCGATGGATAACAGGTATGCCCTTGAAAATGCGGTTTATATTTCAAATGAACAGACTATCGGCAGACATCTTAAGTTAAATTACGGATTGCGGTTTCCCTTTTCAGCTCGATAGGTCCAGCCACTATTTTCACCTATGATAAGGTTGCTGATGTGATAGATTGATCAACATATGCCAAAGGGAGAATTTTCAACACATTTGGCGGCCCCGAACCCCGTTTTCTTGTGAATTATATCATCAATGATTCAAACTCTGTAAAGATTTCGTATGCTCGCAGCAGGCAGTATATTCACTTACTCTCCAATACGACTTCCACCACTCCTTTTGATCTGTGGGTCCCGAGTAATATAAATATTCTGCCGGGATAGCCGATCAGTACACGCTGGGTTATTTCAGAAATTTTTCAGATAACATGTATGAGACTTCCGTTGAGGTTTATTATAAAACCCTTCAGAATCAGATTGATTATCGTAAACGGAGCAAATTTTATATTGAACAATAAGGTGGAATCTCAGCTGGTATTTGGCAAGGGGTGGGGCTATGGTGCTGAATTCCTGGTCAGGAAAAAGTATGGCAAACTGACAGGATGGATAAGCTATACACGTTCAAGAACCAAGAGACAATTTCCCGATATCAATAACGGAGAAGTTTTCCTGGCAAGACAGGACAGGCCGAATAATCTTGCAATTGTCGGCATTTATGAACTGAATCCTAAAATAACATTCTCCGCAACATGGATATACATAAGCGGAAATGTCGTCACATTTCCGAGTGGCCGATACTATACCGATGGTAATATTGTCCCGTATTATACCGAAAGAAATGGTTACAGAATGCCTGATTATCACAGGCTCGATATCGGACTGACCTGGCAGAGGAAAAAATCCGATAATTTTGAAAGCAGCTGGAATTTTTCAATTTACAATGTTTACGGACGTGCGAATGCCTATGCAATAAACTTCCAGCAGGACCCCGGTGATCCTACTAAGATGCAGGCTGTACAGCTGTCGTTGTTTCGTTTCGTACCTGCAGTAACGTATAATTTTAAATTTTAAAAAAAATTTTGAAATGAAAATACGCCGACCGATATACATTCTTTTATCCATAATAACCATTCTCATCACACCTGCATGCCAGAAGGTAGTATATGTGGACCTTAACCATGCTGCACCGCGGATTGTCATAGAAGGACTGGTTACGGACAGGCGGGGGCCATACACTGTAATGATTAGCCGCACGGGAAGTTACTTCAACCAGCCTTCCCTTGAAAAAGTGTCGGGCGCTACAGCAATAATTGCTGACGATTATGGTAATATAGATTCGCTTCAGGAAACATTGCCAGGTACATATCTGACGACAAAATTGCGGGGAATCGCCGGACGCACGTTTACACTCAAAGTTGTTTCCGATGAACAGGTGTATACTGGTATCTCAACAATGATGGACAGGGTTAATATCGATTCGTTAAAACTTGTAAAAAATGAATTCGAACGCTTCGACATGAGTGGCCATTCGCAGAGCGACATTCATCTTGATATTTATTGTTATTTCAGGGATCCTTTTGAAAAAAATTATTACAGGATAAAGGTGTTTAAAAACGATTCCATCAACACTGAAAGTTACAGGCTGTATGATGATCAGTATACCAATGGCGAGGAGATTGAGTTGCGCGTCGCCCGGGCTACAAAGGATGGCGTTTTCAGAATTGAACTTATGTTGCTCGATAAGGCGACATACGGATACTACCGTACACTTTCCGACCTGCTTTATCAGAATCCTTTTTCGGCTCAACTCCTGCCAATCCGAATAACAACATCAGTAACGGTGCACTGGGGTACTTCGGCGCCTGTTCCATCTCTACAAGAGTAATAATAATTACACAGGAACTGATAGACAAGGTTCCTTAAAATAACATCTCAAAAAAAACTATATGAAAACAAACAAGCTGAACCCGGGTAAAATATTATTAAAGATTCCTGTTC